>CAWGBP010000031.1:0-127336 GCA_963820835.1 Pirellulales bacterium | reverse complement strand
TTGATTGCGATTCGATCGACTTCTCTTGGCTACTTTGCACGGTTTTCCCACGATCTTAATCAACAATATCAATCCCAGCGCGAAAACAAACTTAGGACCCCGAATAGAGCAACGGCGGAATTATGTTTGAAACCACCTTCTGTCGATGACCTATGGCGACGCGGTCACAGCATTCCTAAAAAACGCTGCTCGGCCAAAATCGCACGGAAAAATTCCTTGACACCTCCGCCTCAAATCGCTACTGTACTAGTACGATAGTACACATGACGGGTGCCGTGCCCACGGCTTGGCGTGGGCATGTAATCCTCATCACTAGCCTGCCATTCGTGCTTCGTCATTCGAATTTTGCACCATGTTCTTCCACATCGATCCACACAACGGCCTGGCCATTTACGACCAGATCGCGCGGCAAATCAAATTCGCCGTCGCCGGCGGCGTGCTGCGCCAGGCGAATTAGTTCCCTCGGTGCGCGAACTCGCGCGTGAACTAACGATCAATCCCAACACCATCGCCCGCGCCTACCGCCAACTGCAAGACGATAAAGTGCTCGAGCCCGTGCGCGGCACCGGCCTAGAAATCGCCGCAGGTGCCGCCGAACGTTGCCGCAACGAAGGCCTCAAGCTCATCCGCACCCGTCTGCGCCAAGTGCTCGCCGAAGCAAAACAAAGTCACCTGAACGGCCAATCCCTCCGCCAAGCTCATCGATAAGGAACTCCGCTCAATAGAAAAAGGAAACGACTAATCAATACACATGTCTAAGTGCTGATGTCATTTAGTCATTCAATCATTCAGTCATTGTTCCGCTTCATTCGTCATTCGAATTTCGTCATTCGTCATTTAACTCCCTCCCCTCTAACCCCTGACCGCCATGCCTCCCATCATCCAACTCCAAAACGTCACCAAGTGCTACGGCTCGCAAACCGCGCTCTTCAACGTCTCGCTCGAAGTCCCCGCAGGCGTCGTCTGCGCTCTGCTTGGGCGAAAACGGCGCAGGCAAAACCACCGCCATTCGCATTTTGCTGGGCCTTACCGAACCCGACGCCGGACACAGCCACCGTGCTCGGCCTCGACAGCACCAAGCAAGGACAAGCCGTTCGCGCCGCGTGGGCTACGTGCGCCGAACGCCCCACGCTGTACGAATGGATGACCGTGAGCGAAATCGGCTGGTTCACCGCCGGCTTCTACGGCAGCGGCTTCTTCGAGCGCTATCTCAAGCTCGCCGCAGGCTATCAACTGCCGCTGAAGCGAAAAATCAAAAGCCTCTCCAAAGGCATGCGGGCCAAAGTTTCCCTGTCGCTCGCGCTGGCCCACGAACCGGAGCTGCTCATTCTCGATGAGCCGACCTCCGGGCTCGACACGCTGGTGCGCCGCGAATTCTTGGAAGGCATGGTCGATATCGCCGCCGCCGGCCGCACCGTGCTCCTCTCCAGCCATCAGATTGGCGAAGTCGAGCGCGTGGCCGATATCATCGCCATCATCCGCGCAGGCAAGCTGCTGCTGGTCGAGCGCCTGGAAACGCTCAAAGATCAAATTCGCGAACTCAACTTCACGCTGGCCGAAGCCGCCGGGCCGCGCCCCCGATTCCTGGCCAAATCCTCGGCCAGCGCCGCTTCCAGAAACAATGGCAAGTGCTCGTGCGCTCAAGTCCCCCTCTCCCTTTGGGAGAGGGCCGGGGTGAGGGCACAGAAAGTGACTCTCAACTCGACGAAAAACAACTCGAAACCCTTCGCGCCACCCCGGCGTCGAAGAACTCCGCATCCGCACCCCCAGCCTCGAAGAAATCTTCGTCGCCTACTTAAAACTCGCCGAACCCGCTGCTGAACCCTCTCCCATTGGGAGAGGGCAGGGTGAGAGCGCCGTCGTTCCTTCTCCCTCTCCCCTTGGGAGAGGGCCGGGGTGAGGGGCACCGATTGTGTGACCTGAACCCTGACTCCTGACCCCCGACTCCTGACCCTGCCTCCTGCCTACCCTACTGACCTCTGAACCCTGACCACTTCCATCCCATGAACTCTTCCCCTTACCTCCGCGGGGTGCCACTGCTGGCTTGTCCAGCAGTGCTTTTGGTGGCATGCTCTCGCAGCGTGAGCATGTGGCAAACCTCCAACTACCGAGCCGTCCCATGACCGCCACCCCCTACCTCCGCCTCATCTGGAAAGAATACCGCGCCATCCGGCTGTTTTGGCTTTGTTTGGCAGGCATCTTCATGTTTCTGCAATGGGTGCTGGCGTTCACGTTCTCAGATTCGCGAAACGCAAGTGCGGACTCTTCGCGCGAATTCTTCATCGCCATCGTGGCTCCCGTGCTCTTCGCGCTCGGCTCGGCAGGAACCGCGTTCGCCATCGAAAAGGAGGACGGTACGTTCGAGTTCTTGCGGGCGTCGCCCGTAAAACCGCAGCACATTGTCGCGAGCAAGATGTTAGTCACGAGCCTGGCGACAATAGCCATGTTTCTTTTACTGTACCGGGCCGCGTTTCTCTTTGCCGGAGCGCAAAGTCCGCACGATCAGCCGCTTCGCCAGCTTTCCGGGATTCTCGCCGTGGCAGCCATTGAAGCCATCGCTTGGGGAACTTTGTTTTCCATCTTGAGCGAGCGGCCCCTTGTGGCCATTTGCAAGGCCGTCGTGTTCGGATCGACAATTACGCACGTGCTGGCGTGGTCGCTCTCGCAAAGCCCGCGACATTATCTGAATCTCGACGCCTATACCAGCGCCATTCCCGGTCGACTCGTCATTGCGGCCATTGTCTTGGGCATCGACGTTGTTCTAGGCCTCCGCTGGCTTTCCGGCGCCTTCGAATGGACGCAAATTCGAAGAACGAAGACGGACCGGCAAACGAAGGCATGTTGGGTCGGCATAGGCGCACAATCGCTTCTTTTCCAGGCCGAGGCGAGCAAAATAGATCGCGCCAGTTCAACGGGCCGTTTGATCTGGCAATATTGGCGGCAAGTATGGCGAGCATACTCGTAGTGATCGGCTCGGCAATTCTGTTTGTGCTGGTGGTGAATTTTATCGATGCCGAGCCCCGTCGAAGCATCGTCGAACTGCCATTGATGTTCGCTGCCACGCTAATTGGCGTGTTCGCATTCCAGACCGATCAGGAAGCATACCGTTACCGATTCTTTGTGGACCACAACGTGCCGCCGCGATTAATCTGGCTAACTCTCGCCAATTATTGGGTTTGGATGCTCTCTGCGTGATGACGGGGCTTGTGTATGTAGCCCACATAGCTTCGATTGAAATCGTGGCTCACTCGGTGATGAAAAACTCATGGACCGCGCTCAATCAAAACGGCTTAATCGAATACTTGAGCATGGCGCACTTTCTAACGGGTTTGCTGCTGGTGGCAATTTGCTACGCGGCCGGTCAGTGGGCATCGATGCACATTCGTAGCGGCTTGGTTGCAGGCGCCGTTGGATTACTTATGGCCGCGGGACTGTGGTTTTGGTGCGGCCTGATGAGCCGGCTCGAAATTGGCTTGTGGTGGTCGGTAATGCCGATCCCGGTGCTGTTACTACTGGCCACGTGGCTGCGCACGCCCGATTGGATTCGCGAAAACACTCGCTGGCGTGCGCGCATACAGGCGGCTGCGGCTGTAATTGCACCCGCGCTGATACTTGCATTTTTCGTCGTCGCCTACCGAGTTTATTCAGTTCGATTGGTCAGTCCCGGTTTCGATGCCGACGAATATTTGGCGCACATTTCGCCTGAGGCAAAAGAAACTGCCGAACTGTATCGGCAGATCGAGCACCTAGCCAATTTTCCAGATGGACCGGCATTCGATGGGACCGGACCACGCGACTTCGATCCAAATGGCGTGGAAGAATTAAAGCTGGAAAAACAATGGGTCGAATCGAACGCCGCTCAGCTTAAGCAAGCCCTGGAGGCCAGCCGGCGCGGCAGTTGCGCGCTTGTCGACCCGAAAACATTAACCATCGAGGGCGTTGATGAGCCCAGCGGCTTGATCGAATTAGTTACCTCGAGCGCAAGAGTGTTGCAAGCAGATGGCAAACTCGACGAATCGCTGGATCATTATTTGGCCGCAATTCACATGGCCTCGCAGTTTAGCGCAGTATGCGCCGGCACAACCGGGCAGATTTCCTATTGGCTATGCAAAAAACATCATCGCCGAACTTCCTAGTTGGGCTGCCGAACCAAACCAAACGCCCGAGAGAATCGCCGGCACTCTAGAACGACTCCAAGAAATTAATGTTGGCATGTTCCATTTGGACGATGCCGTGAAGTCGGAATACATCATCGCCCACCGAGCGTACCAAGGTGACGAAAAAGCCTTGGGAATGCTATTCAACGGATCGGTAGAGCACCCGCGTTTAGATAACGCGATTTTTTGGTCCAAGTTATTCCCTTGGGAAAAATATCGCCACCTCAGAGAGCTGAACGTTCGAACCAGGCGAATGCTCGAACAACTCGGCCGTGTGCGCTCCGATTTGGTCGGGAACAAGGGAATCGATGATTCCGTTGCCGCGCAGTTGGTCGATTGGCTCTCGTACCGCGCCTATAACTTCGAACCAGATTCCGTCCAACTTATCGGCCGCCTGACGATCGATGAAATGGTGGCCTTCGAAACCCAGCGGCGGGCCACGATGTTGATTTTGGCCATCGAAGCCTATCGCTTGGAATTCGGAAAACCGCCCGATTCGCTCAATGATTTGAAAGACCGTTACTTCACGAACTTACCCGTGGACCCATTTTCTGGCGCTCCCTTCGTTTACTTTCCCCAGGGCATTTCCAGGCCTGCGATTGAACGAAACGAGGATGAATTCAAGCAGGCCTGGCGCAACTTGGTTGTGGAGCAGCCGTTCAAACAAAGCTGGGCGCCAAGATTCAATCTCCCCTGCGTCTGGTGTACCAGCCCGAACTTAGTTGTGAACGAGTGGGATGCTTCCGACAAGGTTGTACCCGCGAGCGTGGCGCAAGATTGCCCGACCGATGTTTTTTACTATTCCCTGCGTACCGATCGAAAGCCGCTCCCGCCATATGCTGCCTGGGGAAGCGGCTACATGTTCCCCATTCCGCCCGGAGCAGCAATAGAAGTGCGTTGACTCAATCACTATCCAAACTTCCATGAACGCCTCCCCCTACCTCCGCCTCATCTGGAAAGAATACCGCGCCATCCGCCTCTTCTGGCTCGCGCTCGTGGGGCTTACGTTCTTTATCCAGTGTCTAATTTTCGCACTCGGCCGTGGCAACTTGACGCCCGGATTTGGCCTAGCGTTTGGTCCGCCGGTCTTATTCGCGCTGGGTGCCGCCGGTGCAGCCTTTGCCGTCGAGCGCGAAGAAGGCTCCTTCGATTTCCTGCAAGCAATTCCAGTCAATTCCAAGCAACTTTTTATCTCAAAAATTGCCGTATCGATCGCCGCCACACTGGTAATGTACGCCGTGCTATATCCGCTAACTCTGTTATTCACCGGCGGAAAAGTGCCCGACGTCAACTTCGTGCAAACGGTGCTAGCCATCTGCCTTACTGCCTCGCTCGAAGCCATCGCTTGGGGCACATTCTTTTCACTCATTTGCGCTCGGCCGCTCGTGGCGATTTGCCTGGCCATGCTCGCCGGTTCGACCGTTGCGCATTTGCTCGCCTGGCGGCATGCGCCTTCAATGGCCGCGTTCGATCTGGCAGCCTATGCCCACGCCGCCCCTTGGCGCATTTTCGCGTCGCTGCTCGTTCTGGCCGTCGATGTCGTCCTCGGACTCCGCTGGTTGAATCCCCCGGGGACTGTCCCCATTTTGCGTAGTCCGCCGTGGACTGTCCCCATTTTGCGAGTGCTGCTGAGTCCCGGAGCGCCGGGAGGACTGTCCCCCTCTGCGAAACCGGAAGTCGCCGCCAACTGCATCGACCAGCGCTCACTCCTCGTCCGTCGCGACCGCGGCACCATGCTCGGCCACCTCTTCTGGCAGCATTTCCGTCAATCGTGGCGATTGATGCTGTTGGCGGCGGCGTTCATCATCGTGATTCCCCCGGTCATCGCCTCCACAGCATTCGCTCGTCACGACCTTTACGCCGCCATCGCCATGACGGCCCTGGCGGCACTGACCGGCTGCTTTGTATTCCTGCCCGATCAAGAGCGCCGGCAGTATCGCTATTTCGTCGAACACAATGTGCCGGCGCGATACGTTTGGGTCACTCGCCAAATCCTTTGGCTAATCGTTCTGTTCGCCGCCGCGGCTATTGCCTGCGCAATTTGGCTAGGCCCCGAAACGATCCGCCAAATTAGCAACGTCTTCAAATTTACAACCAGCGAGCGCTGGCATAACTCGCTAAAAGATTACGTTGGCTCCAATGGGCGCTGGCAGTACGATTTCGTTCAATTGCCACCATTGGCCCTCGCGCTAACCTGCGTCGCAGTCGCCTACGCCGCAGGCCAATGGGCCTCGATGCATATCCGTAGCGGCATCATGGCTGCGTTCTGCGGTTTTCTCCTGGCCGCGCTGGCGAGCGGCTGGGTCGTGCTCATGCACACCATTCAGGTCCCCTGGCTCTGGTCGGTCGTTCCGATCCCGATCGTTCTGCTCTTTGCCACCTGGCTGCGCGCCCCGGCTGGGTCCGCGAAAACCGCCGCTGGACGCGCACGCGGAAAAGTCGCCGGCGCACTGCTAATTCCCGCGAGCGCACTATTGATCGCCGTGCCGATTTACCGCGTCCATCAGATTCCGGCCGCGTACACCGACTGGCCGATTTATCAATGGGTGTCCAACGGCGCTCCGATTAAAATTGCGCAGTTTCAGTTCGATTTACCGAAGGTCACACCCGAGGCCCTTGCCACCGGCGAACTGTATCGCAAGGCGAACGATCTCTACGTGCGGGCGGCTTCGGTTGAGCCCGACAAGACCAACTCCAACATCGTCGACCCGGATTATGCCGACTATCGCGGTTCCAATCCGGCCGCCATCCAAAAAAGTCGAATCCCCACCAAGAACCAATTGAATTGGCTGCAAGAGAACGCAGATTGCCTCGCACTTCTGTTGGAAGCAAGCAAGCGGACGAGTTGTGTGCTCGACGACCCCAACACGATGAAATCCATTTTCCGGTTCAAGCCCGGCTTTTTCAACTTGCTCGTTGTCGATGGCCGCCGCTTGGAACAAGAAGGCAAGCTGGGCGAAGCTGCCGATCGTTACTTTGCCCTGGCGAAGGTGGCAGAGCACTTGTCCGACCATCAGCCGACCTTCAGCACGGGCAGCCAATGGTTTATGCATAGCGTGATATTCGAATTATCATACTGGGCTGCTCAAAAGGGCCAAACGCCAGAAAGAATTGCCCTCGCACTCGACAGGCTGAAACAGATCGACTCCACAAGCCTGCATTTCGACGAAAGCCTGAAGGCCAACTACATCATTGTTCGCCGCTTTTTGCTCGGCGACGACAACGCTCGGTCAATCTTCTTCGAGTGGCAGCAGGACTACTACCACTATCGGCACGACGATAAAAATAAGCCCGGCATCGCCCAGCAAACGCTCTGGTCCACGCTCATGCCGTGGGAAAACGATCGCGCACTGCGCATGGCAAATCTGATCACGGCCGAAGCTCTCGAGCGCCTGCACGAGCTACATTCCGCAGTCGATTCGAAATACGACGGTTGGTACTACTCCAGTGTTTTCGGCTTGCTGCCACACTCGTTACGCCAAAGCCCAACCGATTTTTTTATATTCGGCGACCTTTACTCTCGAGATTTCGCATTACCCGAAGAGGTGCAATGGTTTTGGACCACCAGCCCCGACCTGACTGTGCTGGGCGATGCCGGCCTCGGAACTGCTCAAATGTTCGTCGATTTCGAAACCGCGAAGCGAGCTGCCATGCTTACCTTGGCCCTGCAGGCTTACCGGTTGGAACACAGTCAGTTGCCATCGAGCCTAAGCGATTTGGTTCCAAAATATTTCGACGAGCTGCCCATCGATCCCTATTCTCACCGCGCTTTCGTTTACTTTCCCTCCGGAATTCCGGAACCATCAACCGAGGAAGAGCGTGTTCAATTCCAAAGGTATTACTGGCCCACTCCGTCTTCCAGTCCCATCATGCCGAACGTCCCATGCGTTTGGTCGCCGGGAGCCAATCTTCACACAATTGTCGAAAGGCAAATAATCCCAGGCGAATTCGCAGCCGATGGAACCACGCCGAAGGAAGAACCTCCCATTGTTTACTATCTGCCGCGCTACAAACCCAGGGACTACAACCTCGACAGTGCACTCCCCAAATATGCCGCTTGGGCCGGCGGCTGGTGGTTCCCCATCCCGCCCGAGCAGAAATAGCAAGCTGACCATTGCAAACTGGAACGGGAATTCAATACGACGTTCGGCGGCGGTAGTACACGCGTCCGCACGCGCCGCCGCGACATCGCCGGTCCACAACAACAATACCCGCCAACCCTAGCACCGCCAGCAAGAAGGCTGCCGGCTCCGGCACGGGTTGCACGCCACCTGCGCCATTGAGTGGGATGGGGTTGGAGGCGTAGTAGTTGTAACCGGCTAAGAACAAGCCAAAGTCGGTGGAATCGACCGTGCCGCTGTAGTCGTAGTCCCCCACCGCCCAGCCCAGCGAGGCCGCCGTACCCGGATCGTTGTAGCCGGCCAAAAACAGGCCGAAGTCCGTCGAATCGATTACGCCATCCAGGTTCGAGTCGCCTAGATAGGTGTACTTCAACAAGATCGAGTTGGAATCGACCGACGTGCCGGCAAACTGCGGGAAGCCTCCCGTGCCGTCGCCATAGAACAGGTTCCCCCCGGCGGTATCGTTATTGAGCACAATGCCCACGGCGGTGGGAATGCCGTTGACGTTGACGTCGGTTTGCACCTGCGAACTGGTGATGCCGGGTTTATCCCAGGCAAAGCTATCGAAGGCATTGACCAATTGCGCATGGGCGGTGCTATAGGCCGTTTGGGCGGCGGCAAAGCTGGTGTTGGTGATCACCATCTTGGTGGAGCCGATGTCGAGCGTGCCGGTGGGGAACGCGCCGCCGGCAATCGTCACGCTGGGCAACACCACAGGACCAGCCGCGGTTCCAGTGGTGATTTTCACTAGCGCCGTGTTATTGATCGTTAGTCCGTTGGTGGTACTTTGGCCCAGGCCGTGCACGTGGCTGACGATTAAGGTGCCGCCGTTGACTGTGGTGCCGCCGGTATAGCTGCTATTGCCGGAAAGGGTGGCGATGCCAGAGCCCGATTTTGCGATGGCGCCGGCACCGGAAATTGCGCCGCCAATGGCGCTGTTGGCTGTGCCGGTGATAGTGAGTGTATTGCTGCCGAGATTTACTGTGCCGCCGATCGCTAGATTTCCGCTGGCGGCATTGAATTGCTGCGGGGCCGAAAGCGACAGATTCAAATTGATGGTTTGCGGATTCGCCGAATTGTTCGCAACGCCGCCCGAAATCGATAGCGCGCTGCCGGAAATAACAAACGAGCCTGCAGTGCTATAGAAGGTAATCGACCCGGCGCTGGTAAGCGCATCGTTCGTATTCGACAGGTTGGTTGTGCCGGCAAAGATTAAGTTGAATCCATTACTGGGTGAACCGGCCCAGTTATGGGACCCGGGAGTTGAAGACCAACTATTGTTCGTGCCGGTACCGATCCAAGTGGTGGTTTGTGTAATTGAGTTTATCCACGTTAGATTCGAAGCGATTCGTGTCGCATAGGAGGAGCCGGGGCCGGTTTCAGCAACCCAGGTTGTACCGCCCACATCTTGATACAATCCCGAGCGGTCGAATAACGATGCATTAAAGCTATTTGAGCCGTCGGAGCTAAAGCTGAAAGGCCCATCCACGCCATAGTTCAAGCCGGCTAGCTTCCATGTTCCATCGTTCGGATCTTGAATAAAGACGCCGCCGCTGGAATCGCCCACGGAAAGCGCCGCTTCGTCAAAACCCGCTCCGGCATCAAAGCTAAATTGCAGCAGCGTTCCCAAGCCTGTTCCGCCGGAAGTAAGATTCGCGACGTTGTTTGTGCCCCACGATTGCAGGCCGTCGGAACTTCCCCAATACCAGCCTTTAGTGGGAATTTGAGTCGCCGACGGCCGTCCCGCGCCCCGTTACGACGAGATCTCTACCCACGCCATTATACAACTCGTAGCCTTGATTATTCGTTGGATAGCTTGGATATAGCGGCGCAATTTCGTTTGCAGTGAACGAAGGCCCGTTTGGATCGACCTGCCAAATGATGAGATCGGCAGCAGGGTCGCTGAACTCGTTGGTAACGGTGTAGTTCTGCGAGTTGATCGTGAAGGTTTGCCCAACGCTGCCGCCGACGTGTTTGGCGGCGATGAAATAATTTGGCGCGATCGGCGTGCCAAGGAAGTCACCCCAAGTACCTTCATAATTGGCCAGCACTGGCGCGGGCGAAGAGAAGACGCGGGTGCCGCTGCCGTCGCCGTAGTCGATAACTGCCCGCGCGGTCAATGTGACAAGCGTGGCACAGGCCAGGGTAGCTACGCACGCAGTGTGTCTGACGAGGCGGGTTATCATGGCTGCGGAGATTACAATTCGACGCTGAAAAGAGAAGGCGAATCGACGCTCAGCAAATCGAATTGCGTGTGCCGGCAATTCCAGGCCCGGTAGCCAGCCCCATTAATACATCGTAACCGCCAAAGCAGAGCCCGGCAATGCAAAGAAAGAAGCACGCGGCAGCAATTTAGGCCACGCCGCGGGCGATCCGGTACGAATTCATGAAGGCCAACTCAGCAAATTCTGTTGTAATTCAAGTATTGCCCGAGCACGCACAAGGAAAACGCTTGAGCCCAATGCTGTTTGCTGCTGCGCTCGAGAAAGCCGGTCCAGATTTGGTCAATTGCCTCAGTGCGCAACAAGCCATGGTGTTTTAGATAGCCAATGGACGCTTCGCAAAATTCACGCAGCGGCCCGGCCATCCACCGTCCTATGGGTAGTGTAAACCCCGACTTGGGAAGCTTAGTAATTTCAGGACGCAAAACGTCGGAAAACGCGCGCCGCAATAAGAACTTGGAAGTGTGCGGATCGGGCACGCGCACTGATCCGGGCAGGGCGTACACATAATCAATTACGCGGCGATCGAGAAAGGGCACCCGTATTTCGAGCCCGTGCGACATGCCATTTGTGTCCGCATCCCGCAGCAAAGTGTTGCTCATATAGAGACGCGACTCCAACATCGATATGGTCCATTCTGGGTCGGCACGAATCGATGCTCGGGGTATCGATCGAGGCCGCCGGCAAATAGTCATCGCGCAAGCGCAGTGTGCGAGAATTCATTCCCAAATCGGCCAGTTGCCGATTCGACATCACGCGCCGAGAGAACAAATACAAATCGAGCAGGCTCCCGCTCGATCGAGCCATTGCCGCGGCTTTCTCGACGACGACTTGGGGCCGGCCAACGGTGCCGATGGTGCTCAGCACCGATCGGAGCGATGGTGGCAGCCATCGGATTGTGCGAAGTGCTCCCATGAGACGCGGAATTCGAAAGAAGGTGTTATAACCTCCAAACAGTTCGTCGCCTCCCAATCCCGAAAGCGCTACGACAATGCCCTCTCTCCTTACGGCTTGACTAATGATGAACGTATTCAGGCCGTCAATCGATGGTCTGTCGATGGCGCCGAGCCATTCGATGCATGCTGATTCCGCCTGCTCGCCTAGAATTTGTATTTCAAAATGCTTCGAGCGGATCTGTCGCGCTGTTTCGGCCGCGACATTCGATTCGCTCAGATCCTGATTATCGGCAAATCCGACGGTAAATGTGCGAAGCTGGTCGGTGTGCTTTGCCGCCAACGAAGCAGTGATCGTACTATCGAGTCCGCCCGACAAAAACACACCAACTGGCACGTCGCTTTCTAAGTGCTCGCGGACGGAGATGTTGAGCTTGTCGCGCACGATTTGGCAAACATCTTCCGTCGGCGCAATTTCACGGGGCTTGGGAATATCCCAATACTCTTTCGGGGGCGGCGGCCGTTTCTCCAACACGCTGCTGGAAAGCCACTGGTACGAGCCGGCTGGAAATGCCTCCACGTCTTTTATAATGGTCAGCGGCGACGGAGCCGCGCCGAATGCCAAATAGGCGGCCAACCCGCGCGGCTCCAGAGTGCGGCTGACTAAACCGGAACTCAGAAGGCTTCGAACTTCGCTTGAAAAGAGAAATTCGTTTTTTGTCTGAGCGACATACAGGGGCTTGATTCCCAAGGGATCTCGGGCCAGCAAAAGTTGCTGCCCCTGGGCGTGGTAGAAGCCCAACGCGTACATTCCGGCCAGGCGATTGAGGGCGGCCGGCCCCCACTTCGTTAAAGCGTGCAACAATACTTCGGTATCACTGTGTCCGCGGAACCGCGACCCGCCCGCCTCAAGTTCGGCGCGCATCTCGCGAAAGTTATAGATTTCGCCGTTGAAGATGAGAATATCGCCCGTTTCCGGATGGACCATCGGCTGGTGCCCGGCTTGCGATAAATCCAGAATGGAAAGCCGTCTAAAACCAAGGCCGAGCATCGCGCCCCCCATGGGGACGAAGCAATCGCCTTGATCATCAGGGCCGCGATGCACAAGCGCTGCGACCATGGGCGAAAGAGCCGCGCGAACAACGGCAGGATCGCGCGAAATTATTCCGGCAATTCCACACATGATCGGTGCGCGAACGAGATTGATGCTCTGATTTTCATGGGTGCCTTCTCATCTCCGCGCTTTATTTCTGCAATCTGAGCTGCCACAGTCTGTCTTGGTCGATGGTGCGGTTGTTCCGTGGATGCACAATTCATACTGAATATCGAGTTCGGCGGCAACATGGTCAGGCTGGTACGCGACGGCAATGTTCGAGGCGTTGCGACTATATTTTGCGCGGAGTTCGGGATCGCTCATTAGTTTTCCAAGTGCTTGGGCCAACGCGGTAGCATTTCCGGCACACATCAGACCAGCCTCGCCTTGCACCAAGTCTGATCCGATGGCTACTCCGGTCGACACGACGCACGGCAGGCCATAACCTAGCGCTTCGGCGACCGCAATTCCGAAATTTTCATGCAGCGAAGGCTGCGCGAAAATGGCCGCCCTGCGCAACAGCGCAATTTTTGAATCTCCAAAGACGGCACCCGGAATGAAAACGCGTCGGCCAAGCTCGTATGTTGCTATTTTTTTTTGAAGCCGTTCTACGATAGCGCGCTGCTCGTGCGTGCCTGCGAGCACCAAATGCCAGGATGGAAACCTTTTCGCAACCATCGCAAACGCATCGACGAGCGACTCAAGATTCTTAATCCAGGCAATTCTTCCTAAAAAAAGAACGATTTCGTGATGCGGCTCGATTTCTGGACAGAGCCTGCGTACTTGGGCGTCTACATCGGCAACTTCAATTTTTTGTCAAGCGGCACCGCATTGGGCACTACAAAAATTCGCGCACGAAGCCCCAGCCGTCCAATTTGCGCCGCTTCGGAACCGCTTGTGCAATGGATTGCCGCCGCGCCATTGAATACCCGTCTTTCGAACAAATAGAAATACGGCCGCTTCAAGTATGATTTGTGGCCGGCGGATACTATGTCAAGATTTCCGGCAGGACGGATGATGTATGGAATGCCGAATTCGCGACACACTTTGGCGGCGGCGAGCAAATGGTATCGCCAATTGCCATGCACATGCACCAGATCGCAATTTCGCGCCAAGCGACGCACTTCGTAGAGCACATGCCGATTGAACCACTTGTTTTCCGAAGTTGTCGGAACTTCGTAAACCGTTAGCTTTCCATCCGAACCAGGTGTCGAGGGTCAATGGCGGCGGCGATGCGCCGCGCGGAAAGAACGATGACTTCATGGCCGCGATTCACCTGCGCCGCAACGAGCGCGGCGAGCGTGATTTGCGGGCCGCCGATTGATGCCGAAAGCCCGTTAATGATGTGCAAAATCCGCATCAGACGGGCACGTCAACTGGCGATTCGATGAGCGACATCAGTTTGGGCACAATAGTTTCTCGTTCGTAGTGCTGGTGAACGTAATCGACTAGCTACTGCTTCGCTGGGAACAACAAGCTTGCCGGTCAAGAATTCGTCGACTTTGACTCGCAATGCAGTTTCGTCACCTGGTGGCACAAGGCAATTCGGCAAAATTGGCATCAGCACTTCCGGAATCGCTCCCACAGAGGTTCCAATGATCGGACATCCAAATGCCATGGCTTCAATCGATATGAGCCCGAAACATTCCAAGGCACGTGTGGGCAAGATGAACATATCAGCAGCCTGGTAGCACTCGGCAAGCTGCTTGTCCGTGACTCTGCCGGGAAAGGTGATCTTATCATCGAGCCCGAGCGATTGGGCTAGTTCGATTAGAGCCGGCCGCAAGATCCCGTCGCCGGCCACGACGAAGCGGCATTTCCCTTTGGCAACCAGCGGCGCGATGGCCCGAATAGCCACCTCCAGACCGTAACGCGGAGCATGGTGCCGCACCGTGAAAAGAATTTTCTCATCCTCGGGCCAGCCGATGGAATTTCGCGCCTCCTGCTTGCTCTGGGTACGTTCCAGGTCCGGCCGCCGCCAATGGGGAATGACCGTGACGCGGTTGCCGAGACCGTGAAAATGTTCGACCCAGGATCGAGAGAATTCAGAGAGGGTATGAATGGAGCAGCTTTGACGCATTAGGCTGCCTTCAAGGTTTTTCAGCCGGCGCAGTCCGAAAATCATTTTGAACCGCCCAAGTGCTCCTTCAGTCCTCCAATTGATTTGCTGCTCCAGAACGATGGGGGAGTGCATCGTGTAGATATAGCGTGGCTTCTTGCCAAGTGCCGCCATTGCGCCGGCACCCGTGTTGGCCGTGTGGATGTGAACCACATCCCACGGTTCGCTTGCAATCGTTTCGTGAACTGCTTGCGCAACGGCTGCAATCGTTCGATCTCCGCGGCGCGGATGCCAGCGCGGCAAATCGGGCCGCACCGTGCGCACAATCCGAATGCCCTGTTCCGTTGCGACTGTTGTGCCACTGGCGGCCCTTGGATGCAAACAGCACACAAGCGTAACCTGGTGACCGTAGTCGCGCGCAGCCAGAGCAATATCCCAGGCCACGCGCCCCATTCCGCCTGGGCGGTCGAGAAAGCAATCGTCAACAGCAACCAGATAATTCATCAAAACCTATTGAGCTTTGGCAGCGGACAAATATCCACTAGTAATAGCACTAGTAGATTATTTTTTCTCGACCGACATTTGCGCGACGAGAAAAAGTCCAAGCCGTAGCGTATTGCCGAAAAAGCGTGTGACGAAGTTCGGGGTAGCTCGCATTAAGAAAGTCTTAGGCACTCCGGCGGGGAGAGGAAACAATTCAGCCTTTGATGCAAATACTCGCATTCGCTGGATCGAAAACAAGTCGTCGACTTCGTGGCGCCATTGCGAAGGTTTGTAGTGGCGGGCGATGGCGCCGTCGCTATTAAGTTGAAGTACGCGACTAATCGACTTTTCTTGAACAATTGCCGCCGCACGATTCCGTGGAAGAAACCTGCCAAGATGTAGTAGTGCCAGAAGACTGCGATGATAGACCATCACCGTGGCGCGACCGCCCGGCCGTAGCACTCGATGCATTTCCCGTAGTATTTGCCGCGTATCGGACGAATGGTGGATCACCCCCCAGCTCCAGATAAAATCGAAGCTATTATCGGGAAAGGCCATTTTCTCAGCGTCCATTCGCAGAATTTTTGCGGCCTTCGATATGATCTTGGGGCGCTGCGACGTGCATTTGACGGCGTACTCGGTTAAATCGATTCCCGTAAAGGAGCGCGCGTAACTGGCCAACAATTGAGCATGTGTACCGCAGCCGACACCAATTTCCAAGACATCTTGCTCAGTCAAATTGTCGAAATCGATCAATGGATCGAAGGGGATTTTCTTCCAGGGCATGAACTTCTTAACTTCAGTCAAAAAACGATCGTCAATTTCCTGATAGAACTCAGAAGAAAATTCCCGCGGCGCGATCGACTGTTTCCAATCGTAGCGCATGGGATGATGTTCCCAAAACGAGCGGTTTGCCTCCTGCCACTGCGTGGCTTGTTCGGCAGTCTTCGCGGTATCGACGGGCGTCTGGAAACCCTCGACAGTGGTGTTAAACGGGTTTTGGGTCATATGATTATCCAAATGAAGTGCACGATTCAGCTACGCATAGGGAATGGAAGCAGACGGGGCTCTGTCTGCGAGGTCGATGCGGATCGATTCGTGAGGGGAAAATGGTGTGGAGTGCTCTGCGAATCCATCTGCTTTGGCCACGCTGTTTTTTTGCTCAGTTCCTCTACGCGGAAGCCGGCACTCGAACTTGCATTGGGGTCCATTTGCGCCCTCTTTTAAGCGACATTCGAGTCATGGCCGAGGATCCCAGCAGCGGCCGCACGACGAGGTGCCAAAGCATAATTGCGGCCAGCATGCCACGCACAACCGATCGGGCATGGTAAATCAGGTCGAGGTTGAAACCCCAAATGATAACTCCAGTTACCATGGCCAAGTAAAACAATCCTTTGTAAACCGATTTTCGAGTGGCGGCCCGTAGCCAATACATTACCAACAGGTGCAGCATGGCCGTAACTATTGCTCCGAAGAACACTGGCAACCATCCGCCGAGCATCCAAAGGCTGCCTGGGAGAGACAATTCGACGGATGTGCCGCCGATGATTACCCGGAGTCCGTAGTTATTCAGGTGATATGTCGTCGAATAGTAATAGTCGGAATAAAACTTTCCCGGCACAAATACGGCAAGAGCCATTTCTGCGCCGTATTGCATGGGATTGAAATCCAAGTAAGGCACTTCCTGAGGAGTCATTGTGATAATGGAATGACCGCCAGTGGAAAACAATCGACCCATGGTTTGACCGAAAACAGAATTCTGCGAGAAGAATTCCTGCCAGTGACTCATGAGCTCAGTTCGCTCCCCGATCGACTCGAGATTGCCCTTGGCGAATCCGCGGGTGACTTCGCCGAGCACAATAAGAAAGGGAAAGGCAATTACGCACACCAACGCAAGAATCGCCTTGCGCCGAGCGGGCCACTCGCTAAACAGCAATAGCCCAAAAACGATCATCACCCATGGCACAAGCATGTTGAAGCGCGAGTGATAAAGCAAATAAATAGGACTGGAGAGCGCAAAAAAGCTCAAGACAAAAAATCGAACCGAACGCGATATTTTCGGAAACAACACACCGATAATGAATGGAACCGCGAACAAGTAGTTAAAAAGACCTGACATCAAATAGCCAATTGCGGATTCATAATTGACTGTGATGCGCATATAAACCGCAAAAAAATGCTGCCAACGAGAGTGCTGTTGCCAGATATGCCAGTTTCCAAGTGGCAGGATTCTGCTGCGAAAATCTGGGCAGCTTAATTCCGCCACGCGGCTGAAACAAAATGACGGTCGTCAGGTATGCCACGAGAAAAACGAACAAGACCTCTTGTAAGAGTAGGTTGCCTTGTAGATAAGGTCGATGCGTTTCACTAGTTGTGATATAAGATGCGTCAGGACTGAATATGCCAAAGTAGATTGTCGCAATCGGCCAGGAGAATATAAACCAAGTTAAAAATAAGACGGGAATAACCGCCTCGTACGTGCGACGTTTCAAAAAATAAATGCCAGCAATGCTGATGAGAAGCGCATTGAGATAGGCCAGTAACAGCCCTAGGAGATCGCTTGAACGTGCCCCCGCTAGAACGGCAATCGGGAGCACCACCATGACAATTGCCGTTGGAATCGTCAGCCAACGGTATTTTTCTCTGATGGTAAGTGGTGCCGCGGCGGTTCGAACCTTCACCCCTGATTCATCGAATGGTCGCTTCGGACTGCTCATTTCTATTGATGCTCCGCGTTTGCTGTTCATTTAATCATAACAAGCAGCGGAAAAAGATGGCGTGGTCTGACGCGTCAATTGCCGAACTTGGGCCACGCGCAAATCATGCACATCCATATCGCCATTTCGAAGAACCGTTAAAATCGGAAAAATGGGAGTTGTGGGTGCCGTCGCACTATCGTTTTTTTCATCAATTACAATCCGATTGGCAAACATCACGCGGCTGCGGAGACTCGCTTTTGCCGACGAGAATTAGGATTTCCTTCAATCTTTCATGGTAGCTGTATCCGCTGCGCAAACAGCGCTGGCGACCGGCGGCGGCAATACGCTTGCGCTCGAGATCATGGTCAAGATAGTACTGCACTTTTGATAACAGTTCTTCTTTCGATGAAAAGAATTCCGCTTCGATCGCTTCCTCGAAGAGTGCCAAGTGCTGGTCAGTCCGCTCAGCCAGCATGAAGCCGCCACAAGCGGGAATTTCGACAGAGCGCGTGGTTTGCAAATCGCGATTGAGCTTTCGCAAAAAGCACAGGTTGATTTTCGTGGCGCAAATCGCCTTGGGGTAGTCTTCGCCGTATATCCCCTCCGATTTGATACTCACCAGCGGGTGTGCGTCTCGCCACCCTTGCCAATCGTTGCCGATAATTTGAACTGCTACGCCATTTCGGGCGAGGTAGTTCATCTGATCGGCCCGATCGTGCTCGAATGTGCCGACAAACCCGACATCGCACTCGTAAGCTCGTCGATCCGCGTCAGTCAGCTCGACGGGGCGATGGACCGCAGGATCGAATGCATTACCAGTAAATTCAACCCTCGGGCAGCCCAATGCCTTGAGCTCGGCAACGCCGTAGGTTTTGGTGGTGAAGAAGTAATCGTACAATGGCAGCGTCTGCAAAAATCTGCGCGATTGATTGTGCGAAGCGTTCATGTCGTCGAGGGAATATCCCACGATTTGGCAGTTTGGCCGCCGGCGTTTGACGGCGCGAAATGTTGCGGCCGAAATCGTTAGCGCCTTGTCCAACCACAGCACGTCGTACGCTTGGGTCTGCATCTGTCGCACAATACGGGCGTTCGCTCGGGCGAGATCGCGCGGGCCGAAAAGTTTGCGAATCGCGCGATTGACAAACCTCGCTTGTCGCCTAGCCACATCCGGCGGCATGGTGTCGACCGGATTCACGTTATGGCCCAATTCCTCGAGCACGCGCATGCGCATGCCGCACGTGCTGCCAGGCCACAGTTCACCGACGTAAAGAATGTTCATGGCGGAATCAACCGTTACTTA
Source organism: Pirellulales bacterium (assembly GCA_963820835.1). GTDB lineage: Bacteria > Planctomycetota > Planctomycetia > Pirellulales > JADZDJ01 > CAVRAW01. The sequence continues at coordinate 108,309 of CAWGBP010000031.1, read as the reverse complement.
TTTATCCGCCACGATCAGCATGTTTTGCGAGAGCACGAAGCTCGTTTGACCGGTTTCAGCGGCCAGCAAAAGGCGGAACGACAGCGTGCCGAGCTCCCATATTGCACGGCGAATTGCGCTTACGACGCCATGAACAATCGGCCGATCTTCAAAACAAGAGACGTGCGTGAACCCGATGGTTGCGAACAGTTGCTGCGCTGATTTCGGCGTGAAGGCGTTTTCGTGTGTCAGATCGCCGTAACGAATGCGCATGCCAAAAACACCTTCGGCATTTGGCACGTGAGCAATCACGCGGCCACCGGTGCGCAAAATGCGATGCACGTTGTCGAGCGTATCGAACAGCTCCTGCATTTCCAAATGCTCAAGCACGTCCATCAATAACACGACATCGATCGATTCCGGCGCGGCATTCTCCAGATACGAATGGATGTCCTGCTGCTCGATCTCTTGAATGCCCAGTCGATGGGCCAATTCCACTTGCTCTGCAGAGCCATCGAACCCTTGAATATTCCGATAGCCGGACTGTTTGAGGAAATGCAAACAAGGACCATAACCGCAGCCAAGATCAACGATGCGCACACTCTTGTCGGCCGGCATGTGCCGCGCGATCAATGCTCGAATCGAGGGTGCGCGGGCATGGAGGAGTGCCTTCTGAGAGACACTGTTGCCCGCCTGGCCGCTGGAAACATACGCATCGTATAGGCGCTGCTTCCAGGAAACGCTTGTGGTTGAATTCGCAGGGTCGTTCATTACGATTTGAGGCGCCCATCGCGCCGGGCTAATGGGCTGCTTTGAAGCTGCTTTCGGTTACATTCACCATTTCAGCTAGCGGAATTAGGGGTGGACCGCCATCGGCGACGCGATTCACAAATTCAGCCATTTCGGCCGCGTGCCCTTTATCTTGCCGGAACAAGTTCATGCGCCGGAAATTCGGCCAGCCCCAGCCAATCAAGCGGCGAAAATTGTCGAGCTCGAGCGCTTTGCCGTCACAAAAAACGGTCATGCGCTCTTTTGGAAAGGCGCGATGGCCGTCGGCGAAGTATTGCAGTGTGCCTAAGGATCCATCGCCAAATCGCATGGTGGCGGAAATTGATTCGGCGCGCCGGCCCGCCGCTCCGTTGCCCATGCTCGCAGCCGAAACGTCGACGATCGGTTGTGCCAGCACGAACGACATGAAATCGAGCCAATGGCATCCTTCGCCGATCATTCGGCCGCCGCCGACGTGCGGATCGAGAAGCCAGTGATCTTCCGGCAGTTTGCCGGCATTGACGATCATCGTTAATGCCGCCGGACCCGCGCGGCCGCGGAGCAACTCGCGTATTTTTTTCCCGTGCGGCGAAAAACGGCGATTGAAACCGACCGCCAGTTGCAAGCCATTCGATTGTTCGTACGCTTCCACAACTTCGTCGAGCCCTTCGCCGTCGATGGCCAGGGGCTTTTCCACGAATACGTGCTTTCCCGCATGCAGGGCCTGGACTGCCAATCGAGCGTGCGAATCGTGCCGGGTGGCGACGACGATTGTATTGATGTTCGGGTCATCAATAATCGCGCGCGCATCGGTCGTACACGATTCGATGCCGAATTTTCGCGCTGCATGAGCAGCGCTGATGCCGCCGGCGCTAGCGATTGATCGCAGCATGGCTGGCGTCTTTCGTAGAGCCGGCAGCAATACGCGCGTGGCGAAGGTACCCGCCCCGATGATGCCGATGCGAACATTATCCGCACCGGCCTTTTCGGTAGCACGTTGCTGACCCCCCTTTCCAGCATCGGTCACCGCAACGATTCGCTGCCGCGGCGGCTCGACTTTTGGGTACGTGAGCACTATACCCAACTGCGAGCGGTCGCTCACCAATTTGTCGTAGGCCTGTTTGGCCTCGCCGTTGGGGAGGTAGTCGGTGACAAGCGGCGCCACATTCAGCCGGCCGGCGGCCATCATCTCCAGAACCGCTTCAATATTGCGCCGTTCGGTCCAGCGCACAAAGGCATAGGGGTAATCGATTCCTTGCTCTTCATAAACGGGGTCGTAGCGCCCGGGGCCATAGGAACATGAAACTTGGAATGTCAGCTCTTTCTCGTAAAAGTCCGAGCGATTCAATTCCAAATCGACGCTTCCGACCAATACAATTCGCCCACGTTGGCGCGACATTCGGGCCGACAGGCTGACGATATCGTCGTCTTTGGCTGAGGCCGTAATCAGCACGGCATCGACGCCGCGTCCGGCCGTGAATGCATCCGCAGATGCAACCTGGTCGCTGCCAGTCGACAAATCAACGACGGTCGCGCCGAACTGCTTGGCTAATTGCAGGCGAGAGGCATCGGGATCGATCGCCAACACGCGAAAACCCGATTGCACCAAAATTTGCACTGAGATTAAACCGATTAATCCTAGTCCGAACACTGCCACGCTCTCGCCCAGCTCAAGGTGTAGCAGCCGAATTCCTTGTAGACCAATCGCTCCAAGAATGGCAAAGGCGGCATGTTCGTCGCTCACGCTGTCGGGGATTTTCGCGCATAAGTTTTCCGGCCGATGCACCACTTCCGCGTGCGGGCCGTTACTTACCACTCGGTCGCCAACAGCAAACTGACGCACATCGGACCCTGCCTCAATGACCACTCCCGCATTGCAATAACCAAGCGGCATGGGCTCCTCGAGCTTGAAGAACACAGCCTCTAACGTCGGCAATAGCCCGTCAGCCTTAACTTTATCGAACACTTGCCGCACTTTTTCTGGTTGTTGTCGGGCTTTGGAAATCATCCCAGCCCGGCCGAACTCGACGAGCATGCGTTCGGTGCCCGCGCTTATTACGGTGGCGCGTGTTTGAATGAGCAAGTGGCGCGGCGAAACGCGCGGGCAGGGAACTTCCAGAAGTTCCAAGTCGCCAGAACGCAAATTTTGCACAACTTGCTTCATTGAACAGTTTTAGCGCCAGACGCCGCGCGTATCGACAATCACCTTCTCTTGCAGCACGCGCCGCGGAACATCTTTAAATTGCCGGTGATCCGTCAGCAACACGAGCATTTGACACTTTGATACGACTTCTTCGAAGCTGAACAGCGGAAATTCCTTGAACCTAGCCGGTGCTACGTACGGATCGCATGCCAACACCTCGCCCGAGCTGCGCTTGTGCAACTCGCGCGCAATTTCCAACGAAGGACTTTCGCGCAAGTCGTCTACGTCGGCCTTGTAGGTTAGCCCGAGGCAGCCAATGCGCGGCTGAGCGAATTGCTTGGCCAATTCCAAAACATGCTCTACCACGAAATGCGGTTTGCGGTCGTTCACCTCGCGTGCAGTGCGAATCAGCGGCGTGAGCTCAGGCGCGGCATGCACCAAAAACCACGGATCGACGCTGATGCAATGTCCGCCCACCCCCGGCCCGGGTTGTAAGATATTTACGCGCGGATGCCGATTGGCCAGCGTGATAATTTCCCACGGGTCGATATCGAGCTTGTCGGCCAGCATCGATAGCTCGTTGGCCAGGGCAATGTTCACATCGCGAAACGAGTTTTCCGCGAGCTTCGTGACTTCAGCCGCGACGGCGCTCGTGGTGAATATTTCGCCCTGCACAAACGTTTCATAGAACTGCCGCGCGCGGCGGGCGCAGGCCGGCGTCATGCCGCCGATCACGCGATCGTTGCGAACTGCTTCGAGTAAAATACGCCCCGGCAGCACGCGCTCGGGACAATGGGCCACGAATACATCGCGGCCGACGATCAATTCCGGCGGAATCGCCAGCGGCACGACAATTTTTTCGGTGGTACGCGGCGGACTGGTCGATTCCAGCACGACCAAATTGCCCGCCCGCACTACCGGGCGAATGGCGCGCGCCGCCTGCTCGACAAAGGAAAGGTCGGGCGAATGATCCGGGCAGATCGGCGTGGGCACGCACAAAATAAATACCTCTGCCGCCTGCGGCTCGTTAACCGCCTTCAACTGCCCGCTGTTGACGGCCGAGCGCACCAAGATTTCGAGATCGGGCTCTTCGATATGAATGCGCCCCTGGTTGATGGTCTGAACGACCTCAGGCCGCACATCCACGCCGAGCACTTTGAACCCCTTGTTGGCCAAAATGCTGGCGGTGGGCAGCCCGATATAGCCCAAGCCCATCACGCATACGGTGGTGGTCGCGGGCGAAATGGCCGCGCCGCCGCCAAAGGCCTGCTCTTGGTGTTTCATGCTTGCCAACCTTGGTTCAACATTAGTTCGACAATGCGCTTTGCCGCGCGGCCATCGCCATAAGGATTGCGATCGATCTGCCGCCGCGCGTACTCCTTTTCATCGATGAGCAGCCGCGAAACGCTCTCGACAATGCGCTCATACGACGTGCCGACAAGCTCGACGGCGCCGGCCTCGACCGCCTCAGGCCGCTCGGTAGTTTCGCGCATCACGAGCACAGGCTTGCGTAGTGATGGCGCTTCTTCTTGCACGCCGCCCGAATCGCTTAAAATCAACGTCGAGCGATCCATCAGCCAAACAAATTCGGGATACGCGACCGGCTCGATCAAGTGCACGTTCTTGCGATTTCCCAGCACCCGATGCACCGGTTCTTGCACGTTGGGATTCAAGTGCACGGGGTACACAAATTCGATGTCGGCGAATTTCTCAGCCAATGCGGAGATCGCGCGGCAAATGTTTTCAAAACCGGAACCAAAATTTTCCCGACGATGGCCGGTAATGAGCACCAGCCGCCGCTGGCCGAGGAACGAGTATTTCTCGCGCCAGCGGGTTGAGTTTTCGCGCTCGCGCTCGACGGTCCACAGCAGAGCGTCAATTACGGTGTTGCCGGTAACGTGAATCGATTTCGGATCGGCCCCCTCGCGCAGCAAGTTGTTGGCCGCCCATTGGGTCGGCGCACAATGCAGCGTGGTGACAATGCTCGCCACGCGGCGATTGAATTCTTCCGGCCACGGCGCTTGTAAATTGCCGGTTCGCAGCCCAGCCTCGACGTGTACCAACGGCACTCGACGATAGAACGCCGCGACGGCGGCCGCCATGACTGTGGTGGTATCCCCCTGCGCCACCAGGCAATCGGGAGAGAATTGCGTCAGCAGACCGTCAATCCCTTCGATGCAGCGGCTCGTCAGGCTGGCCAATGTTTGATTGGGTTGCATCAGTTGCAAATCGGAAGCGACCGGCAAGTTGAAATACTGCACTACTTGGTCGAGCATTTCCCGGTGTTGCCCGGTCAAACATACGACCAGCTCAATATCGGGACTCTGTTGGCATGCAGCCACCACCGGAGCCAATTTGATGGCTTCGGGGCGCGTCCCAAAAATTAAAAGCGAGCGCAAACGTGACAAGAAAATCCTGCCGATCGGTCAAGCTAAAAAGTTCGATATTCAGGCGATTGCTTGCCGCAGAAAGCGACGATTCCTCAATTATAGCGGCGGGCTAACCGGGCGGTCTGCGGTCGTGGCAATTGAGATCGTTGGCCACAACGGGAAAACGCCCGAATAACCGCTGCCACCAGCTTAACCGCTGCCCACCTGGCAAAGTATGGCTGCGGTTGCAATCCGATCACGCCTCGGCCGGCTCTAAAATATGGATGCAATCGCAAACTGGAATCGACTGCTTGGTTAAGTCGAATTCGAAGGTTTGCTCGGTCTCGTTCGTACCACCGCGCTTGCTCCGATTGAACGGGCGGAACCCCATTCGGGAGTACAAGCCTGCCACCATGGCATTTTTCGGGGTGGGACGGTAGACGCCGTGCAGGCGGCGAATTCCCTGCTCGCGCGCCGCTTCGGCGAGCGCGGCCAACATCAGCTCTTCCATTTTGCGGCCAATCACGCGGCAACTCATGAGCCAAGTGTCGATTTCCCAAACGTCTGGTTCGCTTTGCGGCTGGCGAGCGAGCATTAAGCCAATCAATCCGTTGTCGCCAAAGCGGTCGCGCAGCTTGAAATACTGCGTCCACCATTGCGGCGATTCGATCATTGCGCGAACATCGACTTCGGTATGCCGACGCGTCGTTAAGTTAAATTGATTTGTTTTGCCCAAGAGCTGAACGATGCGTGCGAGCACCGATTCGTTCACCGGGCCCATTTCTGCTTCCATTTGCAGTTGCCGCAAGAATTCGTCGAGCGAGCCTGCCTGCTGCTGAATTTCAAGACGAGCGGCATTCTCTTGATATTGTTTGTGGCGGTGTCGATCTTCGTCTGACAGTGTCACCGACTCGAAATACAGCATGCGGTCGATCGATTCCACAAACGTCGCCGGATCGGGACCAAGCTCCGGCACGGCGACCTCAGGCAATTCGCGGCGAACAAACGCTCGCTCGGTCGGGTTGTCATCCACAAAAACAAAGCTGTCTAGTCCGAGTTGGAGCATGTTTGCAATCGCGCAAGTTCGAAGGCTTATCGTCCCAATTCGCGCGAAACAAGGCGAAGTCGTCCAGCCGCAAAAGCATGCCGTCGTGCTTTTCAAACGGCAGCCGCGCATCGGCCTCATTATTTTTCGAGCACACGACCAGCAGAATGCCGCGGCTTTTAAGTTCCTTCGCATATTGCTGCAACGCCAAATAAGCTTCGCCGGCGGCCGACGGCGGGCCAACTTCAATTTCCTCGAGCCCATCTTCGCCGATGACGCCGCCCCACAGCGTATTGTCGAGATCGAATGCCAGAACTTTCTTTGCCAGTCCTAAGTGCGCGCGAACGAGTGCGGCTTGATGATCAACTAACAGCGGCAATGCGCCCGAGGCAGGATGCTGTTTTGCCAAGTGCCAAAACGCAGAGTTGTTCCAGCTGGCGCCACTCGCGGCCGCCAGATGGTCTAGATCTAAAATCGTGACCGCGCTCGGCGCTGTGGCCAACATTTGCCGATTGATTTCGCGGAGCATAGCCGCGCGTCCACCTGCGAGTGCATGGCTCAAATGGCCGTACGAGCGCGTCAGCGGCTGGTCGAAATTGTGCTGGATAATGCGGCATGGATTTCGCTTTAGGAGCGTATCCCAAAGATCGCGGAACTGCGCAACGACATGTTTGACGGCCGCTTCCCAATCGTCGGCGTAGGCCGGCAAGTTAGCGTCGCGCCAATGGGTGGCGATCACGACAATTTCGGGCGCAAACGCGTACAGCTCTGAATTGGGGTCGATAATCTGCTGTTGAAAATTTCCAAAGGGAGCGTCATATAAAGTGGCATCGATCGAGTCTCGAAAGCACGCTAATTCTAATAGCGGTGCGGAAAACGCCGTGGTTGTGCTCGATAACAGCGCGATTTTCACCGACCGCAAGGCGGGCGGTTTAGCTTTTTGCCGCCAGCGGCGGTAGAGCTTTGCGGCGCGGCTGAGAAAGTCGAACTCGTGAATGCCGGTTATAGCCGAGCGCAAATCGGCAAAGGCGCCTGTTGCATCATCCATTTGCCAGCGCGCCCTGGAGCGGGCCAACAGCGCCTCGTGATCGATGTCGGGCGAAGAATCTACGACTCGCGTCCAGCGAGCAATAACATCCGGCCAGTCTCGCCGTGCCTCCTGAATGCGAGCCGAAAGCCGGCGACCAAACGGCGTCGCGTTCCAAGGCGATTCTTCGGACAAACGCTTCCTAAGCTCGGAGCCATCAAGTTCGCCAAGCTGCTTTAGCCGATCGACGACGACATCGACGGCGAGCGAATCGGAAGCGCCTTCGGCCACCATCATATCGAGCAATCGCCAGAATTCGTCGCCGGAATTGCTAGATAACCGCTCGGCGATTGCGTTCACATTTCTCATGAATCCGACTGCCCGTGCTTTGCAAGTAAAGCGACGAAGTCGCCGACGTTGTGAACTTCCGACATTTCGTTGGTCGAGAATTGTACGCCGAATTCCGATTCGATCGCCAACATCAACTGCACCATCGCGACCGAATCCCACGCGGCGCAGTTCTCTGGAGACAACGTTTCGCTGAATTCAATATCCGGATCGTCCAATTCATCGAGCACCACTTGTTTCAGCCGCAGTCGAATGCTCATGGGTGTAAATTAAATGCGTGCGGCTATTCTGTTACGGTTGGAGGCTGCTTGAACATGATCCGCGCCGGATTGCCGATAGCCGTTGCGCCGTCTGGAATATGGCTGATGGCGAACGAATTTGCCCCTAATGTGGACCACTGGCCCATGTTGATCCATTGGGCGATGACCGCGTTGGAGCCAATCAATGCGCCCGTTTTGATGATGCAATAGCCTGACACTCGCGCTCCGGGACAAACTTGCGCGTAATCGCCAATCTGGTTGTCGTGGGTGATGCTGCAATTCAAATTTAAGATCACGTGCGAACCGACTCTCGCATTGGGCGATATAGTACACCGCGCAGCCACATACGTGCCGGGTCCGATTGTCACCCCGCGCGCCTTTATGACCGACGGATCGGCGACCGAAACAGGCGTCCAGCCCAGCGCGAGCATTCGCGCGACAATTTTTTCGCGCAGTCGATTTTTGCCGATGGCGCAGATAAAGCCCGGCTTTTCTGTGAATGCCGGCGCCGCTTGCTCCGGCGTTCCCAGCACAGGATAACCAAAAAATGTGGCCCCCTTCTTTGCCGGATCATCGTCGCAAAAACCAACAATCTCAAAAGTCGGCGAAGCGGAATTGCAATTCTCCGCCGTCCAGGCGACCTCCGATCCGAGACCGCCTGCGCCAAAGATGATGAGTTTCTGAAGCGAAGCCATCTGACTAATTTGAATGAATGGCCGCTGGTTCGGCAGTGGTCGGTTCCGCATTCGTCCCGTCACTGCGATCGTTGACCGGCAATGGATCGGCCGATGCACCCATGAATTCCGGCATGGTGGCGTGGCCGACCGCGTTGATATTGTCCTTGCGAACGACCAGCCACAAGGTGCGCAGCAATATTTTTAGGTCGAGCCAAAAGCTCAGGTGATCGACGTACCACACGTCGAGTCGGAATTTTTCGTCCCACGAGATGGCGTTGCGGCCGTTCGTCTGGGTCCAGCCTGTAATCCCGGGCGGAACGTCGTGGCGGCGAAACTGCTCGGGCGTGTACCGCGGCAAGTACCGCAGTACCAAGGGTCGCGGGCCGACGAAGCTCATCTCGCCGCACAGCACGTTCCATAGCTGGGGCAATTCATCCAGGCTCAGTGCTCGCAACCGGCGACCAAACGGTGTCAGGCGCTGGGCATCGGGGAGCAATTGTCCGTTTGCGTCGCGAGCATCGATCATCGTGCGAAATTTGCGGAATTTAAACGGCTTGCCGTGTAACCCAGGACGATCTTGCTGGAAAATAACCGGCCGGCTGAGCTTCCAGCGCACTGCCGCAGCCACAAGCGCCATCGCAGGGGCCAGAAGCACAATAGCAGGAATCACAATCGCTAAATCGAGCAGACGTTTTCCAAAGCGGCGGTACATCGAAAGTTATTCCACGTGCTATGCCGTGCTGCGCTGCCGTTGCTGGAAGATATTGAAGGAAACCGGTTCAGTCGTATCGTCATTCTCTGAGCCATCGTGATCAGGATTTTCTCGATCCGCCAAACGCTCGACCAGCCGCACGAGTTGTCGCGCCTGCTGGCTGCGATTGAAATGCTTCTCGACGTAGCGGCGGGCGTTTTGGCCCATAACCCGCGCCCCGGCGCGATCGTTGTACAACTGTCGCACCGCGGCGGCCAACGCCATGTGATCTCCCGGCGGCACGAAAATTCCCCCTTGGGCAGCTTCAACAACATGCCGAATGACGCCGTCGATGCCTAGGACAATCGGCCGGCCGGATGCCATGTAGTCGAATACTTTGTTCGGATAGGTCGTGCTAAACATGCGAATGTTCTTTAGCGTCGCCACGCAAACGTCGGATGCGGCCAGCACCTGGGGCATCTGGCTCTTTGGACGCGCACCGGTAAAGGTGACATTGGCGAGCTTCAACTGCGTGGCGAGGTGTTCTAAGTTCGCGCGTTCTTTGCCATCACCCACAATTAAGAAATGGATGTCGGGCACATCTTTGAATTCGGCGGCGGCGGCGCAAGATGGTGTCGATGTCGTAGCTGATCGCCAGAGCCCCCGCATAAGTAACCACGAATTTTCCATCCACGCCGAATTCGCGCCGCAGTTCGCGGCCGTCGATATCCGGCCGGAACAAATTCGGATCAACGCCGTTGGCGATGAAGCTGATTTTCCGCCGCGGAACCCCCTTCGTGATCAAGTAATCGCGGTAGGCGGGCGAATTGACCAAGAAGTGCGTCGCCCGACGATATAAAAACATTTCCACCCGGCGCGCGATCCAAATTAAAATTGGATTTTTCAAGATCCCCAGATCGATGCCAAACTCCGGCCAGAGATCGCGAATTTCCAACACGAATGGCCGCCGGCGCAAGCAGGCGATCAGCCATGCGGAAAGGCATTGGAATAATGGCGGCGATGTGCCCATTACCAAATCGACCTTGCCGGCCTTCCAACCCGCCCAGAACGACGTGCACATGAAGCTCAAGAATGAAACTGCCCGCCACGTAAAACTGCGATGCAGCGAGGGATACGTATACGCTCGCAATACGCGAATGCCTTGCAACCGCTGCTCGGTAACCCAGCGCTTGCCGCTAACGTATTCTTTTCCCGTGACGTAGCTCAGGTTGCTGGCGACGACCGTGGCTTGATGTCCTGATTGCACCAAACGCGACATCAATTCAAAATGCCGCGTGCCGCCCGGCTCTTCCGGCGAGACGAACACTTGGTGGATAAGCAGAATTCGCATCGTTCAGCTTGTGGCGGCAGGTGCAAGTGCCGCAGCTTGGGCCGTTGCGGAGGGCGTGCCGTCAATTTCAAAAACGTTTGTTACTATTCGTTCGGCACCGCGATCGACCGGCGCGAACTCTAATTGCCAGGTGCGATTCTTCCAATTCAACTGGCGAGTTGAGCGTTCTCCCGTCGACCACATTTCCCAACGAGCTGGAACTTCGGGCGCGCAAATCGTCACCAGCCTCAACGGCAATTCGGCAGTCATTTCCGCTTCCAGGGTCGGAATCGGCTTGCGTTGGCCATAGTAGGGCGCGGCAAAGCCTTGAACGTCTTCAGGATTGATCCGGCCGCTGACAATCTCCAATCGCTTCCAATGGTTGGCCGAATCGACTGGCGTGCTGAGAAAGTAGCTGCCCTCTGGCGTGGAAATGTCGACTGTCGCTGCCCGCGAATCCAATTTGGCGGCAAAATCGCCAATGTGCCATCGAAGTGTTGCGGTGTGCGACGGGCCTTTAATCGAGGCATCCGAGCCGAGCAAATCGTCGATAATAATCCATATATCCTCTGGCAATCCGACGATCGCGCGGCGATGAAGCACATTCCATGGAAGGCGCGCGTAGTCGTCATGTTCCCCTTCGAAATAACGGTACGCCGATTTATCCCCCTCGAAGTGCCGCAGCTTCCCCTTCGGCCAAGGAAAAAATAAAAATCTCGAAACGCGCTCGACCGGCGACTGCCCATCGATTTCGACTGCATTGTGACCGCGAATCAATTGGAAATAATCTTCCGTAGCTTTGCCGTCGGGCGGAAAGTATTGATACGTTCCGCTGTCGCACAATAGGTTCTGCCCGCGCCACCACAGATCGAAGTGCAGTTGATCGTAATGTGCGGGCCGATCGCGGAAGCTGTGGCAACGGACCATGCCCCAACTGTTTCCAGCTCGCAACGTGTAATAGCCGCCATCCTCGAACGCCGTGGAATGCTGGCTAGAATCGCGTTCAAGCGGCGCTTCCAGAGCGTTGGGACCGAATAACCACAGCAGATCTTCATCCCAAGCGCCTGTCGGAAACCGGCGGCGGCCGCTGGCGAAATAATGGGCCGCTTGCACGGAGCCGCGGTAATCGGTGAAGTCGCATTCATCCAGCGGCAAGGGCCACGCGCCGTCGTTGTTCCCGTACAATGGCACGCGTCCGGTGCGATCATCCATCATTTGAAACAGGAACTCTTCAGCGGCCGAAATACCATTATGCGTCTGTTTGTCAAATGGCTTGCCATGCCATCGAGCGAGAAGGGCGGCAAATACGGCAGTTTGCAGCATCACGCGATGATAATTCATCGAATGTTGCACGTAGCTGCCGTCGGCGTACATTTGCCGTTGCAACTCCTCTTGAAAGACCGCATGCCCGCGATCAAACCAACGGACGGCATCGTTGAATTCAGGATAAAGATGTCCGACGAGCATCAGCCCGCACGCTTCCGAGAGCGCATGATTGTTTTTTTGCGAGCGCGCGTAATCGATGTGATGTTCGATGCGGTAGCCCGTCGCCCATGCCAACCGCGCAAATTGGACGAAGCGCTCCGGAGTCGTCGCGGGATCGCCGGCCAAGCTCCAGAACCCGAACGCCAGTGCAATGAGTCGCACAGCCGATTCCTGACCGCATTTCCAATGCGGTCCTCGCCACGGCGGGCAGGCATTCATCCACGAATCGACCCACCGCCAATAAAGTTGGCCTGCGTCCAGATCCAAGCCGTGGCTGCGCGCTCGGGCTAAGTCGATTGCCCAGGCGGCGCGCGCTGGATCCCACAGCAAGCGAACATCGCCTTGCGCGCGATCCGCATCGGGAATATCGCACCAGGTGCGCCCGGGATTTGGCACGCGAGTGCCACACAGCGGATTGGAATTCCAGTCGATTGATTCCGGCGATGGGGTAATAAAGCAATAGACGCACCTATTCTCGGCATTCAGCCGCAATCTCTCGGCCAACGATGGCTGACGCTCTTGTGCCGCCCGGCGGAGCGACTCGGGTAACGTCGGCGGATCACCAAGCCCGAAAAGAAACGCAGGCGCGTTGCGTCGCTTGAGCTCGGCATACTCGACCGGATTGGTCGGAATCCCGGGCCGGCATATTTCGTCCAAGGCAATTGATTCCCACTCGCGCGGACGAAATGCACGACGAGTAATTCCCAGCGCGCCGTGCGCGTATACGCCTGCGCATAGCGATAATTCGCGGTCCCAATCGGCGCGCAATCCAGTAGGCTTTTCGCAGCCGATTCATTCCTGGATTTCTTTGTGCTTGCTCGTGAGCTTCAGAAAGCGCGTCAAGTAAATAGCGCTCGTCAAGGTTGGCCAATTTACGCGGCAACTAAGAGAGTCAAGCGTTGGCACGGCGTGCCACAATTCCAGTGACCAATGACGAGGGACCAATGGCCACCTAGGAACTCGTAATCTCATTAAGCATTTCGTGGGCCCAGGTCGAGCGGCTGAGCCGCTGCGTTCCTTCAGAACTTAAGAACTTCACGTTGCTGTACTTCGCCTCGCGATAATCGACAATTTCGCCGCGCGCGATCGACTCCAAAACTTGCTGAATGCCAAGCTCCAAAGTCCATTTCGGTGTGAAGTTCAACTGTTGGCGAATTTTCGTAAAGCTCACACGATAGTTGCGGCGATCGGTGTCGCTTTCGCTAACGATCAATTCAGCGCCGGGCACATGCTGATGCACAATTTCGCCCACTTGCTTGATGGTGTAATTCTGATCGTCGCTGCCGACATTGAAGATTTCGTTACCCACGAGATCAAGAGGAGCTTCCATCGAGCGCGCAATCGATGCGGCCGCGTCGTCCACATGGACAAAGGGGCGCCACTGGTTTCCGCCGTGCACGGTAATTTGCCCATCGAGTTTGGCCTTGGCGGTGAGCAAGTTCACGACCAAATCAAATCGTGTTCGGCCCGATAACCCATAAATGGTCGCAAATCGCAAAATCGTCGGCGAAAATCGGTCATCCGCCATGCCCAGGAGCACGCGTTCGGCCGCTAACTTCGTATTGCCATAGTGCGAAATCGGCTTGGTGCGCGAGCGCTCGTCGAGCATTTCGTCGCATGCGCCATAGACTGAACAAGTGCTGGCGAAAACAAATCGCTCCACGCCGCAGAGCTTGGCCACCTCGGCCACCATGCGCGTCGCCGACAGATTTACTTCCGTCGTTAGTTCGCGATCAAGCTCGCACGCCGGATCGCCCACAATCGCGCCCAAATGCACCACGGCATCCATGCCCTGCATCGCCTCGACAATTTTGCCAACGTGGCGAAAATCGCCCTGAATTACTTCTAGATTCGCGTGCCCTAGCACCGGACCGATCGGCTCCGTATCGTACAACAGCAGATCGAGCAGCCGCACGCGGAAGCCCTTGTCGAGCAACTTGGGCAGCAGTGCCGACCCGATGTAGCCCGCTCCGCCAATGACCAACACGCTCTTCCCGCGCCCATTCTGAGCGCTTAGCAGACCGTGACGCTCAGAGTCAACCAGTTTCTTCCAGAGTACTTGCCACAATCGCGATCCGACCAATAGCACGACGCTGAATACCCACGACATGATCAGCGTTCGCCGCGGCAGTGGCAGATCGCCACGTACGAAATAAACCACAAATCCGAAAATCAAATAGCTCTGGCTTACGGCCTGAAAAACAACAAGCGCTTTGTACCGGCCCTGGTAAAACCGGCCGTATGTGTAGAATCCACTCAGATGAAATATCGCTAGGGAAATGAGTGTCAGCGGCCATGCCGAATTTGTATACTGGCTGACGGCCGTCCAGAACAATTGCGGCAATGTTTGGCTGGCGCTCGGCTCGTTGAACAGCATCATGCTTAGCAACGTCAGCGTCAGCGCAGCGATTAGCGAAAGCTGCACCATCAGCGCGTCGGCGAACATCCGCAGCGCCATCCCGGGAGTAACCCGGTAATTGTGAATCGGACTCAAGGTTGTCGATCTCCTAAGATGTCAATCCATTCCGCCCGAACGACGATTGTCAGATGAGACGTCACAATCGGGCCATCCTACCAGCTTCATTATTGACGAAATCGACTGCATTGCAAGGAATCGGCTGCAATGCTGGCAACGTCCCAACGTGCGAAAACGCCCGTAATTGCGCAGGGGTGTAATTTTTGTATAAGCTGTTTTTCACGCACTTACTCGCCCATTTTGGTTTGCACGTCCGCAGCCGATCGATGAATTCTTGCAATTGCACCACAGATTTGCTTCGCCATTTCATCTTCCATGTGTGACCACAGAGGTAAGCTAAGGCTCACTTCCGCCAGCCAATTCGTCACCGGCAAGCTCTCTTCAGGCGGGGCAAATTGGCGATAGGCGGTCTGACGATGCACCGGTGGATCGTAGTACTTTCGCGAGTCGATGTTTTCCGCCGCCAGCGCTTGCGCTAGGCGATCACGCGAAATGCCAAATCCGGCTGCGTCAACCGTGATGGAGAAGTCTTTATACGATGCGCAATTCCCCGCCATCACTTCCTGAAAGCCAATTCCGTTTATCCTGCCTAATTCTCGACGATACACGGCCGCCAATTCCTGCCGGCGCTTGATGTGCCCGTCGAGCATCGCCAGGCTGTGTCGTCCCAAACAGGCATGAAACTCGCTCATGCGCGAGTTAATGCCGGCGAAGGCGCTATCGTAGCCGGGCACCATGCCGTACTCGCGCCCGCGGCGGACGTGTTCCGCCAATTGATCGGAATTCGTGGCCACGATACCCCCTTCACCAGCCACGACGAGCTTGGTGGGGCTCAAGCTGTAAACCTGCGCATCGCCTTGCGAGCCGACCGGGGCGCCTTGATACTTCGCGCCAAGTCCATGGGCCGCATCGAACACCAATTTCAGATTGCGAGATTTGGCAATTCGATCCAAGGCAGCAATATCGGCCGGATTGCCGAAATTGTGTACCGCGACAATCGCCGATGTTGCCTGAGTGAGTGCGCGCTCGACAGCCGCTGGATCGAGATTTTGAGTGCGCTTTTCGACATCGACCAAGATCGGCCGCACGCCTGCCCAAACGGCGGCGCTTATCGTGGCCATAAAGGTGAAACTCGGAGCGACAATCTCACCTTTGAGTCCCAAACCTTGATACACCAACATCAATCCGCAAGTGCAACTCGAAACCGCGACGGCGTGCTTCACCTGCAAGTGTTTTGCGGCGGCTTCTTCGAACGCCTGCAATTGTCGACCGCGTGTAACCATTCCACTGCCGATGATCTCGGCCATCTCGTCAGCCATCACATCAAATTTTGGCAGCGTTGGCCGAACAATTGGCACTAAGCCGTCGAATGTCGGCCGGCCGCCAAGAATCGCCGGTTTGTCGCTCGTTACATTAAGAACCGATGTCATGGAGAATCGACTTTCAGAGGTGGTCGAAAAGCGAAACTAAAGAAATGCCGCCGGGTAAATTACTTCGTGTTATGCGCACACTCCGTTCCCGTGGGTTGCTGTGCAATTCAAATTGCCGCTTGCCCCAAAGCGGGCAAATCGACGGTCGAACGACCTGGAAGAGCAGCGTGGGAAACACCGCTTAACAGCGCCCGATACCAGCACCCGTTAGTGTGTGATCTGCCTTGTTTTGAGCCGAAAACTTGGCCGGCAGGGGCCTAAATCCAGTGTAATCTTGCTGCAAGCGCTGTCAATTGACCGAACAAACGGCAAATACTTCAGAAAGTACATTGTGGAAAGGACTTAGGAGTCAGGAACGTGCAAGTCCTGTGACGGGGAATTCTACCGATGTCAACACACCCCTGCAGCAAAAGACGCTACTGCAGTTGGTCCTGCGCCTCGAGCATCGCCCGCGATGAGACTTCGACCGATTCAACGGAATCGCCGGGGACACCGGAGACGATCCGTTCCATGATCGACTGATACATTTGCTCGGCGGCAGCGTATCGATTCGCTTTCTCTTTGCGCAGCAAGCGGGTGCTTGTCTCTGCCCAATATCGTCGTTCGTCCTGAACAGTGGCCGTGCAATTCCCGACGGTGATATTCAATTGTTCGCGCACCCCCAATCGCGAGGATCCGTGTTCGGTGATGACCAACGAAAACGAAGCGCCATTCTTCAGATCGATGAGCACGACCACGTCGTCGTTGCCGAGTCGGCGCGATTCAATTCGCGTCGGGGGGCAAAAATCGTTCAAAAACAAAAAGTGATCGATCCAATGACATCCATTGGACACAATCCGTCCCCGCGAATTCGGCCACAAGTACCAATGGTTCTTCGGCAGCGGAATTTCAAACACGATGGCCCGGTAGGAAACCGCAGTGCCGGCAGAAATCTGCAAATCGTTTCGCAATAGCTCGTTGAAAGGGCTGTACCGCTTGTGGAAACCGGCAAACAGCCTCCCTTTCGATCTCGCCATCGCCTTCAGCAGTTCATCCAGTTGCGCGGCAGTTGTAGCCAATGGCTTTTCCACGACAACATCTGCCCCTTGCTCGAGCGCTCGGATTGCAATCGCCGCGTGCGTGTGATGATATCCGGCAGCAAAATAGACGTCGTAGCGCTCATCCGGCTCGGCGTACAGCGAGGTGCGAAAATCAAAGGGGCGATCGCCAAGCGGCCCGATTTGCGTGGGATCGACTTCATGCCAACATCGAATATCCGCGAATTGGCTAACACGCGGCACGACGGCCGTTTTCGCATACTGCCCCATGCCAAAAATCACGGCTTGCTTGCGCCAGAATCGGACGGAGCCACGGCCGTTTTCGCGCGGGCGTCGCCGTGCTCAACCGGCAGCAAGACCAGATCCGCCGGTTTGTCACCGCTCATTAATTTCGGCGCGAATTTGCTGAATAGTTCATCGACAAAGTTGCGATCCAATGCACGCCCCGACCAGTCACTCCAGCCGGCGATGCGATCCCAGTCGAATTCATCGGCCCGCAGATCGCCGCATGCCACCGCATTCGCATCCCAGCCGCTGGGCTCCTCGGGCAGAAGGCGAACTAAATCGCGGTGCAGGCACACTTCATCGACGCCGCGCGGATGAAACGGCGCAACAAACCAAACGGCGCGCCCAGATTTCAGCTCCGGCGCGTTAACCCGCCCACCGACCGCCACGATATGCCCCCAACCGAGCGCGACACACTTTAGATTCCGCGTGCTCTCCGACCGCCGCGAAATCACTTTCTTGAGCGTGGGCATCGGCCCAAAATTGCGGGCGTATGTCAGCACTTTGCGCCAATCGGAATTGTAACGGACGTATGCATCGTCGATTGCCTTCACGCGCAACCACAGCCGCACCGAAATTCGCACTTGCTCGTCGTGCAAATAGTACGGAACAAAATCGTCGGTCCAACCTTTGGCGGTTAAAACATGCATCAACTATTTCCAAAGTGCCTCGGATGATGGGTGCCACTTCCCTCCGGGTGCCACTGCTGGCTTGTCCAGCAGTGCGGAGCGCCTACGCCGGGTACGACTGCGCACCGTCGGGTGGCCGAGGTCGAAGCCGCAAAGCCCCCGCACTTCCGCCGCGTGCCACTGCTGACCGGCCGGGTGCATGCTCTCGCGCCTCGCGTGAGCATGTAGACGCATACCCTCAATCATAACACCACATTCGGGGTCGCCGGGATCAAGGCCGCAAAGCCCCGGACTACGCCCAACGCGTTACGTCCATTAACGCCGGCGGGTCGGGATCTGGCAGCGTCGCAAGAGACACTGATCAATTTTCCAATTCGCGAAGTAATGAAGCGAACCGATCGGAAGGAAGCGGTGGCAATATCAAGGAGATATAAACTTCGACACTCCGGTAGACTAAAGCACAAACCCAACCGTTGTTCCCGCGCGATTTCTTTCCGTCCTTCACAGTTACCTCTCCCGTCAACTATTCATTCACCGCCTCCCAAACTGGCGATGGAGCATACGCATTTCAACTTTTCGATCAATCTCTGGGTCAAAATGTGTTCACTCAATTTGCATCGGATGGCAGCTTGCATCGGATGGCAGCGGAACTTTATCTCCCGGTGATTATGTGCTGTCGATGGAAATTTCAGGACAATCCATTAGCAGCGATCTAGCGTCGACAGTTACAGGCGCAAGCAGCTTGTCATTTAGCATGACGTTGACTCCCGTTCCCGAACCCTCCATCATCATCATCCTCGCCGCCTGCGGCGCGCTGGGCGTGATGGTTGTGCGACGGCTGAAATTGTCCGTTCGTTCACGGCCCGTTTGCCAATAATCGGTAGTGGCCGACGAATCACACATATTCAAACCGAATATGCTGCGAGGAGGCTTTCATGGGCGATCTTTTAGCCAGATTGAGTGGTGAGGATGTTGGCGGCATTATCGTTTGCGCAGGCGGTGTCATTTTCGCGGTCACTCTCGTCGTCTCAGTTTGTTGGTATAAGATTCGAAAATCGGAAATTGCGGCCGCGCTCAAACAAGACATGCTCAATCGGGGAATGTCGGCGGAAGAAATTAAAACCGTGATTGAGGCAGGGCGGAAATAACTCCTTGGGGCGCGGAAATCTTCGCCCAAACGCAAAACGGCCGGCTGAATTCAGCCGGCCGCTCACGCAGCGAGAATTCATGTGTCAGCTTTGCTCACCGTAGCGGATTGCTGTGCGAATCGACCGTAGATCGATCGTCGCTCTCCGGCCGAATGGCTGCAACCGGTTTAGTTTCAATCTTCTTATCGACCGCCGTCCACTGCGTCGTGTGGATCGCGGCACTGGTCGCGCTATTGGCACCGGCCGCGGTTGAGGAACTGCTCGCGCTAGTGGAACTGCGCAGCGGATTTTCGTCGCTGGGCCGAACGGTCAGCGGTTCCACCTTCGGCAATTCACTTTTCATCGACTCTGTTTTAACCTCGTCGCGCTTGGCTGTTTCCAGCGGGCGTGTATCAAGCGAGGGGACAATCAATTCCGGTTCTGCCCGTGTACCGGCGGGCTTCAAGAAGTCGTTCGAAATCGTCTCAGCGCCCCCGCCAACATCGTTCGCGCAACGGCGCAGCGGTGATGCATGCGATAAAGCCGCCTGCACTTCTAACGCGACGGGCAATAC
Organism: Pirellulales bacterium; assembly: GCA_963820835.1. GTDB lineage: Bacteria > Planctomycetota > Planctomycetia > Pirellulales > JADZDJ01 > CAVRAW01. Next base: position 88,629 of record CAWGBP010000031.1, on the reverse strand, counting down.
CGGCGGCGGATCCACATCTTTTGTTTCGGCAGCGGTTCGCGCGCCGCGTAAGTGCAGCGGCGAGGCCGAAGTCAACTGGTCGGGCACAAATTGCGGCGAGTTTTGGCTCGAGCCCGGAAACTTAAATGGCGATTCGTCTGGCCCAAGCGGACTGGGATTGCTCGATTTCGGAGCGTTAGAATCGTTCGATTTTGGCGCGCTCGGTTCAATCCGGTTCGGCGGGTTTCCAGTCCCCGGGGGAATTGAATCTTGCGTGCCAAAAGGATTCGCCTCGGGCATGCTGGAAGGCGCGGTTCCAGGGGTGGTTGTGCTGCCTCCGGGAAGTGGCGCCGGTTCCTTGGGCGTTTCGCCACTGGGCGGCTCGGTTCCCGGCGCCTTCATATCCGGTTGTGATTCCGCGCCAGGCTCAAGCGGGTTTGCGTTTTCTTTTGGCGGTGTCGCACTACCTGGCGCTTCTTCAGGCAGTTTGCCGGGCGTCTCTTCACCGCTGGGGGGTATCGGTGGTTCGGACGGTTGTGGCCGCGCGAACGGCTGGGCCTTTACGTCTCCTTCCTCTTTAGGATTGGGCAGCTCGATTTGTGAGGGGGGCACTTCTTGGCCTGCAGTTGGCGACTGGACTCGTGGACCCGCTGGACCAGGTGCGCACGGCCACGGGTGCCATCGCGTTTGGTAGTAGCCGACAAACGGCTTGGGCGCCAGACATTTGCAGCTATTGTCATAAGGTGAAGCGTTTGTGCCCCACTGCGCAAAGCACGTGCCGCCGCCAAGCAGCGGCAAAACCAACCCGCAAGCGATTATGCGACTTCGAAGGGTGAAGTTCATTTTTTGATACCTCAACCGCATAGATATATGTGAAAGAGTGTGAATTCAGATTGATTGCACCGCGCCGATTCCGACTGGAATTGGGACGCTTGGTATTTGTCGCTACGGCACATTCGGTCCTCCTGGGAACGTATTGGCCGTTTGCACGGTTTGCATGCCCAGCAAGCTGGTGCCGAACACCCGTTCCATCGGGCTGAGCACCTTGGCGATGAACGAATCCAGGGCGATCAGGTGATCTTGGCCGACAAAAATGCGATCGCCCGGCAGCACCTGGTAGTTGGTGCAGGTATTGCCGCCGCGGGCAATATCGTCCCAGCGGACCGGCAGAATCTGATCGCAGCCGGTGGGCGAGGGCCGGGCAATCCAAATGTTCTTGCTCGACAGCCGGCTTAAGCCATTCACCAGGCTCACCGCATCGAGCACCGTTTCGTTGCCGGTAATGGGGAACCGCTGGATGTTGTCGCCAAACCCGGCTCCTTCGGTAATCACGTAATACACTTTGCTGTTGTAGGCATACACATCGACCGAGACCAACGGCGCTTCCAAGTAGTCGCGCAAGTGCTCTTCAATCGCCGCTTTGGCTTCTTGAATAGTGTCGCCAGCCACATACACGGTGCCATAGGTCCCTAAGTTCACCGTGCCGTCGGGGCCGACTAAATGCTCGCCGGCAATTTGCTGCTGGCCCCCCGATTCGTTCAGGGTCAGCGAGACTTGCGGATCTTTGAGGATCCGCTTCAAGCTCTTGGTGACCGCCTCGGTGGCTTCCTCCAGCGACAGATCGCCGACTTTCACCTTGCCGTAGCCGGGGCCCAAATTGAGCATGCCGCTGGGCTCGACCAAAAACAGGCCGCTAATGGGCTGATAGGCTCCAGTCCCTTCGACCTGCACTTGCAGCACATCCAAAGGCTCGATCTTAAACGGCGATTTGGGAATCACCCGCAAGGCATCGATCAAGAGAATATCGGGCGGCTCGACCACATAGGCCGGCAGCGAGACCATGTTCTTTTCCGTGGGCACATACTGGCAAGGCGCGCCGACGGCTTGGGCCGGCACCGGCCGCATATCGAACCAGGTGCGGCAGCCGCTGCTGCTAGCGGTGAAGATCAAAGCCAGTAAGATGAGCCACTGCGGGCTGTGAATCCAGCGCTGAGCCGGTGAGCGGGTAAAGGGGTGAACGGGTGAAGGGGTGAGAGGGGGCGAGTTCGGGATCCGCAGCGCAAAGTGAGGGCGGCCACTGGAAACAGGTTTTCCAGCAGCTATAGCCAACTTCCGGATTCCGCCATTGCGTATTCCCATATTTACCAAACAACCCAAATTAACGAACAATGACTTTTCAGTCCCATTCCTACTGCCCGAACCGCTGCTACTGCGCCGAAAAATCAGCGCAGAAGTCAGCCTTTGAATAATCGGCAAAGTTTGACAGAGACTTTCAGCGATTGTGTTACGGCAGGCTTTTCCAGGTTTATCCGAAGCCCCGAAGCCCGCTATCTGAAAGAAATTGCGAAAGCAAAGGCAGCAAGCAATGCAATCTCAGCGGGTGACATTTAAATTGCACAATTTTAAATAAGCGCAAACAGAATCAAAACAGATTTGACGTCCAAATCGCGCCAACGGGCGCTGGTTTGACAAGCTGCGGCGCGCCGTTTAAGGTGAATTGAATGCAGCGGAAGTGCAAATCTGCTGGAAAAGCCGGCAACGTGCTGCACCGAATGGCGACACTCGGGGCCCTCTTCGCTTAAGCATCGATGAGTGTGCATCGCCGTACGATAGCAGTTTGGGTTGACACCTTCTGATTCTCAGCAATTGGCGAGTTTAATGGCATCGACAATAGCCGCACGGCCCGAACCTGTGCCCGATCAAACAACGCCTTGGATTATCATCGCCGTGCTCTGCGCGGTGCTGATCGGCACTTTTTGGAACACGCTTTCAACACTCGTCGGCGTATGGCACGATCCGCAATATTCCCACGGATATTTGGTGCCAATATTTACCATTGTGCTATTGGCGATGCGTCGGCAACTGTTCATGCCGGTTGACAATTCGGCACGGTGGGCAGGGGTAGGCATCATTGCTCTCGCTTTAGTTCTGCGACTCATTGGCGCCATGCTGATTAACGGCTTGTTTGAAATGCTCGCCATTATTCCGGCACTCATGGGAATATTTCTCATTGCTGGTGGTTGGTCGATGCTGCGATGGTCTTGGGCGCCGCTGGCATTTCTTGTGTTCATGATGCCGTTGCCCGAGCATGCGTCGTCAATGCTCATGACACCGCTGCAGCGCGTTGCCACAGTTTCCAGCACATTTACGCTGCAAACGGTAGGTGTCGATGCGTATTACACCGGCAACCAAATTAAAATCGGCGAAGGATTCCCGCTCAACGTCGAAGAGCAGTGCAGCGGCTTGCGCATGTGCACCATTTTCTTGGCCATGGCCGTGGCGATGACCATGATTACCGAACGTCCGTGGTGGCAAAATGGTATTATCATCGCTAGCGCTATTCCAATCGCAGTGCTTGTAAACCTCATCCGAATCGTGATTACCGCAATCCTATATTTGTGGCTAGGTCCAGATTCCGAAGTTGCGCGGCAGTTTTTTCATAATTTAGCCGGATGGTTCATGATGCCGCTGGCATTCGCATTTTTATACGGTGAGATGGTTTTTTTAGAACACATTTTTGTGGAAGACACGTCGTCGACGCCCATGATTGTCGGATTTGGGAAATCGCCGGCGGTCAAGCGACCCGCGCCGACAAGCGCGCACTAGCCACAAATAACTTGGTGCCCGGTTTCCCTGCATCAACGTCCTGCACTTGTAATCGAAGAGGCAAATTCCGTGGACGAGAATAACTCCATCAATTCTGATTCGCTCAATGGGAATGGCGGGGCCGACCGCTTTGCGAAGCCCCCCCGCGCACTGATGCTACGCGATGCCGAGCCCCACGCGCTCAGTCCCTATTTAGGCTCGCCGATGGGTGCGCCCTATTTCGAAAGCGACTCAGGCGGATTGAGCATTGTACAGCTCATGCACTCATTCCGTCGGCGATGGCTGTTGGCGCTTGCGCGGGCTTGATGATTGCCCTGCCGGGCGCAGCGCTGGTATGGCTGGTCGCTCCCGATCCGTACGAAGTAAGCGCACTTTTGCATGTCGGCGATTTGCACGGCAATTCGCAGCTGCGCAATCCGCAAGAGTACGACGCATTCCGCAAAACGCAGGCGGCGTTGATTAAAAATCCCCGTGTGCTGATTGGCGCTTTGAATACCGAGGGAGTCGCCGAATTGCCGATTTTGCGCGACAAGCGCGAGCCGCAAAAATATTTGGAAGACGAGCTTACCGTCGTGGCGCCGATGGATTCTGAGCTGCTGCAGATCAAAATGCGCGGCAAAGACGCCGATCAGTTAGTGAAAATCGTTAACGCAGTCAAGCAATCGTACCTAGACAATATCGTCAACGCCGACCATGTCGCGCGCTTGCAAGAGCAGACGCTTCACGAAGACGCCCGCAAGCAGGCCATGGACGAATCGCAGCGCAAGCGCGAATTGGCAATGAAAATTGCCAAGCAGTCGAACTCACCGGACTTGGCCAAAGTTCAAACAGAGCTTCATATGAACATGGATGAATCGGCACAGATTATGCGCCAAATTGGCGATACCAACTCCGATTTGGCCCAAATTCGCGCTAAAATTGCCGCAATCAAGGGACGCGACCCTGCGGCATCAGGACCGTCAGAACATTTAATCGAGTTAGCGCTCGAGCGAGATCAAAACATTTCGAGCCTGATGCAACAGGTTCAACAATTGCAAACCGAGTTAGATATTCATTTAGAGCAAAGTCGGCGCGGTGCAAAGGATCCAAAGTCGCAGCAACTGAAAGCGATGCTCGAGGGTTTGCAGAAGCAGCTCGATGAAAAGAGAGCAACTTTGCGACCCGGAATTATTCAGCAGCTCAATGCTGAAATGGGCAATGACGGAAATGAATTGCAAAAGTACGAATCGCAGGAAGCAGCGCTAGACGAGGAGTTAAAGCGCGACACTGATAAATATGCTGAGATCAGGAATAACATCAGCCAATTGGGGGATGTCAGTAGCCAAGCCGAGTCGATCGAAGCAGAGATTAAACAGCTCGACGAGACTGCCTCGCGCGAATCTGCCAAGCTTGAAGATCTCAAGGTTGAATTGTCGATGCCGCAGCGGGTCACCACATTGACAGACGCGACGAAGCCCGAGGGCACCAATCCAGTATTACGCTACATGTTAACTGTGTTCGCCGGATTGGTGGGTTTTGCGCTCGGCGCTGGCGCAGTTGTGGCGGTGGAATACCAGGCCCATCACCTGAGCACCACCACCGAAGTTGGTTCCGACGCCGGCCTGCGTGTGCTGGGAACCGTGCCCAACTTGTCAAGCGTGTCACGCGGCCGAGGCTTGAGTGACTCTGACGTGCTGCACGGCGTGCTCGCCGAATCGCTCGACAGCATACGAACGATATTGCTGCAACAATCGCGCGAATCGGCGCCGCATTTGATTCTCATCACTAGCGCCGGTGATCGCGAGGGTAAAACCACAGTGGCAGCCCATTTGGCGGCCAGTCTCGCGCGGTCAGGGCGTCGCACATTGCTGATCGATGCTGACTTGCGCTCACCGACCGCTCACCTGGTGTTTGGCGCGGCCCCCGAGCCTGGTCTTTGCGAAGTGCTGCGCGGCGAGGTTGATTTGGCCGGCGCCCTGCAGCCAACGCAAATTGACGGTCTGATGTTCATTCCCGGCGGCCAGTGCGATTATGCCGCCATCGGTGCTCTTTCGAAAGATAACCTGACTCAAACACTGCAGGCCGCGCGCGAACAATTCGAATTCGTCGTAATCGACAGCGCTCCTGTGCTTACCTATGCAGACACCATTTTGCTCGGCAGCCATGTCGATGCCGCGGTATTGAGCGTTCGTCGCGATGTGAGTCGAATTCACAAAGTTAACGAGCTGCGCGAACGTCTGGAGTCGGTCGGAATTCACGTGCTCGGTGCTGTCGTGAATGGAATCATGGAGACAAACCGTAGACCCGCATATGCAATTCCGGCTTCCGTCTAATTTCAATTTGTTTCTTTCGACGTTTTTGATTTAGCCGATTTACCGCAGGTGCTTTTGGAAATGCGAAATTTCATTCTCCCGGCCGCCATCGCCGTGATCTTGCTCGTTCTGCATGATATTCCTTACGGCAAACTCACCTTCCACAAACGCGGAACGTCGCCGGAAATCGAAGCGTTTGCCCAGCGTCTCAAAGATGTGCCCGCCTCATTCGGCGATTGGGATAGCGAAGCAGAAAAGCTCGACGATCGTCAACTCGCCGCAGCCAATGCGATGGGCAGTTACTCGCGGGTTTTTCATAATCGGTTTGATCCACAGAAAGTAGTGCAGGTGTTCATTCTTTGTGGTCATCCGCAAGACGTCACCTTACACTCGCCCGACCGTTGCTACCGCGCGAGCGGGTTCAAGGAAGACGATGAAGAACGCAAGTTCCCCATCGATTATGGCAAGTCTTACGGCGATAAGACGGCGTACTTTACAACCGACCGCTTCAAAATGGGCTCCGAGATGGAAGGCTCGCAAATCCTGCGAATCTTCTGGAGTTTTAGCGACGACGGGAATTGGCAGGCTCCGACTAGTCCGAAGTGGACATTTGCCACCAGTCCCGCTATGTACAAAATCTATGCAATCTCCATGGTTCATGGCGAAGGTCGCGAACAGCCTTCTGATAGTCCGTGCAATGAGTTTCTTCGGCAGTTTCTCCCAGTCATGAATGCGGCGTTGTTCCCAGAAACAGGGGGAAGCAATGCCGCTGCGCCTACAGCTCAGGAGGCGGGAAAAGCCGATACCGCCGCGCATGGAGCAGCCGCCGATGAAATACCGGCCGCCGCTAATACGCCTGCCGCAGCATCCACCGAGACGCCTCCTGAAAAGCCAAGCGAGCCTGCGGCAAAGTAATTGGGTTTGAGAAGTTGAGATTGTGCGGTCAAGATTTCAGGCGTTCCAGGTTTCGCAATTCACTGAAGCTGACGCAGGCCACAACGGTGGAAGAGCGCCGCTTGGGCTGGCGAAGCAATAAACTCTAAAAGTTCACGAGCTTCTTTTTGACGGTGCCCCCCGCGCACGATGGCAGCCTCATATTTGGCCGCAATTGCTTTTGCCGGAATCTCAGCCAAAAGGCGACATTCGTTCGACCGCACCGCATCACTGGTAAACGCCAATCCAACATCGGCAGCATTCGCGGCGACTGCCGACAAAACAGCGCGCGAATTATCAACGTAGATGATCTTCCTCGAGAGCGACTGGTAAATTCGTGCGTCTTGCAAGTATTGATGCGAATAGATGCCCAAAGGGCAATCGGGTTCGGCAAGCACGATCTTCTTGACCTTTTCGCTCATTAAATCGGCGGCCTTTCGTATGCCCGCCATTCTCGAGCGTCCTATAATGGCTAACCCATTGGCGGCAATGGTGCGCCTGGACTGCGGTAGAATTCGTTTTGCATCCGCCAACCGATCAAGAATCGAGCCTTCCGCCGCAATGAATACATCGGCCGCTGCGCCATCGAGCACATGGTCGGCCAATTCGTTCGATGCACCATACACTGCCCGTACACAAATGGTTGGCCGCCGCAATGCATACTGCGAAAGTATTTGCCCGATCAGCTCCTGCAAGCTGATGGCCGCCGCCAGGTGAATGCATGCGGTTGGCTCCCTGGCAGCACGAAGCGTTTGATCGAGCACGCCTGCTGCGCTCATGCAGACCTCGTTCGAGTTCCCGGTAAATCCGCAGCGCTGATTTCCCGCGCTCGGTGAGCACAGCGCCACCGCCAGCAATTCCACCAACGGCCGCTTTCACCAATGGCTCGCCAGCCGCTTCGTTAATTTCCTGAATCATCGTCCATGCGCGGCGGTACGACATGCCGGCCGCTTTGGCCGATGCGGTGATGCTGCGAAACTGCCCAATCGCTTCCAACAATTCGGTGCGCCCTTCGCCGAGCACCGCCTTTGCGTCGCGCTCAATCCACACGCGCACGCCGACACTCCAATTCCGGCCCCAATTCCCCGGGCGAGTTGACCGCTGGACCATAGTTGACTTGCCTAATATTTTGGCTAGATTAGACCGCTATATCCGACGTTGCATAACGGTCCCACTCCATGCGATTTGCGAACAAATCCACCGGCTTCACTCTAATCGAATTGCTCGTGGTCGTCACGATTGTGGGCGCGCTGGTCGCATTATTGTTAGCCGCCGTGCAGCGATCGTGCGCGGCCGTGCGCCGCATTACCTGTCAATCGAATTTGCGGCAGTGGGCGCTGGCGGTGCAAGACTTCACCACGATCCACAAGGGTTATTTGCCGCGCCGAGGCCAAGGCATCGGCTACCCGACGGTGACCTTTACTCGTAACGACGATTGGTTCAATGCTTTGCCGCCGATGATTCGCGAGACGCCGCTGAGCACGTTGATTCAGGCCAACCAGGCGCCGCATCCTTACAGCAACGGCGTCTGGATGTGTCCCGATTTGCAAGACGACATCCAGCGGAACGAAGGCTTGCCGGAATATTTTGCGTACGGCATGAACATGTGGCTTTCGACTCCCAAGGGAACAATACCCGATCACATCGATCGCATCGGCGACCGCAAATCGATGGTGTTCATGAGCGAAGGCATCGGCGTTCAATGCTCAGTGCTCCCATCGGATCAAAAATATAGTCCTGTGGCGCGGCATAGCGGCATGGTGAATGTCGCCTTCATGGATGGACGCGTGCAAGCGTATAGCGGCGATTACGTCGGCTGCGGCAGCATCGGTATTCCCGATCGTCCTGACATTGTCTGGAAAGTTCCCGAAAGTCCCTGGCCCGGCCCCTAATTTGAGAAAGTCTGATGATGAACTTCTCACGAGTATTGCAATCGGTTGTTGGTTTTGCGGCTTGGCTGGCATTGATCTTTTGTCTCGCCGCGCCTGTCTGGGGTACCCCCATCACAATTCCCGTCGGTCAAACGGACGATTTTCAAAACGGCCAATTGAACAATTGGCTGGGCGGCGGCTCTGCGATGTCGGCCAGCAGTCAGGAAATCGTCCCCAACGGCGGACCCTTGGGCGCGGGCGATCAGTATCTGTTGATCAGCTCGGGCGGTAGTTCCAATGCGCCCAAATTATTAGCCTCGAATACTCCACCGAATTCACAATGGACCGGCGCAACCATCGGCCAGGGAGCCGATTTCAGCAACATCACCGCGATCGAGATGGATCTCTTCATGCCGCAGTCGGACGTCGACAATGGTTACTCCACCATTCCGATCCGTCTAACCATTCGCGAAGGAACCAGCAGCAACTCGGCCGGGTACACCTACACCACGGCGTTCGTGCTGGGCGATGCCAGCCATCCTGCCGGTCAGTGGTGGCACGCCGTGTTCACGCTCGATGCCTCGGATTTCACCTCGGTCAGCGCCGGCAGCCCAGCGCACGCGCCGCCGGCATTCAACACCTTGAAAGCCAACGTTCAGGATTTCCGTATCCTCAACGCCTCAAGTAACACAACATTGATAGCTAACGGGTACTCTAGCTTGCAGCCGCTCATCCAGTTCGGCATCGACAACATCGTCGCCGTCCCCGAACCGCGCAGCATCGTGCTGGCCGCTATTGCAATGGCGATGGGAGTTGGCCTTCAACGGCGCAATTGCAAGCGCAAAGAAAACTGAAGTGCGGGAAACAGGACTTGAACCTGCACGGTATTGCTACCACTAGGCCCTCAACCTAGCGCGTCTGCCAATTCCGCCATTCCCGCGAAATCGCGTCGTCGGCGTGGCCGCAAAAGGGGCGCTGAGGGCAACCATATCTTTCCAGAGCCGGCGCCGACCAATTGAGTCTATTCCATCGGCCAGGCACGTCAAGGCGGCGATTTATCGCGGCGGCAAGCGCTTTAAGACGAGAACACTCCGGTCCCACTGGGCGGGCTTGCGAGCATGCGCTTCGACAAGTTCGCGCACCATTTCGATCATGCGTTCCGGCGGCGCATTCAATTCGCCACGCAGCGATTGCGCCAGCGCCGCTTCGTCGATGGCGCGGCCCACGTCGTTGCTCGTTTCAATCATCCCCCGATTGCAAACAAACAACGACTCGCCCGGCTTCACGAGCAACTGCTTTCGCTCCCAGGCGCAGCTCGGTTCGAGGCCCAGCGGCTGACACGGCTTGGAAAGCGAATTCCAGCCGTCGGCGCGCAGCGAGATCGCTGTCGGGCGACCCGCTGAAACAAAATCGATATGGCCGTTTTCAAGACTCAATTGCCCCAGCCACAGGCCCGCCCATTGCGTCCCACAACCGGTTTCCCACAAAACCCGATTGGCTCTAGCAATCAGCCGATGAAAAGCCACCGGATTATATTCTTCAGCGCGCAGTGCTCCACGCAGCGCCGCCGCGGTAAGCGCAGCTTCAACTCCGTGGTCACAGGCATCGCCGAGCATTATCAACAGCGACGATTCGTCGATCATTCTCCAATCGTAGAAGGCGCCCCCCAGCGGCCCTCTTTGCTCCGCCCAACCCCCGATGCTCCAGCCCGCCAGGGGGGGCCCAGTGACCGGCAATTGATGCTCCTGGGTGCGGCGCACGGCGGAGACTTGCTTTTCCAAATCGACATTAGCTGATTGCTGCTGCAGCAGGGCCGTTCGCTCCAAATCGGCTGCAATTTTCCCCGCCACTACTTCGGCCAAGTTGGTTTGCTCATCGGTGAACGGCCGCTCGCGCTCGCAAAACAACCACAGTGTTCCCAGCGGCACTGTGGGGCTGGAAACAGGCACGCACAGCGCAGCTTCCGCTGGTTCGGGCGGCCGCCAAGAGCCCAGCATATCCAGCGGGCTTTCGAGCGCCACTGCATGGCCCAATAGCGCTTCCAAGTCGGCCATTTGCTCGGCCAATGGTCGTGCCGGCAGGGTAAACTTGCCCAGCGGCATTCCCCAGCATGATCGCAGCTTCAGCTCGCTCGTGGCTTCGTCGAGTAAGTATAGCGCCGCCGATTGGCAGCCGATGGCCGAAGCACCAGCGCACAGTGTGGCTTCCAATCGTGCGGCCAAATGTTGTTCTTCGTTGGCGTGTGAAGTAACTGGAACGGCAGCGGCTAAATCTGCCTCTCGTTGCCAAAGCGCTTGTCGGGCGCACACCAATTCGTTAACCAGTTCGGCGATGGTGCCTGCCATTTGTTCGGCCGAGTGCCACTCGCAGCGTGGCTGGCCAGCGTCGCACACCCCTGACGTTAAATCGATCCGCAAATGTCCGGGAGAAACTCCAACGCCCGGGTTTATCGGGGCGGACCAGAGCAGATCGATATCGTCGTGCGACTCCAGCTGCGGCACATAGCGCAGCGGCCAGCCAGTGGCTTGAGTGAACGCTTGGCACAACTCGCCGAGGCAGGCAATATCGGCAATGTCGGGCCGTAGCGGATCGCCCGTTTCGGGCGAGCGAAGCTTGAGATAGGAGGGAATGGGACGGCTCACCGCGCACTCTGGAGCACGAGGTCCAACGGGTAGGGACACTCCATTGCTAAACGTGCAGGTTGCGCATGAAACAGGGCCGGTGGTATTCCGTTGGCAAAGCCCTTCAGGTGCCATCGGCAATGCACCGCCCCCGTCAACCGCCCGGCATCCGTATCCGGCAGAGTTTAACATCGACCGACCGGCGACCTGCCCATGAACGCGAGCACAAGAAAGCGAATATTCCGAAATTGATTGCGAGCGCGCTTTGCAGCGTATTTCATTGCGCTTTGAAATCGGCTAAAAAAACTCGCGTCGACTCTGGCTCCGTTCGCATCAATCTCAAACTAATACCTGCCGCCCAATGCCAATCGATTCCGCATTATTAACACGTTTGGCCGCGTTCGATACGCCGACCATCAGCAACACCATCGAACTGTTCGAGGTAATGCCGCGCAATCGCGGTTACATGGATGGCCGCATCAAAGCGGCGTTTCCAGAACTGCCGCCGATGGTCGGTTTCGCCGCCACAGCGGCCTTTCGCAGCGATGCTCCGCCGGCTGGCCGCGATGCCTATGTTGGCCTTGAGCAGCAAATTGCGAATCTGGCTGAGGTTCCTGGACCGGCAGTCATCGTTTTTCAAGATCTCGATAGCCCGGCCATCGCGGCGACCTTCGGCGAGGTGATGTGCTCGACATACAAGGCGTTCGGTTCGGCCGGAATGATTACTTCCGGCGCGGGGCGCGATCTCGAACAAGTGCGTGCCCTCAATTTTCCAGCATTTACCGGCGGCACAATCTGTTCGCATGGTTATTGCCACATCATGCATCTGGGCATGCCGGTGCATGTCGGCGGAATGACCGTTTATCAGGGCGAACTGTTGCACGGCGATGTGAACGGTGTGACGCGCGTACCGCTGGAAATCGCCGACGAAATTCCGGGCGTGGCGGCGGAATTTGTTGCAGCGGAAAAGATCGTCATCGAGTACGTCGCAATCGAGCGGCACAAAGTCGGTCGCCGAGTGGTCCGCGCGGCGAAAGGAGTTTGCCGCACTCGTGGCGAAACTCACCCAGCGGGTTCGCCGCGCGGCACATCAGAGCGAAAATCGTGCTGCAATCGTTTAGCTGGCCGCAATACATTCCGCTATAAGGCGGCCTGATGCTGAATCGGCTGTCAAATTAGCATAAAAAGTCTTGTCGGAACTGGTTATTGAATGCCCGATTCCGCGAGCCTTGGCCATTTTCTGCTTTAATCCATTTTGTGCATGCTAGCAGCTTGACGATAGCCGAAAACGTCCTTAATCTACTATGTCCAGGACAAATGCTGATACATTTCAGTATCAGGTTTTTTGATTATCATCGCTTGCCATTGCCCAGGTGGCCCTATGCACCTGAAGTCGCTGAAAGTGTTTTGCGATGTCGTCGGTCGGCGCAGCTTTTCGCGGGCTGCGGAAGAAAACGGCATTTCGCAATCGGGCGCCAGTCAGGTGGTCAATCAACTGGAGCAGCGTCTGGGAATCAAGCTGATCGATCGCTCGAAGCGGCCCTTCTCGCTCACTCCCGAAGGGGAAATCTATTACGAGGGCTGCCGCAAGCTTGTGGAGCGATATTTCGCGCTGGAAGAGCAGGTGCGAACGTTGCACGACGAAGTGGCGGGCCGAGTGCGCGTGGCGTCGATTTATTCGGTCGGGCTGCACCACATGAACCGCTACCTGCATCAGTTCTTGAGCCAGTATCCGAAGGCGAACGTGCGACTGGAATATTTGCATCCGCACCGAGTTTACGATGCGGTCGAAAACGATCAGGCCGATCTTGGGATTGGTCAGCTATCCCAAGCCATCGCGGACGATCAAAGCCATCGGCTGGCGCGCAAGAACCGATGGTGTTGGTCTGTGCGCCGACGCATCGCTTTGCCAAGCGGCAGCAAGTCATCGCTGGAAGAAGTCGCCGGCGAACCGATCATCGGCTTCGACTCCGATCTGACCATTCGCCGCGAGATCGATCGCGTGCTTGTACGAACATCGCAGCCGATCTGCGCGTGGTGATGGAGTTCGACAACATCGAAACGATCAAGCGGGCCGATCGAAATCGATGCCGGCGTCAGTTTGCTGCCGGAACCGACGGTGGTGCGCGAAGTGGAAGCGGGAACGCTGGCCGCCGTGCCGCTTGTCGACCGACAATTTGGTGCGGCCGCTGGGAATTATTCATCGTCGCGGCAAAGATTTGGGCGTTACCGTGCGGCGATTTATCGAACTGCTGCGCAGCGAAGCGCGATAATAGCCCGGCGAACATTCCGAAGACAACCACCGGCGCACATGCGATTGGCATTGCCGGCGGCTGCACGATTTCGAAGTCGAGCCGCGAGTTGCGCACGGCAACGGAAACGGCCACCGCAACGTTGCTCGCGAGACAATCCGCAAAACTAGTTGGCAAGCTGCAACGGCTGAAATTCGATTTCCTGCTACATTCACCTGAACCCTGAACTCCTAACCTGAACATACGGTCGCCATGCAATCGCAATTTCCATACGATCCGCGCCAGCAGAAGGTCTGTACGATCCGGCCTTCGAGCACGATGCCTGCGGCGTGGGTTTCGTCGTTAACATGCATGGCCAGAAGAGCCATCAGATTGTGCGGCAGGGGCTCGAAATTCTGGTCAATCTGACGCACCGCGGCGCCTGCGGTTGCGATCCGCTCACCGGCGATGGCGCCGGCATTTTGATGCAAATGCCGCACGAGTTTCTTCGCGGCGAAACTGGCGGAGCAGGGCATCGCGTTGCCAGCTCCGGGCGATTACGGAATCGGCAATGTGTTTTTGCCGCCCGACGATGCCGAACGCCGCTATTGCGAAGAGCGGTCTGGAAGCGATTTGCGCGGAAGAAGGGCAACAATTCCTCGGCTGGCGCGATGTGCCGCTCGATAATGCCGGAATTGGGCAAACGGCCCGCGACGTCGAACCGATAATCCGCCAGGCGATCATCGCTCGCGGCACGGATACTCCGCAGGAGCTTTTCGAATGGAAGTTGTACGTAATTCGCAAGCGGCACGAGCTGGAAATTCGCGCCACAAAAGAATTGAAGCAAAAAAAATGTTGCTACGTTTGCACGCTCTCGTCGCGCGTCATCGTGTACAAGGGCTTGCTGCTGGCCGACCAGGTCGGAGTCGTTCTACAAAGACCTGGCCGACGAGCGCATTGTGTCGGCTCTGGCGCTGGTGCATCAGCGCTACAGCACCAACACGTTTCCCGACTTGGGATTTGGCCCATCCGTTCCGCTTTCTCGCCCATAACGGCGAAATCAACACGCTGCGCGGCAATGTGAACTGGATGCACGCCCGCGAAAGCATGCTCAAGCATCCGAAGTCTACGGTCCCGATCTGTGGAAAATCTGCCCGATCTGCGTGCCCGGCGCGAGCGACTCGGCCATCTTCGACAACGTGCTCGAACTGCTCGTTGCTCACCGGTCGCTCGCTGCCGCAGGCGATGTCGATGCTGATTCCCGAACCGTGGAGCGGGCACGAAAGCATGTCGGACGAACTGAAGGCCTACTACGAATATCAGGCGTGCTTGATGGAACCGTGGGATGGCCCGGCATCGATGGCATTTACCGATGGCACGGTCGATCGGCGCGATGCTCGACCGCAACGGACTTGCGACCCAGCCGCTACTGGGTCATGAAAAATGGCCTGGTGGTAATGGCTTCCGAAGCCGGAGTGCTTGCGCTGCCGCAAGATCAAGTCGAATACAAAGGCCGCCTGCGCCCGGGCCGCATGTTCTTGGTCGACACCATTCAGGGCCGCATCATTCGCGATGACGAAATCAAACGCAGTCTTGCGGCGCGCGCATCCCTATCGAGCAATGGATTCTGCGAAAATCAGGTCAAGCTCGACGACCTGCCGGAAGTGGCCGGGCGTGAACGGCCATCTGGACGAGCCGCTTACAAAGCTGCAACGCGCGTTTGGCTACACGCTGGAAGACTTGCGCATGATCATCGGCCCGATGGGGACCGATGGGCAAGAGCCGATCGGCTCGATGGGGAACGATACGCCGCTGGCGGTGCTCTCCGAACGGCCGCAGTTGCTGTACAACTATTTCAAGCAACTGTTCGCGCAGGTCACCAATCCGCCGCTGGATGCGATTCGTGAAGAAATCATCACCTCGATGATCACGACGATCGGCTCCGAAGGCAATCTGCTCGACGAAACGCCCGAGCAATGCCGGCTGTTGCGGTTGGAGGCGCCGGTTATTTCCAACGCCGAAATGGCGAAAATCAAGGAGCTCAACGCGCCGGGCATTGCGCAGCCGCACGCTTTCGATGCTTTTCCCGCGCGACGAAGGCGCTGCCGGCATGGAACGCCGCTTAAGGAGTTGCGCGCTGAAGCCAGCCGGGCGATCGAGGAAGGCGTCGCCATTCTGGTGCTTTCCGACCGCGGCGTGAATCATGAATACGTGGCAATTCCCTCCCTGTTGGCTGTCAGCAATGTGCACCACCATCTCATTCGCGAAGGCACGCGCACGCGCTGCGGACTTGTGATCGAAACCGGCGAAGCCCGCGAAGTGCATCATTTCGCGCTGCTCACCTCGTATGGCGCCGGGGCGGTCAATCCGTATCTCGCGCTGGCCACGCTCGACGACATGCTCGCCGAGCGGTATTTGCCCGAAACCTTCACGCACAAGCAACTGCAGAAAAACTACATCAAGGCGGCGGTCAAAGGCGTTCTGAAAGTCATGTCGAAAATGGGCATCTCCACGCAGCAAAGCTATCGTGGCGCTCAAATTTTCGAAGCCGTCGGGCTCGAACACGAAATTCGTCAATGAGTATTTCACTTGGACCCCCAGCCGCATTCAAGGCATCGGACTTGCGGAAATTGCCGAAGAAACACTCCGCCGGCACGAGCATGCCTATCCGCGCGTGCGAAGTGCCCGAAGTGCTCGATCTGGATGTCGGCGGGCAATATCAGTGGCGTCGCAAAGGCGAAGCCCACATCATGAATCCCGACGTGGTGGCCAAGCTGCAGCACGCCACGCAAATCAACAGCCGCGCGGAATTCAAACAGTTTTGCAAGCTGATCGACGAGCAGCAAACGCGGTTGCTCACGCTGCGCGGCCTGCTTGGAGTTCCGCAAAGACACGCAGTCCGGTGCCGCTGGATGAAGTGGAGCCGGCCAAGGAAATCGTCAAGCGGTTTCGCCACCGGCGCGATGTCGTACGGTTCGATCTCGAAAGAAGCGCACGAAACTCTGGCCATTGCCATGAACCGCATCGGCGGCAAAAGCAACACGGGCGAAGGGGGCGAAGACTCGGCCCGCTATGTGCCCGACGCCAACGGCGACCTGCGCTCCAGCGCCATCAAGCAAGTCGCCAGCGGCCGCTTCGGTGTCACCAGCGAATATCTGAATAGCGCCAAAGAATTGCAAATCAAAATGGCCCAAGGGGCGAAGCCCGGCGAAGGGGGCCAGTTGCCCGGCCACAAGGTCGATAAGGAAATCGCCCGCATTCGCCACAGCACGCCGGGCGTCGGCCTCATTTCGCCGCCGCCGCACCACGACATTTACTCGATCGAAGATCTTTCGCAGCTCATTCACGATCTGAAAAACGCCAACCGCAGTGCCCGCATTAGTGTGAAACTGGTGGCCGAAGTGGGCGTCGGCACGGTTGCTGCCGGCGTCGCCAAGGGAAAATCCGACGTTGTGCTCATTTCCGGCCACGACGGCGGCACCGGCGCTAGCCCGCAAACCTCGATCAAGCACGCCGGCCTGCCGTGGGAACTTGGGTCTGGCGGAAACGCACCAGGTGTTGGTGAAGAACGATCTGCGCGGCCGCATCGTCGTGCAAACCGACGGCATCATTCGCTCGGCCAAAGATGTGGTCATCGCCACAATGTTGGGTGCCGAAGAATGGGGCATCGCCACCGGCGCGCTGGTGACCATCGGCTGCATCATGATGCGCAAGTGCCATCTGAACACCTGCCCGGTCGGCATCGCCACGCAAGACCCCGAACTGCGCAAAAAATTCGCCGGCAAGCCGGAAAATGCCGTGAACTTCTTCTTCCTACTGGCTGAGGAAATGCGCGAAATCATGGCGCAGCTCGGCTTCCGCACCATTAACGAAATGGTCGGCCGCGTCGATATGCTCGATAGCGCGCAAAGCCATCGACCATTGGAAAGCCAAGGGGCTCGACTTTTCGACCATTCTGTACAAGCCGAAAGTTTCCGAGCGCACATCAAGACCCATTGCTGCCGAGCCGCAAGATCACGGCATTGAACAGTCGCTCGACGTGACGAAGCTCTTGGAGATGTGCCGACCGGCACTTGAGCATCAAACGCCCGTAGTGGTCGATCTGCCGATTCGCAACATCAATCGCACCGTCGGCACCATCTTGTCGAGCGAAGTGACTCGCCGCTTCGGCGCGAAAGGCTTCGACAAGGAAGATACGATTCAGCTCAACTTCAAAGGCTCGGCGGGGCAAAGCCTCTGGCGTTCGGCGTGCACGGCGTGACGGCCTGTGTCGAAGGGGATGTGAACGACTATTGCGGTAAAGGCCTCTCGGGCGGAAAGATCATCGTTTATCCGCCGCGCGAAGCGACGTTTGCGGCCGAGAAGAATATCGTTGCCGGCAACGTGGTTCTTGTACGGCGCGACCAGCGGCGAGCTGTATTTGCGCGGCGTTGCCGGCGAGCGATTCTGCGTGCGCAATAGCGGTGCGCATGCCGTTGTCGAAGGCGTCGGCGACCATGGCTGCGAATACATGACCGGCGGCCGGGCGATCATTCTAGGTGAAACTGGCCGCAATTTTGCCGCGGGCATGAGCGGCGGCATCGCGTACGTGCTCGACGAAACAGGCCGCTTTCCGGCGCTGGTGAACAAAGAAATGGTCGAGCTTGAAGAGCTTGCCGATGAAGATCGCGAATACATCGGCCGCGTGGTCACCAAGCACGTGCATTACACCGGTAGCGTGCCAGGCCAGCGAGTGCTCAACGATTGGGATAATCTGATCCGCAAATTCGTGAAGGTTATGCCGATCGACTACAAGCGGGCGCTTGCGGAAATGGCGAAAGCGCATTTGCCAACCTCCGAGGAAGCCGAAACCGCGCCCAAAGCGGTCGTGAATGTGTGAAAAGACTGTTCAACACGGAGACTGGTCACCACGGAGCGGCTGAGCCACGGAGAGGCAGGCGGGCAAAGTGCAAACTCGGGGATCGACAAATTGGATTTGTGAAAAATAATTGAGATCTAAACTTATCATTTTTCATGCTTCTCTGTGTCTCTGTGACTCCGTGGTTAAATAGAATTCTCAGAGGTTTCGATGGGTGATGTTCGTGGGTTCATGAAGTTCGGCCGCAAAGTCAGTGGCAAAGAGCCGGTGCCCGAGCGCATCAAGCACTACCGCGAATTCCTCACGGTATTGCCCGAGGACGAACTGCGCAAGCAGGGCGCCCGCTGCATGGATTGCGGCGTGCCGTTTTGCCACACGGGCTGCCCGTTGGGAAACATCATTCCCGATTGGAACGACCTGGTTTATCGCGACCATTGGCGCGAAGCCATCAATCGTCTGCACGCCACGAACAATTTTCCCGAATTTACCGGCCGCGTGTGCCCAGCGCCGTGCGAAGCGGCCTGCGTGCTGGGCATCAATGAAGACCCGGTGGCCATCAAGCAAATCGAAATGTCGATTGCCGATCGCGGTTTCGACGAAGGCTGGATTGTGCCTGAGCCACCATCGGTGCGCACTGGCAAAAAAATCGCTGTGATCGGTAGCGGGCCTGCCGGGCTGGCGGCCGCGCAGCAGCTCAATCGTGCCGGCCATTACGTTACGGTGTTCGAGCGGGCCGATCGCCCCGGCGGCTTGCTCATGTACGGCATTCCCGATTTCAAGCTGGAAAAGTGGCGCGTCCAGCGGCGTATCAAGCAAATGGAAGACGAAGGAGTCGAATTCCAGTGCAACGCAAACATCGGCGTGAACGTGGCGACCGCCGATTTGCGCCGCGATTTTGACGCCATCGTGCTTGCCGGCGGCGCCACGCAAGCCCGCGACCTCCCCATTCCTGGCCGCGATCTCAATGGCGTTCACTTCGCCATGGAATTTCTGCCGCAACAAAACAAAGTGAATCAAGGCGATGAAATCAAAGATCAAATTCTGGCCACCGGCAAAGATGTGGTTGTCATCGGCGGCGGCGATACCGGCAGCGACTGCGACGGCACCTCCAACCGCCAAGGCTGCCGCAGCCTCACGCAGTTCGAGCTGTTGCCTCAGCCTCCCGATGTCGGCAATTATCCGCGCGCAAATGAGCGTCCGGCCGGCACTCCCTGGCCGCTATGGCCGATGATCTTGCGCACGAGTACCTCGCACGAAGAAGGCTGCCGCCGCGAATGGAGCATTCTCACCAAGGAATTTCGCGGCGATGCCAAAGGCCGCGTCGAAAGCCTGGTCACTGTGAACATCGAATGGACCAAAGACGAACAGGGTCGCCACATTTTCAAAGAAGTCGAAGGCACCCAACAGGCGTGGCCCTGCCAATTGGTTCTGTTGGCAATGGGATTTCTCGGCCCGGAGAAGCGCGGTTTCATTGCCGATTTGAATTTGGAAATGGATCCGCGCGGCAACGTAAAAACCGACGGTAATTACATGACCAGCGCCCCCGGCGTGTTCGCCGCCGGCGATTTGCGCCGCGGCCAGTCGCTTGTGGTCTGGGCCATTCACGAAGGGCGCGAAGCCGCCCGCGCCGTCGATAAATATCTCATGGGCGTCACCCACCTTCCCGGCGTGAACGCCGGCGATTTTGCGTGGAAATAGGCGGCGCTGGATGGCTCTCTTCAGTAATTGTGCATCGTAGCACTGTCCAAATTGCCTAATCGCCACTCTCATTTGTGACGATATTCACAATCGTCCCCAGGGGAAAACTTTCGCGCTAATCGCTGCGTAGGACTGTTACAGTCGTCAAAAACGGATCGCCAAGCACTCGTCTTTCGCTTCGGCAAACGGAACATCGGCGGTAGCAGCCTCATGGCAGGCACGTAAATCGGCGCGTTTCAGGTTCGTTGTCGCGCAAAGTATGGTTTAGTAGGCGGTCATTCAGCGAAGTGCTTTTACGATTCCATTCTGCGCATGCATGAAACCCAGCGACCACGCCCGTCGCAAACGCATCGGGAGCAATTTGCATCATGTCAACTCAATTCGTCCAGTGCCAGCAGTTAGAATTCTCAACCGTAGCTCCATCCACCAATGGCGCTGCCATTGTGCAAAACTCGGCGCTGGTGATGGTGATTGACGACGATCCAGCGCTAACCATTACCGTTTCTCATTGCCTTTCCACCGCGGGCATTCGAACGCTCCGCTGCCACACCAGCGAAGAAGCGTTTCAGGGCGTGCACCATGCCACGCCGAACCTCGTCATTGCCGATGTCGTTCTCGGCGGCCAAAGCGGATTGGATTTGTGCCAGCGGCTTCGCCGCGAAGCGGGCATGCTCGATGTTCCTTGGATGTTTCTCTCTGGCGGCCAAATTCCCGACATCATTCGCCGCCCGCACGATTTTGGCGCAGCCTACTATTTGCGCAAGCCATTTGATTCCAGGGTGCTCGTCGAGCTTGCTGAAAAGGCCATACGATCGCCGATTTCCGCGGTCGCCAAATCGCACTCCTAATTTATGTGCGCTGCTGCGCACCAGATTGCCGCTGCTATTCCGGCCTACGAAACGATCGCTTTGGCATATGCCGGCCGCCTAAAGAACGAGTATGATCGCGCGTTTTGCTAGTTAAGGCTCAAGCCACATCATCGCAGCGCAAATCGATTCATTTTCGTCTTGAACCCGCCTGCGCTTGCCCCGTATGAAGCCAACACTGCGGCTTGCATTCAGCGATTTCTGGACAGGGTTCGACCCGCGCGACAACTATTTCACACGGCTGCTCTCCCAGCACTACGAAGTCGAACTCTGCGAGACACCTGATTTTCTGGTTTATTCTTGTTTTGGTGCCGCATTCCGCCGCTTCAATTGCATGCGGATTTTTTTTGCCGGCGAAAATGTTCGGCCCGATTTTGACCAGTGCGATTTCGCCTTCACCCATGATTTCTGCGGCCATCCCAATCATTATCGCCTGCCATTCTACGGCCTCTACAGCGACCGCCCCGCCCCGATCAAAACGCGCGTCGATCCCCGGCAAATTCTGGCCGAAAAATCCGCCTTCTGCAATTTCGTATACTCCAATAAGTATTGTGCCACGCGCAACCGATTCTTTCGCGAATTGTCGAAGTATAAACGAGTCGATGCTGGTGGAAAATTATTTAACAACATCGGTCGGCCGCTGGGCAGAACGATCGACGAAAAGCTCGCTTTCATTCGCCGCTATAAATTCACCATCGCCTTTGAAAATGACAGTTATCCCGGTTACACCACGGAGAAAATTTACGAGCCCATGTACGTCAACAGCCTGCCCATTTATTGGGGCAATCCGCTGGTGTACCGCGATTTCAATCCGGCCAGCTTCCTGAACTTTCACGATTACGCCAACCAAGAGGCCGTGATAGACCGCATCATCGAGGTCGATCGTAACGACGATTTATATTGCGACTATTTGCGACAGCCCTGGTTTCACGGGAATCGGATCAACCAGTTCATCAATCCGGCAAACGTTCTGGGCCAATTCGATCGCATCTTTTCCAGCAGCAAAATCCCCATTGCGCGTGATAGCTCGCCGGCGAGATTCTTTCGTGTCGATCGGGCGGCGCGTCGCACCGTCAATTACTGCAAGCGCAAGCTCGTTCGCACTTCGCGCAAGGCACGATACCATTTGGAAGCGTGGTGGCTGTAAGTCGTGCGCTCAGCTGCCGTTCAAGGCATGCAGCCAACGCTAGCAAGCCGTTGCGCACGAGCGAATCGCTCAATTCGCCCCGTTCCGATTTTAACGATTTTCTCGATTCCTCCGATTCTAGAGGTCGATAACTCCCCAGGAGTCTTACGCTAGGGCTCGCGTGCGCGCGGCCGCGTCGAGGCTCGCATTTGGGGGGAATTCGATGACCAAGCATTACCTTCTGGCTGCCGCTATGTCTTTGCTGGCGGCCTGCTCTAGCGGCTGTTGCTGCTTCTCGAGCTGTTCCGGCTGCGGTGGCTGCGATTCGTGCGGCTCGTGTAACAGTTCTGGTTGTGGCAGCGGGCAAAGCTGCTCATTAAGCCGGATTTTTGGCTCGCATGGCGGCAGTTGCGGTTCTTGTGGCACCTTCCGTTGCGATTCTTGCGGGTATGGCGGTTGCAATTCGTGTGGTTCATGCTCGAGTTGCGGCGGCGGCTCGTGCGGCGGGTGCGGATCCGGATGCGGCTGCGATTCGTGCGGCCAGTGCTGTGGCAATAGTTGCCATCCCGATTGCCCGCTCAGTTGGTTCTGCCACTTGTGCCATCCGGATTCTTACTGTTGCAATGGGTGCGGCGAGTGGTATTTCTGCGATTGGCTTGCTTGCCCACCGACCCCCGATCCATGCAATTGCTGCGGCCAATACTGCGGCTGCTCACCGTGCTCGAAGTTTCATCCGCTGCCGCCGCGCTATGGCTCGATTTCAATGCCGCAAGATGGCGTGGTGACAACGAGCGCCGTGTCGAATCAATAGCTGCAAATCAAATAATCTGCTTCGATTGGACGCCCAAAGCCGCCGAGACTCTCGGCGGCTTTTTTTGCTTGGTACTTGCGCCTGACGTTGATTCACACGATGCCCAGCGTACACTGACGGTTCGTCGAGCGGTTCAGTGAGACCACTGATCCGTTCCAACTGGCAGGCGGACTATCGGCTTGAAACCATGCGCGGAATCGACGCATTCCTGGAACTTTTGCACACAGCCGGAGTGCAATATCTCTTCGGCAACCCCGGCACTACCGAGCTGCCGCTAACCGATGCGCTGGTGGGCGACGACCGCTTTCGCTATATCCTTGGCCTGCAGGAAGTGCCGGTCATGGCCATGGCCGATGGCTTTGCCATGGCATCGCGCACGCTGGGCGTGGTGAACCTGCACATTTGCTGCGGGTTGGGCAACGCCATGGGCATGCTCTACAACGCCTACCGCGAAGGCACGCCGCTGTTGGTCACGGCTGGCCAGCAAGACCGCCGCCTGATGTTCGAAGAGCCGATTCTCTGGGGTCAAATGATTGAAGTGGCCCGTCCCTGGACCAAGTGGGCCGTCGAAGTCAATCGCGTCGAAGATTTGCCCGCCGCCACGCGCCGCGCCATGCAAGCTGCGCTCACTCCGCCCACCGGCCCGGTGTTCATGTCGCTGCCAGTCGACGTGCAAATGGCCGTCGCAGAACACCTCGATCTCACACCGTTGCGCTTGCCCGATCAGCACGTGCGCCCGCCGCAACAGGCGCTCGATCGCGCGGCCCAGATTCTTCTAAATGCGAAGAATCTGGCAATTCTTGTTGGCAGCCGTGTCGTAGAAGCCAACGCCGTCAGTGAACTCGTTCAACTCGCCGAACGTCTCGCCGCACCGGTCATCTCGGAGCCCGGCACCACTCATGGCCGATTGAGCTTTCCCTGCGATCATCCCCTCTATGCGCAAGGGTTGCCACTGTGGGCCCCGGAAATTCATGAGCGCTTGAAGCAATATGACACGCTGTTTGTGGCCGGGATGGATTTGCTGCGAAATTATGTCTATTACGAACCGGCCCGCGCCATCCCAGAGCAAATTCGCATTGTTCACCTCGACGAAGATCCCTATCAACTCGGCAAGAATTATCCGCTCGAAGTCGGACTGATCGGCGATACCAAAACTGGCTTGGCCGAACTCGACGCCGCCATTGAGAGATTGATGACGCCTTCGCAGCGTTCCTCCGCCAGCGATCGCGCCGCGAAACTGGCGGCACGCCACCACGCCGATCGTCAATCCGCTCGCGGAAGCCCTCACCGAGCGCGACGCGTGGCCGCTTGCCCCCGCAGCCTTCATGGATACGGTCGCCCGCGTGCTCCCCGACGATGTGGCCGTCGTCGAAGAAGCCGTCACCACCACCAACACCATGCTCCAGCGTCTGGCGCGCTGAAAAACACCACCGGCTACTTCGGCCACCGCGGTTGGGCGCTCGGCTGGGGGCTGGGTGTCGCCATCGGAGTCAAATTGGCGTGGCCCGGCCGGCCGGGGCTGGCGATTTTAGGCGAAGGGGCCGCGCTGTACGGGATTCAAGGCCTGTGGTCGGCCGCAAAATACCAAATTCCCGTCACGTTCCTCATCGCCAATAATGCGCAATATCAGATTCTCAAGATCGGCGCGGCGGGGTTGAAATTGCCCAAAGCCCTGGCAGGAAAATTCGAAGGCACGGATCTCACCGGTCCGGAAATAGACATGGTAAAGCTCGCCGAGTCGTTCGGCGTGGAAGCAGTGCGAATCGAAGAGCCCGATGAGCTGGCTCATGAACTGCAGAAATCATTCGCCGGCGATCGCCCACGCTTGATCGATGTGCCGATCAGCCGCGCCGTGCCTTCTCGTCTGAACTACGGATGATTTTATTCACTGCCGAGTCGCCGAGACGCGGAGGAAACAAGTCACTTGCACTTCAAGCGGGTGTGGTCCAAGCTAATAAAATGGCACTCACGTTACTGGGAATCCTGTTGTTTTGCATCGCCTGGTCGCCCATTGCAGTTCCTATAATCTTTGGCATCTATTTGGCGGCGAAAAAGAAAACGCCATCATGGCGAACGGTCTTAGCCTTCTTGGTCATCGAAACCAGCGCAATATCAGCGATGGTATGGGATCTCGGCTACTTGCAGAAAATGGATTGACCGTGAATCCAGAGTATCGATCCGCGCTCATCCGCGCAATCCGCGGTTAAAAGAATGTTCCTCTCCCCATCTCCGCGCGTCGGCTGTAAAACTCATGCTTCGCTGATAATCACTGCTTCGTCCGCAGCATCTGCATTAATTCCGGAATGGCCGGCTGAGCGGGCGGCCCAATTTGCCCCAGCGTTTTCGCCGCTTCTTGTCTCACGCTCTCCTCTTGATCGTTCAACAACCCCGTGAGTTGCGGCACAGCATCCTTCGCTCCGGCCCCCATATATGCCAGCGACCGGCACGCTTCGATTCGCACGCCGGGGTCGCCGTCTTGCAGGGCCGTTGCCAGCGCAGGTACGGCCGTGGGACCAATGCGCCCAGCGCATCGGAAGCCACGTCTTGCGATTCTTGTCGCACGACCACAATTTGCGCCGCATTCACCGGCTGAGCCGTAATTGCCGCGCCGGGCGATTTGTCGCCCCCATTCGTGCAGCCTGCTAGCAATATCGCGCCGAACATTGTGCAAATTAATCTTCGTTGCATAACCCACCTTCACTGGATCCAAACGGCCCTACTCGTCTCATGCCGCGTAGCCGCACTCGATATCGCGCCCTTGAATTCTAGCACGCACTTTGTGCAACTGGCTCGCATGAAGATGGGTATAATCCGTCGTCACCCGCGGCCAATTTTGCGCTGTCAAACAGTGAAAAATCCCGGTAAAATCACGCCCCCTGCCAATCCAATTCCAAACCTGCCTCGACGACCACATCTTCTCACCCCTCAAATCCTTTCGGAGCGATTCATGCGATTTCGATATCCGTCTGCAATTGCCCTTTTCGCAGCAGCATTCTTTGCACCATGCGGCGGGCTCCGTTCAGCCGACCTTCCTTCAACCGACTCTGCCACTGCCAAACCGTCGGCGCAATCTGCCCCGGCCGTAATCGCTCCCAGCGACGCCGCGAACGTAGCGGAACTGCCAGCAAAACCAGCCGAGGCCGCGCCGCACGCGTCCGATGCCCTCAAGCATTATGTCGCCAAGCCCGATGCCAGTTACCATTGGACCAAGCGTCGCGAGGGTACCCTCGGCAAAGGCACCTATGTCGAATTAACGCTCACCTCGCAAACCTGGCACGATATTGTTTGGAAGCATCAACTGTTCATCTACAAGCCCTCGCAAGTCGTGCATGCCGAAGAAGCCATCCTCTATGTCGATGGCGGCAACTGGAAGCCGGAACTCGAACAGCCCCCCGCGCCCGGCGACGATCGCCTCCCCTCGGCGGCCATTCTCATCGCCAATGCCGCCGAAAACGCCCAAGCTCCTGTCGCCGTGCTATTGCAAGTGCCGCAGCAGCCGGTCTTTGGCGGCCTGCGAGAAGATCAAATCATCTCGTATACCTTCCAAAAATATTTAGAAACGCAAGACGACGATTGGCCGCTCTTGTTGCCCATGGTCAAAAGCGCCGTGCGCGCATGGACGCCGTGCAGCAGTTTGCTCACGACAACTGGCAGCTCGATATCAAGCACTTCATGGTCACCGGCGCATCGAAGCGCGGCTGGACGACCTGGCTCACCGCCGCGGCCGACCAGCGCGTCAACGCCATCGCCCCCATGGTCATCGACATGCTCAATATGGGTCCCCAAGTCGCGCTGCAAATGCTCTCGTTCGGCGGCTTCTCCCAGCGCATTCACGACTACACCGATAAAGGCTTGCAAGGCTTTCTGTTTTCCCCCAATGGCATGAGCCTGCAAGCCATCGTCGATCCCTACAGCTACCGCGACGAAATCCGCCAGCCCAAACTGATCATGCTCGGAACCAACGATCCTTACTGGCCCGTCGATGCCTTAAACGTTTACTGGGATGGTCTCGAAGGCGAAAAATACATTTGCTACGAACCCAATGGTGTGCACGGCCTGCACGACTATCCGCGCATGATTGGCGACCTCACCGCGTTGCACTTAAGCGCGCTAACCGGCAAGCCGCTTCCCAAGCTGACGTGGAGCTACTTAGACCGCGGCGACGACGTGCGGCTGACAATCACCAGCGACACGCTCCCCGAAAAAGCGCGAGTCTGGACCGCCAGCGCCAACTGCGCGATTTTCGGCAAGCGCACTGGGAATCGCACGACACCAAGCACGACGACGATAGCGACAAAGTCTTCCTCTTCGATCTCCCCAAACCCGACCACGGCTATGCCGACATGTTTGGCGACGTCGAATTCGCCGGCGAAAAACTGCCGTTCTACCTCTGCACCCAAATGCGCGTGATCCAGGGCAAGCCAGAAAAGTGATTCGGCAGACCATTCCCGCGGAGGGAAGCGTTCTGGACGTTTTATCTGCGAAGCTCATTACCGCAGCATCGGATCAATTCCCTCACCCTGGCAAGTCGGGCAGCGAAGCTTGCCCGTGCCGTTGCACCGCGGGCAGTTGTCGGTAACCGGCCGCAACACATAGATCGGCATCCCTGTGACCGCATTTGTGCCGGTACGAACTTGCTTTTGCGTGGTAATTTGCCCGCGCCCATTGCACTCGGGGCACGTCACCCATCCATCCCCTTGGCACGCGATACACGCCTTATCCTCAATCCACTGCGGCGTAATCGTTACGCCATTCCCGTGGGGCAGGTCGATAATTTTGTTCAATAGCGAATCAGGCAGCAAATACAGCCAACCAGTTCTGATCCGAGCGACGTTGTTCTGTACTTGAAACAAATTGACGAGCTTGTTGTACGATGCCGCCACCGCAGGCGAGAGGGCCAAGTGCCGCATGCCCGATTCATCAATTGCCAAGCGCAAATTATGCGCGGCGGCTTGTGACGACGGATCCATTCCCGCCAGCGTTTGCAAATCCTTGACCGCGTCGCCATGCTCGTAGGCCATGATGCTGGCCATGGCATGGTCATTGATCGCCCGCGCGTCGGTTGGATCGCGCCGCATGCACTCGGCGAAATACGTCGCCGCCTTTGAATAATTGCGATCTTGCAGCCCGGAAAGTATTCCCAGTAGAAACGCCGAATCGGTATCGGCCGGATCGACTCGCATCGCTGCTTCGAGCTTGGCCCGCGCTTGTGGGCCATTCTTTGTCACAAGCATTTTGATAGCATCGTCGAGCAGCTTATCGGCCGCGTCGTGCCCCTTTTGCGCTTGATCGCGGCACCCACTTTGTTCCTTGCCGCACATAATCTTTGGCGGCCAAATCTTGCCAGTACGGTAGCCGTCCTTTGGCCGCCGCCTTGGCGTCGTCGCTAACCGAATCGTCTCCGAGCAGCGTTAGATAAACCTCGAGCGCCTCTTTGGCCGATTTACTGCCGATCGCAATTTGTTCGACATTGGCCGGCGTGATTTTCGTGTTCAAATTCGGCGCGGTGCCGACCGGCTCGGCGGCAGCCCTATCGTCCCCGCTGGGCTTCGGCGGTTCTAACGGAGACCCTTTATCCCCCAGTTCGGCCAACCGTTTTTCGATTTTCACGCGCGTCAGCCCCGTGGCCCCGCGAACGATCTGCTCGTACCACTGTTTCTGCGCGAACCGAGAATTGAGCTGCGTATGCCCGTTTCCTTCTCTCCCTCGTCCCACCAGCCATCGGCAATTTTCAAATGCGATTCGGCATCGGCCGGCGCGTGCAAATCTTGTTTGGCCAGCGGCGCAGCGCCGCATCGTTCGATTTCGCCAAGTAAACCAGCCCCGTCGGCCAATCCCCCTTCACGAAGCAGAAAAACCGTCCCGCAGTCAAGTTCGCCTGCGGATCGTCGGGAGTTTCGGCCAGCGTCTTAAGCGCGGTTTGAGCCGGTGCATACTGTTTGCCAGTATCTTCAATGGCACTGAGCTTTTGTGAAATCGACACGACCTGGGGCTTGTCGTCGAGCTTCGCTGCCGCGGCCCGGGCAAATTCGCCGAACTTGATTGCCAAGTCGAATTCGTTGCCCCCAAGCGCCTCGTCGGTGCGCTCCAAGGAAACCCGAATCAGCTCGCGCGATTGATCTTGAGACGCTGCCGTGCGGGCCGCCAGATCGAGCGAGCTCAAATTCAGAGCGTCTCGATCGACATCGTACGATTTCGCCAATTGGTCGATTGCATCGCAGACCATTCGGGCCGCGCCGGCTTCAATCGCCATTTTTCGCGCGTCTTCCAGAAGCATGTAGCGCCCGGCCGGATCGTCGTTTGTTTGCGCGGCCACCGTGACAAATTGCTTCGCCAGCGCCGCCTTCTCCTTCGATTTGTTGGCCGCTTTGATATCGCTCGCGTAAATATCCGCAATTTCTTTCGCCGCCTTGGCCTGCGCGTCGGCCTCTGGCACCGGCAGCCGCTGTGGCGGAGTTTTCGGCACCCCATCGCCGATCAAACCGTTGGCGGCCGGTCCCACAGATTGTGCAGGATCGCTAGCATCTGCCATTTTGGAGGATGTGTTCGATTTCTCGTCATCGTGCGCCGCGGCCGACGCGCTGGCGGCCGGCGGTTCCGCAGCATCATCTTTCTTTGGCTCTTTGATTTCCGGGGCCGCCGAAGCGATAGTCGGCGAGAATTTGTCAGGCTGGGCGCGAGCCGCTGCCCGCGGCTTTTCAAACGGCGCCCAAACCGGCTGGGCCGCCGCGGCTTGGCGATCGTCCTTGGCCGTCGTCGCCGTCTTCGCCGCGTCCGACTTTTTCATCAAACCCAGAAAATCGTACTGCGGCCCAATCGCGCACAAAATCAAATAGCCCAATGCAAGCCCCACAGGGGGAGCCGCCAACTGCAGCCAGAAATTAGCCCGGGATTTCGACTTCCGCCGCTCCTGCCGCACCACAGCATCCCCCAGCGGAGCACCTCCGCTCGCCGTATGATTCGATACCTCTGCTGGCTGGCCAACTGTCCCCGGCGGTATCCAGCCATCCGCGCGCGACATTTCTTGAACGCCGGCTCCGCGACCGACCGGCCCGGTTATTTGCGCCACTACGGCCTCTAGCCCGGCCAAATCGATAATGTCGCCGGTGCTGCTGTCGCCTAACAAGTGACTATCGGTTGTCGCGACAAGCCTCGTGCCGGCGGCAGTCTGAACATCGAACGCTGGCTGGCCATTCCCATTTGCGCTCTTCGCGACAAACTGCACACCGCACTTGGGACATTGCAACGGAGGATGTCCTTTGAGTAGTTGAAAAGTTGGCGGTTGCTCCGGCCGGGAGTACATTCCCGGCTGGTAATTTGTTTCCCTTGAAACAGGAGCAACCGCCATGAGGAGAAGTTATCGCAGAAGTAGCGGAGCAGGCAAGCGGGCCAGGGGCGAGCGGATCGAAGGTGATCGACGAACGGGGCGCCCTCAAGGGCCGGAGTTGGGCGAGGCCCTGGGCCGGCAAGTTCGTCAGATGCTTCAGCTCTCGCTGGACCAGGAAGAAGTGCTGGAACTGCTGCAACAATCCCTGGACTTGTTTGCCATCGAGATTGGTCGCCGGGTAGCAGTCGGCCTGTTGGACGACGAAGTCCAAGCGCATTGCGGACCGCGGCATCAATGGGGCCAAGCCGATCGCAAGGCCACCCGCCACGGCCGGCAACCCGGCTACGTTTGTATCGGTGGACAAAAGATTTCGATCCAGCGGCCGCGGGTTCGATCGACCGCTGGAGCCGGCGAGCTATCCTTGGAGCGATACGCTCAACTGCAGCAGCCCGACGCCTTGCCGCAGACCTTCCTGCGGCGGATGGTTCGCGGCGTTTCCACCCGAGATTATGAAGGCGTGATCGACCTGGCGAGCGAGGGCTTCGGCGTGAAGAAGTCCAGTGTCAGCCGCGGTTTCGTACGGGCCAGTACCCGGAGTTTGGCGGCCTGGTCGTCACGGAGCCTGGCCGGCGCACGGTATGTCGCCGTGTTCATCGACGGCGTGGAATATGCGGGAGAAACGTTGCTGGTGGCGTTGGGCTTGACTGACCAGGGTTACAAACAGCTGCTGGGCTTGCGGCAAGGGGCCACCGAAAACGCCCAGGTGGTCACGTCGCTGTTGGAAGAATTAGTGGAGCGAGGTCTGGAGACGTCGCGGCCGACGCTGTTTGTGCTGGATGGCGCCAAGGCCTTGGTGGCCGGCGTGAAACGCGTGTTCGGCCGGCAGGCGGTCATTCAACGTTGCCAGGTCCATAAGCGCCGCAACGTCCAAGCCCATCTGCACGAGCGGCATCACGAAGAACTGGATCGCCGGCTCGCGGAGGCGTACCAACAAACCAACTTCTTGAAGGCTCGTTCCGCCTTGGAGAATACGGTGCGCTGGCTGCACCGCCTCGCTCCCGACGCCGCGGCCAGCTTGGAAGAGGGCCTGCAGGAAACGCTCACGGTCATTCGTCTGGGCTTGCCCGACCTGTTGCGTCGCACCCTATCCAGCACCAATGTGATCGAATCAGCCCTCAGTGTCACGCGCACCGTGACAGCGCGAGTGAAACGTTCGCGCGACGGCGACATGCGACAACGTTGGTGCAGCGCTGGACTGATGCGGGCCGAACAAAAATTCCGCCGTGCAAGAGGCTACCGACAAATCCCCCAACTCCTGGCCGCACTAGACGTCACGCAACTTGACACCAAAGGCAAAACCGGCTGACAATCCATCAATGAATGCAACCGCCTCTTTTCAACTATCAGAGGGGCAACTTCTTGCAACGCCGCCCCCTGTAGCTTCTCAGGTATCTTCAGCTTCTGTTCGCAGGTGCACTTAACAAGAATCATGGGGCAGTCTTTGCGCGCAAAAAAGGAGCGATCAATTCGCAGCCATGGGACTGAACGTTATTTTGAAATGCCCCCCAATAGCGTGTCAAGCAAGCCGAATTAACTCGCGGCTAACAGGGCTTCATTTCGCCTCGCCTACCTTCACCAGCATCACCCCGTGCCGCGGGATTTCGGCGCTAAATTCATCGTCAAAGGTGCCCAAATCTTTCTGCCGCCACAAATCGCGCACCTGCTGCTTCCCCTTGAGTCCTAATTGTGCCCACTTCGCCGCCACAGTGGCCGGCATTTCTCCACGGTTGAATAATCCCACCGCTTTGGTCCCATCTTCCAAATCTTTGGCCCACACTTCCAAGCCATCTTCGCTGTAAAACACGCGCGCCGCCTGCTTGCCCAGCGGGTCCTGATCGACTGCCAGCACTTCGTCGTTGCTCAACAGGTTCAGAGTGAAATCGTCCAGCTTGGTCATGTCGCAGCCGATGAGCAGCGGCGCGGAAAGCAGGCACCAGAGGCTGATGTGCGTGTATTGCTCGTTGGGCGTCAGGTGCGTCGGATGCAATTGTGGCCCCCAGCCGACCTGGCCGACGACGAGCATGTCCGGGTCGTTCCAGTGGCCCGGCCTGGCGAATCGCGCGTGGCCGTCCTGCTTGAAGCCGATGCCGCGCATGCTGCGCCAGGTGTCGGTGATGTCGCCGGTGGTGCGCCAGCAATTGCCGCCCACCTGCGCGCCCCATTTCCACACATCCCCCTTGCCGTATTGGCAGAGGCTGAACACAATGTCGCGCATCTTGCTTTGCCAGCATTTCGCGCATGAGCTTGTACGGTTGCTGCCGCAGCGCCTGGTCGATCGCGGGCATGTTGGCGTGCGGTATCTGATTGAAAACGTCCTCGTACGAGCACCAGTCGTATTTCAAATAATCAAAGCCCCACTTCGCGTATGGCTGCGCGTCTGCTGTTCGTGCTGGAAGCTCGCCGTGCAACCGCCGCACGTCGACGGCCCGGGCGAGGAATACAATCCGGCCTTCAAGCCCAGCGAATGAATGTAATCGGCCAGGCCCTTCATGTCGGGGAAACGCTCGTTGCGGCGAATGGTGCCGTCGGAATTGCGCCGTCGCGCAAGCGGCTCGCCGAAGGGCACTTCCCAGAAGTCGTCGATGTTGATGTACGTCCAGCCGTGGTTGATCAGGCCCGATTGAACCATGGCGTCGGCGGCGCCCGCACTTTTTCCTCGGTCACCGCCTGGCGAAACAGTTCCAACTGTTCCAGCCCATCGGCGGCGTCAGCGCGATGTTTGGTCCCACTTCAACGCGCAACTTCCGTTGCGCTGCCATGCTGATTGGTGGCATTGAGCGTGACCAGAATTTTGCCTGCTGTTTTCGGCGTTCCCGGTAATGCGCCCGGTGGCCGAATCGAGCGACAACTCCGGTGGCAGCCCGTCGGCCGCGAATGTAATCGGCCGCTCACCGGTGGCCGCAATCGCATAGAGCAGCGGATGCCCCGGCCGCACGCCAACCACCATCGCCCCATTGATCCGCGGCTCGGGCCCCGGCTTAGGCGTCAGCACTTCGGCCGTTTCCGGCGGTGGTTCAGTCGAAACTGGCGCTTGGCCGCTATATTTAATGCGCGCTTCGGCCCAATCGCCATGCGCGAACACATTTTCGCGCCCCGTGGGCTGGATCACAAGCGCCAATATCCCAATGCCGCGCAAATCGAGATCGACCGCTTTCCCCGGCTGGCCGGCGTACATATTGCCCGAATGCCAGACTAATTTGCGATCGCCGAACACGCGAAACTCGATCGGGAACTTCGGCACATCGGGATGCCCCTTCGCTTCCTCGTCGGCCCCCACGTACGCCGTAAATCGCTCGGCCTTGCCCCCCAAATCGATCCACCATACCGAGAAACCGTGACTCCCCACGCCGCGCTCGAACGTTTTGCCGGCAATTGTAATCGTGTTGCCGCCAACACTTCGATTTTTGCCCGGCTGCCCCCAATCTTGATGAATATGGCTCAGATCCAAATCGGCCAAATCGATCGTATCGCCGCGCGCTGCCGGCAAAAACATCACGCCCAATGCCGCTGCAAAAATCGCGCAAACTGCAATGCCGCACCGCCCGCCCATGGTTGCCTCCTTTCCGAAATGTGAGAAGGCCACCAGTTTAATGCGCGATCGACCGAAAAGCTATGATCTCGGTTCGCCACTTGCCGGCTTGCTGGGCGGCGAAGTTCCACGCACCCGTTCGACTACCTCGCGAATCAAATCGATCACTAGCTCGGGCTGTTCCACCTGAATGCCGTGGCCGCTTTTCTCGGTAACGATGTGACGCCCTTGCCGGAATTGGCTGGCCAATTCCGCGTGCCATGCCGTCCAGCGCTTTTAGCATCTCGATTTTCTTTGGCTCGGTAGTCGGCCGCGCCACGTCACCACGACCACCGGCACATTAGGCTGTGGGCCACCGGCACGAAGCTCGTCGAATGTCGGCAGAATTCCATTTGCCTCGGGCCAGTCGGAATGATGGGTCCTGGTAAAGTCTTCCTTCGGATAGTACATCTTCACCCAGTTCGCAAATTTCTCAGTTGGCGAATCCAATAGCACCATGCCGGCCACTTCACCAGGATACATGCTCGCGAAGATCTCGTTGTAGACTCCTCCGAACGATTGCCCAACCAGCACGTACGGGGGCGGCAAATTCGCCTTCTCAAGCACGGCGTGCAGCTCTCGCGCAACATCCGCGCCAGTCAGCACATCCTGCCGATGATTCGCGCCAATGCGGTCGTACGCCACCGTCTTTGCAAACCGCGCCACTTCCGGCTGGACCGCCCCCCATTCTTCCAGCGGCCCGCCAATGCCGATTTCGAACACGACCGTTGGCGAGCCTGCTCCTTCAATTCGCATTCGCAGTAAGTGTCCATCGGCATCGACTTGCTGGGGCAAATCGTCCACCGCGCGCTTGGCGATTGCCAGCGAACCTAGCGGCAACACGAGCGCGGCCGCGATGACTAGCTTGTGCATAACGATCCCACTTTCCAAATCTAACGATGCCGATTCCACGCCACCGCCAAACTTGCTGCCTGCACGCGCACTAGCGGCACTGCCAACAGCGCAGCCAAATACAGCGAATATCGCAGCCATTCGATCCGCGGCGAAATGAACGCCGACAACAATAGCAAGCACCCTGTGCTCACTCCCCAAAAAACCAAATATCCGACGATCGCGCCAGCGAACGCGAGCCAGCGCGGCTCAGCTTTCATCAGCACCCAAACGGCCGCCCACGCTTTACAAACAAATGCCGCCGCCAAGAGCCAAGGGATCCAGTGGAGCATCGCCAGAACAAACCGGCTGTCGCTATCCGACGTGTCGCTGAAAATTCCCACGGCAACCAACACCGCCACCAACAGCACGATACCCGCCGCCACGCCGCCATAGAAAAACCAGGGCCGCCCCGAATATCCCAACCACAAGCTGCCGACGAGCAAATTCCAAGTCAGCATGACCATCGCAAGCGGCGCGAGTCCGCAAATAATCCACCGGCGCTGCCGGCGAATACAAAGTGCAAAACATTCCCCACAGATCGTGCAAGTGTTCGGGATCGCCGCTGGCCATTTTTGCCAGGATCGCCAGCAGGGCTACGCCAAACGCCATCAGCGCTAAGGGCCGCCGCTTTCATTTTCGCCGCTACAATCTGACCCTCGGTAATCGGCCGCGCCGCCAAAAACGGCGACAGCCCCAACTCCAGCGACCAAAAATCGGGCTTGGCCATTCCTCGCCCGATCGGAATCGCCAGCAGCAAGGGCGATGCCGCCAACCACCAAATGCTGCGCACGGTTGCGTCGGTCCCCGAGCCGCCCAGCCATGTAACCGGGCCTAAAATCAAAAGCGCCAGCAGTAGCACCGCCATTGGCAGCACAAACCCGCTGCGCCGCCATTCCATCCAAACCAGCGCCTGATCCGCTGACGACAACTTCCAATGCCAATGCGGCATTGCGTCTGGTGCGCTGCCACAACACGCGCCGCCATACCCAACCAATTTCGCCGCCGCACCGCTGCCGCCCCACGACAACAACGGAAGTTGCGTATGCGCCCAGCATCGTTACCGCTAACACCGCCGTTAACTTTCCCTCCGTCCAAGTGCCGCGCAGCGTCGTTCCGTTCACACTCGCCGGCAGGAAGGGCAAAAATCCAATCGCCGCCACGTAGGTCAGCACGAATCCCAGTACCAATAGCCGCGTAATGCGAAAGCCGCTCAAGCACCAGATAATTGCCTGATAAAGCACGACCGCGGTCGCCAACAACACCGCTGGCCATCGAACGACGGCCGCAAAACCACCGAACCCCGATGCGGCTGCCTTTTCAAGTTGTTCCTCAACCAACGGCTGAAAGATAATCATCGCCCAGGCCACGTAGAGCGCGACCACGCACACCACTGCGCACACCATCGGCCACGCCACCAGCCAGCACGTGCGCACCGGCAAAGTAAACAGCCGCTGCGGAAATCCGGCAAAGCCCTTACGCGCATTAACCTCGGTGAAATTAAAGGCCGACATCAGCAGGCCAAGCATGAACACGGCCGACAGACAGCAAACCGCAATCAGCAGGTCCGACTTTTGCGCTCGGCGCCGATAATTCGGAACAAGAGCGCGCAGCCGATAAAGATCGATGCAATCGTAATCCATGCGCGCCGATGCCCGGCCCACATTTCCCAAACGAATGCTTGAAACGGCGCTTGCATTGTTAAATCCGGTTTCCCGGAACCCGTTCGTCCGCGCTCACCCCTTCACCTCTTCACCTCTTCACCCATTCACTCGCTCATCCGTTCACTCCGCACCCCGCTTCGCGCCAGAAAAATATCATCCAGCGACACACCCTCCGACGCCACTACGTTCGCGCCAATCTGTTGCGCCGCGTCCTGCAATCGCTTCGTTGAACCTTCGCACACCGCAGTCCATTCCTGCCCCCCCCCGTTCCAACTCAATGCGCCAACCAGTTGCGGCGGCGCAGTGCGCGGGCTTTCAAACCGCAGCGTCAACCGCGCGTGCGACTCCTTGATCCGCTCCATCGAATCGCAAAACAAAATCCGACCCGAACGAATCATGGCCACCCGATCCGATACGCGTTCAACTTCCGAGAGCAAGTGCGACGAAAACAGCACGGTTCGCCCTTCATCGGCAATCGTGCGAATGATCGCTCCCAAAATATCGCGCCGCACCACGGGATCGAGCCCCGACGATGGCTCATCCAGCAACAGCAACTCGGGCCGATACGCCAAAGCCGCGATCAAACCGGCCCGCGCTCGCTGCCCCTTTGAGAGTTGCTTGAGCCGTGCGCTGGGGTCCAGTTCAAACTCCTGGCGCAATTGCTCCGCATATGCCGCGTCCCACGTCGGATAGAACGCTCCGATGTATCGCAACAACTCCTGCACGCGCATCCAGCCCGGCAAATCAGGCTCTTCCGACAGGTATCCGATGCGCGAGAGCACTTTCACCGGTTCCTTCACCGGATCCAGCCCAAACACGCGCACCGATCCCGATTGCGCTTTAAGCAGCCCCAAAATATGTTTGATAAGTGTGGTTTTTCCCGCACCGTTCTCGCCGACAAGCCCCACCACGCTTCCCGCAGGCACGTCGAAGCTCACATCGTCCAGCGCGGCCTTCGCGCCAAACCGCCGTGAAACGTTGCGAATTTCGACGACGTTTCCAGTTCCCCACGCCGACTCCGTGCCGTCGAACTGATTGCAATGATTCGCACTTACCATAGTTCACCTATTGGGTCCGACAATTCATACGTGCGCCCCTTCAACACCTCTTCACCCTTCACTCCTTCACCGTTCATCGCTTCACGCTCATCGCCTCATCCCGCTCGCGCACCAGCCGCAGGACTTCATCGAGCGGAATATCCAGATGCCGCGCTTCGGCCAACAGCGCATCAATCCGCTCAGTCACCACCTTCAAACGATCCCGCCGATTCAATCGCGACCCGGCGGCCGACACATAGGTCCCCGTCGTCCGCCGTTTTTGCACAAGGCCGGCCAATTCCAATTCGCGGTACGCCCGCGCCACGGTATTCGGATTAACCAGCAATTGCTCGGCCAGCGCGCGAATCGGCGGCAATTCCTCCCCCGGCGCAAGCCTCCCTGCGGAAACCAGGTATTTAACCTGGTTAACGATCTGCAAATAAATCGGCACCCCATCGGCAGGCGAAATGCGAATTTGCATCAGTTGTCCTCTTGTATTAACTCAGTAATACAAAGTGGCGACAGCCATGTCAAGCAAATTCGCCCACTAGAATGCATTCTTCTCCGGCACGCTCGCCGTCATTCTTGATCGGCGGTAGCGACATGATCTTGAATGCGGAGCATTGCGACGACGTTTCCTTGCTTCAGAGGACAAAAATGCGAGCCCCGGTGCGCTCTGTGCGCATGAATTGTTCGTGCGCATTAATCTCCCATTAATTTGGTTTCCATCCACGCACTTTGAGCGCCAACGAATCAGCCCTCAAGCCGGTTTTCGGCGACCGCTTTTCCACGCGCGAACCTGCGCTGCGCATCCTCGTACACTTCCTAGGATCAGAATCTCTCCTCTGTAAGTTGCTGTCGCACGTTGAATTGCAATCACAATTGCGGTGATCCGCTGCGTTGCCGCCAATCCAAAACATCGGTCGCTGTTTCGTTCGCCTTGCATCCCCAAATAACTACGGCTCAAAAATTGCAGCAGCCGGTGCGCTTTTTCCTGCTCGGGCAATCGTTTTCATAAGCGTCGCATCTTCCGCCGCATTCACATTGTCATACCGGGCGAGACTTTAATCATCTTGTCGCCTCGATTGCCGTTTCTCAAATCTTGGCGTAAATCCGATGTCGCGCCCACCCAGGTCGCATGATTCACTTTCCATTTTGGCTGGTCACTCCCTCGGGCAGCATCGCCGATCCAGACCGGCTTCCGCTGGCATTCTCAACCCTGAAACGCATGAGCGGCTACTTAAGCGATAAAACCAGCGGCCAATGGGCTGTTCAGTTGGTAAACCGCTACTCGGTGGCTGAAGTTTGCGGTGAACTGCAGAAATCGGGAATTCGCGCCATCTGCTACCACGCGGGGGACGATGGCGCAGACGGCACCGAAATCTCCCTCGACAATCTAGTTGCCATTGGCGAAGCCCAATAAAAAAGCCCGCCGCCAATGTCTGACAACGGGCTTAATCGTAGTGGAGCGGAAGGGAGTTGAACCCTCGACCTTCGCATTGCGAACGCGACGCTCTCCCAACTGAGCTACCGCCCCGAATCATCCTCACCGGCCAAAAAACCAACAATCGCGAGAATTCCTTTCCCGGAAAAGATCGCGATGCAATTTCGATCGGCAAAAACTCTCAGAAATACGTATCTGGGCATTCTAAAACGGCTCTAGTCGACTGTCTAGCGAGTAGTAAAACTCGCTAGCCTGGCTGCCTAAGTTCACAGCGTTCCCCACATTTTTCCGGGGCATTCCGTGCCCTTCAAATCCATAAATCTTTGTCAAGGT
Source organism: Pirellulales bacterium (assembly GCA_963820835.1). Lineage (GTDB taxonomy): Bacteria > Planctomycetota > Planctomycetia > Pirellulales > JADZDJ01 > CAVRAW01. The sequence continues at coordinate 49,414 of CAWGBP010000031.1, read as the reverse complement.
GCGCTAAACTTCGCACCGTGCGCCAGCCGATATCAAGCACGCGCAGATACTATCGACCTGCAGGGCGCCCCTCCGTTCGCGCCTGTCGCACTAATTCGCTGCAAATTCTCGCGATTCCGTGCCATGCACAATGTTCTGATATCACTGATGCTCATGTCGGGTGCCTGCGGCGGCTCGCAGGGCGATGTAAACTGCGTCCCGGCGCCGCAAATCGTTGCGCAGGTCGAGCAATTTCAAGCCGGCCAGGCCGGCGATCTCTTTCCGAATCGCGCAATTTTCCGCAAAACAAGCGTGGTGGCCCAGCTCTCCCGAGCGCCCGCGGCCAAAAACTGAGCGCCTGCGCTCGTAAATTTCGCTCGGTCTGAATTTGTCAAGTACCGCGCCAAAAAACCAAGCGGTGCGCATCGCAATCGGTCGCGGAAAAATTTTTTAGCGCCCTGCGCACGCATTTTCTCGTCTCGAAATTGTAAATCTCTCGTGCACTCCTTCGCGATGCTTGACAAACAATTTCGCAACCACAAAATAGCCTCGCGTGTCATTCGTTCGAGCAATCGCACGAAAAAAATTGTGATCAAAATCTCATCGAGTTGATTGTATTCGGGTTTCCGCGATGCCAACCAGATTGTTCACGAGCATTTTTCAGCTTTGCTTTTGAATATCAGTTTAACGCGCGGATGCGTTCGCCACCGGCCCAAACCAATTCGCTGAATTTCGATCTCTCCGCCGCTTGCTCGCCACGAATGACGCTGCCTCCAAATTAAACTTGGGGGGCGCGAACCGAGGGATCGACTGTCGACGACCTCCGTCGGGGCTTGGATGTCCCCCCCTTGCTTCTATAATTGCCAGGGCCCTCCTCTTTTGGCCGCCCGTTGCTCAGAAGCGCCTGTTTCCACGCGCCTCCGACTGCCGAGGCCTTTCGCGCAATGTCGTCTGCTCTCATTTCCCTCGGCTCTAACCTCGGCGACCGCCAGCACTTGCTCTCTGGAGGCAACTGGCCAACTGCGAACCTCCTCCGGCATTTCCAATGTCGTCGCCAGTTCCTGGCATGAAACGCGCGCAATTGGCGGCCAGCCCCATCAACCCCCTTACCTCAACGGCGCGGCGCTGGTGGAAACCTCCCTCGCGCTGATAGGCCTTCACAGCCGCTTGCAAGAAATCGAATCGCATCTAGGCCGCGATCGCACGGCGCGCTGGCGCCGCGCACCATCGATCTCGATCTGCTCCTCTTCGACGATCAAATCCTGGCGACGCGCGATCTAATCATTCCACATCCCCGCATGGCGTTTCGCCGCTTCGTCGTTGATCCCGCCGCCGAAATCGCTCCAGAAATGGTTCATCCGCAAATCGGCTGGACGATCGGTCAATTGCGCAATCATCTTCGCACGGCACTCCCGTACGTTGCCATCACTGGCGGCTCGCTGGACGAACCGTCGCTTGCTTGTCGCGAGAATCTTGCTGCTGAGTGCGCCCGCGCAACCGGCTGGTGCGCCCTTCCTGGCGGCTTCGAATTCTCTGCATTCGCCGGCGCCAATTCGCCTAGCCCCACCCTACCTGCGGCGATAGAATTCCTGCGCACCAGTTGCGCTCTGCTGGCTCGCGACAATTTTCCCAACGCTTCGGCCAGCGCGGGCGTAATTACCCCGTTTTGGATGGAAGAGATTTTGGCGCTGGGCGACGTGCTCTGGCCAGGCGAATTGGATCGTCATTGGCGCCAAATCTCTCTGAACATCGTGCCTCCCAAATTGTTGGTCATCTGCGATTCAACTGCAAAAATGGATTCCATGAACCATTCCGATTCAACCAACCGCGGCGACTTGCCCGCTCAATTTGCTCGCGCTCTGCTGGCCCGCGCCGCGCGCAATGGCCTTGGCCCCACATTATCGGTGAGTTTGGCCGATCCCGCCGCCGCTCAAATTGAACTGACCGCTGCCATTCAAGCGATGAGCTAAACAGCCTTTTTTCCACTCCTTCCCGACGCCCATAGTTTCGCGAATCACTCCGCCCCCTCACTTAACTTGCCCCAACCCGACACCCTCACGCTGCCCCCTGTTTGCACTTCGGCCAACGAGGCCACGGCCTTCGTGCGCGCCGCCCAGCGAACCGGCAAATCGGTTGGCTTTGTTCCCACCATGGGCGCGCTGCATGCCGGCCACTTAAGCCTCGTCGAGCGCTCGCAACAAGAATGCGACATTTCGGTCGTCTCCATTTTCGTGAATCCCAAGCAATTCGGCCCTCGCGAAGATTACCAGAAATATCCGCGCAATTTGGAAAGCGATTTGGCGAAGCTCGCGCCGCTTGGCGTGGATCTCGTCTTCGCCCCGCCCACCAGCGAAATCTTTCCTCCCGGCTTCTCGACGCACGTCGAAGTCGCAGGCATTACCGAGCGCCGGGAAGGCCAATTCCGTCCCGGCCACTTCCGCGGCGTCGCCACCGTCGTGCTCAAGCTCTTTGAAATCGTTCCGGCCGACCGCGCTTACTTCGGGCGCAAAGATTATCAGCAATTGCTCACCATCGAGCGCATGGTCGCCGATCTTGAATTTGCCCATCCAAATCGTCGCCTGCCCCACCGTGCGCGAGCCCGATGGTCTGGCGATGAGTTCTCGCAATGTGCTTCTAAATTCCACCCAGCGCCGGCAAGCCCTCGTTCTATCGCAAAGCCTCCGTCGCGCCCGCGAACTGTTCGCCGCTGGCCAGCGCGACGCCGCGAAAATCCGCGACGTCGTCCGCCAAACTCTCGCCGCCGAGCCCGCAGTGGGCGTCGATTACGCTGCCGTGGTCGATCCGCGCACGCTCGAAGAATTAGCGAGCATCGATTCATCCGCCGTTGTGCTCCTAGCCGCCAAAGTCGGCGACACGCGATTAATCGATAACGAAATCCTCGGCCCGAACCAAATTTAATTGACAGCCTGGGGACAAAACGTCGGGGACTGTCCCAATTTTTCGATGCCCTGGGAGAAAAATGGGACTGTCCCCCGCTGGTGCGGACGTTTTGTCCCCCGGCTCGAAGCCGCTGGTGTCAGAAACGACATGCTTGATTTTTGTTTCCCGTCCTTTGCTTTCTTGTCATCCTCGTGATTTCCTGCTGCTCAGTGCCTCCGTGGCTCCGTGGTAAAAATTGATCATGCGTTCCACTCTCTTCCACATTCCCCGCGAAATCGCCGGCCTGCCCTTATTCGGCTTCGGCATGCTGCTTGCCGTGTGGGCCATCGTCTGTGCCCTCCGCATCGGCTGGAAAGTTGCCCGCCACGGCTGGACCGCCGATCTGTGGAACGAATTCCCCGTCATGCTCTTCATGGCCGCCGTGCTCGCCTTCGTGCTCCCCTGGCTTTGCGATCCCCAAGGCCTTCCCATCCGCGGCTACGGCGTCATGCTCTTTTTGGGCGTCGTTTCTGGCGTGGCCCTGGCCGCCTGGCGCGCCAACCGCGAAGGCTATAATCCCGAACTCATCTATTCCCTCGCCTTCTGGATGTGCATCTGCGGCATCGCCGGCGCGCGCCTGTTTTACGTGATCGAATACTGGCGCAATTTCCAAAAACCCGGCATCACCGAAACCTTGGGCGCTGTAATCAACTTCACTCGCGGCGGCCTGGTCGTATACGGCGAAGTCGTCGGCGGCATCGTGGCGGCGATTGTGTTTTTCGTTCGCCACAAATTGCCGGTGCTTGCCCTGGCCGACATTGTCGCTCCTAGCATGACGCTGGGCCTCGCTCTGGGCCGCATTGGCTGCTTCCTCAACGGCTGCTGCTACGGCGGCCAATGCGATCTCCCCTGGGCCGTCCAATTCCCTCCCGAATCCCCTGTGTATCAGTCGCAAATCGAGCGCGGCCAGCGTGTCCTCGAAGGCATCCATTTCCAGCCCCTCAAGCGAGAGCCGCAGCATCGTCCAGACGACCCTGCCATCGTCCAATCGGTCGATGAAAACTCCCCGGCCGCGAAAGCAGGCGTCGCTCCCGGCGACCGCCTCGCAACGATCATGGTCACGACTCCGGGCGCAGCCCGCGCAAGCGACTACTTCGCCGAAGCCGCCTACGATGGCTCTGCCGCCCCCGGCAGCATCGCTGCCGCCCAGCGCGCCCTGGCTCGCGTCGAACAGCAAGACACGCGCGTACAAATGGACGTCGTCGCAGGCGACGGCAAATCGACCATCCGCGCCTGGACCCTCGACCAACCAACATCCCCTCCGCGCGCAGCCTCCCCGTCCACCCCACGCAGCTCTACAGCTCGCTCGATGCCTTCCTGCTCACGTGTTTCCTACTGGCTTGGTATCCCTTCCGCCGCCACGAAGGGGAAGTGACGGCACTCATGGTCAGCATCTACCCAATCCAGCGCATCTTCGAAGAATCGCTCCGCACCGACGAGCTCCCCATCTTCGGCACGGGCATGAGCATTTCACAAAACGTCAGCATCCTCACGCTCGCGGCTGCCGTGGCCTTGTGGATCTTCGTGCTGCGCAGCCCGAAGCTGCGCTATTCCTCTTCACACACAGCAACCGCCTAATTCCGGTTTAACCGCCGGTAATCCGATGCTACAATTGCAACGGGATCGGCCGAAATTGGCGGTTGTCTCGGAGAATAGCAATGGTCTATCGCGGACACATTAAAAAAGGCGTGGTTATTTTGGACGACGCCGCCGACTTGTCCGACGGAACGGAAGTTACTGTCCGGCCGATCAAGGAAGCAGCCAAAAAGCGATTGTCGGCAACGCAGAAGAAACTAGCCAAGACGCCCAAGTCGAAATCCGGAAAACCTTGGATCAGTCCCGGCCTCGCGCGTCTGGCGGGAGCGGCGAAGAATCTCCCCGCCGATGCGGCGAGAAATCTTGATCACTATTTGTACGGCGCACCAAAGCAGAAATGAGTTGGTTTGCCGACACTTCGTTCTTCGTGGCCTATCTTACGCCGCGCGAGTTAGTCCATGATCTGGCGCTGCATTACATGCTCGATACTGCCGAACCGATTATCACGACTCAATGGGTTCTCGCGGAGCTTGCGAATTTCTTGGCCAGCAAGAATCGGGTTGTGTTGAGCGATCTTCTTCTCGATATAGCCGGCTCATTCCGCTTCACGATTGTTCCGGCAGACAATAAGTCGTTCAACAAAGCTTTGAAGCTTTATAATCGCCGGCGCGATAAGCAGTGGTCCTTCACCGACTGCGCTTCGTTTCAATGGATGGACCAACACAACATTCGCGAAGCGCTGACCACCGACCATCATTTCGAGCAAGCCGGCTTTACCATCCTATTGCGATAGGCCGCCGCTCTTAAATTCCAGGCTTCCGCAATTCCTGCCTTCCTAATAAATGCCTTTGTCCGCCTCTCCGCGCCACAGCGCCTCGGCGGTAAGAACTACTTCACAGCCGGCACGGCCTGCAAATCCGGCGGCAGCCGCGGCGGATTCGGCGTATCCCTGTTGTCGTTCAATTGTTTAACAATCTTTTGCGCCTCCGCTTCCGAAAGATTTCCGGAGATTTGAAGTTTGTCGGACATCTTCGATTGGATGCGCGGCTGCAATACGGCCTTCCCATCGACTACGATCATTAACGTCTTACCTTGGTTCTCTTTCGACAGCGCCTCCATCTTTTTTGCCCCCGCAGCGGTCATCGTGATATCGACAATCACGTGTCCCGAATCGTCGGCCGCAACGCGAGCCTCTTGAATATCGCTTGGAAGAAGATCAGTGGGCGAACTCCGCGATTCAGATACCTTCGTGCCGTCCGACGCTATTCGCTGCGTGGTTTCACTTAATTCGAACTGGATTCCCTTAGGCGGCTGGACTATCGTCCCAGGGCTCGCCCTCGTCGGATAAACTTCACTACGTTCGTACTCGCCTCCCGCAATCGTGAACATCGCCCGCAGTGTTTTTGGATCGAGCGAATCGTTCAAAATCTCCACGTGCCCGTCGGCGAAGGTCGCGGCGAAAATATCCCCCGTTATATGTCCGCCGAATTTCGGCAGCGGCTTCGACGCATCCGGGTCGATCTCAATATCCTCCGGCTTGGTCCAGGGGATATCTCGCTTTGCTTCCACCAGCATGATGGTCTTGGAAGTGCCGTCGGTAATGTTCTGTACTTTCACACCCTCTTTATTCCCGCCAATTGTCCCCATCCCCGTCGGCATGAAGTAACTGGCATTGGTCGAGTTTTCCGGCTCGTGCGGGTCGCGAAACACGGCAGGCATTTTCGCGATCAGCGCTTTGTTGTGTTCGCTATCCCACGGCTCGTCGAGATGAAATTCTTTGTAGAGCGCTTCCTGCTCCAGGTATGGCAAAATGGCCACCCGCCAACTCAACAGCGGCTTGCCGGATCCATCATAAATCGCGGGGGCGAGAAAGTGCTTATTGGCATTTTCAAACATGTAATTCGCCAGCCCCAACTGTTTCAAGTTGCTCATGCTCACATTGCGCAAGACGGCCTCATGATTAGCAGCCATCACCGGCGCGATCATCGCCGTCAATTCTTCCAGCGGCAGCACAAAGTTGGTCGATGCCATCACGAACGTCGTTCCGCCGCCGTTGTCAACCTTGAGGTTTTCGATCGCGCGAGTGGCTAACTTTCCCATCGCCAGCGCCAGCGTAATTTTGTCCTTGGCTTCAGGCGGTGCATTGGCCACCATGCCTTCAACCATTTTGAGATGTGAAGCAAGCATGTTCTTGCCCAACGTGATCGCTGCTTCCAGCGTACTGGCCACCTGTTTGGCTCCTTCGGCGGAGTCGCAATCGAGCAATAGCGACAATACCGCTTGTTCCTCTTTTGAACTCGGGTTCGTCAGCAAATTGGCGGTGAACGTGGCATGCTTTGTTTGATCGATAAGCGGTCGAATCATACTACTTATGACGCCGGCAAAATAAAATTGGATGATTTGGTGATCGACCCACACACCGACCTGTGCCGTCGTCATGCCGGGAAACATTTTGTCGTCCATCAACTTCTCGCCGCCGGCAACAATCTTCTTGATTTCCTCTTCTGATCCGCCAATGGCCGTGCGATCGTCTGGAAAATAGAAGCTCGGCCCGAATTCCATGACGGCCGACGGCAATGGCTTCGACGAACTTTTGTCCAGTGTTAGATACGTGCTATTTCCCAAATGCTGCTCAACCACTCCAGGAATCGATTTTTCAATGTCTTTCTTCCAATCGTGCGGCTTGGTCGACTGCACAATCGTTCGCTCAAAGTGCGGCCCTAGTTGAGTCATCACAAACTTCATATCCGCGATCTGCGACAGCGGCAACCCGAAGGTCTTTTCGAACCTCTGCATCGCCCCGATCTCATCGACCAGCTTGCCCAGGCCCGGCGATTTCGCCAGCGCGCTTGGGCTCACTACAATTACCGCCGTCGCATCGGCCGGAATGTATTCATACGTCCGCAGTTCCTTCGGTTGGCTCGAAACATTCCAAGTCCCATCTTTTTTTTCCGGTTTGTTTGCTTCGGGCTCTGCAGCCACGGCTAAATTGGCTCCCATCTCACTCGGCCCGCGCACTCCCGCCACCGCCAGCGCTACCACCATCATCGCCGCAACAAGAATCCATCGCGTGCTGCGACTGAGCGACTTTTCAACTTTTGGACTCTTCGCCTTCAACCACTTCACGCGCCGCACCAGCATGCTCGTCCCCGGCAAAAACGCCCGCGCAGCCCACGGCAACGGTTGCTCGTCAGCCCGCAGCGCCATCTGTGCGAGCGTCTCCAAATACGTTTGCCGGCTGCCTGTCACCGCTGCGGCACTGCTGTCGGCAGCCAATTCCTGTTGAATTCGCAATTGCCGGCCCAGCCACAGCACCAGCGGTTGATAAAAGTGAATCGTCGTCGCCACGCAGGCTAAAAAATTGCTGAAGTAATCGCGCCGGGCGACATGGGCTAGCTCGTGGGCTAACACCGCGCGGCGTTCGATGTCGGTCCATTGACGCCAACCCGCCGGCAGCAGCAACAACGGCCGCCGCCAACCAATTGTCGCCGCCGACCGCAACAGCGAACATTCTCTCGCCTCAATATTCAAAACCGCCGGGGACTGGCTCATTTTACGGAGGCCGCCGGAGTAAAATGTGCCTGTCCCCTTCTCCGAGGCGGTTTTGAAACAGCCACTTAGGTCCGCGACCAGCCCGCCCACCTCCGCCTGCAAGCTTTCATCCTCAATCCGCCGCGAATTCCGCCGCAATTGGCTCACTCCCCACAATCGGATGCCCAGCCGCAATAATCCAAACAGCATCCCTACGCCCAGCACAACCGGAATCCACGAAAACCAAACGGGCTGCGCCGCAATCTGCTGGCCCGCTGCGTCTCCTCCCGACCAAATCCATGCCGTGGCATTCTGCCACCATTGCGAAAGCGCATTCTGGGTATTACAGGACTGGGTGCCACTGACTCCGCCAGTGCTCGTTTGAGTGTCAATGGACTGGGTGCCACTGGCTCCGCCAGTGCTTGCCTGAGCTTCAATGGATCGGGTGCCACTGGCTTTGCCAGTGCTCGCCGCTGGGCCGCCATCCATACTCAGCGACCACTTCGGCCAAGGGCTAATCACCAAGACCGATAGCACCAGCGTCGCCGCCAGCGCAACAGTCGCACTAGTCGCCGCGGTATGTGGCCCTCGCCGCCGCAATAGCAGATACGTTACAGAGCCGATGACAGAAAACAGTGCAACCTGCGCACTGATCCACAAAACGATCGAAGTAATGGCGTTCATATTTTGGGTCCTGATTAACTACTCGCCTACTCGTTTCTTCACCTGCTCACCTCTTCACCTCTTCACCTGCTCATCTTTCCACCCCTCACCTCTTCAAAATCTCCTGCAGCGCAGCACGTTCTTTGGCGGTTAGTTTTTTCTGTTTCAATAACTGCACCAACAATTGTTCGCGCGATCCTTGGAACACGCGTTTCACCACGTCGGCCAGCATGCGATCGGAAACTTCTTCTTGTGTTCGCGTAGGTTGGTAGCGAAACGGCCGCTCGTTGCCGGGCTGTTGTTCGAGAAACCCCTTTTCCAGCAATATCCGCACGAGCGTTGCAATGGTCGTATAAGCCCGATCCAGCCCAGCCTCGGCCAACAGCTCGCGCGCATCAACGGCCGTGATCTCGCCGTGTTTCCAAAACACCTGCATCACTTCCAATTCTCGTTCGGTCAATTCCTTCGCCCGTGGCCGTGCCATATTTACTCTCCCTGAAAATGCCGGGTGCCATGCCCACGGCTCGGCGTGGGCATGTTGTCGAAGCGATATTCACATCCCATTCATCATTTCGCTTGCGACATTTGGTTTATTAGATTTGGTTTTATAGTAGCGATTCTCCAATCCTATTGCAAGCGATTTTTCTAAAAAATGCTGTGGCCGCTCTGACCGGGCGTTTGGACCGATTGGCTGGATCGCTGCCGCAAGCGCAGCCCCAGCGAATTCCCAGCCCCCTCCAGCAGCCATGCTGCATTACCCGGCCAATCGCCAACAACTCCCCACGAGTGGCCAAAAACCCTCTTGCCCTTCTCCGTGCATTAGTGTTAGCATGTACAGTAGCAACCGAGGACGATTGCCCTAACGGCAATCGACCGGAGGGCGGTAGCGACTAACACCTACGGCTGGCGGGCGTCAGCCGAGTGCAAGGCGGTAGTGCCTGGTGTTTCGTACGGCCGCCCTAACGTTAGCCGTTCGCAGGACGGTAGTGCCTTTTGCTTTCTGCCTTCTGCTGCTCCGCGTCCTCTGTGGCTCTGTGGTTAAATCAATCCGCCATTAATGTCCGCGCAAACTGATTTTTGTCCCGACGTAAATTCAATCCGTTTTGTCCAACTGAATTCCAATGACCCTCGACGTTTTCCGCTCGACCTGCTCGATCGCCCCGACAAAATCCCTGAGTATTGTCCGCGCCGAGTGGGACCCCCGGCGCACAGCCAAAATGCCAATACCCCACCACAGATATTTCCGCCTCCGTCCATCGTTCATCAATCATCGTTCATCAATCATCGTTCATCAATCATCATTCCTCGTGCTTCTTCCATTCCCCACTCTGCTGCGCCCGTTTCTGTCTTCCTGGTTTCCTAATAAATCTGTTCTTGCCGGCTTCGCGACATCCGCGGTTAAATTACTCCGCCACGGTACTCCACCGTTTACCGTCCATTTCCCCACCGTTTATTTCCCGTTGTTCACCCTTTTCTCGGTTTTCCAAAAACCGCTGAGCACCCACCAATGCGGCAACCGACTTTCCGATCTCCGACTTCCGCCTTTTCAATTCCTCATTCCCCATTCCCCATTCCCAATCCGCATTCTGCTGCGTCTGCTCCTGCATTCCTGCTTTCCTAATAAAAATGCCGGCTCCGCGCCTCCGCGGCTCGGCGGTAAAAAAAATTCCGCTTGCACCATTGACAGCAACTCCCGCAACTCGACTTACCCCTTTTTGCAAACCAAACAAATCCCGCGCAAAATGAATTTCACTCGACAAAAAACGACGTTTGCAACATGTGCGATCTCCATTTCGCAAACCATGTGGGTAAATGAGGGGAAAATGTTTGGCCCAAAAACAGCGTTTTTCCCGAGAGTTCTTCATGGACATTTCCCCCCGCGCTTTCGCGCGCTTCATGCGAAAAAAACGCTGCGGTCCTTGTTCATTTCGAGAAAATCAGCGTTTCGTTCCCCCCCGCGAATCTCGCGATCAACTTCGCATTCCCCATTCCCCATTGCGGGCTCAGCTCGTTTACAATGCGTAATACAAGTGCCAAACCCCGGGAACTTTCCCCCCCGCTGCCTCGTCCAATCCTTGGAGCTGTTGTGAAAGAAGACGGCCAGCTCATCGACGAAGTTCTCTCCGGAAACTCGTCGGCCTTCGCACCGCTAGTGACCAAGTACCAGGATCGGCTCTACAACACGCTGGTCCACGTAGTTGGTTGCACGGAAGAAGCGCACGACGTGTGTCAGGATGCCTTTGTCCAAGCTCTGGTCAAGCTGCGCACCTTCAAGCGCCGTAGCGCCTTCTACACCTGGCTCTATCGCATCGCCTTTAACCTCGCTGCCAGCCGCAAGCGCAGGCGAAAGCCCAATATGTCGATCGAACAAAATCGCGAACTGACCGGCGAAGAGCCCGCCTCCCACGGCGACGCTCCCGACGAGCGCTTGCAGCGCGAAGAACGCGTCGCGCAGGTGCAAACCGCGCTGGCCGGATTAACCGAAGAATTTCGCACCGTCGTCGTCTTGCGCGAAATCGAAGGGCACGATTACGAAACCATTGCCGAAATGCTCGATTTGCCTTTGGGCACCGTCCGCAGCCGCCTGCACCGCGGCCGCATGGAACTCCGCGATCAACTCAAAGCCGTCCTCGCCACTGACTAGACCACCAGACTACTAGCGACCAGCCCACCATGTCCGACACGGACAACGACCTCCTGATCAGCGCCTACCTCGACGACGAACTCAGCGTCGCCGATCGCGAGCGCGTCGAGCAACTGCTGGCCACCAGCCCCGAAGCCCGTCAGCTTATCGAAGAGCTACGCGCCATCCGTGCCCGCCTCCGTTCGCTCCCCGAGCATCGCCTGGGCCCCCACTTCGCCCAAGAAGTCCTTTCCCGCGCCTCCCAAGAATTAGCCGCCCCGTCACCCCTTCACCCGCTCACCCCTTCACCCGCTCATGCGACAGGTCAAGCGAGTCCAGCGTCACAAGATATTGCTCCAAAACCCGCTTTTCGTCCCAGCTTCTTCCGCACCCGCCGCGGCATCGCCTGGTCGCTGGTCGCCGTGGCCGCCGCCGTGCTCATCATGGTCTTCACGCGCACGCGCGACCAAGATCGTCAGCTTGCTCGCGGCCCGGCTGCCGCCAACGCCATTGTCGACCAAACCCAGCCCGAAGCCGCCAAGCCCCAGCCCAGCTCGTCGGCAAGCGGCCAGCGTGTGGCCAACGCCCCCGCCGGCCAAGCCCGCAATCGCGAGCTGGCCAAGGAGCGATCCGAAGTAAAATCCGCCGCCGATCAACAAAGTTTCCAGCGCAATGCCACGGAACTAAATGGCGCTGCACTGTCAGGCGCAAGTGCCGGCATGCCCGCACCGGCCGAAAAAACCCCCGCCGAAATGCCCGCCACCGCGCCCCCCGCTGCCAGCGCCGCGCCCCAAACGCGCTTGGCGATCGATAGCCCCGCGCAAGTTGGAGGCAAACTCGACGTCTCCAGCGCGCAATCCACTCCAATGCCTCGAGGGCTCCGGCGCAGCGGCTCCCAAAGATCAATCGTTTGCCATGCCCGCCGCGCCACAGTCAGCCGCCGGCAATGCGCTCGCCGGCGACTTTTACAATCCGTCAAAACTTCCCGCTGCAGCGCAGAAGTCGCTGGCCGAAAACCAAAACCCGATCGTCATCCAAGTCACCATGACGCGCGACGCCGCCAACCGCGGCGAGTTCCAGCGCTTGCTGGCGAAAAACAAAATCGCGCTTACCGATGACACCTCCGGCGATGCTGCTCCGTCGGGAGGGCGAGGCTCCCGCCGAGCCGATGCCGACAGGAAACAAGCCATCGCCGGCTCCGACGACGCGCGCCGCGCCCCCGATGCCAATTTCGACGGCACAATCGTTCACGACGGCCTCAGCACCAGCGATCAATCGAAACAGATGTCCGAAGATAAAGAAGCCGAGCAGAAAACCGAGCGGGCCGCCGCCGACAAAAAAACTGGTGCGCTTCGCTCCGGCGGCTCAAGCGACATCGACGTCTATTATGTCGAGGCCCCCGCCGACCAAATTACCGCCACCGTCAACGACCTCAAGCAGGCTGCGCAATCCTTCCCGTCGGTCGTTGTTGGTCCGGCACAGCAAGGGCAACTGTCGCTCGGCGGCGACACAACCAAGTTCTCATTCAGCGCTGGCTTAGGCGCGGCGACAACTCGCGCCGGCTCCTCTCTCGCCGACACCACTGTTCCCGCCGACTCTACTGCTTCCGGCGAAACTGCCCAACAAGAAAGGCACCTCGAGCCGGCCCCCAATGGCTCGTCACAATTCTCAGACAACTTAGCCACCGATCGCTCATCCGCGCCGCGGCAATTCGGAGCTGCGCCGTCGGCAGGCGGCGGAGGTTTCGGCGGCGCAGGCCAACTCGGCGGCCAGAATGCGCCCGCAGCCGCCGGTTCCCTCAAACAATCTCAAGGCAGTATCACCGGCGGCGCAGCGCCGACCGGCCGCGCCAAACGCCTGATCGTCTCCAACCAGCAGGCGGCCACCGGCGGCGAATACTTCAAAAACCTTAATCCAAATGCTTTAGCGGCCGAGGAAGCGAGCGAGCCCCTCGCTGCACCCTCCGCGCCGCCCGAAGCCCCGGCGATGCTTGCGGTGCAGAAACCAGCGGCCGGCTCTTCCACGGCGCCTGTCACTGTCGCGCCAGCGAAACCTGCCGCGCCTCCAGAAACGACTTTGAATTTCAGCCTCGGTTCACTATCCGACGAAAGCCGCTCGAAATCGACCTCCGCATCGTCAGCTATTGGCGGCCTCGGAGCGCCCGCCAATCCAGAGCGAGCAATATTTGTCTTGCGAATTATCGATACACCCACCGCGCCGGCCGCCTCGCAGAGCGACGCCAAACCCAACGGCCAATAACCAAATTCAGCGGGCAGGGAGGTATCCTCTCGCGTCAGCATGAGCATGAAGTTGCCCGCGCCGCTGGAAATTGGCCACCTCCTTCATTAACATCACGTTCTGGGGGATTTTGGCCGCAATGCGTCTGCCTGCCTGGCCAACCATCAAACCGACTCCATTACGTTTGGCATCCAAGGGGGATTTCATGCGTCGTCTCGCTCTTATCGTCATCGCTGCATCGTTTCTCGCCGCCGCCGCGCTCATTCGCGTTTCATCGGCCGCCGAATTCACTGTTGATAAGTCCGACAAAGGGGTCACCGTGAAGCTCGACGGCCAACTGTTCACCGAATACTTAATCGATTCCGGCAAGAAGCCGATCCTGTGGCCCATCATCGGCCCGACCGGCAAGCCCATGACGCGCCCCTGGCCCATGGACACAAGCGAAGTTGATGCTGCCAAGAAAAAAGCGAAATCCGAGGCTAAAGCCGCCGAAAAGTCCAGCGCCGATAAAGGCGACGCCAAAGATGCCAAAGCCAAGGAGTCCAAGCCCAAAGACGAAAAGGCCCCCACAACCGATCACCCCTGGCACCGTTCCATGTGGTTCAACTACTCCAAGGTAGACGACAACGATCTTTGGACGACCGGCTCCAAAAGCGGTTCGATTAAGCACCGCGAGTTTGTCGATGTCGAAGGCGGACCCACGGCCAAAATCGTCACTACCAACGATTGGCTCGATCACGCAGGCAAGCGCCTCTGCGAAGATAAGCGCACCGTCACCTGCCGCACCGATGGCGACGACCGCATTATCGATTTCGACTGTGTCATTACCGCCAGCGACGGCGACGTAACTTTCGGCGATGAAAAAGATGGCCTCTTCGGCGTGCGCGTACGCGACGCCATGCGAGTGGCCGCCAAAAACGGCGGCAGCTTCGTCAATAGCGAAGGCCAAGTCGATGAAAAAGAAGCCTGGGGCAAGCCCGCCAAATGGATCGACTACCACGGCCCAATCGAAGAAGGGGGCGAAACTTTAGGCATTGCCATCTTGAACCATCCCGATAGTTACGGCTATCCGACTCATTGGCACACGCGCGATTACGGCCTGTTTGCCGCTAACCCGTTCGGGCTGCACCAGTTCGATCCGCAATCGGGGGCCGATGGCACCTACACTTTAAAGAACGGCGACTCGATGAAATTCCGTTATCGCGTCATCTTCCACAAAGGCGATGAAAAATCGGCGCACATCGCCGAAGCCTTCACCAAATATGCCAACGAGCCGTGAAAACTTCGGCGGCGCTGCCAAATATCTTGAATCATTGCTCAACGTTGCAACGCGGCGCAAGTTGGCGCTTCCAACGAGCGACCAAGCGCTTTTTTTGAAATCTGCCTTGCTCCCGGCGAAGGAATCTTGCCCAACTTGCCGATACCTTAATTTGTCGGCAGCCAACCCTCCTTATCCAACCCGCACTGATACCCCTCTTTTTCAGTGCTTCTGACCAGGAGACTCGAATTCCAATGTTGAACCGGCTGGAACGTCTGCAAAACTTGGAAAACTTAAGGGATTATGTCAGTAATATCTTGTGCTATCACGATCAGCTTGAACGCGATGCCTTCCGCATGACCGAACGCATTCTGGTGCGCGGCGGCAAACCCTGCGGGATTTTTTTCTGCCTCAACGGCCCCCGCTCGGTAAAGATCACGGCCATTTGGGAAACGCAGCAAAACACGATCCTGTTTTACAGCTCCAATGGCCAGCGCTTCCACCGCACCCAATTGGTGAAAGCTCCGCAGTTAGACGAGTGCGCAGCTTAAGCCCGGGCGGACCCAGACGGTGCAGAGGACTCGAATTCAGCAATATGCGGCGTGAAAAACTTCCCTTGACAGTTGGGATCCTTAACTGTACAAAGATTCACATATAAAACACACGGAGGATTGCCATGCTAGTACTGTCAAGGAAGGAAAGCGAGCGAATTCGCCTAGGAAACGATATCATCGTCACCGTTGTCCGGGTGGCGGGCGATAAGGTGCGTTTGGGCATTGAAGCCCCGTCCAATATCGTCGTGCTTCGCGACGAGTTAGAAACGCACGGTTCCGGCCCAGCGGCCAAGGTTCCAGCCCCGTCGCTGCAACAATAATTGTGCGGAAAGGTCTTTAACAAACGGCGGCGTTGGCCGCGCTCAATTGCCGCGTTGACGCCATCGGCGGCATCTTCTACCATCCGCCGCCCAAAAATTGGCTTGGGCGTGCCGTCTGGCCTCCGATTCGCACTTGAGGCCCGACGAGCCCTTAACCCTCCCACGGCGAACATTTATGTCGCGAATGCTAAAGATCGCCTTGCTCTCGATTTCCGGCGTGGCCTTGGTTTTGCTCGCGGCCGCCGGATGGGCATATTTGTCCAGCCGAACCGTGCCGCCATTTTATGCCCAGGCGCTCGCCCGACCGGCTGATACAGTTCACGAAGATAGCGATGCGCTGGTGCGGAAAGCCGCCGGGCTATTCAACGATTTGCGAAAATCGGGCCGTTGGCAGGCCCTCTTCACCGCCGACCAGATCAACGGTTGGCTAGCCGACGATCTATTGAAGAATTATCCCTCCCTCTTGCCTCCGACCATTACTGAGCCGCGCGTGGCCATCGAAAACGGACGCCTGATGCTCGGCTTCCGCTGGCACCAGCCGAACTGGACAGTGGTGGTTTCAGCCGAAACCGAGGTTTATTTACGCCATCCCAACACCATTGCCGTGCGCGTGAGAAAGCTGCGCGCCGGCAATCTGCCGCTGCCGCTTAAGAATCTGCTCAACGAATTGGCCGCTTCAGGTCGCAAATTGGATTTGCAGATCGTCGAATCGGAAATTGATGGCGATCCACTCCTTTTGATCACGCCGCCGCAGGACAGGCAGTACAATGACCTTGTCGTGCAGCTCGACTCGCTTGAGTTGCGCGACGGCCAGTTGCACGTTTCCGGCCGCAGCCAGCGCGGCACACAACCGCTGCCTCCTGTGGCCGAGCGCCCTCGCGATGCCGCCACTCAGGCCGCGCCGGTTCAATCGCAATAAGTGAACAGCCAGCGCCTTGCATCGCGCGCATCCCTTCGCAGGATTACGCGGCCAACGATCTTTTCGCCCGTTAGCGATAGCGAGATCTCACCCGCCGAATCGGCCTCCAGTTCGTATTTGCCCCCATCAAATCGCACCACGCTGCCGCGATTCTCCGAAATCCGCCCCTCGTAATCCAAGTATGCCAATCGATGATCGGCCAGCGCCTCTGCAACAATTTCACCGCTCTGCTGGACCGGCTCTCGCTCCAGCGCCCACGTGCGCAGCACACCATTTTGCTCGAGCATGAAATCCCAGTGCACATCCAAGCGCGCAGGGCCGGGCGTTTCGTGGCGCAAAATGACGAAGCGGGGCATGGGGTCGGCAAGTGGTCTAAGGGTCTGTGTGCCGTGGCGTCTCGCAGAACGTGATCTTAAACAATAGCAAGATAACCAGACACTCAGACACCCAGACACTTAAGACCTACTCCGCAAATACATTCGTCGTAGCTGATTTTGTCAGCGGCTGCGCACTGGCCGAACTGGTCACTTGTGCCGAAATCTGTGCCGCGCCAGGGGCTGCGGCGCGCATGCGAATCGTGAAGGGAATTTTTTCGCCGGGCCGCATTTCCAGGATCGGCTGAAATTCTAAGTTCGTGCCATTCATCGCATAAGCCGCTTGCGCCTGGGCGCTTACGAAAGTCATGTTTTGCGGAATTGCTACGGTCAGTTTTACTTGGCGCTCGGAATTCACTCCAGCATTGGTTACCACGACCGAATAGCTCACATCGCTGCCGACTTTTGCCGGATTGGTGCCGCCGATGGCCAATTGCAAATTGGCCGGCACACCTGGTGCCGCCACCGCTGGCGCAATCTGCAGGCAAGCAGTCTTGCCAAGGTTCAAGCCCGTTTGATCGTTTACCACCACTTTCGCGCACGCCTGCTGCGTCGCCGACGCACACGTACACTGTACCGTCCACGATTGCCGCCCCTGTGGCGGCAACGAATCTACAGTCCACACCAAACCTCCGTCGGCGGCCGTTTGCACGCCTGCCGAAGCTTGCGCGGCCTTTAACCCTTGATCAAACGTCACAGTCGCCCGCACTTGTTGCGCGGGAATATCGCCTGTGTTCACGACCGTAATCGTAAAATTCACCGTGTCGCCGACGTGCGCAAACGGCTGCTCTGGATCGTGCTTAATATCGACGCTCATCGCGGGCTGTTCGGCCACCGTCAAGCATGCCTGCGCACTCTCCGAAACACCGGCATTGTTGGTCACTTCCATCGTGTGGCAAAGCTTTCCCGGTTTGGTCACGTGAAACGTGATCGCCACTTTTTTGCTCTGGCCCGGCGGTATGCTGCCCAACGAGTTTTGAATTGGGCTCTGTCGACTGCCATATTCCAGCCCCGGATCAAACCGGTCAGTGATGATTAAATTCTCGGCCGGCACCGTCCCGCGATTTGCCACTTCGAGTTCAAAGTGCGCATCGCCGCCAATAACAGCCGTTTGCGGCCCCGTAAAGTGCAACTCGACAGTCGGCTTGGCCGCTGCTTGTCCCGGCGGCTGGGCGGGGGGCTGCTGAAATGTCGGATTGGCAGGCGGATTTGACGGCGGAATTGCCGGTGTCGGACCGCTCGTCGGCCCTAGCGCCGGCGCCGGCATTCCCCCCGGTACTGCCGGTGTTGGCGCAGGACCAATTACGCCAGTCCCCACATTGGTTGCTGAGCAATTCTGTGCAGTTACGCCTTCAGCCGCGGCCAGAGTGGCACATAAATTCAGCGCCCCGGGTTGTTCAACGCGAAAATCGAGCGAAATGCCTTTCACCTCGCCGGCGGCAATCTGAGCAAATTTCCAGATAAACGTGCCCCCCGCGCTCTCGGGCGCCGGCTCGGCCTTGATATACGCCAAACCCGGCGGAATTGCTAACGTGACGGTCGCCTCATTGACTGGCACGCCTGCGGAATTGCTGACTTCCACTCGATAATTAGCGACTGATCCCACCGCTGCCGCTCCTGGCCCGATCACGCGAATAGCAGCTTGCGGCGTGACCCAGTTAACCTGTGTGGCGGCAGTGGCTACCGATAGTCGTTCGGGCAGTGCCCCGCCGCCAGCGCACTCCGATCGAATTAACTCCGTGCTGATGCACGTCGAACCCGTGGCGTTGGCCGCAGGAATCACCTCGACCGACGATTGTCCTTCGTCGTTGGTTGCAATTTCAACCGTCTGTGCGTTGGCGGGAGCAAAGCCCGCAGCGGCCCCGCCCGTTATCGTGTACTTCACAATCCAATCGGCCAGCGGCGCTTTGGTGGTGTGCCGCTTTACGCACGTGGTCACGGTCGCATGGCTCCCCGGCTCGTGCAGACCGGCGCAGGAAATACCCAATCGGCATCGATCCAGTAAATGACCGCCGATTTTTGCCGCGCGTCCCACGAATATACGTCGGGCGCGTACGCTGTCACATAACTCGCCCCTTCGCGCGGCGACGTAACGGTTACCCACGCATAGCCGCGCGGCATCACTGTGTCGTCGTTGATGTTCGGAGTGCCGCGCGTCAAAATCACATTGGCCGGCAGCGTTTCGCTCACCGCGTAGTTATTGTCGATTTTGTGCGGGTTGCTGGAAACTAAGTCGAGATAGAACGGCCGTAGCGGCTCGTTGACCGAAACAAAGGAGCCGGCGCCGCTGTGGTCGAGCATCCATTCCACTTTTTCGTACGGCTGCAAGTGCCCTTCACCATCGCACACACCCGCGAACATCGGAACTTCGCTGCCAACCTGTGCCAAAATACGCGCCGGGCTGATCACTAAGCCAGCTTTATTCCAGAAGCGCGGCGGGCCCGGGTATTCTTCGGTTTCACCGGGCAGCGCCGGGCCGGCGGGCGCGCACTGTGCAGCCTCGACCGGCGGCACATTGGCCGCTTTACAGCCCCCAAGCGTTGCCGCGGCGCAAAGCGCCGTTGCAAGGAGCATTCGTTTGATGATCGCGTTGGCACTCATCGCCAAATACACGCGGCCTCTTCTCCGCACGAGCCGGCGCTAAGTGCTAGCGCCTGGCACGCCTGCAACGATCGCGAAACACTGACGGCGCAGGCAAACTATACCGTCATGAGAAGCCTAGCATGCGTTTTGGCAACACGTGGCGGAAACGCATCATTTGTGCTGTTTTTTTGCAGCGCCGCCGGCACATTTGGAAAAAGCGCTACGCGTAGACTTCGCTTTATATCGATTGCGCACGCGGAACTGTTGCGCAAGCAGCCGACATCAGAAGCTCGATGCCGGCCATTTCTCAGAAAATGCTGCGGCCGCCAAGATCAATCTCAACTCAAGTGGCAGCGCTCACGCCGCCGTATACCGCGCCTCATACGCCAAGCTTTGAAGGAAGTTCTTCATTTTAACGTAGTCACCGCTTGGATACATGGCGATGTTCTTTTGCAGCTCGGCCATCATGCCATCAGCAACTTGCTGCGTTTGCGCATACAAGTCGTAGCCGATGCTGCCGTGCGCCGTCTCGCGCTCGAGAAACATTTTATCGAGCTGATCGCGATAGGCCTGATATCTTGGGTCCATCAGCGGCGCAGGCCAATAGATTTTTCCTGTCACGGGATCCAACTCGTTCGCCTTAAGGCGCTTCGGCAAGTTTTCCTGGGCATAGCGCCAAGAGTCTTCGGTCGTCAGTCCCGGAGTAGCATACTTCTGTTTCCCAATCTCGTAGTCACCCTTCATCGCCCAATAGGTTTGCGCGCCTTTGAGCACGTTATCTAAGTACATCGAGTCGGCCGTCTGATTGTTAATGTTGGCTTGGCTGGTCAGCAAGTTGTACGAACCAGCCGCCCGCACCACGTCGGCCATTCCCATCGCCGCCGCTTGCTGGGCAGTCGCAGCCTGAGGCGCGCCCCAATAGCCGCCATAGGGAGAATTTGTGACCATGTTGCTGTTTGTGTCTGTCGTGTCGGTCGCGACCTGCGCAACCGCCGCGCCAGCGAGAAATCCGATTCCTGCCACCGATAAACAGAGCACCAAAGACATGCGGGTCATGTTAGATCTCCGGCGAATGTGCGACCGTCGTTATTTCGGGATGCAAGAGAATACACCAACGGCCGAGCGCACTATTATATCCGCCCCTGCGGTTTGCAAACGAGACTACTGTCCAATACTATAATGAGAGGCAGTCTTGAAGCAACTGATTTGCCGTAAACTACCTATTTTCATCGCGGAAATCTCGCGTATCCAGGAACTCGATAATGCGCAAGTATATTGCGGTTTTTTTTGGCCTTATGTTTGCCGCAGCATTCGTCACGGCCTCCGCCGATGAGCCCAATGTTGCCGATCTGATGAAGTCGCTTTCATCAAGTGACTCAAAGGCGCAGCTTGCGGCGATGGATGGTCTAATCGACGTTGGACCCAGTGCGTCCCCCGCCGTTCCCCAACTCATCAAACTACTCAAAAACGGCAGCACGGAAGTCGAGTGGCACGCCGCTCGGACTCTGGCTGCCATCGGCCCAGGTGCCGAAAGTGCAGTCCCTGCATTAACTGCCGCACTTAAAAGCAGCGATCCCATGGTGCGCGGCCATTCGGCGAGGGCCCTGGAGCGCATCGGCCCCGCAAGCGTAACCGCGATCGACGCACTAGCGGCGCTCATCGACGATAAAGACAAGCATGTGCGCGGCGCTGCCATCGACGCGATTATCGTCATCCATCCCGAGCCGAAGGTTCTCTTGCCAATTTTGCGCCGCGCTCTGGAAAACCCCGATATGGACCGCACCGTCGCTGTTCCAGCCTCGGAGCAACTGGCCGAAATGGGCGATGCTGGGATTTCGATTCTCATCGAGGAATTGAAGAACGACAAAGCCAAGATTTGGGCCTGCATGGCGCTGGGTTCCGAGGGACCCAAAGCCAAAGCAGCCGTTCCAGAATTGGTCAAACTATTGGATAGTAAAGAGCCAGTGATTCGCTCGCAGGCCGCCATGTCGCTGGGTGAAATCGGTCCCGATTCCAAATCGGCCGTGCCAGCTCTCTCCAAGGTTCTCGACGACGATCAATTTTCCGTGCGGTACTCCGCCGTATACGCGCTGGCGAGCATCGGCGACAAAAGCGCGACCTCGTCGCTCGAAAAGTTAACCAACAGTTCCGACGAATTTCTGAAAATGCTATCCGTCTGGGCAATCGCGAAACTGAATCCCGACGACAAAAAAGCGACCCAGCGCACCGTCGAAGTGCTTGTGGATGCACTGAAAAGCGATAACACAACCTATCGAGCGGCGGCGGCTCGCGGCCTGCAAGAATTGAAAGCGCCAAGTTCAATTGTCGCGCCGGCGCTGGCGGGGCTTATGGCCGACAAAGACCCGGTGGTCCGCGCCAACGCGATCGATGCTTTGGCATCGCTTGGCGAAGCGGCGGTCCCGCATTTGATCAAAGGCTTGGAAAACGACGATTTGCAAGAATTGGCAGTCGCTGTCATTCACAAGCTAGGCCCCAAAGCCAAAGACGCCGTGCCAGCGCTCATCGACGAGCTAAAAGACCCCGGCGCCGACTATCGTCGCGAAGTCGAGTTCACCTTGGCCACCATCGGACCCGATGCCAAAGGGGCCGTGCCCGCCTTGGTTAAGGAGATGCAGGAAGATTCCGACCCTCGCGTGCGACACACGGCCTGTTTTGCTTTGGGTAAAATCGGTCCCGCCGCCTCTGACGCCGTCCCGGCCCTCAGAAAGAACCTCGAAAGCGACGATAAATTTCTGAAAGTTGCAAGTCTCTGGGCGCTTCTGAAAATTGAACCGAACGATCAGCCCATTAAAACGTTGGCCGTCAAACCACTGGCCGAAGTGCTTGCCCAATCCGATCGCGAATTGGTGCGTATCGAAGCGGCCAGGTCACTGGGAGATATCGGCGAAATGGCCAAAGACGCGATTCCCGCGCTCGAAAAGGCCGCCCAGAGCGACGTATCGGAAAAAGTGCGCACCGCCGCCGCAGCGGCGCTCAAAAAAATTCAAAAGACGTAACGCCGCACTAAAGGAATTGAGCTGTGCTCCAATGGGTTCCGTTGGCCCTTCGGCCGCATTTTCACTTAGGATGGAACCTGTTTCTTGCGCTGGTCCCGCTCATATTGGCACTCTGGCTGTTTCGCCCCGCTGCGAAGCGCAACTGGCTCTGGTGGCCGGTGTTTGTCGCGTTTTTGGTGTTTCTACCTAATGCCGCGTACACGCTTTCGGACATTATTCATTTCGTGGCCGAAGTGCGAGACGACAATCCCGAGCTCCCCACGTGGAGTGTCATTTACATTCTAATTCCAAAATACGCCATCTTCATTTTTATTGGTTTTCAAGTCCCACGTTCTTTCGCTCATCAAAGTTGGCTACTATCTTCGCTGGCTGGGGCACCGCAATTGGGTCCATCCGGTCGAAATTCTCCTCAATCTCCTTTGCGCCATTGGCGTCTATTGGGGCCGCTGGGAACGCTTCAATAGCTGGGAAGTGGTCACCATGCCGCAAAAAATTGCCCAGCAAATCCTTTCGAACCTGACCGACAAATTCAGCCTCGCCATGATCGCCTGGTACTTCTGCGTCATCACTCTTTTCTATTTCGCGCTAAGAACCGTCGATATCGCCGTCTGGGAATATTGGCGGCGGCGGCGTGTGCAAGGGGGCTTCGCATCGCCCGCCGCGGCGTAACAATCCCGCGAGTGCATTCGTGGGCAAATTCCCCGCTCGATCGCGCCCGTCAGTATCGGACGTTCTGAAAATTCCAGCCGAATAGCTTTCGCCGAAGCGCCCCGATCATGTCCGGTGCGCCGTTTTGTATGCTATTTTTGCATGTTAGCGCCAATACCGGCCGACCGGATTTTCTCCGGCTGCCCTCTTGCAACATACACGCCTACGGCGGAGACGATCGCATGAATATCAAACGTGGTTTGCTTACTTCCACAGCGGTCGCAGCCACCGCGTGGCTTGCGGCCGGCTATTTAAGCTCCTCCTCAGCCCAGGAAAAACAGCGCACCACCTTTTTTCAAGCCGGAGGGGACGAAAAGCCGACCAGCCCCGAAATGAAGCAGGCCGAAATCGACTACGTCAAAGCGCTCTTAAAGGTCGCTCAAGCCGATCTGGCAAAAGTGAAGGAAGCAAACAGTAAAGTGCCTGACACGATTCCAAACTCCGTCGTTCGCAGCTTGGAAAACGAAGTGGCCGAAGCGGAAGGGCGCGTCAATGCCATGCAGGGCAACAAAAGTGCCGGCGATAATCCCTACGTGGTCATCGCTAAGCAATCGCTCGATTATGCCCAGCAGAGCCTAAAACAAGCCCAAGATGCCAATACTCGCGCCGCAGCGCCGTCAGCGCCGCCGAAGTGCAGCGCCGCCAGGCTGAAGTCGATGTCGCCCAAGCCCGCCTGCAAATGGCGAAGTTGCTCAACAACGCCTCGGCCAACGACATCATGGAATGGCAATTACTGCAACTGCTGGCCGACGTTCATGAATTACGACAGCAAGTGCGCATATTGCAATTTCGAAACTAACTTTCGGAGCGCTGTCCTGCAGGCGAGGCTCCTGCCGAACCGTTTCGCTATTTCGCCGCACTGGCCTCCGGCAATATCTCCGCCACCGATTGCTCGATCGCGCGGCAGTAGCTCTCCAGCGGCAAGTCGTCCAATTCCGTGCCGAACGGCTCTTCCACGACCGTATCGACCACTTCCAGGCCCAGCACGAAGAAAATGAACACAAGCAATATGGGCACGCTTAACAATCCGTAATTTAACAGCGTGTACCATGGCGTAACCAGCACGTTCAGCGCCAACCCCAATCGCAACAGTGTCCGATAAGATGGCCCCGTCGGCGTATTGCGAATGCGCTCGCAACTGCCGCAAATGTCCAATAGTGACCGCGAATGAACGTCGAGCACTTGCATGGTGCGCGGGTCAATGAGCTCATCTTTTTGCCACTGCGCGATGATTCTTATAACGCGCCCGGCCAAATACGAGGGCACATGCTGCGGATTGTCCTCGGCGCTCTCAAATCCGGCGATCTCTTGCAATTTCACATCGCCGCGCAAATGCCGCTTGAGCGCTCCGGCAAATCCCACGACGAGGGTTCGAAACCGCGCCGCCGCAATTGCGCTATCGGGCAAATAGGCCTTCACCTTCCAAGCCAAATTGCGGCTGTCGTTGATCAGTTGCCCCCACAGCCGGCGGCCTTCCCACCAGCGGTCGTAAGCGGCCCGGTTCCGCAAGCTCATTAGCACGCCGAGAATTACGCCATTTGCGACGGCCGCTTCCGTTCCCCAATTGATGTGCGCGAAATGCGAATGCTCGATGATCTCGCCCACGGCAATCGTGTACAGCGTGCTCCCTAAAAACCACGGCAGCAGTTTCTTCGTGATCGATACGATCACCTGCCAACGTTCGCCGTCGGGAGTAAGTAGATCCATGATTGACAGTTGGTTAAACGTTAGTGGCCGTGCCCGGCCGAGCATACGACGGCAAATTCAAACCATAAATGTCAAAGGACAAAGGACCAATCAGCGGTTGACCCGCAGTTTGGCAAAGTTTTATAATTCGGCAAGCTTTGCTGCGAAAAGCCCAGTTCTACTTAAAGGTTTCAATCTCCAGCGCTCGTTTTTCGAAAGAGGTTCTCACCATGGCCACCGCCACCCCGTCGGCTCCGGCAGGCATTCGACAAGATATTACCCGATGCGTCGGCAATACCCCATTGGTCAAGCTGCGCCGCATT
Organism: Pirellulales bacterium; assembly: GCA_963820835.1. Lineage (GTDB taxonomy): Bacteria > Planctomycetota > Planctomycetia > Pirellulales > JADZDJ01 > CAVRAW01. The sequence goes on along the minus strand of CAWGBP010000031.1, from coordinate 24,162 downwards.
ACTGCCGGCTGCCAAGCAACGGTGGTCGCCAAGATGGAGAACCTCAATCCACTGTGGAGCGTGAAAGACCGCATCGGCCGCGCCATGATCGATGCCGCGGAGCGCGACGGCAAAATCAACAAAGACACAGTGATCATCGAACCTACCAGCGGCAATACCGGCATCGGCTTGGCGTTCGTATGTGCCGCGCGCGGTTACAAGCTCATGGTCACGCTTCCAGAAAGCATGAGCTTGGAACGCCGCCGTATGCTCAAAGCGCTCGGCGCCGAACTGGTCCTCACCCCCGCTGCCGAGGGCATGCCCGGCGCGATTCGCAAAGCGGAAGAACTGGTCAGCCAGAACAAAAACTACTTCATGCCCCAGCAGTTCAAGAATCCAGCCAATCCCGAGGTGCATCGCAAAACCACAGCCGAAGAGATCTGGAAGGATACCGACGGCCAGGTCGATATCGTCGTCAGTGGCGTAGGCACCGGCGGCACCATCACCGGCGTGGGCGAAGTGCTCAAGAAGCGAAAGCCCGGCGTCAAAATGGTCGCGGTCGAACCGACCAATAGCCCAGTCATTACTCAACGCCGCGCCGGCCAACCGCTTAAGCCGGGCCGCCACACCATCCAAGGTCTGGGGGCAGGATTCATTCCCGACATTCTCAACGTCGACATTATCGACGATGTCGTTCAAGTCCAGGATGAAGATGCCGCCGAAACCGCCCGCCAATTGGCCAAGGAAGAAGGATTGATGTGCGGCATCAGCTCGGGCGCCGCGGCCTGGGCCGCCATTCAACTGGCCAAAAAGCCCGAAAACAATGGCAAGCTGATCGTCGTCGTGCTGCCCGACCTGGGCGAACGGTATTTGTCGACGAAGCTGTTTCCGGAGTGATAAAGTCCGGACGCATGCTAGATCTGTTGTACTTCCGAGCCCCGCGACAGCGAATCGCGGGGCGTTTTTCCAAGGTACACCGCTGCTGTAAGCGGGTTAGAATATATGAGCGGCCGGTTAGCGGACATACAAAGCTTCGATCGATCAGTTTAATCACCCATCATGTCAACGACAGCGTTTTCCTTACAACACGAGGGAGATTTTGCCTGGGAAGTGGCCACTTTATTTCCGGAGCAAGGCGAGTGGACTGAGGCTGAGTATCTCGATCTAACGGATCATGCAAATCGACGCGTCGAATTTACCGATGGTCGCCTGGAGTTCTTGCCGATGCCGACGGAAGTGCACCAAGAATTGATTGCGTTTCTCTATGCCGCGCTTTTGACCTATGTGAATGTACGAACTTTGGGGAAAGTTCACTTTAGTGGAATACGGTTGCGAATTAGAAAAGACAAAATCCGCGAACCCGATATCATTTTCCTTCACAAAGACCATTTCCATGCGCGCCACAATCGGGTATGGGACGGCGCTGACCTTGTGATGGAAGTCGTCAGCGACGATCCGAAAGATCAGAAACGTGATTACGAAACAAAACTGGCTGACTATGCAGAGGCGAAAATCGCCGAATACTGGATCATCGATTACGAACGCCGCACAGTGCTCGTTAATCGGCTAGACAGCGACCGCTACGGATTACACGGCGAGTTCGCCCCCGGCCAGCAGGCCGCCTCCGCGCTTTTGAGCGGCTTTACCGTCGACGTCGCCGCGCTATTCGACGCGGCCAAAGACGTACCCGAGTGATCGCGGAAAATTAACCGCGAAGTCGCAAAGTGCGCAACCGGATTAACTGAGAGAGGATTCCTCGGCGAATTCCTTCTTTCATAACTGGGACATTGAAATTCAGTAGCAAGATCGCCTCTTCGTAAATAGATTCGAGATAACCCGATCCCAGAATCGTATGAACTTCGTTCGCGGCGCCGATGATTTCGTAGGCACGCCATTCGATTTCTTCATTCAAGAGTCCAATTGTTCCTGGCTTCGCGTTCTTGGCGTCAGCGCGCTTTATCATTGTCATTCATCATCACTCCGCAGCTTCGCCAGCACGCTATAGTCTTCCAGCGTGGTCGTGTCGCCGACGGTTTCCTTTCCCGCGGCAATATCGCGCAACAGCCGCCGCATAATTTTTCCGCTGCGAGTCTTCGGCAATGCCGACGTGAAGCGAACATCGTCCGGCACAGCCAGCGCGCCGATTTCCTTGCGAACATGCTGTTTCAGTTCGTCGCGCAAGCTTTCGCCCGGCGTGGCGCTTTTGAGCACCACAAAGACTGCGACCGCCTCGCCTTTTAGCTCGTGCGGCCGCCCAACGGCGGCGGCTTCGGCCACAGCCGAATGGCTCACCAGCGCGCTTTCGATTTCAATGGTGCTTAAGCGATGTCCGGCCACATTCAGCACGTCGTCAATGCGCCCCATAATCCAGTAATAGCCGTCGCTATCGCAACGCGCGTTGTCGCCAGCCAAATACTGGTGAGGCACTTTCGACCAATACTGCTCCTTATACCGCGCATCAGCCCCCCAAATGCCGCGCAGCATTCCCGGCCAAGGCTTCGTGATCATAAGCCAGCCCCCCTGTCCCGGCACGACCGGTTTTCCGGCGGCATCCACGATTGCCGGCGTGATTCCTGGCAATGGCACCGTGCAGCTTCCTGGCTTGGTGGGTATCGCGCCTGGCAACGGGCTCATCATAATGCCCCCCGTTTCCGTCTGCCACCAAGTATCGACAATCGGGCAGCGCTCGCGGCCAATTTTGCGGTGGTACCACATCCATGCTTCGGGATTAATTCCTTCGCCCACGGTGCCCAACAGTCGCAAGCTCGACAAATCGCACTGATCGACCCATGCATCGCCCCATTTGATGAACGAACGAATGGCCGTGGGCGCTGTGTACAAAATACTGATTCGGTACTTCTCAATCATCCGCCAGAACCGCCCCTCGTCGGGCCAATTCGGCGCACCTTCGTACATAAACAATGTAGCGCCGGCCATGAGCGGGCCGTAGGTCACATAAGTATGTCCGGTCACCCAGCCGCAATCGGCCGTACACCAAAACAAATCGTCGTCGCGGTAATCGAAAACCCACTCAAAGGTTTTCTTGGCAAATAGCGTATAGCCGGCGGTAGTGTGCTTGATGCCCTTCGGTTTGCCGGTCGAACCACTGGTGTAAAGGATAAACAGCGGCGCTTCGCTATCCATCGGCTCGGCGGGGCAATGGGCCGATGTGCCCGACATCGATTCGTGCCACCAGTGGTCGCGTCCTTCGTGCATTTCGACCGGCAGCCCCATGCGATGCAGCACGATGCAATGCTTGACCGTCGGCGATTTCGCCAGCGCCGCATCGACTGTGGCTTTAAGCTGCAATTGCTGGCCGCGCCGCCAGCCCCCATCGGCGGTGATCACCAATTTCGCGCCGGCGTCGTTATTGCGCTCGGCAATGGCTTCGCTTGAAAATCCGCCGAAGATAACCGAGTGAATCACGCCAACGCGCGCGCATGCCAACATGGCGATTACCAAATCGGGCGTTTGCGGCATGTAGATCGATGCCAAATCGCCTTGTTTCATCCCCAGCCGCTTGAGCACATTGGCGAATTTGCACACCTGATGGTGCAACTGCTGATACGTAAGCGTGCGTTCTTCGCCCGGCTCACCCTCCCAGACGATGGCGGCTTTGTTCCGCTGCGGCGAGTTTAGATGCACGTCGAGGCAGTTATACGCGGCATTCGTTTTGCCGCCGACAAACCACCTCGCGAATGGCTCATTCCACTCGAGCACCTTGGAAAATGGCGAAAACCAATGCAATTCCGCGGCCAGCTTGCCCCAAAATTTTTCAATATCCTCCGCTGCTTCCTTCCACATGGCCTCATATTCCACCATTGAGCCGATGCGCGCCTTGGCGGCAAATTCCGCCGGCGGTGGGAACACCCGCTCTTCTTGCATGACCGTTTGCACTTGCCCCGCCGGCGATGGTTGATTTTCCGGCGCAGTCTGCCCCGACCGTTGCTTGAGCGACATAACGAACTCCCCGGCAGCCGATCGTGATTCGATTGAGATAGGAACCGCGATTTTAGGTATGTCGCGCTGGGAGTGTCAAACCGTCGCTAATTGATTGTCACCGTCGGCGGGTCATCAAAGTCGGCATCCAAAGCCGCGACTTGTGGCACGGTCATCTCGCCGTCTTGTGCCCACAGTCGATAGTTGACGTCGACCGGTTTGTCTTTGGTGGCGTCGGCCACAAAGTAGCTGCCGATACGTCCGTATTCACGCTCGCTGCCGCGCGAAGGCTTGGGGTTTTTCTCATTATCTAAATAAGCCAGCGTATAACGCTTGCCGCCGATTTCGAAACTCACCGCATCCCACGGCAAATTGATGGTCCGCGGATCCTTCTTCTCGGGATCCCAATTGCGAGTTTCGTCGGGCCCTTTACCATTTTTGGCACACAACGGCCCTTTGCCATCGGGGCGGAGATAATACGTCTCTTTTTTCGTTTTGGTCATCACTTCATTGTTGGCGCGGAAATGGAATCCGGCGTGCTGCGGATCGCCATCCAAATGCACAGGCGGCTTGAGCGCCTCCAAGTTCGAGGCGAACTCGAACAGCGTGCCGCCCGGAACGTTGTACACCGTCACTTCGCGTTTCTCGGTGGCGAAATGAACATTCGGCGCTCCGGGCTTTGCCGGATAGTGGTTGATCGGGTCTTCCAGCTTCGGCTCGGCCACCCAATTGATCTCGACGAGTTGGCGGCCCAACACCGGGCCAGCTTCTTGGGCTAAAAATGCGGCGTGTTCTTGATAAGCGGCGGGGCAATGCCAGATATCACACTTTTCTCCGTCATCGTAAGTCAACTTGCGAAAGCCATAAAATATGCCGTGATGATGCGGGAAATCGGCGTGCGTTCCTTCGGCCCCTTTGGTCAGCAGCACCGCGCCTGTCGACGGATCAAACATGTGATGGTAGGGCTTGAACGTTTCCATGCGCGCTTCCGGCGTCGATTCATCGAGCTTGTGATACATGTATCGAATGACGGACCGATCGCCGAACAGCAAGTCATCGTGGTCGCCGGGCGTGTCTTTCCATTGGAATTCCGGCGGCAGGCTTTGGACCTGCGGCACTTCGGTTAATACGGCGGAATAGTTGATGGTTTTTCCAGATTTCAAATCCGGCAAAATAAAATGCAATTCGCGCGGCACGGCAGAGCCCTCTTTTCCCTTAGCAGGCGTGGCCAACAAGCCAGGAGCAGTCACTTGACCAATAAAGGCGTGCCCAGCATCGTCGCTGACCGTGGCCCAGGTGGCGTTTTTGAGCGCAGGATCGACCGCCAATTCCATGCAGACCGGCGTATTGACTCGATCGTGCGCGCCGGCGCTTACGGTGAATTCAAATTTCCGTTCGACTTCTTTCTTTGGAGTTTCGGCAGCCCGAACTTGGGTAGTCTGTAAAATGATTAGCGAAATGACGACCAACAACAGCGCCCGAATTCGACAAAAGCAACGCATGTCCAGAGCCTCTCGCAGAAAAATCAGCCCTAAATATCCCAGTCCGGCAATCGGCGACCACCGGCCCTGCCGCAAGCACTGGAAAATAGCATACTTATCCGAGGCGCATCGCTCAATTGGCTGCGGTCGGATTGTGTTGGCAGTTATAGGTCTAGGTGAGACGATCATATTGCGTCGCACTGCTTTATTTGACCGTCGTCAGCGAGTATCTTGGGACTTGGTTGACAGCCGCTTCTTTCCGCACATTTAGGAACTATGCCATGCGTATCCGTCGCAGCTTTTGGGTCGTTGCCGCCGTTTGCCTGCAAATCGCCCTTGTTCGACAATCTTTTGCCCGCGATGACGCCGCGCCGGCGACTACTGCCGCGCCCGCGAACACCGCCACAACTCCGCTTCAGCATAAGGGAAAACAGTGGGAAGATCGTGATGCGAAGATCAACGAACGGGCTAAGCAAGGCGATGTCGATCTGCTGTTCATCGGCGACTCCATCACGCAAGGCTGGGACGGCAAAGGGAAGGCGGTGTGGCAGAAGTATTACGGCAACCGCAAAGCCCTGAATGCGGGTGTCAGCGGCGACCGCACCGAACACGTACTCTGGCGGCTCGATCACGGCGACGTCGACGGCATTCATCCCAAGCTGGCCGTCATCATGATCGGCACGAACAATGTCAACAGCAATACCGCCGAGGAGATTGCGGAGGGCGTAAAAGCTATTGTCAGCGAAGTGCGCGAGAAACTGCCCGAGACAAAAATCTTGCTGCTGGCCATCTTGCCGCGCGGCGCAGTGACCGAAGCACAGCTTGAAAAGGCTGCCACGCAAAATGGCAAAAAGCAGGTCGACCCGGCCGATATGCCGGCCAAGGTTGAGGCTGCTCGCAAGCTCACTGCCATGCAGCGCGAAAAAATCACGGTCGCCAACGATATAATTTCGAAGCTCGCCGACAATAAGACGGTTTTCTACATGGACATCGGCTCAAAATTCCTCGGGACCGATGGGGTATTGCCCGACGATATCATGCCCGACTTCTTGCACCCCAACGACAAGGGCTACGAGATCTGGGCCGAGGCGATCGAGCCGAAAGTGGCCGAGCTGATGGGCGAGAAGAAATAACGTTACTGCCGACCGTCTAGTCGAAAGTCTTTCTCCGCCAAGAGGATTCAATGATTGTCACGACGACGTTCACGATCGAAGGCTATCAAATTGTCGCTTACAAAGGCATCGTTCGCGGAATCATCGTGCGCTCGCCCACAATTACCCAAGGTATCGTCGGCGGATTGAAAAACTTGATCGGGGGCCACATCGCTGCCTACACCGAAATGTGTGAACAAACTCGTCAGGGCGCCTACGAACTCATGCTCAAGCATGCCGAGCAAATGGGAGCAAACGCCGTTGTTGGCATGCGGTACGATGCGGCGGAAGTGGTCAGCAAAGGATCCGCTACCGAAGTGCTCTGCTATGGCACCGCTGTTGTGATCCAGGCGGCGCAATGAACCAAACGCCGCTGGCTAGCGACCGATTAAACTCTGCAGCCCCAACTGCAAAATAATCCGCATGGCCGTGAACGCCTCGCGCATGTTGATTTTTGAAACTCCCCGCACCCGCTCCGCGAAGTTGATCGGCACCTCTCCAAATCGTGCTCCGGCGCGCCTAAGCATCCACAAGATTTCTTCCTGAAACGAATAGCCGCTGGAGCGCATTTTGCTGAAATCAAGCTTCGCTAGCAGGCTCACGCGGTAGCAGCGGAACCCGCCGCTCACGTCGTGCGGCTTAAGCCACAACATCCAACGTGAATACAAGTTCACGCACCGGCTCATGATCCTCCGCTTCAGCGGCCATCCCGTCGAGGTGCCGCCGGGAATATAGCGTGAGCCAATCACCACGTCGCGTGGTTCGCGCCCCGGCGGATTCATCGCGGAAAGCAAATCCGGAATCTGCTTCGGGTCGTGGCTGAAATCAGCATCGATATTGATCGCGTAGCTATACCCTTTGGCGATCGCGAACTGCATTCCTTGCACAATGGCGGTGCCTAAGCCCAGTTTGCCGCTGCGGTGCATGCAACTGAGCCGGGGCTCGCCTTGGGCTTTTGTATCGCACCAAGTGCCGGTTCCGTCGGGCGAGTTGTCGTCGATAATCAGCAAATCGGCTTCCGGCGCAGCGGCCAGCACGTCATCGACCAGCCTTGGCATGTTTTCGATTTCATTGTACGTGGCCGACATGACCAAGAGCCGGCCGGCATTCGACTCATCGGCCACATTGGCTGCGCCGCTCGGAATAACAGTGGTTTCGGGCGTCATTAATGATTTCAGCGAAATCCGGAAATTAAAGTTTCGCCGATTCTAGTTAGTCGCGCCGCAAATTGCGAACGTCAGTTGACCAAATTTTCCTGGGTCCGCACCACGCTTCCCAAAATGGGTAGCCCAAGTTGCTGCAATTGCCGCTTCGTGCTCTTGGCTGCCGCCTGCGGCGTGCCGTCAATTTCAATACACAGAATTGCCGCATCTGCCAACGAAACGAAGCTAAGCGGCTCCAGCCGATTGCTCACGCCTTCGGGCGAGACGGTTTTCCATGGTCCGCTGGCAATTAGAATTGCGCAATAACACTCTTGAAATTCTCGCCACAGCCCGTCAAGTTGCTCGTGATAGTCGGCCGGCAGCGGCGCGCGCCCCGCTGCCAATAAATCGACCTGTGGATGCGGCGTGGCTTGCACGGTCGCGGCCCAATCGGCGCCATCGCGGAGAATTTCCGCCAGCCCATTTGGAGATTCGAGACCTAGACTGCTGGCAATGCCGCTTGCCGCGCCGGCGGCCTCGATAACCAGAATTTTTGCGATCTTCGTGGACTCGGCTGCCGCTTGATTCAACTCTTGACACAGGCACTCCGCTAGCGGCACCAGCCACGATGCATCGCCGACGGCACTCCCAGCATCGATCCACAGCAACGTTCGCGGCTCGTCGAACGTGAATCGCGCGAGCAAATGGCTGCACAGCTCGCGGTATTCGCCAGCAAACGCGAGCGACGGCGTCCCGGTTTGCGCTTCCTGAAAGTTCGCTAACGCAACGTCGGCCCGGTGCGGCGGAGCATAATCCGTGAACTGCTCCGCAGCCGAAATCTCGCCATGCTCGACTGCGTCCGCAACCTGAAATGTTTCAGGATGACTCGATTTGCCTGAAATGAAGGACGGTTCAGAGCCACGCTCTTGCTCAATCGCTAGTTCGATCGACGGCGGTTCTTCGCCGTCAGCATCCTCTTTTGCGCTTTTGTGGATCGTTTCTGGCGTCGACGCTAACGATGCCCCAATTAAATCATTTAATTCATTTAGCCGATCGAGCGTCGAACTTTCGTCCCCAAATGACTGCGCACTGGAAAGTTCAGGCGTGGCTATGTCTGGGACCTCGGGCGTTGGCGTGCTGTTGCCGCTTTCGTCTGCTTCAATACTCTCTGATGTTGTGGCTTCAGACGACGGCAGCGATTCTGCGGCACCGGCCACATTCAACGTCGGTGGCTCGCAATCGGTCAGTACCTCAGGCGTTCCATCGAACGGCGCCTCACGGTCAGATCGCGCCAGGTACGGGTCCTCGCTTTCGTCAAGCCCGTAGATAATTTCTTCGACGGGCACAACTTCCGTCATTTCGTCGTAGTCGACCGAGATATCGGCAGCGAATTCTGTCGCGTCGGAGTCGCAAATCGCATCCAAAACCGGCCCTGAGGCCGGTTCCCCAGCAACTGCCTCTTCGGAATTTAGTGGTGCTTCTGTCGGTGAGAAGACCGGAAAGTCCGAATACATCGCCTCAAACGCATGCGCCAGAGGCGAGGAAGGTGCAATTGCCGGTGGAGCAGGCGGCGCAACGGGCGCTACCGGCTGGCTCGCCTCTGCCGCCGGCGCTTCGATCCGCTTCAGCGATTTCAGCAGCAGGCTCAATGGCTGTCCCAATATGGTGGATTATCCGCGCCGCAACTGATTGAAGAGCTGCCGGTACTCCTTGCGACGCACTTTCGGCCTGGGTTTCAAATCAATAGCATGTTCGGAGCCGGGCGGCTCTTCAATAACGATCAAGTCATCGTCTAACTCGATCGGTCGCGAATCGACGCGAGCTGTCTTTGCCCCGACATTACTCAATGAATCCGCAGTCCACGACGAATGAATTTGTGTCGATGTTACCGCCGGTGTTGCGTCAGTCGGCGAATGGAACTGTAATTCGACATCGCCATAGAGTTCATGCAGCGGTAGGTCTGGAGCGCTCGGCAAACCGCCTGCCCAGGTCGCCGTCTCAATATGCACCTTAGGCTTTTCCGCCGAAGTGAACGGCGCCAACAATGCACCCAATTCGCGCCCCTCGGCACTTTCAACCAGCGGCCGATTCGCCAGCGCATCGGTTTCGATCGATGCGTATGGATCCAGCACCACTTCCTCTTCGTCGAACGATTCGCTGAAAGGATCGGCGCTAGCGCCGAAATCCAACTCCACTTCCGGACCAATCGAACCCGCAGGCTCGAAATCATCGTCGGCGCTGCCCTGCGCGTCGAGCGGCAAGGGCGGCATGCTTCCAATCGTCTTCCCACCCGATAGCGAGCTGGGAAAACCCGCCTCGTGAGATACGTTGATTTCGCCAAAGATCGCTGCTACTTCCGAGGGCCGTTTTATCGCGCGCAGCGGAACAACCGCCGGATTCTCCTCTGTCAGCGCATCCTCCAGCGCGCCAAACTCCACAATGTCGGGCCCGTCAGAATCGCGGCTTGGCGCCCCGGCGATGGAATTCCATGGCGTGGGGAGTTGCTGCAAATCCGACCATGCCTCTTCTATGGCCGCCGCCGTCAATTGCCGCACTCCGCCCGCAAACGCCAGTATTAGCGCGTGGTCGCAAACCTGATTGATCAGTCTTGGTATGCCGCCGGTGGCCTGATAGATGACATCCAGCGCATCGGCCGCGAACACCGAATCCACTTGGCCGCCAACATCGTGAAGTTGCTCGCGAATGTAATCAATCGTTTGCGCTCGATCGAGCGCTTCTAAATAACAGCGTGCCGAAATTCGTTGGTTGAACGATTCCAATTTCGGGCTGGCCAAGCGTTCTTCCAGTGCCGGCCCGCCGGCAAGCACCACGCGCACCAGCGCCTCGCCATTTCTTACTACGTTCGAAAGCAGTCGCAGCTCTTCCAATAGCCGCAGTGGCAACGCGTGCGCTTCATCGACGAGCACCACAAGCGGTGGCGACACTTCGCCCGTTTGCTTGCGAGGCGAAATGCGATCGACGATTGCTAGCCGCAAATCTCCTTCTTCAATCCCGCGATAGGGCAGCCCAATCTCGTACGAAATCGCTTGCAACATCGCCCGGCGAGTGCAAATGCGGCCGCTATCCAAGAGCGCGATAAAGCAGCGGCCGCGAAACTCTTCCGCCAACACATGACACAACAGCGTTTTGCCGGTCCCTGCCGGACCAACCAACAGCCCGATACCCTCTGCTCGCTCGACGCATCGCGTCAGATTTTGCCGCGCAGCCTCGATCGCCGCGCCGGGAAAGTAGTGCCGCGCAGTCGGCGCGGCGGCAAATGGTCGTTCGCTGAAGCCAAAAAACGATTCGTACATGGATTGCCTTTGGCCAGTGTCTAAGTGTCTTCGTTTCTTAGTTTCAATCTCATCGTTGACAAACTCCCGCGCGGCCAGACACCCAGACCCATAGATACTCTCTTCTAGCTTCGGCGCTTATTCACAGGGCGGTTTAGCACCGTCTCAAAACGAGCCGATTGTAGTGCTAGCACCAGAATTGTTTGCTGCACGCCGCCAGCGGATCGGCCAACAATTCCTTAAGAAAATGCTGATCCACAATTGCGACGGCTGCCAGCAGAATGACGATCCCCGCAATGGCCAACTCTGCTCCCAACAAGCATCGCCGCACCCATTTCGGCTCGCGCAGCGGGCGTTCGCGCGGCAATTGATCGGCGCCGCGCGAAATGAACCCCAGAATCGGCAGCTCTAATACATGCCGCACGCTCGATGGAGCCTTAAATACCCGCTCATTTTTGCGCCTTGCGGGCGACTCCAGCGCCGAAAATGCCAGCCGCGACTGCGCACCACAAAATGCCCTGCCTCGGATCCGCGCCAACCGGTGGTGGAACCGGCTTCGTCGCGGCCGCGGCTAGTTCGCCAAGCTCCTTCGCTTGACGGCGCCAAATGCCATTTTCAACCTGCGCCGTGTAGCGATATTTCTGCTGCGAATCGTAAAGCGCATCAGCCAATTTATGAAATTCCACCTCGTCGGTTTTAATGCGCGCGGCCAGCGCGGCGATATCAGTTGGCGGCGCCGGCGTTGCGACCGCGGCTGGTTCCGACGCAGAAGCATTTTCACTGCCCCCATCAGCAATCATCGGCGGCGCCGATTGCAACTGGCTTTTCACTTCCTCAATATCCGCATCGACCGCCAGCACCGAAGGATGTTCCGTCGTCAGATTCACTAGCAGCTTTGTGCGCTCTTGCTCAAGCTCCGCCAGCCGATCGTGCAATTGTCTCCACTGCGGATTTGCAATCATTTTTGGCCCGGCCGCCGTCGATCTCGAATTGCCCAATTGCGGGGAATCTTCTTTGCCAGTGGGCGTATACTGCTTTTTCAGATCCGAGAAGTGGTTATTGAAGAAATCTAAGCACTTCCCCAGTGACGAATCGTAATCCGCAAGCGCGCTGGATGTGGCTTTTCGGCTCGCATCATATTCGTCCGCCAGCGACGTGAGCTTTTTTTGCAATTCCGCAGTCTGCTCTGCGACCGCCGGACTACTCACAGCCTCGCTTGTCATGAACCCATGGCAGATAAACCCGATGGCGTTCACGCTCAGCACAAACACCGCCAGCGCCACGGCCATAAACACATACAGCCGCCGCCACGTACTTCGCGGAATTTTGATTTCTGAGTGAGAGAACATCGCTGCACGTTTTCGGATTCTTAAAGTTTGCCACTAGTGCTCCCTCTCCACTTGCGCGTCGCAGATTCACTGCGCCGGGAGAGGGCTTGCCTGCCCTGAGCTTGCTCGCCGTGAGCGTGTCGAACGGTCGAAGGGTCGATCCCGCCGATGGGGTGAGGGGTAAGCGTCCGCGCGCTGCGACACCTATCGTTTGCTATCGACCTAGACGTTAACCCCTCTTGAGCGTCACTGTGTGCCAGATTGCTAGCAGCGGCGTATAATTGAAGTCATTCGCTTCACTGAATATGCAGGACGCGACTCCTTCGGCAGCACCAATGTCCCGCCTCCCATTCCAAATCAAAATCTGCGGAGTGACGACGCCGGAGGATGCCGCGGCCGCGATTGGAGCTGGGGCGACGGCGATCGGGTTGAATTTCTTCGAAGGTAGCAAACGACACGTCGATCCGCTTGAAGCGCAAAACATCGCCCGTGTGGATTCCCGCCAGCTGACGGTCGTGGGCGTGTTTGTAAATCATACGGTCAGCGAAATCGCGAGCATCGTGACGCACGTCGAGCCGAGCTGGATTCAACTTCACGGGGATGAACCGCCTAGGATCATCAAGCACGTTAAGGAGGCAGTAGATTTGCCCGTGATCCGTGCGCTGCGGTGGGGCGAACGCCCAGAGGCGGCGGTTGATGAATACCTGCAAGCGTGCGCAGAGATCGGATGCTTGCCGAATGCGGTGCTCATTGATGCGCACCAAGCGGGCGAATATGGCGGGACCGGGGCCATGGCGGATTGGGACGCGATCGCGCGCTGTGCGCGGAGCAGAAGTGGGACATTCCGCTGGTGCTAGCGGGCGGATTGACCCCTGATAACGTGGCCGTATCGATTGCGATCGTGCGGCCCGATGCCGTCGATACCGCCAGCGGTGTGGAGTCAGCGCCGGGCGCAAAGATCCGGAAAAGGTCAAAGCCTTCGTCCAAGCGGCACGAGAAGCATTTGCCAAAATCGCCCGGTGATTTCGCGCGTGTTCTAATTTATGTTCCGGTCAGAGCTTGCGCCAAATCAACGAGCGCTAGCGGCTAGCCACCTTGCGAACCCGCACTCCGCCACTTACTATTGAAAGTTCGCAACCAGCCGGAAACGCTTGCGCCGAAACAAGTTATCCGCTGTTTAGCCAATCTGAATCACGCAAAACAACTCGTTCTTCACCGCATACCGCATACTGCCTACTGCATACCACAAAAGGAGCCTGCCCGTGGCCGTCGTCGAGACCAAACGTTTGCCGTACAAAGTTGCCGATCTCTCGCTGGCCGAGTGGGGCCGCAAGGAAATCATGCTGGCCGAAAACGAAATGCCCGGCCTCATGACGCTGCGCAAAAAGTACGGCAAGGCAAAGCCGCTGGCCGGAGCCCGCATCGCCGGCTGCTTGCACATGACCATTCAAACAGCCGTGCTCATCGAAACGCTGGAAGAACTCGGCGCCGAAGTCACCTGGAGCAGCTGCAATATTTTCTCCACGCAAGATCACGCCGCTGCTGCCATCGCCAAGGCTGGCCTTCCCGGTCTACGCATGGAAGGGCGAAACCAACGAGGAGTTCGATTGGTGCATCGAGCAATCGCTCTTCTTCCCCGACGGCCAGCCGCTGAACCTGATCCTCGACGACGGCGGCGACCTCACCGCCATGGTCCATCAAAAGTATCCCGAATTGCTCTCCGGCATCCGCGGCCTCAGTGAAGAAACCACGACCGGCGTCCACCGCCTCTATCAAATGCACGAGCGCGGCGAGCTGAAAGTGCCCGCCATCAACGTGAACGATTCGGTCACCAAGAGCAAGTTCGACAACCTCTACGGCTGCCGCGAATCACTCGCCGACGGCATCAAGCGGGCCACCGACGTCATGGTCGCAGGCAAAGTGGTCGTCATCGCCGGCTATGGCGATGTCGGCAAGGGCTGTGCCCACGCCATGCGGTCGCTCGGCGCCCGGGTGATCGTCACCGAAATCGACCCCATCTGTGCCCTGCAAGCCGCGATGGAAGGCTACGAAGTGACCACCATGGAAGACGCCGCCGCGCGTGGCAACATCTTCGTCACCGCCACCGGCTGCCGCGACATCATCCGCGGCGACCACATGCAAGCGATGCCCAACGATGCCATCGTCTGCAACATTGGCCACTTCGATTTGGAAATCGACATGGCCTGGCTCAACGGCCAAAAGAACGTGAAGAAGCAGGAGATCAAGCCGCAGGTCGATCGCTACACGTTCCCCAGCGGCCGCTCGATCATCGTGCTGGCCGAAGGCCGGCTGGTGAACCTCGGCTGTGCCACCGGTCATCCCTCGTTCGTGATGAGCAACAGCTTCACCAACCAGGTGATCGCGCAGATCGCTCTCTGGACCGAGCCAGAAAAATTCCCGCTTGGCGTCCACATGCTTCCCAAGAAGATGGACGAAGAAGTGGCCCGGCTGCACTTGGAAAAGCTCGGCGTCAAGCTCACCAAGCTCACAAGCACGCAAGCCGACTACCTCGGCATCCCCGCCGAAGGCCCGTACAAGCCAGAGTACTACCGGTACTGAGTGGCGTAGATGGATATTAATTGGTTAGGCGTAGCTATCCCGCACATTAACCAATTGCATTCGTCCATTCGCAATCCTTTTGCCACCCCGCGGTGTGTGACAATAAACGTCAACATCAAACTCCGGATAGGTTTTCTTAAATCTATCCAACTTCCATTTGGCGACCGTCTTATCGGAAGGCGCAGCTTTGTTGAAGGGGTATCGGCGCAGACCTCTCTGCTTGACGGCACTGACATCCTTACCGTTTAAATGGCGAATTGTAACTTCAAATTCTTCAATAACTTCGATTTTCTTTTCGATGCCAGCGATGGTTAATTTAGGCATGGGTTACCTCGATTAAATCAATACTGTTCTATGGTCCACTGGCCGCCGTGCGCTGGGTTGCCAATCAATCGCTGGCCTTTGGTGTCAACCACCCAATCCATTGCTTCGAGCGGAAGTTGACCAATTAGCACTGGACATCCTTCCGGTAATTCTGTCACCTCAACCACACAGTCACGATCTTGAATGGTCAATCGAACTGGATTATACACTGCCAGTTCTCGTGGACCTGCGGCCGTCATCGACTGACGCCGACGATGTAATTTCAGCCCAAGTTTTTGGATCAACGAAGACGGCATCGACAGATTTGTTGCTCCGGTATCCACAAGCGCATCTCGGATCTCCAGCCGTCGCAGTTGGTCTGCACCAAGCTCGCCACGTTCTGCGGCATAGCGTCTTCCAGGTTTTCGATCGTGGCGGCAACTGTAACCCGGCCCATTGTCTCGGTCCCCATGGCTGTTCTCCTCGCTATTTTCCAACCATTTGCATTGTAGCAAAAGATGCCAGTGATTTGCAGGCGTCGGCGAGGGTTTGACAGCCCGGCCCAGTTGATGGATAAACGGTCAGATCAACTAACCACGGACTACTGATCACACCCAATGCCATCAATCGCTCCCTTCCGCGCGCTGCGTTACGACCTCAAGCACGTCGGATCGCTCACGAACGTCATCTGTCCGCCGTACGACGTCATCGATCCCGAGCTGCAAACGCGACTTTACAAACTGCATCCGGCCAACGTCATCCGCTTGGAACTCAATCGCGATGAACCCGGCGATGGCGAACTTGCCAATCCCACGGCCGCCAACCGCTACTCCCGCGCCGCCAAATTCTTGAACAACTGGCGCAGTGAAGGCGTGCTCTACCAGGAGTCGCGCCCCGCCGTGTATGTGTATCACCAGCAGTTCGAGTACGCCGGCCAAAGGCACACTCGCCGCGGCTTCATGGTCCGCTGCCGGCTGGAGCGCTTCGGCGAAGGCAAAATCTACCCGCACGAAGAAACGCTCTCCGGCCCGAAGGCCGATCGCTTGCTGCTCACTCGCGCCTGCCGTGCCAACCTCAGCCAAATCTTCGGCCTTTTCCCCGATGAATCTAACGCCGCGCAAAACCTGCTCGAACAGGCCGTCGCCAGCCAAACGCCGGTCGAAGCCACCGATCACCTCGGCGTCGTCCATCGCATGTGGACCGTCACCGACGACGCCGTCATCGCCAAGCTCCAGGCGCTCATGGACCCCAAGCCCATGTTCATTGCCGACGGCCACCATCGCTACGAAACCGCTTGCAACTACCGCGACGAACTGGCCGCCGCCGGCAAGCTCACGCCCGACCATCCGGCCAATTACGTGCTGATGATGTGCGTCGGCATGAGCGATCCAGGCCTGCTCGTCCTCCCCACGCACCGGCTCTTCCGCAGTCTGCCGGCCATGACTTCCGAGCAACTCACGGATCGATTGGGTAGTTCTTTCGCCACGCGGATCGCAGGCGAGGGGACCGACCTGGGCTCGACGGTTTGGGAACGAATCGCTTCTCAGGGGCAGCAGTGTACATTGGCGTTCTTTACCCAACAGGACGAGCGCTGGACGCTAGCAACCATTACCGACGCCGGCCGCGCCGCCATGGCCAAGCTCGCTGCCGACCACAGCTCCGATTGGCAAGGCCTCGGTGTTAGCATTCTTCACCGCCTGGCGATCGATTCCATTCTGGCCAAAGACATCAAAGACCTCGCCAAGCCCAAATACGTCCACTCGGTCAGCGAAGTGATCGAAAGCCTCGAAGCTGGCGATGCCGCCACCCGCGATGCCACCGGCGTCATGGGCCAGGGCGGCCGCTTCGAATTGGCTGCCCTGGTCATGCCAGCCACGGTCGAACACATCCGCACCATCAGCCAGCACAATGAGCGCATGCCTGCCAAAAGCACCTTCTTCTACCCCAAGCTCGTCAGCGGCCTGGTTATCAATCCGCTGGAATAACCAACTCCCGAGCCGGCGTCTCCCCACGCCGGTTGCCGCCGCCTTGCCTTCTGCCTTCCGCGTTAGTCCAGCCGTTCCACGTGAAACCTCTATGCCGCTAGCATCGCTCGCGCACTCTGGGCGTTTCACGTGAAACAGGCGATCTGCCAAAACCCTGCTGTTTCACGTGGAACGGCGCTCTAGGCCGACAACCGCTGCCTTCGCCACGCTCGCTACAATCCCACCCCCGCATGATCCGAAGAACTCCTAGGGCTTCGATCAAGGACTTACTTGGGGCGGCACGCCCTGAGTCCGCAAAGGGCGTGGTGACTTGCGTGGCTCGCATCCTCTGCATCGCGAATCAAAAAGGGGGCGTCGGCAAGACGACCACCGCCATCAATCTAGCCGTCGGGCTAGCATTGGCCGGCTCACGCACGCTGATGATCGATCTCGACCCGCAGTGCAATGGCACGAGTGGCCTGGGGCACAAACCTGCTGCACGCCACCCGCTCGTATCGCAGTCCCCGCTGCGCGAGTCGCTCCTGCAAACCAGCCTCGCCGAATTGGAACTCCTTCCCGGCAGCCGCAATTTTCAAGATGTCGAATTGCTCGCCGGCAACACCAACCATAGCGCCACCCTGCAGCAGCACTTCGCCAGCGGGCTAAGCGCCTACGATTTCGTCCTCATCGATTGCCCGCCGTCGCTGGGACACCTCACTCGCACCGCCCTGGCCGGTTCGACCGAAGTGGTCATGCCCATCCAGTGCGAATACTTCGCAATGGAAGGCCTCGCTCAAATGATCGAAGTCATCCGCCAGGTGATGCAGCAGCATCCCAAGCGGCTCCAATTCGGCGGCATTGTGCTCACGATGGTCGACGAAACGCTCGAACTCACCCACGAAGTCGAACAGCAGGTGCGCGAATTTTTTGGCGATATCGTATACCGCACCGTCGTGCCCCGCGATGTCGCCGTCAGCGAAGCCCCCAGCCACGGCCTCTCAGTCATTGATTATGCTCCCCGCTCGCGCGGCGCCAGAGCCTATGTCGAACTCTGCCGCGAAGTGCTGGAGGCAGCGTGAGAGATAAAGCAGAAGACAGACAGCAGAAAGCAGAAAACCCCACCACCAGATTCGCATCGCATTTCTGCCTTCTGCTTTCTGCCTTAATTAATCGCAATCGAAAATTCAAATACAAACGGAGTTTATCATGAACCTTCAACGTCGCCTCGGTCGCGGATTGGAAGCCTTGCTCGGTCAACCCATGGGCAACATGCAAAACGACGATGCCTCGCTGCAATCGCCCGACGCCGCAGTCGCTCAATTGGAATCCGCCGCCGGTCCCGCCCCTGGCCTCACGCAACTCAGTGTTTACGACGTCGATAGCAATCCCTATCAGCCGCGCCAAAACCTCGACGAAGCCGAAATAGACGCCCTGGCCGCGAGCATCCACAACCACGGCTTATTGCAGCCCATCGTCGTCCGTCAGGTAGGCGAGCGTTATCAACTCATCGCCGGCGAACGCCGCTTGCGCAGCCATCAAAGCTGGCTGGACCCATGTGCCGGTGCATGTGCGCGAAGCCGACGATCGCCAAATGGCCGAACTGGCCATCATCGAAAACTTGCAGCGTAAAGATCTAAACGCGCTGGAAAAAGCCGCTTCGTTCAACAACTATTTGTCGATGTATGGATGCACGCACGAAGAATTGGCCGCGCGCCTCTCGCTCGATCGCTCCACCATATCGAACCTCATCCGCCTGCTCGAACTGCCCCAAGGCGTGCAGCAAGCACTCCACGAAGGCGCCATCTCAGCCGGCCATGCCCGCGCGCTATTGCCCCTGGCCGACGAAGCCCGCCAATTGGATTTTTGCACTCGCATTCAAAAAGAAAGTTTAAGCGTTCGCGCCATCGAACAACTGGTGCACGACGCCACGCACTCCGCCCCATCTCTGGCCGTCGTCGATCAAGAGGGCCAATCGCACCCGGTCGAAAAAGCCACCAGCAGCGAGCACTTGTCTGCCCTCGAGCAGCAGCTTCGCTCGGCTTTGGGCGCCAAAGTGCAAATCAGCCAATCCGCCAAAGGCCGGGGCAAAATCGTCGTCCACTTCGCCAATCACGACGAATTCAACCGCCTGCACCAGTTCCTGACCAGCGCAAATATGCCCCAATCACAGGTTGGCTGATCGAAATTCTCCCTCTCCCTTTGGGAGAGGGTCGGGGTGACGGGTGCCGCCGCCTATCGGCGATGCGCCAGGGAGGGCGAGGCTCCCGCAGAACCGAGAGCGCGTTCATGCTACACATGTATATATGTACATATAATGCAGCTTGCCAACCTTGATATCCTTATCTAAAATGCGTTCCATTCCCGGGGTGTAGCTCAGCCTGGCTTGAGCGGTCGCCGCGGCGATAGGCCGAAAGTTCAAATCCTTTCGCCCCGGCTAAAAAGAAAAGACATTGAATAGACATCAGCGATGACTCCAGAGCCTTCCATAAATTTGGGAAATTTGGTTCGCTTGGAAGATCTTACGGGCGAAGACTTTCTTCGACACCCGGTCTGGGTTAATGACCTCTCAGGCGAGTCGACCATCGGCTTTGACGAAACGTCGATACGTCCCGTTTTAATTGACGTTTCAGTGACCCCGCAGATAGCACATAGATACGTTGAATTGATGATCGGGTTGCGAGAGATTAAATCGGATCTACTGTTTGCGGCAAATTTTCGAGACGATGGACAACTCGACTGTGTCGCAGCTTGGAGCGATGGAAATTGGATTGAGCCGGTCTCAGAAGTCGTTCTGAAAGCGATCCCTAAAATCGAGGATGATACCGGCGTCCGCTTCAAGTTCAATCCAGATTCGGGACGTGCCGTTCGATGTAGCTAATTTAAATCAGATTGGGTTGACTGCAGGGAGGACGCAGCCATCTGCGGGATTAAACGGCTGGCCGTCATCTAACTAGCTACCGCGACCTCAGCGAAATTTGCGAATGAAAGCCAACATCGAGCAGTCGTCGCGGTAACAGGCCGCTCGTATCCTATACAGTCGCTCCCACTCATTCTAGTTTGACATACCCAATGAACCCCGCCGATCAATTCATTCCGGACATGTTCGTCAGCAATGGCCATGAACCGGTTGGCAGCCCTTCTGGCCAGCGCTGACACAATGCCGATGGACCCCCGCGCGGTCTCACACCAGCCGCGCTAGCCAAGCAGCATTTGCAAGTCCTCAGCCGTCAGATTTCGTAGCGGGCTCTTGTCGGCCGAGACGATGGCCTCAGCCAGATCGCGCTTGGATTGCTGCAATTTCAAAATCTTTTCCTCGACGGTATCGCGGGCAATCAGCCGATAGGCGAAAACGTGTCGATCCTGTCCAATTCGGTGCGCTCGATCGATGGCTTGCGATTCGACAGCCGGGTTCCACCACGGATCGAGGATGAAGACGTAGTCGGCCGCAGTCAGGTTCAGGCCTTGTCCACCAGCCTTGAGGCTAATCAGAAACAGCGGACAGCCCGGATCGTTTTGAAATCGCTCGACCTTGGCCTGCCGCTTAGTGGTTTTTCCGTCCAGGTATTCGTAGACGATCTTGCGTCGATCCAACCGTCGGCGCACGATGGCCAACAAGCTCGTGAATTGCGAGAACACCAGGGCTTTGTGGCCTTCATCGAGAATCTCTGCGAGTTGCTCCAGCAGCGTATCCAGTTTGGAACTGCCGGCATCGATCTTCTCCTTATCGAGCAGGCCGGGATGACAGGCCGCTTGGCGCAGCCGCAGCAGCGCTTCCAGCACATGAATTTTCGCCTTATTCATGCCCACCTTGCGAACGCGGTCCAGTAGATTACCGCGGTAATGCGCGCGCAACTCGTTGTAAAGTTTTCGCTCGGCGCCATCCAGTTCGCAGTACAAGGTCTGCTGCGTTTTCGGCGGAAGTTCGGTCAATACCTGTTGCTTGGTGCGGCGTAGCATGAAAGGCCGCAGTGCGCGCGAGAGAATCGTTAAGCCCTCGGCCCGATGGGGGCCTGCGTCTGGCGCACCATTTTCCGATGAGCCATTCAAGCTGCAAACCGATCCGGACCGCTTGACGGAAAACAGCTCGTGCAACTTTGGGTTCCGGCCGAACATGCCGGGATTCAGGAACTCGAACAGCGACCACAGCTCGCCCAAATGGTTTTCCACCGGCGTGCCGGTCATAGCCAGCCGGCGACCGGCACGCAGCAGCCGGCAAGCCTTCGCCGCTTGCGACGACGCATTCTTGATGGCCTGAGCTTCGTCGAGAATGGCATAATCGAACGTGTGATGACGGAGTTGTTCGATATCGCGCCGCAACGTGCCATACGTCGTGACGACTAAGTCGTGGTCATCGAGTTGACCATCCGCCGCATGGCGATCTGCTCCCGTGTAATTGAGCACTCGCAGTTGCGGAGTAAAACGCCTGGCTTCTTCGATCCAATTGAACACCAAGCTTCGTGGAACGACCACGAGCGACGGCCCACTGTTTGCGCCAAACGCTGGTCGTTGCTGCCGGGAGTCATCATCCGTCGTCTTCCGCCGCCGCTGGTCGACGAGCGCCAGCACTTGCACGGTTTTGCCCAATCCCATATCGTCCGCCAGACAGCCGCCGAATCCAAATTCATCGAGAAATTGCAGCCAACCCAACCCCTCGCGCTGGTACGGTCGCAACTCCCCCGCAAACGAGCTCGGTTCCTTGCCCGGACGAATGCCTTCGAAGCATTGCAGTTTTTCGCGCAATCGGGCGAACTCGGTATCAACCGTGACGCATTCGGCATCCTGCGCAGCCAGCAGAGCATCGAGCAACGCCGCCTGTGTGAGTACAAACCGTAATCGATTCTTTTTGGTCTGGCCCAATTCGGCCAGCGAAGCATAGCGCGCCAGCCACTGCTGAGGCAGCATCCCTTGCGAGCCATCGTCGAGCTGCACGAACTGCTGTCCTTTGCGCAGCGCGGCCAACAATTGTGGCAAACTAGCTTGAATGCCTCCGTAATCGCAGGCGCCTTCCAGATCGAACCAATCAACGCCGCTGGTTACGCTGCACGAAACCTTGCCGGCGCCGCGAATCAATTGACCTTCCGCTTCCACGCGCCAACCCGCCGCGGTCAGTTGCAGCACGAGAGCCGACATCTTTGCAGGCGTCAAGGAAAAAAGCTCCGGGGTGCCCTGGCCATAGTAACGATCGCGCCGCGCTCCGGCCGCCAGCAGTTGATCTCGAGCAGCCCGTTCAGCCGCCAAATCCCGGCGGACAGCCCGTCGCGGCCGTTGGTCAAACCATGCGCCCGGACCATTCCCGAAGCTTGCCGAGTATTCGCCATACTTGAACGTTAAGCGGCACTCCAAATCTTTCTCCCAACTCCGATTCGACTTCGAGATGGTCAATTGCGGCAGCGGCGTTGGATGCTCTTCCTTCCACTGCAGCTCAACGGGCCATTCGACCGGCGGCACGACCGACATCTGCGCTACCTGTGCAATCAGCTCTTGTTCCTGTTTTTTGGGGACCAGCAAGGTGCCAGACTGGCGCAGCATCGCAACCCAAGCAAACGCGCCGCCCGCCTCAAATCGCGCGATCCGGTCGCGAAAGATCACCAGACCCAGTGCTAACAAGGCCACTGGGCTAGCCAGATCGACGGTCGCGCCCTCTCGTTGCAGATTGCCCTCGAGTTGCCAATGCTTCCGGTCAGGGCTTTCGCTAACACTCAGGTACAGATTCCAAACGGGCCCGTCGTCCCACGTCAGGGGATGAATTTGATCATTTCGTTGCAATTCGTCATCTTGCAGCCAACCAAACCGTCCTGAAGCGCACAAACGCGGCAATACGACATCGAACATCGCCGGCGCCACGGCGAAGTCGGAAAGTTTGTAATAGCTGGAATAGCCATAGTTGGAATAGCCGTAGCCGTAACCGTAGTCCTCGACGCGGTCGTTGCCGGCCAATAGACCGATCAGCATCCGATCTTCGTCCGATTGCAAATTCTGCACTTCCTCTCGCGAAAGTTTGACGCCTTTCAGCTTTCCCGGCGTGCCGTTTTTCTTGATCGGGCGCTGCCGAAGCGATACGCAAGGCCAGCCGCGATGCAGGGTCCGCTCGATATCCAGCACGTACCAGATTTGCCGGGGCTTGCTCCAAGGCTGCGGCAACTCGTCCGAAGCACCTTGCTCGGGAATGAACTGCGAGAGCGAAGCAAGTTGTTTCTTCCAATGATTCGCCTTCGGTCGAAGCACAGCATTGCGTCGGCGATTCAGATCAATCAAAGAAAGTCCGGCACGCTGCAAAGCTAGCGGAGAGCTCATCTCGTCCCACTCGTCATCCACAGCGTTTTGTCCCAGCAAACCGCCCGAGACATCTTCCTCCGGCTCCAGCTTCAGCGGTCGTTTGCCCGGTACCGCTTCGCCGATGCCTGCGGCGTCAACGGCATGGATCGCTGCCGCCACGTGCTTGCACAACCCCATGTCGTCAAAACGCGGACAAGAGCAATGGACCACAAGGACGTCGCTGCCGCCGCCGGTGTCCGACCAGTCCAGTCGAACATCATACGGCGAAGCGGCCGACCCCTGCACTTTGGCGTCAAGCCCCGTGGCGTAGTAACATGAGATGTGAACGGCGCCGCGACGGAAATACTCTTCACCACGCCGCCAATCGCGGCGATCGAACTCTCCGATACAGCGTTTGCAAAAATCCATGAAGTCGATTCGCTCGGTCTAAATCCACTCGGCCCCCACCGTTGATTGTTCAAACGCCGCATGGGTCCGACGTTCGAAATTGCCACTCCTCGCGGAGATGATTGGCTGCCGAGATAGCCGCTATTATTGAACCGCGTGATCTCCCATTTTGACAAGGCGTTGTGTCGAATTCGGAAACAAACCCCTCATAATCGCCCCTTTTGATTGAACAGCCATTCGGGTGACGCAACCCTTGCCCCTAAAATAAGAAAGCCCTTCGACGTGCTGGTCGAAGAGCATTCTGTCCAGTTAAGTCGGGGCGAAAGGATTTGAACCTTC
>CAWGBP010000030.1:0-47373 GCA_963820835.1 Pirellulales bacterium | reverse complement strand
TCGGCCAAATTCACGCATGCAATCTGTTGACCTCAACGGTGTAATTAACACGCGGCGATTGGCAATGGTCACAGAATCGTCGGCCCAGCGCCTCATTTACCGCCGGGACCGTTCAGATCCCGAATTCCGTGCCATTCCTCCACCGGGAAACATTCCCTGATTCACCATAAATGGCGATATCTGCAGTGTACAGATAACACCACAATAGCGAACGATTTGTAATATCGACCGCCACTACGGTGCCAGCCGACGTGGAAGAGCGAGAGCATCTTCTGTCTGAAAACTCGGCGACAGCTCGCCGTGCGGCGAAATGATCTGTGACGTTGTGTTCGACAACGGCCAATTGTTGCCACCAATGAAATGGCCTGTGGCGGGATCGAGCACGCACAGCTTGATTTCGCCCTTGATTTCGGCGAACACATACAACTTGTCTTGCAGCGGCAGCGGCGGTCCCAAGAAAAACTGGCGCGGGCCAACTTCGGCTCTTCCTCGCCGCTACGCCGCCGACTTCCCATTCACCTTCTGCGCCTGCACCGCTTTGCGCAATAGCTGATCCGTCAACAGTGCCGCATCCACGGGCATCGCTCGGAAGCCGCGGCGCGGGCGGCCGCCAAAACCCGGCTGCAGGAACGGCTGCGGCTGATCGCCGGGGCTGGCCGCATCGCGGATCACGTAAATTTGCCGCCCGTCACTGGCCAACGTTCCCAGTGTGGCGTCGGACCAAAATCGCATGGTCAACAGCGCCGACCGCAGGCCGGATCCAAACGCGACTCGCCGAGTGGCCGTCGATTGGGCCAACATCTGCTCGAGCGAATTATCGGTGCCGCTGCGCACCCGCCAGAGCCGCTTGCCTGATTCCAAATCGACCGCCAGCAGGTCGCGGGCTGTAGGCATCAAAATCAAATTGCCGACCGCCAGTGGATGCAGCGCGGGCAACGTGGCGATATTTTGTTCAGCGAATTGCTGTCGCAAACTCACGATCGCCTTTTCGACCACAGGCTGCGTCGTGGTCGGCACCCGCCAACGCGGATTCAACAGGGGCAGCCCGCCAACGCTTTGGGCATTGCGAGAGGCATTTCCTCGATAGACTTGCCAATTCTGCAATTCTTCCAGTTTTGAAACCGGCGGCTCGCCAAAGTGCGTCGAAAGCCACGCGAGCGCCGGGCATCGTCGGAAAACAAATTGACCTTTTTTCCGGCGACGTTAATGGTCGTTTTCGAATCTTTGTATTTTGTTTTTATCGCGCCACCAGAATTGCGCGTTGAAATTACCAGCACGCTGGTAGCAGCACGCCAGCTCAATCGATAATTCGGGCTCGAATTGCGCCGGCGCCGAGCGCGTCGGCCAATCGCTGGAAACACAATGCCGCCGCCAGCGGCTGGCCATGATCTAAATGATGCCGGCCCAGCAATAGCATTCCTTCGTATCCGGCCTGAGTGTGAAGTAGCGCCGTGAAGCTCTTCTGAGTCCCGTGGTTTCGCCGGTAGCAATCGCTTCATCGAGCATTTGCCTCGCGCGCGAAATTGCAATTCATAGGCCTGAACGCCCGGCCATCTGATCCAATCAATCGCTTCGCTTCGCACTTCAAACTGCTGAGCGTCGATTGATTCCCGTCGGGTTTAAAGAAGAAATCCTCATCGCGATGGAGAATTTCGTCTAACAGCGTCACGGCAACGGTTATCGAGCAATTGCTTCGCCTTTTCCCACTGCCGCGTGGTATCGCGGTCGATGGGCAAGAACACGCCGTCGCCGGCGTCGCCATCGGCGTCGGAAGTTGAACGCCCAGGGACGCGAAAACGTCCGCCGAATCCTCCCTGGAACTGAATCTGCCCCTGCACTTGAATTTGAACGCCCGGCTGCTGGGCCATAGCTTTGCCCCCCAGCCACCAAGTCGCCGCAGCAACGGCCCCCATAGCGGCTGCCACACCCCCTGTCATCACGATCCGTCGCCAAGGGCATTTTCTATCCATGACCGAATACTTCCCGATTCCTCAAGCGCGTGCATCGAAGTGCTAAGTTAGTCGCTGATGGGCGGGTAAAAGTTCGAAGCACTTAGATTCCGTAGTGCGGCTCGATTTCGATAGGCTCGCCTAAGACGCCACGCCGCTGTAGGCGACCTTCGTTTCCATCTGCAAGCTACAACCGATTAACCAAGTCGTAAGCCGCTATGTCTCTTTATCTTACAAGGCCGCTTGTGGACCGGCAACAATCGGGCGTCGAGGATAAACTCGCGCCGGTCTATTTCGAATGTGCCGATTGTCTGGCCATCTAAAAACTTGCCCGCCGCCGGCGTTAGCTTGGCAAAATGACCTATATTGCCATAGCAAATTTGGAGTGATGGTTTGCTGGTTTCGCGCAAGCTTCGCCGAATCGTGCCATACGGCAGCGGTCGCAGCTTCTGGGGGAATCCCGCTCCTCCACCGCGACGATTAACGAGGGATTTGCCGCGGCGAACTGATTTTTCCGCAATATTCGTCGATTTTCAAGCATTTGAGGATTGAAATTTCGGCAAAGTGCGTTTAAATCAGCACGTTCCGCAAGGGACCAGCGGATTTTAAGTAACTAGGCATTTTTGCAAGGAGGGTCATCCACTATGGGGAAGGTCGCTACCATGTCAGGTAAAAAATCGCCGTCGAAGAGTGAAATTCTGGCCTCGATTTCCGAATCTACCAATGTGAGTAAGAAGGAAGTCAGCGTGTTGAAGCGCTTGGAAACGAAATCAAGAAGGCTATGGGCAACAAAGGCCCGGGCACTTTCGCCATTCCGGGCTTGGTGAAGATTGAGAAGAAGAAAGTTCCGGCACGTCCGGCGCCGCACAAAGGCGTGCCCAATCCGTTCAAGCCAGGCGAGTTGATGGATGTTGCCGCTAAGCCAGCCAGCACCAAGATCAAGGTTCGCGCGCTAAAACAGCTTAAGGCCATGGCCTAGTTGTTTCAGTCGTGCGCGAAACAATCCGGCAGCTCAGTCCGTTAAGCTGCCGGTATGTTCGTGTTCGAGTGTTTACGTAATTGGCCGCTTGAGCGTATATCCGTTGCCGCTGGCGATTTTCTCGAGCGTTTGAAGTCGTGCAAGGGAAAACGCCCAAGCGGCCAATTTTTATGCGCTCGTTTTGTTTGTCTGCCTTTGATTGGCGGTGCGAAGAAAACTTGCATCCCAATGCCGCTGCGAAATTCGAGAAGTGAATTCGTCTCCCGTGAATTTACAGCTTTTGCTTTGCTCCCTGCCGCCGCCAGATGAAGATCGCCTGCGCCCAGGGTTGTACCCCGTCACCGGTTTGAAACTGCGCCACATCAGTTCGGGCCGGGTGACTTCCTCGAAATAGATATCAACGTGGCTGGCGGGCGCGTACACAATATTTGCCTTGGTGCGATATTGATTGATGACATCGAGCACTGCCGCCTGCGGGCCAAATGATAAGATAAAATCCGGCGGGACCTGGCCCAAAAAATGGATCCACGATAGTTGTTTAAACTGCTCCGCCGGCGGCCATTTTAACTGCCACGCGTACACAGCTTGCGGCGCATGGTACATGAGCGTGTAAGTCATCTCGTTCGGCATGACCCAAATGCTTTCTCCCGGTTCCACATTATCGTTAATCCAATCGATCACTCGTTGGCTCGCCGTCAGCCGAGCGTCTGACAATTCCTGAACCATTTGATAAACAGTGCAATGCCAGGCGTTTGGATTCCACGGCAAATGCAGCAAATTCGTGCCGAATAATACCGCGGCAACCGGCAGCGCAATGAACCATTTATGCCGGCAGAGCACTACCACCCTCGCGCCGCGATGAAAATCAAAAGCGGAATCAATGGCGCTGAGCGCACATCGGCCACGCTCGTCATGCCCAATGGCTGCGGCGACATGAACGTGACCGACAGAATATAAACAAGCGCGGCTAGCGGCGCTCGGAGCAGCCACACGTTTTTTTCAAGGAAATACAATAGCGGCGTAAGCGCGAGAATGATCATCGCCCCAAACTCGCACAGATTCATATCTCGAAAATTCCACCACAGCAGAATCCATTTATCGACAAACCAGTTGTATTTCCTTTGCGCGGGCACGGCGCCCAAAGCCAGCGGATTGTAAATCCAAACCAGCAGCAGTCCAACCAATATTTGTGGCACGAGCAACCACGCCCAATGTCGCAGTTTCAATCTCGGTGGTCCTAAGCGCGAAAGACGAAATAATCGACCGCCAAAGCCGCATACAGCGCCCCAAATGCCATGTAGTGCGAGGCCAACAGTGCCAGCGACGCCAACATCATCGCCGTCAATTTCGACCAGCTTCCTTTCCAATTCAAATACAAATAGACGATCAGCGCCGTGAGCAACATCACCAGCGCGTAGTAGCGGCATTGCCGGCAATACAAAAAGAATGAGACGTTGCCCAGAATGCCCAGCCCCATCACCACAAAAAACAATACCGATGCTTGGCCCCTCACGAGCCAGTACAGCATCGACGTCACGCATAACAATCCACAAACCGCAAAAGGAAAGCGGGGCCAAAATGAGTTCGTATTCTCGGTTCCCACAAAGGGCGCAGCCAAGTAGTACGAGGCCGGCGGCTGGTAACGTCCTTTCAAATCGCGCAAGGCGCTCCATCGCGATACGCATACACGTTTTCCCCCAATAACGCCGAAGTGTCGCCAGTGCGCATAATTCCGCGCGCGAACAGCGCCGTGTCGGCTTCGTCGGCCCACAATGGATAATGCCCCAATTGCGCGAACAGGAAGCCTGCCGAAATTAATAGCACAGGCGCGGCCAGCAACACGCTAGTCCAGCATCCGCGCCGCTCGCCCGCGCTTGGGCTAGCCGGCGCTGCCGCGGACTGGCGCGCCGATTTGGGCAAACTGCCGTCAGATTTTCCCAACGATTTCTTAGCTATTTGTTTGCCCGCCACGAAAACATTATTCACGGGGCGAAAATTAACTCATTTAACCATCTGACTCCATTTTGAGTTCGCAATTCGCCGCGGTCAATTACAATGGGAGTAGCTTCTCCAGAAGTCTTCAATGCAGTAATATGCTAGGTTTCCAGTACGTTCATCCATGTCAACTGAAACCAGCATCACGAGCGCCCTACTGCGAGTTCTCCTACAGCGCTTTTCGTACGCGCCTCTGCCGTGGAACCGCTGGCTGGCACGTGCGATTACGGCGCTGACGGTCGTTATGGCTGCGTATCTTGGGGCGGCCGTATGGGCCAAGCGCGGCGATTTAACCCGCGCGTTTTCGCAATTCCCTCTGGCGGTTCTATTCGAATCCATCGGACTAGTGCTCTTGGGCCTGGGCTTGCGCGCCGTGCGCTGGCAGTATTATGTTGCTCGCCTAGGCTGGAATGTTCCTTGGCGGCCGAGCGTCTCAGCTTTTTTAGCCAGTTTCGCCTTTACCGCGACGCCGGGAAAAGCGGGCGAAGTCGTCAAGTCGGTTCTGCTGCGCACCAGCCACGATGTGCCCCTTTCCGATGGCGTTGGCGTCCTGCTGGTAGAGCGATTGGGAGATTTATTGGCGGTGCTCATTCTGGCAGTTGGCGGGTTGGCGCTCCTGACTGATGCTACGGTCTACTTCGTCGGCACCGCGATTGTGGTCGCGGCGGCGACCGTATTTTTCAGCAACCGTTGGATCTATTATCTAGTCCTCAGGCAATTCGCCAAAATCAAGAAACTCGCCGGAGTTGTTGAAAAGGTGCTCCGCGCGCTCGACACCTGCCGCAGCCTGTTGAGGCCCATTCCCTTTTTGCTAGGCGTCGGCATTGCGCTGGTTGCCTGGAGTTGCGAGGGCTTGGCGTTTCACCTCATCATTCGCAGCTTCGGCCTGGAATGCGGAATTCTCGAATCGTTTTCCATCTATGGAATCGCCACCCTGGTGGGCGCAGCTTTCCGCTTTGCCCGGCGGATTGGGAAGCTTCGAAGTTGTCGCGGGGCTGCTCTTAGCCCGTTTGGGCATGTCAGGGGGCGACGCAACAATCGCCGTCGTCATCTTTCGACTGTGTTCGCTTTGGCTGGGCAGCCTCATCGGTGTGCTTTTCATGTTAGGCTGGATGTACGTAATGGGCTCGAACTCTTGTCTTCAAGGGGCAGGTAATGGTTGATTCCCTGGCTGTCGACAAGCTCGAATCGGTTTCGGTCATATTGCCCGTGATGAACGAGACAATCTCGCTGCGCGAAACGGTAGAGATTATTTTGCGCAACGCGCGGGAATTCATCCGTGAATTTCTCATTGTCGTTTGCGATCGCACGACGCCCGAGGCCATGGGCACGGTCAACCAATTGAAACAGGACCTTGGCGACCTGGTTGTCGTGCACCAGCAAAAGCTCCCATTTCTTGGGGGCGCCATTCGCGAGGCCTTCGAAATTGCTCGCGGCAGCCATGTGATCCTTATGGCCAGCGACCTCGAAACCGATCCGAATATCGTTCGAAAAATGATCGACCTCGAAGCGCAAAATCCCTCGGGGATCGTGACTGCGTCGCGCTGGATTTCTGGCGGTTCATTCGAAGGTTATTCCAAAATCAAACTCGCCTGCAACTGGGTGTTTCAACGATCATTCTCGCTTTTGTATTTCACGCGCCTGTCCGACATGACCTATGCGTACCGCATCATGCCGACCAAGGTTGTGCAATCGATCCACTGGGAGGAATTGCGACACCCCTTCTTGTTTGAAACGCTGATCAAACCTTTGCGTTTAGGCGTGCCGGTTTCCGAAGTTCCCGCCCAGTGGAAATCGCGCAAAGAGGGAGAATCGCAAAATCCGTTTCTTCGCAATTTCGTCTACTTTCGCACCGGCTTGAAAACGCGCTTCACCAGCAAGGCCAAGTTGTTAAAACAGCCAAGCTCAGAGACTGTTCCACAAGCTTCGTGATGAGCGAACTCGTTGACGCAACTTCACGACGCCTCAAGGGGGTTTAGCTGATCATACTTCGACGGCAGCTTCACGAATCCGGGCAGTCTCATTTCGTCGCAGGCTGATGCGACAGCTGATGCGATAATTGCACCACGCCATTGTCGAGCGATTGCAGCTTGAGCGAATGCATGCTGAATGGCCGCAGGCCGAGAATCCCTGGCTCCGCGCGACGAATCCGTGCCGACACGCTGCATCATGATTTGACTGGCAAATTCAATTCTGCTACCCCTAGTTCGATTGGTACTATGCGGAAGTTCAAACGTCTAACTATACACTGGTGGATTGAATGGGCACCCAATTGCACGACCAAAAGATCGTTAACCCATCGGACCTTCCAGCATTGTTCTGTCGAGTCATTGCCTTGTGGGTTTTCGTGGAAGGGGTGGCGTCGCTGGCGGCCATAATCACGGCGATTGTGACCTTATTCATTTTCGCTGCTGGCCACGACAAATTCGAGCAAATAATGCCGTACCTGATTGCCGGACTAGCCCCGCTGATTTTACTGGTAATCGCCATCATTCTTTGGAAAAGCGCCGATTTCATCGCGCGCGCATGC
This sequence comes from Pirellulales bacterium, assembly GCA_963820835.1. Lineage (GTDB taxonomy): Bacteria > Planctomycetota > Planctomycetia > Pirellulales > JADZDJ01 > CAVRAW01. Next base: position 39,920 of record CAWGBP010000030.1, on the reverse strand, counting down.
GGCCGAAAAGTGGCCAGCCGATCGTCATCTCTGGTTTTTCCGCGCAAGAAGCACTGTCGGTCGCTTTTGCAGCCCTCGGCATGTATGTGCTCGTTACTGCATTGCCACAACTGGGTCGCAGGGTCGCGGCTGTGTTTTGGGTCCACGGTCAGTTTTCCACTTTCTGGGACAATCGCGATTGGCAGATCGGTTTTTGGGTAGATATTGCCCAGGTCGTGATTGGCCTCTGGCTCGTGCTAGGAATGAGGGGAATTGCCCGCGTCGTTCGATCGTTCCAAGACCGCGGAATTCCTGAAGACAGCTCAATTTCCTCTGACGCAAGCACCTAAATATCGTTGCTTCGTAATTTGGGCGCGTGGTTGGGTTCCGTTTTTCGCTCAACCTTATATCGCGCGAGGCCAAGACTACAATCAATCCACCGAATAACTTTACGATATTGACCATCCACAGGCACAGGTGTCCGCCGCAATGTCTTGGCTGCTAACTAATATCTGCCTCTGGCTCGCCTGGGGTGTGTATTGGTTTGTCTGCGCCCGATTCGTCGCCCGCACGAAAAGCTCCGAAACCTGGCGCGCACGGCTGTCCCACTTAGTACCGCTGGGGATTGGCTTTTTCTTGGTGTTTCACGACCGCCGCGATACGCTCATCTGTGGCCGTTTGTACGAAAGCCGCGCCGCCGAAATCGCCGGCGATATTATCACGGCCGCCGGTTTATCGTTTGCCATTTGGGCTCGTGTTCATCTGGGCCGCTACTGGAGCGCCATGGTCACGATCAAACAAGGCCATGAGCTCATTCGCTCCGGACCATATCGCTGGGTTCGGCACCCCATTTACACCGGTTTTCTCGTCGGCCTGCTTGGCAGCGCAATCACCGTGAGTACCGGCGACGCCTTCATCGGTTTGGCCGTCGTCGTGGCCACGTGCATGGTGAAAATCCGCCGTGAAGAAAGACTGCTCACCGCCGAATTCGGCGATTCTTACCGCCAATTTCAACGCGACGTGCCGATGCTCCTGCCGTTTATCCTTTAGCGTGCAAGTCAATCGGTTTTTCGGAAGGCACTGTCTCCGATCAATCGGATTATCGAGGCACTTCTCTTTGTTCGCAACTGCAGCGCAGCTAGACTTTCGTTGGTACTTAGGTCGCTTCGGCCTCCAATTGACCATGCAATTGCCGACTCCATCATTGTCATCAGCAGGACTGATTCATCCTGAATTGCGCGCCAGCCGACCGCATATTGCTATCCGTGCTGCACAATTTCTTGTCCTCGCTGTGGGTATTTTGTTCGTTTACCAACCTGCGTTGCACGGTGCTTTTATTTGGGATGACTACCTTTACGTTGCTAACTGCAATTTGATAAAAGCGCACGACGGCCTGTATCGCTTTTGGTTCACAACCCAGCCCATCGATTATTGGCCCGTGAGTAATTCCAGCCTGTGGCTCGAATGGCGTCTCTGGGGCACGAACACGTTCGGCTATCATCTAACCAATTGCATTTTGCATTTAACTTCAGCGCTCCTCCTGTGGAAGCTTCTTGAAGAACTATCGATTCCGGGAGCGTTCTTTGCCGCTGTCCTCTTCGCTGTGCATCCCGTGAACGTCGAATCTGTCGCCTGGATCGCGCAGCGCAAAGGCCTCATGGCGTTGTGCTTTGCGCTGTTGTCAATTCTGTGCTATTTGCGCCGATGGCGCTGCCGTAGAGCCGAGGAGTCGCGCTGGTCCAACCTTCCGCTGGTACGCGATCAGTTGGTTATGCTTCTTATTGGCCATGCTCAGCAAAGGGTCTGTGGCGATGCTGCCCGTGGCGATCTTGTTGATCGTTTGGTGGAAACGGCGGTCGATCGATTTTTCCGAGCTCGTCCGAACCGTTCCGTTTTTCGTTTTGGCGGTAGTTCTCACACTTGTGAATATATGGTTTCAGCAAAAATCGGCCGCCGGCGCCATTCGTAATGTTGTCCCTCTGGAACGAGTCGCAGATTCGGGCGTTGTGGTCTGGTTCTACTTGGCAAAAGACATCCTGCCGCTGGATTTATCATTCATCTATCCACAGCCAAAGGTCGACGTCGCCAACGGCGTCGTCTGGATTCCGCTTGCCGCGGCGATCTTCGTTACATGCGTTTTTTTTTGGAAACGGCGCCTGACAGTCGTTTGGCAGTTATTACTCGCGTGGCTCCTGTTTTGCCTCGCATTGCTACCGGTCATGGGCTTTACCGATGTCTATTTCATGAAGTTTTCGCTCGTAGCAGATCACTATCAGTACGCCGCAATCATTCCCGTTGTCGCGCTGATCGCCGCCGCGTGGGCTCAATGGCAGCGACGAGCGGTTGGCATTTGGCGTCCTGCTGCAGTTCTGATCGCTTGCACCGTCGTCGGTGCGCTGGCTTACCTATGCCGGATTCAAAGCGCTTACTATGCCGGGCCCATTTCCATTTTCGAAGATGCTCTTCGCAAAAATCCAACTTGCGCAATGGTTCACAATAATTTGGGAAACGCGCTGTTAGACGCCAGCCAAATTCAGGAAGGGATTGATCACTTTCTCTCTGCCCTAAAGCTCGATCCCGATTTCGCTAAGGCGCACAACAATTTAGGCAATGCATTTCTCGAGTTGAAACGATCGGCCGACGCGATCGAGCAGTTTCAACGAGCGATTGCACTACAACCAGCCGACGCCGGGTTTCACTATAATTTAGGCCGTGCGTTTCTCGCTGTAGGACGACTCGAAGATGCTCTTCGAGAATGCCGACACGCCGTCGACATGCAGCCCAACGACGTCGATGCGCGATACAATCTCGCGATCGCGTTGGAAAGAGCAGGTCATCCACAAGACGCCGTCGAACAGTTTTCGATTGCGTCAGAACTTGCGCCTGACGATGCAAAAATATTTGCCGGCATGGGAGATGCACTTGCCGATTGTGATAAAATCATGGATGCCATTATCCAGTACCAAAAGGCCGTGCAGCTCAATCCCACTGACCCGCAGGTCCAGGTGAATTTGGGAAATGTGTTGTGTCAAATTGGACAGACCGAAGAGGCTGTCGTCCATTATCAACAGGCCTTGCAATTACAGCCTGCTTCCGCGCCAACACATGTCAATTTGGGCAATGCCATCCTCGAGCTAGGTCGCCCCGAGGCCGCGATTGCCGAGTATCAGAAGGCAATTCAGTTGCAGTCCGACATGGCGGACGCTTGGGCAAATCTGGCGATTGCCAAATCGCAAATTGAGCGAACTTCCGAAGCAATTGCCGCCGCCCGCAAAGCGATCCAATTGGCAACTTCCCAGGGCGACGCCGCGCTTGCGCAAAAAATGCGGCAATGGCTGATCGATCAAAGAGCGATAACCCCGTAGTCTTCAAATTAACGTAATGCGAATTCTAAGTTATTGGTCGCTTGGTCATTTTTCGGGAAAATCGCCTGTTTCTTTTCGTGTCTTTTTGGTGTTCAATTGCGGTTTCGTCGAAGAGATCAACACCGCAGAGTTTGGCGATCTCACGGTGCGCCTCACTGAACTCTGCGTGACCAGACCATAGTCTATCCATCTAAAATCATCTGTATGAGCCGACGAATTCAACTACTCGCTATAAGCATTTGTGCAGCAAGTGCAGCAATGGCATTTGCCACGATCGCAACCGCCGCCGATTTCCTCCACACTAGCGGCGAAGACATCGTCAACGAAAGCGGCCAGAAAGTCATCCTCCGCGGAGTCGGCCTGGGTAATTGGATGCTTCCGGAAGGTTACATGTGGCGCTTTGGCGGCGGCGCCGATCGGCCGCGGCGCATCGAAAAGCTCGTAGCTGATCTCGCCGGCGCTGAGTATGCCGAAAAATTCTGGAAAGAGTATCGCCGCAACTACATCACTGAAAGCGACATCGCACGCATCGCCGAGCTTGGCTTTAATTCGGTCCGCCCGGCGCTCAATTCTAGATTGTTCATGTCGGAAGACGACGGCTCATTCCGCGAAGAAGGCTTCGATCTGCTCGACAATTTAATCAAGTGGTGCAAGGTCCACGACGTTTACGTCATCATCGATATGCACGGCGCGCCAGGCGGCCAGACCGGCCAAAACATCGACGACAGTGCCGACGACCAGCCGCTGTTGTTCATCGACACAAAGTATCAAGATCGCCTGGTGAGTCTTTGGGTGAAAATCGCCGCGCGCTATAAAGACGATACTACCGTTGCTGCCTACGATCTGTTGAATGAGCCGCTGCCCGAGCGAACGGGCGCCGCCAAGAAATACAAGGACCAACTGGAGCCACTCTACCAACGCGTCGCCAAGGCCATCCGCGAAGTCGACCAGAAGCACATGATTACTGTCGAAGGCTGCAACTGGGCCAACGACTGGTCGGTGTTCACTAAACCGTTCGACGAAAACCTCGTTTACCAATTCCACTATTATTGCTGGGATAACCCAACCGAACTCAAGAGCATTCGCCACTACGTGGCCGAACGCAATCGCTTGGGCGCACCCGTGTGGGTCGGCGAGACCGGCGAAAGAGACGATGCCATTTATTGGGCCACCACGCAAAATTTCGAAGCGAACAACATCGGCTGGTCGTTTTGGCCCTGGAAAAAAATGAGCGGCAACAATTGCCCGTACACGATCAAACCGCCCCTGGGAAGGGAAGCGGTTGTTTTGTATTCGCGCACGCGCGACAATTCAAACTTGTCTAAGGACGCGGCGCAAAAAATCTTCGACGAATTGCTAGGCAATATTCGCCTGGAGCACTGCGTCTTCCATCCCGACGTCGTCAATGCGCTCTTCCACCGCGTGCCTGGAAAGGTCGAAGCGGAAAACTACGGCGCCGGCGGCCAAGATCACTCGTTCCATGTGAAAGATCCCGGGCAGCGCTCCGGGCTCTATCGCAAAAGTGAAGGGGTATTGATCGATCTACTGGAACGGCCTAACGCGAAAAAACCTGACGCCGAAAAAGCAGATTCCGAAAAGGCCGACTCAGAAAAGACTGGCTCAGAAAAATCGCCTACCGGTAACAATGTAGCGCAACCTCGCCGCCGCCGCGACGAGGCTGGGCAATGCGTTCGCTTGTACCAAGGCGATTGGATTACCTACGACATTAATAGCCTCGAGTCGAAGCCCTACTCGCTCAATATCAAAGTGAAAACCGATTCGTTGCCTGCGGCCTTCAGCATTGCAGTCAACGATGCGAGCCCCGAGAAAAGTCAAAAAGTTGCGATCAGCGAGAAAGGTGGCTGGCACGAATTGAAGCTTAACCCCGTCGAATTGATCAAAGGCGCCAACCGCGTGAAATTAACGATTGACGCGGGCACCGTAAGTATTGATTGGCTCGATTTCGAAAGCGCCAGCGAGTGAACTTACTTGCGATCGGCCGCAGGTCGGAAACCGTCTGGGGGTGGACCTGGTGGGCCGCCAAAATCGCCCGGCCCTCCACCGAAATCAGGCGGCGGTCCTCCGCCAAAATCACCTGGGGGCCCGCGTCCGCCTCCGCGCTGCATTTCCGATTTGCCGATGCCCCCTTTGATCGCGCCATCGTTGTCTTTCTTTGGATCTTCCGGCGTGTGCCCCATGACAATGTCGAAATTCGCCGACAATTCACCGATCTTTGAATCTTTGATCGGCTTGAAATCCACAAGCACCAGTTCCTGCGCCTTCGCGTCGCGAATGCCGCGGAAAACCCCGTCGCGATCGTTCTCTGGGTTTCCCTTGATGAACAATTGCGTCGTGTAAATGCGCTGGCCGTTGCGGCTGATGCCGAAGTGAACGTGGGCTGTGCGGCCAGTGTAATGCACTGGCTTGATGGTACGGAAATAATACTGGCCGGTGGAATCGGTCAGAAACCGGCCGTAACCCTGGAAATTCTTGTCGCGCTTATCTTCATTGCGGTCGTGCGAGTTCAGGTAGATGCCGTTGTGATCGACCTGCCAAATTTCGACATAGGCGTTGCGGACCGGCTCGCCCGAAGAATTCAATATGCGGCCGGTTAGGTGCGTTATCTCGCCAAGGGCCGGCGTGGTCGAATCGTTTACGATGATCAGGTCGTTGTCGGTATCCAGCGGCAATTTGTCGGGATAGAAGGGACCTTCGGTCAGCGCTGGCGTGGCCGCAAGTATTTCGGCGAACAAACAGGGGGTGGTGAACAATGCGGCTCCGGCCGCCACGCCGCCGAGAAACTGCCGGCGAGAAAAGTTGAACGTGCGCATCGTTTGAAACTCCTTAAGGCCCTAAAGGATATGAAACCCTGTAATGGGCAAGAGGTTTCGCCAGCAGCGAAAGTATCGTTAACCCTTGGCCAACTTCCGCAGCACTTCAATGCCGCGGTCGATGGTCCGGTCGCTGGCGGCATACGAGATGCGAAAATGCGTATCGCGGCTGGAAAATATTTTGCCGGGGATGATCAGCAACTGATTTTCGATGGCGCGCTCGACGAATTGGGTGCCCGATTTGGCTCCGGAGCTGGCCGGCACTTTGGGGAACACATAAAACGCCCCCTCGGGCTGCGTGATTTCATACAGATCGCCGAGGCCGCCGACGATTTTATCGCGTTTGCGGCGGTACTCGTCGATCTCGGTTTGCATGTCGATCTCGAGCGCGGCAAGGGCTGCCCATTGAGCCGGCTGCGGTGCGCAGACAAAGGTGTACTGCTGCAGCTTGATCATTTCGTTGATCACTTCGGCCGGGCCGTGCGCGAAGCCGACGCGCCAACCGGTCATGGCGTGCGACTTTGAGAAGCCGTCGATCACGATCGTCCGCTCGTTGAACTTGGCCGGCGAGACGAAGCCTTTCGCACCCTCATCCTTCCCTCTCCCAGAGGGAGAGGGTTTTATGTAGCAAAACTCGCGATAGATCTCGTCGCTGATTAGGGCGATATTATGCTCGGCGGCGAGTTCGGCCAGCCCGCGCACTTCGTCGGCCGAGGCGGTTTTGCCCGTGGGGTTGGCGGGGCTGTTAAACAGGATCGCTTTGGTTTGCTTGGTGATCGCCGAGCGCACGCGATCGATGTCGATACTGAAATCGGGATAGGTGTCGACCAGCACCACCCGGCCCCCCATCAGCTTCACCAGCGGATCGTACATCACGAAGTAAGGGTCGAACACAATCACTTCGTCGCCGGGGTTCACCAGCGTCATCATGGCCAGCACCAGTGCGCCGCTGGTGCCGCTGGTGATGAACAGTTTGCGATCGGCGTGTTTGAATTCGGCTGCGACGCGAGACGACAGCTTTTCGATCAAGGGCGCGATGCCCTGCGTTTGCGAGTAGGCGTTTTTGCGGCTGTTGACAGCCTCGACCATCGCCCGCCGCGCGCCTGCAGGCACATCGAAGTCGGGCTGGCCGATCGAAAGATTGATCGGGTCGGTCATCTTGGCCGCCAGGTCGAATACCTTGCGGATGCCGGAGCTATCGAAGGCGGCGGTGCGTGAAGCGAGCCAAGGGTGCATGAACCGGACCCAAGCCTAACGGCGTCGTTGTTCGTTTGATCGCTATCGAACCCGATGCTTACGCTTTTGCCACTGCAGGCTTGGGCTTCTGCGGAGCAGCCGCGCCGTTGGTCGCCAGACCAACGCCTTGCGCCACGCGGTCGCCCAAATCGGGATGAATGTTGCGCCAATAGGTAATTGCGCGCTGGAGCATGTCTGGCTGCACGCCGTGCTTCAAGTGGCCGACGATGTTCGAAACCAAATGCTTGCGATCCGTTTCCGACATTACCTTCAGCCATAAGGTTCGCGGTTGGCCGAAATCGTCGTCTTCCTTGTGCAGCGTGTAGGCGGTGCGCACCATTTCGCCGCTCACCTGGTAGCTCGGGTCGCCGAATTTCGCGTCGGCCTTCGGGCCCCCCATAGTGTTGGGGGCATACACCGGCTGGTTGCCCGAATGGGCGTAGCGCATCGCCCCATCTTTGTTGTAGCTATGCACCGGCGATTTCGGGCGGTTGATCGGCAGTTGCAAATAATTCGTGCCGATGCGGTGACGGTGCGTGTCGGGATAACTGAACAGCCGTCCCAGCAGCATTTTGTCGGGGCTGGTGGCAATGCCCGGCACCATGTTGGCGGGCTCGAATGCCGCCTGCTCGACTTCGTTGTGATAGTTCTCCGGATTGCGGTTGAGCACCAGCTGGCCGATGGGCATGGGCTTGTAATCGCTGTGCGGCCAGATCTTGGTGAGATCGAACGGATTGAAGCGATATTTCTCGGCATCGGCAAATGGCATGATCTGCATTTGCAATGTCCAAGAGGGATGCTCGCCGCGCTCGATGGCATGAAACAAATCGTTAATGTGATAGTCGGGATCTTCGGCCGTCATGGCTTTGGCTTCGTCGGCCGTGAAATTTTGAATTCCCTGATCGGTTTTGAAGTGATATTTCACCCAGAACTTTTCCCCTCCGGCGTTGATCCACATAAACGTGTGGCTGCCGTAGCCGTTCATGTGCCGCCAGCTTTTCGGCGTGCCGCGGTCGCTCATTAAAAACGTCACCTGATGGGCGCTCTCGGGCGAGAGGGTCCAGAAATCCCACTGCATGTTGTTATCGCGCAGGTGCGTGACCGGATTGCGCTTTTGCGAATGGATAAAATCGGAAAACTTTTGCGGATCGCGAATGAAAAAGATCGGCGTGTTGTTGCCGACCAGATCGTAGTTGCCTTCCTCGGTGTAGAACTTGATGGCGAAGCCGCGCGGGTCGCGGTTGGTGTCGGCCGAGCCCAACTCGCCGGCCACGGTCGAGAACCGCAAGAACACAGGCGTTTGCTTGCCGACTTTGCTCAAAAACGCGGCCTTGGTGTACTTGCTCACATCGGCGGTCAACTCGAAGTAGCCATGAGCCCCGCCCCCTTTGGCGTGCACCACGCGCTCGGGCACGCGTTCGCGATTGAACTGCGCCATTTTTTGAATGAGGTAATGGTCCTGCAGCAAGATGGGACCATTGGGACCGATGGTGAGTGAATGTTCGTCGCTGGGGGCCGGAATGCCGGCATCGGTGGTGGTGTAGTTTGGTTTTTTATCGCTCATGATGTCCTCCGTAGTCGCTCGGGTAGCATTCCGTTCAAAAGCCGCTTTCACAGTGGGTGGCATGCTCTCGCGCCAGCGTGAGCATGCTATATGCACAATTCACATGGTGACCTTCCCGGCAGCCGGGAATGACACCATGCCACCCGATCCAAAATTCAAACCGAAGGATAACATAATTTGCGGGCGAATTTAAGTATCTGAATGGGGGTGAGTTTTGTCGCGGAAAGTGTTTTTGTCGCGGATTTTTATTTTCGTGACAAAATCCCCAGTGGCGTCCGGCTGCCGCGCGGCGATGTTCGATATTTGCCGAACGGATTGCAAGCGCGGAGTGACAAAATGTGTGGAATATTGTCCTGGCGCGAAGGGTTTTGGTGCATTGTTGAAGCATTTAGCGGCGACTGGGCTGGGACAAAAGGCAGGGCAGTACGTGTCGTCGCATTAACCCGATGCGCGAGCGAGGAATCCGTTTCGGTCGCGAACACGAACCCGCAGCACCCTCGCTTGCGCGTCGGGTTAGTATGTTGCGGCGGGGGCGACAGCGAACGGCGGGCCGCTTACTGCGCGTGCGCGGTTTGGCTAATATATACCTTTGTACAGTATAGTCGAGAGTGGCCGATTTTCAATCACGTTTTTGGCCACACTTAGTTTTAGAAGAGATCTAGGAATTTCACACGCAGAGAGACAGAGGCGCAGTGGAAGGAAAAACTAAGGAACCACGGATGAACGCGGATGGACGCAGATTTTTCGGTCATGTTGGAAGCGTCAGCGCGATTCCTCAATCATTCTCCAATGCCTTGGCCTCTCTTGCGGACCGCAGCTTCGAAGTGATCGAAATCTTGATTTGCTAAAGAAGGGTCCAAACCAAAGATTTCAGTAACAGTCGCTTTAGTTTTTTGGTCGCCGTCTCTAAACTGTCGCAAGAGCGCCTCGACAAATCTATCGCTCATTTGCTTGTAATTTTCTTTATCATAAAAATTGTACTCCCACCATCGAATGATCGCTTCTCGTAGACTGACGTTGGTCGTGCATCGCGCCGATGTGCAAGACCAAGATGGCGCGCGAATGCTGCTGGACCAAATGCGGCAGGGCTTTGGCCGACTGAAGGTCATTTTCGCCGATGCAGCCTACGCCCGCAGTGGATTGCCCGAATGGGTGAAAGCCACCTTTGGCTGGGTCTTGCAAACCGTGCTGCGGCCGGTTGGGATTCGAGGATTCGTGGTGTTGCCCAAACGCTGGATCGTCGAACGGACGTTTGCCTGGCTTTCACGCTGCCGCCGCAACAGCAAGGATTACGAACGAACCGTACGCTCCAGCGAAGCCATGCTCCACATCACTATGATTAACCTCATGTCACGCCGTCTGGCACGGCTCAAAACCTAATTTACAAACACGCTCTTAGATCGAACTGGGAGCCAATGCTTAGGTCATTCAGCCACGTACACGCTGGATCGATCTTCTGCGAGAAGATGCTCTTTGCGTCCAAATCTTTCAGCGCCAGTTCGTCGTCAGATATTTGCAAGAACAGCAGTTGGCCGTGGATTGAATAGGGCTCAAGCGGAACACCGGTACGAAAGGATGCCATTGGCGGCATGCTGAGGCCCTTAATCGAATACGTTTTCGGCGCTCCGTCCGTATACCTGAGCCCTGCGAAGACCTTCGGTTTGTTGCTGTCGCGCGTGTAAACTACCCCGTGGTCCTTTCGTGAATACGATTCGCCATCAATCGAAAAACTTTCAAGACGCAGCTTCACTTTATCCTTTTTTACCTCTACGGTCGGATCAGGAAAAACCACGAGGTACTTCAGATCGTCCGTGAGATATCGCCTTGAATTTCCGAGGTCTTCCCGGGACAGGACGTCTCCAAAGGCTGCTTCCAGCCACTTGTCAGAGCGCTGCTCGCCTTTCACGATGTCGTAAACGCGCACGATGTTGTCCTGCTCGCGTTGTACAACAAATTGGCCGGATTGGCTCGTTTGGAATTCGCTTGAAAACGGCGATAGCAGCTTAGGATTCTTTCGGGTGCCATGGTCCACCCATTTCGCTTTGTTGTCCTTAATCTCAAGAACGGACTGTTTAACTTCGCTTTGTTTTTCAACGTGTTGCAATCTTACGACTTGACCATCGGATTCGATAAACACAACAGGTTTTTGTTGGAGATCGGACCTATCTTTATCCGTAAACGTGAGGCCATCGTTATTCGTCATACTCGATATTGGCCCCTCAAGGGACCACAGCGGGCCAATGACTTGGGGCTTTTTATTAGCGTCCTTGGTGAGTAATACGTTCAACAGATACCCGCGGATATTGTTTGACTGCGCCGCGCTGTCCGGCATTTTCCAGGGCAGCGTCGACGCCTCCACTAGAACCAAGATGTGATCGCCAATGACGACCGGGCTCCGGATGTCAAAATCTAATTGGTGTGTGGAGGTAAACGGCCAATCAATGAGCATCAAGATTGCAAGAACAGTAGCGGTCATCGGAGGGTACTCCAGCGAATTTGCAAAACTGCGAGTTAAATTAGGTGAACAGTGGCATCATCGCGGGTTTGGGCTTTTACACGCTGTAACGGGCAAATTCGAGACAGGATCGATCTCGCCTTCGAAGCCCTCTCCATAGATCGACTCGACGACTTCGATCGTACCACGGATGTGCTGGTTTATCAGTCCTAACTTCCATCGATATCTCGATTTAATTTAAAGCCGTTTCGTTTATTTTGAATATCAAATCGGACCGCTGCTGAAAAACAACGCCACCAATGCCGGCGGCGACTAGCGTGATGACCAGAAATGGTTTTTCTAAGAGTGAATTGTGGGATGCTTTCCCTCGCGCACTTTGAAAGCGTGGCCGATGCTTATTCGCCCTTTGAGTCTTTCGAACGAGTATTCTGTAAACGCAAAGCCTGCGTCGGTTGTTTCCCCCGGCTGGACCCAACGCTCGGGCAATACTTCCATTGCCGATTCGAAATCTTCTCCCTCGAAGAAGAACTGCCCGCGATAGCCTGAGCGAACGGGCGTTTGACGGCCCCCATCTTCGGTGCGGAGAAATGTTACGGTTGCGGTGAGCATACCACATTCGTCATGTGCGGCTAGGAACTCGTGCCTTTACTTGCCATAGCTCAGGCCCTTGTCGAATTTCGTGATTACGCCATCGTCGTCCTTGGTGGGATTGGTGATCGAGATGTGTACATCGACCCACTTACCGTCGAACATGAAGTAGTAGTTGACATTGCGCTGCTTAATCGGGCCGGCATCGACGTCGTATTCGACGCGATAGTATTTATCGGTGTTGGAGGTTTTTATCGTTGGCTTGCTAATCAACGGGTTGCGGCTGGCCTTCGGCCAATAGTATTCGTAGCACTCCTTGCTCCCGCCTGCCTTCGCTTGCGGTTCTACGAATATCGAGAGATTAAACCGGTCGCTGGTGGCTTGGTAAACGTAATTGCGGCCTTGCTGCTGGCCTTGCTTGTGATCGAACGCGGGAGCGTCGAGGGAGATGTGCCAACCCTGGTTCGGGATGGGAATGGATGCTGTATCGGCGAGTGCCGTGATATCGTTCTTCATAATGTCCATCCCGGCAGCGTACGTTTTGTTGTCGAATGAATCGCTTAGCAATGTGAACGTGGCAGCAGATTTGTCGAACAACATAATGCCGGTCGCCATCGCCTGATATTGCCCTGCCTGCGCAGGCTTGCCTACCAGCGAGGCGTCGGTGAATTTGGCATAAGACCCCTGGCCATTTTTGGATTCGACTTGCTGGAGCTCAATCTTCTTTTCCACCGAACCGTCGACGAAATGTTGTGCGGCTTCAGTCAAAACCTTATCGCGTCCTTCTTTCGTGCTGAAATTTCCCTTGAGGTCGGGCATCATCGTAATCTGCAACAACGTTGTTTTGTCGCTGGATTCCAAGGCAAGGGTTGACAGCCCCGTGTTACCCAGAGGCTTCTTGCTGAAATCCCAATCCTTCGGAATGGTAATTTCCACCGCGTTGCCGCCCGGGACAGTTACGGTTTCTGTCTTGGGCTCGTCATCAGCGGCTTGAGCCCAATGCAATGCTGCCGCGACAATGATTGCGAGTGGGCCAATTCGATTCAGTGTTCGTTGCGGTCGCATGTGCGCCCTTCCTCGGTGGTAAGAAACGACCATACCGAAAGCGTCTAACAAAATGATCTCGGAGAGGGGACAGTCCCATTTTGCTCCGCGGAAGAGCGCAAAATCGGGACAGTCCCCGATCATTTTGTTAGACGCTCTAAGCACTTTTGCCAAACGCCAAGTCTACCGCTTCTGGGTATGAGCTCCAAGCAGTGGTCCTAAATGACGGAGTTCGGTTGCTCGAGCAGCTTGGCTTTGCTGGCGAAGCGGGTCACGACGCCGGAGGGATTTTTCGCCTCCCGGTCGATCATTTGGCGCCACGGACCGACGCGCGAATTATTTTCTCAAAAATCTTCTTGCCTTCCGCGTAGCCATCGGTTACTGTGCTATTGTAACTAGCACAGTTGGTCCACTCAGATTGCCACATTGGAGCGTCTAACAGAACGATCGCAGAGATGGGGAACAGTCCCATTTTGCTCGGCCGCACTCTCAAAATTGGGACAGTCCCCGGATCGTTTTGTTAGGCCATTTAAGAACCATGCCGCTGGAAATTTCGATTGTCACTGGCAGCGACGTGCCCATTTATCGGCAAATTGTCGATCAAATCTGCCGCGCCATTGCCACCGAACGCCTGCTTGCCGGCGAGCAGTTGCCTAGCGTGCGCGCGCTAGCCGAGCAGTTGGTGATCAATCCGAACACGGTGCGCCGCACGTATGCCGATCTGGTGCGCGAAGGGGTGCTGGAAACGCAGCAAGGCAAAGGGGTGTTCGTGGCCCGACGCCGCGCGGTTTACACAAAAACCGAGCGGCTGCGGCGCATTCGCACGGCGCTCGAAGCCTACGTGAACGAAGGGGTGTATTTGGGCTTCGAGAGTGACGAGCTGCGCGCCGCCCTGGAACGCAAACTGCGCGAACTTGAACTAGAAATTGAAAAGTAAGGGAAATGCCATGACCGAAAAAACTACCCCGGAGAAGGATTCCGGCACATTTTTGTTTCGCGGACTCGACAAAAATGAGCCAGTCCCCGGCGGGATTTTCCAAAGTCTAAGGAACCAACCATGACCGAATTCGCCATTCAAACTCGCCATCTCACAAAATATTTCGGCTCCAAACGCGTGGTCCACGATTTGAACTTGAACGTGCCGCGCGGCTCGATTTTCGGTTTTCTCGGCCGCAATGGCTCGGGCAAAACCACCACGCTGCGGATGGTGCTGGGGCTGCTGTCGCCCACCTGGGGCACGAGCACCATACTGGGGCACGATAGCCAATCGCTAACGCCCGAAGTTCGCGCCCGCATCGGCTACTTGGCCGAGGGGCATCCGGTATTCGGCTGGATGCGCGTGAAAGATGCCGAAGCGTTCCAATCGCACTTCTACGCCAGATGGAACCGCGACTTGTTCCATTCGGTGTTGCAATTCTTCCGCGTCGATCCGAAAACGCGGGCCCGCAATTTGTCGCGCGGCGAACGGGCGGGCTTGTGCCTGGCGATGGTGTTGGCCGCCGAGCCCGACTTGTTGATTCTCGACGATCCGGCCATTGGCCTCGATCCCGTGGCCCGGCGGTCGCTGTTGGAATCGATGGTTTACGCCACGCGCAAAGCCGACCGCACGATCATTTTCTCGTCGCATTTGCTCGCGGACATCGAGCGCATGGCCGACCACATCGCCGTGCTCGATTACAGCGTGCTGCGGGCCGAATGTTCGCTCGACACATTCCGCAGTTGCGTGCAGCAATTCGTGCTGACCTTTCCGCACCACCTGCCGCGGAGATTCGCAATCCGTGGCTTGATTCAGTGCGTCCAGCGCGGGAACACCTTGCGGTTGACGCTGGTGAATGTCACGCAGGAAACGCGCGCGGCTCTGGAGCAACTGGGGGCCGAGCGGATCGACGAGGTGCCGGTGAGCCTGGAAGATTCGTTTGTGAGTTACTTGGGGGGCAATTTGGAAAACGCCCGGCTGCCCGAAGAGCCCGAAACAGAAATGGTTACAGGTACGCATTGAAAACCCGCCGGGGACTGTCTCATTTTGCGCGAGGCCGCCGGAGCAAAATGTGCCTGTCCCCTTCTCCCCGGCGGAGTTTTCCAAAAACTATAAGGTGCCCCATGAAAGCGATATTTGTCAAAGAGCTGCGCGAAAATTTGAAATGGGGTCTGCTGATCCTTGGTTTCTTCACACTGTCGGTCGCCGGCTGGATTCACGAAGCCAGCTCGCACTTGATGTTCGATATTATTCGACCGGAAACAACAGGCCTGCCGTTTGCCATCGTCGGCCTGGCGATGGGGCTCTTGCAAACGTGGTTCGAAACGCGCCCCGATAATTTCGCGTTCGTGGTGCATCGGCCAATTTCGCGGCTGCAAGTGTTCATCGCCAAAAGCGCGGCGGGATTGCTGTTGATTTATGTCGGGCTGTTGATTCCGGCGATTTATTTGATCGTGTGGGCGGCAACGCCGGGAAACCTGGCCATGCCGTTCCAATGGCGCAGCGCACTGCCGCTGGCGGCCGATATTCTCGCCGTCACGCCGTTTTATTTCACCGGCATGGTGCTCACGCTGCGCAAGGCGCGGTGGTTTGGCACTCGGTTGTTGCCTCTGGGGTTGGCGGCGGCATGCACCGTGGCGGTGCGCGAATCGCCCCAGTTCTGGCAGGCGATTTGTTTCGCGGCCGCTGGAAGCGCTGTGTGTGCGCTGGCCGCTTGGAACGTGTTTTCCACCGCCGGCGTCGACGATCGCGCCGGTGTGCCGAAATTCGCATTGGGCACAATGATTTACGTAGGCGCGCTCGCAGTGGGCATCGCGATCGTCGCCATTCAAGGCGCTTTCCAGAACGTCACCGTCTGGCACGACATGCGCGTGGATCGCGCAGGCAACGTGCTGCGAGTAACATGGACGATCGCCAACAAAGAACGATCGTGCGTGGTGGCCGATGCCAACGGCAAGCCGCTGCCGGAATACGAAGGCATCGACCCCGATGATAAGAACGACGATAATCCGAATCACGCCGATCAATTCGTTCGCTTCGTGTCGGGCTTTATCGACGAATCGCGGGCCCAAATTGGCTGGACCTACGAGGCCGAGTATCTCGGCTATCGCACCGTTCGGCCGGGCGTCGTCGATTTGCGCACTGTGGCGAAATACGGGACGCGGTTTCGCCGAAATTGTTTGTTCGATGTGCCCGAGCGCATCATCGAAATGTACGATCCGGTAACGCTCACGCTGTTGGGCACGGTCGGGCCGGCTGGGTATGCTGCCGCCGACAAGCCTCCGGCCGAGCGCTTTCCGCGCGCCCCGCTAAATCCCGTTGTGCAAAATAGCACGCACACGCTCTCGTTCCCTTCGGAAGTGTACTGGATGGAACTCGATCAGCACCGCGTGCGAAAAATCTTCACGGCCACGGCCGACGATCCGATCGTGGCCGCCGCCGAATTGCCGCCGCAAAGCGATCCGACCGTGGTTGTGGTCACCCAGAATCGGCTACACGTAATGAAGCCCAGCGGCGAGGCGCTGTTTTCGGCCGAGCACGATCTCGATTGGGCGCGATATTGGTTTTCGCTGGCGCTATTGCCCGACAATCATCATGTGATGTTGTGCGCGGTGCCGATCGAGATCGATCCGAGCGATAAGCGGCGAGTTCGATTCTTCGAATTCGATACCGACGGTAAGCTGGCGCGAAACGCAGCCGGCCGAAATTCCCTACGATCGCCCCCCGACCGTTCGCCGCCGCACCGCCATGATGGGTGCGTTTTATCCGTTGGCCGGGCTGCCGATTTTGGCGCCGTGGGTGTTGGATTACATATTCGAGATGGATGCCCAGCAAAATTGGTGGCTATTCCACGGCGCAATCTACGTGGGGGCGATCGCGGCTGCCATTGCGACGCTCGGATTGGCGCTGCGGTGTGGATTCAGTTGGACGAAAACCATCGGCTGGACGATCGGCAACTTGCTGATTGGACCGGCCGGCGTGGTGGTGATGCTCGGCTTGAACGACTGGCCCGCGCGGGAAACGTGCGTCGCTTGCGGCCACGTGCGCTTGACGGGCCGCCGCGATTGCACGCACTGCGGGGCCGCGCTGCCGCCGCCGGCGATAGATGGCCGAGAGATTTTCGAGCCGGCGGATGATTTTACAACGGCAGCATAAGCAATATCGCAACCAACCAACCGAATAACCCATACTTCCCACCGCGGCGCGCCGCCCGGCATTCCGAAAACACTCCCGCCGGCGGCGCGCCGCACTTAAGAACAAAACCGATGCGAATTGCAACTGCTTCCGTGGCCATTGGCATTGTTGCGTCCTTGGCGCTTTTTCCGCGTCATTCGCCATCTGCCGAGGCCGACGACGCCTTCGACAGCCCGCGCATGGCGGCGCTGGCCAAAGACTTGGCCTCGGCCGGCGCCTCCAGCTCCGCCGCAATCGTCGATAAATTCTTCCACGACGTGCAAGATAACGCCCCGCTGGTCGAACCTGAGCCCGACGATCCGCATTCGTGCTGGATTACGTTTCTGTGGCACGGCAACCCGCTTACGCGCAATGTGGCAGTGCTCGGCGGCCCGCCAACCGCTGACATTGGAGCCAAGCTTACGCGGTTGGGCGATACCG
Source organism: Pirellulales bacterium (assembly GCA_963820835.1). GTDB lineage: Bacteria > Planctomycetota > Planctomycetia > Pirellulales > JADZDJ01 > CAVRAW01. Next base: position 22,267 of record CAWGBP010000030.1, on the reverse strand, counting down.
AACTCTGGTACCGTACCGATAAAGTGCCCAGCGACGCCCGCTTCACGTACCACTTTCTTGTCGATGTTCCCGACCCAATGCCCAAGGACCCGGCGAAGCACGACAAATACTTTAAGGAACATCCCATGGTGGGCGATCCGCTGAGCGCCCACCCCATTGAATCGCGCGATGGTTCCATTGTCGAACTCCCCGACGCGCCGCCGCAGCCTTGGTTGCGCGCGTGCCGGGTGTGTCGAATCGTTTTTTCCAAGTCGTCGAGCAATCGCTCACCGGCCGCGAGATTCGCGAAACGAATCTTAAGAGCAAGATCCTCGACCAAGAGAGAACCTACGCCGTCTACACGCCGCCCGGATACGATGCCAAGCCCCAACCCTGTTGGCTCTTAGTGATGTTCGACGGGAGCAGCGGCATCCACCAAGCCGAGCAGCTCGTTCCCGGTTGCGGTGATTCTCGACAATCTGATTGGGCAGAAAAAAATACCACCCATCGTGGCCGTATTCGTCTATCAGACCGAAAGGCGCAACAAGGAACTTGCCTGCGACGAAAAATTTGCCGACTTTGTGGCCAACGAATTGATTCCGCAGGTGCGAAAGGATTTTCACGTTTCCTCCGATCCAGACCATGTAATCGTTAGCGGGCTTAGCCTGGGTGGCTTGATGTCGTCGTTTTGCGCGTATCGTCACCCTGAAGTTTTCGGCAATGTGATCTCGCTGTCGGGCTCGTACCAATGGTTCCCCGGCATGTTCGACGGCGCGCACGACGAGCCGGGCTGGCTCACTCGCCAATTTGTGGCATCGCCGAAGTTGCCGGTCCGCTTTTTTCTGACGGCCGGCAAGTTCGAAAATTTCTATCCGTTCAGTTTGCTCGGGGAAAATCGCCGCCTGCGCGATGTGTTGCAGGCCAAGGGCTACGACGTAAAGTACTTCGAATTCAGCGGCGGCCACGATCCCGTCTGCTGGCGCGGACCATTTGTCGATGGGCTCCAGTGGCTCACTGCTACCCACGGTGAAGGCAGCAACTAAGTAATGCTCAAATTGGAGATCGCATGAAATCGATGCCTCAGTTTGCCCTGCTTTGCGCTCTGGCACTATTGAGTACGGGTCTGTCCTCAATGTCCGGCTGTGCCGACAGACCGTCGTCTTCCGGAGCTGCGCTAGCTCATCGTTCCATCAATCGCCGTGACTCCGTTTTGCCCAATGGAGCCTATGCAATTCTCCGCGAAGCTCCGACTGAAACGGAAGCAGCGGCTGACAACGCAGATCAAGTTGTTCTGGTTTACACCAACAAATACTCCGACCAGCAAGAAGCTGCGCAGCCGCGCTATTTGTCGATTGACCCGCACGATTATGTGCCGTTAATGATCGATGGTTCTCCGCAATTAACCAAGGACGACGAGGGGAAAAGCATGCTGACCGTCACACTGGCGCACGACAATATCGGGAAGCTGGCAGAGTTTACCCGCAAGCATCTCGGAAGCGGAAAGATCGCCATGGTGGTCGACGGCGAGGTCGTCACGATTCATAAAGTTCGCAGTGTCATTGAAGACGGCAAAGTGCAGATCACGCGCTGCGAAGATAATGCTTGCGAAGTGTTGCGGACAAAACTCGCGCCGTAAAATCGGCCTTCTTGGTATCGATTCCCGGCCGACGTGAAACCTGCGACAATTCAATCCATGAAATATCATCTCGCCACTCTTGGCTGTTTGGCTGTTTTGCTCGCCGCCGGCGGTTGCAGCACAAAATCTGACGCTGTCGCGGATCAAACACGGCCGGCTATGCGCGCAACGAGTCCGCAGCGTCGAATGGCTGGCACAGAGCGCTTGTCGATATCAAGGGGCGTGAATATCATCCTTTCGATCAGTCAGCAACGAAGGCGCTGGTGCTGGTGTTCGTGCTCAACGATTGCCCGATCGCCAATTCCTATATGCCCGAGCTGAACCGGCTATACGAAAAATATTCGCCGCTGGGCATTCCCATGTTCATTGTCGAGGCCGATCCGCAAATTTCGCTCGCGCAGGCAAAAGCGCACGCCGAACAATTTCAAATCAAGCTTCCTGTCGTGCTCGATCCCGATCACGCCTTGGTCAAACGCGCAGGCGCCACGAGAACGCCCGAAGTTGTCGTGTTTTCGCCCGCGGCCGAAGTCCTCTATCGTGGCCGCATCGACGATCAATACGTCGCCCTGGGCAAACGCCGTATGGAAGTCACCAAGCACGATCTGGTCGACGCGCTGGATGCCATTCTCGCCGGCCAGCCCGTTCCCACACCCCTTACCGAAGCGATCGGCTGCTATATTCCCGAACTGCCGACGGAGCATCACTAACTGCGGATGATTAAAGATTTAGTAGGAACCCAGGAATGAAGGAAACCAGGATCGGAAATAGGTATGGCTCCGCTCATAATTCTTCCTGGCTTCATCATTTTCTGGCTTCCTTATAAGTTTCCTCATCCGCGTAATTCGCGGTTTAAAACGCCTGAGTGAGAACTATGCTTACCAAATCTCTCTGCGGTGCCTTCTTCGCCATCATCATGGTCAAGTCCGGTGTCTCCGCCGCCGAAGCGCCGGCCGAAACGATCACGTTCAACAAACACATCGCGCCGATCGTGTTCGCCCACTGTGCTGCCTGCCACCATCCCGGCGAAGTTGCACCGTTTTCACTCCTCACGTATGCCGACGCCAAACGGCGCGATAAGCAGCTCGTCGAAGTCACCGCCAACCACTTCATGCCGCCGTGGAAAAGCGTCGAGGGAGGTCCGCACTTTGTCGGCGAGCGCCGCCTGGCGCCTGACGACATTGCGCTGATCGCCAAATGGGTCGACGGAGGGAGCCTCGAAGGCGATCCGCGCGATCTGCCGCCGACGCCAGAATTCACCAACGACTGGAAACTCGGCAAGCCCGATCTAGTCGTCACTATGCCCGAGCCCTATGCCGTTCCCGCCGACGGCCCCGACGTCTATCGCAACTTCGTTTTCGACGTCACCATTCCCGAAGGCAAATACGTCAAGGCGGTCGAATATCTTCCGGGCAATCGCCGCATCGTGCACCATGCCGTGCTCTCAATGGATAAAGACGGCGAGGCGCAAAAAAAACAAGACCAATCCGCTCCCGAGCAGGGTTTCGCCGACAATAACATTCAGGGTCACATTCTCCCCGGCAGTCTTTCGGCCTGGACCCCCGGCCGCGACCCGGTGCCGCTGCCCGATGGCTTTTCGCTCCCTTGGAAGCCCGGCGCAGGGGCTTATTTTGCAGCTTCACTTGCATCCCAGCGGCAAGCCGGAAACTGAACAATCGAGCGTCGGCATTTATCTCACCGACCAGCCTCCTGCACGTTCGATGTTCGACATGTGGCTGATCTACAAGAAAATCGACATCCCGCCGGGCGAAAAAGAATACCGCTCGCACGACCAGTTCACGATCCCCATCGAAATGGAAGCCCGCGGCGTCTTCCCGCACATGCACCTCTTGGGCAAGCAGTTCAAACTCACCGCCATTCCTCCCGAGGGCGATCCGATTTCGCTGTTGGAAATCGACGATTGGGACTTCAACTGGCAGAACTTCTACGAGTATGCCACGCCCATCAAGCTGCCTGCCGGCACGAAAATCGTTATGGAAACCGTGCACGACAATTCCGCCGACAACATTCACAATCCCTCTAATCCGCCGCGCGAAGTTAAATGGGGCGAGCAAACCACCGACGAAATGGCCATCGGTCTGGTGCACCTGGTGCCGGTGCGCGAAGACGATGTGCCCGAGCTTCGCGAAAAATCCAAAAAGCGGATCATCGGCAGCATTGACGCTGTTATCCCGCAACCGTCTAAGCAAAGAAACCCAGAAACCACAGATGAACGCGGATGAGCACAGATTTGTGAAAAGCTGTTTTAAAACGTGGGAGGGCGAGGCTCCCGCCGAGCCGAATAGCTCAAATTGACTGCCCACACCCTTCTTTACGTCAAGGCGTACCACCCGGCTGATTTTTTTGCATTTCAGTAACCATGTATTCTGCCGCTGATCGGACCTTTTCGTTCTCGTGTCTTTTCGCTAGATCCTGCAAACCTTCTGCATCTCGAAGGTCATAGAGTGTCAGCGTCGCTGCCAATTGAACGCTTTGGTCCGACGGAGACCAAGCAACCTCGCGGACCTCTTGCTCAAGCGACGAAAGCTCACTGAGTCCTACGACGAACAGCACCCCCTTTACGAGACCCGGGTCTTTTGAAGCGAGTGCTTCCTTCAAGTATGGTTCGGAATCGTGTTTATAGCGAGTCGTTAGTTGTAAGACCGAATAATTCGAGACGTCTTGATCGGGGTCGGATAGAAATGAAATGATTTTTGGCACTGCTATCGGAATAGGTTCAATTGTCAGAGCATCGATCTGCCTGGCGTGAGGTTTTGACCAAAGATTCGCCGCTTCGTCAAATCTGATTTTTAACATCGGAAAAAGGACAACAGCGTTCAAAATAACATGCACAATGATCAACGGTACAATGCTCCTGAATCGGATCCGCCACAAACCAGTTATCACGCCATACCAGAACGGAGCCAACAGAAAAAGCATTCCTTGGTCAAGAAGCCACCGGTGGGAGAAAGCGAACAACACAGCCTGGATCAACAACGCGACGCTCGAATATGTGATCTTTCTTAGCTGCTCAAGAAAATACCCGCGCCAAAAAATCTCTTCTGCAATCGGGCCAATTAAGATCACGATGATCCCGCCGATCACGATGGTGGTAGGATTGATGAGCTCGTAGGAATGACGACTAGAGCGCATTCCAAGAACCTCTACGCGCCCTCTGCGTCGATTGGGTAAAGTGCGTGGCAAGTCATCAAGGAGGGACTTGTCATGCAAGCCTATTCGGTCGATTTGCGGAAGCGTGTGCTGGAGGATTGTGAGGGCGGTGGCAGCACTCGTGAAGTGGCGTTGAAGTATCGGGTCAGCGAGTCGTGGGTGCGGCGGTTGAAGCAACGCCATCGGGAAAACGGTGAAGTGGCTCCACGTCGAGCAGGGAACAAGCACCCGCCGCGCTGGCTGGCACACGCAGAGCAACTCCAACAATTGGTCGAGCAACAGCCCGACGCCACGTTGCGCGAACTGGGGGAGCGCTTGGGAATCCAAGTCAGCCCGCAAACATTAGCCCGGGCGCTGCGGGCTTTGCAATTGACCTTCAAAAAAAAGTCTTTCGTGCCGCAGAACAAGATCGTCCGGATGTCCAAGAGCGTCGCGCCGCTTGGCAGGCCCAGATGATCGGATTGGACGTGCGGCGGCTGGTGTTTATCGACGAAACCTGGGCCAAAACCAATTTAGCGCGAAGCTATGGCCGCTCTCGACGCGGAACGCGCTTAGTGGCCAAGGTGCCCTACGGTCATTGGAAGACGACGACCTTCGTGGCAGCACTGCGTCACGATGGATTGACCGCGCCGGTCGTGGTCGACGGAGCGATGAATGGAGCCGTGTTCCTGGCGTACGTCGGGCAACAGTTGGTTCCCACGCTCAGTCCAGGCGACATCGTCGTGATGGATAATCTGGCCGCGCACAAAGTCGCCGGTGTTCGTCAGGCCATTGAAACGGCTGGAGCGCAGGTCGTCTATCTACCCCCTTACAGTCCCGACTTGAACCCCATTGAACTGGTGTTCTCCAAACTCAAATGGCTGCTCCGCAGCGCCGGTCAACGCACCGTCGATGGTCTCTGGACCCTGCTGGGAAGCATGCCTGACCACTTCCCCCCGAACCAATGCCTCGCCTACCTACGGCACTGCGGATACAACGCTACACTTTGATGAGAAAGAGACTAGGTAGCTTAGGAAGCCCAGAAATCCATGTGGCGATTGCCCCGCCCAAGAAAAGGAAAACGAGCAAAACTAAGAACCAGCCCCATTGTCCCCTTTTGGTCGGAAACCACTGCTTGTCAAATCCAGCGGCCTGCGGCGCAATTCGTGCCGAAAGGAACGGAAGGCTTATCATCAAACTGCAGACGAGAGCGTCCCGAGCAAAAACCCAATCTATTGTTTCGGGAAAGAAATTTACGAACCTTGGGAGGTAAACGATTAGAGTAGTCATCACCAAGACGCCTAGGCATGCGACTCGGCGGTTCGTAAATGGCACTCCGCTGGAATTCATTTCATACTTGCCCGCGAGTTAATTAAGTAGAGCGCCCGTTGCCGAGTCGTCCGTCGTCAAGGCGCTTGGATTTCGCGCGTGTAGTCCTCCTCATCCTTCTGTACCGCGACAACCGCCCACCTCCCTGGCCCAATTCGCCTCTTGAAATTGTGCCAGCGCTTGTGCTATGCTCGTTATTGTAAGTGTACATATGTTTACTTATGCCCAAACTCCAGCGTAAGCAGGTACCCCATGTCATCCCTCACCGTTTCCGACCGTTTTCCCACCGTTTCCGATCCGTTAAATCCCGGTTTTTCACCGTTTTCTCCGTTTTCCGAAAACGGTGATAAAGAGCCAATCGACCAGTCCGATCTCTTGCGCCGCCTCATCAAATCTGACCGCCCGCCCAGCGTCAGCGACCTCCAAGAAATGACTCTCTCGGCTGCTGCCGCCACCCTTTCCAATCGCGATGTCCGCGGCCGTTTCACCCTCGGCTGCAATCCCGGCCTCGGACGGCCGCGCAAACAAGCCAACCGCACCTATGTGTCGGCATTGTCCCTCATCCAGCGCGTCTGCGACATGGACGATACGAAATTCGCCTGGAACAGTATCGTCGATCGAATGGGCCCTTCGGCTGCCCAAGAATTTCTCGAAGACCTCGAAGCCGAAAAAGGCGAAGTCGCCTTCCGCCATCTCGCCCTGGAAGCCATTCGCAAAGCCATCGCAGAAGTCGCCAACCCCCAGCCGCTCCGCATCACCAAAAAACGCTTATCGAAACGCAAAACAAAAATGCGCGTGGCAAAAAATGACACGATAACAAAATCCTCTCGCCGCCGACGTCCGCTATCTTCCTCTACCACCGCCTAGCCATGGCCTTCTCTTCCTCTCCGCGCCTCTGCAACTTGGTGGTAAATCCAATCCGACTGCCGATCCGCCTCATCCACAGCAAATCCTTCTACCCGTCGCTTCCCTGTCCGCCGTGTTCTGCCTTCTGCCTTCAGCTTTCTGCCTGCCGCAGCCTCCGCGCCTCCGGGCCTCGGCGGTTAAAAGCAACTCACTCCCCGACGTCCGGCTCGATCTTCACCGAGTTCTTGTCCCAATCGACGGTCACCGTTGTGCCGTCGGAGAAAGTGCTGCGCTCCTGGCGGAATTTGTCGTCCAGGAATTCGTGCTTGGTCATTTCTTGCGTGGCCACGCGTTTGTGCAGTGCGCTCATCCGCTGCATGGCTTTCAAGTTTTCCTTCGAGCCTTCCTGCTGCCGCCCCAGTTGCGGCATGCCGCCATTCAAATAGCCGCGCAAATCGTCCGGGGCGTATGGCGTCATCACCGCATCGTGATACACCAGGTTATAGAGCGGCACGGGCACGTATTTGTTCGGCGAACGCATCGACGAAATGCAATCGACGTACGGCACGGTCCAGTCGCACCCGGCCTCGGTCCCTACAAAGCCCAAATGCGCCCGCGACCAATTGAAGCACAGCGCCCGGGCGTGCATCGCGTCGGTCCGCGTGCACGGATGCTCGGGATTGAAATCTTCATCGGGGGGCACGTAGCCGAACACATCCAGATACACGCCTTGCGGATGAATGCCGTGCGCAAACAGCCAATCGTAATTCTTGATCAAGTGCCCCGGCATGAACCGGTTGTTCAAGTAGGTTTGCGTCCCCCCTTCCCAGTTGTTCATGAAGGGCAGTTTGCCTTCCTTCCAATTGCCGAATCGCGACCCGGGAAACGCCTTGGCCGGCGGCAGATCGTCTTCTTCGTGTACGGCGAACTGCGGATCGTACGATGGGGCGTCGATATAGTAGTCGCGATATTGATCGTGCAGGCTGAAAATGTAGCCCAACTCGTGGCACGTGTCGGCCAAGCGCTTCATCCCTTCCCAGCCGCCGGCTTCGGGGGCAGGCGGCATCTCGTCGGGATGCTGGCGATCGTACCCTTCGCGCGGCCAGCCGGTGAGCACCACGATCAGCCGGTTGATCCCCTGCTCTTTCCAGTCGCGCAATTGCTTGGCGCGATCATCGAACGAGGTGACGCGGTGGTTGTCGGCGGGCGTAAGCTTCTTCCCTTTCCCTTCATCGCCACCGGGCGCAGGCTTGTCGGCCTTGATGTAGTGCAAACTATCCGACTTGATGTTGGTGAGAATGTGAACGCGAGCTTGCGGCGTGCCGATGAGCTCCTTGACAATTGGGCTGCGGACGATCTTTTCGTCGAGCGATACGAATTGCCCGATGTCTTTCACATATTGGCGATAGCGCTTCGCCATATCGACATAATTGCCATCGTTCATCAGCACAATGCGGCACGACCGCGGGTAGCGCAGCGCCCCCAGGCATTCGCGCCACCGCGGGCCGATGACCGTGGGGCCGCCGGCGGGATGCTCGAACTGGTAGGCGGCGTCGTCGGGCGTTTCGACAATGACCATCAGGGCAGCCTTGCCTTTCTGAAAGCCCCACCACGACATCGACCAGCTTTCGATCACATTGCTTTGAATGTCGCTGGTGTCGCTCTGCTTGGCGCTGCCGTCGGCGTTGGTCGCGCGAATGGGGAAATAGGGTTTATCCCAGTGCCGCGGCAAGAGCGCGCCGCGCCCGTTGGAGAGCAGCGTGTAATCGACTTCCGACGCATCGAGCGCCGCGGGCCAATCGAGCTTGCGCACCAGAGCGTTCTTTTCATCGGCGGCGATGTCGAACACCAAATCTTCCTGCGGACCTTCCAGCGCCACCGTGAGATACAGCGGCAAATCGACCGCGTCGGATTTTCCCTTCCACTTGTTGAGCGTGATTTTGACGCCGGTCTTGAAGCCGGTGTCGTAGGGGACGATCTTTTTCTCGCCCGCTTCGGCCAGCGATACAGGATGCTCCTGCCCAGCCGATTTAATGTTCATATCAGCCGAACCCGAAGGGGCCAGCTTCCAGACGTTGTCGCCAGCTTTAATTTCGATGGCGAGATTGCGCCCATCGAGCGTGACGGTATTTTTCTGGCCTTTGATGGTCCATGTGTTCTTGGCGTCGTCGTGCGAAACATCGACCACGGGCGCGCCCACATTTCGCGCGGGAATTTCTTGGCGGCAATTTCATTCAGCGGCACGCCATCTTGCGTTTGATGCGAAGTAGGTTTGCCAGCCTGCGCGCGAATCGTACATCTCCTCAGTGGCAGATTTCGATTTCGACTTATCGCCTTTGTCAGCAGCCGACTTTGTGCCGCTCGACGAATCGGCGGCCTGAGCAGCAATCGAAATGGTCAACATGGCAATGCAGAACAAGCCAGATACAGAGCGGCGCGGCATAGAATTCCCCCTAAATTCGATTGCAAATTAACTCAGAAACAATCGCCGAAACAAAGCATAGTACCAAGGCAATGCGAAAACAAAGCCTACCAGAGCGGAAAGCATTGCAAGCAACTTGATTTTTCGTACAGGCCCAATCGGCCACAGAATTGCCGCAACCAATGCAAAAGCTCCGCCAACTATCAAACACGCGTAAACCCACCACAAAATCGTCCCGGCAAACCAAGGATCGACGCTGACAAGGAGATTGAACGGATCGCAGACCATATACCAAGAAGCGCGCTCCGGATTGGGCGTCCGCAAAACTTCGGGAGCTGGACGATTCAGCTCGTGCATCATGTAGATTGAAAATAGCGCCACCCAAGCCAAAACAAATGGCAAGATCATCCCCGCCAATGCAATCGCACAGTTTCCAACCCGCTGCTTAAATGCCCGTTCCTGCCTTCTTTCATTCCTGGCTTCCTCATAATGCCGGCTCATTTGGCGCTGGCTTTCGGCGCCGCGTTCACAAACACGATATACATGTTGCACGCCCCGGCGTTCAAATTCTCGGTATTCGTGCCCAGCGTCAGGCTTTCGGCCTTGGGCACCTTGTGCTCGAACACCTTCATCGGGTGCTTATCGACGGTGAGGCTCATATCGGTCGGTTGGAAATTCTTGGTGAGCCAGTCGGGACGTTCGAGCCGATCGTCGTGGGCCACGTAAACGACCGTCTTGTTCGGCGCGGGAATTTCCATCAAGTCAACCGCGTTGTAGAGCTTGTCGGCATCGGCCGCTTGGATCCAATCGCTCTTTTTCAAGGCGTCGGGCAGGTCGCCGAATTTTTCCTCTGCATCGAGGTAGATTTTCTTCCCCTTCTTGCAATCGCCTTCAATATGCACGTCTTTGGTCGGGCCAGAGTACTGGAAGGCTTTGAGATACTTGCCTTTGTGAACGTCACTCTTCGGCAGATCCGCCTTGGCCATCTCGCCTTTTCCGTCGGACGTTTTGGCCGCGGAGCCGCTATCGCCAGCAGCCGAGGCGACCAGCGTGGGACGTTCTTTGGGAAGCGTTACATTCGGCGTAACAGGCATTTCGCGCGAAGCGCCGTTTTCGACCGTCACAGCTTTGGAAGTAACTTTGGCACTGGCGGACGTGAGACCATCGGTCTTGGCGCGGATAGTAATATCGCCCGGCTGGCGCGTAGCGCGCACCGCCACGCGATTGATGCCGCATTCCAAATTCAAATACTGGTTGTTTGTCGATTTGGCGATGCCGCTGTTGTAGCCGCCGCGCCAGATGCCGGGGCCGTCGATCTCGAAATCGACACGCTGCTCAAACGTGGGGCAGCGCTCGCCCTTTGACGTCGACCGCTTCGACGTCGAACAGCGCAATATCCGACCCATCGGCGCGCAAGCCGCCGGGCGCGGTAATGGGTGTAAACTTCAGCGCGACCGGCTTGCCGACGGTGTGCTTGGAATCAGTGGCGACCACTTTGCCATCGCGGCTAGGCGACGGCTTTGATTTCGCCCGGCTCGACTTTCACATCCTTGAATGTAAACAGATACTTGTCCGAGACGGTCCCCTTTCCAAGCGACTTGCCATTGACGAACAGCTCGACTTCATCGGCATTCGAGGCGACATAAACATGTCTTCTTCGTATCGGCCGGATAATTCCAGTGGCCGATAATGTGTACCTGCGGATCGTCGCGGAACATCGCCTGGCAAACGTAGTACGCTTCCTTGGGCAGTCGCACGCCATCGACCTCGCCGCTGGCGCGGGCCACTTCGCTGGCGACGCGGCCGCCGCTGGTGGAATCGGAGAAGATCCAGTTGCCGCCCCCGGAGTGGCTTTCGGCGCCGAGCTTACCCACGTACTGGCCGACTTCGTTGACGGCATACTGCTCGGAATCGAGATCGTAGGTTTGCCCCTTGCCTTCGACATAGCCGAAGATTGGCTTGGAAGGATCGGCCGGGTTGGGGCGCGGCGTTTTATCGTCCCACACGCGCCGCGGCGATTCCTCGCGGTCGTATTCCCCTTCGACCACCGGCAGATCTTTGATCTCCTGGCCCCCTTCGGTGCCGATGCCGATATCCATGAACTCGGCCGTGGTTTTGTCGGCGCGGCGATGGGCATAGGCGCGGCCGCCGTGCGGATCGTACTCGAGTGATCAAATCGTGCAGCTCCTTGGCGTGGTCGTGCGTAACTTTCTGATTGCCCCCTTCCCAAATCAAAATCGACGGGTTGTTGCGGAAATAGATGACCATATCGCGGAAGGCGATGGCGCGCAGCTTCCAGGCGGCATCCACCGTGTCGGATTCGCCATCCACGCCGGGCTGATCGAATATAATTCCCAGGCGGTCGCCCGCATCGATGCACGGCTCACTGGCTGCACTGTGGCCCCAGCGCACAAAATTGCCGCCGGCGTCTTTCATCAGTTGCAGCGTGATAGAAGTGCATCCAATCGGGCTGAGCGGCGCCCAAGCCCGGCCATTCGTCGGTCGGCTTTTGACCCCAGCCGTGCAGCTTCACGTGCTGGCCGTTGATAAACAGGCCGTGGTCTTTGTCCCACTTGACGGTGCGAATGCCCAGCGGCACTTCGCACGAATCGACCGGCTTGCCATCGACCGCGAAGCGTCGAGCGACCACGTGGTACAGGTACGGATAATCGGGCTGCCACAAGCTGCGGATTGGCCAGATCGCCCGAGAGCTTCACCGTTTCTTTGCCGCCGGCTTTGATCTGTTCTTGCTGCTTGAATGTGGCGACGGCTTTGTCGTTGGCATCGAGCACTTCGGCGGTGACATCAACGTTTTGCTCGGCTTCTGTGCCCGCGTTTTCAATGGGCACTTCAACATTGATTTTCGCCGACTTGTCGGAAATGTCGCTGGCGTACACATACGGGCCGACCGTTTGCAGAAAGCTATACAGGGGCAGCGTAATGTGCAGCGGATCGGTCACGATCAGCCGCACATTGCGATAAATACCGCCGTGGGCCGGGTGCCAGTGTGGATTGTTCCAAGGAATTTGATCGGCCTGCAGGTCTTCGATCTTGTCAGGAATTTTGGCATTTACTTTCGCGGAGCAGCGCGGCCAGCCCGCCGCCAGGGCCGGAATCTTTCTTCGACGACTCGACGCCCGACTTGTTGGACGCCTCGATGGTGGCCTTCGATCGGGCGGGTCTTTCATGAAGCGGTTGTCGCACATGATGGCCAGCACGTTGGGGCCGCCGAATTTCAGATGCGGCGTGAGATCGAAGCCGAACGGGAGTGAAGCCGGTTTTGCAAGTGCCCAACAACTCGCCGTTGAAATACACTTCGGCCACTTGGCGCACGCCGTCGAACTCGATGAACACCTTCTTGTTCTTCCATTCGGCCGGCGCGGTGAATGTTTTGCGATACCAGGTGCGGCCGCCCCACTGGTTTTGCTCGCCGCGATGGCCCGAGAGAGACCAATCGTCGAACGTGTCGATATCGTTGTAGGTATGCGGCGCGGAGACGGCAGTCCAGGCGCTGATCGTCGAATTTCACTTCTTGCGCCGCCGAGGGATCCGACTTGGTGAATTTCCAATCGGGATTGAAATTGAGCGTTTCACGAGCTTCATCGGCGCGAGCACTGCTGGCGAAGAGAGTGAGGCTGGTGGCTGCGAAAACAAGAACGGCGCGAAATGATGTGCGGGCGAGTAGCGAAAGTTGCACGGAAGGCTCCTCGATTGAAAGTTGATGGCGGCTAATGTGGTTTAGCGCGCGATGTTGGAGGCGGGCAGTTCGATCGGCCGGCTCCCCTGCCGGCTCCAGCAACGCAGCGGGTTTAGCCCGCGGCGGAAGCCTTAGAATAGCATGGCCAAAACGCCAGAGGCAATTACCCTGCCAGCGATTACAGTCACGGAAACAAAGCCCTCGGTAATCTCAATCAAGGGAGCAGCGTTATCGCCAATCGCCGCTCAACTCAAACGCTGCCCAATAAAAGGGGGGCAAACGGCCCGATTGTGTAGTTTTGGCGGCTGAAGGATCGTCGGGCAATTCCAATCCCCGCCCCGCCCCTTCACGGAGCATTTTCAATTGAGCTTGCCGCAATGCGTCGATGCGCGAGAGGTGCTTATCGGGGTCCCACAGACTCGCGTAAAAATCGGTCATGAGCAACTGGCTGGCTTTATCGGGAATCTTCCACAGTGTCGCTACGGTGCTGCGTGCGCCGGCCAGTTGGAACGCCCGCTGCAAGCCGAGCACACCCTCGCCGCCGGCTGTTTCACCCAGACCTGTTTCGCAGGCCGAAAGGGTGGCCAATTGCACGTGGCTCAAATCGAGTTCTTCCACTGCGAGCGCTGTAAGAATGCCGTCGTCCTGCCCCGGTTCGGCGCTGGTTCGCGCCGGCCAGCGCCAAGCCGGCAAGCAAATCAGGATGATAGCCGGAGATTTCAAAATCGGATTTCGGTTGCTTGGCGGCGGCGGCGGCGACGATAACCTTACGGGTGAGCTCGTATTCGACTGAGTCGCCGCCCGCGGCGGGCTGAATGCGCAAATGCACCGTCGATCCGGCGGGGCCATGAATCAGTGCAATTGCCTCGTCCACAGTCTTGCCTTCGAACGAAGTCCAAGCGCTACTGGCGTCTTGGACGGCAATAATCGTGTCGCCGGTTTTAAGCCGGCCGTCGCTATCGGCTGCGCCGCCGGGGGCTAGCCCCGTGACTTTGAGCTTGCCAGAGTCAATTTTTACGGCGGCGCCAATTCCAGCTGTCGTCGGCACGGGCGCCGGCCCGGCCGCCAATTGATCGGAACGATCGGGCGCAGCAGCCGCTACCACGGCAGCCGGCGCTGGAGCATCATCCAGTGCCGATTTCAATTCCGGCGGCGCGAAAAAGCCGTGCGTTGCCAAATGCAGATAAGCGTAGTGCGGCATCGAATCGCACACTGCCTGCTTTGTGGCCTGGTCTTTTCGCAACGATTTGTGTTTTCCATCGGGAAAGCGCTGCTCAAACGAATCGTTAATGGCCAATATCTCGCCGCGAGTGCCATCGAGCGGCTTAAACTGCCAGGCGCGCTACCACGGTTGACCGGCGCAGCCATGGCGAGTTGATCAGGCGCGGCCTTGGCAACAAGCGGAGCCTTGAAATCGACTTCGCCGACTGTCAACAACGAGGGCTCGGCACTGTTCTCAGCCGGGCCGCCATTACCAGATGAAGGTTGGGAGAACGCCAGGAGTTCTGGCAACAGCCGCGGAATGGGAACAGTGGCAATGGCAACATCCTCAATCAGGTAAGTTCCCTCCCTCTTGCCGGGCAATGCGGCCAGCGGAAAACGATCCAGAGCGCCGTCGGGAGAGACAAGTACTGTCGAAGCGCCGGCGAGTTTATCTTCCAGTGGTTGCCAGACGAGGCGGCGAAGTTTCTCATCATCCGCGGCGGAGTAAGTTTGCCGCCAGTGATCGACCAAATCGGAAATCGGTTGCGCCGGCCCGAGGTCGAGCCACGAAATCGATGTCGCTTCGTCACCGCTTGGCGCTGCTGATTTTTCTTTAGCACTGGCAGAGCTGGTGGAAGCCGGCGGCCGCACCACAAACGCTGCTAGATGCTGCTCGATGGTCGCCTCTTTGCCTTTGATTTTCGCCGAATCGAAATGGGTGAATTCGAGATAATCGACCAAAGCCGTGTTGGGCGGCAGAGCACGTTGGATATCGGCCGGCGTACGTTTTTGCTGCTCGAGTTCGCGGCGATAATCGGCGCTTGCCGCTGCCAATTGTTGCTGCAGCGATTCGAGCGAATCGCTCAGTTCCTGCAGGCGCCTTTGATGTTCCGCCACAAGCTCGGGCTTGGGAGTGGCTCGCGAGAGGCTATCCAGCCGGCGAGCGGTATCGCTGAGTTGGCGATAAAGCGCCGCGACTTGGGGATCTTTTTGACTCGCGCGAAGCTGCCGCATGGCCAACTGCCGAGCCGAAACCGTTCCCTTCCAGACGAGCGCTTCCGCATAGATTTGCTCGGCCGGCACCTTGGCGTTACAGGCAAACGACAGGTAGCTATCGAGCCGGCCGCGGGCGGAAGCGGCCGTTTGCAACTGCTGCCGCTCCGACTCGAATACGGAGAACTGCTCGATATCTTGTCGCGAGATCTCCAACGCCTCGCGCCAAGCGATTCGGCTTTCGCATAGTTCCCCACATCGTTTTCCAGGAATGCTAAGTTGCTCACGCTGAGCGAATAGCTGGGGTGCCGTTCGCCGAGTGTTTTGGCTTTAATTCCTAGAAGCTGGCGATATAGTAATTCAGATTTCTCGTACTGCCCCATGTCGTTGTAGAGAACAGCCAAATCGTTCAGGTCGTTGGCATAGTCTGGATGATTTTCGCCCAGCGCCGCTTTGTCGATGGCGACAGCTTGCTCCAACAGCGGCTGAGCTTTGTCATACTTTCCCTGATCTGAATAGAGATTACCAAGTTGTTTAAGATCGGCCGCATAATCGGGATGCTTTTCCCCGTAAGCACGTTTATCGATTTCCATGGCCTCAACGAGAAGCGGTTCGGCCCGGTCGTATTGCAGCATGCTTTTGTAAAGCAGCCCCAAGCTCGTAAGGCTGCCGCCATAGGAAGGATGCTTGTCGCCGAAAACCTCCTTGCGAATCGCCATGGCTTGCTTATAGAGCTGCTCGGCTTTGGCATTGTCTCCCATTTTCTTGTACAACCCGGCCAGCGTCGATAAAGCGCTCGCATACGAAGGATGTTGTTCGCCAAGCGTTTCCTTTTTAATGGCGAGCGCTTGTTGGAAAAGTGGAATCGCTTTGTCGTAGCGCCCCATGCTGCGATACAGCGATGAGAGATTGCTGAGATCGGTCGCATAGCTAGGATGCTTTTCGCCTAGCGCTACCCGATCGATCTCCATGGCTTGTTCATAGAGCGGTATGGCTTTGTTGTATTCCCCCATGTCGTCGTAGAGCGCCGCTAGATTCTCAATATCGGTGGCGTAGCTGGGGTGCTTTTCACCGAGCGATTCTTTATCGATGGCAATGGCTTGCAAAAACAGGGGTTCCGCCTGGGAGTACTCTGCCATTTCGTCGTAGAGCAATGCCAAATTGTTCAAGCTCAGCGCGTAGGAGGGGTGATTCTCGCCGATGATTTTCTTTTTTATGACTAAAACTTTCTTGTAGTATTCCTCGGCTTTGGCGAAGTTGCCCATGTCGTCGTAAAAGAGGGCGAGATTATTGAGCCCGGTCGTGTACGATACCGACTTTTCGCCAACCGTCTCTTTCTTGATTTCCAAGGCCTGCAGATAAAGCGGCTCGGCCTTGGAATATTTCCCCATATCCTTATAGAGCAGAGCTAAATTATTAAGATCGATCGCATAGCCAGCGTCGTGCTCGCCGATCGCCGCTTTGTCGATCGCCACAGCTTGGAGATAGTACTGCTCGGCTTTGGGGTATTGTCCCATGCGGCTATAGAGCAGGCCGAGATTGTTCAGATCGGTGGCGTAGGATGCGTTCTGGTCGCCGAGTATCTCTTTGTCGATCGCGGCGGCTTGAAGATAGAGTGGCTCGGCCTTTGCGTACTGAGCCATATCGCTGTAGCAACCGGCCAAGTTGCACATGCTGGTGGTGTAGTCAATGCTCTTTTCGCCCAAGATTTCTTTGCGAATGGCGAGCGCCTTTTCGTGGTACTTTAAGGCCTCGGCATATTTGCCTTGCTTACTGAACTCGCGCCCCTTGCTATTAAGATCGGAGGCTTCGTTGAGGCGGGCGGTCCTTTCGTCGGCGGAACGATTGACGTCCGATGGATTGGATTCGCTGGCCGCGGCCGGCGATTTTCCCGAGGACGGGTCAGATGATTGAGACTGTGCGGCAGCTCCAGATTGATTTGGCTGCTGCTGGGCGGTGGATTGAAGGGCCGAACATGCGACTGCGCAGAATAGTACAACAATTACGAGCATCTGCTGTCGTGATGTTCGACAAATGCACGGCACAACCAGATCTCCCACCTCAATCGCCTCGCTTCCTCTTCGGTAGACGTGGAAAAAGGCTCTTTGTGACGCTCCGCCGACAACCTATCAATATAAGTTCCGCGTAAAATTCTGCCAACCTATGTGAGAACCTTCGTGAACTGCTATAAACTGTGGGCATGTGGGCTCACGATCCTGAACGATTGTTTGATTTAGACCTTGTCCGTTGCACCGAGAACGGAGCGCTCGCGGTGCACAAATGGATGGGGAAAGGAAACAAAAATGCCGCCGACAGCGCCGCTTCTGATGCGATTCGCGGCATGTTCAACTTGATTGATTGCCAGGGCGTGGTGCGGATTGGCGAAGGGCTGAAGGACCAAGCACCAGGGATCTTTACCGGTGAAAAACTCGGAAGTTGGAAGCCGGGATCCCCTTCGGTGGCCGTGGCGGTCGATCCCATTGACGGAACAACGCCGCTGGCCAAAGGACTGAGCGGATCGATTTCGGTGATGGCGGTCGCCACATGCGACACTCCGGACGACGATCCGCGCAATTTGTTTCCCAACGTGCCCTCGCACTACATGGAAAAGCTGGCAATCGGTCCTGCGCGTGATCGAAACCGGCGCTAAAGTCAGCCTTGACGCCCCGCTTAAAGCCAATTTGAAGGCCATCGCTGAGGCGCTGCACAAGCGCGTTTCTGATTTAGTGGCCGTTGTGCTCGACCGTCCGCGCCACGAGCAGATCATCGGACAACTGCGCGAAGCCGAGTGCAGCATTCGCTTGATTCCTGACGGCGACGTGGCGGCGGCAATTGCGCCGTGTTTGCCAGATTCGGGCGTCGATTTGTATCTGGGTATGGGCGGCAGCCCGGAAGCCGTGCTGGCGGCCGCCGCGATAAAATGTCTCGGGGGGGAACTGCTGTGCCGGATGGCCCCCAAAGACAAACAAGAAACACAAGCATTGATGGAACGTCATGGCTGTCGCCTGACGACATAACGAAGATATGGTGCGTGAATGAAATGGCCAAAGGGGAGCATGTGATTTTCGTCGCCACCGGCATTAGCGATTCGCCACTTTTGCGCGGCATCAGCTACGACGATCATCATTGCACGACGCACTCGCTTCTAATTCGGGCGCGACATCGAACGTTGCGGCGAATCGAAGCCGCTCACGACATCAATCACAAGACAATTCGCCTGGCTCGAGGCGAAGAAGTCCGTCTGTGAAGACAAACTGTCGATACAGATTTTAACTACTGCTGCGGCACCGCGAGCGTTTCAAATTGTGCCGCGCAATTTACTTGATGGATTTGAGAGCGATTTGTTATGCCTTCGAGCAAATAGCGGAGCGTGTGATAGATGCCCAGATCGAGCTGCTGCTCGCCGGCGCCATCATGAACTTGGGCGTGTTGCAACGTATGGGAATCGGCGCATATTTTTGCGGCGACTCTGCCAGTTCGAAATTCGTAACTACGCGTGGACGGATACGAAAACAGTTCGTATTCTTGCCCCTTAATGCGGCCATAAATGTGCGCCGCTTCATCACCGCAAAGGACGAAGAAGCCGTCGCGCGGCGCGGCTTGTTGCCACGATTCAAGGCTGCCGTGAAAGGTCGGCTTTTTAATGTAGGGACCGCCATATTCGGGGCAAAATGTGTCGCAATTGCCGCAGTGATTGCAAAACTCGGCGTAGCAGGCGATCTGTATTGTCTCAGTGATTTCAAAGCGTTTTGCGCTTCCTGTAGTCGTCGCATTTCCGGTCGAGTCGATGGAAAGGTCGAAGTAATCGAATGCGACCTTGGGCGTCGGGTACGTGAAGTTCGCTGCGTTGGGACAAACCGGCAGACATTTATCGCACGTGATGCAGTCGAATGTTTCCAGGTGCGAATCGATGCGGCGCGGCACTTTCCGATTGGCAGCGGCGCGGAGCGCGGGTCTCGACGGTGCGCTCGGCTGCGATGGAGGTGTTGAGAAGTGAAGCCCAGCGGACGACGTTGTCGTCTGGGTGTTCAGTTGTCTGGGGGTCTGAGTTTCTCGTTCCTGATCGAGCGCGCTGGGTCGCGGCTGGTTCCTGGCCAAAGCGCGGAGGATGTACTCGTCGATGCTTGTCGCGCGACTTTTTTCATCGCTTGATCGAGTGCTTCCAAATAAGTGCAGATGCGTCCATAGCCGCCGGGCGCAAGAGGTCGGAGCTGACCGTGATGGGCACGAAACCACATGCGGCCGCATCGGCGAAGTTCTTATTGTCGATGCCAGCGCGAAAACTGATGGGCAGATGTGGGCCGACGGCCTGACGAAAGATATCGGTCAGCGTAAGCGTGATAACGTACAGCGGTTGGCCGGAAAGATATTGAATTTTGTTGTCTGGAGTGAAGAATGTGCGGTGATTGAGCACTTCCAGCGTGTTGCTAAATTTGCAGCCGAAGCGGTGCCCACGCGAGATGGCAAGCTGTGTCATACGAGGCGCAGAGTTGGACCGCTTCGTCGAATTGCAAGCCGGAAGTATAGGCGGAAGGATTTACCTTCAGTTCGGTGTAGCCGAGCACGTCATAGAGCAAATGCTCGAGGCGCTCCTTGCCAAGCATGGGGGGATTCATTTTCACGATCACATCGAGCTGGCGATCGACGATCAGGAATTCGCAAATGCGCTCGATCTCATCCGCGGGGCAGCCGTGGAATGTCGAGAGGGTGAGCGTGTTGGAAAGATGCGTGGGGTAATTGAGTTCGCGGGCGATCTTGTAGTCGCGATGGGATGCGGGCGAAGCTCTGCGACCGCCTGGCTGGCATCGCGCATGCCATCGAGGAACGATTGCACTTTTTCGCTTTTGATGCCGGCCAGATCGTAGCCGACGCTGAGATCGAGAATGGCTTCACCGGCCAGGCCCAACAGCGCATCGTCGCTGAATACCGGATCGCGGCGGAACATTTCGATGAGCATGGCCCCCGCCACGTATTCGCGCAGCGATTGCTCGACGAGCAATTCTTGCGACCATTCGATGTTGTAGCCGACATTGGTCATGTCGATGCAGGGCCGACCGATTGTAAGGCGATCGTTGACCTGCACCGTTTTGAGCTCGAGGATTCGACCGCCTGCCACATAGCTCAGCAGAATGTTCTGGGCCATTTGGGTGTGAGGGCCAGCGGCGGGCCCGGCGGCGTTGCCCGCCAATTTGCCGTGAAAGCGCACCGAGAAATCGCGGCCGGCGGGCTTGGGAATGTGCCACTTGCGGCGCGGAAGCGTAAAGAGCGTGTCGTTTACGCGTGGCTCCTCGTACAGGCGCGTGACCAGATCTTCAAACGGTGCGGGAATGAGTTCCACGGTGCAATCTCTGCCAAAAAACAGTATTCGTCTTTCGTCAGATCATCTTCCGAAGCTGAATGCCGTGGGTCAACCGTAGCACAGCGCGCCTTTGGTTACTCAGACTATTCTTGGCAGAGTTTCGAGATACTTAGAAGAAATAGAGTGACTTCGCCATCACTAGGCCATTTGGCATATGGCCGAATGATAGCAATCGGGGCTCCGGCCGAGATGGGCAACGCTGAATTGCCCGCTAAGAACATTTGGAACACGTCGCTATTGCATGGACGGGCGCCAGAGTCATTTGGATAATTCAGGCTAGTTCAAAGTAGGCTTCCGACGGTAACTCAACAGACTCGCCAATCCCAGCATCGCCAGCAGGAAGGCCGCCGGCTCGGGTACCGGTTGCACGCCGCCAGCGCCATTGAGTGGGACGGGGTTGGAGGCGTAGTAGTTGTAACCGGCTAAGAACAAGCCAAAGTCGGTGGAATCGACCGTACCGCTGTAGTCGTAGTCTCCCACCGCCCAGCCCAGCGAGGCCGCCGTGCCCGGATCGTTGTAGCCGGCCAAAAACAGGCCGAAGTCGGTCGAATCGACCATGCCATCCAGGTTCGAGTCCCCGATGTAGGTGTACTTGAACAAGACCGAGTTCTGATCGACCGACGTGCCGGCGAACTGCGGCAGGCCGTTGGGATTGGTGGTGGGGCTGCCCGAGCCGTCGCTATAGAACAGCTCATCGGTGGCATCCCCTGCTGCCACCGGCCGTGCCGCTGCTATTATTGAGGATCACCGCCACGCTGGTGGGCACCCCCAGGTTATTAATGTCGTTGGCCACCGTGGAACTGGTGATGCCGGGTTCATCCCAGGCAAAGCCATCCAGGGCATTGGTGACTTGCGCCCGGGACACCGTGTAGGCCGACACGGCGCTGGCATAGCTGGTGTTGGTAATCACCATCTTGCTATTGGTGATATCGAGCGTGCCAGTAGGCGAGGCATTACCCGCAATCGAGACGCTGGGCAACACGACAGGACCGGATCCGGTGCCGGTTTGCAATTGGGCGGCGGCCATGCTGTTAATCGTCAATCCACCCTGTCCAAGAGCGGGAAGTGGTGGAGACGATCAGCTTGCCGCCGTTCACAACGTGCCGCCCGTGTAGTTGTTGTGATTGCCGCCATTGTCGGTGAGGGTTAGTGTGCCAGTACCGCTTTTAATTAAACCAGTCGTGCCGCCGTTAATTTCACTAACATTCGCCAGCGTGCCACTCAAGAAATTGGTGGTGATTGACCGTTTCCACTGTTAACCCCGCCACCGCCGCCGATCGATGATTGTTCATATTTAAAGTGCCGCCGGCGAGGTTCAACGTTGATACTGTGGTTCCCTGCGTGCTGTTGTTGGTAATGCTGCCGTTGATATTAGCGGTCCCGCCATTGATCGTAAGGGTGGCTGTGGCAACTGCCGAGCCAACGGCAAAGGCATTCGCATTGGTGAACTGACCCAAAACAATATTGCTGGAATCGAATTCGCCGGTGGCCGCACTGTCGGGGCTATTACCCCCGATAGTAATGGAGGCCTGGGGGCCCGTAATGCTGCTTCCGCCGCTGTCAGATGCCATCGTGATGGTGCCGTGCTAAAAAGTTCCCGTATCAAACGTAATCGCCGCATTTCCGCCGCCGGCAAGATTCGCCGTGTTCTCTGCC
>CAWGBP010000029.1:0-36277 GCA_963820835.1 Pirellulales bacterium | reverse complement strand
TGGAACGTAGCGGAAATGTTGGTGTTAGTCATTTCGATGATCTAAGATCTACGTCGTGAAATCATCCTGCTGGCCACCTTCGGAAGGTCCAGATTGCTCCGGGAACACTAATACGCAAGCGAATAGATACTTTGAAGGCGCGAAGCGGGAAAGTTCGCCGTTGCGCTTTTGAAGCGTAGAAGCCGACAATGACCGCTGCCGACAATTTGCCCGGCGAATTTGTTACGCCGCGCTCGCCGGTCATACCAATAAGATGTCGCCGAAGGGTGAGGCTCCGCATCCTGCCCCCGGTAGTTCACTCCACCAGGCGGCGCTGACAATTTAGCGACCGTGATTTGCGCTTGCGCATGGGCATCCACGACAGTTGGCGGTTTCCGATGCTTACGTCTAGAAGGGCTTTTCGATCAGTTGATAAAAGCCGGCGCTAAACGACACAGTTACCAACAGCGTAGTAGGCGGCAGAAATCGGCACCACCCACCAGGAATGGCCCCGATAGTAAATCACGGGGTTAAAAAAAATAGAGCAGCTTGACATGCCACATGTACAAACTCAACAGAGATAAATGCCAATGTACCGAATCGGCCGATTTCAGAGAGCAGTTTCGGCACCCCCCCGCCGCATGCCAACACGATAAGAGCATAACCCAGCCCAAGAAAGAAATTGCCGTACATCAAAAATGTCACATCATGCGATTGAACACCAGAACGCCGCAACTTCGCAAGCCGATTGGCGCGGCAATAGTGTCATGCGGCTACTCCTAACCGAACTGACCACGATTAGGCTGCCACAACTGCCCTGCGGCATTCCACCCACTTTACATAGCACCACGCCGCGACGAGCACATACAATACGGGTAGATACGCCGGCAAGTACACAAGCGGCGAATAAAGTTCGTCGGGCTTCTGCCGCAGCACATTGCCCAAATAACCGGCCAACAATCCAACCATGAAAAAGTCGGCAAACTCCTCCCCCGATCGGGTCAAGCACCACGCACTAGCCAGCCTCCACACAACATAAGCAATTCCCGGCACCAACAAGTAAAACTGCCACTCAATGGTGAGTGTTAGCTACAGAAAACACGAGTATTAATTGAATAAATGAATCGCTGCAAAATTATTCAAAAGCAGCACGTGAAGATTAAAATTATACATCAGTTTTCGACATTAAGCATCATGTTCGCAATAGACGTAACCCAATAGGCCGGCAAAATTCGTAGTGCGCCGGTACATTCCACAAGCTCGGAAACGCCCCTCCCCGCTCCATCGCCCGGGCGTACGGCAGAAACAGCAAGAATCCCGAGAGGACGAAAAAAAGCTGCACCTCCACTGCTCGGCGCGAATTGCTGGTGGTGGCTTTGGGCCCGCACGAATGGTTTCATTTGGTGCAACATCGCGCACTTGGCACAGCACGTGGTAAGTTAGCACCGAGAGCAGCCAAGCCGCAGTCCATCCACGGCGCGGGGCCGCACCCGGCGCTGGCGAGCGACCCGAGCTGCCGATAGCATGAACATCCTGTTGCCGGAAGGCGCGAGCATCCTGCTCTCCTGCAAAATTGCGGCCCTTCATCCAATGCGTCCCAGCGACCTCGGAGCTTCAGCGGTGACGCCTTGCTAGCAGGCCGCACATCGCGCGGGCTCGCTGCTAGTACCCCATTCGGGGCGGCATTGCTGCCCCGCGGTCACCTCGGCCGCAACCGCGATTTGCAGTCCGGCACAGATCTGCACCACGCAGTGCCGCAGGCGAGCTCTACAACTACCGCTTGGAAAAAAGCAGATTTAATTCCAGCCTAACTACGTCAAAATGTTTTCCACGTTCGTTACGGTAGCCAGCACGCCGCTCTGGTTTGGATTGCCCCGCAAATCCAACGTATCGGTGCCGTTTCCTCCATCGACCGACAGCGAATTCGCCGGCCCCCCACTTCGGCACCGAAATATCAGTCAGTCCCCGTCGAACGTATTGAGCGTAGTGCTCGCCGCACAACCGGTCACGTTGAGCGTGTCGGCCATTCGCTCGTCAAATTCACGACCAGGCGTTTCTCCACGCCGCTGTAAGTAATTGTGCCGCCAGCGGCACAGCCCGCGTAATTTGCGTGCCGCTCAATCCAATTGTTTCGCCCGTCGACGAGGAAGTTGTCACAGTCACGGTGTCTGTTCCGCTGGCGCCGCTCTTCGGGCAAACTAATCGCCCCCAAGCACGATGACTGGTAAATCGTATAAGTATCGCTGTCGGCGCACCGTCGATGCTACATCCAAGATCCTGAAGCCGTCGAATTCACAGTAAGCGTATCGTTCCCATTGCCGGTGGTGACCAGCGTGTTGCCACCAATGGTGGAGTCGATGGTCACATTGTCTGCCGCGATGCTGGTGTCGACCTCAATCTGCTCCAACCAGAGTAATTGAATGTGCCGTCGCTGTTGCGGGTCACTTGCGTGCTGGTAATGTCCACGGTTTCACCTGTGCTGGAGATTGTTCCACCGTGGCCATGTCGAAGCCACTCGACCCGCTGTCGCCCAGGAAAATGTTCCCCATCGTGGCCGATTGGGTGACGGAGTAGGTATCTCCCCCCGCGCCCCGTCGAGGTCTAGCGAGGTGCCCGCGGCTGTGCCGGTGACGGAAATCGTGTCGGTCCCGCTGCCGGTATTGACCGTGGTGCCACCGGCCAAGAGGTAGAGCTGATGGTGACATTGTCGTTGCCCTGCCCCGGTATCGACTTCCAGCGATTCCAGCCCGCTATACGTAATCGTGCCGGCGCTGCTGCCGGGTAGGCTTCCATCCTCGAGATGGTGACGACTTTTCAGCGGCGCTGCGCGTGGAGGTGATCGTCACATTATCGTTGCCGCTTGTGCCGCTGTCGGGCAGGCTGACGGCTCCGAGGCGTCGCCGATCCAACGATGGTGTAGTTATCGCCCGCTGCGGGCCCGTCAATGTAGAGCCACGATCCGGATGCTGTGGAGTTGACGGTAAGCGAATCGTTGCCGTTGCCTGTGGTTACCAGCGTGTTGCCCCCGATCGTGGAATTGACGGTGACCGTGTCACTGGCGATGCTCGTATCGACCTCGATCTGTTCTAAACCACTGTAGGTAAGCGTGCCGTCGCCGGTGCGAGAGTCACCTGCGTGCTGGTGACGCCAACGGTTTCGCCTGTCGCGCTGGTCGTTCCAGATCGTCGCCATGTCGAACCCGCTGGCGCCGTTATCGGAATCGAAACGGTTCCCTGTTGAAGCGACTGATCGATGGTGTAGGTATCCGAGCCGTTGCCGCCGTTGAGCGTTGCTGCGCAGCCGGTAATCGTCGGGCACATAGATAGTAGTATCGTTGCCCGCCGCGCCGTTCACGGTAACCGAAGTGAGGTTGATGAAATCGGCCGGCAATACGCCCGTCAGATCGAAGGTTTCGTTTCCCGTGCCGCCGGTAATTAGGATCGTATGTACCACCTGCGTCTGAATGTTGTTCATCGTCAGATTGGTGCCGTTCACCTTGATGCGCACGTAGTCGGTCTGCAGCCCGAACGGCAGAAACTGTTGGTTGTAAACGGCGATGGTGTTGCTCTGGTTGTCGTCGTTGATCGTCAGCGTAGTCCCGACGAAATTGTACGTAACGCTCAACATCGCCCGTTCTTCGAGCGATTCGAACCGGCACGGCCGCCGACGAGAGAGATTGCCGGAACGGTTGGCCTTAAAAGATACGCCGCCACACCGCACCTTCATCCAGCGAGGAAGAAGCATACGAGGCTCCTTTCGCTCTGGTGCTAGTAACGCAAAAACTGCTGTACTGACCGAGCAAAAAAACTGCCGTCGCACGCCGCGCTTCCAAACCACCGGCGAGAGACCAAGATGTTAGTCGCGTTCAGTGCGGCTGGTCGGCGCTTGCTAAGCCACACGCTCCTAATCGCGACACGTGGGTCGCATTGCCGTCACATTCCGACGACCAATGCAGCGCCTAATGTAACCAGCGCCGCGCGCATTGCAATTGTTTTTTCCAAAAAACGCAAAGTTTATTTTCAACTGCCGCGCGGCGCATATACACTGTTTGAAACTGGCAATTACAATTCCTGACGCCGCGCAGTCCAAACCATTGCGATATCGCACAACCGACATCGCGCTCGCATCCGCGGGCGGAGCTTTTGGGGGAAAATCATGCACGATTCAACCGATTCCACATTTTCACGTCGACAATTGGTGGGCTTGGTCGCCGCCCCCGCCGTGGCCGCGGCATTAGCGCCCATGCTCGCCCACTCGGTCATGGCCGCCGAAGACTCTCCCAGCAAGTCCAATGAGTCACCAACCAAACCGGCGGCGACCGATTCCAAATCCGCAGGCACGCGCACCTACAACATTCGCGACTATGGCGCGAAAGGCGATGGCACGACGCTCGATACGGCGGCTCTCCAATCCGCCATCGACGCCTGCCACGCCGACCAAGGCGGCACCGTGCTAGTACCCGCAGGCGATTTCCTCATTGGCACCACCGAGCTTAAAAGCAACGTGACGCTTCATCTCAGCCCAAAGGGTCGCCTTCTGGGCAGCGGCAAGCCCGAAGATTACTCCGCGGGCAAAGGCGTGCCGCCGGGTAACGGCAATATCGTGCTCCTCTACGCCGCCGATGCCGAAAACGTCACCATTGAAGGCCGCGGCACCATCGATGGCCAAGGTGTGAATTTCTACACCGGCTATGGCGACGGCACCGGCCCTGGTGGCCCGGGCGGCACCGCGCAATGTCGAGCGTCCACATCTGCTCGTGTTCTCTCGCTGCAAAAATCTGCTGTTGCGAGATGCCTTCTTCACCCGCAGCGCCTACCACTGCTGCCGCATTCTGCGCTGCCAATACGTGCATATCGACGGCATTCGCATCTACAACCGCGTGAACAAAAATAACGACGGCTTCCACTTCAACGATTCGCAGTACGTCACCATCGCCAATTGCAACGTCGTTTGCCAGGACGATGCCTGCGCACTGTTCGGCAGCAACAAGTTCGTCACCGTCACCAACTGCTCGTTCAGCACCCGCTGGTCGATCTTCCGTTTCGGCGGCGGCGAAGCCGAAAATATCACCGTCACCAACTGCATCATTTACGACACCTACGGCTGCCCCATCAAAATGAACTGCGGCTCGCGCAGCCGTTTCGAGAACATGCTCTTCTCGAACCTCGTGCTCAAAAACGTCACCGGGCCCATCAGCATCGGCTTAAGCTCGCGCCGCCGCCAAAATGATGATGGCACCCAGCCGGCCGCCGGTATCATTCGCAACATCGCCTTCAACGGCCTGCGCGGCAACGTAATCACCGAGCCGCTCAAGCACGACGACATCACCTTCGACACACACGTTTACCCGGGCGAAGTCCGCACGTGCATCGTCGTCAACGGCGCAGGCAATAACATCATCGAAAACATCAGCTTCACCGACGTGCAGCTCAAATTCGTCGGCGGCGGCACGGCCGAGGAAGCGGCCCGCGAAGTCCCGCAAATTGCCGGCGAGTATTTCGAAATCGGCACGCCCCCCGCCTACGCTTTCTACGCCCGCAACGTCCGCGGCCTCACGCTCGACAACGTGCGCTTCGAAGCCGCCACCCCTGACATGCGCCCTGCCGTGGTGCTCGATCACGTGGAAGATCTAACGATGGCTTGCGTAAACGTGGCCGACGGCAATTCGCCGTCGAGCGCCGTGAAGCCGGACAATACATCGAGCGATCAATCTCCGCCGATCATGCACTTCGTCGATGTAAAAGATGCCCTCATCACCGGCTGCCGCGCCTAACCGCAGCCACAACGTTCCTCCAAGTCGATGGCAAAGCGAGCGATGACATCGTCCTCGACGGCGGCAATCTCTCGAAAGTCACGAAACCTGTCAACCTGGCCGAAGACGTCCCCAAATCCGCCGTTAAAATCCGCTCGTAGCGGCGGTTGCCTAATATGGTGGCGGCTGTTTCAGTTCAACAAAGCGCACTCGATCGCTTTGACGATATCGAGGCCGTTGCATGCATAAAGGTCCGCGCCGCTGAAGGGATTCAATTCAACGAGTCGAAGCCCCTCGGGCGTTTCACAGATGTCAACGATGTACGCTAGGTCGTGAGGAGCCAATGCCGAAGCGACTTTGTTCGCAAAGATCCAAGCTGGAGCACTCGATGTTTCAGGAATCGCCCTTCGTCCATCTGCCAGATAACCGCTGCCAGCGCATACATGGCGTTCCACGACGACAAATCGCCACTCTTTGAAGATCTGTCGAACCGGAGCAACAACGATAGGTAGCTGTTCATCCTCGAAATACAATCCATAGTCCAGTGCCTTGAGGCTCACGTCTTCTCGACGCAGAACTCGTCCGCTGAAAGGTTTCAACGGGCTGTCTGGACGGACAAACACAGTATCAGTCGCCCCCAATCGCTCGAAGGTCTCGCCGGGATCGGCAAGGAATGAGGCGGCCGGTAGTATATGCCAGGCGCTGTGAACCAAGAATTCTCGTGCGTCATCATACCAGGCTGAGCAGAAAAAAGCGTCCGTGTTGCAAAAGGAGCCGGGATTCCAAGCACCAGTCCGGCGGATACGATCCGCATTGCCAAGGCTGCCGTGAAACAGAACGTGACCGGTAAAGCGGGGAAGCGAGTCGCGCGTCCACCACTCATCAGTCCAATCGCGTATGAAATGTCCAGCCGCTTGAGCTCCTTCGGCCAGAACATCGCCGCTCGGGAATGCGTCTTGCCTCGAGAACCCAAGTTAGCGGTGAAGTCGGGTTCATGAGATTCTGAGGCAGCGCCGCCAGCCGAGGTTGGCCTTCGCGTAGCCGGCCAACAGCAAAAATGCACCGAGCGCTTCCATCATTCCAGAAGGTTCTGGAACCTCTACGACAAGTACAAGATCATTGCTTTGATCCGCCATTGCCAATTCAGACGGGTATCCGCCGATCGTCCCTGTAATAGCCGGTCCAAGTTGTCCGACAATTGGCGAGTCCCCATCAACCAAAGTGTAAACACCCGGCCCGAATCCAGAATATGCCATGAAATCGAAGTCGTCGAAGTTCAGCAAGCCTGAACCGATGGTCAACGGGCCGTTTGTCAGTCGAATCATGTCGCTCGAATCTGGAGCCGCAAGCTCGAATATCAAAGCACTTGAATTGGGCGTCGTCAATGCGCCCGATAAGTCGAGCGAGCCAAGCGAAAATATGCCAAGGCCATCACCGGGTGCGATCGCGCCGCCAGCGTGCAAAAATACCGGGCCCGCAATGCTTCCGAATCCGCCGAGAATGCCTCCGTCTACATAAGTTGGGCCGGTGAATGTGTTGGTGCCGTCCAGATACTGAGTACCACTGCCACTCTTTGTGAGCACCAGCGCACCCTCACCGTCCGTAAGAACGCCGGCAAATCGCTGGGTGCCCAAACCCTTAATAGACAGCGTCGCCGGCGCACTCGCTGTGTTGGTAATAAGCGATCCCGCCCCAGACCCACTACTGCTAAGTAGACCTGTTGTGCGATTTGCTCCGCCCAGTTGCAGAATTGTGTTGTCCGCCATGGTGATTGTGCCGGAGCCGATCGATCCAATGTCAGTCGCATTTGTACCGGCAAAGACAACGCCCGATTCAATGCGGAGGCCACCCGAGAAGCTGTTGCTGTTCTCCAGCCGCAGCACACCGCTTCCAGCCTGTTCTACGGTACCGCCGCCACTAATCGGCGCGCTATTCCCAACAAACACCTCATTCGTGCAATTAAATCGCAATATAGCGCCCGTTTGCACCGTGATCGCAGGTGTCTTTCCGAGCGACCCTGTGGCCGAGCCATTTCCAATTTGAAGTACTCCATCGATCACATTCGTCGTGCCGCTATAGCTATTGCTCCCGGTTAAGATTTGCGTTCCCGGGCCGTCCTTGAGCAAACTGAGCGTGCCCGATATTTGGCCAGCGAAGAGTTGAGTGCTGCTTCCATCGACCGTGAGCTGCCCTGGTCCAATTACCATTGCGGATGAGGCATTCTCGGCGCTGCTCAATAGGCCAGTCGTTGTGGAAGCAGAGTTTATTCGAACCGTTGCAGAATTCGATAACGTGACCGTCCCAGTGCCCATTCCCGGACCTATTCCCGGAATACCGCTCGATAATGCAATAGTGCCGGCATTAATGAAAAGACCGCCGCTAAACGTATTTGAATTGAATAGAGTGAGTGTTCCCGTGCCATTCTTGACAACCATACCCTCTCCAACGATTGGATTGGAAAGGATAATGCTGCTGCAATTGAAGACGAGCGATGCGCCGGGATCAACGGTGATGATGCTTGACGAATTATTTGCTCCTGGAGATACAAATGAAAAATCGCCGTTTCCAATCTGCAAAGTTCCTTCCGCAACGTGCGTTCCACCGCTGTAGCTGTTGAACGATGTGAGAATCCATTTGCCAGAGCCAGTTTTTAGCAGCGAGACCTTTCCGTACGAAGCGCCACTATTGTCATCTATTTCCTCGCCAAAGGCATTGTCTCCCATATTCGAACCTGTCAATTGAAGCGTGCGTCGCCCGCCGGACGTACCGAATGCGACGGTCGCGCCCGCCGAAAACGTCAGTGGTCCGGTTCCTGAAGCATCGATCGTTCCAATCGTCCCATCCGCAATGCTTCCAATTTGGATAGCACGATCCGTGGTATTCCCGCTCCCTGTATACAGAAGCGTGCCGCCGTCCAAGACAATTAATCCCAGGCCGACATTGCCAATTCCAATCGGGCTAGCGATTCCTCTTTTCGCCAACGACGACACCGATAGAGTGCCTCCCGTGATTGCGGTGGTGCCTGAGTAAGTACTTGAACCGGTCAGCACGAGAGTTCCGCGGCCGGCCTTTCCAAGGTTTAGCCGACCACTGCCATCATTGGCGATCACCGAATTAATCGTTATCGAGTTCGAAGTGCTCGCATTGTCGATTAACAACTCAGAGGAGCTGCCCGTAGCGGTCAGCGTGCCTCCACCAAACGTGAGCGACGAGCTGCCGTCCGGAAGAAAAACAACTCCCGTCGAGCCAAGCCTTAGAACATTCGCGCCGCCAATATTGACGTTAACCGTCCCGCTTGTCGCGCTTTGCATAAACCCTGTAATATTTGTCGTGCCGTTGCCAGCTAGTTCGACATCGCCGCTCGATCCTCCGTCGACAATGCGAACGAGTGACGTACCATCGGTTATCGCTCCGCCCAAACGATTCACGTTTGTGTAGCTCGAGTCTGGTACCGCAACAATCGACCCTCCTCCGCTATTGGTTGCGTTTTTCGCAAATTGACCGCTTACGAATATCCCTGGCAATATTCCAGCGTTGTTCAGATTGTTGGTGGTCGCGACCGCGTCGGCCGAAAGATTCAGGACGCTCCCGAGCGATCGAGTGATGCTGCGGAGTTGAATGGTGGCAGAGTTGCCTCCAGATCGAGCGATCGCACCATAGCCATCCACAGAGGTGCTGCCGACAATTTCCGTATGCGTTCCGGACGAACCAACTAACGCCAAAGTGCCGGTTCCCAGAACCAGCGGAAACGTGTCCGAGAGCTTGCTGCTGTTGTACACATCGTAATTCAAGGCTAGTGTGCCGTTTTCCACAGTGGTCGCGCTTGTGTACGAATTCTGCCCCGAAAGCGTCCAAGTATTAGTACCCTGCTTGATGATTCCAAGACTACTTTGAAATGCGCCAACGGAGCCGGATAACTCTCCGTTGCCGCTCGATGAGCCCTGTAGTGTGAGCGCGCTGTTCCCGTAGACACTTCCGCTGATCTTTAGCAATCCCGATCCCGATTGGTCTAGCACGGCGGCTCCCTGAGTGCTGGCGACATCAATCCACCGATTATTGGTCTCGCCGGTACCCGCATAAATGAGCCGTGCTTCGGCGTTCGCTTGGTTAAATTCAATCAGTAGACTCGTACCGAGATTTCCTGCCGAGTTAGCATTCCCAATAGCGGAGACGGAAACCGTACCACCTTGGATAATGGGGGTTCCGCTATACGTATTAGCGTGCGACAGAATGACAGTGCCGCCACCATTCGATCCAGGAAAGCTCACGCTACCATCCCCGCCGGTTAACTCTGCATCCAAAACCAAGGTTTCACCAGGGAGCGCGGCAATAGACATGTTTGAGCCTGTCACTTTGCCAGAGCCACTAGCATGAATCGTGCCTTTCCCGATGATTGAATTTGAAACAGTCAGAGTGTTGCTTAACGAAATGTCTCTCGTGATCGAAAGTCGATTTACAGTGGTCGGGGCGTCTACTTCCAGGTTCCCGCCGGAAGTCAATTGGTAGATATTCTTCGCGGCCCCGCTGAGTGTGACCGGGCCAGCCCCTGAATTTGATAGTGTTTCTCCTAGCGACGAGAGATTTATGACGCCACTAAACGTCGTTTGTCCTTTGCCGTCGATAGAGAGCAATATGGTTCCTGAATGTGGGCCCATCACTGGACCAGCGAGTATCAACTTTTCCCCCGGCGCAGTACTGTCATTTTCAATGAGCAGCTGGCCTCCGACGCTAATGTTCGCATTGATCGTTTGACTGTTGCTGACTGTCGCACTAACTCCGATCATGCCTCCAATCGATAACGATCCATCGCCAGGATTCGGTCCGCCCACGGTATATGCCGCGGCGTCGGCAGTGTCGAACTCAATTCCGGGCAGCCACAAATGGCCAAAATCGTCAAAAAAAGAAATGCCGCTTACGTTGATCGTTGTATGCCCGTTTCCCGCGCTGTTGAAAACCGCAGTTCTGTTGCCACTGGGCTCATCAATTTGGCCAACCCAGTTCGCTTCAGTATCCCAGTTACCGTCAACGGCGCCTGTCCAGTACTCGAGGTACTGACCGTGTGCCAAATTGCAGTACAATGCAGCAACGGCGAAAGCACTCATTATTCGAATGGGATTTGCTCTATTCATTAGCAGCGCCACAGTCGACGTCGTGATGATCAGAAAAATGCAGTTAGCGGCACTCGATTGAACGCGCGCAACTTTGCTTGCCATCCGGGAAGAGAAATTGCGCAAGCATGATACCCCAAACGAGTAGTGGACGGCAAACTGCTTTACGCGAAACGCCCGATCGTTCGAGCCATTAATTGTTCATAAAGATCTCATGCGGCTCGGAGATTAAACGAGTCGGGGATCGATATTGGCAGTCTAAAAAATCGCGGGGGCCATTCCTGGATTCTCCCGACTCGTTCGCAACATCCATGTGGGGGCAGCTCAGTTGAATTTCTGCTGGCCAATTTCAAATCTTGGCAAACGATACATACGTTCA
This sequence comes from Pirellulales bacterium, assembly GCA_963820835.1. Classification (GTDB taxonomy): domain Bacteria; phylum Planctomycetota; class Planctomycetia; order Pirellulales; family JADZDJ01; genus CAVRAW01. The sequence continues at coordinate 25,059 of CAWGBP010000029.1, read as the reverse complement.
GTATTCTGAATCTTCGCTTTTGAAGCCGTCGTTTGCAATGCAAAATAACTGTAACTCCACCTAATATGTCTCGCTCATTTCCCAATTCGCCCGGCATTTGTACCTCAGACGCTCCAACCACCGCGACAAAACACCCCAATTTTGTCACCGAAATTAAGATCCACGCCAATATGACAAAAACAGCTCCTTCTCATCGTTCATCATTCCGCGTTCATCCTTTCTTCGTCACCCCTCCACCCCAGGGCTTACGCATCAAAAATGGCATGTTTCAGCACGCGCAGTAGGTAGTTAGGGTCGAGGGCCGCTTTCATTCGCTTGGCTTTGGCGCCGTTGGTGATGGTCTTGTCTTGTCGCAGGAGACTAACCGCTAATCGGCGGATGGTGGCGAGGTTGGCAGCGCCATGGCGATCTTGCTGGCGGCGGTCATCTTCGCGGAAGGCAACGTCCAAGACCCAATGCTGGCTGTTTTCGATACTCCAGTGACCACGCACCGCTTGAGCCAACCGCTTCGCATGCGGCTTTTGGTCACTGATGTAGTAACGCACTTCACAGACCTCTTTCCCGTCGCGCTGGGTGGCCGTGACCACGCAGCCCACACTCGTCAGGTCGCGCCAGGCGTCGCGGTGACGCAACATTTCGGGCACGGGCGTCGAGTAATAGAATCGCCGCTCCTGGCGACCGTGACCGACCTCAGCGGTGGCATGGTGCTGTTGAATCGGCAGTGTTTCCTCGGCTTCCAGCACGCGGTCAAAGTGTTCGCTCAGATCCTCGCGCAAGTGCGGCTGGTTGTCTTTCACGGCCAGCACGTAATGCGCTTGAGCGTCGCGGATTTCCTCGACGATTTCCTGCTGACAGCCCATCGCGTCGATCGTCACGGTGCAATCTTTGAGGTTCAAGAGTTTCAGCAGTTCGGGAATTGCCGTGATCTCATTGGACTTGTCTTCCACGGCGACTTGCGCCAGCGTCAGTCCGTTCTCGCTCGACCACGCCGTAACCAGGTGCAAGGCGGCCAAGTCGGCCCGCTTGCGATGCGACCGACGCAGCGTCTTGCCGTCGATGGCAAGCAACTTGCCGCCGGTGGCTTCCGCCAGCGCTTGCGTCCACCGCAACAAACAGACCGCAAACTGCTTCCGCTCGAACAAACCGAACACGTGACGAAACGTGTCGTGCGAGGGAATCCCGCCCGGCAGTTCCAAGAACTCAGCCAGCCAGTCCGCGCGCGTTTCGGCGAATACCTCCATGTCCGTCCAGTCGTCGGCACCGCTCAGCACCGCCAGAATCGCGATCGCCAGAATATCCAGCAGTCGATGCCGGCAACGATTGACCACACGGGGGTCGGGCAGGTCGTGAAAGCACTGCCGCACACCCTCCACAAATCCCTGCGCTGGGTCGTCCATGACCGGTTCCAAAACGTGGCCGCGAGCAGACTGTCGCCTCCAAGCGAACAATCACGTCTGCCTCGGATTCGGAACATACCACGGCCAAGTGATTTACGGCAAGGTTTTGATGCGTAAGCCCCGCCCTCCACCCCTTCACCCGCTCACCCGTTCATTCCGCATTTCGACTTCTCCCCTTTGATGCTCCGTGTCTTGTATGTTGTCAAAAGTATCGGTTAAGTGTTCTCACAGGAAGAAGGTTTCTGGGGCTGCTGCGCAGCAGCCCCAGAAAAAATCGCCGGTCAGAGATCGATCGTGTCTAGGTGCTTTCGACACCGTCACTGAGCCTGATCCTGGCCGGCCTTGTAGTATTAACCCGAACAGCCGCCTGAGCCGTCGGCCTGCACAGGCCACGAGCTCGCATCGGCAAGACAGGGAGTCAACCATGCAGGACGCCAAAACCGGTTCGAATGTGTTCGTGGGAATCGATGTCGCCAAGCAATCCTTCGATGTCGCCAGGCTGCCTGGCGAGCAATCCGCCTCGTTCTCGTACGACGACGCGGGGCTACGACAACTGCGGGAGTGGCTAGGGCCGCAAGGGGTTTGCTTCATCGTGCTGGAAGCCACCGGCGGACTGGAGCGACGCATCGCCGGGGAGTTGATCGACGCCGGCCACCAGGTGTCGATCGCCAATCCGCGGCAAGTGCGCGACTTCGCGCGGGGACGGGAAAGCTGGCCAAGACCGACCGCATCGACGCGCTGGTGTTGGCGCGCTTCGCCGAGCAAGTGCGGCCGCGAATCGCGGAAAAAGCCTCGGAAAAACAGCTCGAATTGGCCGCCCTGGTGACCCGCCGCCGGCAATTGCAGTCTTCGGCGGTGGCTGAAAGCAATCGCCGCGAAACGGCCCGTACTTCCGATGCTCGCAAGAGCGTCGATAAGCACCTGCAATGGCTGCGCAAGGAGGTCGCCCGCATTGATGCCGCGATCGTGAAACTGATCGCCTCGGATGAAACGTGGCGCGGCTAGGCCGAGCAGTTGCAATCGGTGCCGGGCGTGGGACCGACCACCAGCGCCCTGTTGATGGCGGAGTTGCCCGAACTGGGCCGGCTCAATCGCTGCCAGATCTCGGCCCTGGCCGGACTGGCGCCGTACAACCACGACAGTGGAAAACTGCGCGGCAAGCGTTCCATCTGGGGCGGACGCATCTCCGTGCGCAGCGCTCTGTACATGGCGGCGCTGACCGCGCGGCGTTGCAATCCCACAATCCGCGCCTTCGCCCTGCGCCTGGAGCAAGCCGGCAAACCCTTCAAAGTCGTCCTCACCGCCTGCATGCGAAAGCTCCTCACGATCCTCAACGTACTTATCAAAAACAATCAGTCCTGGTCACCTAAAACTCGTCCCGCTACCCCTTGAAAATCAACACAGCCGCTCCGTGGTAAAATCAGTCCCGTCACCGATTTCCACCGTTTCGCCACCGTTTATTTCCCGTTTTCCAACCGTTTTTCACCGTTTTCTCGGTTTTTCAAAAACGGTCACACTCGGCAAATCGGCCAATTTACAACTCGCCCGGCGTCAGCACAAAATGAACTCGAATTCTGCCACCCCCAAATCAATTCGTGAGTGAAATGCTATGGCACAGCAACATATCCGCGCACTATTCCTCGACGTCGGCGGTGTGCTCATCACAAACGGTTGGGACAGCACGGTGCGCAAAAAAGTCGCCGAGCGCTTCCATCTCGACCCGGAAGATTTCGAAGCCCGCCATCACCTCACGTTCGGCACGTACGAAGAAGGCAAAATCTCGCTCAACACCTTCTTCGACCGCACCATCTTTTTTAAGCCGCGCGATTTTACCCACGACGACGTGCGCCATTTCGTCAGCGATCTGGCCGAGCCGCTGCCGGGCATGATCGACCTGTTCCGCCAGCTTAAAACTAAACATGATCTCAAAGTCGCCGTGGTCAGCAACGAAGGACGCGAAATCACCTTCGACCGCGTGAAGCGCTTCAAGCTCAAGGAATTCGTCGATTTCTTCATCGTCTCCAGCTTCGTCCACCTGCGCAAGCCCGATACCGATATCTATCGCCTTGCGCTCGACGTCGCCATGCTTGAACCGCACCAGGTCGCCTACGTGGACGATCGCCCCATGCTCGTCGAAGTGGCCGGCGCCCTGGGCATTCACGGTGTCCTCCAGACCGGATACGATTCCACCAAGACCCAGCTCGCCGCGTTAGGTTTAACAATTTAATTAGACCGCCAAGCCGCCGAGACACAGAAAATACCGCCGTAAATAAACGCGACTAATCGCAAATGCGATAAAAAACTGAAACGCAACGCCCGTTAGTTCACCTGTCCGCACTTTCGAATTCGCGTTTATTTGCGTTCATTCGCGGCTGATAAGTTGCCCTCTCTGAGTCTCTGCGCCTCCGCGGTAAAAAATAGACATGAACGCTCGCCAGGAAATCGAAAAGCTCCGCGACGAAATTCGCTACCACGATCGCAAATACTACGTCGAGGCCGCTCCCGAAATCAGCGACCGCGATTACGACAAGCTTCTGGCCCGCCTCAAGGAACTCGAGGCCGCGCACCCCGAGCTCATTACGCCCGACAGCCCCACTCAGCGCGTCGCCGAGCAGCCGGTCGATGAATTGCCACACGTCGAGCATCGCCTGCCGATGCTCTCGATCGACAATACCTACAGCGTAGAGGAGTTGCGTGAATACGCCGTGCGCATCGCCCGCCTGCTGCCGGGCGAGAAAATCGAATGGGTCGTCGAGCTAAAAATCGACGGCGTCGCGGTTTCGCTACTCTACGAGAATGGCATCCTGATCCGTGGCGCCACCCGCGGCAATGGCCGCATTGGGGACGACATCACCCACAACATCCGCACCATTCATTCGGTGCCCCAACGTCTGCACGGCAAATCTCCCCCGGCCGTGCTCGAAGCCCGCGGCGAAGTTTATATGACCAATGCCGACCTGGTCCGCCTCAACCAGGAACAAGCCAAACGCGGCGAGCCGCCCTATGCGAATACGCGCAACGTCACCGCCGGCACCATCCGCCTGCTCGACCCGCGCATTTGCGCCCGGCGCCATTTGCGCTTCTTCTGCCACGGCACTGGGCTAAACGAAGGCATCAAGGCCCAAACGCACATGGAATTCCTCGAGGAACTTCGCGGCTATGGGATGCCCGCCACGCCACATGTGAAGTGCTTTTCTTCCTTCGATGCCGCCGTGGCCCATTGCGAAGAACTGATCGAAACATTGCACGAGCTCGATTTCGAAGTCGATGGCCTGGTGCTCAAGGTCAATAGCTTTGCCCAGCGCGAGCGCCTCGGTTCCACCTCGAAAAGCCCGCGCTGGCTCATCGCCTATAAATTCGAAAAATTCGAAGAACCTACCAAACTGCTGGATATTCGCGTGAGCGTCGGCAAATCGGGCGCAGTCACGCCGTTCGCCGAGTTGGAGCCGGTCACCATCGCCGGCAGCGTCATTCGCCGCGCCAGTTTGCACAATGCCGACGAAATCGAGCGCAAAGATTGCCGTCCGGGCGATATCGTCGTGGTCGAAAAGGCCGGCAAAGTCATTCCGCACATCGTCCGCACCGAAAAACATTTGCGCAAAGGGCATCTCGAGAAATTTGTCTTCCCCGAGAAATGCCCCGAGTGTGGCACAAAGCTTGTCAAAGATACCAATGGCGTTTATATCCGCTGCCCGAACATCCAATGTCCCGCTCAAGTGCGCGAGCGCGTTCGCTACTACGCCACCCGCAACGCCATGGATATCGAAGGCCTGGGCGACAAATTGGTCGAGCAGCTTGTGGACGATAAATTAGTCACCGGCTATGGCGACCTCTACCGGCTGACGCTCGACAAGCTAATGAGCCTCGAGCGAATGGGAAAGATATCCTCCGAGAAATTGCTCGAAGGAATCGAAGCCAGCAAGTCGCGCGGCTTGTCGCGGTTGCTCAATGCCCTCTCGATCCGCCATGTCGGCAACCGCGTTGCCGCCGTACTGGCAGAACACTTCGGCTCGATGGAAGCAATTGAAAAGACCGGGATCGATGAACTCTCCGAAGTTAATGAAATCGGCCCGATTATTGCCCAAAGCATCTACGATTACGTTCATAGCGATTTCGGCAAGCAGACAATCGACGATCTGACGGCATCGGGCGTCAACATGACCGCTCCTAAAAAAGCGGCCGCGGTCGCCACCGGGCCGCTGGCTGGCAAGTCGATCGTCGTCACCGGCACGCTACAAAATTACAGCCGCCACGAAATCGAAGAGGCCATCGAAGCCAACGGCGGTAAATCCGTCTCGAGCGTCTCCAAAAAAACCGACTTCGTGCTCGCCGGCGACGATCCCGGAACAAAGCTCGACAAAGCCAAGTCGCTGGGCGTGAAAATTATCAGCGAACAAGAATTCCAAGCGATGTTGGCAGGCTAGGTCGAACCCGAGAAATCGCGAAACAGCTCGGTATTTTCAGTGGTTGCCGCCGCTGAAGCTTTTTGAGATTAAACTGGAAATATGGCGTCGCAACACATCATTCGTCGAACATCGATAGGGTTATTGGCAACTGCGCTTACGCTTGCCGCGCCGCTGCCCGTTCGCGCTGCTGATATCAACGACGATATTGCCGCCGCTCGGCAGCAGAACGAAGGCGTTTATGCCGCGAAGCTCGCCGAATTAGCCACTTGGTGCGACAGCAATTCGCTCCCGCAGCAAGCCGCCCTCATGCGCGCCTGGCTGCCGAAGCGCGATCCGTCGATGATCTATGTTTTCACGCTATCCGATTCCAGCGATCCGCCGCCGAAACTGGCTGATTCGAAGACCGCTTTGAATTGGTGGAATAAATTCCTCGACCTACGTCGCCAGCAATCCGATAAACTCTTCGCGCTTGCTCAAGCGGCCGCGGTTGCGCACCAGCCCGCGCTCGCAATCGAGCTGGCGCGAGACCGTGCGCGAAAATCCCGATCACGAAGTGGCTCGCAAAATTCTCGGCTTCGAGAAATACCAAAACGTCTGGACTACAGCCGAATCGGCCCGCCGAATGCGCGACGGCCAAGTTTGGAGCGACTCGTTCGGCTGGCTCCCGGCCGATCAATTAAGTCGCTACCAAAACGGCATGCGCTATTACCGCGGCAATTGGATCGATGCCGCCGACGATGCCCGCCTGCACGGCAACATCAAAAATGGCTGGCGCATCGAGACCGACCACTACGCTGTCACGACCAATCACAGTCTGGAAGAAGGCGTGCGACTGGCCCGCGGCCTCGAACTGCTCTACGACGTTTGGCGGCAGGCGTTCGTTCCCTATTACACCAGCCCCGCCGACGTTGAGCGGCTTTTCGCCGCCGCCGCGCCCCCCTCCACTGCCGCCGCTCACAATACTCAAGCCGTTGCCGTCATTCCGGTCGCTTTGCGCAAACTGCACCAGGTTGTTTACTTCCGCGATAAACAGCAGTACGTCGATACCCTCATTCGCACGCAGCCTCAAATCGAAAAGACGTTGGGCCTTTATCTCGATGTCGCCAATACAGCCTATTTTTTCCATGACGACGAGCGCCACGACGTCACCATGTATCACGAAGGCACGCACCAGTTATTTTACGAAGAGCGCCCCGGCACGATCCGCGCCGGAAAGAAGAATAACTTTTGGATCGTCGAAGGCATTGCCTGCTATATGGAAACGCTCGTCGAACATCAACTAACTCCCGACGAAACTTACGGAAGTTACGTTACCATCGGCGGTGATAATGCCGGACGAGTCCCCGCCGCGCGCAAACGGCTGCTGGACGACGGCTTCTATGTGCCGCTGCGCGAATTCGCGACTTATGGCATGGATAACCTACAGCACGACGCGCGGTTGCCGATGATATACAGCCAAGCCTCGGGCCTTGCGCAATTTTTCATGCATGCCGACGGCGCACACTATCGCCCGGCACTCATGGATTACCTCGTTGCCATTTACACGGGCCACGCCACGCCCGATACACTTGAGAAACTTACGGGCACGCGCTATGAGGAGCTCGACCGGCAATACCGCGAGTTTATGAAATAAGCTCGCCGGCCGGCACGATTGAATCGCGGCCCACGATCTCAATTCTTGGCAGCGGGAAAATCATTTTGCCGCCGCGCGCCAAAAATGCCTCCTCGCGCTGGAGCAAATTGCGGCGAAAGTGCCAAGGGAACACCAGAAAATAGTCGGGCTGCATGGCATGCGCTTCCCGCTCCGAAATAATCGGGATGCGCGTTCCCGGCGTGAAGCTACCGAATTTATCTTCGTTCACATCGGCAATCGCCGGCAAATCGTCGGTCGTGAAGCCGCAATATTGCAAAATCACGTTTCCCTTGGTCGAAGCGCCGTAACCCAGCACTTTTTTACTTTGCGACTTCAACCGCTTCACAAGAGCAATCAGTTCTTCGCGATGCCGCCGCACGCGACTTTTAAATTCATCAAATGGCCGAGCCGTATTCAGCCCTAACGCTGCCTCCCGCCGCAGACACTCGCTGATGGCAGCGTCGTTGCTCCGAAAAGACGAATTCTCTTTCGCCACAGTCAGCGCGAAACTGCCGCCATTAACGTCGTTCAGCGCCACGTCGATAATCCGCAGCTTGGCCCGATCGAGCATGAATTGCATCTGCCGAAGCGCATAATACTCAATGTGCTCGTGGCACACGGTGTCGTAGGCATTGACCTCCAGCATCGAGGGCAAATAGCTTTGCTCCAAGTGCCATACGCCGTCATCGGCCAGTATCGACGCCACGTCATCGACAAATTGTTGCGGCACTTCCAGGTCGTAAAACATGGCGATCGACGTGACAATTTTGGCCTTTTGGCCAGGAAATCTGTCGCGAAATAGAGTCGCCGAAAACAATTCCGGCACGCGATGGATGTGCGGTTTGTAGTACTTGCCGAATTTTTTCGCACTGGGGTCGATGCCCACAAGGAGCGGACCATTATCGGCAAAAAAGCCCAAGGTCGTGCCGTCGTTCGCCCCGATATCGAGAACCAAATCTGACTTGCCAACCGGAGCGATTTTCAAAAGCTCGGTGACCTTATTCTTCAAATGTTCGACCATCGTGCGATTCAGGCCCGAACGATAGCCGTAGTTTTCGCCGTATATCTCGCTCGACTGATAGGAACATGCCAACTGCACCAAATTGCAGACCTGGGTTCCCTCGCCGGCGCAGCGCACCAGGGTCAGCGGACCGACCGTCAGCTTTTGATCGCGCGACTTGGGAAATACGCCCGTTAGCGCCTGTTCGCCCAATTCCAGGATCGGTTCCAGATTGGTATTGCCGCAAATCCGACAGCAAGTGGCGCGCTGAAACATATTCACTGGCTGTGCATCGCTCGCGCAAAAAAGTCAGGCTGAAACTGCGCCGGTATTAGAATCAGAGATTGCTGTCCGCGAGTTCAATGGAACCAAGAATCGCGGCTCAATTGTCGCCCAAAACGCCCTGCTCTACTGTAACACACAATTCTCGCTCCGTCATACAGTTCCGCGGCCTTTAAGGGCCCGAGGCCGTGGATGCCGGTTAATTCGTTCCGGTAGCCGCAGTGCCTTCATAGGCATTTGGGGTGTGGACGTGTTCCGGCCGCGCGCCCAGGCCCACCAGCCGCGCGGGAATGCGCCGCAGCCGCGGCCAGCGGTGCAGCAAACGCACAATAAGTGGCGGCTTGAGCGGCTGTTGAGCTTGCAGCGCCCGAGAGATAACGCGGTCTTGAATGAAAACCTGGGCGCGCTGCGTGACTTTGGTCGGAAACAGCCGCCTCCGCTCGACACGGTGCAAATCTGTCAGGGTCAGGGTGCCATTTTTGAGCGGTTCGGTGAGCAAATTCGCCGTCGCCACGGCGTCTTGAATCGCGAGGTTGATGCCCACGCCCCCCACAGGCGACATGGCATGGGCTGCATCGCCAATGCACAATAGCCCCGGTTTGTACCAGCGATCCAAGCGATCGACTTTCACCGTGAGCAGGCTGATGCTGTCCCATGATTGCAATTCGTTCACACGGTCGCCCAAGAATGGCGCGCTCTCTAATATCTTGGCACGGAATGCATCCAACCCGCGCGACTTGATTTCGTCGTAACCACCTTTGGGAATCACGTAGGCGCATTGCCAATATTCCTCGCGAAAGATCATTACCAAAATATGCCCGTTGAAAAATCGTCCCAGCGGCACGAATGGGTCGCCGTTTTTGCGCGTAATTCGCATCCACAGCACGTCGATGGGTGCGCCAAATCGCGCACACTTAAACCGGCCCGCTCGCGAATGGTGGAATGTCGGCCGTCGCAACCGACCAGTAGTTTGGCGCGCACGTCGAGCGGCCCCTCGGGTGTAACTGCTCGCACGCCGACCACTTGCCCATCTTCCTCAATGAGCGCGTTGGCGTTGGCCTGCAAGCGCAAATGAAACGTGGGGAACTTTTGGGCATGCTCGACCAGGAAGTTCAGGAAATCCCATTGCGGCATGAGGCCGATGAATTTGCAGTGTGTGGGCAGGTGGCGGAAATCGGCAATGGTGGTTTCGAAATTGCCAACCATGCCTTGCAGTTCTTGCACTTCTTGATGCGGCCGGCGTAAAAAATCTTCCAGCAATCCCAATTCGTAGAGTACTTCCAGCGTGGAAGAATGAATGGTGTCGCCGCGGAAATCGCGCAGAAAATCGGCGTGCTTTTCCAGCACGGTCACATCGACGCCGGCCCGCGCGAGCAAATAGGCCAGCACCATGCCCGCCGGCCCGCCGCCGGCGATGCAGCAGGTGGTTTGGAGAGTAGTGGGAGCTTGGTCGGGCATAGACTACGACGATTTAGTCGCCTAGTGTTTGCGGTAGTTTGGTGTCTGTGTGCCTACGTGTCTAGGTGTCTAAGCAATCCAGACATTCAGACACTGAGACAGCTGGTTACCTATTCCCCAATTATTTTTATCAGCACTCGTTTTTTTCGCCTGCCGTCGAACTCGTAATAAAAAATGTGCTCCCAGGGGCCGAGGTGTAATTTGCTGTCGGTGATTCCCACCACGACTTCGCGACCCATCACCTGGCGTTTTAGGTGCGCATCGGCGTTGTCTTCGCCGGTGCGATTGTGATGATATGTTTTCGCCGAGGCATCGAACGGCGCGAGCTTCTCCAACCACAGTTCGTAATCGTGGTGCAAGCCCGACTCGTTGTCGTTGATGAAAACCGAGGCGGTGATGTGCATGGCATTAATGAGGGCCAGCCCTTCCTTTACGCCGCTATCGCGCACGGCTGCCTCCACCTCGCGATGGATCGAAACGATCGCTCGCCGCTCGGGCACTTCCATCCATAGCTCTTTGGTGAAGGTCTTCATAAGTCCGTTTCAACGTTCTCCGTCCAGGTCGAACGCTCGAGCCGGTGAGGAAAGAATGGTGTGGCTAATGGCGCATCATGTGTCCAAGTGTAGAAAAGCCGGCAGCAGGCGGCTAGCGGCTGGTAGCGAAGTGCGAGGTTGCATACGATTATTTCGGGGCCGCTACGACGAAAGGAGTTGAATCATGCAGCCACGAGTCGATTTTATGAAGGCTTCGCCCGATGCGCTGAAGGCGATGTATGGGTTGGAAAGGTACTTGCGTTCTTGCGGTTTGGAAGAATCGTTGATTTTGCTGGTCAAAATGAGGGCGTCGCAGATGAACGGTTGCGGCTACTGCCTCGACATGCATTCGAAAGATGCCCGAGCCAATGGCGAGACTGAGCAGCGTTTGTACGTGCTGCCCGATTGGCGCGAAGCGCCGTTTTACAGTGACCGCGAACGGGCGGCGCTGGAGTGGACCGAAGCACTTACGCGAATCGCCGAAACCCACGCGCCGGATGAAGTTTACGAACGAGTGCGAGAACAATTCGACGAGAAGGAGTTGATGGACCTGACGCTGGCGATTACGACGATCAACGCTTGGAACCGCATCGCGATTAGCTTGCGCGCTCCGATTGGCGATTACCAGCCGCAGCAACATCATGCGGCGGCGGCATCGTGAGCGGTCAGAATTTACCACGGAGTCACGGAGGACACGGAGCGGCAGGAAAAGATTCTTCACCGCAGAGAAACAGTGATGCAGAGAGGAAATATCGAAAGAGCGTTGAACAATAAAATGCTGCACAGTTCGTCGCGCGAATTTTTTTGCGCTGATGTGGTCGAAGGGGCGAGGAAAGTGTGCACGCAAAACTCTCGGGAAAAACGAGGGTTTTGGGCCAAACATTTTCCCCGCACTTGCCGACGCGAATTGTGGGTGAGAAATTGGCATCGCAGATTGATTCGTGATTTGTCGCGTGGAATGCATTTTTGAGCGGTACGATTCTTTGTGCGCGGCGGGGAAAGTCGGGTCGCAGGATTTAATGTCAAGGCGGAAGGCGGAATTCGGAAGGCGGAGTTTCAGCGGGCAGCAGGCGGATCGTAGTCGGCATTGGCCGCGCTGGCGGTTTTTGGAAAACGGAGAAAACGGTGAAAAACGGTGTTTTAACGGACGGGAAACGGATGATAAACGGCGGAAAACGGTTAGTGGGCGTGATTGAACCGCTGAGTCGCAGCGACGCGGAGAGGAAGGGGGAAGGCGGGATGACAGCGGAACGGACGACGATGTATGGAAACATGTTTTTTGATGCAGGCGCGTGGGATCGGACAGTTGATTGCCGGGGTGAGCGGTGGCCGTCGCGTGTGTCGCGATCGACAGAGCAAGAGCGAAACGCTATTGCCGGCTCAGATTCGGCCGGGAACAGCTGTGGTGAACATATGTTAACTTATCGGGCGCAGGAAATCAAGAGGATTATTGGGCCAGAGTGAGCGGCAGAAGCGGTCTCACCACCGAGTCACAGAGACGCGGAGAAGGCAATTTATTAGGAAGGCAGGAAGAAGAGAGAAGGCAGGAACGGGCGTACCAAGTGGCCGGCGGTTGATTGAGCGTTGGGGGCAAGCTGGAAATCATCGCTCATCTGCCGAAGGGCGATATCCTCATCAGCCAGTTCACGGATGCGGCGTGAGGGATAATCTATGTCAGTCGGCAGCGACTTGAAGTTCGATGATTGTCGCGTTCGAGTTCGATTTTTTTCGATGATCGGACTTAGGCCGGTGGGAGGCTCCATTTCGAATTTGCTTGACGGCAATTCGACCACCGGCTGCGGCAAATGCGCAGGAGTTGATCAAAGGACACGTCGGCGGCTGCTTGCTCGATTTTGACGATGCGTGGCTGGCTTGTTTTGATCCGGCTGGCGAGTTGCTGTTGCGATAATTTGCGGATTTCTCGTTGTCTGCGGACGGCGAGCGCTACTTCAACGCGCGCGTCGAGAAGTTGCCGCTGGTCATCGCTCATTCCCAGAAAATCAGCGGCATCGCCGACTTTCCAACCGGCCGCTTCCAGGGCTTTTCTTTTTTTGGGATTCATTGGGTTGCAGTAATCAGCCAAGAAACCACCGCAAACAGCACCCAGATCGCGATACAGATAAGAATGATCTGTCCCATTTAGCCCTCAGTGCGAAGGAGAAGGCCGCAGTCGCCGTTGAATGGACATTCTACTTTCGATTTCGGCAAGCTACACCTTTTCCCCCGGACGGAGCCCGCGGCTAGCGGCTGTTGCGTCGCCGGGCGGTTTTGCGGCCGGGGCGGTAGCCACTCGACTGGGCTCGTGGCAGGCCGACGCTTTTTTTGGCTTTCGTGGTTGGCCGTGCATCATGCGATGGCTCGGCGGGAGCCTCGCCCTTTCGGGTGGAACGCCGGGCGAGGCCGGCGGCTAATTGTGGGCCGGAGCGGATGTGGTCGCCGGAGGTTTGCTTAAGTTCTTCGTTGGCTTTGCGGCGGCGGCGGGAGAGGGCTTCTTTGGGCGGGCGCGCCGGGATAAGGCAATCGCAGCCGGAGCCAATCAAATCCTGCCGGCCGGCTTGTTCGAGGGCTTTGCGGACTTCGAAATAGTTCGCGGGCTTAAAGAATTGCAGCAAGGAGCGTTGCAGGCGGCGGTCGCGGAGGTGTTTGGCAATGTAGACCGGCTTCATCGTGAACGGGTCGAAGCCCGTGTGGTACATGCAGGCGGCGATGTCGAACGGGCTGGGGATAAAATCTTGCACCTGGTCGGGGCAGTAGTGGTTGCGCTTGAGGAACAGGGCCAGGTCGATCATCGCATTCAAGTCGCTGCCCGGATGGCTGGCGATGTAATACGGGATGAGGTACTGCTTCTTGCCTGCGGCTTTCGATTGCTTGTTAAACGAGGCGGCAAAGCGTTCGAAGTCGTCATTGCTGGGTTTTTTCATTTTCTCGAGCACGCCCGGGTCGGTGTGTTCGGGGGCGACCTTCAAATGGCCGCCGACGTGGTGCTGGGCTAGTTCGCGCATGTAGACCGGGTCGCGGCGGGCCAGGTCCATGCGGATGCCGGAGGCGACGAGAACTTTTTTCACGCCGGGGAGTTCGCGCGACTGTTTCATCAAGTCGATGAGCGGGGCGTGATCGGTGCCCAGCAATTTGCAGATGGTGGGATGGACGCAACTCAAGCGGCGGCAGACGGCTTCGACTTCGGGCTTCGTGCAGCGCATCTGGTACATGTTGGCGGTGGGGCCGCCGATATCGCTGACGACGCCGGTGAAATCGGGCTGGGTTTCGCGCATGCGCTCGATTTCGGCCAGCACGGATTCACAGCTACGGCTTTGGATGATGCGCCCTTCGTGAGCGGTGATGCTGCAGAAGGTGCAGCCGCCGAAGCAGCCGCGCATGATTTGCACCGAATGCTTGACGACTTCGTAGGCGGGGATTTTTTCGCGGCGGTAGCTGGGATGGGGGAGGCGCGTGAAGGGGAGGCCGTAGACGCGATCCATTTCGTCTTGCGTGAGCGGGAGCGCGCCGGGATTGACGACGACGGCTTCGCTGCCGTGACGCTGCAGCAGGCGCTTGGCGTTGTAGGGGTTGGTTTCCTGATGGGAGATTTTGGTCATCAGGCAGAAGGTGTGCTTGGAGGCGGGATCTTCGCCGGCGAGGGTTTCGTAGGGGGGGAGGTGGATGGTCGGTAGAGTGTCTGGGTGTCTGGTGGTCTGAGTGTCTGGCGCACTGCTGGACAAGTCAGCAGTGGCACCCGGCGGATCTAATGGGGAATGGGGAATGGGGAGTGGGGAATGAACCCGTGAAGGGGTGAGCGGGTGAAGGGGTGAGGTGGTCGGCGTGGTCTCCGACGCTAACGCGGCCGCCTCTTTGGCACCCAGGCGGTAGGCGATGCCGCGGAGGTTGCGCAGATCTTTTACGGTGGCGCCGGCGGCTAGGCGGTGGGCGATTTCGATGATCGGGCGCTCGCCCATGCCATAGACGAGCAGGTCGCACTTGGCGTCCATCAGAATGCTGCGGCGGACTTTGTCGCTCCAGTAATCGTAATGGGCGATGCGGCGGAGGCTAGCTTCGACGCCGCCGGCGATGATCGGCACCCCTTTGTACGCCTCCCGGGCGCGCTGGCAGTAGGCGAGCGTGGCGCGGTCGGGGCGGCGGCCGATGCGTCCGCCGGGGCTGTAGGCATCGTCGTTGCGCACTTTGCGATTGGCGGTGTAGTGGTTGATCATCGAATCCATGTTGCCTGCACTGATGGCGAAGAAGAGCCGCGGCTGGCCAAAAGTGCGCCAGGGCTCGCAGCTTTTCCAATCGGGCTGGCTCAGTATGGCGACGCGGAAGCCTTCGTCTTCCAAGAGGCGGCCGAGCAGGGCCATAGCGAAACTGGGATGATCGACGTAGGCATCGCCGGTGACGAAGACAATGTCGACTTGGTCCCAACCGCGCTTCTGCATTTCGGCGCGGGACATGGGAAGGGGGGTCGAAGGCGGAAGGCGGAAGGCGGAAGGCGGAGTAGAGTGAACTGATGAAGGGGTGAGCGGGTGAGCGGGTGATTGAGAGTTTGGAGTGCGGAGTTCGGAGTGCGGAGTGGAAGCTGGTTGTCGGCGGGCGGCTAGGGAGCCGACGTTGTCGATGTAGGGGCCCAGCGCGCGGCCATATTCGTCGGTGCGCGGGGCATCGATGATTGGCAAGAGCGATGAGGAAATCGAATTCGATGGCGCTGGTGGCATGATTCGATTGTAGACGGGCGCAGAGCGGAGGGACTAGGCGCGGGGAGAGAAAACATCGGCGGCTACCGCCTCCGCCGGTCGCTGGTCAGCAATTCAAATCCGCTCGCCCGACTGAAGACGGCGACTGCAGTGTCTCTTCAAGCTACCGCACTGCGCTCGGCAGACGCCCGTCTGCCGTGCTCGCTTGCTCTACCAGCCGCCGCTCGCGCCGCCGCCGCCAAAGCTGCCGCCACCCCCGGAGAAGCCTCCTCCGCCGGAGAAGCCACCGCCGCTGGAGAATCCGCCACCTGAGAATCCGCCGGAGAGGCCCGAGGCGACCCAATAAGGCCCGATCCAATGATTGCGGTAGCGGCCGAATCGCAGATGCGAGATCAGGAGAATGAAGAGGATAAAGAGCCAAAAGAAGAGCTGGCCAGTATCGCCGTGTGGCGTGTGTTTCGATGGGGGCGCTGTGTACTCGCCGCGCGTGGCTTTATCGATGGCCTGAACGCCGGCGAGAATTCCGCCGCCGTAATCACCGGCGCGGAAATGCGGCGCTATTTCATTGCGAATGATTTCGGAGGAGAGGGCGTCGGTGAGGACGCCTTCCAGCCCCTTGCCGACTTCAATGCGCATTTTGTGATCGTTGACGGCGACGACTAAAAGGACGCCGTTGTCTTTGCCATGCTGGCCCAGTCGCCATGCGCTTGCGACTCGATAAGAGTAGCCGTCGATATCCTCGCCGTCTAACGTTGGAATGGTCAGAACAACAATTTGATTACTGGTTTTCTGTTCCTGATCGAGCAGGAATTGGCGCAGCTTTTCTTTTTGATCGACGGGAATGACGTTGGCATAATCGTTCACGCGGCCTTCGAGCTTGGGAACCGCCAGAGGCGCGGCGCGAGCAGCGGGAGCAAAGAACAAACAAACCAACGCCGCGATAAGGAATCGACGCAACATTTCTCGGGATTTCAAGGACCGACGTACAATGACGTTTAACCGCTGATTGACGTTAATAGGCGCGTAATAATTTCATCGAGACGAAAGATTAAGGGGACCGTTTGAGTGCTGGCATCCCTGCGGGATGCGAGCGCCCAAAATATTGCTTTCCGGTGGTGCGCTTGCGCGACCAGCGGCTAATGGCTTGGATCCCTACAGGATCTTGACGATTCATTTTTGCGCTGGCTTGTCGAAATTCACTTCGGGAACTTTTTCAGCGCCGGGGGTTTTTTCGAAATAGTTGGCGGGTTTGAAGCCGGAAAACGTGGCGACGAAGCGGGCGAAGAAGCCGTTGACTAGCGTGTTATATCCGCGGGCCTCGTCGTTGTAGTTCTGCCGGGCGACGTTGATCCGATTTTCGGTTCCCTCCAGTTGCGATTGCAGATCGAGGAAATTTTCGTTGGCTTTGAGATTCGGATAGTTTTCGGCGACGGCGATTAAGTGGGAAAGGGCGCCGGCCATTTGGCTTTGCGCTGCTTGAAGTTTTTGCATGGCCTCGGGGTCGTCGACTGCGGCGTTGACATTTACTTGGCCCATTTTCGAGCGGGCATCGGCCACTTCGGCGAACACTTTCTCTTCGTGCTCGGCGTAGCCTTTGACGGTATTGACGAGGTTGGGAATAAGGTCGGCCCGGCGCTGCAAAGTGCTATCGACATTGGACCAAGAGGCTTTGACCGCTTGATTGCCCGAGTTGAGCTTGCCATAGGTCGAGACCCAACCGGCACCGAGGAGCACGATAATCACGACAATGACAATGAGGGCGTAGAGCAAACCTTTCATGGCGGGTCTCCGAAGGGTTATTCGATTGGGCGAAGGTGCGGCGCTAAATTGGACGCTCAAGTGCAGCGCCGCGCTGCAGGACGTAAGCGCGAACGAACACCTAGGTTATTCGCTTACGGCTACTAAAGATTAAAACAACATAATGAGTCTAACAAAATGATCTCGGAGAGGGGACAGTCCCATTCCGGCGCGCCGTGATTGGGGCAGTCGCCGATCATTTTGTCAGACGCTCTTACAGGAGCATGGGAAGCACGTGATTGCCAATGAGGTTCGCAGTAACCCAGGCGAAAAAGCCCCAAAGCACTAGACGCACGGCATAGCGGCGAAAGTGTTCGGTTGTGGCGAACGCGGCCTGCAGAGTTCGTCCATAGCCGGTACGAATTTCCATCCAGCGGCCGCCGAGCATGAGAGCCAGCGCTGTGTAGTAGGCGGCGTCGTAGATGGTTAGCCAACCGGTGTCGGTAACGATAATGAGTACAGTCGTTACGGCCAGCAAAATCGGCCCAACAATCATCCACAGCACGCGTCCAATGATCGCTTGAGCAGGATCCTTAACGTCGCACTGGAAAACAGACGGGTCTTGATGGTTCATCCCAACGCCCCTGGGCCGGCGATTTAAAGCATTCGCCAGTCGAAGCTTAACCTAAATGTCCAAGATAAGCAAATATGCGCGCGAAGCGCCACTTAGGGCAAATTCCGGTTGAAATATTTAACCGTGGCGAGGCGGCAGCGTTTCGGGGCATGGGGCAAAATGAGAGAGGGGTTTGGTGCGTCCAAAATCGGCGGCGGGAGCACATCGTTGACGGTCTTCTGTAAGCCGTTTACGCTAAATATGTTGTCTCACTTTTCAGGGCTGTCGCCGGCGGCAGAACTTCAGGAGTGCTTGTGGCGCAAAAAGCGTGGTCGGGTGTATTCAACGAAGCGACGGATCGCCGCGTCGAGCAGTTCACCGAAAGCATTCGCTTCGACCGCAGATTGTACGCGCACGATGTGGCGGCATCGATCGCGCATGCTCAAATGTTGGTCAGCGCTGGTCTTATAACCGCCGAGGAGTGCCGACAGATTGAGCAGGGACTTTTGGCCATTCGCCAAGAGATTGAGCAAGAGAAGTTTGAGTTTTCGACGGCGCTGGAAGACATTCATTTGCACATTGAGCGGTGCTAGTGGAGCGAATTGGCGATGCGGGACGGAAGCTGCATACGGCGCGGAGCCGCAACGACCAGATTTCGACCGACTTGCGTCTGTGGTGCCGCGAGACGATCGATCGGCTCGATGCGGCGCTCATTGAGTTGCAGCGGGCGTTTGTCGGGCGGGTGCGCGGTCGATCGCGATGTGATATTGCCAGGGTACACGCACACGCAGCGGTGGCAGCCGGTTTTGGCGGCGCACTATTGGTTGGCGTATTGCGAGAAGCTTGTGCGCGATCGCGAGCGGCTGGCCGATTGCCGGCGGAGAGTGAATGTATTGCCGTTGGGAGCGGCGGCGCTGGCGGGCACGAGCTTGCCGATCGACCGCAATGATGTGGCGAAGCGGTTGGGGTTTGTGGATGCCGAGGGGTGGCCGCAAGTGATGGCCAATAGTTTGGACGCGTCGAGCGATCGCGATTTCGTGATCGAGCTGGCGTTCGTGCTGGCGATGATCGCCGAGCATTTGAGCACGCTGGCCGAGGAGTGGATTTTGTGGAGCACCACGGAATTTAACTTCATCAAATTGCCCGAGGCGTTCTGCACCGGCAGCTCGATTATGCCGCAGAAAATCAATCCGGACGTGTTGGAGCTGGTGCGCGGGAAGACGGGGCGAGTGATTGGCAATTTGCAGGCGCTGTTGGTGCTGGTGAAGGGCTTGCCGCTGGCGTACAACCGCGATCTGCAAGAAGACAAAGAGCGTTTGTTCGATTCGGT
Source organism: Pirellulales bacterium (assembly GCA_963820835.1). Lineage (GTDB taxonomy): Bacteria > Planctomycetota > Planctomycetia > Pirellulales > JADZDJ01 > CAVRAW01. The sequence continues at coordinate 5,985 of CAWGBP010000029.1, read as the reverse complement.
CGATACGGTGCAGGCGTGCTTAGAAATTCAGCGCCACTGGTGGCTGGGCGCGCAATCGAATTGCGCTGGGATTGCCGAGAAGTTGGAGCGGGGTTATCTCGACGCGACGACACTGATGGAAGAACTGATTCGGCGGAAGATTCCGCAGCGAACGGCGCACGAAATTGTGGGGAAATTGGTGCGAGCGGCGATGGATCGGGGCATACGGCTGGCGGATTTGGCGGCGGAAGATTTCAAGACGGCTAGTGCGGCGCTGAACGAGAGTGTGAAGCAAGGGCTAGGGGTGGAAAACGCCGTGAAGAAATTTGTGAGTTACGGCTCGACCGGACCGGCGGAAGTGGAGAAGCAAGTAAAGAAGTGGGAAGAACGATTGGCGAAGTGAATTATTGCTATCCAATGAGCGACGAACGATGAAGAGGCAGCTATGAACAGACAATTTCGAAGTGGCGCGATTGCGGTCGCGATGATTACTTTGTGCGCGGCCGCTGAGGTTGGTGCGCAGCAAAATGCGGGGGCTAAGCCTGCAGGTCGCCGCGGCGGCTCCTGGCCGACCAGCTTCGGCCGCAGTGGCGGCTCCGGCGGCGGTGGCGGCAACGGCCCCCAAAGGATCAGGAAAGCAAGATTCGGATGTCATTGCGCCGATTCCGCAGCACGATGTGGTTGTTGATACGATTGTCGAATCGAATCCGCAGACGCCGCGCGAGTTGTTGAAGGCGGCGACGCTGCTTGCCGATTTGGGCCACGCTGATTTGGCCAAACCGTATTTGCAGAAGTTGATCGCGGCGAAGCTCGACGAAAGTGCGCTGGCGGATTTGGCCGGCCAGATCGATCCGGCAGCGCTTGTGCGTATGGCCGCCAATGCGGGTCTGATGCCTGAGGGACAACAAGTTGCTGATGCGGTGCTGGCGGCGGCATCGAGGCGAGCTCGCAACCCAGAGCGGTTGAGGGAAGCAATTGCGAAGTTGAATGATCCGTCGGCGGCCGAGCGGCGCAAAGCGATTGTGGCCATCCTTGCGGTTCACGAAAATGCTGTGCCGATTTTGGTGGAGGCGCTGGCAGGTCCGCAGCAAGCGGGGGTGCATGCGGCAGTTCAGGAAGTGCTGGTGAAGCTTGGGGCCGAAGCCGTGCCGGGGCTGAACGCGGTGCTCGAAAGCCGAAATGTGGCGCTGGAAGCGCAGGTGATCGAGGTACTCTCTCAAATCGGTGCGGCCGAGCGTGCCCCATTTGATTTCACCTGCGGTGGCCACGAGCAGTCCGCCTGAGGTGCAAGAGGCTGCACGCGCGGCGCTACTGGAAATTGCCAATGTGACGCATCTAACGACCGACGCCGCCGTGAAGCTACTCGAAGACCAAATTGAATTGGCCTTGAAGCGGGAACAATTGCTAAAGCCGGACGTTGAGGGGAATGTCGACGTGTGGCATTGGGATGCAAAAACAGGATTGCCAGTGCGACAGAAATTGCCTGCCGAACAAGCAGTGGCGGCCATGGCGGCGCAGTTGTCAGGGGATCTCTGATCCTCCATTGCGCCGTGATGATGCGCACGCGAAGCAATTGTTTGTAATCAGCACGCTCGAGTCGGCGACGTATCGGGCGGGTGGGATCGGCCCTTGCCGCAAGGTGCGGGGAGTGATTTTGAGCGGGTGAGCAACGGTGTGCTGACGATCGAAGATGCGCTATCCTCGGCAATGGCCAGGGGTAAATTCCCGCAGCTATTGCGGCCGCGCAAGTGTTGGGGGCCATTGGGAATGCCGATTTATTGCAGGCCACGGGGCGCAGCCGCGGCCGTTGGTGGCGGCCCTTGCCGTCGCGACCCGGGCCGGTGCGTTTTGCGGCGGCGGAAGCGATTATGAAGCTCAATCCGCAAAGCGGCTTCGCAGGATCTAGCGACTTGATGTATACGTTGGCGTTTTTTGCCGGTTCGGCAGGCATGCGCGGTGCGTGGCGTTTCCAGATGAGGCGGTCGCGGCGCAAATGGCCGCAATGTTGGCCGGCATGGGATTCGACGCCGACTCGGCGACCGCGGGCCACAAGGCGTTTTTGAAGCCGCTGGCGTCGGGCGACTACGAGTTGGTTTTGTTAAGCGACCGCATCGATCATCCGCCGGCAGGAGTCGTGCTCGATCAATCTGCCACACCATCCGCGCCACTGCCGGCCGCTGCCGATTGCAATCTTGGCCGAAGACGAAAAAGCCGATTTAGAACGGTGGCAGGCCATCGTGTATGGCGACCCATATAGCACTGCGTTTTTGCGGCCACAAACGCCCGAGGGAATGACTTTTTGTCGAGAAGTTCGCGGTGCAATCGGCTAATCCAATGGTGCCGACCGAAGTGCGAGCGCAACGAGGCTCGCGGCGCTTGTATGGCTTAAGCAATCGAATGCGACGGTGACGCGATTTCGATCTCGCAACCGTACGAGGCCGCGATCAAACGCCCTATTCACCTGCGTTGGGTGCGGCGGTGGCGAACCGCCTGAAACAATTGGGTCGCACACCGGCAGCACGAACTGGTGGAAGCTGCCAACATGCCGAGCGAGCCATTGCCGCTGCGTCAGGCGGCGGCCGCGGCGTTTAGCGCGAGTGTGCGAACATGGGGATTCAACTGACGACTGTGGATAAAAACACCAATACGACCGCTATAACCAAAGTGCAGCCGAAGACCAGCCGACGCAGCAACTGCTGGGGCTGATTTTGGACGCGATCGAATTGCCGACGGCGATAGGGAAGCGATAAACGTTGGTTTCCCTGCGTCGGCGTCGTGAGAAAACCCATCTATCACCGTTTCACCTGCTCACCTCTTCACCTGTTCATTCCCCACTTCCCATTCGCCATTCCCCCATTTCCCGCACCATGCCTCCCATCGATTCACAAACTGCGCCGCCGATCACGGGCTTGATCGGCTCGAGCCCGGCGATGCACGAGGTTTATCGGCTGACGCGGCAGTCGCGCCGCCGACGCCTCGGTGTTGCTGCTGGGCGAGACGGGCACCGGCAAGGAGCTGATCGCCAAGGCCATTCACCAGACTGAGCCCGCGCGGCCGGCGGCCCTTCGTGCGGGTCAACTGCGGCGCGCTCGAGCGAGAGCCTGCTCGAGAGCGAACTGTTCGGCCACGTGCGCGGCTCGTTCACCGGCGCGGTCGACAACCGCACCGGCCGCTTCGAGGCCGCGCACACCGGCACCATCTTTCTCGACGAGATCAACTCCACCACGCCCAAGCTGCAAGTCAAGCTGCTGCGCGTGCTGCAAGAGCGCGAGTTCGAGCGCGTCGGCGATACGCAAACCATCCGGGTCGATACGCGCGTGATCGCCGCCAGCAACCGCGACCTGGAGGAGGAGGTAGAAGCCGAGCAGTTTCGCGAAGACTTGTACTATCGGCTCAACGTGGTGCCGATTCACTTGCCCCCGCTGCGCGAGCGGCGCGAAGACATCCCAGACTTGGTCGCCCATTTTCTCATCATCTACAACGAAGCCAACGACCGCTACGTGGTGCATATTCGAAACCGAACATCGCTGAGGCCCTGCAAGATCTACCACTGGCCGGGCAACGTGCGCGAGCTGCAAAACGTAGAGCGGGCCGTCGTGATGGCCGAGGGAGACGAACTGACCAGCGAGCTATTGCCGCCGGCGCTCGCGGAGCCGCCCAGGAGCCAGCGGTTGCGCGGGGTCGATCTGGAAACGCTGACCTTCGAACTGGTGCAGCAGGGTGTCAGCGGGGCCAAACGAAGACAGCCTGTACAACAAGATCGTGAATCGGGTGGAGCGGGAACTGATCGCCCAAGTGATGGCCTCGTGCGACAACGTGCAAACCAAAGCCGCCAGCCGGCTGGGCATCAACCGCAACACGCTGCACAAGAAGCTCAAGGAGTACGGGCTGGAAGAGGCCGGGGAAGAGTCGTAAAGAGCTTGAGAATCTGCGAGCGGCGATAAATGAGCGGTTTCTGACCGGATTAAGTCACTAATACCCATACCGCTCAAGAGAATCGCTCCAGCGGGAGCGGATTTTGTCGCAATTCCCTGCTCCATTTCGTGCTTATTCACTTGGTAGTTTTTTTGCTGGCCGAGGGCAAGGAATCATTCTGCGGCACAGCGTCGAAATCCCCCAGGTCGAGTTGTTGGTAACTTGCTGCAATTGGCCGAGCGGGTCGCGCACTAAGTCTTCGTATTTGAGTTCGCAAAGCTGGGAGGGTTCGAGCTTATTGCGCTCTGCATCCAAGCCGCGGTACATGCGCTCGAAGCAGGCGAACACGTATTCGTCCAATTCGCGATTGTTCGGGATGCTGCAGCCCTTGCGGCCAGTCGAGCGACAGCCATAGCCTGTGGGTGCTGGGTAGCGAGGATTGCGGCACAATGTGGATGAATTTTGCGCCCGGAACAGCTTGGCCAGTTCTTCGATGCGGCCGGTGTGCGGGGGCGATTTCATTATCAGCCGCTTGTTCTTTTTCAGCGTGAGCAATTGCACGAAGCGATATTGCGCCGCCAGCGCTTTGAAGTCGGCCGTGCAGCCGTTCATGTCTAAGAATTCGCTATAAGGCGGCGGCTCGTTAGGAAATGCCATGCGAATGTAGGGCGTGGGAGAGCCCATCGCCACGAGCGCGAATTCATCTTCCTGCGGGCGGTCCCAACCGGTGGCCATGTTGTCCATGGGTGCCTGCGCGGCAACAGCGGCCAGAGGAGCGTGGAGAAACGAGCCGGTCACGAGGCAGTGGTTCGGTTCGAAGCATTCGTAGTAGGTCGGATACGCCAGCCGGTCGCGCACCATCAATTCGTGCAAGTGGGTTGTGCCGCTGTGCGAATGGCCGATGATGAAAATTGGCGGTTGTGTGATTTCCGTGGCGGCGATGCGGCGGCCATATATCAGCCGCTGGAAAAATGCCCAGAGCGAATTGCCAATCGTGCACAATGTAATCAAGAACGCCATGCAGATGTGCAGCGGATGAATGCGAAATCGCCCGCGCACCAACAGAGCTTCCACCAATCGCCCAGACACATGCCGTGCCAACGTGCGCGTACCAAGGGTAGGAATTGAGGTTGAGCTTTTTCTTGGCCGGGGGCTTTTTCGGTTCAACGGCGGTGGGCATTGGATATCTCGTGCGGGAGGTGCTGCGTGCATTTTAAAACGGCGGCGAATACCGCAGGGGTTGAACGTCGAAATCGATTCTGGGAAACTACACGGCCTTGGAATCGATCGATGCCGACCTCTAGAGTTGCCCGGGATGTCGCCGAGGAATTGTTCAGAGCCCCACACATGAAATTCTTCGCCTTTCATCTGATGCCGTGGATCGGTTGCCGGCCGATTTCGATGCGAAGTACGAATCGGCGTGGACGTGGCTGCCCAACAGCATCTACGCGCCGGAACATGGGCACGAGTTGTACAACCGCTACCTCGACGAACTGGTGCTGGCCGATGAGTTGGGCTTCGACGGCGTGTGCATCAACGAGCATCATCAGAATGCCTATGGCACGATGCCCAGCCCGAACCTGATGGGGGCGATTCTGCGCGGCAAACGAGTGCGTGAAAATCGCAGTCATTGGCAATGTGCTGCCGCTGTATAACCCGCCCACGCGCGTTGCCGAAGAATTTGCGATGATCGACGTGATCAGTGGCGGGCGGCTGATTGCTGGGTTGGTCGTCGGCGGTGGGCCTGAGTATTACAGCTTCACGATCAATCCCACATTCGCTCGGAGCATGTATCAAGAGGCGGTGGATTTGGTGGTGCGGGCTTGGACAGAGCCGGGACCGTTCGAACATTACGGAAAGCATTGGAAGCTGAAAAACGGCGACCCGGCGGCGACCGCTGCAACAGCCGCATCCGCCCATTTGGATTCCCGCTCGCCCGGAGCAAGGAAACGATTGATATGTGGCGGCGAAATGCTGGAGTTACATGGGCATTCCGTATTTTCACATCGATTTCTTTCAGCGCAATTTCGACATGTTCCGCCAAGCGCACAAAAGAATGAAGCGATACCTCGGACCCTGAGCAGCTTGGCT
>CAWGBP010000028.1:0-113723 GCA_963820835.1 Pirellulales bacterium | reverse complement strand
TGGGGGTCGTTTTCTTGGTCGTATTTATCGGTCCCCCAGCCTCTTCGCCCAATTCAGAGACAAAGGCTGGACCGAGTACGCCGCAGGGTATGGAGAAGGGTATGCCATTTGTGATAGATCCATTTCAATCTGGCAAAGTCGAGCCGACCATTGACTCGACCAAGATAGACCAAGAAGTTGTGCAGAAGGATTTGGAAGCAATGCAAGGGGAATGGGCGCTAGTTTTCGGCGGAATCAATGGTCATCCAATCCACCAAGGCGATCTCTCAAAATATCGACGCGTTTGTACCGGTAATGAAGTAACAGAATGGGAAGACGACAAGATCATTCGGCACGTTCGAATGGTGATCGACCCCTCTAAACATCCAAAACAAGTTGATTGCGAAAATCTTCTCGACCCACGATTTAAGGATGACATTCGTCTGGGGATTTATGAGCTGAATGGTGACACATTGAAGGAATGTTATGCGACTGAAATAGCGCATGGTTCTAGGCCGACTAGTTTTAGGCCGCAGGACGTGCCCGGTCCCGGCGGTTACAACCGGGTATACGGTTTGTGCGAATGGAAGCGAGTCAGTCGCTAGTTGGAGCGAGATCGAAGGCCCAGCATTTACAAGCTTGCTAGCATCTCGCGGACTAAACGGTCTACTGCCCGCCAATTCTCGGCAATATCTCTTGACCTCGTCGGGTGATCCTGCCACACTCCCGCCCCGCTTGCAGAGGTGCTGTGCGCGCGGCGTGTAGAAACCGCGCGCGGTGCCGTAAGTTAGTTGGGGCAATTCTGGAATCGGGCCACTTCATACACTGCTAAAAAGAGAACTAATAATGCGTCGTATTTCGTTGCAATTCACGTGTGTTTTGCTGATCGCCGCCGGCTGCAGCCAACCGAGCGGTTCGGGTGCAAACGGCAATGGACCTGGTAGTGTTGGCGTTGCAGCCGGAACGCCCGACAAGGTGGTCTATGAGTTTTTGGAAGCGGTTCGAACCGGAAACGATCAGAAAACCGCGGCCATGCTTACTCCGCTGGCACGCAAGAAAACGGCGGAAGCCGAAATGGCGGTTGCCCCACCAGGCAGCCCTACGGCTAAGTTCCAGGTAGGCGAAGTCGAATATGTGACGCCGGAAAAGGATGGGGCGCATGTGTGGTCGCGGTGGACCGATGTCGTCGACGATCAAGGGCACACACGAACCGACGAACTCATTTGGGTATTACGGAAGGAAGAAGAAGGCTGGCGGATTGCGGGGATGGTCACGAAGGTGTACCCCAATCAGCCGCCGCTAGTGCTCAATTTCGAAGATCCACAGGATATGAGCCGCAAGCAGCAATTGCTTCATCAAATGGATGCTGCCATGCAAGGAGGGACAGCTCCCGCCGGTCAGCCGCAGGCCACGTTGCCAGAAAAGAATGCGCCGAGCCGCGAATAGTGCTAACGATTATTCTGCATGCAACGGATTTAGCACGATGTTTTGCTTAGCAGCGTCAGATTTTTGGCGCAGCTTTCCTTGTGCGGCAAAGCGTTAGATAACAACAGCTTACCGCAATCGACACAAACAGGATTTCGGGTGAAACCCGGAATCCTGTTTTTTTTTCGCAACGGCCTAGGCGCGCGGGAATCGTGTTGTACAGTTGATGGAACAATTTTCGCAGTCGACCCAGACTTCCTGGACTTTGTAGACTGCAGTCTGGCTAGTTGACAGAAAACCGTTGCATGCTAACCTAGCGTCCTACCCTAGCTATTCGCGCTTGTTTGCGTAATCGTCAAAGCTTACAGGGCAGTTGCGATCGGTAAGGCAGACAGACGCGATCAGCATAGGATGCTAGGAGTTTTGGCTCCTTCGCTTGGCGGCCGTCACCAAGCGGGGGTGAGAATACCCGACGGCAACGTAATTTTGTTACGCCAAGGTACCTGTTTTTTTGTTGGAGGATTCGAGGATGAACCGTACTTTGATCCTGGGCATCGCGATGTTTATCGCGGTCGTCGGCATCGCCCTGTTGGGCGGTGAAAAGGTTGCCGTTGCTGGTCATGGTTGCTGCTGCTGCTGTGGCGGCGGATGCTGCGGTGGCGATTGCTGCTGTGGTCATCATCACCATCACCACCATCGTTGCTGCTGCTGTGGCGGCAACTGCTGCTGTGGCGGTGAAAGCTGCTGTGGTGGTAGCTCGTGCAGTGGAACAGCTCCGGCCGCTCCGAGCGGTGGCGAAGCTGCCCCTGCCCCCCCGGCTCCTAAGACCTCGCTAAACAGCGACCGCGCTCCGTTTGCTTTCGCAACGGTCAGCTATCGTCGCTAGTCTCTACGATCAGCCGGTGCATGCCCTGTGTGCCGGTTGAGCAAGAGATCAACGAAAAAGCCGGATTCCCCCGTGGAATCCGGCTTTTTTCATGCGCTTAGCAATACGCGTGCTGTGGCAAAGATTGCGGGCACGGTTATTTGAGCCATTTTCGGCTTCAAATTGGGAATTTGGATCGCCGAGAGCCGCTCTCTGTAACATCTAGTTCGATCTTCCGCTTCTCTAGGTGTACGGCTCGGACGTGTGTCCGGACCAGAAAACGAAACTTCCTAGTTCGGAGGATAGAACGATGAAACGCTTTGGAAAAATCTCGATGGTGGCTTTGTTTGCAATCGGTTTGACAATCGCGGCAGTCGGCACGGCGGAAGCGAAGGGGAACAGCGGCAAAAGCGGATGCGGGTCTTACTGCAAGAGTTCGAGCTGTTCGCACAACTGTTGCCACGACTACTGCTGCCACAACTTCTGCTACGACTACTGCTACGATTACTGCTACCCGTACACCAGTTGCTACACGCCTGTGTGCAAAACGCCGGTGTGCGTTGAGCCGGTGTGCGCAGAACAGCCTGTGTGTGTTCAACCGGTGACCACTTGCTACCCCTCGACATACTGCTGCGAACATAGCAGTTGCTACCCTTACTGCTTCGACTACTGCAAGCACGACTGCCACACTTCGATGAAAAGCGGCATGTCGAAGAGCTTCAAGAAGTAGTCGGAAAAGCGAGTATCAGCGGCTGACAAGCAGACTGAAACGATTTCGCCGCTGCCGGGAGATGGCTCCTGGCAGCGGCGATGTTCGTTTAAATACAAAGTGCAAAATGCATCGTGAAGAATGTAGAATGGCAGCAATCGGCGTCTGATTTTTTCATTCCGCATTCTGCATTTATCACGTTGAATTTTCACAATGGCCGATCTCATCGCTCAAGGGGCTGAAATTTCGCAGCGCTGGCGACGCACTTTGCCGGTGGACAAGCCGGTAATCATCGGCCGCGAATCTGGCGCGTGGTCTACTCCTTGGGATGATCGGGTATCGCGAGAGCACGCGCGCATTTGCTGGGATGGTAAGCGACTCGCGGTCGAACGGATTGAATCGGCTCGCAATCCGGTATTTCTGCAGGGCCGGCAGGTCGAGCAGTTTCAGCTTGCATCGGGGGAGCATTTTGTAATCGGCAACACCAGCTTTACGCTATCGGCCGATCGCATGCGCGTAACGCTCGATGCGCCGCGGCCTGACCGCGAGCAATCGTTCAGCGCCGCCGAGCTCAAGCGAATTGCCTTTCGCCACGCCAACGAGCGAATTGAAATCCTTAGCCGGCTGCCCGATGTCATTAAGGGGGCGGCATCGGACAATGAGCTTTACGTGCGGCTGATTAATCTGGTGCTCTCGGGTGTTCCGCGAGCCGATGCAGCCGCGTTGGTGGTTGCCGATGGGGGGGCCGCGAATGTGCCTGCGCGGGTATTGCATTGGGACCGCCGCTGGCTGGCGGCGGGAGATTTTCAACCGAGCCAACGGCTGATTAATCAAGCGGTAGCGCGGCGGGAAAGCGTAATGCACACGTGGACGACCAGCAACCCCGCGCCAACAGTCGATTTCACGATGTCGGAAAGTATTGACTGGGCATTTTGCACACCGCTGCCAGGAGAGGCATGCCGCGGTTGGGCTTTGTATTTGGCCGGGCGTTTCGGGTCGAGCACGCCCGAGGGGATGGATTATGATCCGACGGACTTGCGCGACGATGTGAAATTCACGGAGCTGGCGGCTGCGACGCTGAGCAGCTTGCGCGAATTGCGGCGATTGGGGCGGCAACAGGCCGGGTTGGCCCAGTTTTTTGCGCCGGTAGTGATGGAAGCCCTGGCGACGGATGATCCCGAAAAAGTGCTCGCCCCGCGCGAAACCGAAGTCGCGGTGTTGTTCTGCGACCTGCGGGGCTTTTCGCGCACGAGCGAACGGGCCGCGCGCGATCTGATGGGGCTGTTGGAACGCGTTAGCAGGGCGCTGGGTGTGATGACGCACCAGATTTTGGATCATGGCGGCGTGGTCGGCGATTTTCACGGCGATGCCGCCATGGGTTTTTGGGGATGGCCGCTGGGTGAACCTCGCGCGACCGAGAGAGCGGCGCTGGCGGCATTGGGAATTCAAGCCCAATTTGAAGCAGCGGCACGGCAATCGAATCATCCGCTGGCGGATTTTCGTGTCGGCATCGGCATCGCAACCGGTAACGCGGTGGCGGGAAAAATTGGCACGGCAGATCAAGTGAAGGTCACCGTGTTCGGGCCGGTCGTGAACTTAGCGGCGCGATTGGAATCGATGACGCGGCATTTACACGCATCTGTACTGCTCGATTCTGACACGGCGGTGTCGCTTGTTCGCACAATGCCTGCAACTGTCGGCAGAGTGCGCCGTTTGGCCGTGGTCCAGCCTTATGGACTGGAGCGATCTGTGGAAATCCACGAACTTCTGCCGCCTGCGGAAGAATGTTTGGATGATACGGAGAGAAGCTTGCGCAATTACGATGCAGCCTTAACAGCCTTTATTGCCGGCGATTGGCCACAAGCGCGAGAGATTTTTGACCGGGTATCGCCCAAGGACCGAGCCAAAGAATTCCTCACGGCGTTTATGAAACAGAACGGTGGAGCGCCCCGCCGGGCTGGAGCGGCGTTGTGCCGCTAGCGACGAAGTGAGCAATTCAAATCGGACACTGGAGTATGTTTCGGCTCGCCAAGACCCGCGGACTTTTGCTAAACGCAAGGCGGGAATCGCATCATCCCCAGCGGCGGGTAATTGGCGGCAACCCGCGCTCGTGCAATCGCTGGTTCAGGAGCTGCATGAACTGCTGCCGCTGGGCGCGCACTTCGGGCGTCGAGCGATCAAGGCGATTTTTGATTCGGTTGATGCGGTCGGCATCGGTGCGAAATCCGCCGCGGTTGGCTTGGCGATTTTGTCCTTTTTGATTGACGCCGCTTTTCTGGCTGGCATCGGCTGCTTTCTCGGCAGCCTGGCGATCGGCTTGCATTTTTAGCATGCGGTCGATTTCCGCATCAAGCGCTTTGGTTTGATCGGCCTTCGACATTGCCAAAATCTTGGCGAGCCGATCGTGCATTCGCTTTTCGAACTGCTGGCGGCCCGTTTCGCGTACAGCATCGCGCGCCTCGGGTGAAAGCGAGGTCATTTTCGTGCGAAGGTGTTCACGCAGTGTGTTGCGGTCTGCATCGTTCAACGTTGGATCGGAGAGCTTGGTCCGTAGTTGTTCTACTTCAGCCAGCGCGCGATCGCCGCCGATCCAACCCAAAAGCCACGCCGCCAGTATGCCGACGATTACAACGGCAATAAAACCGATCACAAACCTCATTCGCTTCATCGCGATTCGCTCCCTGATTGAACTAAGAAGACTTGCCGATCACTCCACATGGCAATCCAAGAACACGATGTTGCGCGAGCCGCCTGAACCCGACGGCCCGTGAAAATCTTCAAAATCGAAAGCCACCTGCACCGACGAACTGCGCAGCACTGTGTTATTTGGCCCTTGCAGCACTTGTTGGCGCGTTTTATTGGCCAGCGTGGTGTCGGCATATTCGTAGCTCAAACCTTGCGCGACGTAGTACGGCTGGTCGCCGGGATTTGGACGGTCGCCGACATCGTTCGGGCACGTGAACGCCGCGTTGCAATCTTCAACGAACTTGCCAAGCACTTTGGCGATTGAAGGTTTGTCGGGGGTGACGGTTGGCAAGATGGCGGCGTCTGGATATTTGGCTCTCGGCCCGCGACTGCTCATATATTGATCGAGTCCCAGACCGATTTGATGCAATTGCGATTGGCATTGGGTGTGCAACGCCGCCGCTTTGGCACGCATGACTGCGGGGGCTAGCAAACCGACGAGCACGCCAATAATCGCAACGACAACGAGCACTTCAACGAGCGTAAAGCCCGCTTCGCGACATTGTTTCATGGCAATTGTTCTCTCGAAGGATTGGAGTTGATTGTGCCGATTGAAGGCGAAATCTCGGCGATCTCTGCGCGTACGGCGATCGCGAGCTACGTTCAGAGCCCGAGGCGAGCCTGCTCGCCCGGAAAGAGCAGATTGCTCAATTTTAAAGATGGACCAACTCAGACGTGCGCTGGCACGGCCAATTCGGCCCACTTACATAGAACACCGCTGCGCAAATCGGTTTCGGCGCTACGTCTCTATCCGATTCTTTATTGGTTATAATCCAAACTCACATTTTGGCGATTGTTGGGAGATGGTTGTCCCGTGAATTGGCTTAGTCGCATCCCGCGAGTGGTTATCGCGCTGGCGATGATTCTGCCGCTGGTGGAACTCGACAGTTCGTGGCAGGTGGCTCAGTCGAATAGTCTGCCGAGATACTCGCAGTCTTTTTTGGCGCTCGTCTATTTTGTCGCCCTCTTCGTTCCTGGCGCGATCCAACGCTGGAAGTGGCGGCAGATGTTGGTTATGGCCCTGTTGGGGGCCGCAACTTTTGGAGTGCTGACGTTCATATCGTCCGTGTTCGTGGGCGGCCCAATCCTGTGGTTTTTTTGGTATCCAGCGATAGTTTTTGTCGTACTGGGAATTTCTGAATCGTCGCTCACGGCCCGAGGTTCTCCTCGGTTCCAAATCTGGACGGCGGTAGCATGTTTGGGGGCGTCGTTTGCGTGGGAAGCAATTCAATTGCTGGTGCAAATGCGCGGCACAAGAACGTTCATTCCGCTCTTAACCGGGTATATCTTGCAGTTCCCTTTGGCGCAACTGATGAGGTTTCCCCTCTTCGCGCTGCTGGGCTGGCTTGCGATTCCGGCCGGTGAGGCGGCTAGCCGTGATGGGCGCAGATTCATCCGGCCGATAATCGGCACCGGCGCGATCGCAGCATGTTTTCTTTACGCTTGGTTTTTCGGAGTCGCGATCTATCCGCTCGCCGAGCGATCCGCCGCGGGCGCTGGGCCACTCAGCCGGAACGCGGCAGCGGATCTGCTCGAACGTCGCGGGCTTATCTCGGATTACGAATTGTTGTGGCAGCAGATTTGCCAAGGAACTGAAGACGGCGATCCTTGCTCCGCCAATTTTTCCTGGCAACACAAATACCAGGCGATCCTTTGCCGGCACGTACCCGATCTTGTTGCCAGTTGGGCCGCCGATCGATTGCTGCAGCAGCCAACTCCAGCGTTGGCTAACCAATGGGCTGAGGTCCTTGGGCAGAACCGGCACTTCGAAACCGTCCCGATTCTAATGCGATTCGCACTCCGTGGCGAACGCGAGTGCACCCGCAGCCTCGAGGCCATGGGCATCCCACAAGCAGCAATGGGGTGGATTATGGTCGCAGAGTTGAACTATGGCTCGGGTGTCGTGCGCGACATGGAGGTGCATGAAAAACTGGTGAAATTGTTGGGTCCCGACGTTGGATTGAAACTTCGCGATTGGTTTGCGTTGTACGACAGACAGATCGACCAACTGCCGTCGCCGCTGTCGCCGGACCTAACGAAAGAAGTGGACGAGATCGTTGATTGCGAGCGAGAACTGCGCAAACTCACGTCGCGAGCGCGCGACGCTAATAACCAATTGCGCATTAACTTTATTCGTTTAAAAATGGCCGATGCGGATTTGTCCGAAGAAATGCGTTCCCTGGAAAAGCTCTTTTCCGGCGATGAGGACAACATTCAGCCGCAGGACGGACTCTATCCTGCGTATTTGCGCCTCCGAGAGTTCTATGCGGAAGCCCAACAAAAATTCGAGGTGTCGCCCATCAATTGGGACGTGCCGACAACCGAGCAATGGAAAGCCGAAATCGATGCCTACCGGAAACGCGTCGAAGCTGCAGAGGAGGCAGCCAACCCCTCGCCGAATTCAGCGTAGTTTTAGGCTGGAGCGCAGCCCCACCTGAGTAAATCTGATTGTTCTTGCGACTGTGAAGTAGTTAAAATATGTTGTAGTTGACAAATTAATCGGAGGCAGATTATGGACAAGATAGTCATTAATCCCGCTGTGGGCTCGCAGCTTGGAGCGCTCGAACATCCCGTCGAGCTTTGCGATCCGTCGGGCCGGGTTCTCGGCTGGTTCCAGCCTGCGATGGAATACGAATATTATGTTCCTCCTTTCAGCGAGGAAGAGCTGCGCGCGGCTGAGCAGGAAGAAGGTGGGCGGACATTAGCGGAGATTTTGGCCGATCTTGAGAAACGTCAATGAAATTCACCGTCGAGTGGAAGTCGGCGGCCGATAGCGCAGCTTACCGAAATCTGCCTAGCGGCCAGAGATCGCGAATTAGTCACGCGCGCAGCTTCGGAAATTGAGGAAACGCTCCAAGTCAGTCCCGAAGCTGCTGGGGAATCGCGAGACGGCAATCGTCGGATTCTTTTTGCCGAACCGCTCGCTGTCATTTTTACAGTCGATGTTAAGGCCATGCGAGTGTTCGTACTCCGCGCTTGGAGATCACAACGGCGGAAGCATTGATTCAAGCGTGAGACCGAGTTTTCTCTTCATTGCAATTCGCTAGCCGCAATCCCGCTTGCGAATCGGTCGCGACCGGCGATAATCTTAGGTGCAATGTCAGGCTGGAAAGCTTGACCAACTTGCACCCGTAGCTCAGCTGGATAGAGCATCGGTCTTCGGAACCGAGGGTCGTGGGTTCGAATCCCTCCGGGTGCACTTTTGCGGACGAACAGGCGAACAGGCGAACAGGCGAGCAGGCGAGCAGGCGAGCAGGCGAGGTGTGCGGGTGAGGGGCGAAAAGCGGGAGTGGCGTCCCGTCCGGGTGCCGATCACTAATTGATAATCACGACGCCGCCATCTAAACTAGGCCGTTATGTTTTCTCGTGCATAACGGGTGAAATCCGCGTGTTATCGTGGCGCGAAATAGTATGCTCTTGTGCTGCGCTGGTTGTGCTGGCGCTGGCTTCATGCTCTCGGGATCCACGGACCACGAAGGACACGGTTGTTATATCGGCGGCGGCGAGTACTAGGGAAATTGTCGAAGCGCTGGCGGAACAATTCAAGAACCAATCCCATGTCGAAGTGAAGGTGAATACTGGTCCGTCGAGTGGATTGGCCACGCAGATTCTCGAAGGCGCGCCGGCCGATCTATTTCTATCAGCCAGTCAACAATGGGCCGATGAAATTCAAAAGGGTGGGCAAACAATCGACTCGGCGAAACTGCTCACCAATAAGCTCGTGCTGGTCGTGCCCAAGGGAAACCCAGCAGGCGTATATGATCCGAAAGACTTACTTTCGCCAAAGGTGAAGAAGATCGCACTGGCGGGGGAGAAAGTTCCTGGTGGGATGTATGCCGATCAATCGCTGACGAAGTTGGATCTGCTAAAGCCGCTAACCGACGCCGGGAAAATCGTCCGCGGGCAAGACGTGCGCAGTGCGCTGGCTTACGTCGAACGCGGCGAGGCTGAGGCAGGGATCGTATATTCGACGGACCTCGCGGCAGCAACCAATGTGGAATCGGTGTACCAGTTCGATCCGAGTTCGCACGATCAGATTGTCTATGTGCTGGTGCTCTTGAAACACGCCGAGAAAAATCCCGCTGCAAAACAGTTTTACGATTTTTTCCAATCAGACGAGGCGAACAAGGTCTACGAGCAGTTCGGCTTTACTTCTCTTACATCGAAATAGGACGCACAAATTGCTCACAATTACTGAATGGCAGGCGGTGCGGTTGACCCTGCTGGTGGCGGTGGCCGCGGTTCTGGCCAGTTTGCCCTTTGCCGTTTTTTTTGGCTGGCTGTTGGCGAAGAAAAATTTCCCGGGTAAGTTTTTGCTCGAAACGTTGGTCAATTTGCCACTGGTGCTGCCGCCGGTGGTGACCGGGTATTTGCTCTTGGTCACCTTTGGCCGGCAGGGTTGGACCGGTTCGTTTTTGGAAAAAGTCTTCGGCGTGCGGCTCGTTTTCGATTGGAAGGGGGCGGCGCTTGCCGCAGCAGTGGTTTCGTTTCCGCTCTTTGTGCGGCCAATTCGCTTGGCGTTTTCGGGCATCGACCATCGCTTAGTGCAGGCGGCGCGCACGCTCGGCGCCAGTCCGTTCGATTCGTTCTGGACCATTCTCTTGCCGTTGCGCGCCCCGGTGTGCTAAGCGGCGCGATGTTGGCGTTTGCCCGCGGCATGGGAGAATTTGGCGCGACCATTATGTTAGCGGGAAATATTCCTGGTCAAACGCGTACCGTGTCGCTGATGATCTATTCGCAACTCGACGCTCCCGGCGGCATGCAGGAATCGGCGCGACTGGTGGCGGCAGCCGTAATCATCGCGGCGGCAGCATTATATTGTGGCGAGCTTTTGGACCGGCGCGCACACCAAAAGCTGCAAGGGGCAAGAATCTGATTCATGGGCGCACTTGAGTTCGATTGCCGCTTTCATTATCCGAGCGGGTTCTCGCTCGATTTTGAGTTCGTCGCCAACGGCGGCGTTACGGCGCTCGTAGGCCCGTCGGGATGCGGCAAAACCACAGTGCTGAATCTAATCGCAGGGCTGCTGACGCCCGACGATGGCCGAATCTCACTGGGCGAGGAAACGTTATTTGACGCCAAGCTCCACATCGATGCGCCTCCCGAACGCCGTGGAATTGGCTACGTATTTCAAGACTATCAATTGTTTCCCCATCTGACGGTGGGCAAGAATTTGCGATATGCCCAGAAGCGGGCGCACGGCGGCTCGATCAAGTTCGAGAAAGTCGTCCAGATATTGGAGCTAGTCGAGTTAATGAATCGAATGCCAGTTTCCCTCAGCGGCGGTCAGAAACAGCGGGTGGCGCTGGGGCGAGCGCTGTTGCGCAGCCCAAAGCTATTGCTCTTGGATGAGCCGCTGAGTGCGCTCGATTCGGCACTGCGCGAGAGTGTGGCGAACTATTTGAAGCGCGCGATTGAAGAGTTCCAGATTCCGACGCTGCTGGTGAGCCACGATCAAGAAAGCCTTCTGTGGCTGGCCCATACGACAGTCGTAATGAGCGGGTGATGAGGTGATGAGGTGACCATGTGAAGGAGTGAGCGGGCAACAGACTGCTGGCAGCAGGCGGTGGTGCGGCATAACAGCCCGCAGTACGCTGCCAGCGGCCAGCTACTTCCCCCCCGCCACGTGGTGCGTCGGCAGCGAAATCTTGTGAATGCCCACGTCGGCCAACATATCCATCACATGCACGACGTCGTTGTAGGGAATGTCTTTATCGGCCGAGATCGACACGTCTTGATCCGTTTGCCCGCGGTAGCCTTGCAGCTTCTGACGGAATTCGCCTTCGCCCAGCCGCGCATCGTTCCAATATAGGCCTAATTCGCCGTTCGCTTCGCGCTTCAGCGTAATGTTCAGCGGAAGTTTGTCGGTCGAAAGATCGAAGGCCGCCATGGTTTGGGGCAAATTCACTTTAATCAGCGCACTCCCCACTACCGCCGGCACAGTGATCATGAACACGATCAAGAGCACCAGCACCACATCGACCAGCGGCGTGACGTTGATATCGCTCAGCAGGCTGCCTTCATCGTCGCCGCCAAAAGAAACGTTCGCTGCCATTACGACACCTTTTCGGGCTTCGCGCCTTGCACCGGCACGGTGCTCTGGGCCGATTGCGGTTGCCGCTCGACGGCATGCACGCTGGCCAGCACGAGGTGAGCAAGCGAATCGATGTGAGCAACCGACGTTCGTACGCGGCGCTGAAAATAGTTGTAGGCAACGACTGCGGGAATGGCGACAAACAGCCCGGCGGCCGTGGCGATGAGGGCTTCGAACACACCGCCCATGATGGCGTTGGGGTCGGGGTTGTTCTGTTGGCCAGAAAGATCGTGCGCGGCTTTGATGACGCCCAGCACCGTGCCCATCAGGCCGATGAAGGGCGCATTGCTGCCGATGGTTCCCAAGATGCCCAAGCGCGCATCGAGTTCTCCCTTGAGGCGCGCCTTGACGCTTTGCATCGCTTCGCTGCAAGCATCGGCCCCGCGGCGCATCGCCTGCAACCCGGCGGCCACCACTGCGCTGGAAACGCCTTCAGCATTGGAAACCAGTTCCCACGCCGCGCGATAGTTGCCCACGCGCAAATGTTCCATGAGCGCGGTGTTGAGGCTTTCATTGTCTTTCCCCTCGCGGCGAAAGTAGATGATGCGCTCGATAATGATGCCGATGCTGATGAAGCTCAGCGCAAGCAGAATCCAGAGCACCCATTCAGCGCCGATGAAAGCGACCTTCAAAAACAGACTCGTGAGCATAGCCTCTTACTCCAGCGCGAGCAGGCGCGACAGTTGTTCCGGTGCGCCAAGTGCAAAGTGCGGTTTAGCGCCGACGGCAATTTGGCGCTTGCGCGAGACGTGCCATCTTCAAGTTTTCAGCCTACTTGTGTTGAGCAAGATGGTCAAGCTGCGGCGACGTCTCGCGGCGGCTGTTATTCGCACGGCAATGCTCGCCGTCCGCTATGGTGAGAATAGGTGCGCCAGCCGGTGTAAGCGTTACGGTTTGAATTTACCTTTTTTCAAATACTAGCGTCACGTTGAGCCAACGTGGCAAGGGTTGTACGGGTCGTGCGAGGCACCAAGTAGAAAAACCTTTTTTATGAAGTTTTGACGAACCGTAAATCGTGTCCTATATTGAACGTTAGCCCCCCTTTGCAGACCCAACTTTGGGCGGCCCAACCCCAGAAGGATCGACCCCCAGAACTGCCTTACGAGTGCACGGGCTCAGAAGTTGCATTGGACCCTATGCATGGTCGAGAGGCCGGCCAACGGAAATTGGCCGTGCCGGAAAGTCGCGAGGCTTTCCAGGATTCTCGTTGCCGTGCAGGATGTCACGCAGCAATTTTTGCCCATCGACCGGGTGCACGCCTCGACAGCATAGGACGGCTGTCAGTCAGGCGCAACCTTTCTAAGGTAACACATCCTATGATGCTGCCGAGGGTCACGCGCGGCGCAATCGCGCTGGCGGTTAGTGCATTTGCTTTCTGTTCTTCATTGGTATGGGCTCAAGCCCCCAACCGGCTTCCCTACCAGTATCAGCCGGCGGCGACATTTCAACCGGACATAGATCAAACGCGGCAATCGGACCAGTTTCGTCCAGCGCCCGCCCCGCAGCCGCCGGCCGCTGTGCCTGTGGCCGATCCTGCCGTCGTTGCCAATGTGCTCGAAAAAGGGAAGACACTCGAGGCCGAACATCGTTGGCCAGAGGCATATGCGTTATATGGCGATGCCAATCGGCACAACCCTGGGCAAGCCGAACTTGAACGGCACTTAGACTTGACGAAGTTGCACTTCGACATTGGGCGGCGCTACAGCGACATTACTTTCCGCAACAGTTTGAACACGCTCAGCGATACTGACGCACTAGAGCTATATACCGACGCCGCTACGAAACTGAATGCCCACTATGTGCAAAACCCCGATTGGGCCAGGTTAACCGCCCGCGGGACCGCCGATTTGGAAATTGCTCTGGGCGAGACCACGTTTTTGAACAACACCATCGGGCAAGCAAACCCCGATCGGGTGAATGTGTTTCTCAAGGAACTCCGGCGTCAAATGGCGCAGCACCCGATCTCCACGCGCAGCGATGCCCGCGACGCGGTATGGAACGCAGCCCAAATGGCGAATTTACACTTGGGTCTGAAGCCGACGGTTGTCATCTTCGAATACACGGCTGCGATGATGGGGGGCTTGGATGAATACAGTGCGTTTTTAACCAGCGGCCAATTGAACGATTTGTATTCGCAAATCGAAGGCAACTTTGTCGGCCTGGGCGTGGAATTGAAAGCCGCCGATAAAGCCCTGTTGATCGTCAACGTTATTCATAAGAGCCCGGCTGAACGAGCGGGCATTAAGCCGAATGATCGAATTGTGGCTGTGGGCGATCGCACGACCTCCGATGTTTCGACCGATCAGGCTGCCGAATTATTGCAAGGCCCTGAAGGCTCGTCCGTCGATCTGCAAATTGTCACCGGCGACGATGCCCCGCACAAATTGACGGTGCGCCGTGAGCATGTCGATGTGCCAAGCGTCGACGAGATCAAAATCATCGATCCCGATTTTGGCATCGGCTATTTCAAGCTGACTTGCTTTGAAAAGACCACCGCCCGGGATGTCGATTCCGCCCTGTGGCAACTGCACCGCGACGGCATGCGATCGCTGGTGATCGATTTGCGCGGAAACCCCGGCGGATTGCTCACCTCGGCGGTCGAAGTCGCAGACAAGTTTATCGAGCAGGGGAGCATTGTGAGCACGCATGGCCGCAGCCCCGGCGAAGATTTTAACTACACTGCTCACGGCAGCGGCACGTGGCGAATGCCGATCGTGGTGCTGATCGATGGCGATAGCGCAAGCGCCGCCGAAATTCTGGCTGGCGCAATGCGCGATTACCATCGGGCCACCATCGTGGGCACCCGCAGCTATGGCAAAGGCTCGGTGCAGGGCATCTTCCCGCTAACCGTCGGCGGGGCCGGTGTGCGAATTACCACGGCGAAATTCTACTCGCCGCTCGGTAAGCCGTTCGCAGGCATTGGCGTCGATCCCGATTTGAAAGTGCAAGTTGCCGCCAAGCCGGTCGATGGGCACGTAACCATACCGGCCAGCACCGGCGCCGCGACCGACGACGATGCCATTTTGAACGCGGGCGTGCAGGCCGCCCGCCGCCAGGTGGCGCAGCGATAAGACACTGCCGGAATTGATCTGTTCGAATCCGAATTAATTTTCTTTCAAGCCCGGGGAATTTTATCCTCGGGCTTGTTTTTGCGCTACCGTAAAAGTCGTCACATGCTAACATTGTATTAGCATCGAATTGAGTGCTGACAGAGTATGGGCCCGTTTGGGGAATCAATCCATGTTAAAAGTCGACTCTGGCATCGATTCGTTGACGAATTTCAAACGACAGACGACAGAGCATTTGGAGCGTCTGCGGTCTACCGGCGAGCCTCTGGTGCTAACCGTCAATGGTAGGGCACAGGTGGTAGTGCAGGATGCGGCAGCGTATCAAAAATTGGTGGACGCGGCTGCCAATCGAGAACGCGAGGAAGTCGTCGTCGCCGTTCGTGAGGGCTTGGCCGATGTTCGAGCCGGACGAACAAAGCCGGCCCGAGCGGCGCTGTTAAAACTCGCCAAGAAATATCGCATTTCCACCGCGCGCGGCTAACGTGCACTTTCAAGTTCGACTAACGCAAAAGGCGCTGCGCGACGCCGAAGCGGTGCTGAGTTGGTTTCACCAGCAGCAGGCCGATGTTGCCGGAGCGAAGTGGTTCTCCGCGTTAATGGCAAAGATCGACACGCTCCAGCGCCAGCCGCAACGTTGCCCAGTGGCGGTGGAAGCCGCTGAACTTGGCATCGATTTGCGCGAGTTGCATTTTGGCCGACGCCAGGGAACCTACCGCATCCTGTTCATCATTGACAAAAAAACAGTTGAGATTCTCCACATTCGCCATGCCGCTCGGGATACTGTTGGGCCAGAGGATTTATGACGCTTGACAAAAGCGTAACTGAACCTGATTTCTTGATCCCCGCCTCATTCCTGAACCATTTTTTCTGATCCCATGCCCATCGAACTCCCTCTGGAAATCGACTGCCGCAACGTCAAGCAAAAGCTCGATGCCGGCGAACCGTTTTTGCTGCTGGATTGTCGCGAGCCAGACGAATATGCCACGGCCAAAATCGCCGGCTCGAAGCTGGTGCCAATGAGCAAAATTACCGATCGACTGGGCGAACTCGAAGCGTACCGACAAAGCCTGATTGTGGTGTATTGCCATGTCGGCGGCCGTAGCCTGCGGGTCACTCGCTGGCTGCGCGAACAGGGCTTCTCGCAATCTCAAAACCTGACCGGCGGCATTGACGCCTGGTCGCAAGAAATCGATCCGACGGTGCCGCGGTATTGAAAACAATTAATTGCGTAAGCCGCGATTCACTTCCCGATATTCCACGGTCGTTTAGCTTCGCCAGAGAGCATCCGCAATTGGACGGAATCAAAGCGGATCGCAGTTTCCCATGTTTGCAGGGCAAATATGTGAGGATCGCCAACGCTCCAGTTGGCGTCAATCGATAATTCCGCTTGTTTGCCATTCCAATCGATTAGCCGTTTGCCATCCATGTCGACTTGAATGGCGGCGTTTTCGTCTTTCAGCGATACTTTCGCTTCGACGGAGTGCGGCTGATCATCCCGTAAACGATTGCCGGAAACGCGCGTAGGATTGCCTGCTTCGTGGAAGGTTTTTCCGTCGACTCGTTGCATTGCCGAATACTTTCCATCGTCAGCGTCGATCGACAACAGCACCTGATGCGAGCCAACAGGCAGGAGAAAGCCAGGGCCATTCTTTCCGTCTAAAAGGGCAAATTTCGCAATCAGCTCATAGTCGCCCGTGGGTGCTACAGGAATCGACAAACTAGCGCTCGGATCATTTGCGTTGGCGATCCCCTCTTTCTGACGGAACCAACGGCCGCGAATCGCATCGAGCGTCGGGTCGACAAGTTTGAGCAAGTCAATTGTTGCCTTGTCATCGACTTTCGTCGCAACCTTTGCCTCGGACGGTCTTACGCCTTTGAATTGTTGCAACTCTTTATCGATCTCTTTTGCCTGATCGATGAGGCCAGCTTGCGTGTACGCCTTGCGCGTGGCAATGTAGGCCGTTTCCATTCTGTCGCGCGCTTTTTTGACGTCATCGAGATATGCTCGTGTGGAAATAGAATTTGGAAGTTGATTCGAAGCGTCGAAAGCCTTTTCTTCGGCTTGAAGTTTTTCGACTGACTGCAATTGCCCTGCTTTTTGTGCCTCGACTTCTTTTTCTTTCAATTGGACAGAAAGCGTCGCGTGTGCCTTAGCCATATCATTGGCAAAGTCTGCTTGGGCGGCGGACAGCACAGTCTTGATGGGGTCGTCTTGCGCTTTCAGCATCGCGGCCGACAACAGGCCGATGGCGATTGCCAGTAAAACAGGTCGCATTAAATCGCCCTCTTGCTTTACGAATGTTCGGCGGTTCCAGAAGATACGAATTGGTTTGAGCCATCATATTACGAATGGTGGCATAGTTCCAACTGTGCATGTCGAGTGCGACAAGTTGGAATTCGCAGCCAAAATGGACCCAGCAATTCGAGCTGCATTATTTGCCGGCCCTTGATGGGGCTGGATTGGCTTTATAGATTGAGCAGACGTCGAGCTTCGACGTGAGCGGTTGTGGCGGAACTGGCAGACGCGCAAGCCTCAGGAGCTTGTGGCCGCAAGGCCGTGGAGGTTCAAGTCCTCTCAACCGCACTCGAGGCAGAGATGAAAAAGTCGAAGAGTCGAAAGGTCTAAAGAGTAATAAGTCTAAGACCTTTCGACTTTAGGATCTTTCGACGTTTAGACTTTTCGACCGGTCACGGCCTTACCGTGTAATCGTGCCATCGATCACATTAATTCGCTGCGCGGTCACATGCGGTTTTTGCAAGTCGGGAATGAAGCCACGCTGGCCGCTTACACCCACTTGCATGCCCACGTAAGGCTGCAAATTCACTCCCGGCGCAGCCGTGACGAACGAAACGACCTGGTTCGAATCGTCCACCAGCGCATAGCGCGGGGCATTGGGGCGCTGTGATACAACCGGCGTTAATTTACCAATGCCGTCGAAATGGCTCGGATCGTTGGCCGGCACCGGCGGAATGCTGCTGACAATCGGGCTATCGGGTTGATTGAGCAAATCGTTGCGCCGCTTCACATCTTCGAACCGGGCGATGCGGTTGAGAATGAGCCGCACTCGGCCGCGCTCGAGCGCCGTTTGCGCCGATCGAGTTCCGCTTCGGCCCGGCGGCGAGCGGCGGTGAATTCCCAGGTGCGCGGTTCGTCGGAGGCAATTTTGGAAACTTCAAGATCGATCGCATCGAGTTCGGCTTGAAAGGGATCGGAGGGATGCGCACCCGGCTTATCGCTGCCGCTGTCGCTGCGGCGATCGGCGTTCGAACGCCAATCGGCTGCGCGCGAAGTGTTGCTGGCAATTTCGGCAGATGCGCTCGAGCCGCCGCCCTTTGCGACCCAACTACCAGAGTTTGCTGCGTGGTCCGATGAGGCGTTCGCGTCATCGCCGTCGCGAAAGGCGTCGCGCTGGCGCGGCAGGTGCTCGTAATCTCTCGGCTGCGAAACACCTGAAGGAGGATCGCGATCGACGAATTTGCCAAACACCCAGCGAAACTCGCCCGAGGGAGGCGAAATTTGGCACCACGATTGAGCGGCGTCCCCTTCGCCAAGCTGCTTCACGTCGAGAATTTCGACTTCCTCGCCTTTGTCGAGCCGCACTTGTTGCACGTCGTGCGCGTTGCTAAACCGCGTCCCGACATAGCAAATCACGTGGTCCCGCGTCACCGCGCCCAGGTGGTCGCCGGCGGGCTTGATGGCGTCGGCCGGCACCCACGAGAAACTTTCCTTGTAGGGGCGAATGGCGTACCATCCGCCCGGATCGTGCCGGTACACTTCGACCGGAGTCCCCTTGGGCAATTTATCGGTTGGGTAGTAGTTCTTTCCCGGGCCGCTACGAATGTAAACATCGTCCGAGCTTACATAGGCGGTGTAAGGGAATTGATCGCTGGCGCGGGCGGCCGGCGGCTGCGAAAAGGAAAATGCGGTGGCAAACAATGCGCAAAAAACGAAAACGCTTGGGGAGCGCATCGGAGCATCTCCTGAAATGAATTACGTGCAGAACTGCGTGAAGATGAGCTGAACGATCCGGCCATTCGGGCCGCGCCGGTTATGACGAATAGCGCGCAGCCCAATGCCTGCGGCGGCTCGATACCGCCGCGATCTGAGGGCTTGTATCGCAACGGCGCGCCGCGTGCAAGGGCGGTTTGGCGGTGGACGGGCGAAGGCTTGAGCAGGTGAAGAGGTGAGCAGGTGAAGAGGTGACAGTACGCCGATTTGGCATTGTAAATTTTACTCAGATCCGGCGCGGATCGCGAATCAAGTGATCGCGCAACAATGCGATGGGTAGCGGACGTCTGGGCAGCCGTAGTTTTCCGCACCATCGCGCTGCAAGGAATGCCAGCATCATTCGGCACTTCTGGCGTGTCGATGAAGCCTCGCGGCATGGCTCGACGATATCATCGGACGACAGCTATCGGTTTTTACGCCGTCACATCGAACGTTCATTTCAGGGGCAATGCATATAGCGGTTCCACCGCGAGGGACCATAATCGTGGAATTCAATCGCAACCAGTTCTTCATGATCGGCGTGTTCCTGGTGCTGTTTGGCGTTCAGTTCCGGCTCGTGGAATCGATCACGTTCAACGAAAAGACCACGCGGTTTCTAGCGAATCATTTGGGTTCGACGGCCACAAGCGGCATCACATCGATTTTTCCCACCTCGACGGGGCCAAAAAAGACGATCGAGCCGCCGCAGTGGGTTGGCTGGGCGCTAATTTCGGTCGGAGCCGTGTGCATCTTGCACAGCCTGGCAATGAAGAAGCCCGGAGCGCAATGACGGCGTCAAAAAGGCGGGCTTGAACTGCGCCACCGCGCTATCGTACGCCCAAATTCCGCTCGACTTGTTGCGATTTGGCGCTAACTCCCGAAAGATCGCTTGTTCCGTCGCTGGGTTGATCGGGCGGCCGCTGATTCTCGCCCCAATGGGCCATTTCATCGTGAAAACCGTCGCCCATCAAGTTCGGCGACTTCCAGGCCGGCGACTGGCAACCGCCCAAAGCGAGCGTGACCGCCGCCACATAAATGCAATGGCAAACGCAGTACGATGACCGCTGAGATCGAGATGCGACGACTGACATAGCGCGGTTTGCTTGAACAGGGACCCGTGGTTTCAAATGTACCATGGTTCCAAATGTGGTTGAGAAGGGGCAAAACTGTCTCAAAAACAGCGGCGGCCGTCCAGGTCATTTTGCCACTGGCATTTGCCTGGGATGGGCTTGTAGATAAGGATAATTCGAAACAAGAATATTCTCGGAAGCTGTCGCCAGTCGTTCGAGTTCACGAATCACTAACCACGAGCCACCCCCTCGTCATGCTCGACCTACTTGTCATTGCACCGCATCCCGACGACGCCGAGCTTGGCATGGCCGGCACGCTTATGAAGTTCAAAGCTCAAGGCATGCGCGTGGGCCTGCTCGATTTGACCGACGGCGAGCCGACGCCGTATGGCTCAATTGAAACTCGCGCCAAGGAAACTGCAGCTGCCAACGAGATTTTAAAGCCCGACTGGCGTGAGAATTTGGGCCTGCCCAACCGCAGACTGGAGCCGACGTTGGAAGCGCGCCGCAAGCTGGCTGAGGTGTTCAGACGCGTGCGCCCCAAATGGCTGTTCGCGCCGTATTGGGTCGATGCCCATCCTGATCACGTGGCGGCGACGCAACTGGTCGAGGCCGCCCGGTTTTGGTCGAAGCTCACCAAGACCGATATGCCCGGCGAGCCGTTTCATCCGTCGCGCATCTTTTACTATTGGTGCGTGCACTTGCGCGTAATCGATCCGCCCGCATTCATCGTTGATATCAGCGATCATTGGGATCGCAAGTGTGCGGCAATGGAATGCTATGCGAGCCAGTTCATTACCGGCCGCGCTGAATCGCCGTCAATCATTGATCGACTGCGCGATCAAGCCGCCTATTGGGGCTGGTCGATTGGCACGCGCTATGCCGAGCCGTTCTGGAGCCGCGAGCCGATTGGCGTCGAAAGCATGCGCGATTTTTTGTAGAGTGGTTGCGATCAGACGGACCGCCGGCAGAAGATGCTAAGTTGACTGAGCGAGAGAGGCACCGGCGGCGTAATCGGGGATTTCAATCGGCCGTCCCTTTAGCGTGCCCCGCACTTCGTCTGCCATGCGGCGCAGTTCCCGATCGGGCATTTCGGGATAGCAAGGCAGGTGGACGATTTGCGGCAAGAGTTCCTCGCATTTCACGGCCCGCAATTCGGGTCGCTCGGCCGGCGGCTGCACAACGCTTAAACTATGGGCTCGGGATGCGTCGAAACCCGCTCGTAGCAGCCGAGAGATCAATTTCGACGGATCGCGGTGCGTGACCGGGAACACCCAATAATTGTGGAATTCGCTGCGCAAACCGGGCGTTTTCAGCGAACCACGCACAAGCGCCATCAGACGGCGGCCCGCTTCAGTGCGGCGCTCGAGCGCCCGGTGATGATAAAACACAATTCGCCGGCGCAACAGTGCCAAAAGCGGGGCACTCGGCTGCCGCCGAATGAGCGTAAAAAACTGCGCTCCCGGAAAGCCGCGCACAGTGGATGCCACAAACTTATCGGCATCGTAGCCACAAACCCGTATCAGGCCCACCAGCGCACAAACGTCGGGCCGTACGACATCACTTTCATCATCGAATACTTGAGCACCTTCTTCGCAAACGTGCCGCGCGGCTGCACGGGATATTGCGCATGATATTGCCGCATGCGCACGAGCACTTCGGGATCGCGCACTCGAAGCATGGCGCCCCCGAGCGCCGTGGCAGTTTTAATCGAGCCAAAACTGAACATCGACGCGTCGGCTTCAGGATGACCGGTGAAATGGCGGCCGGCATAAGCCTGGGCACAATCCTCGGCAACGAGGAGTTTATGTTCGCGAGCGATTTCGAGAACGGGTTCCAACGGCTGTCTCGTGCCGAACAGATGCGCGACCAGCACGGCGCGCGTCTTCGGCGTGATCGCCCGCCGCAAGCTTTCGAGGTTCACCGATAAATCATCGGGATTCAAATCGACCGGCACTGGCACAAGGCCATGCTCTTCAATAATGCGCACCATATCGCGAATGGTGATGGCCGAAACGAGCACTTCGCTGCCGTGCGGCAATTGCAAACTACGCAACCACAAATCGAAACCGGTCCGCACCGAGAGGCATGGCAGCGCGTCACCCGACGCCGACCAAAGATCTTCCAAGTGATCGGCAAGTGCCGCTGCGTTCCAGCGCGTGAGGCAATCTCGCAATGCGCTGCCCAGGTCAGACCATTGGATGTCTAACCGCTTTCGAACCCACATGCTTTCAGCTCCCCGCGGCTGCGAAGTGGTGGCCGCATTGATGGTTACGACCGGTCATTGTGTGCTAGCAACGGAAAAACTGCAACAGGCAATGGTCAGCCACTACGGGGCCCATTTGAAATTCAATCGGCCGAGCGCACTGGCGAATATCGCATCAATTTGTCGCCCGGCACACGGCAAACGTCACAACTCCACAGCGTTTTGCGGCCCGATTGGGTTTATGCAAAACCGCACCCTGCCCCTAATTAATTTGGAGAAGCGGTAGCGATTATGCCGATATCCGGGAGGCTGCGGCGCTCGTTTGGATGATGAGCGCGAGGCGTGCGGTTCCAACATTTTCTATAAGCCGCGATACCAGGATGTCACTGGAATGATGCGATTGGCAATCTTGCTTGGAGTGCTTGTGCTCATTTGCGGGTGAACGTGCCTTCAACTCGCAGCATCGCCCGCTGCCGTTGCTGCCGTCGCTGTCATTTATGCGGCTTTGGGCAGGCGAAATCGCGATTGACGATGCGGCAGTTGGGGAAAGCTGAGTGACGTTGCGACCGCGCGGCGTCCGATAAGAGGTTTGGCGAGCCGACTTGCAATGTGCTGCCGATGGATCGGTTGCCAGCAATCGAGCGCCCGGAATGCCACAGGGAGCGTGCACCGTGTCGCAGGATATCAACGTTTTGGCGCTGGTAAAGGGGAACGAGCGGTACATTTTTCTGTACGACGATGCCAGCCGCGCCGAAGCTCTGCGGGTCCTGGGACGCTATGCCTCGAACCCCGATCTGAGTTTCAGTTGGTATGATGCGGCCGTGCTGAGCCAAAAAATTCGACATAGCGCAGCGGCGGCTGGCGCGCCAATTCATTCGCGACGTTTTAGTGCGCAAATGCCGCATCTCGATTTGCCGCACTCGGATGTTCCGCATTCCGATTTGCCCTCTTCCGACGTGCCGCACCACGACGTTGAAGAGTAACGATTTGGGGCACTAGAAAGATAATAGGCCGTCGATTGCCGGCTGCTAGTTGATGAAAGCTAATTGCTCGCTCCTCCCATGCAGGACGCCATTGAACGCTTCTTGCAATATCTCAAAGTGGAGCGAAACGCATCGTCGCTCACGCTCAAAAGCTACCGAGAAGACCTTGAGCAGTTGGCGGGATATTTGACTGATGCCCGCGGCGCTGCGCCCGAGCCCCAATCGCTCAGCACGCTCGATTTGCGCGGCTATGTGGCTGCTATGCACGATGCCAACTACGCCAAAACCACAATCGCGCGGCGTTTGGCTTCGCTGCGCAGCTTCTTTCGATTTGGTCAGCGCGACGGCTGGACCAAGGGTAACCCGGCCAAACCGCTGCGAAATCCGCGACAGCCGCGCGATCTGCCGCACTTCCTTTCGACCGACGATATAATCCGCCTCTTGGAAACGCCCGCTGCAAATAGCCTCGCGGGCCTGCGCGATCGAGCGATGCTGGAAACACTATACTCAGCCGGCCTGCGCGTAAGCGAGCTGGTCGGGCTCAACGACGACGATCTCGATCGGGCGGCCGGCATCGTGCGAGTGCGCGGCAAAGGTCGCAAAGAGCGGCTGGCGCCCATCGGCTCCTACGCACGCAACGCAATCCAGAGTTGGCTGGAAGTGCGACAGCTTGCGCCCGCACTAAAGAAGAGCGCCAGTCCGCCGGTATTTACCAACAAATTCGGCAACCGGCTGACGACACGGAGCGTGGGAAGGCTATTGGAGAAGTATCTCAAACAGGCCGGATTGGACAGTCGCACTACACCGCACACTTTGCGCCATAGCTTCGCCACGCATTTGCTCGACCGCGGCGCCGATATTCGCAGCGTGCAAGAGTTGTTGGGCCACAAAAGCCTGGCCACAACTCAAATCTACACGCATCTCAGCACGGCGGGCTTGCGCAAAGCCTACGATAAAGCCCACCCGCGGGCGCGCTAGTCCGGCCATTTTTCTCGGCCTACGGCTTCGGTTTGAGGCGAAAGACAGTTCCTGGTGGATTCCCGGCCGGTTCCAGGATGTATCGATCCACAATCCACGTTTCGAGATAATCGGGCTTGTCGGTGCACGCATACGCCTGTTGCCGATCGACGAACGGCTGAATCGTTTGCGGTGTTGCATCGACGAGTGGCTCGAAGCCGTTAAAATCCGGCCCGCGGTTCAACACGACATTTGGTTCAATCCCCTCCACGTCGCGGACAAACGTCAGCACGTTTTTAATCGTCGAGTCGGCATACAAAAGACCATTGGGGGCCGCTTGCGCAAGCGCCGCTCGTGCATATCGCTCGGCGCTGTCCTCGCCATTTTTCCT
This sequence comes from Pirellulales bacterium, assembly GCA_963820835.1. Taxonomy (GTDB): domain Bacteria; phylum Planctomycetota; class Planctomycetia; order Pirellulales; family JADZDJ01; genus CAVRAW01. The sequence goes on along the minus strand of CAWGBP010000028.1, from coordinate 89,243 downwards.
CGGGCGAATAAAATACACGTAGCTATCACGCGAGGGAATTTCTCGCAGCGTTCCCAGCGGCACGCCCTCGCGCCGCAAAACCTCGGGAGCAACCTCATAAACAGCAATCGGCAATAGCGCCAGCAAACAGAAGACGACCGATTTGACTGGTGACGGTCGCGCCACGTGCGGCACGGCCACACCCACAAACATCGCATAAATAACGAAATCGGGCGTGAAGAACTTGTACGCATCCGCCACCGGATAGCGATATGCAAACACGAAGTTCACGATGAAAATGCAGCCTGCAAACAAAGTGAACCAGCGCTGTCTGAGATTTTGCCAGGCCCAGTAAGCGCCCAGCGGCGCCAATATCGCCAACGGAGTCGGAAAGTTCAACAGAAAATAATCCAGAGTTTTTGTGGCTTGGCCAAACACACTGAAGTGCACCGCAAAAACATTTTGAGAATAGTATTTGCCGGTCAAGGCTTCATGCACGGCAGCCACCAGCGGCTGGCCGTTGATTACGGCCGCGATGATCAGCGATAGATACAATGCTGCGCCTGCCAAATATGCCACCGCAGCAAGCGCCAGGTGTTTAAATAGGACAACATTGCGCGAAGTGCCCACACAATGAGTCCAGCATAGGCTGGGGCATGCAATAGCGCCAAATCGTGAACCGACAAAGTCAAACCCCAGGCGAAAAACGCGGCGATAAACCACTTCGCTTGGCGGGTGGCAAAAAGCTTTTGCACGAGCGACAGTTCGATTAACAAGCACAAAGCATACAAGTCATACATCTCGGCGATTACCGCGTGGGTCCAAAACGTATGGCTCACGCCCAGCACGATGCTGCCAACGACGGCTGCCAGAACGCAACCGCTCAGTTCCCACAGCAAGCGAGCGCATAAGCCCAGTGCCAGCGCCGCCGCGACCGACGAAAACAGATTTACGCGAAATGCAATCGGGCCAAGCGGCAATAATGCCATTCCTTTGGCCAACAAAATGTACAGCGGATGCGCAAGCGCCAAGCCTAGTTCCCCCTTCAAATCCATTCGCCAAACGCGATATTGAAAAGCTGAACTGTCTTGCCAAACCACGCCGCGCATGCAGGTGGCGTAATAGAGAGCAAAGCCCACCACGGTAAAACCGGCAAACAGCATCCAACCTGTTCGTGCCGTGCGACGATCGCCGAGCGAAGCGACCTGCGACTTGCGTTGCTCGCGCGCTCCAATTGTGGTTTCAATCGACGACGCGGTCGCCACAGATAAACTCTTCCCCATCGCCACATCCTCTGTTGCCGCCATCCTTGTCCTGCCTCGCCGCGACTTATTGGGCTTCAATATGCTTACTTAATCATAACCTCATTCGCTTGAAAATAGTCTCCGGAATTGCTCGCACAACCGCCATGATCACGCGCCAAACTCGCGGCGTGTAAAGCACATTGCGCCGCCGCCGAATGGCCCGGTCGATTTGCCGCGCCACGTGTTCAGGGCTGGCCACCATCCATGATTCGGGGCTGATCCGGCAGCTAATCATTCGGGTGGCGACAAAGCCCGGCTTGATCGTCAGCACGTGAACTCCCTGGTGGTGCAAGCGATTGCGCAGGCCCTGAAGGTACGCCGAGAGGCCCGCCTTTGCAGCGCCATAAATGTAGTTGCTCTGCCGGCCGCGATCGCCGGCTACCGACGATATCGCGGCAATGTATCCACACTTGCGCTCAACGAAATATGCGGCGGCAATTTCCATCACTACGGCTGCCGACAAAAAATTGATCTCAATCGATTTACGCACCAGCGACGTATTTCGCTCCGCTTCCTGCTGCTTCGGCAAAAAGCCGTGGCAAACGATCAGGCCGCTAGCGCCATCTGAAAAGTGCGCCGTGGCTCGGCGCCAGAAATCGTGATAATCATCGATTTGTTCCGCCTCGAATCGCTCCACGGCAGCGGCAACGTGATAACCGCCGTTAATCTCGTCGGCCAATGCGCGCAACTCGTCGACGTTGCGTCCAGCCAGCACTAGCCCGCACCCCCGTTTCGCCAATTCAACGCACAGCGATTTGGCAATGCCCGAACTCGCGCCAATCACTACAACGTTTTCGCCAATGGGCATGTCTTTAAATCGACGTCCTGCGCGGACGAGGAAAGAACGGAATCAATTCTCGCCACCGTGGAACTTCGTGAGTTTCGATAATCTGAGTGGGACGGCCAAGGGCCGCAATTTTCCGCTTCAGCCGCGCTCCCGGGCTCACAGCATAGATTTCGGCCGAGTGCTCCCAAATGGGCAAGTCGGCCATGGCGTCCCCCATATAGGCAAACGTTTCGTAACCGCGTCTGTGGCAGTAGTCTTCAATCGCCGCCAGCTTGTTTCGCCCTTTGAGGTTAACGCCAGCGGAGTCGGTTCCCAGAACGGCGTCGAATAGTCCGAGATCGGTAGCAACCCGGTCGGCGATGCTCCGGTGACTCGCAGTGGCGAGCACCAGATGGATTCCTCGGCTCTTGAATTCCCGAAGTAGCTGCACGACTTCGCGATGATAAGGCCAGCCATCTTCCGGCTGCGGCACAACCTGCAGCAGCCGATCTTTAAAGTAAGGGCGGCCGCGCAATAACCAAAATGGAACCAAGAATAACACCAGCGGGCGGGCGCGAATCGCCCGCAAAAACGACTCGGTCGTCACGTCGGTCGCCAACAGCGTGCCATCCAAATCCACGAACACCACGGGAAAGGCGAGAGCGCTATCAGACTTTTCAGCTTGGGCCATGGGAACCCTTAAAGCCGCGGGGAGATAAAAAACCGGGCTGCGGTCCCACTGGCTTGGAACCGCGCCCGGTTTATCATACTTCATGGCCTGAAATTCTCGATGCGGCACAATGAGCACTGCCATTGCGCTTTCTAAACCAGACCCTTGCGCACCGACCACACGGCCGCCTGGGTTCGGTCGGTAACAGCAATCTTGCGCAATATATTTTGCACGTGCTCCTTCACCGTCTCGACACTAATGCCGAGCGATCGGCCAATTTCCTTGTTGCTCAATCCCAGCGCGATGTGCCGCAACACTTGCAGCTCTCGCTGCGTGAGCGGCACTTCTTCGTCGTCGCTGGGCGTGCGAGTTGCCATGGTGCCCGCAACGCGCTTCATTTCGCCCGCCTTCGAGGGGGGCTGCCCCGCCACGGCCGCATTGATCGCGGCGACCAGCTCGCTGCGCGATGAGCCCTTCAATACATAGTCCGATGCACCTAGCGCCACTGCTCGGGCGACATACGTCGGATTGTCGTACGTCGAAAGCATCACCACGCGCTGCTCGGGCCGATCGCGGCGAATTCGCTCGAGCGCCTCCAACCCATCAGTGTCGGGCATACGAATATCCAAGAGCACAACGTCGGGCTTATGCTTCTTAGTAAGTTTGATCGCTTCTTCGCCAGTTTTGGCTTCGGCGACCACCTTGATGTCCGTACCATTGAACAAGCTGGCCAATCCCCGACGGACCACCTCGTGATCGTCGGCGACCAACAATTTGACACTCATATCAATCCTCCGATACGAAAAAATATTGTGAATTGGGGTTGTTTGCAGCAACTGCCCTGCCACGCCCGGCCAACAGTTAGATAACCCGCCTTGGACTCTTGCCCCCCCGTTGTTAGCCCTATATCCATCTTAAGCAGGGGTAGGCAAATTGGCTAGACGTAACAATCGGCAACTGCGGGTTAGCATTGAACCGCTGGACGATTTACCATGGGTGCCTCGCAATTTCAAAGCGCCTGGCAGATTGCATTCGCACTTGGCCGATCCCGAGCCGATACTCGGCAACGGTTCTCGACTGCTACCCAGCGAATTCGCCATGTTTGTGAGAGTCGTTTTTTGCGTTGGTTCCGTCAAAACGCTAACTGAATAAAACCGACCAGCCGACGGCGTGAACCGTCTAAATTGGGCAACTCGTTGAGAAAAGGCAACGTGCCGCTGCTTCGATCGGCCGCTTAATCGGAAAGTAACGTCAGTCTCGCCGCCGCGTCTAAAACTGGTGTAAAAACCTCACATCGTTCTTATAGAACTCGCGAATGTCGGCCACGCCGTGCCGCCGCGCGCATACGCGCTCCACACCCAGCCCAAACGCAAATCCCGTTACTTCTTCCGGATCGTACCCCACGGCCGCGAGAACATTCGGGTCGACCATGCCGGCCCCTCCCATTTCCACATAGCGGGTCTTACCGCCGACAGTTTCCCAGGCCATGTCCACTTCCACACTCGGCTCGGTGAATGGAAAAAACGACGGCCGAAAGCGAATGTGTACGTCGCCCCCCAAAAAACTGGCGGCGAACAACCGCAGCACGCTTTTCAAATCGGCCATGGTCACACTCTTATCGACCAGCAATCCTTCAATCTGATGAAACATCGGGTAATGGGTCGAGTCGGCGTCGTCGGGGCGGTAAACGCGTCCCAGTGAAATAATTCGCACCGGCGGCTTTTGCTTTTCCATTACCCGAATTTGCACCGTACTTGTCTGGCTGCGCAACAGCATCGGACCCTTCGTTCCCGCACCCACCCCCGCCGTGGCCAAATAAAAATTTTCCAGCGGATCGCGCACGGGTGCGAGGCCGGAATATTCAGCGCCTCGAAATTGTGCCACTCGTCTTCCACTTCCGGCCCGTCGGCGACCGTGAAGCCCAGGCGCCCCATAATGTCTTTCAGTTCCTCGATCGTTTGCGTCAACGGATGCAGGTGGCCAATCGCGGCCGCGTGCCGCCCCTTCGTGTATTCGAACCCGCCGGGCAGCGTCGGATCGAACGGTTCCCCCGACTCGGCCGCGCCCCCTTGCAATAATCGCTCTTGAGCAGCCGCCAATGCCGCTTCCAGAATCGTTTTCACTTCGTTGAATTGCTTGCCTGCGGCCGGCTTATCGGCGCCGGGAACTGCCCCTAAGCCTTTTTGCGCGGTCTTCAGGCGGCCACTTTTCGCCCCCAGATATTCCACCCGCGCAGCTTCCACGGCCCCCGCATCGCCGGCTTGCTCAAACGCCGCTTTGCCCTCAGCAGCCAGGGCCTCTAACTCAGCGATAAATTCAGGAAGTGCCATGTGTTCGTCGGAAGCGGATTTTGATAGAACTCGGCGAGGACGGAAATTCAAGTCGAGAACTTACCACAGTGTTCGGCGCGCTTGCCAGTGGTGAGTGGCGAGGGAAAATACTGCGAACAAGATTTCTCCCTCTTCTCTGCCAAGGGCTGGAGTGAGGGCGTCGCGGCAATGCTCATTTTCCCTGCGCACCCAGCTAGTTGGCACAGCCGCCATAAGTTGCCCGCAATCGCCGCCTGGCTTGTGACAGTGTTTGCACGCCGACGTTTTGGCTCAAAACCGATGCCGCAACTCCTCAAAGCGTCGCATCCGGCTGTTCGTCGACCAATTGGTGTAATTGATCGGCATAGGCCGGCCAACAGGGCGGTTGCTTGTTGCCGCGCGCCGCGGAGCCACTTCGCCGTGCTCTCGCCGCCGCTGCTTCAACCGCCGCACCCACGACTGAGTCACACGATACTTCGTCGCTACCCCACGCGTCGTTTCGCCCAAATCGCAATCCTGCAACACGCGCTCGCGAAGATCCAATGAATAGGCTTTCATCGCAAGCCCTCCTTGACTTGCTCACTCACTTAGCTAATCCACGCAAAGGGTGCTAGGTGTTTGCGAGGCGCACTCTAGCCTGCTTTGCCTGCACGCTCGATACCGCGCAGCACACAATCGTGAATAGCCGAGAGGTCAGCCTTCAAAGCAACATCGACATTGGGTCGCCACTGGCGCACGCCGGCCAACCGGCGGTCGAACACCACCATGCCGCTAGTGAGCTCTCCTTCGGTTTCGACGTCGGCCGCGAGCATTTCGGTTTCGAATAGCTCGGGATTGGTGACCGCCGCCAGCGCCGTTAAGTCGTGCAGAACAATGTGCTCGCGACCGAGAACTTGCCGCTGCGCCCGGTATGCAAACGGCAAAATTTGCCGCAGAAATCTTCCGGCACGAGTCGTTTCCGGCGGCAATTGATCCAATAAATCGAACGTGAAGGCCAGCTCGCCCGACAGATCGAGCGGCACCATGGTTTTGGTCGTGGGCGATTTTATGACCGCGCGAGCGGCCATCGGGTCGCAATAAATATTGAAATCGGCCACGGGGCTAATGTGGCTGGCCGTGTTGATCGCGCCGCCACTGATCACCAACCGGCCAATGAGTGCAGGCAGCTCGGGATCGCGTTGCATGGCGCGGGCAATGTTCGAAAGCGGGCCCAAACATAGCACGGTAATTTCTTCTGGGGCGGAGCGAATTTCGTCGCACAACACCTTTTCGGCCGGGTGCGTTTTGGCCAATTCGGCAAAGGGAAAATCGACGTTTCCCAGGCCGTTTTGGCCGTGGATGCGGCGATTGTCGGCCGGCAGCGGGTTATCTTCCGGCGCGGCGCCGATGCGGGGCCAGCGCGGCGGATCGAGTTGCTCGACAATCGTCTGCACGTTCCGCGTAGCCTGCAGCGGCGAAACGTTGCCGCCAGTTGCCGTGATCGCAACCACTTCCAAAGCGGGATCGAACAGGGCGATGGCCAAGGCCACGGCATCGTCGATGCCCGGATCGGTATCGATAATTACCTTCCTGGCCATGATCGGCTGAATCCCTCAGCAGTTGGCGTGAAGAGTTCCGTGCCGGACTATTGTAGGGCTGGGCGATTGGATCAGCCAGTGGGCTGCAGAGCGAGGGCTCTGGATTTGGTGGCCTGTGAAGGTGGACTACGGAACATGGACAGCGGAAGCCTGATAGGTGAACGCAGAGTGTGCAAAGGACAACGATGGATCATATTCTCAGAAACAGTCGGGAAAGGAACTGGACGCGGGAATTTTGGCATGAAGGCAGGAGAATTGTTTTTCGACGGAAAAATTACGGTTTTGCCGAGGCTTGGTTGTGATACACGGGGCAAACGACAAAGGTAGTGTGCGCTGGCGTGGACAAAATGCCGATTGGCTTCGTCTTGTGATTCTGTCGAAGCAGTGCGGACGCGGAAGCCCCAAAAAACACTCGTTTGACGACACCGCCATCACCCATTCGCAGTGGATCGGTCAGAACTGGACGCGCACGACGCCACATTCGAGGAGTGCAACTATTCGACAGCCGGTAAGATGACACCTTGGTGCCAATACTGCTTTAATTCTCGAACAACGCGCAGAAACTTATTTAGATCGACCGGCTTGACCAAGTAGGTTTCGACTTCCATCAACTGGGTGTGAACTAAATCAGCTTCGTCAGTCGAACCGGTCATCACCACAACTGGCACATCGCGCAAGCTTTCGTCGGCGCGAACCTCAGCGAGGATTTCCCGCCCGTCGATTTTCGGCAGGCCCAGGTCGAGCAAAATCAGATCGGGGCGCGGCGCGCGAGTAAAAATGCCACGCCGAAACAAATAGTCGAGCGCCTCTTCGCCATTGACCACCAGCGTGCAGCGATGTTTGAAATTAGCTTTCTCCAGCGCTCGCATGGCGAAGCGGGCATCCATCCGGTTATCTTCGACCAAGAGGATTTCCATGGGACGGCCCACGGTGTTGTTGAGCATGATGCTGATACCTCGACGCAGAAAAAGGCTATCCCCCTCGTACTCGGCCCGGCTCCGCTCTCGATCTATTGTATTCAGCCCGATAGTGAGTTTGAACCCCGTGCAGGCAGGGATGACGCCGGGCCAAGGAATCGAAGTTTTTGTGATCGTCGGATGACCAATGCCAGACAAGCTCCGCCTGCAGAGAGCAAATAAGTGCTTGTTGGCTCCGGCACCGGCACGAAACCCGAGTTAGTGACTTTGAAGACAACGCCGTCGCCATTTAGTCCGCCATTGAAGGTGGTGCCGTAGAGGACACCGTTGGCATCGGCCACCAGGCTGCCGTAGGAATACTGGCCGTTGGAGCCGTCGAATGACGCCAAAGCTGTAATCGTGCTTGAGCCATGGGCTAGCTCGAACACCACGCCATCGTTGTTAGCTCCGCCGTTAAACGTGGTGCCGAACAAATTTCCGGCGCCATCGAGCAATAAAGCGCTTTGCGGGCTGCTGCCGTTGGTTCCGTTGAACGACGCGAGAACGCTAATCGTGTTTGAGCCGGCGGCGAGCTTGAAGATTTCGCCTGAGCCGTTGGGGCCACCGTTGCCGCCGTTGGCCGTTGTGCCATAGAGATTTCCGGCGCTGTCCATGACTAATCCGCCGTAGGGATTCGCACCGCCGGTGCCGCCGCTGAACGAGCCGAGCGACGTAACAGAGGTCGCGCCGGCGAGGAGCTTGAACACTGTGCCGTTTCCGCCGCCCGTGCCGCCATAGCCGGTGGTGCCGTAGAGATTGCCGGCACTATCGATGATGACCGGCGATTTCGGATCGCTGCCATCGGAACCGCCAAAGGAGGCCAGAGGCTGAATGGTTGTCGAGCCGTTGGCAACCTTGAACACCACACCGTTGCTGCTTGTACCTCCCAGTTCCGTGGTGCCATACAGGTTGCCGGCATTGTCGATGATTAGTCCGGCAGAAGGGAACTGGCCATTCATGCCATTGAAGGAGGCAATCGTGGTGATCGTGCTTGACCCATTGGCGAGTTTAAACACAGTCCCATCGCCATTGGCGCCGTTGCTGTTGGTAGTTCCGTAGAAATTGCCGTTGAATCGGCCACGACGCTCCCCAGCGGCAAGCCGCCGGTGCTGCCGCCATTGAACGACGCCAGCGTGTTGATGGTGCTGGTATTGGCAGGAATTCTGAAGATGGTCCCCTTGCTGTTGGCTCCGCCGAGTTCGGTCGTGCCGAAGATATTCCCAGAGGAATCGACGATGACGTTTGCGCGGGGGTTCGTGCCGGTGCTGCTGGAGAAGTTAGCGACGACCGAAAGGACCGGCGCGGCATGCGCGGCGATCGCTGAAAACACAACGCCAATTGCCGCCACGCCGATCGCTGAAATTGTAGTGATGTGTCGGCATGTGCGCGCAGAGTATCTCGCCCCTGCGAAGGAATGCATGAAGTGTGCCTCTTTCTATAACGATTGGGCGGTCACGGTTCCGGTGTGACGCCTCTGATGAAGGCCCGAAGCACCAACGCGGTTGTTGCCGAGCGGTCGTCGGAGCAAGCCAGTAGTATAGGCTCGGGCTACGAAGAAAACCAATAAAAAGGCGGCTTCTAATCTAATATTTTTTGCCCTTTTTGACTATCGATTGGAATTTGCTCGAACCGCGAGTGCCGAGCGATTGCGGCCATTTAAGTTGATTTCGGCGCAGTGAATTTGAGTTGGCCGGCGTAATGGCAGCGGGCCCAGTGGCCGGCCGTAACTTCGCGCAGTTGGGGTTCTTCGTTCACGCACTTTGTGCCATCGTTGAATGGGCAGCGCGGATGGAACTTGCAGCCGCTAGGAAAATCGAGCGGACTAGGAACCATGCCTTGGATCGTGTTGAGCCTTTCAGTCTTTGCTTTCCCGGGATCGGGGCGAGCGTGAAATAGACCGATGGTGTACGGGTGCAGTGGATTGGCGAACAGCTCTTTGACCGGAGCGTATTCGACCACTTTGGAGGCGTACATCACGGCCACATCGTCGGCCATTTCGGCAACAATGCCCAAGTCGTGCGTAATGATTAAAATCGACATTCCCAGCTCCGCCTGCAGGCCGCGGAGGAGATCGAGAATTTGCGCTTGAATGGTCACGTCGAGCGCGGTGGTGGGCTCGTCGGCAATCAAAAGTTGCGGATTGCACGAAAGTGCCATGGCGATCATTGCCCGCTGGCGCATGCCGCCAGAGAATTGGTGCGGATAATCGTCGACGCGTTTTTCCGGCACGGGAATGCGCACCTTGCGCAGCATTTCAATGGTGCGGCGGCGCGCCTCGGCCTTGTCGACGCGCTGATGCAGACGAATGGCCTCGGCGATTTGATCGCCGATGGTGAACACAGGATTCAGCGAGGTCATCGGCTCTTGGAAGATCATCGAGATGCGTTTTCCGCGAATGCGCCGGAGCTGGGGCTCAGCTAATTCGGAGAGAATTACCGGCTTGCCATTTTCGTGCATGGTGATGCGGCCGCCGGAAATTCGGCCTGGCGGTGACACTAGCCGCATGATTGAGAGCGCTGTAACGCTTTTGCCACAACCGCTTTCGCCAACAACGCCCAATGTTTTGCCGCGCTCGATCGTGAGCGAAACGTCATCGACGGCGCGCACGACGCCTTCATCGGTGTAAAACCAGGTGCGCAAGTTTTGAATTTCGAGGAGCGGAGGCATGGGCCAGGACGAAATGAACAGGTGAGCGGGTGAAGGGGTGAGCGGGTGAAAAAAGGCACTCGTCAAGGATCAAGATTGCATTTTATTTTCCCGCCTCGCGCAAGCGCGGGTCGGTTGCTTCCTGCAGGCCTTCGCCGATCAGATTGTACGCCAACACGGTTAGAAAAATCGCCAAGCCCGGGAATAAAATCAACCACCACATTTGCATGTTGGAGCGGCCTTGCGCCAATAGATCGCCCCAGCTCGGGTTCGGGGGCGGCGGGCCGAAGCCGAGATAGCTTAGCCCGGTTTCGATCAAGATGGCGCCCGCAATTCCAAACGTAATGGGCACAAGCACCGGCGCAAGCGCATTGGGCAACACGTGGCGAAAAATGATCCGCGCCGGCCGGACGCCGAGCGCTCGGGCCGACATGACGAACTCCGATTCGCGCAGTTTAAAAAATTCGGCCCGTGCCAGTCGCGCGATGCTCGTCCATTGGGTGCAGCCGATAATGGCCATGGTGTGCCATATGGTTGGTTTTTCAAGCAAACTGACCAAGGCCAGAATGAGCACGAGCGTGGGAATGCACAAGACCACTTCGATTAAACGACTGATGCCGGCATCGACCGGCCCACGGAAGTAACCGGCCAGTGCACCGAGCACGATGCCGATGAACCCCGCGATGCCCATCGAAACGAAACCGACCAATAGCGCCGTGCGCGTACCATGCACCATGATGGCGAACACATCGTAGCCTGATTCGGTGGTGCCGAAGAGATTGAGTCGGCTGGGTTCGCCTTCGGCGCCAATGGGGTTGCCTGAGCGGTTGTTCCATTCATTGTCGCGCACGCGGCGGTACGGGTCTTGGTAAATGAGCGGCCAGATGGCCCAGCTTTCGGGGTCTTTCTTTTTGAGATTCGCGGGGTAAACGTAGCGCACTTGCGTGCCCAGATATGGGTTCTCCCAACTGCTGACGAAGTAACCCATGGCAGGAAAATAGATTTTGCCTTTGTATTTGCACACCAGCGGTTTGCTGCCGACGATCGCCGGAGCGAACAAGCCGACGAGCACCAAAAAGCCTACGAACAGCAATGCAATCATGCCTAGCTTACGGCGACGAAAGCGCAGCCAAGCCTCGGCCCAGAACCCGCGCGATTTCGCGGCTGGGACTGCGGGAGCTTCATCGACCAGCGGCGGCACTGTGGGAACTGTGGACATCAGTTGCAGGCAGTAGGCAGTAGGCGAGTAGGCAGCGGTCGATACCGCATACTGCCTACTGAATACCGTCTACCATTTCACGAATAGGTCACGCGTGGATCGACCACGGCGTATAAAATGTCGGCCACCAATTGGCCCAATAGCGTTAAGACGGAAAACAAAAGCACCAGGCCCATAATCGTCGGGTAGTCGTACTCGCGAATGGCTTCAAAAAACAATCGTCCCATGCCGGGCCAAGTGAAAATTTGCTCGATAATGATCGCGCCGCTGAGCACCAGCGGCAGCTCGAGACCGAGCATCGTTACAAAAGGGATAAGCGTATTGCGGAATGCGTGTCGAACGATGATTTTGTAGCGCGATACACCTTTGGCGCGCGCGGTGCGAATGTAATCTTGGCGGAGCACTTCTTGCATGTTTGCTTGGATGAATCGCGTATCATAGGCCAGCGTGCCGTAGGTGAGACACAACGTTGGCAACAAGGCGTGCTGGAACAGATCCCAAGCTTTGCCGAGCGTCGAGAAGCTCGCGAAATCGGAACTGGTCATGCCATCGAGCGGTAATTCGAGCCAGGTGCCTTGCAATTTCACGGCAAAGAGCATTTGCAAAAACAGCGCGGCGACAAATGCCGGCAGCGAATAAAGCATGTATAGAGTAACGCTGAGCGTACGCTCGTCGAGCTTGCCGCCGCGAGCCGTGGCGTACAACCCCATGGGAATCGCCAAAAGATAGCCGAGCAAAAGCGATGAGCCGGAAATGAGCAGCGTGGGGCCGATGCGCTCGCCGATAACTTGCGTGACCGGTTGGTAGCGCGAAAAACTGTTGCCCAGATTCAGTTGAAGCACGTTGCCCAGCCAGCCGAAGTAGGCAACCACCGGCGATTTATCGAGGCCGTAGATTTTCTCCATCTGTTTCATATCTTCGGCGCACGGGCGCTTGCCGGGGGCCAAGTGCTCCATGCGGGCCAATAGCGGGCTGCCGGGCATTAGCCGCACGAGCATATAGACCAAAAACGTAACGGCCCAGAGCGTAACGAGCGCCAATAAGAGACGGCGGGCCAGATAGTTCCACATGCGGAGGAATTACTGAATGACGGAATGGCCAAATGACTGGACAACAATCGCGAGGCTCAGTCTTTCACCTTCCACAGGCTGTTGTAACCGGGGTCGTAATCGTAAGGCCCGCGCGGACTGAATTTGTAGCCGCGCAAGTCTTTGTTGTATCCGTAGAACGAACTGAGCCAATAGACAAAAGTGCAGGGTTGATCGTGGTAGATAATTTCGTCGATCTTGGCGTAAATTGCCGCGCGCTTCTCGCGGTCGAATTCTTTCATGCCTTCGACGAACAGCTTGTCGACCTCGGGGTTGCTGTAGCCCAGATAATTTCGTCCTTCCGGTGGAATGGCGCTTGTGGCCCACACGTTTTCATCTTCGCCCGGATCGCTGCCGGTGCCCCAGCCGCTGAACTCGGCCTGATACTGGCGGTGCAACAGCGCGTCGAAGAGCCGCGTCGCTTCCATGGGCTTGATATTGCACGTGATGCCGAGTTGCTTCAAGTTGAACTGCATAATCTCACAAATTTTGATGCGCTCCGGGTCGTTTTTGACGAGCATATCGAACTCGAATTTCACCAGCTTGCCGTTGTTTTTTTTGTCGCGAATGCCATCGCCGTCGCTATCGACCCAGCCAGCAGCGTCGAGCAGTTGCCCGGCCTTATCGAGATCTTGCACGTAGGGCTTAAGCGGCGTCTTTGGTGCGTACCAAGCTTCGGGATGCGTGATGCCGGTACACTGTTGGCACAAGTTGAAAAGCACCGTATCCATCAATTCCTTGTAATCGAATGCGTACGACATGGCTTCGCGCACCCGGCGATCGGCGAAAAATGGCGCCGAAGGTTCGTTGTTGTTCCAACCGAAATAGAAATACAGCCACTCGGTGCCATAGGCTTTGGTATTCTTCTCGTAAAAATCGGGGCCGTTGGTTTGGCTGGCCCATTGTTCTTGCTGGATTTCGAAATCGTCGAGGCTGCCGCGCTTCAGCGCCAGCAAGGCGGTATTTGGATCTTCCTTGATTTCAAACCGCACTTCCTCAAAAAATGGCTTAGAGCGCACCTGCTTGCCGCCAGCCATGTACCAATCGTCCCGGCGCTTGAGAACGATTTCCTGGTTGCGAATGCGATCCGTCATGACGTACTCGCCGCCGGAAACCGGATGCAACTCGGTTTGCTGGTATTCATCGCTGCGCAGCAGGTCCTCGAACGTCAAACCCTGATCGAGACGGTCGTACAGCGGCTTGAAAACATGCTCGGGAATGACGCCGAAATTCATGTACCATTGGTTGGTTGCCAGCGGCTCTTTGTAGAAGAACACCACCGTGTAATCGTCGTACGCGACCACGTCTTTAATTTTCGCCATGTCGGTGCGCACGGCGGGCACGGGAATTTTCTCGTTCATGACGGCGCGAAAAGTGAATGCCACGTCGTGCGCAGTTATGGGGCGGCCATCGGACCAGGTGCAATCGCGCCGCATGATGATTTTATCGACCATGTGATCCTTGCTGCCCTGCCACTTCTCCACCACGTCGGCGCTGGCGTATGGGCACAAATTCCAATCGAACGACATCAAGTTGTACGTGCTTAGCGGCAACACGTTGAATTCCATCACGGTGTCTTCCATGATTGGATTGGCGCTATTGATATCGCCCAAAAGGTAGCGGGCGATGTGCGCATTCGGATCGGGCTCTTGGCCGTTTTCTGGCAAGCGGCCCAGCGCGCTGATAATTTTTTCGTTATCAGCGGGCGAGTCGTTTTTCATTGCCAGCGCTTGCTCAACCGTGACCAGCGGCTTGTGCTTGGCCAAGTCGTCGGCCGAGCAGCTTCATCGAATCAAGCACGGGCCGATCTTCCCACTCGACTTGCTTATCGAGCTGGGCCAGGGTTGCTGGAGGAGTAAAAGGCTCTTCCGGCTTGGCTTCCCCGGCGGTCGCGTTTGCCGACGAGGCCTTCGCGTTAGGTTCGGTCGCCGCAATTGGGGCGGGCGATTTCTCAGCGCCAGCCGTTTCATCTGATTGGGCGGCGTTGCTCCCGGCACCGGCGGAGTTATTCGCCGCTGGAGCGGATGATTCGCCAGCTTTTGGCGATTCCGGCGAGCCGCAGCCAGCGGTCAGAAGCAACGTAGCTGCCAATAGAATTGCCAATGGTGCAAATAGCCAGAATGCCCGACGATCCGTCATGGGTCTTCCCATCCTTCCGGAAAACGTGCCCCGCGTTGCAATCGACAGTGGCTGCGCCGCCGCTGTCGTGGCAACACAATCGCATGCTAGAAAACGCCTTGCGCATCGTCAAGCACACGCCGCTAGCTTTGCCATCGCTGGCCAATCCGTGTTGCTTGCGACTGAGAAAGCCGGTACTCTTGCGCGGCTTGGGGATTTTGCACATTCACCTCCGTTTTGGCGGACGAGGGAAACGCTATGCAATCGTGTGTCGCAAGGGAGTGCGGCGGCGGCTTTCGCCGAATGCTGATCGGCATGGCCGTAATGGCAGCGCTGCTATCTGGTTCGCGCAATCGCGCAATGGCCGACGAAATGCAGTGGATTTGGTCGCCGGCGCAAACGCAGGAGAAGAAAGTGCCGGCCGGCGCTGTCTATTTCCGCAAATCGTTCCCAGTGAATCAGATCGAAAGTGCCGAGGTGAAAATTGCCTGCGACAATGCCTACGAGCTCTACGTAAACGGCCGCAAAGCTGGCGAAGGGGCCGATTGGCACACGCTCAATTCGCACGACATCGCCAAGTATCTCACGCCCGGCCGCAACACCGTCGCTGTAAAAGCGATCGTGAATGCAGAAGGCAGTGCCGGCCTAACTGCCAGCATCCTCGTCAAAGAAGTCGGCAACACCTATCAGGCTTACAACTCCGACGGCACTTGGCGCACGAGCCTCCAAGAATTTCCGCAATGGACCAAGCATTTTTTTAACGATTCTCAGTGGCTCCCCGCGCGCATCATCGGCCCATTTGGCAAAACTGCGCCGTGGCTGGACGACGTCCATACGGTTGGCGGGGCTCCAGCTGGGCGATTTGAAACTCAGCCAGAGTTCCGCGTGGAAACCGTCGTCGAACCGGAAAAAACAGGCTCGCTATTGGCGATGACGTTCAACGAGTTTGGCGAGATTCTCATTTCGCGCGAAGGAAGCGGAATATATCTCGTTCGCGATTCGCAGCATGATGGCAAGCTCGACAGCGTCGAACTCTATGCCAACCAGGTCAATAGCTGTCAGGGGCTGATCGCGCTCAATGGCCAAGTGTTTGCCGTAGGCAAAGGACCCGAAGGCATGGGGCTCTATCGTTTGGAGAGTTCCGACGCGGCCGACCACGCCGATAAGTGCACGCAGTTGCTCAAATTCACCGGCGACCTAAGCGAGCACGGCGCCCACGCGGTTACGCTAGGGCCCGACGGATACTTGTACGTGATGCTCGGCAACCATACGCAGTTAGACCGCAAACCCGATGAATCCAGCCCGTTGCACAATCTTTACGAAGGCGATTTGATTACGCCCAAGTATGAAGATCCGCACGGGCACGCGGCCGGCATCAAAGCCCCTTGCGGCAGCGTGGTGCGCACCGATGTGAACGGCAGCTTCGCGGAGTTGTTCGCCGGCGGTTTTCGCAATTGCTACGACATGGCCTTTAACAGCAACGGTGAGTTGTTCACGTGGGATTCCGACATGGAATGGGATCTGGGACTGCCGTGGTATCGTCCCACGCGAATGCTCCACGTAATTCCCGGCGGCGAATATGGCTCGCGCAGCGGCTGGAGCGTGTGGCCCGACTATTATTTCGACAGCATGCCCACGCTATTGGATACCGGACGCGGCTCGCCAACCGGCATGGTGGTGTACGACCATGTGATGTTCCCGCGCCGCTACCACGATGCGCTGTTTCTTGGCGATTGGTCGCGGGGCCGCATTCTGGCTGTGCATTTGAAGCCGCAAGGGGGCACTTACAAGGCCGAAATGGAAACATTTGCCACCGGCAAGCCGCTCAACGTGACGAATTTGACAGTGGGGCCCGACGGTGCGCTCTACTTCTGCACCGGCGGGCGCGGTTCGGAAGGGGGAATTTACCGCATTGTATGGCGCGGCAAGGTGCCGCCCGAAGCGGCCGACCTGGGCAACGGCATTCAGCAAGCCGTTCGCCAGCCCCAACTCACAAGCGCCTATTCGCGGCAGAAAATTGCCGCGCTCAAACAAAAGCTTGGCGATACGTGGAATAGCCAACTCAAGCGAATTGTGGAAAGTCCCGGCGATTTGAGCGAAGAGCGCTGCCGGGCGCTTGATCTGATGCAACTGTTCGGTCCGTTTCCCACGCCTGAAATGCTTGCCCAGCTTGGTGGCGATCCTGATGCGGATGTGCGTGCTAAAGCCGCCTATTTGATGGGTCTGCACGCCAACGACATGACGCGCGCCGCGCTCATTAAAATGCTCAAAGACCATGAACCCCAGGTTCAGCGCGTGGCGTGCGAAGCGCTTGTGCGCGCTGGCCAAAAGCCAACATTCCAAGACTTAGCCCCCGTGCTGGCCAGCAGCGATCGCGCACTGGCGTACGCCGCCACGCGCGTGCTGGAAACACTCCCTGCCGATCAGTATCGCAAAGCGGCGCTCGAAACCAAGAACACCCGGCTGTTTTTGCAATCGGCCCTGGCAATGTTGCGGATCGATCCCGATCGCGATACGTGCATGGCCGTGCTCATGCGTTCGGGCGAAGTGATGAAGGGCTATGTGTCGGATCCTGACTTTCTCGATCTATTGCGGCTGATGGAATTGGCGCTTGAGCGCGGCAATATCAAGCGCGATGACATTCCGGAACTCTCGGAAAAAATTGCCATCGAATACCCGACGAAAAATCAGCAAATGAATCGCGAGCTGATTCGGCTGGTAGCCTATCTACAAGCCAATTCCGCGGGCGGCCGCATGATGGAAGAGCTCGCAACCGATATCCCGGCGGAAGACAAGCTGCAAATCGCCCTCTACGCCCGGTTCATGGACCGTTGGAAGACCGAGCAGAAGTTTGCGATTTTAAAGTATTTGGAAAGTGCGCGCACGCTCAGCGGCGGCCATAGTTTCGACGGCTACATCGACAATATATCGCGCGATTTCTTCGCCGGCTTGACCGACGAGGAACGTGGCAAAGTGCTGGCCGAAGGCGCTAAATGGCCCAGTTCGGCCTTGGCGGTGCTCGCCAAATTGCCTGCCGATGTCTCCAGCGAAACCATCGAGCAAATCATTGCGCTCGATAAGCAAACCATTGGCGTAGATACTGATGCGGCCCGGAAATTAGGAATCGGAATTATTGCCGTCTTGGGGGGCAGCAAAGATCCGAAGGCGGGCGACTATCTGCGCGAAGTGTACGAGAAATATCCTGAGCGACGCGGGCAGTTGGCCATGGCGCTAACACAAAATCCCGATGGCGATAATTGGCCGCTGTTGGTGCAGTCGCTCCCCGTGCTGGATGGACTCTATGCCCAGCAGGTGCTGATCGCGCTCGCGAAGGTCGATCGCACGCCCGATAAGCCCGAAGCGTATCGGCAAGTGATCATGCGCGGCCTGAAACTTGGCGAAACCAGTGGCGGCAAAAACGCAGTGGCACTTCTTGAAAAGTGGACTGGCAAGCAGCTTGGCGACCCCGACGACAAGTTGGATGCCAAACTCGCGGCCTGGCAAAAATGGTTTATCGAAACCTACCCCGATCAGCCCGAGGCGAAGCTTCCGATAGATTCGGCCGACAACAAATGGACTTTCGAAGAACTTTCGGCTTATCTAAGCGGCGCTGAAGGCTCGCACGGCAGCGCCAGCGCCGGCGAAAAGATTTTCGTCAAGGCGCAGTGCGTCAATTGTCACCGCTTCGGCGACCGTGGCGAAGGCATTGGGCCCGACTTAACGACCGTGGCCGCGCGCTTCCAAAAGAAAGAAATCCTCGAATCACTCTTGTATCCGTCGCTGGTAATTTCCGACCAATATGCGGGCAAGATTATCGACACCACCGACGGAAAATCGATCATCGGCATTGTCGCGCCGCAACCCGACGGCTCGCTAGTGGTGACGCAATCCAATGCGCAAAAGGTCACGATCCCCAAGGATCAAATCGACCAAATCAAGCCGTGCAAAATTTCCGTGATGCCAGAGGGCCTGCTGAATACCCTTACGCTTGAAGACATTGCCAACTTGTTCGCCTATCTCAACCAGCCGCCGCAAACCGCGGTCACCAGCCGGCCGGAGGCGGGAAGAAAATAGCGAATGTTTGCCGATTGCGGCTGCCAGCCCCTCCGCATTATTGCGCGGCTGGTGTAGCCGACGCTTTCTCGTCGAGCAATGTTTTGACTTGATCTGCCAGTCCTTCGCCGCGGGCATGAATGGATACGACTTTGCCTTGGCGGTTCACAAGATACGTCGCTGGAATGCCATTGACGCCGAATTCATGCACGAACGGCGCGCCCTCAAAGCCGTGCTTGGCCGGATCGTCTTCAAAAACAATCGGCCACGGAAGGTTTTCTTTATCGAGAAATGCAGCCAGCGCGTCCTTGTCGTCGTCGAGCGTAATTCCGACCACGTCAAAACCTTGG
Source organism: Pirellulales bacterium (assembly GCA_963820835.1). Classification (GTDB taxonomy): domain Bacteria; phylum Planctomycetota; class Planctomycetia; order Pirellulales; family JADZDJ01; genus CAVRAW01. The sequence goes on along the minus strand of CAWGBP010000028.1, from coordinate 70,208 downwards.
TCGTGATACTTCTCAAACACCTTTTTTACGTTGGGTAGTTCTTGCATGCAGGGGCCGCACCAAGTGGCCCAGAAATCGATGAGCACAACCTTGCCTTTATACTTCGACCAATCGAGCTTGCCGCCGCCAACGAGCGCGCCCTCAATCTTCGGCGTCGTTCCCAGCAAATCGATGCGGCGAATGCCCGATTGCGCGATGTCTTTGACCGACAGCGACACATCTTCGGGCTTAAGTGAATTTGCAGCTTTATCCATTGCTTCGTAGAGCTTCTTAGCCAATTCGTTGTCTTGGACCATTTCGAGCACGCGGCAGAAATTCTGCGCGAGCTCAAAACGGTTGATGTCGGTCGTGCCGTTCAGTCCTTTGACCACCTGATCGGCCAGCGGCTTGAAATCGACCGTCTTGCCTTCGTCGCGGGCGTCGATCATTTCGCCGATTTGCTTGTAAACGGCGCGAATTTCCTTGGTATCGGGATCGGAATTATCAGACGATTTTGAATCTTCATTCGCTTCCGCGCCGGCCGCCGGCTTCGACGACTCTGACTTTGTGGCATCTGTTGAACTTGAATTCTCGCCAGCAATGGCAAGGTTCGGGGTCGAGTTACTGGTAGTGCCACTATGAGAATTGCAGCCGGCGATCAAGAATATGCTCGCGATAGTCGTCCAGCAGGAGAGATTAATTATTTTCACGTGCATCGAATGGGCTTCCTTGTGACGAGAGTTCGGCCGTGTTACGAGCGAAATGACGGAATCAGGGGATCTAATGTTTGATGCAATCGGTTTCACGCTCGAATTGTATGCAATCGGGACCGCCTAGCGTTAGATCGAATTGCGAAACGCGGACTCTACCCGACCAGCGCTCTGCTTAAGAGCAGATGCTTCGGCCGCCATCCACCGGCAGTGAAACACCGGTGATAAAATCGTTCGCCAGCAAAAACAGCACTGCATCGGCCACTTGCTGCGGGTTGCCTTCGCGTTTCAGCAGGGTGCCCTGAATGGCCTCCGATCGTTCACGGGCTGAAATATCGGCGGGTATGAGCACCGGACCGGGCAGCACCGCATTTACTCGCACGCGCGGGTTGCGCGCGGCAAGTTCAATGGCAAAGGTTCGCGTAAGCGTCGGAATGGCCCCCTTCGAGGCAAAATACGCTGCGTGCTGCAAATAGGGTCGCGCGATGGCCCAATCACCAATGTTTACTATCGCGCCGCCGCTGGATTGCGCGACCATGATTTGCCCCACGTGTTGGCAGAACAAAAACGTGCCCAGTGTGTTCACATCAAAATGTTCACGCACATCGGAGGCAGTGACATCTTCCAGTTTCTTTGCTTTCCAGATGGCGGCGCAATTCACCAGCGCATCGATTCGCCCGAAATGCTGATGAACATCGGCGATGGTTTTAGCGACGGCTTGCTCGTCGACGATGTTGGCTGCCAGCGCGATCGATGGGCTGCCTGCGGCAGTAAGTTCGCCCGCCAGCTCTTGCGCTTCAGCCAGCGAGCGGTTGGCGTGAATGGCAAGGCTATAACCGGCGCTCGCCAGCGTTCGCGCAATGACGGCGCCCACCCGCCGGGCGCCGCCGGTTACCAATGCCACTTGGCCATTGAATCGCTTGGAAAAAATAGACTCAGGCGGAGCTTGGGCTAACGAATTGTTTTGGTTCGACGGCATATTAGGCGCGGTTTTAGCACGACCGCCGACTCGCGGCAATGAGGGGAGCATTTGTCGGCGTTGCCACCGATCGCATGCGAGCGATACTATTATGAAGTGTGACCCATGATTCATGAACGATGAATCTTGAGCGAAATCGCCTCCTGCAGTCTCTCCCTTCCAACTACCCACCGCCCGCCTCCCATGGGAATCTACGACCGCGAATACTATCGAGACGAGCCGCGCGGGCTAAGGCTGGGCGGTGATTGGTCGGCCGTTACAACACTGATCGTCATTAACGTGGCGGTGTTTTTGGCTGAGCTATTTACCAGTAGCCCACGCAGCGGTAGTTGGGTCGAGAATAATCTCGCTCTACAGCCCGACCTATTTCATCATCCGCTGCAATTTTGGCAGTTGCTAACGTACGGGTTTGTGCACGATTCGCAACATTTCATGCACATTCTGTTCAACATGATTGCGCTGTTTGTGTTCGGGCGCGATGTAGAGATTGTCTATGGCCGCAAAGAGTTCTACAAGATTTATTTGAGCTTGGTGATTCTGTCGGGATTGGTATTCGTTGCTTTGCAATTGAATTCCAACCGACCATCCCCCGTGGAAGGCGCATCGGGGGGCATCATGGGCATTGCCGTGCTGTTCGCCTGCAATTTCCCGCGGCGGATGATGCTGATCTTCCCGATTCCGATTCCGATCCCTGCATATCTATTGGTAGGGTTTTACGTGCTGATGGATTTGCTCGTGCGCAGACGCCCGGCGACAATGTGGCGCACGCGGCGCACCTGGGCGGGGCGGCGTTCGGATTTCTGTATTACAAAACCGGATGGCATTTGTTTAATTTATGGCCCAGCAAATTGTCGCTGCGCATGCCGCGCTTCGGCCCGAAACTCAAAGTGCATCCGGGAGATGGTGACGACGAGCCGCAGGACGATTACCTTTCGACAGGTCGGCTGCAGCAGCGAGTCGATCAACTGCTGGAAAAAATCAGCCGCGAAGGCGAAGGCAGTCTGACCGACGAAGAGCGGCAATTCTTGGCCGACGCCAGCCGCCGTTATCAGCAGCAGCGGCGGCGGTGAGCAATCAGACTTACCGCTCACGGCGCTTTTTCCTCGGAAAAACAACCAAAATGACGGCTTTCCGCCTGTTTGACCCTCGGTTGAAGCGGCAATTATACTGGAATGAACGCACTTATCTGCTGTCGACATTTTTCGCCACAAAACGTCTACCTGCCATGCCGATCCTCCGATCGCTTTATGCCCACCAACGCCGATGCAATTTCTGCGTTCTGGCGGCGGCCGCATGCTTGCTGGTTATCTTGGCCTCCAGCGCGCAGGCGCAAGAGACCGCCAAGCCGAGCGCGCCGAAAGGCTATCGGAAGCTTGCCCCCGGGGTAGAGACGGTCATTCCACCGCCGGCCGATGCCGGTGATACCGTCACTGAGCACGACCTGGTCGAAATTCAATCGGCAGGGGCGAAGCTCGATTGGAAACCGAGCACCCAATCGACCAGCACCACATTAAAAGTGCTAACTAAGGACATTCCTTTTCGGCGCGATGCCTGGTATTTGCAGTTTGCGTTTAAGCCGCTGCGGTTGATTTATGTCGATCTGCCGCAGCCCGATGGTCGCATGAAGCGCACGCTGGTTTGGTACCTGATGTATCGCGTGACGAATATGGGAGGGCAATTGCACCCAGCGCCGGCGGCCGATGGGAAAACGTATGAAAATCAACTTGTTGATTATTCGGTTCGATTTTTTCCCCAATTTGTGCTCGAGACCGACAAATACAAGAAGGCCTATCTAGATCGCGTGTTGCCGCTGGCCGTCGAGGCGATTCAGAAGCGCGAAGACACCAATCGCCAATTGCTCGACAGCGTGCAAATGAGCAACACACCAATTGACGTAAGCACGCCGGGTGATGACCACAGCGTATGGGGCGTGGCAACGTGGACCGATATCGACCCCCGCATCGATTTCTTTTCAATCTACGTGGGGGGGCTGACCAATGCGTATCGGTTTGAAGATCCGCCGGGAGCATATCAAGAGGGAGCGCCGCCGGGAACGGGTAGGAAATATACGCAAAAGACGTTAAAGCTTAACTTTTGGCGGCCTGGCGATGAGTTCAAGATGGACGAACGGGAAATTTACTACGGCATTCCTGGGCAAGTTGACTACCAGTGGGTTTTTCGGTAGAAAGATTGGATGCTAAAGCGACCCGGGACCTCTAGCGCCCGCTAATGGCGACTGTCCCTCGTGTGGGTCGCGCAACTTTCAGGTTTTAACCCCGGTTAGTTTCATGGCACATAAAAAAGGTCAAGGTTCCAGCCGCAACGGCCGCGATTCGGCTGGTCAGCGCCGTGGAGTAAAACGCTTTGCTGGCGAGACGGTGGTGGCTGGTAATATTTTGGTCCGGCAAGTGGGCAATTCGTTCCACCCGGGCCGCGGCGTCGGTCAAGGAAAAGATTTCACGCTGTTCGCGCTCATAAACGGGATCGTGCAATTCGACCGTGGCGGGCGGCGCGTGAACGTGCTGCAGGAAGCGAATTGAGGGTTTGATTGTTGGTGAAAGCGGCAGCGAACAATTGCGGTCGCAAGCTGCTCGTTCTCGCTTCCTGATTTGAAATGGTGCATACTTTGGGGACGTCGCTTGCCGGCGTCCCTTTTTGCTGCGCCAGTGCGGCGGAAGGCGCTCGTTTGCTGACCGTCGACGGCGAATCGCTTCTGTGGCCATGAAAATCACCAGCACCGCCAACCCCCGCGTCAAAGCCGCCGCCAAGCTGCGCCATTCGCGCGCTTGCGCCGAACAAGGGCGATTCATGATCGACGGCGTGCGCGAAATTAGCCGTGCGCTCGATGGCGGCGTGAAGCTTGTCGAAGTGTACATTTGCCGCCCTCAATGCCGCGGCGAGGAATGCCAAAGGCTACTCTCGAGACTTGATAAAGCAGACGCAGCGCAGTTTGAAGTGAATGAGTCGGTGTTTTCGTTGTTGGCCTATGGTAGCCGGGCTGAAGGAGTGTTGGCTGCAGCCGAAATACCGAAGCGCGCCCTCACGGATTTTCACCTTCCAAAGCAAGCATTGGTCGCAGTGCTCGAAGGGGTGGAAAAGCCCGGCAATATTGGGGCGGTACTGCGTAGCGCCGACGGGGCCGGCGTGTCGGCCGTGATTGTTGCCGACGCGGGAGTCGATCTTTACAATCCCAACGCCATTCGAGCGAGCTTAGGAACCGTTTTCACCCTGCCGGTATTTGTCGCTGGTGCTGCGGAAACGATCGCTTGGCTCCGGCGACAGCGGCTTAGAATATTTGCCGCGCGAGTTGATGCTGCCGTTGATTACAGCGCTTGCGATTTCAAACAGCCGTGCGCGATGGTGCTGGGAAGCGAAGCCGAGGGACTTTCCGACGCTTGGCGCGGCGAAGACATCACGGCGATTCGCCTTCCCATGCGCGGCCTGGCCGATAGTCTAAACGTCTCAGCCACCGCAGCCGTGCTGTTTTATGAGGCCCTGCGCCAAAGAGCTCGTTAGTCAGAGCCAGATTAGACGATCGTCGATCATTCCAATTTTGCGAGCTGCAGTTTTAAATAGATACACTCACAGGCGAGTCGATTTGTCCATCCTCGCTGACGGTCTGGCGTTTCAGAAGTCCACGCAGCTTGCAATCTATCGCGTAGCCGAATGTACGCGGGGTGTTGTAGATTGCGGAGAAGGAGCTTCGCCGCAGATAGGGCCTCTTCGAGTCCTTCACACTCGTCTAGCGTCATCTGAGCAGATTCATTGAGTGCGAGTTGCAAGATACGATTAGATAGCAGTTGTTCGTCGGCACTGCTGTAAAATGCGGGAGCAAGCTGGTCGAACTCCCGCTTTATGCTCTTAAGCGTTAGCATCAGTCCTTCAGCTGTTGGCTCGTAGAATCGCCAGTGCTGCATGATTTCAATGCTTGATTGTTGTAAGCGCAAATTTGCGAGACCAGAGCTGATGCCCAGAGGTGGGGCAGATTCTCCGCGCCACAAGGGATTGTAAGTCGCTGCAATCTCAACAGCTAAACCGCATGATTTATTATCGCGCTGAAGAGCGATGCAATGGTAAATCGCTGTCTGTTCGCGTTTTTTGAAAAGCAAATTCGGTCTCCTCTCCGCAGAAAAAGAATATTCAGCAAAGTGTTCCTGAAAAAAATCGAGGATTGGCCTTTTGGTATTCATCGTTTCTCGAAATCGCTGCTCAGCCCGCTTCCAGCTAGTCCTATAAAATTAAAATCGTAAACGAATCCCTAACTGCCCGGAACCAAAAACCGCCTATTTCCACTAAATAGCCGCTTTCAACAGGCCGGGGAATATGGCAAAATCCTCTGGCTTGCACGCCCAAAACGTTCCCGCAAGCTAAGTTCTTTTAGGCGCGGCGATATCTTAGTTGATTGCAGGTAATGCCCCCCGTCACTCCGGCCCTCTCCGCAAGGGAGAGCGGACAATATAGTCAGGCGTCTTGCGTCATGAAAATCGGCGTTCCGAAAGAAACTTTCCCCGGCGAACGCCGTGTGGCTTTAGTTCCCAGCTTAGTGCCGGTGCTGATTAAAGCCGGGCACGACATCGTGGTCGAATCGGGCGCGGGGCAAGCGGCTGGATTTACCGACGCGCACTACACCGACAAAGGGGCCAAAATTGGCTCGCGCGATGATGTATTCGGGGCCGAACTCGTAATTCAAGTTCGGGCGCTGGGGGCGAATCCCGATGCGGGGCGCGCCGATTGGAAGCGTTTCGATCAATTTAAATCATTGATCGCAATGTGCGAGCCGCTTTCGCAGCCGGCGCTGGTAAAGGAATTCGCCGCGACCGGAGCAACCTTGTTCTCGCTCGAACTCATGCCGCGAATCACGCGCGCCGAAAGCATGGATGTGCTCTCGAGCATGGCCACCGTGGCGGGTTATCGAGCCGTGCTATTGGCCGCCACGGCCCTGCCGAAAATGTTTCCGATGATGACCACGGCGGCAGGCACGATTACGCCTGCCAAAGTGTTCATCATGGGTGCGGGTGTCGCCGGTTTGCAGGCCATTGCCAGCGCCCGGCGGTTGGGAGCGCAGGTGTCGGCGACCGATGTTCGGGCGGCCGTCAAAGAGCAAGTGCAAAGTCTGGGAGCCAAGTTTGTGGAATCGCCCGTGGCTGCCAGCGCCGCGGAGGGCACAGGGGGCTATGCCAAAGCGCTCGATGAAGAATCGTACCGGCGGCAGCGCGAGGCGCTGTCGAAAGTGGTGGCCGAAAGCGACGCGGTGATTACTACGGCGGCTGTTCCGGGAAGAAAAGCGCCAATTTTGGTCACGGCCGACATGGTCAAGCTCATGCAGCCGGGCTCGGTCATTGTCGATTTGGCGGCTGAACGCGGCGGAAATTGCGAACTGACCAAACCGGGCGAGACGGTGGAGGTCGACGGGGTGATGATTTTGGGACCGGCCAATTTGCCTTCGGAAGTGCCGTATCACGCCAGCCAAATGTTCGCCAAGAACGTGGTTACGTTCCTGCAGCATTTAATGGGATTGGGATTCCCGGGCAAAGTGGCCAGCGATGACGAAATTACTCGCGAAACTTTGCTGTGCCGCGATGGGCAGGTGTTGCAGCCGCGGGTGAAGGAATTGTTGGGGGGCTAAGTGCCTGAGGGTCTGGGTGTCTGAGTGTCTGACGAGGAAGGGTTGAATGTTTCTAAGATCCAAAACAATCGCGGCCATAGCGTTATTCGGTTTGTTTAGCGCGCCGGTCTATTTGCCGTGCGCTGATGGCCGCCGACGAAACGCCAGCGCCGGCTTTATCGCCGACAGCGACGGATACAACCCCGCCTGCGACAACGCCGGCACCAGCCGCACTTAGTCCAAGCGACAATGCGCCCGCCGCAGCCATTCCTCAGCCGTCAACGACGGAAAAAGCCCCTGCCGATAAGGCAGCAAGCGAAGGTTTGGTCGATTATTCCTCGCTGCTATTCGTTTTCATGCTGGCGACATTCATCGGGCTGGGCGTGATCTTGCGCGTCTCGCGCTTGTTGCACACGCCGCTCATGTCGCTCACGAATGCGATTTCGGCCATTGCAGTGGTCGGTTCGATCATCGTCGTGGGCAAAGAAGATCATCCTTGGGGCATTCGGCTGTTGGGTGTTGTGGCACTGTTCTGTTCGATGACCAACATTGTCAGCGGTTTTCTGATTACCGATCGCATGCTGAAGATGTTTAAGTCGCCCGGGCAAGGAGGGCAGCGCTAATGGAAGGCATCAAACAGCTTTGTTATTTAGTAGCGACGGGATTGTTCATTTTCTCGTTGCATTGGATGAACGACCCGAAGACTGCGCAAGGGAGTTTATGCCGGTTCGATCGGCATGTTGTTGGCCGTTTTGGCCACTTGGTTTTTCACGGCCGGCATTACGCACCATTGGTTGATAATTTTCGCGATTTTGGCCGGATTTGTGGTGGGCGTTCCGCTGTCGCTGGTGCCGCTGACAGCCGTGCCGCAGCGAACGGCTCTTTCGCACGCCTTTGGCGGTTTGGCGGCTGGTTTGGTGGCCTGGGCGGAGTATTTCATGCTCGATACGGCTGCCCCCGATTTTTCTCACTGGACCGTGTTTGCTCTGGTGGCGGAAGTGATTTTGGGCTTTCTGACGTTCACGGGCAGCCTCATGGCGACGGGCAAGTTGCAAGGCGTATCGTTCATTCCGCAGCGGCCGGTGACCTACCCGAATCAGAATGCGATCAATTTGGGATTGTTGGCGACAGCATTATTGTTGGGACTGTTTGTGGTTTGGCATCCGGGCGGGTTTTTGGGCGGTTCGGCGTTCTTTTTGATTACCGCTTTGGCCCTGGCGTTCGGCGTGCTCATGATTATTCCGATCGGCGGGGCCGATATGCCCACCGTGATTTCGATCTTGAACGCCTATGCGGGACTCTCGGCCGTCGCGATGGGCTTTGTGATTGGCAACAACCTGCTGATTACCGCCGGGGCGCTCGATGGTTCCAGCGGTTTGATACTGTCGATCATTATGTGCCGGGCGATGAATCGCTCGTTCACTAATGTGTTATTCGGGGCGTTCGGGCAAGTGCAGGCGAGCGCCGCGCAAACCTCGGATAAGGTTTACAAGGAGGAAACCATCGAAGGCGCAGCGCAAATTATGGAGCAAGCGTCGCTGGTAGTCATTGTTCCCGGCTATGGCATGGCCGTGGCCCAGGCGCAGCACCGCATTCGCGATTTATACGATCAGCTCACCAAGCGCGGCATTACGGTGAAATTCGCCATCCATCCCGTCGCCGGCCGCATGCCTGGGCACATGAATGTGCTCTTGGCTGAGGCCGACATTCCCTACAGCGACCTGGTGGAAATGGATGAAATCAATTCGGAAATGCCGCATTGCGACGTGTGCCTGGTCGTGGGCGCCAACGACGTGGTGAACCCGGCGGCGCGCACCGATAAATCGACCCCCATCTACGGGATGCCGATTATCGACGCCGACAAGGCGAAGACCGTATTCGCTATCAAGCGCAGCAAGAACCCAGGATTCGCAGGCATCGACAACGAACTGTATTTTCAAGACAATACGTACATGCTGTTCGGCGATGCGAAGGCGGTGGTGGGCGAATTGGTGAAGGCGATCGCCGGCGATGGCGGGCACTAGGTCCGTGAGCAACTGGCAGGGCGATGGATTTCCTTTATGGGGATGCAATATGCTTGCATTTTTCAATTTCAGCCCAGCCGACTCGGAAATTCTATTAGTATGCGGTGTACTGTTTTGGGCGGCAGTTATTAAGATACTTTTCGGCAAAAAAACTGGTCCAACGCATTGCCCAAAATGTGGGGAAAAGTTTCGAGATTGATCTAGCGGCCACGCATGGCAGATTCCACTTCATCATCATCCCGCGGCGGCAATTCGCCGAGCCAGTCCGGCGCACATGCGGCCGAGGCGCGGCCGGAATTTCTAATCACGCTGGGTCTGATTCCCCCCTGCACCGTTGAAGACGTGAAGCAAGCGTATTTGACCAAAGTGAAAACGGCTCACCCCGATGTCGGCGGCGATCCGAATGAGTTTCGCAAGCTGCAAGAAGCCTACGAACGGGCGACCGAGTGGGCGAAGTTTCGCGCCAGCCGCATTCAGTGGCTGAGCACGTGGGTTGAAAAGTACGTCGAGCAAGATTCGCTGGTTGGCGACATTCAGAAGCGCGGCGGCAGGGTCCACACCGAAGGGGTCGATTGGTTGCGACGCTCGTTTGGAGACGATTTCTCGGTGGTGGCCGACAAAGTGATCGGCATCGATCTGCAAGGCCCGTCGGTCAATGACGACACGCTTTCTTGGCTCGGTTCGCACCGTAATTCATTGGTATCACTGCGCTCGCTCGACTTGTCGCGCAGTGCCATTACCGATGGAGGCTTGCAGCACGTGGCGGCGTTTCAGGGCTTGAAAGAGTTGGATCTGACCGACACGAAAATCTCAGGGGCCGCGCTGTATGTGGTCCAGCGGCTCCCGGTGTTGGAATGGATCGGGCTCAAGGGGACCTCGGCTGGCTGGCTGGCGCGCACGAAGCTCAAGTGGAAATTTCCCAAGCTGCAGATCGAAGCGTGAGACGGCGGCGGCCGTTTGGGTGCCGCCGGCTTTGCCAGTGAATTGCTTCTTTTTCTCGCTTTGGCGCGGATGTCGATCGATTCTGCCGATGCTCAAGCTGGTAAATCTTGCCGCCAAAACGACGTTTCCCTGGCTGCTGATGCGCTCTGGGCAAGCTGAAACGGCCGAAATCACCGCCAACTCGTGGTGACTCATTTCAGGCGACCGGCTACAAATTGTGCAGGTCGCACTTCGCGCGGGGGCAAAACACAGCCGCGCTTCCGGATTAGTAGCGGCGATGCGGCCCTTTCACCCTGCCTGCCAACGAACGATAATATGCAGCTTACCGCCACATTTCCTCGAATCAGCCGGCCTGCCAGCGCCCTGCGGCGCATTGGGCTGATGGCTCCGCCGCCCGGCGGTCCGGTCGCTTACATGACGCGCACAGTGCTCGCCGCCATTGCCAAGTTCTTGAGCGGCGCGACCGCCCGTTGGGTCGATTGCCAACCCGACACTTGCCAGCGGATTTACTTTGCCAACCACACGAGCCACTTAGATGCACTAGTTGTGTGGGCCTCGCTGCCCAACGAGCTGCGTAACATCACGCGGCCGGTCGCGGCGAAAGATTACTGGGATAAAGGCTCGGTGCGGCGTTACATGGCCACCAAAGTGTTCGATGCGCTATTGATCGATCGCACGCAAATCAAAGTTCACAACAGCCCAATCGATTTAATGCTGCGCGGCATGGGGGAAGATAAATCGCTTATCGTGTTTCCCGAAGGGGGAAGAAGCGTAGATGGCGAAATTGGCGAATTCAAAAGCGGACTCTACTACCTCGGCAAGAAGCGGCCCGACTTGGAATTGGTGCCCGTGCACATCGACAATTTGAATCGCGTGCTGCCGCGCGGCGAGTTTCTGCCGGTGCCATTGTTGAGCTGCATTACTTTTGGGCCGCCGATCTGGCTGGAAAAAGGAGAGCCGAAGCACGAGTTTCTCGAGCGCGCCCGCAACGCCGTGCGGCGGCTGAAGGAAACGTGAATTGCCTCTCCGTGTCTCCGTGACTTCGTGGTGAGAAAATCCGCCGGTATATTGGAACAACTCGCGCACGCCGACTATGGAAGATTGGAGAACGATATCGCTGGTCGGCGGCGTGCTGGGAATTCTGACCATTGCCACGCTGGTGGGGCAGTTTCTTAAGCGGCATCCCGATGCGGGTTTGAATGCCGCCGCCGTGCGCATTTTCAATTTGCGCGTGCGGGCTTGGTGGACGATGTGCGCCATTTTGGCCACTGCCTTTTTCTTGGGCAAAGGGCTCACGGTGGCGATGTTTGGTTTTATTTCTTTCGTGGCACTGCGCGAATTCATTACGATTACGCCGACGCGGCTGGGTGACCATCGCGCGCTGTTTTGGGCGTTTGTTTTATTTACGCCGCTACAATATGTGCTGGTTGGTCTCAACCAATACGAACTGTATAACGTGCTGATTCCGGTTTATGCGTTTTTGTTCGTGCCGGCGCGGATCGCACTTTCGGGCGATTTCAAACGGTATCTGGAGCGCGTGGCCAAAATCCAAACCGGCCTGATGATTTGCGTTTATTGCTTGAGTTTTGCCCCGGCGCTGTTGTATCTGGAGAATAAGCCCGCCGTGGCGGCGAATGCTTCTGTGTCCCCGGCTGCCGAAACGTCCGCGGCAAATGTGGCTGCGACGGAATCGACAACGCCCGAGGCCGCGAAGCCAACCGCGCCGGCTTCGCCCGGCGACACAAGGCCACCTGCCGGGTCAAACTATCGCCTCTTGTTCTTTTTCATTCTGATGGTGCAGATGGGGGACGGGTTGCAATACATTTGGGGCAAGCTCGTCGGCCGCCGTTTGATTGTGCCGACCATCAGTCCCAATCGAACCTGGGAAGGTTTTCTGGGGGGCGTTGGGAGCAATACGCTGTTGGGGGCGGCGCTCTGGTGGGCCATTCCGCCGCTGACCATCTGGCAGGCCGGGGGTTTGTCGCTCTTGGTAAGCATTTTGGGATTCTGCGGCGGGCTGACGATGTCGGCCATTAAGCGCGACCGCGGCGTGAAAGACTACGGCACGCTGGTGGAAGGGCATGGCGGAGTGCTCGACCGCATTGACTCGATCTGCTTTGCCGCGCCAGTGTTCTACCACATTACGCGGTCGATACTTTCACTCGGCTAGGCAATCGACAAAGCGCAGGCGGCTTACTTAGTCGGCAAGCTTGTACGCGGTCAATTTGTTCTCCAGTGCTTGAGGCACCAGCAGCAGTTGATCGCCGTCGGCAATGCCGATATCGGCTGGCCCTTTGAAGCCCTCGACGAGCAGCGTCACCTCCCCTTCGCTGGAAACGCGATAGATTTTGCCGGCGCGAACGTCGGAGACGTAATATCCGCCGCTGCCATCGAGTTCCACACCGCCCAGCGCGCCTGCGAGATTGTGCGCAATCGTGTCTTTGCGGCCGGTCGACAAATCGAGCGAATACAAATGCCCCGGCGGGCCGGCCCCCTTCTCGTCTGTGTTGCCCATTGCGGCGACGACCAGTAACTCGTCGTGTAACAGCAAGCCGGCGGGATGTTCCAACTCGTCGCCTTCGGCGAAAATTTCCGGTTTGCCCTGGCTTACTTTGTAAATCTTCTGGCCTTCGAGGTCGGAAACGTACAGGTTGCCGTCGTTATCGACAGCGACATCCTTGAGAAGCTTGGCGCCATCGATTTTGATCCGCTTGCTCGTGTGACCCGAGCGAATTTCGATGCCGACAATTTCATCCACGTCGGCTACCCAAAGAATGCCGCTGGCGCTGCGCATTCCTTGCGGAGCGTTCAATTTTTCGGCCCAGTGCTCGACCACCATTTTTCCGGACGGGTCGAGTTTGCTGATCCAGCCGCTGGGTTTTGGCGACGCAGCGCCGTCGGACGCGTTGGATACAAAAATCGATTTCGACGGGGAATCGTAGTAGGCGCACGCGGGATGATTTAATCCGGTCGAAACAGTCCATGCTTCGGTGGGAGGCGTGTCGGCGGTCATGACGTTTGGGTCATCGGCCTGCGAGAAATTGCAGAGCAACATAGCGACCATGCAGAAAGCGACCAGTGCGCTGCGGTGAACCATAGTCTGTTCCTTATTCTGCGAGAGGAGGGCCGACATCAGAATACCTACCCCGGAATTGGAAGTCGATGGTGCAGAAATGTCGGCGGCTGGCTAAACCGCCGAGTTAACTATGTAGGTAAATGAAAGAGGCCAGTGACTTGTGGGCTGGATTTGGTAGGAAGTTTAAGCGTTATACGAACGTTCCTACGACCCAACACACAGGAGCACTGGCCATGGCGAAGTTTATCATGGTTGCTTGCGATTTGCACGACAAAGCGATGTTGTTGAAGACTGCCACAGGACGCGGAGCTTCTCAGACCGTCTCGGTGCGCAACACACGCGCTGGACGAGAGAAGATGATTGCCAATCTGCTGGCGCAATCCAAGGCGGCCAGCGCCAAGGTGATTTTTGCCTATGAAGCCTCGGGAGAAGGTTTTGGACTGCATGATGAGCTCACCGGAGCCGGCATCCAGTGCCACGTGCTGGCGCCCACGAAGATGGCACGTTCCACCGGGCATAAGAAGAACAAGAACGACGCGAATGACGCCGATCAGATTTTGCAATTGCTGCGGGGCCATGTGCTGGCCGGCAATCCACTGCCTGCTGTTTGGATTCCGGATCCACAAACTGCGCGACGATCGAGAGCTTGTGCGGGCGCGGCTGGATGGGGCGGAGAAGGCCGCTGGCTTGAAGACTCAAATCCGAGGTCTGCTGAAACGCAACCGGCTGGCGCGCCCCGACGATGTGTCGAAAGGCTGGAGCAGGAGCTTTCGGGCCTGGCTGCGAGGATTGTGCCGCGAGAGCAAACTGGGAAGGGGGATTCGACAGACACTGGCCAGCCAACTGAGGCAACTGAGCTTCCTGGAGAGAGAGATCGAACGACTGGATTGTGCCTTGATGGAGCTGGCCGAGCAGCCGCGGTACCAACCAGCGGTGGCCAAGCTGTGCCAGTTGGACGGAGTGGCGCTGGTGACTGCGTTGGTCTTCTTGACGGAACTGGGGAATATTGCCAGGTTTTCCAATCGCAGGCAGATTAGTGCCTATCTGGGCCTGGTTCCCCAGTGCCACGAAAGCGGCTCGGCCCATGATCGCAAGGGACACATTACCCGGCAAGGTCCTTCGCGCGTGCGGCGGGTGTTGTGCCAGGCGACTTGGGCGCGGGTTCGCCGGACAGGTTCGGACCAGGATGCCTACCAGCGGATTGTGAAGAAAAACCCCAAACACAAGAAGATCGCGGTGGTGGCCGCCATGCGGCGACTGGCAGTGCGCATGTGGCATCAGGTGCTGGCGGCGCGGTCTGACATCCAGCGGGCTGGTCCGCTCCAACGGGACTGCGGCATGGTGCGGGGCTGCGCCACGCCGCCGCTGCAACTGGCGTAAGCGAATCACGAGCTTTGGAGACGACGGAATCATCACAGCCAGGAATCATTGAAACAGGAGTTTGAATAGTTGGTGCTCGACCAAGGGAACGCGACTGGTTGCGGCTTGGGTTTACCACCCGTCGCCGAGTTTAGTCCGTTCCCATTTTGCGAATCGTTAACTGGTCTCCATGCCCTTTCATGGACGATCGAATAGCAGAATGCACGACATCAACTCCTACCGAACCAACAACCGTCATTGACAATCGCCTACATAGCAGCCGCGGAAGCGCCAGAGAAGGCAAACGGCAGACGGCCTTTCTAAGGAAGCCAGGAAAGCAGGAAGTCGGAACGAAGGCTGACGGCCGAGGGCAGAAGGGATGTGAACAGGTGAAGAGGTGAAGAGGTGAGGAGGTGAACAGGTGGAGAACAGTGTAGGCTTTGAAGGGGGAAATGGGGCACGCATTTTTTTTCGTGAGTGAAGCGCGCGAAAGTGGATGGGGAAATGTTGGTGGAAAACTCTCGGGAAAAACGATGGTTTTGGGCCAAACATTTTCCCCGCATTTACCCCGCGCGATTTGGAACGAGGTTCGACGGGATTCAGCCGGCGCTGGAATTGCCGAGCGAAAATGCGATTTTCGGGTGTTCATTTGGCGATGCTGGTTGGGATAAGTCGGAGAAAGCGGGTGCGTGTCAAGAATCATTTTTCGGTTTGGTGGATAGGCAACGTTGGTGGTGAACGGAGAAGTCGTGAGTGCGGCTGGAATGATTCTTTGCACATATGTACACTAATATCCATTGGTAACTTAGCAGAAGTAGTGGCTCAATTTCAAGTGCCTGGCCATTATTTTCTGGCACCTGATGCGCTACGAGGCTATAATCGGGGCAAGGGACAGCTAAGCAGAAAATTTCGAATGGCATTGCCTTCTTCTCTTTGGCATTCATGCCTTGCCGCCAATCGGCCGATTTCATTGGGTTGCGGAACGCGCCAGGGCGGACTTTGGTGGGCGCTGATTTTCTGGTTCCTGTTTGTTGGGGACTGGCTTGGTCCGGTTCAACCGCGTGCCAGCGCGCTAACGTTCAATCTGACCTATGACACCAGCACGAATTCCGCGCCGAGTGGATTTTTAACGGCATTCAACGGCGCCATTCAGTTCTATGAAACGAACCTGACCGATCCGATTACCATTAATCTGCAAGTGGGTTGGGGAGAAGTCGCGGGGCAGAATCTAACGCCGGGATTTCTCGGCCAAAGCTCGGCTAATCAACCAGGTTTTTTCCAATATTCCACGGTGAAATCTGCGTTGATTAGCGATGGAAAATCGGCGTCGGACCTGATCTCCATCGCCAACATGTTGGCGAACTACCCGATTAGTAACGCTACTTTCAAGGTTTCCCGGCGCAGAGCAAGGCGCGTAGGGATGATTGCGGGGGATGCGGCAGGCATCGATGGTGCCGTCGGTTTCGATAGCACTGCCCCCTTCACGTTCGACCCCAACAATCGGGCCGTAATGAACAAGTACGATTTCATTGGCGTGGCCGAACATGAAATTAGCGAGGTCATGGGGCGTTTCGGGTTGGGGAGCAATGCGGCCGGCCCGCTTTACACGCCGCTGGATCTTTTCCGATATACCTCGCCCGGCGTGCTGGATACTGCGCCGGAAAACGGCGTTTACTTTTCGATTAATGGCGGCGGCACGGTCATCAATACCTTCAATGGCACAGGCGGGGGCGATTTAAGCGATTGGGCGGGAGCCACCATCGATTCCTACAATGCTTCGCTTGTCGCAGGTCAGATATTACCTGTTTCAGCCGGAGACATGATTGCGATGGACGTCATCGGATACGACGTCGCCATCGTTTGGACCGGCAGCAACAATGCGAATTGGTCGACGGCCTCGAACTGGTCGACGGCTCCCATTAACGGCAGCAGCCTGATCTTCGACGGCACCTCGCGCGTTGCCAATACGAACGACAGTTTGACGAACGTTGGTTCGATTACCTTCAACAGTACGGCCGGAGCCTTTACCTTAACGGGCAATGCGCTTTCGATCGCTGGTGGGATCATCAATAAATCCACTCGAACGCAAACCATCAATTTGAATCTCACGCTTTCCGGGCCACAGCAATTCAATGCAGCCAGCGGGAATCTGGGTATCGGCGGCGTGGTGAATCTCGGCGGCACCACACTTTCCATCACTGGTTCCGCTAACACTGCCATTGGCGGCGCAATCTCCGGCGCCGGCGCCATCACAAAATCGGGCTCTGGCACCGCCGCCCTCTCCGGCAACAGCAGCTACACCGGCGGCACGACGGTCAACAGCGGCACATTGATCGTCAGCCACGTACATGGCTTGGGTCAAAGCAGGACCAATGGTCTGACCATCAACAATACGGCGCTAGTAAAAATCACGACTGGTACAGGCGCCGGCCCTGTGGTCCTTCCCAGCCTTTCCATCAATGGCGGCACTTCACCCTTAGCAACGCTGGATCATCACCAGCAGTAAGATGGTGATTACCAATCACCGCTTTCGCCACCGCCCAAACGGCCTACAGCACCGCCCATGCGCAATTGGTCAATGCCTTCGATAGCTTTGCGTGGGATAAGCCGGGCATCACCAGTTCGCAGGTGCAAACCGACGTCAACGTCAACGGCATTCCCACCGCCGTGGGCATTGTGCTCAATAACGATACGGCCGGGGGGAACCTGTTCTATGGCGACGGCACGGGAGGCTTCCCGCAGTTTGCCGGCACGTCGGTCGATTACAACTCGATCTTGTTCAAGTACACCTACATTGGGGACTCGAACCTGGATGGCATGGTCGATTCGACCGACTTCGGCCTGTTTTTGGCCGGCTACAACGATCCGGGCACGGCGGCCTCGCTGGGCTGGGCGGTGGGAGACTACGACTACAGCGGCACGGTCGATTCCACCGACTTTGGCTTGTTCTTAGCCGGTTACAACTACTACGCCTCCAACCCCGTCCCACTCAATGGCGCAGGCGGCGTGCAACCCGTGCCCGAACCGGCGGCCTTGGTGCTGGCGCTGCTGGGGTTAGCATCAATTTATTTAAGCCGACGCCGATTGGCGACTACGTCATAGCAAATTGAATTGTGATTCGCCGCTTATTGATTTGGCGGTGGATTGCATCTTTGTACGCTTCAGTGTGCCTGAAACTATTGCTGGCCAATGCGCAGCCAGGCTTACTGATGCACGCGCGATTCTTTGAGGTACTTCCAAGTAGCGGCCGTGCGCGTGCGCACGTGGAGTTTTTCGTATATATGCCGAATGTGCGAGCGCACGGTATCAATTGAGATTTTGAGATGATCGGCAATTTGCCGGTAATGGTCTCCGCGAGCGAGCAAACGAAGGATTTCCTGTTCTCGCTGCGTGAGAGTCTCCAAGTCGGATTTCGGATGCGGCGCCCGTTGATAATAGGCGACCAGTTGCCGAGCAACAGGCATCGACATGGGCGCACCGCCGGCATGCACGAGCTCGATGGCTTGCACCAGTTCTGCGCCGATGAATTCTTCAGAAGGTAGCCGCTCGCGCCGGAGCGCAGCGATTCAAAGATCAGTTCCGATTCTTCATACGTTGTGAGCATCAGAATATTTAAATGGTGCAAGTCCGATTTCAGTTGTGCTACGCATTCGATGCCCGACATGCCGGGCAATCGAATATCGACTAAAAGCACGTCGGGCGGATCAGCGGGTATGTCGCTGAGAGCTTCTTCAGCGGTCGAATAGGTGTGAAGGCACATCAACCCAGGCGTTTTACGAATCAGCGTGGCAAGGCTGGCCAGTGTTTCCTGGTCGTCTTCCACAATCGATACAGAGATTGCGTGTGCCATATTTAGCTCGGGGTTTCGGAGACTATTCGAAACGAGTAAGAAATTGAAATTCGTGTGCCGCGGCCTGGGGCGGTGGCCACATCGAACGCGGCTCCGATGTCATTCATTCGCTGTCGCATGTTTGCCAGCCCGTCTTCACCAATTTCAGCCGGACCGACTGCAAAGCCGCTGCCGTTATCGAAAATGGCGATTGAAAGTTCTTCGCGGTCGACCGCGATTGTCAATCCTGCTTCGGTCGCGTGCGAATGGCGCAAAATGTTGTTAATCGCCTCTTTAGCGACCATGAAAATGTTGTGTCGCACTTCGGCCGGCATAGCAATATCGGGAGGGTCGTCGGGCAAATCGAGCTTGCAGGCAATTTCCGCATCGTC
This sequence comes from Pirellulales bacterium, assembly GCA_963820835.1. GTDB lineage: Bacteria > Planctomycetota > Planctomycetia > Pirellulales > JADZDJ01 > CAVRAW01. The sequence continues at coordinate 51,313 of CAWGBP010000028.1, read as the reverse complement.
CAGAGAGCGCACCATGAATTGAGCCACGTAGTTAATCAAATTCGGCAACGTATCGTTGCTCGGGTTTATGGCCCACACTGTTTCGTCGAGCGATTTGATTTGCTGCTTAGCGGTCGAAGAAATTTGGCAGATGTGGCTGTCAGTAAAGCCGTTGTGTTCCTGCAAACTCAATTCACTTAGCAATACGATTCTCGTCAGCCCGCAACCTAGGTCGTCGTGAATATCGCGCGCAATACGGTGCCGTTCCCGATCGAGCGCTGCTCGCTGCTCGATCACTGCCAACTTCCGCCTGAGGCGGCGAAACCAAATATATCGGCCCGTCATTAATAGCAACGCACTAAACGCCACGACCGCCAATGTGCGAAACCACCAAGTTTGCGTGAGGAACGGCTCGATCGAGAATCGGACCTCCGAACCGGCCGTGTTCCAAACCCCGTCGCTGTTGCATGCTCGAACTACAAATCGATATTCGGCAGCCGGCAGACGCGGATATTTTGCCACTCGCTGTATTCCAGCATCGTTCCACTGTTCTTCGAAACCGTTCAATTTGTATTGAAACTGAACATTGCTGGGATTCGTGAAGCTCAAAGCGGTAAAGTCAAACTGCAGCCGATGGTAGTCGGGCGGTAGCGACAATTCCCCTAAGCGATCGGTCAGATCCAGGCCATTGACGACCGGAACAACCCCGCCGTAGGCGGCCACCTGTGAGTCGTCGACTAAAACCTGTTCCACAACAATCGGCGGCGGCTGCGTAATTTCCCGCACGTTGTCGGGCGAAATCGCCACCAGTGCGGTTCCCATGATCATCCATAAGCGGCCGTCGGCTGCGGCTAATGCGTTGGATCTCGCCGCTGTAGCGTGAAGCGCCGGCAGCCCTTCTCCTTCGTCGTAATGAATTGATACCAAGCGCTGTTTTCGATTATCGGCGACAGCCTGAAGCTCTTCCTCGCGCACCCGGAAAATCCCTTTACTCGACCCGAACCAGAACCAGCCGTGGCGATCGGAAATAATTTGCGAGATGCAGTTGTCGAACACGCCGGCCTTACTATCGATCAATGCGCTAACGCCGCCTTTAAAACGCACAACCCCCGAGCGCTGCGTGCCAATCCATACCGTACCGTCGTCGGCTGGATACAGGCAAAGTATTCGGCCCGCAGACGCTGGCAGCTTTTGAGTATCGGTGATCACTTCGTCATCGACGATCCTCCACAGTTTGCCATTTTCCGAAGCAACCCAAATTTGGCCGCCGCTTCCTTCGGCAATTGTACGGATATGGTCGACCTCGAGCGGAAGCGGGAATTCTCTGAACTTACCTTGTCGCAGCCGTTGCAAGGTGTCGGGGGTCTGCTCGGCGATCCATAGGTCGCCATTGCGAGCAGCGTGAATCTTTGAAATAGTGCGGCCCATGAGCCCATCTTTAGAGCTGATGGTTTTCAAACCTTGATCGCTGGAGCAGATTAAGCGATTGGCTCGGGTACCAATCCACAGAGCTCCCGTCTGGTCGGCGGCGACGCACGTATATCCGCCCGTGGGGGCTTCAGAAAGTTTCGTCGGCGTCCAGGCGCCATCCATGCGGCGTTTCAGCGAACCGTCTTGCATGGCGGCCCACAGCGTTCCGCCTGCGTCTTGGCACAGGGACATCACTACATCTGCCGCGAAACCTGTGACCGGACCATCGACGCTAATCGTTCGCGGCTGCACGCGATTGATGCCGCCACTTTGCGTGCCGACCCAAAGATTGCATTCGTTGTCTTCCAGCAAGCTCGTGATGCGGTGGTAGGAGGTGGGAACGGTATCGAAGTTCCCCTCGTGATAACGGAACAGCCCACTGGCCGATGTTCCAATCCAAACGGCGCCGGCGCCATCGTCAAGCAGTGTCAGAATTCGGCCGCTGGGAAAAGCTGGTTTAAACGAGCCGCAATTCTGCAGTTGGCCGCTTTCGTCGCAATGGTAAAGCTTGAAATTACTCCCAACCCACATGCCACCTTGTTTGGCCGGCGCAATGCTCCCCGGTTCAGAGAGGTTGCCTATCGTTTCAAAGCGCCCGTCGCGTATGAATCCAAACTCATTGCCCTTGTAGAACCAGATTCGACCAGTATTGTCTTGCGCTAAAATGCATTCGCTTGAATTCTCTGGCAGGCCCTCCGCGGCGGTTAATTGCCGCGATGTTTGCTGGGTAATCTGCCACACCTCTCCGCGAACCGAGCTAAGCCAAATCGTTCCGGCTCGATCCTCAATTAGGCTCAATGGCCGTGCCGTTGCGTACTCGCCAATGATTTGCGGTGGACTGTCAGACGTCAGGCGAATGACTGGCCCTGGATAAACCGCGACCAACAGTGAACCACCTCGTCCTTCAGCAATCGCTGCAACGCGGGTCGTTTCACCGCCATACCAGCGCTCTGGTGAAAACTGTTCGAATGAAATTCCGTTGAAGCGGGATAGACCCGACGGCGTGGCAACCCACAGATAGCCATCGGGCGTGTCGCGATTCCGGAAATCGGCTCATTCGGGGACGACTCGTCTGGCTGCCATACGCGGAACGACCAGCCGCTTTCCGCTGCGCTGCCACTGGCCGCAATCAGCAGCACGACGATCATCAGACCAAAAGCGGCCTCGCGCGGATCCTGTCGCATCATTCACTCCCCATGGCCGGACGTACACGCCGGAATTCAATCTTGACTGGCCCGATGCGCGTTGTAAAGCGTTTCGACCAAGTGAGTTTCGAAAGAAATTCAGCGCCATAGCATCGTCATGCTATTGTTCGCACGAATGCCGAAAGTAAGCTACAGCGCTATCGCTTGGGAGCGTCAAGGCAGAACCGTTCAGTTCAATCGATCGAAAATTCGGTTCAATACTGCTTCCATGCCACGGGGGATTCAGTTCACGTTTTTTTGCGATTTGATCGTTTCCGTTGTTGCGCAACGTTGTGAAGTTCGGAAGTTGCCAGCGCTTTCCCCCGATAGCCTCGATTTTCGGATCACAACGTTGCGCACATCGGCCGATTGGATCAGATACCGACCGTCGAGATTTGCAACCATCGTAGCGTTTGTCTCATCGGCCCAGGCAACATTGAAGTAAGGATCAGTCTATGTGCATCCGTCGCGCGTCCATTCGTGTTCTTTGCATCTCAGCGCTTCTCATACTTGGGCTTCTCTGTTTTGATGCGTCGAAAACCTGCGCGGCTACTTTCACATGGGACAGCCTCGGCGCGAGTCCGACGAGCCCTCTCGACGGTCCCGGAACGTGGGATGCGTCTTTGTTCTTATGGTCGAACGGCGCAAGTGACGGTCAATGGGTCAACGATGGCACCGCCACTGCGGCTTTTGGATTCGCTGCCGGCGGTGGCACGGCTGGAACAGTGCAAGTGGCAACGCCGATCAATGTGGCGGGGATTGTTTTCAATCCACCGCAATCAGGAAACTACACCATTGCCGATAATGGAGGCGGAAATTCAATTACGCTAAGCGGAACCACGCCGACAATCACCGTCAACAACACGACCGCGACCATCAGCGAGGTTCTCTCCGGAAGCGCAGGCCTCACGCTAACCGGCAGCGGGACTCTCAATCTATCGGGTTCCAACAACTATAGCGGCAACAACACCATTACCGGCGGCAGCACGCTCGTGCTAAACGCCGGCGGCACGCTGGGACAAACCAGCAATGCCACGATCATCGGTGGCGCGACTGCCGGCGGCGCAACGCCCAGCAAGCTTACTGTGAACACAAACGCCACCGTGGGCAGCCTCGGCGTAAATACCAATAGTGCCACAGCCAATGTCATCACGATTGCTAGCGGACAAACGCTCACGGTTGATGGTTCGGGATCGACCTCTGCTGCCGCAAACGGCGGAGCGACCACACTTTCAGGTTTGGTGCTCGGCTATATCAATGGCACGGGTGGCCAAACCACCGCGGCCACATTCACCGGCGGCGGCAACCTTTCGGTTACTGGCGGAAACGCCTACCTCGGGCTAGGCAATGGTGGCACATCCAATGCTATTTTGAATCTTGATATGACGGGCTTGGGCAGCTTCACCTACTTGAATACTGCAGCGGCCGCGAATTTCCTTGTTGCCTCTGGAACGGGAGGCAATACTGGCAATCGCATTTTGACTAATGTTAGCTTAGCGCCTGTCACCACCGTTACCACAACGAATATCTCTATTGCCGCCGGCTCAAATAGCAATGGCTCTGGCGGCGGCAGCCCCACTGGCCCGACAAACGTCATCAACCTCGGCTCGACTTCCACGACGTTCGATTTTAGCGGCACGATGAAAATCGGCACCGAAAAAAGCAGCGCCAATATTCAGTTCAGTGGTACTACGGGCACGCTAACGATTCTCAATACAGACGGTGTTTCCCGCGCTGGCAATATTACCATCGGCAGCCGCGGTGCAAGCGGAAGCGTCAATCCCGGCACGATCATCGATTTGACGCTTAATGGCGTCAATTCACACTCCGTGAATATCTTGGCCAATACATTGATTCTAGGCGAATCGACCAATTCCTCTACCGGTTCGGCCGCTTTGAAATTCGATACAGGAACGATGGACTTCAATTCGGTGAATATGGCGCATCGCACCAATGGCACGGCCGTTGGCACTCTCACGGTTGGGTCCAATGCCAGCAGCACGGGCGTTTTGAATGTCAATGGTGGTATCTCGCTGGCCAACACAACTGCGGCTGCAAGCGCCACCGGCAAATTGATCCTCAATGGCGGCACCGCGAATATTTTCGGGGGCATTTTTCAAAACGGCGCGAACACGGCAAACGCCGTGGTCGATATCGAGGGCGGCGTCCTCGATTTACATGGCAACTCGATCGGCGGCAGTGGCACGGGTGCCGCAGTCACCGTGACAGCCAACGGAGGCACTCTGCAGAACGTTTCCGAAATTAATGGCGGCTCGTCCGGAATCACCAAGGGCACTGCCGGCACGTTCACTCTTTCGGGCATGAATAATTATAGCGGCACCACGATCGTCAATAGCGGCACGATTCTGCTTGCCTCGGCGCAGGCTGCGCAAAACAGCACGCTCGCCTCCGCGGTAACCAATGGCTTTAGTTTTGCTCCGTCGATTGGAACCTTCACGGTCGGTTCGCTTACAGGATCCGCTAACCAGGCGTTGACCGATAATGCAAGCCAACCCGTCACGCTGAACTTGAACAATTTCAACGCATCGAACACGTACTCCGGCCAATTAAGCGGCACCGGCGGATCACTTGTCCTCACCAATGGCCAACTCACCTTGGGCGGCAACAGCACCTACAGCGGTAACACGACCATTTCCGGCGGCACCCTGATTATGAACTCCACAGGGTCACTGCTTAGCACAGGCCAGGTGACCGTAAACAATTCAGGCACCTTATCGGGCAACATGGGTCCTACAAAATCGATTGGCATCACGACATTAGGTTTTAATGGGGGCGGAACCATTATCGCAGGCACAGGGAATTCGAATTCAGGCGTGCTGAATATGAACGGCCTCGTCGTCGATGGCGGCACTTTGCAATTCAATCTGGGAGTCACGACCACCAGTAGCATGATCAACGTGGTCAATGGCGGCTTGGTCACGATCGCCGATCCAAATCAGTCCGGAAATTCAGTGCCGAACCTCGTCATTCCCAACTCGGCCGTAGCCATCGGCACCTATGTGCTCGTTCAAAGCACCACTGCCATCAATTATGTGAATGGCAATAATTTCAATTTCACCCATCCAAACGACAGCTTCACCTACGCGCTCGATTTCAGCAGTCCCAACGACATTCTATTGGATGTCACCGGGCAAGTCGTTCATCTCACTTGGACCGGCGGCATTGGCCCAGGCGATGGTTCCACTTGGGATACGAGCAGTAATTCCAATGCACAAAACTGGAAGAATACCGACACCAACACCGACGGGGTTAATTATGCTGACCCAGCATTCGTGTCGTTCGGCGACATTGGCTCTACCACGAACATCAACATCAATTTAAATAACAATGTCAGCCCCAGCTCTATTACTGTCTCTGGAAACACCACGAATTACACGATTCAGGGCGGATCGTCGATTAATGGAGCGCTCACATCTGTCACAAAGAACGGCAGCACCACGTTTGCGCTTCTGACTCCCAATAACTATGCCGGCGGCACCGTTATCAACGGCGGCACGATGCAGGTTTGTGGCGATAGCGGTTTGGGCGACACCAGTGGCAGCGTAACGATCAACGCGGCCGAACTGGAAATTCTCAATACTACTAGCGGATCTTCACGTGCATTTTTGCTCGGCTCAACGGCGAGCACGATTCAAATCGATAGCGGTGTGGCCTATACCATTGGTGGCACAGTAAGCGATGTCGACATGAGTCACGTCGGCACGCTGAATGCCAATGGCAACGGTACGTTGGCTCTCACCGGAACCAACACTTACAGCGGCGGCACCGTTATCAGTGGGGGCGGAATCGTTCAAATCAATAACGCCAATGGCCTCGGTGCTACCACTGGAACAGCCACGATCAACGACGGCACTCTCGAAGCAACGACGTCAATCTCGACCTCGCGCAACTTTCTGCTAGGCGCGAACTCCAGCACGATTCAAGTCGATGGCGCAGCCAGCACGTACACGATTAGCGGCGCCGTTAACGATGGCGCTGGTTCCGGCACGTTAAACAAGACCGGCGCAGGCATTTTGGTTCTCACCGCAAATAACGGCTATACGGGCGGCACGGTCATTGGCAGCAACCTGGTAGCTGGCGGCTTGGTAAGTATCTCTTCCGATACCGCCGGAGCGCGCAACCTCGGTCCGACCACTGCAATCGTTCCCGGCTCTCAATTCAATAACAACATCGTGCTCACTAATGGCGGCGGCTTGGCGACGACCACCACGATGGCGCTGATGGCGCGCGTTCGATCGGCTTGTCGGGCACGGGCGTAATTAATATAGCCGCGGGTACAACGCTGACCTACGGGCGCAATTACCGATGACAACGCGACCGGCAATCTCACCATCACTCCCAATGGCACGGGAACGCTGTACTATACCGGCACTGCCACTTACACCGGCACCACACTCATCAATGGCGGCACCGTTCAGTTGGCGGCGGGAACAAATCGATTGCCTACGGGCAACACGCTGAATTTGGGCGGTGCGAGCGTGTTGATTTTGGGCGATTCGAATGGCCCAGAAGATCAAGCGTTTGGTGTCGTTGGTAGCGGCGGCGCGTAATGCTACGCCATCCGTCGTGGGCGGTAATGCAGCGATCTCCTCTCTTACCATCACCGACAATGCCGCAGGAACTAGTACTCATTCACGCGGTATCGGCGGACCCGGCGTCAACCAAAATAATATCGCATTGGTTTTCAATGGTTCGAGCACGTTCAAATTAAACGCTGCCGGTGGCACCAATGCCGACAATACCTATATCGGTGGTACAACCATTCAATCGGGCACGCTCATTGCCGCGCAAATTCACGCCCTGGGCGATGTAACAAGTCCTGTGTTGTTAATTGGCGGCACTTTGGATATCCAGTCGGGAACCGCGGTCGCCGGAGGCATTGCAGCTTACAACGTCACCATTCCCGATGCAGTCAACGTGAACCTCAATCCAGGCCGCAATAACGCAGGCGTGGGATTTACTCAGACGCTGGGCGGGCTGAATCTCGGACTGAGCACGTTGAACGTGAATAACGATTCGCTCGTCACCAGCGGGACTGCAACACTTGCTTTCAGCGGTACCACAACGCTCACTTCGATGCTAACCGGCACCGCGCTAGTGAATCCGGGCTCGGCAAATCTCAGCCTCGGCGCTGTAACAGGCGCCGAAACAGCAGGCAACATTGACACGTTGCAACTCGACGGCAATTCACCCGGCAATGCCATTACGGGAGCTGTTTCTAATGGAACCTCCGGCGGTCAAGTCGCGTTATACAAAAATAATTCGAGTACGTGGACCCTGTCTGGCAATAGCACTTTTACTGGCGGAACGGTCGTTGATCAAGGAACCCTTGTCGTTTCGCATCCGCATGGCTTAGGCCAAAGCACCACTAATGGACTAACGATCAACAACACTGCGCTCGTGAAGATCACAACTGGCACTGGCGCAGGTCCGGTGGTACTTCCCAGCCTGTCCATTAATGGCGGCGCTTCACCCGTCGCCACTCTTGATTTAACCAGTAGCAAAATGGTGCTCACCAACACCAGCTATGCCAGCGCCGTGTCGGCCTACACGGTGGCCCGGGCGCAAGTCACCAATGCCCTGGATGGCTTTGCCTGGGATCAACCCGGCATCACCAGCTCCACGGTGGCCAACGACATTAATAACCTGGGGGTGCCCACCAGCGTGGCGGTGATCCTCAACAACTCTAGCGGCACGGCCGGTGGCGGCGCAGGAGATGCCAGCGATGAGCTGTTCTATAGCGACGGCTCGGGCAGCCCCACCACCAATCCCAACGGCCTGCCGCAGTTCGCCGGCACGTCGGTCGATCAGAACTCGATCTTGTTCAAGTACACCTACATCGGGGACTCGAACCTGGATGGCATGGTCGATTCGACCGACTTCGGCCTGTTTTTGGCCGGCTACAACGATCCGGGCACGGCGGCCTCGCTGGGCTGGGCGGTGGGAGACTACGACTACAGCGGCACGGTCGATTCCACCGACTTTGGCTTGTTCTTAGCCGGTTACAACTACTACGCCTCCAACCCCATCCCACTCAATGGCGCAGGCGGCGTGCAACCGGTGCCAGAGCCGGCGGCCTTGGTGCTGGCGGTGCTGGGGCTGGCGGGGTTGGCCGGAGTAGCAGGTGCGGCACGACGCCGTTCGATCAATCTGTAAGTACTTAGTCGAAGGAAACCGCCAGAAAACTCATCCAAGTCACATGCTGCTGGCTTTTGGCGATTCCATTCACTTTAGCTACTCCGAGCTGAGGGGTGAAATCCGCAATAACTTCTTGACCCCCCCGATATTCGGACTATATTGATCCTGACTTTTGCATGATGGGGGAACTTTGGAAGCGTCGGGGATGCTTCCAACGGAACAAAGTTTATCCCCAAGTGTTTCTACTGACATCCCAGGAACAGAGACTCGTCGGGATGTTTTTCGATCCGCAATTCGGCGCGGAGTCTACATAGTGACTCGGTGCCGTTGTACCACCAAACTACTTCTCTGCTTGAAAATCAATTGGACAGCAACCATGAAGATGCTCTTTCGCAATGCGCTCGCTTTTGTCTCGCTGCTGAGTTTGGGTCTGGCTTGCTCCTCCGCCTTGGCTGCGACCGACACTTGGATTGGGGGCAGCCTCTCGACCGATAATTGGAGCGATACGGCAAACTGGTCTGCCACATCTGTACCCAGTTCCGGCGATATTCCGGTATTCGCAGGTACGACTCGACCGACCCCCAATGATGACTTAGCGAATTTATTCCAAATCGATGGGATTAACTTCGCTAGTGGCGCCGGCGCATTCACCTTGGGTCCCAACGGCAACAATATAACACTGGCCGATATACTTTCCGCATCGACGGCTCCCAGCGGCGACATCATCAACAATTCAGCCAATGCCGAGACGATAAAACTTGGCATCACACTCGGCGTCGGATCGCACGCCATCACGACCACTAGCGGCGCAGGAGCCTTGAACTTGACCGGACCGATCACGCGCAGTACCGGCGCCACGGCAGTGTTTACGACCGGCGGCGGCGCAATCAATGTGAGCGGCTCGGGCTTGGCCAATGATTCAAGCGGCGTCTTGGCGCTTGGGCCACGATCGGCAATAACTTCGCCACAATTAGCGGCGGGAACATCGTCGCATTCACAAATTACACTGGGCACACGATTGCGACCGGCGCAATTTCGGGCACGACAGGCAATACGAATCTGGAATACACAAGCATCACTGGAAACATTACGGCGGCCACGGGCACGACTGTTAACACATTGTTGCAATTCGATACCGGAACGACGGCGCGCAGCTTGACGGTTACCGGCACGATGAAGTTTGGCACCGGAACAACTTTAAACGCCAGTAGCGGCGGAATTTTGCGCAGCAGTGCCTCTGGCGGAACGTTCACGGTTACCGGCACCGCTGGAACAATTGTCGCCAATGGCGGTGGCGATTTGGTATTTGACGATGGAGCGTTTACATCCACAAGCAATAATCTGACGATTAGCTCGGCCGTTGGAGACGACGCATCGGTGTCGGGCGCCAAAACGAGAGTCATCATCAACGGCTACGTAGTTATGGGAAGCGCTAATACCTACACCGGCGGCACGTTTATCAATCAAGGACGGGTTCAGGCCACTAATGTCACCACTTTGGGAGTTGCCGGCAGCGCCGTTCGAGTGATGCCAGGCGGCGAAGCATTTTTGAACGCCAGCGGAACTTGGGCCCAGAACTTCACAATCGCCGGCAACGGCTCGTCGGAAACCAACGGCGGGCAGAACCTGGGTGCGATCCGCATGAACCAAAACAACCAGACCATTTCTGGTTTGATTACCTTGGCCGGTGATTCTCGCATTAGCGGCGGCTCGGGAAATATCAATATCATTACCGGTCAAATCACCGGAACCGGGCAATTGGAATTTACATCGTCGACGGGAAACGGAAATGCCATCGAGCTCAACAACACGAGCGTCAATGCCAATAACTGGACCGGTGGATTGCAACTTACCGCGGCTTCTGGTCGCCAAGTTTATTTGAAACTGTTGGCCAATAACCAAATTCCAGATGGCGGCTCAGCAGGTAACGTTACGCTGAACGGCACAGGCGACATCGCGAGGCTCGATTTGAACGGTTTCAGCGATACGATTAATGGGCTGACGGGTGCCACCAGCGCGAATAATCAAGTGGCCAACTTCGGCGCTGCGCCGTCGACGCTCACGATTGGCAACAACAATGCTACCGCATCATTCGGCGGAAATATTTCCGACAGCGGCACCGCCAATAATCTTTCGATTGTGAAAACTGGCACTGGCGTGCAAACACTGACCGGCGCAAATACATACGTTGGCAATACAACAATCAGCCAGGGCACTTTGGCCCTCGGCAGTGGCGGCACATTGAGCGGCTCGCCAACGATCACGGCGAGCAGCAGTGCTGTATTCGACGTCACCGGCGCTGGCGGCTTCAACCTTTCTAATTCACAGGTCGTGGTCAACAACGGCCAAGTAAACGGGGACCTCACAGCCGGCAGCGCTGGACAGGTCATCACCGGCACCGGCACCTTCAACGGCGCCGTGAATATCAACGGCGGAAAGCTGACTGCCGGCACCAATTCGTCCGTTGGAACAATTGCGTCGATCAGCAATTTAAACGTGTCCAGCGGCACGTTCAATATCAAAGTCAACGGCGCCTCGGCCGATCAAATCATCTCCATTCCTGGCACCGCCAGCTTTGCCGGCAACAGCGTCCTGAACGTTCAGCAGTTGTCGGCAGCCACAAGTCCGACGTACACCATTCTGACCGCCAGTTCAATATCCGGCTTAAGTTCGGGCTTCCTGCAGACGATCGGCCGCGCTACTTACAGCATCGATAGCACTGCTCTTTCCGGTAACATTCTCCAGCTCGATGTGACGGGTGGTCCGGCCGCAATGGCCTGGACTGGCGGCGATTTAGCAAATAATCCCAATCGCTGGGATGGCAATCAGAGCGACGCCAACTGGATTCGGACCGACGCAGGCGGCGGCGACACGACCCATTTCTACCAAGCCGATAATGTGACTTTCGACGATGCGCACAACGCTCCGCCTGGCTACTACGCGATCAGCATTGTCGGCTCGGTTGCTCCAAGCTCGATCGTGGTGACCACGGGCAGCAGCAACACTTACACATTCAACGATGGCGGCAGCGGCTCGATTACCTTTGGAAGCTTGCTGATGAATAGCAGTGATGGCACCGGCGCGCTGGCGATTAACACCAACAACTCGTACGCTGGCGGCACCACCGTGCAAAGCGGAACTGTGAATGCCAACGTGGCAGGGGCTCTGGGCACTGGCAATGTCACGCTCAGCGGAGGTGTCTTGAACCTAGGTGCCAATGGCGCCATTGGCGCGGGCACACTTACCTTCACCAGCGGCACACTCGACAACACCTCCGGCGGTACGATCATTCTTTCCAATAATTCGCAGGTGTGGAATGGCGGATTCACCTATTCTGGTTCCACGGGAAGTTTGAATATGGGCACGGGCGCGGTGAATCTCTCCGGTAGTTCGACGATTGGCGTTGCCGCCAACACCCTTACCGTCAGCGGGCCGATTACCGACGCTTCGAATGTGAATTCCCTTACCAAAACAGGCATTGGCATTTTGGCCCTGAGCGGCACCAGCACTTTCCAGGGTGCGGTAAATATTAATCAGGGAACTGTGCTGCTTGGCGGCGGAAGCGGCGTAACGCCGCTGGGCCAGGGAACTTCAAGTCAAGTCACAGTTGCCAGCGGCGGAGCCATTGATCTCAGCGGTTTTACCGCCAGCACTACTGCCGCACTGGTTTCCAAAACCACGAATATCGCCGGCACCGGTGTTGGGGGCACCGGCGTTCTGCTAAATACCGGCAGCCAGCAGCTTCATGCCTTCGAAAGCGTGAACCTCACCGCCGATGCCACGATTGGCGGCACAAACGACCAATGGCCGACGACTCCCAACAGTGGTCATGGCCGCTACGATTTCGGCCGCGATACCGCCAGTACACTTAGCCTTAACGGCGACACGCTGACGAAAATCGGCACAAATCTCGTGAACTTCGCCGCGAATCTCACGGTTGGTAATGGCAATATCGTCGTAAACAACGGCGTGCTGTCGCTTGACACCGGTGTCAAATGGCAGCACCCCAGCGATGGTCTTTTGGTAATGGATCCCAATACGATTCTGCAATTCTTCACCGTTCCTGCCGGAAATATGACCACCCCGATCGTGTTCAACGGCAGCGGCATCGCGGTGGGGCAGAGCCAAAATAACAACGCCTCGACGATTAACAGTAATATCAACCTCAATAATACGCTCACCTTGGCCGATCAAAACGGCGCGACGTCGACTGCGACAACTCTCACGTTGACCGGCGTGATCGCCGACGTCGATAGCACGCTCAGCAGCACGCTCAACAGCAACGCCAGCATCCTCGCTTCGACGGGCGGAGTGTCGGCAGGCGCTGGCTCGATTACCAAGTCTGGATCGCAGACCGTCGTTCTTAGCAATGCCAACTCCTATACTGGCGCTACCACGATAAACGCGGGAACATTAAGCGTTGGAATTCTCGCGCCGGGCGGTTCGCCAAGCGGCATCGGCGCGTCCACCGCGGCGGCCAGTAATTTGGTCTTTGGCGGCGGTACGCTCCAGTACACCGGCACCACGGCAAGTACCGACCGGCAGTTCACGCTCACCGCTGCAGGGGGCACGATCGATGCCTCAGGCTCAAGCGGCGCGCTTACGCTCAGCAGCACTGCAGCAGTCACGCTCAGCGGCTCCGGCACGCCCACTTTCACGCTCACTGGAACTAACGCTGGTAATAACACCTTTGCGGGTACGCTTGGCGATAGCGGCGGCGCAACCACGCTGCAAAAGACCGGATCGGGCAAGTGGATTCTGACTGGCTCACAATCCTTCAGTGGACCCACAAATGTTGCTGGAGGTACGCTCGCTTTCAGCGGCGGCAATAACTTGTTGCCCACCGCAAACACCTTGTCCTTCACTGGCAGCGGCACGATCGATATTGGATCGACCACGCAAACCGTGGCTGCGCTCACTGTTCCCGATGCAGCCGCCATTACTTCTTTCATTAACGGCAACGGCGGTTCACTCATCGTCACTGGCACGAACGATTTGCAGCTAGGGCCGCTCAATCCCGCCGGCCTGGCGACGCTCATCACGCTCGATATGTCGGGCCTGAGCAACTTCACGTACAACGCAGCGTCGAACACGTTCCGCGTCGGCATGAAAGCGGGAGGGAACCCAACTTCTAACACAGCGCAAAACGCGATAGTCACTCTGGGCGGCACAAACACCATCACTGCAAACTTGTTTGGGGTCGGCGATTTGAATGGCGCGCGTAATCCCGGACTTTACACCTTGAATCTGGGACAAACCAATATTCTTAACGCCAACAATTTCAATGTCGGCTACAGTCAGCGTTCAGGCGCGGTCCTCGATTTTGCTTCCGGTCTTACGAACCCCACCGTTCAAATTCGCGCAGCCGACGGCACCAGCCCTGCGAGCACGTTCAACATTGGTTTGGTGGCAAACAATGCCACGACTACTTGGACCGATACTGCTGATTTCTCAAACGGCACCATCAATGCATTAATTACCTCGATGAATGTGGGCACAGCCGATACGTCGGGCCAAGGGAGCCGCGAAGGCACGACCAATGCCACTTTTACGATGGGCGCAGGAACCGTCACGGTCGGAACGCTGAACCTCGGCACGATCGCCAGCACCGGCGGTGTTTCGGTCGGCGGAACATTCGCCGCCAATGCATTCCTTAACTTAAATAGCGCTTCCGGCACGCTGAACGTTACGACCCTTGCCATGGCCACCAACACCATCACTGATATGAGCGCCAATTCTAAATCGGTGACCGCCAATTTGAATATCAATGGCGGTACGCTTAACGCCGCAACGATTCAAAAGGGCGCACAAACCGGTACTGCCACCGCCAGTGCGGCTATCAACTGGGCCACCGGCACGATCGGTAATCTGTCGGGCTCGGACCTTATGGTGACCGGTGTTCCCCTCAACTTATCCTCGGCCAATCCGCACATTTTTAATATTTCTGGCGGTCACACCGGGACGGTCGCCGCAAACGCGACAATTTCTGGCGCAACTTCCGGCCTAACAAAAACCGGTACCGGCACCCTCGTGCTCGTTGGCAGTAATAGCTATGGTGCCGGCACCACGGTAAACGTGGGCACCTTGGGCGTTGCCAACGTTCATGCGCTTGGAGCCGGATCGCTGGCCATTGGCGCCGGCGCCACCGCGCAATTACAAACTGGCACCGGAGCTGGTCCTGTTGTGTTGCCCAGCGTCTCGATTGCGGGTAATGCCTCGCCAACTGCTACGCTCGATATCACCAATAGCAAGGCGGTCATTACCAACACCAGCTATGCCAGCGCCGTGTCGGCCTACACGGTGGCCCGGGCGCAAGTCACCAATGCCCTGGATGGCTTTGCCTGGGATCAACCCGGCATCACCAGCTCCACGGTGGCCAACGACATTAATAACCTGGGGGTGCCCACCAGCGTGGCGGTGATCCTCAACAACTCTAGCGGCACGGCCGGTGGCGGCGCGGGAGATGCCAGCGATGAGCTGTTCTATAGCGACGGCTCGGGCAGCCCCACCACCAATCCCAACGGCCTGCCGCAGTTCGCCGGCACGTCGGTCGATCAGAACTCGGTCTTGTTCAAGTACACCTACATCGGGGACTCGAACCTGGACGGCATGGTCGATTCGACCGACTTCGGCCTGTTTTTGGCCGGCTACAACGATCCGGGCACGGCGGCCTCGCTGGGCTGGGCGGTGGGAGACTACGACTACAGCGGCACGGTCGATTCCACCGACTTTGGCTTGTTCTTAGCCGGTTACAACTACTACGCCTCCAACCCCATCCCACTCAATGGCGCAGGCGGCGTGCAACCCGTGCCAGAGCCGGGAGCGTTCCTGCTGGCAGTGTTGGCAATGGCAGGGCTGGTGGTCTCTCACCTTTATTCGTCTATGATCAATCGGCATCGGTCCAACTGCTCGGCTAACGCTTAGATTGCCAATTTCGTTACCCCCGACGATTTGCTTTAGCTAGACTGTATCTCAAGCCATTGGCGTAGGCCTGTTTGGGAAAGGCCATTGCTACAGAGACGACGCCAATGCACTAGGCGGCCGTCGGCTACGTAGTCAGTAATTCCTTGGGGGAGGAACAATGTGGAACTGCGCTAGAATCGTGGCAGTAATTCTCACCAGTGGCGCTTGCCCATTGATTGCTGCAGCGCAAACTTTTTCTGTTTCAAGTCCCGATGGCGATGTAACCGCGACCATCAAAGACGTCGGCGGCAGCCTCTTTTATGACTTGACTCGCAACGGGGCTATCGTCGTATCCGATTCCCGCTTGGGTGTCGACTTACAACAAGGCAGCGGCACCGAAGATACTGGCACCGGTATTATCAGCCTCTCGGCCTCACCCACCGTGTCGTTCGATCAAACTTACAACACCATTGGTTTGCATTCGACCGCCGTAAATAATTACGACGGGCAAACCTTCACAATCTCCAAATCGGGCGAAACCGCCTCGACGATTGAGTTTCGCGTATTCGACGATGGCTTGGCTTTTCGCTATAGCATTCCAGGCAGCGGAAATCGCACTGTGGTGGGCGAATCGACACAGTGGACATTTCCGACCGGCGTTACTGGCTGGTACCAAAGCGGAACCAACGCCGATTACGCCAACTCTTGGAATGGCAATGCCTCGCTCAACACTATGTCCGGCGCAGCGCATCTGATGGGACCGATCGTGGCGAAATATCCCAACGGCGGCGGCTACACATCGATCACCGAATCGGGCGCTTGGGGTTATTCTGGTTTGACATACGTCGGCGCTGGCAGCGGTACCAATGCCATTCATGCCGCCTACATGCAAGATCCCAGCGGATTTCAGGTTGCCGCCGGCTCCTACACACCCTGGCGCACCGTCGTAACCACGAGCAATCTAAACGGATTGGTCAATAGCGACATGATTAACAACGTGGCGCCGGCTGCCAATCCGTCGCTATATCCCAACGGCGTCAACACGTCATGGATCGAGCCGGGGCGTTCCCTTTGGTCGTGGCTCGACGTGAATAACGTCGATATCAACGGCAATCCGACAAGCGGGGCAGGGATCAACATCACCAACATGGAACAGTATGTCGATAAAGCCCAAGAACTTGGATTCGAGTACGTCACGGTTGACAGCGGTTGGAAGAGTTGGTCGGCCCCCGGAGAAGATGCTTTCGGCGTCATGTCGGATCTGGTCGCGTATGCACACGCGCGTGGCATCAAAATCATCGTCTGGAAAGACTCCAACGACTTCTACAGCGGCGACTTGGCGACCGGCAACTTCAGCACGAGCTCGATGACAAGCTTTTTCGACGAATTGCACAGCATCGGAGTCGATGGAATAAAAATGGACTTTCTGCGTAAGCCTAACCAGTTGGTAGGGGAAGATCAGCGCGTGCTGAACTTCATGGCTACTTCCTATCAAACAGCCGCCGGTCTGCAAATGGCGCTCGATATCCATGGCGCACCCAAAGATAGCGGTCAATCAATCACATTTCCCAACGCGCTAACGACCGAAGACCTCCGCGGCCTCGAAAGCGGAGCCACGGCCAGCCACGATGCCACGTTGCCCTTCACAACTTTGCTCGCCGGCCCAGCCGATTACACGCCGGGGCTGTTTTCTCCCGATAGAAATCCGGGAAAACGCGGGAACACATCCTGGCCACATCAAATGGCCATGGGCGTCGTTATTACCTCACCCATTACGCACTGGGCCAGCGGACCAACGACGCTCGATAACGCGATGCCGACAGGGTCTCTCCCAGAGCAGGTTTTCAAAGCCATTCCAACCACGTGGGATGAAACTGACGTGCTCGATATCAGTCAAATTGGAACGGTCGCCGCATTCGCACGGCGAAAAGGCGACGTCTGGTTTCTCGCAATGGTCAGCGGCAATGGAAGCAATCCAACGACATACGACAACATCGACCTTTCGTTCCTAGGCAGCGGCGTCTACGACGCAATTTTTCTAAACGATAACTCGAGCGACCAGGCAGCCTTTGTTTCTTCAACCGCCGATTCGATCAACGCGCTTTTCGATTTGGACGTGACCATGAATCCAGGAGGCGGATTCGTCGCCATGTTCACTCCCGTGCCGGAACCGGCTTCCGTCGTGCTTCTAACGATCGGCGCGGCAGTCTTTTTGATCTTCGTTCGCTTAGCAAGAGCATCGCGAATCCGCGCCTGATTCAGGTTTGGCCGTCGCCCGTCGAAATCCTGTCGCGAGTCCCCGTCGACTTCTGCGTTTCCTTCGGCAGATCATCCGCTGGCGAGTGCGGTCGCTCCGGCGCTTTCGATTTCCGATCGATTCGCGTCTTTTGGAAAGTTTTCGGCTCGCGTGCGATCGTCGCGATGTGGGCCGATGCCACGCAGAATTTGTAAATCTCATACACTGGATCCTGTCGCCCGCGCAAGCACACATCCGACGGAACAACTTCCAAGGGGTGAAATCCCGCGCTTTCCATAAACTCGGAGATCGAATCGGTGCCAAAGGTAAATGGCTCGCCGAGAATCTGCATGCCCCGCATAAAGTTGCGCACCGAGTCGGGGAACTCCTCCGGATGTTCGATCGCGTGGCGATCGACCAGGTCGAGCCACAGCAAGCTATCTGGATGCCGTAGCACAGGCTTCAGCCCGTCGAGAATCTGCCGCACTTCGTCTTCTTGGAAGTACATCGACATTCCCTCCCAAGCAACAAACACCGGCACGTTGGAGTCGAGATGTTCATGCAGCGCGGCGCGACCGGCATTGTGCGCAAATCGATCGGTATCTGCCGGGCGCAATGTCATCCGATTCCACCACCGCCAACTGACGCAACCGCCGCCCGCGCTCGGCCAGCGTCGTCGGAAAATCGAGTTCGTACACGCGCGTGCCGCCCGGCAGCGCCAGGCGAAAGGGGCGCATATCCCAGCCAACGCCCAAGATCACAATGTCGCGCCCGCCCGAAGCCACAAAATTATTGATCGAGCTATCGAGGTGCCACGTGCGCGCGGCCACCATGCCACCCAATTGCGGCGACCGCTGGCAGAACCGGCTCGCCAAGGCCATGCCGTGCTGGCCCGCCATCTCGGCAGCGAAGTTATCCGTATACATCTTGCCATTTTCGCAGGCACGCACGCCGGCGATCAATTCCGCCGACGAAGTCAGTTTCAATTCGTAGAGCGAGTTCACCCGTGTATTTGCGACGCCTTCGCTGCGCAATTTATCCGACTGGCGCGCAAAATATGTAAGCGTGGCCTCGCCGACCACCGACTCCCCGTTGCGATATTCAATGATGATCGATTCGATCACCGCCTGCCCCGAAAGAAACCGCTTTTGAATCCGCCCGTGCAATTCGGGATTCACTCGCGCTGTGACGGTCATATCGCTTACGCTGGGCCGCATGTATTTCATTTCGGCCCGCAAGAGCCACATCGAAACCGAGCGCGGCGAACTCACCGGATGCACGCCCACCACGGGCCATCCGGTTAATAGCGAGGCCAGCGCCGTCCCTCCCGTATAATCGCCGGCCAATAAAAACAGCGCCGCCTGATGCGTAAAGTGCTGATTCGTCGATTGCGGATTGAGCGGCAATAGCGAACTCGTGCAGCCCGGCTCAATCTCGGTCACGCGCCAGTTCACGAACTCCAGAACTGGAACCTGCTCCCGCAAGAGCGCGGTCACCGTGCCAGGATCCATCCGAAATTGCCGATCTTCTTCCCAGCTGATTTCGAATAGCGGAGCTGCCGATTTCTCGATCGGATCGATACGCAGCATCTTCATGACACCCTCCCAGCTGACGAGACCACTCCTTTCGATGAGTTCTCGCGGCACACGATGTTGCGTGCTTGTAACCCGAATGGGTGGATTAAACCGCGCACACGCAACATTTATCCCTACATGCAACCGCTCAGAGCTTTTTACTCTTCGATCCGTTATATCACCGGCGACCGCTACGTCCATAGCAAGCTACATCTTTCATAGGCGTGCGCATGCGCATGCGCTCTCAGCGGCGCACTGCGCGCTCGCAAGTCCAGAAAGAGCGCGCTCGCCTCCGCGCGCCAATGCGGAGAATGTGCGCGAACTCTGCGGGCCAATGTGCTGGCGTGCGGGTCGTCGCCAATTCGTACGACTGGAGCAATCGTTAGACCCTATCACCCATCGGTGTGATTCGATCGACGCGGAAATCGTGGACGAAAAAAAAGAAAACTTTTTTGAAAAAATAATTGCCGAGCGCTTCGCTCTCCGGCAATCGCTCGCCGAAAGCGAAGCTGCGCACATTTCTCAGCGCACGACGTGCAGTCTGCCGAGCTCGCGGTCGCCAAGGCCATTCCCGTCTCGGCCCATCCGCCGGGGCGCTCGCACGGCTGGAATACGAAGCGAATCTGCTGTTGCAAATCAATAGCCCCTGGTTTGCGCGGTGGTGTACGCAACGCGTGAAAATGAGGATTTCTGGCTCGTTTCTCGCTATGTCGAAGGCCGCACATTGCGATTTCGGCTAAGCGAGCGTCCGCTGGAAATTGGCGAAATCATCATTGTGGGTCGCGCCTTGTTTTCCGCCCTGCGCGACCTGCACGATAAGAAAATCCTTCATCGCGGCATCCGTCCGGCGAATCTCATCGTCGATGGCGAAGGTTCGATCGGCTCCGCCACGCTCATCGATTTTGGGCCCATCCAGCCGATTGAGGTCGATCAATCGAACCAAGCACACACGCTCGAAGTCGCCATGTATTGCTCGCCCGAGCAAGCTGGCTCTATCGAATACGATTTGACTCCCGCTTCCGATTTGTACTCAGCCGGCGCCGTGCTGTTTCACTGCCTCGCCGGCCGTCCGCCTTTCCAGGGCGACACCGTCGGAAAAGTGTTGTTTGAGCATATGACGGCGCCCTTGCCTCCATTGCGCGCATCAGCTGCGCCAATTCCGCGGGCATTGGAAGAATTGGTGCAGCGGCTCTTGAAAAAAGATCCACGCGACCGCTATCAGTCGGCCGATGCCGTTTTGGCCGATTTAGAATTAATCGCACGGGCCCTCGCCCAAGGCGATGCCGATCCGGCGATCGTCATCGGCGCACACGATCGTCGCGGAACGCTCATCGAACCGGCCTTTGTGGCGCGGGGCGAACAGCTTGCCTCGCTAGAAGCCGAGATGCACAAGGCTCGCCAGGGGGCCGGCGCCTTGGTGCTTTTGGAAGCCGAGTCGGGCGGTGGAAAAACACGATTGTTGGAAGAGACCGCGCACCGCGCCGCACGCCAAGGCTTCTGGATTCTGCGCGGGCAAGGCACGAGCGAAGTCGCGCAGCAACCCTTCCGATTGCTCGACGGCATCGTCGATGGCGTACTGGCCGAAGCGCGCTCCAATACGCGCTTTGCTGAGAACCTAAGCCGCCAACTAGCCGAGCATTGCGATGCCATCGTCGCCGCATTGCCGGCGCTTGCGCCGCTGTTTCTCAGCCAAACGCCGGCCGCAATGGCGCCGGAGGAAACCGGCGAAGCCCGCACAATTCAGGCGCTCGCGCACTTTCTCGATGCGATCGGCGCCGGCGAGCGGCCGGCCCTCATCATCGTTGACGATTGCCAATGGGCCGACGAACTGACCTACAAACTCATCAATCGCTGGCACGCCGACCAACGGGCTCGCGTTGCCCGGCGCCGCCACACGTTCATCGTCGCCGCCTTCCGATCGGAAGAAGTTGCAGCCGAGAACATTTTGCGCCGCATTGAATCTGCCAAGCATTTGCGCCTGCCTCCGTTCACGCATGAGCAAGTGCGGCAGCTCGTCGAATCGATGGCCGGCCGCCTCCCCGATCAGGTCACCGAACGAATCCAGAGATTGGCCGAAGGCAGTCCATTCATGGCCTCGGCCGTTCTCCGCGGTTTCGTCGAAAGCGGCGCGTTGCGCGCCGGGCCAGATGGCTGGATTGTCGATTCGGCGGCCATGGCCGATGTCGGTTCGTCCAGCCGCGCGGCATCATTCCTGGCATTGCGCCTGAATTTGTTGCCGGCCGAATCGGTCGAATTGCTTTCGACGGGGGCCATTCTCGGAAAAGAATTCGATCTGCAAATGGCCTTGCATTTGGCGGGGCACGACAGCGCCAAGGGTATCGAGGCTCTCGACGAGGCGCGGCGTCGCCAACTGGTTTGGTTGCGGCCTGATGGCACAAATTGCGTCTTCGTTCACGATAAAATTCGCGCCGCTGCACTAGAGCGCATCGACGTAGACCGCCGCCAGTATCTGCATCGGCAGTCGGCGGCCTTCTTGCTCGTGCACTCCCCTGAACGAGTTTCGGACCTGGCCTATCACTTCGATGCCGCCGGCGACAGCGCATCTGCCTTTGAGTTCGCCATCCAAGCGGCAAAGAAAGCCCGCAGCCAACACGCGCTGGAAATCGCCGAACAGCAATACCGCATCGCGCTGCGCGGCGCAGCCAGCGACGACGCCCGCTTCCAAATTATCGAAGGGCTCGGCGAAACGCTCATGCTCCGCGGCCGCTACGATGCGGCCGGCGAACTGTTTCAATCTGCCGCAACCGTGGCGCAGGGCAATTTTGCCAAGGCCGAAGTTCGCGAAAAATTGGGCGAATTGGCATTTAAGCGCGGCGATATGTCGACGGCCATCGATCATTTTAACGCCGCCATGGCTCTGCTCGGCCGCCGTGTTCCCAAAACGAAGTGGGGCGCACTCAACTTCTTTCTCTGGGAATCGTTCGTCCAACTGCTGCATACGGCGATCCCGAAATTGTTTCTGCATCGCGTGAAGCGTCCCCCCAACGATGCCGAACGGTTGGCGCTCCGATTGTTGAGCAATTTGGCCCACGGCTGCTGGTATTGCCGCAGCCGCGTGTTGGCGTTGTGGGCGCACCTGCGCGGGCTCAATTTGGGAGAGCGCTTCCAATCCAGCCGTGAACTCGTGCACGCCTACGCTGAGCACGGACCAGGCATGACCTTGTTTGGCGCATACGGCCGCGGAATCGCCTATGCCGAGCGCGCCATCCAAATGAGCAAATCTTTGGGCGATATCTACAGCGAAGGTCAATCGCTCGTCTATTACGGCATCACTCTCTACGCTGCGTCGCGTTTCAATGAATGCGTCGATAAATGCCGCACCGCGGTGCGCCTGCTAGAACGCATGGGCGATTATTGGCAAGTGCACATGGCGCGCTATCAGCTCGCGGCTTCGCTCTATCATCTGGGCGATTTGCGCAGCGCTGTGGAAGAATCGCAGCTCAATTACAAGTCGGGTATCGAAACCGGCGACGAGCAAGCCTCGGGAATTATTCTCGATATCTGGGCCCGCGCCATCGAGGGAGCGGTGCCGGCCGATATTCTCGACCGCGAGCTAAAGCGCACCCGCACCGATGCCCAGGGAACGGCTCAAGTGCTGTTGGCCGATGGATTGCGGCATTTTGCCACCGGGGATTTCCAGCTCGCCATCGAGGTGTTTAAAGAAGCGCAAAAATAGCCGCCGCCGCCGGCGTTAAAAACGCCTACACCATTCCCTCGTTGACATGGGGGGCGACAGTCGCCCGGACCCAAGCCGAGCAAACCCTCGATTACACCCCCCTGGCGCGAGGCAAATTTGGCCGCCGCCGAAAAGGCGGTTCGCCGCACGCTGCGCGCCAGTTGGCTCTGCCGCAACGATGTAGCCCAATCGCGACGCGACTATGCCTTGCTGCTGGCCATGCAAGGCCGAATGCGAAAGTCGCTCCGCATGTTCCGCCGCAGCTTGAAAATTGCCCGCAAGCTCCGCCAGCGATACCAAGAAGCTCAAACGCTGTTGGCGATGTCCCGCGTGGGCCGCGAAGCTAGTTGGCCCGGTGCCGACGCCTGGCTGCAGGAAGGCCAGACCATTCTTGCGGCGCTCAACGCCGTGGGGCCCGATGCCGCTCGCAAAGCCGCGCGAAACCGGCAACCTTTCGCTAGCCGATCGTTTCGACACCGTGCTCGATTCCGGCCGCAAAATCGCCTCTGCGCTCGCCACTTCCACCATTTACGATGCCGCCCAAGCGGCCGCTTTGCGACTATTGCGAGCCGAGCACTGCTCGATCGTCGAAATTAACGAAAACCAGGAAAATGGCGCACTGCGCCTGCGGATAAATCAGAACGATTCTGCAATCAACCCCGCCTTTGTCGATCAAGCTATCCGAGCCGGCCGTGCAATCGTGCGCACCGAAGAAATTTCGGCCAACGCCGTCAACGCCGCCGATGCTGCCGATCGTTCCATGCTCTGCGTGCCCATTCGCGTCCGCGGCCGCATCGTCGCTTGCCTCTATGCGTCGCACGACCACATGCGCGGCCTGTTTCGTGCCGACGAAGAACGCTTGGCCGATTTCATCGCCACGATCACCGGCGCGGCGCTGGAAAACGCCGAAGGCTTTGCCGAGTTGCAACAACTCAACGAATCGTTGGAACAGCGCGTTGCCGAGCGCACCGCCGCCGCCGAAAGCCGCGCCCGCGAACTGGCTGCATCGAACCGCGAACTCGAGCGCATTGCCCGCGAGCTGCGCGAAGCCGAGCAAGAAATTCTGGCCGCCAAGGAAGTGGCCGAAAACGCCAACCAGGCCAAGAGCCGCTTCCTGGCCACCATGAGCCACGAAATTCGCACCCCCATGAACGGCGTGCTCGGAATGACCGAGCTCATCTTGCATACGCCGCTCTCCGATCAGCAGCGCAACTACGTGGGCATCGTCAAAGAGTCGGCCAATGCTCTGCTCATGTTGCTCAACGATATTCTCGATTTGTCAAAAATCGAAGCCGGCCGCATGGAACTGGAGCGCATCGAGTATTCGCTCGACGATGTGGTCGTTCAGGCCGCGCGCCTGTTGGCCGTCAACGCCTCGAAGAAGGGCCTGGAGTTAATTTGCCGCGTCGATCCCAAGCTGCCGCGCAATGCGCTGGGCGACCCCAATCGCATGCGGCAAATTATCGTCAACCTCGTCGGCAACGCGATCAAATTCACTTCGCAGGGCGAAATTGGCGTCGATCTGCGGCTGAGCCACGATCATGGAATTGAACAAATCCACGGCGTCGTCAGCGATACCGGCATCGGCATCCCGCCCGATAAGCTCTCGGCCGTGTTCGAAGCCTTCCGCCAGACCGACAGCTCCACCACCCGCCGCTTCGGCGGCACCGGCCTAGGGCTCAACATCACACTGCAACTGGTCGAACTCATGGGGGGCCGTATCTGGGTCGAAAGCGAATTGGGCAAAGGCAGCCAATTCCATTTCATCATTCCGCTTGAGCGCGCGGCCGATACTTCGAACGCCACAGCGCCCCCATCGCCTGCCGCGCACGATACCACCACCCTCGTGGTCAGCGCGAATGACCACGCGCGGCACATGTACGTCGAAATGCTCCAGTCGCTCGGCTTCCACGTCGATCAAGCCGCCGACGCCACCAGCGCATTGAAACGTCTAACTGCCCCTCACGAATCACCCGACGCTGCTTTGCAACTTGTGCTCGTTGATCTGTGCATCCATCAGCCACTCGACACGGAGCTTCTCGACTATTTGAAATCGACCCCCGCCGAGCACCAGCCGGCGGCCGTGTTCCTCATTCCCGCCGGCCAGGTCGATCTCGTCGAGCAATGCCGCCAGCACGGCTTGGTCAACTGCCTGATGAAGCCCGTCAAAAAAATAGAGCTCGCCGAATTCATCGACGATCTCCTCCAAAAGTCGGCTGACGCTTCCGCCGGCCAATCCGCAGCGCCCATCGCGGTCGAAACTCGCCCACTGCGCATTCTGGTCGCCGACGATAGCCCGTTCAACCAGCAAGTCGCCGCCGGCTTGCTCGAACTCAAAGGCCACAGCGTGCAATTGGCAGCAGACGGCAAGGAGGCGTACGAACTTGCCTCGCAGCACCAATTCGACATCGTTTTCATGGATATCGAAATGCCCGAGGTCGATGGCCTCACTGCCACTAAAATGATTCGCGAATTCGAATACGGCACATCCGCCCACACCTGCATCGTCGGGCTCTCGGCCCACGCGCTGGTGGGCTTCCGCGAACAGTGCCTCGCCGCAGGCATGGATTCCTATATCACCAAGCCCATCCAAATCGACGAGCTCTACGGCGCGCTGGCCCTCGTGCAGCCGTCGGCCAAGCGCCCCGAACTCGCCGCGACCGAACCGGCCGCATCTCCTGCGTAGCGGCTGTGCAACGCCTGCCCCAGCAGTTCCCTCTCATGAGGGAGTCTGTTCGATCACATTGGCCAAGTATGCACCAACAAACGTCCGCCGCCGCGCAGTCAAAAGGCAACGTTGCCCCTCCGCTCGCCGTGTAGTAGCGGTTATCCGCTTCCTGCGATCATTGCTCGCCGTGCGAAGTTTGACTCGCTTCCGAGCAAAGCTAGAGTTGCGCAGGGTCGAAAAGCCCAATTGCGCTTGCGGGCAGACCAGCGACCGTGGGACCGCTTTTTGCGCAATTCTCAATTAGGTGTCAACATGGCCCAGGCGAATGTCCAAGACCTTTCCTCCGTCGTCGATTACCAGCAGCTTCTCGTGCGTTGCTTGAACAATCTTGAGTTTGCCGAGCGCATGCTCAAGCTTTTCCAAGAGCAAGGGGGCAAGGAAATGGCCGTGCTCGAAGAAGCCTTCGACCGGGGCGATACGGACGCCGTGCGCCGCATCGCGCATCGCCTCGCCGGCGCCTCAGCCAACGCCGCCGCCTTCGGCATGCAGCGCTGCGCCTCGGAATTGCGCACTGCGCTGGCCGGCGGCTCGCAGGAACAAGCCAACCAGTGCATGGACCATTTGCGCAGCGAGTGGAGCCGCTGGGGCGAAGTGATGCCGGCAAATTGAAATTTGAAACAGCATCGCTGGCTAGTGCCTCCCAGCGCCGGTCCGCGCGAACCGTCTAAAACATTAATACATCCTCAAGCGCCAAATTGATCGATCCTATGCTCATCTGAAACGACGATCGGGGCAGAAAAAACACCGGGGCAACACATCATGCGAGTTTTAGTCGTTGAAGACGATCGCGTCTCCGCCGCCTTCTTGAAGGATTCGCTCATTTTCTTCGGCTACGAAGTCACCACCGCCGAAAATGGCCGCGAAGCGCTGGAACTGTTGCGCACCGGCGAATACCACATGGTCGTTTCCGATTGGGAAATGCCCGAAATGAGCGGCGACGAACTCTGCCGCCAGGTGCGGGCCCGCCAGTGGAATCGCTACATCTACATCATGCTCGTCACGTTCTTCGGCGGCATTGACCACGTGGTCGAGGGCCTCCGCGCCGGCGCCGACGATTTTCTCAGCAAGCCCTACCATCCCGAAGAGCTGCGCGTCCGCCTGCGCACGGCTGAGCGAATTTTGTCGCTCGAAAGCCGCGACGTTTTGCTCTTCTCGCTGGCCAAGCTCACCGAATCGCGCGATCCCGACACGGGCCTGCACCTCGACCGCATGCGCGAATATTGCCGCATTCTGGCCCAAGAGCTTTCGCAGTGGAAAAATTTCCGCGAGTCGATCGATGGCGAATACGTCGAGCTCCTCTATCTCACCTCGCCGTTACACGATATCGGCAAAGTCGGCATTCCCGACTGCGTGCTTTTGAAGCCCGGCCCGCTGACGACCGCCGAATTCGACATCATGAAAAAGCACACGACCATCGGCGGCGAAACGCTGCAGGCGGTCACCCAAGCCCACCCCGAAGCCCGCTATCTCGCCATGGCCCGCGATATCGCCTTTACCCACCACGAGCGGTTCGACGGCACGGGCTATCCGTTTGGGCTGCGCGGCGCGACATTCCCCTGTGCGGGCGAGTGACAGCGCTGGCCGACGTGTACGACGCGCTCACCTCCGACCGCGTTTACAAGCAGAAGATGAGTCACTGGGAAGCTCGCAACATTATCTTGCACGGCCAAGGCAAGCACTTCGATCCCGACGTCGTCGAAGCCTTCTTGCGCCGCGAGAAAGATTTCATTCGCGTCGCACGCGCCCTGGACCAACCCGCCAGCGCCGCCACTTCCGGCCTGTCCACGTTCAGCCGCGATTTCAAAGCCTGCCCGAAAATCTGCTGCCCCGGCAACGCAGCAACTGAGAACTCTCCGGCCGTGCTAGCATGCGCGGCCCACGCGGCTGAATACTTTACGCCTTCGGCAGAACCCGCAGTGCTGGAAAGTCCTTTTCGTCCGTAACGACCGCTTGCGCTGAACCGGCTTTCGCCGCCGATCCGATACCACTGGCACAGACTTTCAAAGCCGCCGGGGACTGTCCCGATTTTGTGGAGTCCGCGGAGCAAAATGGGACTGTCCTCTTTGCTCAGGCGGGTTTTGAAACTGCTTCGACTTAGTCGTCGCCCATCCGATAGGCCCAGCCGCGCCCGAGCGACGACCCCACCGCGGCTTTGATCGACCGAGGAAAGGATTCCCAGTGCGATACATAGTCCCGTGTTTGGGCGGACGGCGACTTTCTTTCACCATTTCCCTGCCGCTGGCCGTCGCGGCCTTTGTTTTCGCTTCGCTGGCCACCAGCGGCGTCGCGCACGCGCAAGGCATCTTCCTCACCAGCGCCGGTCCCATTAACCAAAGCATGGGTGGCGCGGCGGTCGCTGCGCCATTGGATTCCGCCGGCGCGCTCAACTGGAACCCGGCCACCATCAGCGGCCTGAATCGCTCCGAAGTCGAAATGGCCGTCGGCTTCGTCATTCCCACCACCAGTTTATCTTCCTCGGCGTTCGGACTGTCAGGCACCACCGGCGGCGAATCGGGTTCCACCCCCGTTCCCACCATGTCGTTTGTGTGCAAAGACGCTTGCTCTCCCTGGACCTGGGGCATTGGCATCTACGGCATCGGCGGCTTTAGCGCCAACTTCCCAGGCAACAATCTATCACCTTCATCGAATCCCATTCTCACGCCGCAGCCCCCGGTAGGGGTCGGCGTGGGCTCGGTCTTTTCGCACGCGGAAATTTATCAAATGGCCCCGGCCGTTTCGTACGCAGTGACCGATAAGCTCTCGATCGGCTTCGCGCCGACGGTCGATACCGCGTTCGCGCAAGCCGATCCGCTGTTTCTCTCGCCGCCGAACTTCGTGCTGGGAGTGCCCACCTACGGCCCCGGCACCAGCACGCTGTTTTCCTGGGCGCAGGCTTCGAAGCCGGCTTGTACTACATTCTGAACGACAACTGGCGCTTGGCGCAAGCTACAAAAGCGAACAATGGTTCGATCCCTTCGCGTTCAACTCGTACGATCGCCTCGGCCGCCCGGTGTACGATAAAGTCACTGTCGATTTGCCCTCGATCACTTCCTTCGGTGCGGCCTATAGTGGCATCAATCGTTTGATCTGGGCCGTCGACGTGCGCTACTTCGACTATGCCGACGCCGCCGGCTTCAACGGCTCGGGCTTCCGCCCCGACGGCTCGGTCGCCGGGCTGGGCTGGCGCAGCGTGTGGGGCGTCGCTAGCGGATGGCAATACAGCGTGACCGATTGCTTCGATCTTCGCTTGGGCTATACGTTCATTCAGAACCCGATCCCTTCGTCGCAAGAAATGTTCAACGTGGGCACGTCGCTCATTATGGAAAACTTCCTGAGCCTGGGTTTCTCATGGCGCATTCGCCCGTGCGTGCTCTTGAATGCAGCATGGACGCACGGCTTCGCCAACTCGCTCTCCGGCCCCTACCAAAGCCCGCTGGGCCCGATTCCCGGCACAAGCATCACCAATACCACGTCGGTCGATCAAATCACCGCGGGTTTGACGGTGCAATTCTAAAAAGCGCGAATTCGCGATCCAGTTCGCATGCGCGGCGCACCGCGAATTGAAGTGCTCGAAAGTGCGGACAAAATGCGCGCTTAAAACTCTCGGGATATACGCGGGTTTTAGGCCAAACATTTTGACTGCATTTGGACACCGATTTTGAACCACGAAGGCGCTCCTTCGACAGGCTCAGGACATGCGAGACACGAAGCCGGCAGGGGCATTTATTAGGAAGACAGGAAATGAATGAAGCCATAAAACGGGCGATCGGATTTGACTGGCGGGATCTGCGGAATGGGAGTTCGGAGTGCGGAACGCGGAAAATGATTGAACTACAGAGGCGAACGGCAGAAAGCAGGTGGGAAGTGGCGACGGTTATTGGAAAACCGAAAAAACGGTGAAAAACGGGAAATAAACGGATGGTAAACGGATGATAAACGGTGGTAAAACGGTGACCGCATCGACAGGGAACAACGAGCATTGAACGGTGAGCACTGAGCCGTAAGCATTGAGCGGGAACAATCGCTCGTGGTGCTCGACCCAGACATCCGCGCAGGAATGCGGCGGGGACGACGCGCGAGGCGTCGCCGTACGGGATCGGTTGAATGTGAACATTTGTACATATTGTGTGATTCAATGTACTGCGATTATTGACGGAATGCAAGGGTCGTTTTTGGCCGCGCGTGAGCCGATCAGCAGTTAGAAGTCGGCGATAGGATAGGACGAGTCGCGACTGGTTCCAAGGCCGGCTACATTGTACCGGTTGCTAGCGGCCTCAAGTGCGCCGGGCGGCGATCTGGGATGGATTGATTGCGGGATTTTGCGCACAAATATGTTGCGTTCGAGCGGGCCGGTTTGTATACGAACGTATAGGAGAATTGTGCAGTGAGCGACAAATCCAAAATCGAATGGACCGACGCGACGTGGAACCCGGTGCGCGGGTGCGCGAAGATCAGCCCGGGATGCACACATTGCTATGCCGCGACGTTTGCGGAGCGATTCCGGGGCGTGCCGGGGCATCCCTACGAACAAGGGTTCGATTTGCGATTGGTGCCGGAGAAGCTAGGGGAGCCGCTGAAGTGGACGAAGTCGAAGATGATTTTTGTGAATTCGATGAGCGATTTGTTCATTGACGAGGTTCCCGACGAGTACATTGTTGCCGTTGCCAAGGTAATGCACGTGGCGAGTTGGCACACGTTTCAAGTGCTAACGAAGCGCTCCGAGCGCTTGCGAGAAATGCTCGCGGGACCGTTGGCGTTCGCGGCTGCGGACAAACACATTTGGTGGGGCGTGAGCGTGGAGAACCGCAAATTTGGATTGCCGCGAATTGAGCATTTGCGCCGCGCCGGCTGCGATGAGGTTCTTGTCGGTCGAACCGCTGTTAGAGGATGTGGGGGAAATCGATCTTCGGGGAATCCATTGGGTGATTGTGGGAGGAGAAAGCGGCGCAGGAGCGCGGCCGATGCAAAAGGAGTGGGTGATTAGCATTCGCAACCAATGCCGGCGAGCGAAAGTGCCGTTTTTCTTCAAACAGTGGGGAGGGGTGAGGAAAAAAGAGACTGGACGCAAGCTAGCCGGACGGACCTATGACCAGATGCCAAGACGAAGTTCGAATTCCATAGGTGTGTCTTTCGGCAGTCGTCCGGTTTTGGCCGATCAGATCGCCGGCTTTTGTTAAATATTAAACCTCGGGGCAGCTATGGAAAAGACGAATCCGCTGCGACTGGATGAAATCGGATACTGGTCCAGAAGTCAAGCTCGATATTATCCGCAAGTACGCTTCCGCCTATTCACGGATCCTGGCCAACCAGACAAGTCCTCGACTCCACCACGTGTACATTGATGCCTTCGCTGGCGCGGGGATTCACGTCTCGAAGACAACTGGCGAGCATGTGGAAGGGAGTCCGGCGATTGCCGTGGCAACGCAGCCATCTTTCAAGGAATACCACTTTGAATGGCCTAAGATGCTGGATTGAATGAAAACCGATCGCTTTCAATTCTGGAAGGCACGATGAAGTTGCCGCGACCTCCGCTGATTGTAATCGTTTTAGCGCTACTGCTTGATGCTGCGCGGGCGGCGGAAGAACCAGCCGCGCCAGTCGCAGGAACGACCAAGCCTCAGACGAAAATCACCATCAGCAAGGAAACGACCTACATCACCAAGCCGCTGCGGCCGGATGGGTATCCGGATTATTTTGCGGCGATCAACCAGCGCATGAGCGAGGGGGTGACTTCGGAAAATAATGCAGCCGTCTTACTCATGAAAGCGGCGGGGCCAACGATCGTTCCGGAAAGCATCCGCAACGAAACATTGAAACGGCTAGGAATTGACGACTTGCCGAAAAACGGGGATTACTTTGTCTCGCAGATGGAGATGATCAAACGCTGGCGCTCAAGCCACCTGAACGATGCCCAAAAATCGGACGATGATCTGCAAAAGCAATTCGACGAAGCCCAAAGGCGTCCCTGGTCGGAGAAAGAATTTCCGATGGTGGCCGAGTGGCTAAAGATCAACGAGAAGCCGCTGGAACTAGCAAGGCAGGCGGCGGACAAAACCAAGTGTTATTGTCCTGAAGTTCCAGAAAAAGGCGACGAACCATTGTTGGCATCACTGCTTCTGCCGTTATCGACCAAATCTCGCGATATTGCCGAATTGCTCATCGTTCACGCAATGGAACGCGTGAAGCAAAATGACATTGATAGCGCATGGCGCGATTTGATGTGTGGCCACCGGTTAGCGAGGCTGGTAGCGCAGGGAGATTACATCGTCAATTTATTGCTCGGTTATGGGATTGATACCCTAGTAACAAAGGCTGATGTCGAGTTGGCGCACTCGGCAAAACTGAATCCTCGTCAAGCTTTGCAAATGCTGGATGAATTGCGTGCGCTTCCGCCGATGACAGACGTTTCGGGCAAACTAGATTTCTCGGAAAGATGTTTAACGCTGGATTCGATGCTGTATGTTGCTCGCGATGGGCATATGAAAGTGTTTCTCGCCAGCCTTGGGATTCGCTCCTCGAAGACGGACTTGAACCCGCCATTGGGAAATGTGGATTGGGATGCTGCCTTAAAAACCTTCAATGATTTTTCAGGACGATTGGTGAATGTCGGAAAGATTATTGATCCGCGCCAGCGGCGTATTGCGGCGGGAGAACTCAGCGCTGAAACTGACGAGTTACGAAAAGAAATTAATCAATTTGCTTCCACCCTGCTCGTCGAGCCATCCAAGAAAGAAGCGGGGCTCAAAATGGGAAAGGTATTTTTATTGTTTTGCTCGGCGGATTTGATTCACTGTTTTAACGCCGAAGACCGGACCAAAGTGCAAAGCCTGATGGACCAAACGGCGTTTGCCTTGGCGGCCTATCGAGTTGACAAAGGGCAATACCCGAATAGCTTGGATACGCTTGTGCCAAGTTACATGGCATCGATTCCGGACGATCCGTTTGCGCCAACTCCGACGCCGATTCGTTATCAGCGCGAGGGAGATGCATACAAAATGTGGTCGGTGTTCCTTAACGGCGTCGACGACGATGGGCACACCGAGGATGACGACCCGAAAGGGGACGATTGGGTGATTCGACCGGTGCCGAAGCCAAAATAGTGACGGTGGGACACACCCACCCGGCCCGTCACCGCGCCTGTCGACGGCGGTGCGACCATCTCAGCGATCTCATTCAGGCGATCGATTCGCTTGCGGTTGGCTATATGGATTATGATCATACGAAGGCCCGGGTAACTTTCGGTCTCAAACCCATCATGTTTGATAGAGCGGAGCATTCTTATGACTAGGCGTAGGGCAGCCGCATGCGTGCTTGGGATTTTGACACTGCTAATTTCGCAGGCACCATTGGCGATATGTTCGGCCGCCGATGGCCAACAGCCGGCGAGCGACGCTGCAAAGCAGACGAAAATAAAAATTGAAAAACCGATTACGCGGATCACACATCCACTGCGGCCCGATGGCTATCCCGATTACATTGCCGCCATCGACCAGCACGTGCGCATCGGGGTGACGCCGGAGGATAATGCGGCAGTGTTGCTTGCGGAGGCGCTCGGGCCAGGCTTCCTGGCGGAAAATGTTCGAAAAAGGACATTCGAACAGCTCGAAATGGTGGAACTTCCGGCGAGTGGAAACTATTTCGTCTCGCAGGTAGAGATGATCAAGCGCTGGCGGATGGAGCATCCAAACGAAAGTCAGAAATCGGACGACGATCTATTCCAGCAATTCGACGATGCGCAAAGTCGCCCGTGGGCCGACGCGGAATTTCCCCTGGTTGCACAATGGCTGGCAGTCAATGAAAAAACGCTGGAACTGATTTGCCGGGCGGCGGAGCGAAGCAAATTCTATTTTCCCGGGGTCGATGAAAAGAATGAGAATCTTTTACTGTTTTTAACATTGCCGATGACCCAGCAAGCTCACGGGGTCGCCGAATTGCTGACCGCTCATGCGATGAAACGGCTGCAAGAAAATGATATCGATGGCGCCTGGCACGATTTGATGTGCTGCCATCGGCTGGGTCGGCTGGTGGCTCAGGGCAGTGTCCTTATCGATCTATTAGTGGGATTTGCTATCGACGGGATGGCAGTAAAAGCCGATGTCGTTCTGGCACACGCCGGCAGGTTGTCGGCACCGCAGGCACTAAAAATGGAAGCTGAATTGCGCGAGTTGCCAGCTATGCCCGCGGCAGCCAATGTTCTCGATACGGCAGAGAGGTGCATGTTTTTAGATGTCGTCGCCCACATCGCTCGCGATGGTCATTGGTCGGCATTTCAAAAAATATTAGATAAGACAAAGTTCGCTGGGAACAGCAAGGGCACGGCAAAGCAGCCAGAGCAATCGCTTGAGAATGTGGATTGGAACATCGTGATGCAAGTTGGGAACGAAAAGTACGACCGGCTCGTAGCTATTGCGCGGATGGCCGACCCGCGACAGCGGCGCAAAGCGATGCAAGAATTCGATTCGGAAATGAAAAATTTGGCGCGTGAGGTGAAGCTTTCGGGAGTAACGATTGCCAATAGCCCATCGAAGGAAGATGCCGGGCATGCGTTTGCGAAAGTATGCATAGCCTCGTTTTTCCCGGGACTGTCGGCAATTACCGGCGCCGAGGACCGGTCGAATGTGCAAGAAGCAATGGATCAGACAGCGTTTGCGCTGGCGGTATATAGAGCGGACAAGGGGCAATATCCCGACAGTTTGGATGCGCTTGTGCCTGCGTGCATAGCATCGATACCAGACGATCCGTTTGCACCAACTCCGACGCCGATTCGCTATCGACGCGAGGGTGACGCCTATAAGATGTGGTCGGTCCATCGCAATGGCATCGATGACGACGGGCGCAGTTTCGACGACACACCGCCCGGTGATGATTGGGTGATTGGGCCGGTGAAGAAATCGAAATAGCGCTGGCGGGACGTACCACCCGGCCCGTCGCAGCGCCATGTGGCTGCGGCGGCGCGATGTTACTCCCCTCACCCGAGCCCTCTCCTATCAAGGGAGAGGGGGAACACTTTCGGTGTGGGCGTTTGGGGAGCGTGGGTTTGCACCGCAGCTATTGCCTTTCGCCACGATGTGGCTTGCCGCTGCGGGGAATCGGCGATTCGAAATCCGAA
This sequence comes from Pirellulales bacterium, assembly GCA_963820835.1. Classification (GTDB taxonomy): domain Bacteria; phylum Planctomycetota; class Planctomycetia; order Pirellulales; family JADZDJ01; genus CAVRAW01. Next base: position 16,274 of record CAWGBP010000028.1, on the reverse strand, counting down.
AGCAAACGGTGTTGACTTCCGCGATCCGCTGGCGCGTCAGCGGAATTGTCGACGAGAGAAAATCACTTCAAATCGACCGTCCAATACGCGTTGTCGACGAAGGCGTTGGGGCTTTCGTATGTCGAACTTTTTCTGTGCTTACTATCAACGAGGAGGTCTTCTAGCCAGAGCCATTGAGCGGCCCGATGGAGCTCATGTTCTGGGGCTTGTGGACTAGAACTGATGATGTCGGCGCGGATCTTCGTCCCAGCCATTTGTGATTCTAAGTTGATGCCAAGCGAAAAAGGAACTGCCAATTCGCGTGCGTGTTCGTGCGCAGTTCCTGCGCTCTGGAGCGCGGCCACCGGCGCGGCATCGAGTTGCGGCTGTGTCGCTGCCACAGTTAGCATCGCGTTTTGCACTTGCTCGGTCGCTGGCGGTAGGGCTTCGACAGGTATCGCTATTGGTGCCTCCGGTTGAAAGCAGATCACCCGAGCGCAGTTTCACGCTGCTCACATCGGCCACATTGATTGCGCCGTCGGCGGTGACATCGTCTAAGAAATTGCTGCTGGTGACCGGGAAGCCGCTATTGAGCTTTACATAGCTGATGTCGGCCACGTTGACGCTGCCCGACTGATCGACATCGCCGGCCAGCACGCTGATGCTCAGGCTATACATTTCCGGCGGACCGCCCGCAGCCGCCACGCCGCCCAGCGACAGCGTAAGCACTTGCCCGTCGGTCACGCCGGACAGAGTTACGATGATCTGCGTCGGGGAGGTCTGGCTGTAAACCGCTTGGCCTGTGCCGCTGGAAAGAGTCAGTGATAGCGGCTGCGTGTTATCGAGCGACTGAGAGTACGTGAGGATAATTTGCGTTGGCCCCCCCAAGCGCGGCTCAATCGTGGGCGTGCCCGAAAGGGCCAGGTTCAAATCGAAATTGGTCGCTCCTTGTAGCTTGCGCGAAACAGCGCTCGTTAACGTCGCCGGCGTGACGATCGATACATTCTGGAACGTGCTGTTGTTGAGTGCCGCGGTGTTGTGCGAGGTGACGGCCAGGCCGACATAGACCGTGGTGTTCATGGCAACCGTGACCGAACCCAAATTCGTCCATGTGTTTCCGTCGGGCGAAATGAAGGCGGTAAACAGGTTGCCGGTCCGGATCAGGCGAATCCAGTAGGGCGCTGTCAGGCCAGTGGCGGTATCGTCGATGGTGGCGGTGCCGCCGTCGCTGGTGCGTCCTTCGAGCTTAGCCCCCTGCGAAGTGCTCGGAGTCAGCGTCAAGAACATATCGGTACTGTTCGCGGCCAGCGAATTGCGGAACATGACGCCTGCCTTGGCCGAGCCGTTGGTGTTGGTGATCGAAGTGACCTGGGCCGTGATGCTGGCGTCGCCGGTAATCGGCGTGTAAATGTATTGGAACTGGTCCGACGTCCCGGAAATATCGCTCCCTGCGCCGGAGACAGTATAAGTGCTGGTCGAGGTGTCAAAATTCGAACTGCCGGCGATTGTAGGCGAGCCGATATCTTGCGCAGCCGTGAAAATACCCAGCGATTGCGCGATGAAAATGACGTGGGCCGTGGCCACGCCATAAACAGCACTGCTGCTGGCCTGAATCGTGTCTGTGCCAGCGGTGCTAGGCGCCGTGTACAATCCTGAAGTGGAAATGCTGCCCCCAACTCCACCGCTATGCACCGACCAGGTGAACGTAGGCTGGCTAGCTAGTGCGTTTCCGAATTGATCATACGCCATAGCGGTGAATTGTTGCGACATGCTTTCACCGACCGTCGGGCTGCTCGGCGTAACCGCAACGCTCGCGATCGCTAAATTGACTGTCACATTGACGCTGCTCGTCACGCTCAATCCGCCAACGTCGGTGATCGTCACCAAAACGTGTACGTGCCGGCTTGGAAGAATGTGACCGATGTTCGATTTCGCGCCATTGGTCGCCGTTGACGGCGAATGTCGGCGTGGTCGAACCACCGGGTTTCGAAGTGACCGACCAAGTGTAGGTGAGGTTCGATTCGCCGGCGTCGTCAGTCCCGAGCACCATCAAGTTTGTGGATGCCGTGATGACCGGCGAGCGGAGAAGCTTCTGCGGCATTCACAATGGTCGGCGCGGCGTTGGTCACCGTTATGGTTGCCGAGCCCGAAACCGACCCGCTGGTGGCGGTCACATTGTAATTGCTGCCGGGTGTTGTGCCCGAGGTATACAAGCCCGCGACGGTTACCGTGCCGCCGGTGGCCGACCATGTAAGCAAAGCCGGCATCGAGACATTGAACTGATCGGTCGCGGTGGCACTAAACTGCTGCATCGAGTTCTCGTGGAGCGACGCGCTGCCGGGCGATACAGTTATCTTGGTGAGCGTCTGATTCACCACGACCGTCACACTGCTGGTGACAATCGTATTGCCGGAATCGGCAATCGTGACCTGGAAGGTATAGGTTCCGGCGCGGCTGAAAGTGGCCGTCGAGTTCTTGGCGGCATTGGTGCCGTTGACGGTGAATAAGGAGGCGCTGTGCCCCTGCGCGGAATCGACGTGGCCGACCAGGTATAAGTCAAACTGGCTTGGCCAGTGTCGCCAAGCGCCAGCGCCGAGAGATTTGTGGTCGTTCCCGTGACCGGCGCGGGAGAGGCTGTGGCCGCTGCCGACAACACGGCCGCGGCATTGAGCACCGTCACCGTCGCCGAGCCGTTCACCGATCCGTTGGTCGCAATCACGGTGTAATTGTTCGGCGTGGCCGGCGAAGTGTACAAGCCGGCGCTATTAATTTGGCCCCCATTGGCGGTCCAATTCACCGTGGCAGTCATGGGATTGCCAAATTGATCGGTCGCTAGCGCCGTGAATTGCTGCGGCGTGTTCTCGTTGATTGAAACCGGACCGGGCGAGACCGCAATTCCGGTCAGTGTTTGATTAACCCCCACGGTAACTGTGCTCGTCGCTGAGAAGCCACCGGGATATTGAATCGTGGCTTGCAATATGTACGTGCCTGCCTGAGCGAACGTGGCTACCGTGTTCTTGGAGGTATTGGTCCCGTTGGCGCTGAACGTAACCGCGGGCGCACCCGTGGGGGCCGACAAAACCGACCAGGTATAAGTCAGCGTCGATTCGCCGGCCACATCGGCCCCCAGCACCGAAAGCGACGTGGTCTTACCGGTGACGGTGCTGGGCGCGGCCGCCGCCGCTGTCGCTACCGTTGGCGTCAGCCGATCGAGCAGTTGCGCTTGATAAAGAATCAGTGGCGTAACGGTGGTGCCAAATTGATTGAAAATGCCACGCTCGTTTGCCAAAGATTTGTCGAAGCTTTCAGTGGTCGTGGCCGATCCACCAATGGCCCAGTTTTGAGCGGTGGGTGGAGAGTAAACGTCGATCTCTGTATTGTTCTGGTCGTTCCAGAAAACGTAGTTGCCGCCGTCCCAGCCGAGGCTATCTCCGTTTTTAATCACCAATAGTTGCGTGCCGGTCACGGTGACGTTGTCGAACAGGCCCCCGGTCGACCAACCAAAGTGTGGCCCAACTCCGGCGCCGTAACCGCTGGCGGCGGTAGAAGTGATGTTGTAGTAAACATCTGGTCCTGGCACGGCCGCACCGATGGCAATGGAATGGAACGCATTGATGAACGTCGAGTTTTCAATGAGGGTAAGCTGCGCGGAAGTGAGAATTCCCGAGGGGGGAGCGACGGAAAGTTTACTGGTATTTTCCACCGTCACATTGTTGAGCGTGGCGTACAAAACTCCGCCTCCTAGCAGAATGCCGTTCGACGCATAACCATTGGCTGTCACGTTGTTGACCCAGCTATTAATTGTGTCGTCCATTGATAAGAGGCCGCTGGCGTGATTCGGGTCGGTCGTGCCTGTCGAATCTGAGTAGGTATAGATGTTCTCCAAACCAACTTGTGAAATCTGTTTGGACCACGTGTATTTGTAGATTTGGCCGCCGCCGTACTGCTGATCCAGCGAATTGGTGATGGGCGCATTAATGGTGATTTGGTTGCCGTTAATGGCGGTAATGATCCGGTACGAATGCTGCGCACCTTCGTTGGTGTTCCAAACGGTAGCCATTCCGATTGCTTGCAGCCAATTGTTCGTAGCGGGCCGATAGACTACGACAGTATCACCAACCGCGAGATTCGCGGTGCTATCGACATGGAACGTTGTTGCGCCAACCGGTACATAACTGTCAGTGATATTGTGCGTCGTGTTGGAAACGGTCGATGCGCCACCGCTGCCTTTGATGCTAAACAACTGGCGTGTATCGGTGCCTGTAGCCTCTAATCGTGTTCCGACGTTCGGATCATTCCCTTGCCCTTCGAGCACCACGCCGCTGGCGGTGATGCTTAGGGAGCCGCTGATCGGATAATTGCCCGCCGTCAAGAGTACCGCGCCGCGGAAACCATTGGCGTTGGGCGCCATCGCCGACACCGAATTGATGGCGTTTTGAATCGTGGTGGTCATATCAACGCCCGGCGCCGGGGTTGATCGTGATTTTCACCGGCACGCTCACGCCCCCTGCCGTATCGGGCAGCGGCACGTCGCCAGTCATGTAGCCGACCATCGAAAAGTTCGGAATTACATCCCCCTGCGCATTGGGAACATAAATCAGATGTCCGTCCGGTCCCGGATAGACAAGCGAACTGACCGTGAGCATTTCACGCGATTCAAGCCGTTCAAATCGAAGAAGCGACCGCCGGGTCCGCCGGACGCGACTGCGCCGTAATCGACTCGGTTCCGTACCCCGGTACATGGTCGGAATTCCCCCTGGTCGCCCGATCTGGAGCAATTCGGGCTCGCCGATCGCACTGGCCTCGGATGCAATTCGCAGTCGCGAAGCAAACCGAGCCGAGCGATAAATCGTAGCGTTCTACCGCACTGGCCCAAAATATCGGGCATCGGCGTCGGCCGCTTATTCGCAAGGCCGCAAAAAGACGCCTCTTCGCTTAACAGAATAAAACAACGGCAGAACGATTGCAATCAATTTTACGAACCATTGATGAATTGGGGCTAATAGGATGCTGTTTCCGAGTCAATAGTTTCCGCAACATTCTCAAACGATCTCAAGCATTGGATACCTGGGAAATGGAAATCGTCTTAAGATCGTATTCGCCAAAGGAACCGCACCGTAGCTGCCAGTCCCTGCACCATAGTCCAGTCGATCAAAAAACGGTTGGTTAGACGAAGCATCCACCGGAAAAGAATCTGCTCATTATCGCCATTCCGAGATAACGGATGACTTCACGGCGCGCTGTCGGCGTGCCTACAAAAGTTATGAGTTGTCGAGAATCGCCGTGCGGGTCAGAGCCGGTCGATTTATGACATGTGGCCGAAAAGGATTGAGTTGTCGGAAACGGATCCCAACATGGCCCCTTCAGACCGTCCGTCCACTATGAAGTCACGGCAAAATGCACGGCTATAAAACGACCTGCCTGGCAGCTTTGGGGCCAAATATTGCCGCCGATCGAGCAATTGTCGATCCATACACGCAATTGGAACTGATTTTGCAACGCTGGTTGTAAGAGAGTCCAAATCCCCCAATGGTGTTTTATGAAAATCCGGGAAATTGGTAGCGACTATGCACAACTGCTAGTGCCGCATCGTGATCCGATATTGCAATTCTTTGCAGTAGAAAAAGCCTGGTACGCTAGCGACGACGATCAGCTATTGGGCACGGTGTTGTATCACCGCTGCAGCAACGAGTGGGCATTTTTGGTGATGGGGATCGACGAACGGGGTTGCTTTCGTTGGATTGCCGGCGATGTGAATTTGAAAACGCAGCAGGAAGCTACGGATCGAATGCAGCTGGAAATGGAGCGGATCGCGCAAACCGGACAAACGATATTTGAACGACCGCTCAAGCAGTTTTTCCGCGCGGCTCGTCAGCGTCGGACCCAAAGGTTCGCTCGTCGAGCCCAGCGCCGAATACAACGAAGTACCGCGAAAAGGCGTTCGACTTGATTGGTCGTGAAAGCCTTGCAGCCAAAACCAAAGCGGCGCAGCGGAGCATTCGCTAAAACTTCGCTAGCCGCTTTTAGCTTTGGGCTTATCGAACGTGGCAAGAAATCACGCGGAACGGGATGCGCTCGTATCGCTCGCGTTCGGATGGGCTGGCATAGCGCCGCAATTGCTTGCTGGGTCGGGATACCAATTCCAGCGTTTCATCCGACGCAGGGTTGGCGATGGTTCCCGAGAGGCGCAGCCGAAGCGGCCGCTGTCTTTTGGCCCACGTGCGGAACCGGATGCGGGCCAGATGGGCAGTCGGCGAATTGATCTCCATTTCGATTCGACGACGAGTCGAAGTCGTTTGGACATCTAGCACGATATCGATGTCGAGCTTGCCCTGCTGATGGCGTTGCGGTGGCCGGTCCAAGCGATACGATCCCACAAACGCTCCGGCCATACTTGCATCGGTGACGCGAACTCGACGCACTGCCAGTTCGCAGTCTTTGATTTGCGCCGGCATCCGACGAAGGCCGGCCACTTTACGCTGTCTTTTCGCAATCGCCCGGCAAAGCTGGCCCAACGGTCCCGCGCGGTCTTTGGGTCGAGCCTGAATCAGACCGGAATACATGGCCAACGGCCGACGCATGGCGGCCCGCGATAGTTGTTCCAAAAAGTCTGCAGGGACGTCGAAAGCCAGTGTGTCTCTCAAGTAGTAAAACGTAATCGCCGCGGGCACGGCTAATTGTCGAGACAGGATGATCTCTTGCAACCGTTGCCAGTCGCAGGTTTCCGCCCGCAGAATCAACGAGCAATCCACAAGCCAATCGCTATGCGTGTGGCCATCCAGTCCGCCGTGCGCAAGTGCTAGAGCAATTCGATCTTCGCAGCGCGGAACATAAACGGAGGTTCCCGCGAATTTGGCCGGCTGCGCGGCATTCCACAACGCAGCGTCTTCATTGTCGCCACCCTGTCCAGGATGGAACGGGCGGCTGTGGAGATCAAGATCGCCGAAGTCGCCCCGGAACAGATTAATCCCGCGCGTGGATGCCAGACGCTCTCGAAGATACTGAGGGCTTGTTCCCGGCGACGGACACCAGTTCTCGGCAATCAGAATGTCAAATGCGCGCAACATGCACTCGGGTTTGACAACCACATCGATGTCCCAAGCCACGCGCTGTTTGCCGGCGCCTTCGTCCAGCGCCAAGCGCGACGCACCCTTGATCAACAGCAATTCAATGCCCGAGGCGCGCAGGCTGTGCAGCGTTCCTGTTGCCTCCTGGATCGCCAGCCGCGATTTGGTCCACAGCATTCGTTGCAGGCCGAGCAATCGCGGGTAGGCGGAGTGGTCGCACAACTGGCGCCCAAATCGTGCGACGATCGCCAAAAGCAGACGATGGTCTCGAAATTGCGCCTGGTCGATGTCGTGCGAGGTGAGCCAATTTCGCGCGGCTTTCAAACTCAGTGCGTCGTCGCGGCCGATGGCCGCTAGGACTAACTGGTGATGTGAACCTACGGGAAAGGCCCAGGACCATTTCGGAAATAGCCACTGGCCAAGTCTCATGTCGCGGAGACTCCATTCAGACGGGCTCGTTTCCGCCGCAGCGCCGCAATTGCCGCCATCGCATAGCCGCGCTCCATTTCCTTATCCCGGCTGGCCGACAGACTGTTAGCAGACACACGCCTACGGGCTAATACCTCGGGCAGCATAATCAGTTCAAATCCTGCTTCCCGCGCCGCGCGATCCAATCGATCATTTCACCCAGCTTGCCGGGATGATCGACGACATCGCCCAGGCAATCATAGACGATGCGGTGAATCAGCATGGTGGATCGCCCCCAGCCGTCCTGGATCACATTCGGTGACCGACCGTTTCACCAAAATGCTGCATGCGCGTAAAAACTCCGCTGCAAGCCGGGTGGCGACGCAAGTAGTCGAGTTGCCGCTGGATCTTCTGGGGCAACCAAATGTCGTCCGCGTCAAGCCCGGCGATCATTGGTGTATCGCATTGTCGAAGTCCCAGACTCATGGCCGCGCCGGGTCCGTGGTTGGATTGGGTCTGGACGCTGACGCATCCGCCAAAAGCCTCGGCAACCGTGCGCGTGGCGTCGGTCGACCCGTCGTCGACCACGAGGATGCGCACGGGCGAAACCGTTTGCCGCAAAGCCGATTCGATTGTCTCGGCGATCGTGCCAGCGGCGTTATATGCCGGGATGATGACCGTATAGTTCATCGTCATGACTAAAGCCTGGTTCGCACGAGTTCTTGAAGATCAAATAACTGCGCCGGAAGCTTCAACGCGGGGTTGTGTCGCCGCCTGCTCAATGATTTGTGAATTGCACGGATGAATGACTTGATGACGACGTCTTGGTTGCGGGTCATGTTTCCGGCGTGACGCCGATAGTAAACACAAATGGTGTCGGTAAGCCGGTATTGGGCCTGGCTTTCGAACGCGCGGAGTAGATAGTCCATATCTTCCGCCTGCTCAAACGACTCGTCGATAATGCCCAACTCGCGCAGAAACCCGGCGCGATACATACCCGCGCTGAGCGAGACGCCGCGGACGGTAGCAACTCGCGCGGTGGCGGCTGGCTTGAATGCCGCATCGTCCATGTCGTCGGTCAGCCTCATTTTACCATAGGTGAATTGCAACGACGGATCTTGCTCGAAGGCCGCGAGATCGTCGCGAATTCGTCCCGCAGGCGAAACGTCGTCGGAATCTAAGAATGTCACAAACTCGGCACTCGCAGGAATGTTTTTCAGCCCGACATTGCGGGCTTTGGTCACGCCTTGATTCACGGTGGTGACCATGCGAATGTGTCCGTGCTTTTCGGCGAGGGCGCGAACTTTGTCGGGTCCGCGATCGGTCGAACCGTCGTTCACCACCAGTACATCGAGTTCGCATTCGTGCCGTTGCCGCAAGAGCGAGTGCAAAGCTGTTTCAATGAAGGGCTCGGCATTGTAGAGCGGGATGATGACCGTTAGTTGCATGACAAACCTTCGTCGATAAAAGCTTCCAAGGTCCGCGAGACATTGGCCGGATCGCGCGAGAGCGCCAGCTCAAAGCAAGGCAAGCGCCGAACCAAGTCCGTAAAGAAGCGCACTCCCGAGGTGCGCTCGCCGGGTAGTTGAAATAACCCCGTTGGAGCCAGGGCCAACATCGCTCGCTGTGGAGAGATTGGCGAAATCGTTGAATTGGCTGCATCGACGATTTTGGGAATGAGAATCGCGCGGATTTTCAATTGAGCTGCCAGCGATTGACCACCGATCTCTTCGCTCGTGAACTCGAATTTGTCTTGCCAATTCGTCGAGCGGGTTTGCGAAATTCGTGTTTCTAATCCTAGCCGTCGCAATCCCGAAAGATCCTGTTTGAGCGTTTGAAACAGGGGATAGGCAAACACGCCGAGAGCGTCTGCCTCGAGCAGTACGTAATCGTCGCCTACCGACTGCAGGCCGTGGGCGATTCCGCCGATCACCGTCCCCGATTTTCCGGAACCGCCGCTGCCGGCAAGCAGAACCCCGACGCCACCTTTGCCCAAAACCCCCGCGTGGGCTAATCGCATGTCCTGAAAACAAGCGGTCCAATGGAGAAAGGTGCGCAGCGGAGCAGCCGGCTCCCAATCGCAATAGTTGTGCGATCCGGTCAGCCAGAGCAAACCAAACTTTTGCTCGTGATCGTAAATTTGCCAAACCCGCAGGTCGTGAAAATACGAGGCGCGAAGCGGACTATCTTCCAGCAATTTTTCGAATTCTCTGGCATGAAAAATCGGCTCGCCCCAGGCCGGCGGCGGCGGCAGCGAACTGTCCTCGGGAGAAAGAACCGCAACGCGGCATATTTCGCGGGAGGCGAAATCTGTGTCGCTCGAAAAAACTCGTTGCCGCACCAGATCGGCAAAGTGCCGATTGCGCGTCAACAATTGGATTTCCAATCGATGCAGCCGCGCAGTGTGAATTGGCTTGAGCGCCGCCGTGTCCTGCTCGGCACGATCGATGGCATCGCGCAGAAATTCAAACAGATTGGCCGACGTCGTAGCCGGGGTGTGCCGCGGGCGAAATGGCAGAATCTTCGTCACAGTCGGCTTTCTGAAGGCGCGTTTTTCTGGAGGCACGCTGTTGTGCGGATTAGGCCGCTTTCCGGACAGGCCAACCCATCGATTCATCGCTGTCATGGATCGGATCGGCGATGATCAGATCGGCCAGATCATCGTGGATTTCCAGAATGGGCTTATCCAACAGCCCTTTGACGGCTTCGCGAATTGTGGAGCCCACAGGCGCCGGCGGTTGAGAGCTGTCGGCAGCCAACAGTTCGTGATCCACCAGTTTGCGAAAGAAATCAAACGCCTCTTCCGCCGAGAACCTTGCGCCACCAACCGACGACAATGCTTCCGGTGCATTGCCCTGGAGCAAGCCGTTCAGCAAAACGCTGGCCGACTTGTTAAGCGCGAAATAGTGGCCCGACGACAGGTTCAGAATCACCATCTCGTCATCAAATTGCTCGCACACGATATCCTGAGATGCCAGCCGATATCGGCCGTTCAACTTCAACATGACGCCCTCTTCCTTCATGAACGTTGACAAGCTTGGCGCAAGCGCGGGACGGCGCTATTTAAGTTATCGAACCATCGCCACCCGCATCTTCGGAATAATCGGCAAAGCCATCAGTTTTTATAATCGCCTCCCAACTTGCCCCGATTTACGCCGCTTCCCTGCTGCCGTGATAGCACTGCAGCCAATCATCGAGATTCCAATTGAGCATCTTGGACAGCTTGCAGACATCGTCCCGAAAATGGGCAGCCAGCATGCGCCGATCTTCAAGGCTTAGGTGAAAACCAGGCTGCTGGAGAGCGTCGATTCGCAATTGTTTACAGACCTTGGGCGGGAGCAATTTTTCCGCAGTGCGAGCGAGTTCCAACAGGATTTTTCCCCTACGCGTGCGACGCAATCGGTCCCAGTGGCGGGCCCCCATGTTCACCCAGTCATTTGCTTCCTGGAGCTTCAAATTCTCGACCCCCAGAAACGCTGTCAAATCGTGATAGAACTTTTCAGGGGTGTGTTTAAGTTCTTCGTAGCGGCGGATGAATATTTGCGAACGTGGAAATAGGTCTAAATAACGAGCAACTTGCCCTGAATACAAGAAGTAATCCTGGTAATTCCAATTCCATGCCCAGCCGGCTGCCATCCGCTCATGGCTGCGCTGAAAGGCGTCGACAAACGGCTCGCAAGGTTCGCGGCGGAGGCGATACATCATCGAGAACATCGACAGCGCCGATTCGATCGGGTTGCGAAGGATGATGACGATCTTTGCGTTGGGGCAGAGCTCGGCGATCTTGCCGGAAGACTGCGGAAAGAACAGATAGCCAGGGCTAACATCGGCGGCAATCGTTTCGCCGTTGCGCTGGGCGTACAGCGCCTCATATTCGGTCAAGCTCGTTACACTTGTGCTGACAGCAACAATGTCGCCAGGACCAGTTGGACGCGGCAAGCCGCCAAAGTAGGCCATGTAATTGGTCTCTTTGATGGTTTCCGGCACGTAAATTTGCGGATGGGCTTTGAAATAATAATACAGCGCCGTTGTGCCGGCTTTCGCACTACCTACAACAAACAGATTCGGCAAACGAGACATGATTGTGTTGGGTTTCGGAGGAAATCGGCTGTTAGGTCCAAAGTCGATCGAGGTGATAGCGGGCGTTGCGCGCTTTTTTCACTAGCTTTCGCTTCCAATTTCGAGCACCGCGGCGCGTTTGATCGATCAGCAAGAATCGGTGAATGCGGCGCTCGTGCGCGACCGGTTTGGCAGTGCTCGCGAAAATCCGATCGAATTGGGCCAGAATGTTCCGGCGGTCGGCGTACTCGTTGACGCGATTGTGATGCAACCAAGGCTGGCGCATGTAGTGGCAAAACAAATCGTCGTTCCGGTCAACTTCGATCACGCGCTCGATGAGTGCTTCGTAGCTGCCGTAATCGTGGAAGTTCAGGAAGCTTGCCGGATTGAAATCGAGATGCACTAGTGGATTGCCCCAATAAATGGGCAAGCTATTGACGAGCATCGGCTCGTAAATTTTTTCCGTCGTGTAGCCGAGGCTGCTTTCATTTTCGAACGCGATCGTGAATTTGTAATTGCGGATGAATTCCAATTTGTCGGGAACACGTCCTCCGACGTTGTTATACATGCGGCCGCCGGCGTCGACGTGCTTGTACTTCGAGAGTTCTCGGAAAAATCGGTTGCGCTGCGGACAATATTTATTGGAGTAAACGAAGTTGCAAAACCGCCTGTTCTCCGCCAGCAGGGCGCAGGGGTCGAAGTCGCTTTGTTTGATGGGCGGCTGGTTGCGGCGATAGTGCAACGCATAAACGGGCAGGCGGTAATGGTTCGGACGATCTAGAAAATAGAACGAGAAAGCGTAATCGCACTCGGAAAAATCGGGCGGCCGGTTTTCGCCCGTGTAGTAAATTCGAATGCCGCGGAAATTGCGGTAACGGTTTCCAAAGCACGAATAGATCAGGAAATCGGGCCGGTCGGACAATTCGATCTCGTACTTTTCGCCCAAGAGCCGGGTGAAATAATTATCGGCAGGATCGAACGTCCTCCAGAAATCGCTAAATGCCAGACGGACGCGCGGTTTCATCGGCCCATTGCCCTGAAATCGAAAAGAACTGTTGCCCTGCGATCGAATAGAACTATTGCCCTGAAGAAAAGAAGCACCGGATCCGCTTGCGCGCCCAATATCCACGCGCGCCCAGATCTGCTAGCGCAAGCGGCGAATGATACCCCCCGCGCCCGCCGCACCAAGGCCACCCTCCCACGAAAAACGCGCGGGTGCCACTGCTGGCTTGCCAGCAGTGAGACCCCAGTTGTGGCGCGAGTCTCCCGCCCCCCGTCACCCCTTCACCCCGTCACCCGCTCACCTCTTCACCTGCTCACCCGCTCACCCCTCACCCGCTCACCTCTTCACCTGCTCACCCGCTCACCCCGTCACCCGCTCACCTCTTCACCTGCTCACCCGCTCACCCCTTCACCCCGTCACCCGCTCACCTCTTCACCTGCTCACCTGCTCACCCCTTCACCCCGTCACCCGCTCACCTCTTCACCGGCTCACCGGCTCATTGTTTGCCGCTTGGGTGCCACTGGCTTTGCCAGTGCCTACGCCGCGGGCGTTGCAGCCATTAGCCCCTCACTCGCGCCCGCGCACCCGGGGATACGAAATCCTAAACTCGCCGCGTGCCATACCCACGCTCCGACATCGGCATGCAAAGCAACGAGCGCCGAGCCACTAGCCCGCTCCCGTACTCCGTACTCCGCACTCCGTACCTCGTACCAACCCGCCGCGCTGGTCAAGGGCCATCCACACCCGCGCCCAGGTGCCCACTGCCCACTAGTCCGCTGGGCCAATGGCCCAACCTGCAATACGCCAGGGGCATCGCCCATGGAACCGAACCGCACGGCGTGCCACGCGGCCACGCCTCATCATGGTCAACCACCGCGACGGCCCGCATAACGGCATGCAATCGACACCGAAATCGGAACATGACTCTAGCATAGGCATTTTATAAGCCGGGAATTTGCCTCGACGGACAATCTGACTCAGGCGAGCACCGCCTTTAGGCAGACATGGTATTTTGGTAGAATTAGCCCGAAGATCAACCATTATGTCGCTCGAGGAGGAAACTATGAGCGAATCAATTGGAGATTACCGATTAATCGAAAAGTTAGGCGAAGGAGCCGCGGGAGAGGTGTTTCTTGCGACACCAACTGCCGACAAACCGTTCGCGCAGATCGGTGAGCCTATCGCCGTAAAGCGATACAAATCCGAAATACTACGACAGCACGGTCAGCTCGCCCGAATTCAACGAGAGTTTCAAGTCGGGTCCACCATATCTCATCCGAATCTCGTTCGGATCTATGACAGCTCGCTGAACCAAGATCGTGACGCGGCGCCATACTTGGTAATGGAGTACGTGGATGGAATACCCTTAGATAAATGGGTGGAACAGTTCTTTCCGATTCCAACCAGGCTGCTTTTACGGCTCGCGGAGCAGCTCATAGGTGGTGTCGCATGCCTCCATGAAAATGGCATTACTCACCGAGACTTGAAGCCCCAAAACATCATTGTCACATCAACATTCGATGTGAAAATCATGGATCTGGGAGTCGTGCAAATCCAACCAAACGACTCGCCACTCACGCCTCAAGACAAATTCTTGGGGACGATTCGCAATTCATCGCCAGAAATGCTCTTCGGTGGAAATTACAGTCATCAGACCGACCTCTATTCGATCGGAACAGTCTTATATCTGTTATTGCATGGCGAGCAAATCTTCGCGGAGGAACAGCAATTCGCTCGCCTAATTCGCCTAGTCGAGAATGAGGACCCCCACTTTGATCCGCCAGCTAAAAGAACCGCGGATCCCGTCAGAGCCGCGGTCTATGACCTCTGTCACAGTCTCATGAAGAAGCGACCGAGCGACCGACCAGCAAATTGCGAGGGAGTTTCCTCGATATTGGCGGAAGCCAGAGCTGGCTTGACAAGTTCGGCAACCGTTGAAGTATTGCACGGCTACGTCGCAACAGCACTTACGGGACTGACGCAGATGCCCGTGAGGCGATCATGTTCGCGTCGAGCGTTATCGCCGAACTCGCGAAGGACTATGACCTGTATATTTACCAGCCACGAAAAGCAACCGATCCGCTTTTGCACCAAGACGTCGACGCATCCGCAGTTTATCGCCTTGACCGCAAGCGCGTCTTAAATGCGGATTTACTGGTCACAATCGTCAATCAGCCTAGCTTCGGTGTCGGGCAGGAAATCGAGATCGCTGGCAGCCATAGCGTGCCTACATTTTTGCTCATGCGTGAAGGTACAACGGTATCAAGGATGGTTACAGGCAGTCCCGGCAATATTCTCGACACGATTGTTTATTCCACACCAGAGGATTTGCAGCGCAAACTTCGCAAATCAATTGTCGCCAATCTTGGAACAGTGCGCAAATGGAAACAGACGATGCGCATTGAGCCAGCACTAGAGATTGGTCACCGACTAGCGGCCCTACGACAATCTCGTGGCTACGACGACGCAGCCTCGTTTGCAAGCGAGCTTGGCATTTCGCCACGCTTGGTCGATGCCGTCGAACGGGGTGAATATGACGGCATCCCGCTGCAACTTATTCAGAGGCTCGCGCATGCCCTTGAGAGTGACCTTGGCGAATTGATCGAAGGAGAACGGCCCGAAACACACCGAGCGCGTCCAGCGGTCGATGCGAATCTCAGACGGTTGGAGGAAGTCGCAACAAAACTCGAATGGAGCGCGGCGTCATATTTTGAACTTCGTGAACAATATCAACACCAACTAGCTGCGAGTGGACAATCGAAAAGCATCAGCGAGGAGCAATGGACAAGCCAGCATGCGGCGCTTGAAAAACGTCGATTGATGGAGTCGCCAAAAAAGAAGACGCATGGCCAGCGAACTTTTATCTGAGTGAAAAGGACTTTGAACGTGTTGAGCCAAAAGGACACTGATCAACCGTTTAATAAGCGATTTTGCCAACGGTTATTGATCGACGCGGTTGCTGAGCGACGCAACAGCCACATCGCCGCCGAGGCCGAGGCTTTGCGCACATTTCGTCGCGAGTTGCTCTCGCAAGGATCGGCCGAGCCTTCAACCGACTTATCAACGCTTGCAGCGCGACTTCACATAGAAAGTATCGACTACGTTCCGCTCGCTATGCGCGGACGCGTGCTAATGGTTGGAAAAAAGATTCAAATTGAAATAAATAATGATCTCGAGGAATGGGAGCGTCGTCACACGCTAGCACACGAACTCGCACACCTAGTGCTTGAGAAGGGGCGGATTGCGGCATCGCGAGAGAAAGGCAAAAACGTCAGCAGGAAAATCTCGCATAATCATATCGAGCTTTTGTGCGACAAATGTGCCGATGAAGCACTCTTGCCGAAAGATTGGTTGCAGAAGCAACTTGAAATCAATCGACCGTCACTTCAAACTGTCGTCGCAATTGCTAACCGCACCAAGCTGCCGATTCCGTATGTCGCAAAGCGAATTATCGACCTTCAGCTCAGGCCCTGGCGCACAATTTGGTGTGAAAGATTGAACGGTAAATATTCCGTCGTAAATTCAATTCCAGCCTGGGACGACTCACTTCTCACATCGATATCGCTCAATGCAGATGGGCAATTGCCAATCGATTCGTGCTGGAGCAACAATGGTTCGGTAAGCACAGGAACCATTGCCCTGCGCATCTATGACGACGATTGCAAGTATCCTGCCCAATGTATCAAAATTACTCCCGATAGCGCCTTCTGTATCCTATTCACCGGCGGCAGCTAGTGCCCCTTTGCGATGCCCGGGTG
>CAWGBP010000027.1:0-107886 GCA_963820835.1 Pirellulales bacterium | reverse complement strand
GGAATTCAGCTCTTAAAAGACTTGGGACTTTCCAAAGTGCGATCGTCGACGAACAATCCGAAAAAAACCGACGCATTCATTTACGGCGGGTTCGATTTGCAAGTGGTCGATCAAGTGCCAATTTTGCCCCCAGTACACGAACACAACGCCCGCTACATTGCCACCAGCGACAAGCTCGGGCACCGCTTGCCGGCCGACAGTTAGCAACCAAGTCGCTTGGGGCACTACTTCGATCTCGTGCTCTGAAAGCACGCGATTCTTGATGAGGTTCGCGAATTTCCCTCAGCGGCGGACAACACTTACTTCGCTTCCGCGGGGCTCGCTTGTTTCTTCGAACGGAAACTCGCTAGCCACGATTGCAGCGTGCCGACGAACTGCGTATTTCCTTGAGCCTTTGCCAGCGCCAGTGCCTTTTCGCAGGCGGTCTGGGCCTCGGAAAAGCGATCCAGCTTGGAGAAGGCGCTCGCTTCATTCGCATGTGCTTCAACGCTTTCGGGGTTCAGTTCTATTGCCCGATCGTAGTGCGGGATTGCATCCTGTGGTCGGCCAATTCGAAGTAATGCATTGCCTAAATTGATTTCCGCTTCAGGGTAATTGGGCTTCAATCGAAGCGCCGCTTCATATTGGGTAATTGCAGTCTCAACTTGTCCTAGGTTGTAGAGCACGACGCCGAGATTGTAGTGCGCCTTAGCATAATTGGGGTTCGCCTCAATTGCTTTTTGATAATGCTTAAGTGCATCTTGCCGATTGCCCTGCTTGAACAGAACGCTGGCTAAATTATTGTGCGATTCGGCATCATTGGGCGCGATCTTCAAATTCTGTTCATAGCAATCTTGAGCTTCCGCGAGTCTGCCCATCGTTAACAGCGTGTTGCCTAAACTGTTCCGCGCGGACACAAAATCGGGCTTTAGCTTCATGCTTCTCGATATTCAGCGACCGCCTCGTCCAAGCGGCCGACACTGGCCAGCGCGTTAGCCAAGTTGAAATGGCCGTCGATGTAATCCGGCGCGAATTTCAAAAATTCTCGATAGGGCTCGATGGATTCTTGGGTTCGCCCGGCGAAACGTCAGCGCCAATGCTGTATCTAATTGGGCCTGGGGGAAGTTCGGCTTAAGCGCCAGCGCGTTGATATTCTCGCAGCGCATCATCAATTCGTTGTTGGGAAGCCAACGCCAGGCCTAAGTTGCAGTGAGCCTGGGCATTGCTTGGATCAAGCGCAAGCGCTTTTTCGAATAGGTTCATGGCTTCGGACGCATTCCCCGAGTTAAGCAAGCGAATTCCAAGCCCGTTTTGCATAATCGAACAATTGGGATTTCTCTCAAGCGACGCCCGGTAGAGTGTCTCGGCTTTTGCGTACAACGCACTTTGACAACAAGCTAGATATCCCAGACCGCACAGAAGCGCGCCGAGAGTTAGATTCGGCCACAGGTCCGCGCGACGTTTCACTCCGCTGCGCCAATAATGCCATGCTGCCGCCAATGCCGCCGCGATGCCAATCAGCGCTAAATGCTGGTAATGATCAGCGACCAGCGAGTAGCGCATGTAGCCGGGGTCGGCGAACCCGATTACCGGCAATAGAGCAATGCAGAAATATGCCCAGGCAAAAAGCAATGCTCGGTCGACAGTCGATTTTCGAAATTGCCACAGCAGCCATGTGACACAGCCGGCAGCAGCTAATGGAATCCACCAGTGAACGTCTCCGATTCCAATCTTCCACATGGGATAAACGAACGCCAGATGGACCGGCAGCAACGCTTTCGAGAGATAGAACCAGGGAACGGTCCCCGCGCCAAGCAAACGCTCCAAAAAAGTCGCGTCCCGATTGACCTCGCCGGAACCATGAGCAACAAACCAAATGATCAAGGGGGTGATTATCGCCGAGATCGCAAAGAATGGCGCAAGCCGGAGCATGTCGCTGCGCGAAGCGACACGTGCTCCCACCAGACAATGAGCACGAGCACCAGCGGCAAAATTGCAACCGAGCCCTTGCTGCAAATCGACAGTACAAAGGCAACAAGGCTCAGCCAATACCAGCGGCTCGGCCAAATACTCGCGGGTCCTCGATCGTGCGCTTGCGACGGCGGGTCCGGCCGACCGTAAGCGTCTTGCTGAGCGAAATGTTTTGTCGTGGTGTGCCACTGCGCATTGCGCAAAAAGCAAAAGATCGAGGCTAAGAAAAGCGGTGTTGAAAGCGTGTCTTTGAGTTGGTCGATCCATGCCACGCTTTCCACGCACACCGGATGAATCGCGTAGATCAGGGCGGCCAAATATCCGCCGGGAATTGAAAGTCGCACAAGAATTCGCCACACCATCAATGCAGCGCCGATGTGCAGAATAAGATTGACAATGCGATAGCCCGTCGTGGTCGTTCCCCACAAGTGCCACTCCACCCACAAAACTGAACTGGTGAGCGGGGTGTAGTCGGGCTGATCGGTCGTGAACCAAAAGCGTGCGATTCCATCGGGCGATTTGATGAGCCGATTGCCAGTCAGCATCAAGTCGTCGTCAAAAATGAATTCGCCATTAAGCGATTTGCCATAGATGGCAAAAACAACAACTGTCAGAAACGCGGCCGCGCGAAGTTTTTCCATCGCGCCTGGTCCGCCAGTTTTCCTGCCCCGCCCGTCGCTTGCGAATGCCTTCGTGCGGCGACTGCAATGGAGTTCGTCGATTTCAAGGCGGCCCGGCCTTAGCGCGAATTTGAGCGATTTGTCAGCGAATCGGGCGAAAGCGTTTCAGGTGAAGACGACCTGACGCTAGGATTATCAGCAGTTCCACTTTCCGATGGTAAATTCGGAACGACCAACCCCTTCGCTTCGGCACCATTTCCTGTTGCTTGTTCCTGTGCTTCCCCGGCACCCGGCGCACCTTTCGGGCCGGCCGCAGTTTCAAGAGTCGGGATTCCATCAATCGGTGCGATGCCTGTTGCATCGCTCGATTTCGGCAACGTGCCCGAGCCGGCCGTGTGATGCACTAGCGGCGGTGGCTCCGGGTTGGCGCCGCTGTTCCAAACGATACTCATTACGATAACGGTAATTACCAAAACCGCCAAAGGCACAATCCAGGGCAGATTGCTCCCACAGTGGCAATCGCGTCTCGGCCGGTGGCGTCCATACAATTCCGCCCGGCGTCGCCGTTGGCAATCCATGCGCCGTCGCAAACGCGAGCAAGTCGGCAAGCAATTCTTCAGGCGCTTGGTATCGCCGCTCGGGCGATTTTGCCAGCATGCGCCACAAAATTCGCACGGCGTCATCCGGCAGGTCGGGGCGCAGCTCACGCGGATCGGGCGGATCGTCCCCTTGATGCTGCAACAACTTCTGCAGAACGGTTCCGTCTGGGAACGGCGGTCGGCCCGTGAGCATGAAGTAAAACGTGCAACCCAGCGAGTAGATATCGCTCCGCACGTCGGCGTTGCGCGGGTCGCGTGCTTGTTCGGGCGAAATGTAATCGAATGTGCCCAGCGTCACGCCGCTGGCCGTCAAATCGTTGCCGGCCGGTTCCACTTGGTGCAGCCGCGCCAATCCCATATCCACAAGTTTGGCCCGCTGGTCAGGTGTAACGAGTATGTTGGAAGGTTTGATATCTCGATGCACCACGTCGCGCCGGCTGGCATGCGGAAGCGCATCGGCAATTTGCAGCGTGTAGCCCACCGCGGCATCCAGCGCGAGCGGCCCTTGCCGCTGCACAACGTCGCGCAGATTCGCCCCCTCAATAAACTCGAATACGATATAGTTCCAACCGCGATCTTCGCCAACGTAGAAAACCCGACTGATGTTTTCGTGATCCAACCGCGCGGCCGACTGCGCTTCGTTCTGGAACCGCCGCAGCGTTTCCTCATCGCTCGATTGCTCTTGTGAAAGCACCTTCACCGCCACGGTGCGGTTTAGCATGGTATCGTTCGCGCGGAAAACAGCTCCCATTCCGCCCCCTCCGACATACTCCTGCAGCTCGAAGTGCCCCAGGCGCTCACCTTCCAGAAGCTGGCCCATGTCGCGCGGCATGAGCCCGGTGAGCGGAAATTGTGCTAAGACGGGCGACTTGGTTATTACCGTCGGTTGACCTTCAACGGCGGGCTCGCCTGTCGGAAATTGCTTCGAGATGGATGAGCCACTGCCCGACCGGACGGCTTGGACCACCGACGAACCCGAAGCGACGCTAGCGAGCTGCTTCGCCGCCCCCGCAATCGATGAATTGCCGTTTCCTTTGGGCTTCAAAATAGCAGACTCTGGTGGCGGTGCCGACAGTTCGACCGCGTTGGACCCGGGTGCCAGTTTACGACGTGTGGATCCTTGGTCGGTCATGAGAATTGCCGAAGAGTGCCCCACACGCCCGCGCCTGGTTCGCCATTGAAGGCGGAGCGTAGTACTGAGTGTGCGACTGTATCCCTACATCCCGATTGTAATCTGGCCCACCTCCAGGCGGCCAGCATTCCGTCACGATATCAGGCCTATCAACCGAAAAGCACTCTCTTGCGCTTCGGGGCGGTCATTTGGCAAGCAACAATACGGAATCGTTCTTCTGTTGTTTTACTCGCCGCCCCAGATTAACGCTTCCTTCGAGCGTTCTCAGAAGACACTTAGGACGGTGGGAAAATCCGCTGTGCCTATTTTTTGTGCATGTCGGCCATTGCTCTCTTTTTGGCACTCCTGCTGCGTGTTTCAGCAATAGTGTTCCTCGTGACGTAAGTGCTATCAATGCAACGATATCGGTTCAATGCTTTGACAGCAAGGAATCATTCGGCAACCGTTGGCTACTTTGGCCGCGGAGAATGGAATCTATCGACGCAGACTCGTCGGAGGAGAACGACATGGACCAAAAACCGCAAGAAGTGATCCGCGTGGCCCAAACCCTATTTCATCAGAATCCCGACTGGGTAACGTTTTTTCGCGAAGTGCTCGGACTGGGCGGCATCGTCCGGCAAATGTACCCCAGCGCCCAAGCTCTAACAGAATTCGAAAAAACCGGCGAGTACGGAGAAATTCAACAAATGCTGGCAAAGCTGCGGGTTGAAGGACCGCCAGTGCCAGAAGATAAAGAGCCAACCCGTGTGATTACCGTCCGTCTGCCAAAAAGCTTGCACGAGTTTTTGCAGGTCGAGGCCCATGAGAAATGCACCAGCATGAATCAACTCTGCATTTCAAAGCTGGTGCAGTGGCTCGACAGCGACTTGGCCGCGTCGAAGGGTTCGGCAAGTGGCAACGGCAGCGCCAAGCCCGCCCCGCGCAGGCACGAAGAGCCCGCTGTCGCAGGCCTGTAGATGAATGCATTGCGGCATTTTGGTTAGCGCCGGTCTGCGCGGCTGGCGTTAACCGAATGCGTGCAAAAAAGTGGTTCGGAGCAGACCTGTAAGCCGGGTTCTGTAACCAGCACATTGGGCATGGAGGCCCAGTGCCGGTTGACGATCATTTTTCTACGACGCCGATTACTCGACGCCTCGAGGCAGTCTACCCGGAAGTTATGCCGGATCGGACCGATCCGCTCCCGATCGAAATCGGGACTACTTCCTGTTTGACCTTGCTCCCAGTGGGGTTTGCCTAGCCAAGCCGGTCGCCCGGCTTGCTGGTGCGCTCTTACCGCACCGTTTCACCCTTGCCGGCGGAACGAGTAGGCAGTAGGCGGTATGCAGCAAGCAGCAATCATTGCCACGGCAAACTGCCTACGGCCTACCGCCTACCGTTTGTCGGCGGTCTGCTTTCTGTTGCACTATCCCGAGCCTTGCGGCCGGTGGACGTTATCCACCACCGTGTCCTATGGAGCCCGGACTTTCCTCCCACTCATAGGAATCGGCCTGATCGCACTTTCATGCGCCCGACCAATCCTTCGAGCCGGCGATCGTCCAGCCTGCTCCGAACCACTTGTATTGTACGATATTGAGATGAGTTCTGCTCATTCTTCTAAAACAAGTCTAAGCTCCATCGATCGTGGATTGTCCCGCCGCGCGTTTCAAGGACGTTCGCTACAAACCTGAAGGTTACTTTGAGGAATTCTCTGCTGGCGTGATATGTGTCGACTGTTTCTCCCCCAATTTGCTGTGCGCGTCAGCCGCTAGCAGTTCTTTCAAATGCACTTCGACACATCCGGCCAGAATTCCGGGGTTGTAGCCGCCTTCGAGCACACTGACGATTCGGCCGGCTGCATGCGTTTTGGCGATCTCAATCATGATGCGCGTCAGATCGATGAAATCTTCGGTTTCAAGCCCGAGCGAGCCAATCGGATCATCTCGGTGGCTGTCGAAGCCGGCGCTAATCAAAACCAGTTGTGGTTTCATCGCGTCTGCAAAGGTTTCCAGCGCGGCGCGAAACCGCCCAGATACTCGGCGCGCGGCGTGCCGAATTGCACGGGCAAATTCACTGTGGTGCCCAGCCCCGCGCCTGTGCCTGTTTCGTCTGCATCGCCAGTGCCGGGATAGAATGGCCAGCGATGGATTGAAAAGAAGCCGACGCGCGGATCGGCCCAAAAGGCATCTTGGGTTCCGTTGCCGTGGTGAACATCCCAATCGACAATCAGCACGCGTCCGAGTTGATGTTCGTCGGTCGCAACGCGAGCGCCGATGGCGATGCTATTGAACAGGCAAAAGCCCATCGCGCTGTCGACCAGTGCATGATGGCCGGGAGGACGCACTAAACATAGGGCGGTTTTATCGGGGCCTTGCAGCACGTGATCCACGGCGTCGGCCACTGATCCGGCGGCCAGCGCGGCCACATCGAAGGAAGCCGACGACACGACCGTATCGGCCTCGATTCGTCCGCCGCCACGAGCGGCGAATTCTTGTAATTGGGAAATATAGCCAGGTTCGTGCACGCGCGATAATCGCTCGATCGTCGCGGGCTGCCACAGTTCACGCCGGCAGTGGGCCAGAAGCGATTGGCGCTCTTAGGTGGCTAATAATCTGAGCTATTCTTGCGGGCCGTTCCGGGTGTGTGCCGGTGGCATGATCGAGAAACCGCTGATCATAATAGACAAGCGTCATAAAAGCCTGGAAATGGAAGCAAAAAGGCCTGGTGTCGGATCTCGCATTGTAGGGCGAGTCTGCCGCGACTTGACAGGCGCAACTGGCCAGAACTAGGCTGAATGGACGGGAAACGCGGGACTTTTCTAATTGTGAACTCCAGCCGCCATTGTGCCTGCCATGTTGATTAAGGGGGGCAAATTCGGCGTTTCATTCGGAACTATATTCAATGAGCCTGTCACCGAAGATCAGTTACTCAATATGCAGCCGCGCGATCGCCACCCTGCTGCTGGCCGTGTTATTTGTTTCAGCAGCGCTGCGCAACAATCTTACAAGCAGCTTCCTGCGCCCACCGATGCGACAACTTGGCCGAAGATCCAGATTAGCCCTGAACACGCATCGGTCACCGATATGCTGCGCGGCAACACAGCAGTTGACAATGCGGTGTTCGACAAGTTTTTCGTCCAGGAGGTGTATCCGCATTTCACGCGAAGCGAGAACTTTCAAGATTTTAAAACGAATAACAGTTTGCAAAAAATGCGGCGGCTGTGCAAATCGCAGTACTTCAACGCGGCTAGAAGCGGACCAACGCACGAGCACCTAAACGACATTACCTTAAAATTCATGGAATCCGTTGCGCAAGACACCTATTACCCCGTGGCGCGCACCAATGCGATGCTTATGATCGCCGATTTGAACGAGAGCGATCCCAATGGCGCTCCTTGGAAAAAGCGCTGCCGGCGCTTTTGAATGGGGTGACGGCGACGACCACGATCGATGCGGTCCGCGTGCCGGCGCTACGCGGATTGGTGCGGCACGCCCAGGCGGGAATCGATCAAGCGGTCCGGCCACAGGTTATCGAAGCGATGCTGGCGGTGCTCAACGAAGCCAACCCGCCGGCCGAGCGCACCGCGGAAGGGCACGCCTGGATTCGCCAAAGGGCAATCGACGTGCTGGCCGCGATGAAAGAGACGGGTTCTAACAACGCGGTGGTGGATGCCTTGCAAAAAACGATCGGCGACGCGAATTCACCGCCAGCAGTTCGGGCTGCCGCGGCCGACGCGCTGGCGAGCATTAAATTTGCGCCTTCCGGCAGCTTCGATCCATCGAGCGTGGCGAAATCGATGGGCAAAGTGGCCATTGATTCATGTAAGCGCGAATTGGCAGAGGCTGCGCAGAACTTCAAGCCAATCGCCGCCGAGAGAATCAAGCGAGATTTAGCTCACATCCATCGCGGGCTGGTGGGAGATAATGGCCAGGGGGGACTACTGGCGTTGAATTCAGCCGCGCCATACCAACAGTTTGTGACCGGAATGGGAAAGGCGATCGACGCCTTGAGCGCCGCTTGTAATACTCCCCCATTGCCGCAGCCCACTACTCCTACAGCTACGACCAATGGTGCTTCGGTGGTGGTTCCGATCGACACACAGGATCCGCTGGCCAAAGCGATCACTCAAGCGGGCAGTGCTTTGGAATCGCTCATTCAGCGCGGCGAGGGAGGTGGTCCCGCGCCTGCCGGAACACCCGCTGGCGGACCTGCTGCCGGCGCGTCGCCTCTGGGAAGCGCGCCCGCGAGCGTTTCGCCGCTGCCACCAGGGTGATGGCTTTCCGGTCGCAATTTTAGTAACTGCCGCCCTCGAATTGCGGTCATCTTTGCGCGGCCCCTCTCTGCGCGGCCATCTTTACTACCGCGACTCGCGATAGCACTGCCTGCGCTGGCTCAACCGATCTTGACCGTGCGCCAGGCAGCGGATATTTACCCACGCTCTTGTCTCGTGGAAAGCCGGTTGTTGCGCGCACGGCGTAGCTATTCAGCATTGTTTTGTTTGCATCGCATTATTTCATTGAGGGCTGCCCGGTGATCAGACCGTGGCTAGCGACCGGGATCGCAATGGGCGCATGGTGCCTGTGGTGTGGTGCTGCGCACGCGCAGCGCGTGGAGTTTCCCACTGCCGATTCGTCCGCGGCGCTTCCATCGCCCGCTTCATCGTATGCCAGCGCTTACCAACCGCCGCCGACCACGTTCGATCCTTACTCGCTGCCGAGCACCTCGACGCCGCTTGCCGCGCCTGCACTGGCGCCATCGGCAACACCCTATGCCGCTCCTGGCGCGTACACGCCGTATCCAGCAAGCACCTACGTAGCGCCAAGCACGGCGCCTAGCGCGATTTATCCCGAAGGAGTGCCGGTTTACAACGGCCCCACCTTGCGCCCATTACCGACACCTGGACTAAAACCATGCGGTTCTTTCAGGAGGTGCACGTCGATAACACCTGGATTCCGCGCGGCGGCGGCAACGAATCTCTAGGGGTCGATACAACGAATGTTTGGGCGACGTTTGCGATTCCGCTGTCGTGGTACGCCACGAATCCGGTGCTCGTATCGCCTGGGTTCCAACTGTCGCTGTGGGATGGCCCAACCTCGTTCTCGCCGCCGACGCCGCCTGAGCCCGATTTGCCGGGCCAAACGTACGGCGCCTATATCGACGCGGCATGGAATCCGCAACTGAGCAACTGGTTCGGCGCTGAGTTGGAAGTCAGCCCGGGCGTCTATACCGATTTTCAGCACACCACCACGCAGAGCATCCGGGTATTGGGGCGCGGCCTCGGCGTGCTGACGTTAACCCCGACGCTGCAATTCAAATTAGGAGTCTGGTACATCGATCGGTTGCAAATAAAGCTATTGCCGGCTGGAGGTCTGTTATGGACGCCTGATCCCGATTCGCGGTACGACATTAGTTTCCCAGCGCCGAAATTAGCGCACCGTTGCACGACGATCGGTAATCACAATGTTTGGGCTTATATTCGCGGCGAGTATGGGGGTGGGGACTGGACCATCAGCCGCCCGGGCGATCAGTTCGACTACAACGATTTGCGGTTTGCCATCGGCTTCGATTTTCTGCCCGAAACGCAAAACGGATTGCGGGGCTATTTGGAAGTGGGGTACTGCTTCGATCGGCAGTTAGTGTTCCGCGATATCAGCCCCAATACGTTCAACATGAACAGTGCCGTGCTGCTAGGCGGCGGCTTATCGTTTTAGAAACGCGAGCAAGCAGATGCGGATTTACTACAGCATCGCCTATTTGATCTGCCGTGCAATGCCCTGGCTGCACGGACTGCTGTTCGCAATTGCGCTCGTGGCGTTTGCGGGGGCGCGCGCCCGTGCCGATTTAGTGCCGCCTGAGACCCCATCGACAGGAGCGGCATCATCCAATGCACCCGTGGCATATGGTCAATATGTTTTGGAAAGCTCGCCGACGCCGTTGCCGCCGGTCGACGGCACGGACGACAATCCGCTTCGCCTGGCCTCGTTTCCGCGTGATTTCACGACGCCACTGTTGGACCAGCCTGATAACCCGGTGCTGTTGCCCGAAATCGCCCAGGCGACGCAAGCGACGCAGCAGCAGCGAGCAGGAGTGTTCCAGCGCATCGCCGCCACGTCGACCTATTTGCCGCGGCTGGGAAGCGATAACACTGGGTTTGAAGATACGGAAGTGTATGGCGTATTCGGCGTGCCGTTCCCGACGCGCGACACGCCGCTGTTGATCGAACCTGGTACGGATTTTTGGGTGGTCGATGCGCCCCACAATCCCAACGATTTGCCGCCGAATTTGCACGACGACTATTTGGAATTTCACTGGCTGGGGAAAATCACCAGCCGCATTGGGGCGGACATTGTCGTTACGCCGGGCTGGCACAGCGATTATCAAAACCCCAACGGCGCGCAGGCCTTTCGCATGGAAGGTCACGGCGTGGGTTCCTACGACTGGACGCCGACATTGAAAATTGCATTAGGCGTCGCCTATTGGGACCGCCTCGACGCGAAGCTGGTTCCAGCCGGCGGATTTATTTGGACGCCCAACGACGACATGCGGTTTGAAATCATCACGCCGAAGCCGCGCGTGGCTTACCGCATTAGCGCTGCGCCCGAATTTCGAGCGCTGGATCTATGTGGCTGGGGAATTTGGCGGCGGCCAATGGGCCATTCAGCAGGCCAATGGATACAACAACGTTATGGACTACACTGACTACCGAGTGATGATGGGCATTGAGCACAAGAGCAAAGTGCTGGGGCTCAATGGCAACGCGGAACTGGGCTATGTGTTCGGCCGGCAATTGCAATTCCAAACCGCTACGCCGACGCAGAACTTGCCGAGCACGCTAATGGCGCGGCTGGGAGTTTCGTATTAAACGGCAAATTCACCACGGAGTCACTAAGACACGGAGAAGAGATAAGCAGATCAAAGAATGACCGCGACTGTCGGTAAACATTTCCTGTCCCACTGCTCTGCGATCTCCGTGACTCCCGTGGTTATTTTTTCCGTTGCATCGCGCGTTGGACAGCGGCACCCATGTCGGCGGGGCTTTCGGCGACTTCGATGCCGGCGGCTTTGAGGGCGGCGAGCTTTTCGGCCGCGGTGCCTTTGCCGCCGGAGATGATCGCGCCGGCGTGGCCCATGCGTTTGCCGGGCGGGGCGGTGCGGCCGGCGATGAACGCGGCCACCGGCTTGGTGACGTGCTGCTTTCACGTAGGCGGCGGCTTCTTCTTCGGCCGTGCCGCCGATTTCGCCCATCATCAGAATCGCTTCGGTCTTCGGGATCGTCCTGGAACATCTTGCAACAGATCGATGAACGACGTGCCGACGATCGGATCGCCGCCCAGGCCGACGCACGTCGATTGGCCCAAGCCGAAGTTCGTCAACTGCCACACGGCTTCGTAGGTGAGCGTGCCGCTGCGGCTCATCACGCCGACGGTGCCCGGCTTGTGAATGTAGCCGGGCATGATGCCGATTTTGCACTCGCCGGGCGTGATGACGCCGGGGCAGTTCGGGCCGATCGAGCACCGACTTGCTGCGCTTGACGATCGGGTACACGCGGACCATATCGAGCACCGGCACGCCTTCGGTGATGGCGATGACGGTTTTGATGCCGGCATCGACCGCTTCGAGAATGGCGTCGGCGGTGAAGGCGGCGGGACGAAGATCATCGTGGCGTCGGCGCCGGTTTTCTCGACGGCTTCCATCGACCGTGTCGAACACCGGCAGGCCTTCGACCGTTTCGCCGCCTTTGCCGGGCGTCACGCCGCCGACCATCTTCGTGCCGTATTCTTTGCAGCCCTTGGTGTGGAACTGGCCCACCTTGCCGGTGATGCCTTGGCAGATGACGCGGGTGATCTTGTTGATCAGAATGCTCATGACGTCGAGTCTTGAATTGCCGAGCGTTTCGCTCAGCTGCCGCGGCGACGACTTTTTTCGCCGCGTCGGTCAGGCCGTTCGGCGCGTGATGATGTGCGACGCCGCTCGTGGCCAGGATCTTGCGGCCTTCTTCGACTTCGGTGCCTTCCAGCCGCACGACCAGCGGCACGTTGAAGCCGACTGTCTTGTAGGCTTCGACCATGGCGGTGGCGATCGTCGTGCAGCGCATGATGCCGCCGAAAATGTTGACCAGCACGCCTTTACGTTGTGGTCGGAAAGCAGAATGCGGAACGCTTCGGTCACTTGTTCGGTGTTCGCGCCGCCGCCGACGTCGAGGAAGTTGGCCGGCTCGCCGCCGTGCAGCTTGATGAGGTCCATCGTGCTCATGGCCAGGCCGGCGCCGTTGACCAGGCAGCCGATGTTGCCGTCGAGCTTCACGTAGCTCAGGCCCGGCTTTGCCGGCCCGAACTTCGGTCGGCTCTTCTTCGGCCATGTCGCGCAGCTCGAGCCAGTTCCGGATGGCGGAACAGGGCGTTGTCGTCGAAGCTCATCTTGGCATCGAGCGCGATCAGCTCGCCCGATTTGGTGACGACCAGCGGATTGATTTCGACCAGGCTGCAATCTTTCCAGACGAACACCCGGCACAGCGACCGCATGAATTTCTCGGCCGAGCGAACGCTGTTGCCTTTGAGGTCCAGCTTCGCGGCCAGCTTGCGGGCCTGATACGGCTGCAAGCCGGCGTCGGGATCGAATGGCTCTTTGAAAATCAGCTCGGGCGTTTTCGCGGCGACCTCTTCGATGTTCATGCCGCCGGCCTGGAGGCCATCAGCACAGGGCCGGCCGCGGCGCGATCGACGACGATGCCCAGATACAACTCGCGGGCGATGTCGCAACCTTCTTCGACGAGCACTTGCTGGACGACTTGGCCTTCGGGGCCGGTTTGAATCGTCGACCAGCGGCTTGCCGAGCAGATTGCGCCGGCGACTTTGCCGGCTTCGTCGGCCGATTTCACCAGCTGCACGCCGTGCTGCTGCGAGCCTTTGATCGTGCCTTTGCCGCGGCCGCCGGCGTGAATTTGAGCTTTGACGACGGCCAGCGGACCGCCAAGATCGCGAAAGGCTTTGGCGGCTTCGTCGGCGGTGCGGGCGACAATGCCCTTGCGGCACGGCGACGCCGGCTTCGCGGAGGATTTGCCTTGGCTTGGAATTCGTGAATTTTCATCAGTCGAGCAGTGGAAATTGATAATCGTGGTCGGCCGGCAGTTTGATAGAATCGCAGATTATAAGGCTTGAAATACTGGGTCGCAATGCGCAGCGGGATTTGCGATTCGGCGCAAAACGCACTGTTGCCAGATCAGAAAGTCACACTCAAGGTTCGAGTCGACAAATTCATGGATTTTCACGTTGAACTTGCCGATTTTCGCGGGCCGCTGGACCTGCTTTTGTTCCTGGTGCGGAAGCATGAGGTAGAAATTACCGAGATTCCCATTGCGCCAATTACCGAGCAGTTCTTGCAATATTTGGAGGTGCTGAAGGAATTGGATGTCGACGGCGTGGGGGATTTTGTCGAAATGGCCAGCACGCTGATTGAACTCAAATCGCGCACATTGTTGCCGCGGAGCGAGGAAGTGGAACAGCCGCTGGAGGACCCGCGGCAAGATCTGGTGCGTCGCCTGTTGGAATACAAGCGGTACAAAGATGCGGCGAGCATGCTCGAGGAGCGCGGCCGCGCGTGGCAAGAGCGCTATCGGCGGCTGGCGACGGACGACGGTTCGCAGAAGCGCGACCCGGCAGAAGAACCGATTCACGATGCCGAGCTGTGGGACTTGGTGAGCGCCTTTGGGCGCATCTTGCGGTTACAGGCAGCCATCGGGGCCGTCGAACATTCTGTACGATGATACGCCCATTGAAGTTTACATGGAGCGGATTCACAAGGATTTGTTGCGGCAGGGCAAGCTGTCGATGACCGAATTGTTCAAGCCGTACACAAATAAATCGACGCTGGTGGGATTGTTCTTGGCGACCTTGGAGTTGGTGCGGCACCACGGGGTGCAATTGGAGCAAAATGAGCTGTTCGACGAGATTTGGATTTTACCTGGCGAGACCACGAAGGAGTCGATCGATTTTGCGGCCGTGGTGAATGTACCCGAAGGAGAAGCGGCTGGCGGGACGGAGGAGGCGACAACAAGTGGCGGCGGTCAGGAGACCGTGCCGCCACAACCTACGAGCGGCGATGGTCGGGAGACCGCGCCACAACCTGCGAAACCGGCACGCGGCAGGCGGAAAACGGGTAAGTGAGCGGGCGAAGGGGTGAGCGGATGAAGAGGTGAAAACGGGAGTGGATGAAATGAACATGACGGACAGGGGGATTTTGAGGGTTGGCTATGGTCCTTCCGCCAGTTGGCGAAATCACGCAATCGGGCGAGTCCGCGCGGCGGTGCTAATCTTGTGATAACGCGGCGCAAATACTTGACTGGCTTGGGGATGCTGCGGGGCTTTCACCGCGCGAAGTGTGGCGCTAAGATACAGGTGCGGGGATTTAATCTTGATGGATACGCCCTCAGCATGCCTCTCACTGAGGGAGAGCGTTCTAATGTCAGCCTGGAAAGGCTGACCTACGGCAAATGTACGAGCAAAGTTTTCCTCCTGAACTGTTCATCAACCGCGAGTTGAGCTGGCTGGAGTTCAACGCCCGCGTGCTGGAAGAGGCGGAGGACCAGCGCACGCCGCTGTTGGAGCGGGTGAAGTTCCTGTCGATCTTCAGCTCGAACCTCGACGAGTTCTTCATGGTCCGCGTGGCGGGCTTGCGCGAGCAGGCGTTTGGCGACGGTGCGCCGCAGGACTACAGCCCCGACGGACTGCGGGCGATCGCCCAGTTGCAGCGGATCGCCAAGCGCACGCAGGAGCTGGTGGCGGCGCAATATCGCTGCTGGAACGAGTCGGTGCGGCCGGCGCTGGCGGAAGAGGGGATTCGGCTGCTGGGAGTCAACGAGCTTACGAGTGAGCACCAGGCGGTCTTGGATCGATTCTTCCGCGAGCGGGCGTTTCCGATTCTGACGCCGATGGCGATCGACCCGGCCATCCCAGCCCGCGCTATCACAATCGCGGGCTGTATCTGGCGGCGATGCTGGAGCGGCGGCGCGGCTTGGGCCCGAAGCAATTGTTCGCCGTCGTGCAAGTGCCGCAAGTGTTGCCGCGGCTGGTGCCGCTGGGAGGAGGCGACGAGCCGCAGTTCATTCTGCTGGAAGATGTGGTCTCGGCGCGGCTGCCGGAGTTGTTCGGCGGCTTCGACGTGCATTCGTGGACCACGTTCCGCATCACGCGCGACAGCGACATCGAGCTGCTGGAGCAAGAATCGGACGACATGCTGCGGCTGATCGAAGACCGCCTCAAGGCGCGGCAGCGCGGCGAGGCCGTGCGGCTGGAAGTGGCGGCCGGCGGCAGCGAAGAACTGGTGCGGATGATCGTCGACGAAGAATCGATGCGCGATAATCAGCCGGAAGGCTACAGCGAGGTCTATCGCATCCCCGGGCCGCTCGATCTGACGGCCATGATGGAACTGGTGAAGCTGCCCGATCGGGAACAGCTGCGCGATCCGCCGTTTTCGCCGCAGATGCCGCGCGGCTTGCGGCGGCGCGACGATCTGTTCGCCACGATCGCCCGGCGCGACATTCTGCTGCACCATCCGTTCGATTCGTTCGACCCGGTGGTCGATTTCGTCACCGAAGGCGGCCAACGATCCGAAGGTGCTGGCCATCAAGCAGACGCTCTATCGCACCAGCGGCGATTCGCCGATCACGCGGGCGCTGATGCAGGCGGCCGAGAACGGCAAGCACGTCACGGCGCTGGTGGAACTGAAGGCCCGCTTCGACGAGGCGAACAACGTTCGCTGGGCGCGGCAACTGGAGCGGGCCGGCGTGCACGTGGTGTTCGGTTTCTTGGATTTGAAGACGCACTGCAAGCTGTCGCTGGTCGTGCGGCAAGAAGGCAACGCGCTGCGAGCGCTACGTGCACCTGGGCACGGGCAACTACAACCAGATCACGGCGCTGGTCTACACCGATTTGGGTTTGTTCACCGCCGACGAAGACATCGCCGACGATGCCTCGGCGCTGTTCAATCTGCTCACCGGCTATTCGCAGGGGCATCAGTGGCGGAAGCTCGTCGTCGCGCCGACCGATTTGCACCGCCGCACGATCGAATTGATCGAAGAGCAGATCGCAGCGGGCCCGGAAGGCAAGCCGTCGCGGATCTTCGCCAAGCTCAATGCGCTGGTCGATCATCGCGTGATCGAAGCGCTGTACCGCGCCAGCCAGGCGGGCGTGCCGATCGACCTTGTCGATCGCGGCATCTGCTGCCTGCGGCCGGGGCTGCCGGGCATTTCGGAGAACATTCGCGTACGGAGCATCGTCGATCGGTTCCTGGAGCACAGCCGCATCTATGTGTTCGGCCCCGATGAGGAGGCCAAGGTGTTTCTGTCGAGCGCCGATTGGATGCCGCGCAACTTCTATCGCCGCGTGGAAGTGATGTTCCCGATCGAGCAGGCCGATTTGCGCGATCGCATTTTGCACGAGATTGTGCCGGCGTACTTGATGGATAATGTGAAAGCGCGAGTTCTGCAATCCGATGGTTGCTATACGCGGCAACCGCTCAAAGAGGGAGAATCGCCGTTCCGCGTGCAAGAGCGGCTTGTTGGCGCTGGGGCCAGGAGCGACGGCGGCCGCTAGTGATCTGCGACTGGGAACCCAGGCGGACTTGCAACTGCCGACGTTGGGTTCCAATGGGGCGGTGACCGATAGCATTGTGGCAGAAGGAGTGCGCAAGGCGCAGGCCGGCGAACGCAAAGGATACGCAGGCGATGGAAATGGCGCGGCCGAGCATTTAGGTCAGGGCAGCCGGCAGACGTAGCAAAGCTGGCAGACGAAATTGATTTGATCCTCGTCTAACTTGCCTGGTGCGATAGATTTCACCGTCTAACTCGTCTCGCAATCAAGCTCAACAAGCCGAGCGAAATTAGGACCAAGCTCGATGGTTCGGGCACCGTCGCCACGAAGCCATTCACTGAGCCATCGTCGGCAACGTACTGACCGACGATCGTGTTCCCTTGAATTCCCTCGATAATTGTCGTTTCTGGGCCGGGGAAATCGAGCGTGGTCCACGTCGACCCATTGTAGAGGAAACCGTGAATTTCAGAGTCGGCTCCGAGATAGCTTCCTACGATGTTATTGCCGTCAATGCCAAAGGCGTCGGTGAACTGGCTGCCGGGGCAATCGAGAGTGGCATAGCTCGTGCCGTTGTAGAGGAATCCGTGCTGCTTGCCGGTGGAATCTAAGTACAAACCGACGATGTCGCCATTGGTATTGGAAATAGCGCGGGCATAGGTGCCGCGGTTTGTCGACTGATCAGCATTGGGATCGTTTAGCGGGGTGTACGTCGAGCCATTGTAGATGAAGCCGTGGTTGACATAGTTCGAGTCGGTGTAAGTGCCGACGATGTTGCCATTGTTGGCAATGCCGTTGCAGATGGTGCCGTTGATGCCGCCAGGCGGAGCGATCGTCACATAATTCGTGCCATTATAAAGAAAGCCATGCGGCAATTGAGAGCCGGCGTAATAATCGCCGACGATTTTGCCGCCCGAATTAATGCCCAGGGCGTCGGTGCCAAGCGTGCCCAGCGGATCGTCGATCGTCGTGAACGTGGAGCCGTTGTAGAGAAAGCCTTGATCGTTGGGACCTGGGATTGACGGGTTGTAATAAAGGCCAACGATGTTGCTGCCCGAAATTCCCCAGGCTTCCGACCAATAGGGACCGGGAACGTCGAGGGTCATCCAAGTTTGGGCCTGTACCAGCCGAGCGCAGTACGCCGTGAGCAGGGTGATAAGAAAAAGCAGCATTCTTGGTGTTTTCATGAGCGTGCTCCCAAAAAGCTGTCAGGCTATTAAGCCGATTTAGTCTGTCGAGTTCGTGCGCCAAAAGTGATCAGAGTTGCAAATCCCATTAAGCATAATGCCGATGGCTCGGGTACGGCGGTTATTGCTCCGCTAAGCGCGTACAAGGGCAGAAGGGTTTGGGTCGTGGATCCGGAATCCTGAATCCAATCGAGGTTGTGGGCGAAGGCCGAGCCAAAGCCAGGCGTAGTGCTTCCAACGGGATGTTGCGAGGCCGTGCCGGTACCGCCGCTACCGGTCCAAACAAGCGACTGCTGGAAGCCCCCATTTTGGTCGTACATGACAGCGGCAAGCAAGGAACCAGAGTAAAGGCCGCTTGTGGGCGAGGCGACTTCAATACCTTGAGTGTTGTAAACAGGCAAGCCGGAGACCCATGGAGCATTGACATTGGCATTTACACTCGCGGTGGACGCGATGGCATGCCAAGTGGTCGCGGGGAGCGATAAAGAGAGGCCAGCTTGGTTGATAACGAATGTGTTGTAATCGACGATGTTGGAGCTGGCGGCGGTGTCGGTGCCCGAAGTAACGAAGATGAGTTGATACTGTGAACCTGCCGGGAGGTTCGGCGGAATAACTCCGGCAGGTGAGTTGGAAGCCGCGAATAATCCGATAACAATCGCGTTAAAAGCAATTAGTAAACTTTTTTTCATTGGCGGGGCTCTTGTGTTCACGAGATCGATGCCCCCGGGTGAGCGAAAGCAACCGGCATAGCATATTTGACGCTTGGCGCTGCCGAAGTGTTGGTAAGGATTTGTACGAATTTCGACCAACACCCGGATTGAGGGATGCGTCTAATCGTATAGCTCCTTTGGAAGTATCCGGTGACCCAATGGTCCGAAAGCGCGCTGGTGAAGCGCATGCTCGCGGGTGACCGCGAAGCGTGCGTGGAACTTATACGGCTGTACCATGCGCCGATTTACCGGCTATTGGTGCATTTGGCTGGCGATGCGCACCTGGCCGAAGATTTGACCCAAGAAAGCTTTTTGGCTGCGTGGAAGAAAATCGGCAGCTTTAAAGCCAATAGCTCGCTGGGCACCTGGCTGCATACGATCGCCTATCGAAAATTTATCGATGCGCGGCGGCGCGGCGGGCGATTGGCCGAACCGACGGATGATGCGCGTTTGGTGCAGGCGCCATCGTCGGCGGCAGCTCCCGCCGCGCGGGCCAGCGCCAATGACGAAGCTCAGCGGCTGCACCGGGCGATCGATCGATTGCCCGCGGCCCAGCGCGACGTGATTGTGCTGCATTATTTGCAAGGGTTGAGTTACGAAGAAATGGCCGCAGTGCTCGATCAGCCGTCGGGCACCGTGAAGTGGCGAACGCGGCAGGCGCTCGAGAATTTGCGATCGATGCTAGGGGGGCAGGACGCGAAATGAATTCCGAAGGTGAATCCAATGCCAGGACCTGATCCGAAGTCGCTTGAACTCGAGTTGTTGGAAGCAAGACTGCGCGCGATCGCACCGCCAGCGGTACCAGAGAGACTGGTGGAAAAACTGGCGGTGGGAATTCCCAGGGCTGGTGCGAGCTCTGGCGGGCTATTGAATAAACCGCGGCTCTGGTTTGCGGCGTGTGCTGCGATGGTAGTTATTATCGCGGCGGTTTCTGTTGCGGTTTGGTCGCATTGGGGAAGCGGCAGCGGGAGGAGGAACGCTGGCGGTCCCCAGCAAAACGGGGGAAGTGGGGTCCCGAATACCATAAAAAATCAAGCCATCGGTCAATATGAGCATGCTGTAGCGGTTGACCCTTACAATGCCGAAGCATGGTTCAACCTGGCCAAAGCGCAGGCGGATGCCGGCCGCTGGGACGAAGCAATATCGTCGGCACAAAAGTCGATTGACATTGCCCGGTCGCGGGGACGGACGGATTTTGTGCACATGGTCGAAGCTTGGGTGAAATCGCTGCAACATAGGGACTTACCGCGGGAGTGAGCGGGGCCGGAACAAGTATTTCGGCCGGCCGGTAGGACTTTGCGTGCGGGGGCATTTCTCGCTTTACATCGTTCGATATTGCACTCGCGCGCGGGGGATGGAAAATCGAAGGCGCCATGATCACCACGAAGATACATCGTGCTTTGGATAAGCGGGCCCGTCAAAGGCCGTCAGCCCGGCGTGCATTCACATTGTTGGAACTGCTGGTGGTGATTGCCGTTATTTCGATGCTGGTGGCGCTATTGCTGCCGGCGGTGCAATCGGCGCGCGAGGCGGCGCGAATGGTCGAATGCAAGAATCATCTGAAGCAAATTGGGTTGGCGTGGCAAAGCCATTATAGCGCCCAGAAATTCTTCCCGACCGGCGGTTGGGGAAAAGCTTGGGCCGGCGACCCGGATCAGGGCTACGACAAGCGACAGCCCGGCGGTTGGGCGTACAACACATTGCCATTTCTCGAAGAACGCCTGATTCACGATTTCGGCAAAAAGTCCCAATACGGAGGCACGCCCGACAAACGAGATTTGCTGGCCAGTGCGGCACAATCGGGCGCGCCGATTTTTCTGTGTCCATCGCGGCGAGCGGGCAGCGGTTTGTTTGCCTTTACGCAGCAGTCGGTTGCCTATGCGAACATCAATTTGCGGGTGGTCCCGCAAACGTGCCGCGGCGATTATGCCGCCAATGCAGGCGATCAAGCGTGGAACGGCGAACTGGCGACGCCGCAGGGGGTGGGGCAAATGAATGATCCGAACTTCTCGTTCGATCCAACCGACGATCCAAATTTGCGCGGCTATTCGACCGGCGTTTCGTATTACCAAAGTTCAATATCAATTCGGCAGATTACCGACGGCACTTCCCACAAGTACATGGTCGGCGAGAAGTTCCTGTACACCGATAGTTATTATACGGGTGCGGATCAAGGCGATAACGAATGGCTGTGGACTGGCTGGAGCAACGACTTGTATCGCACGGCGGGCGTGAACTACATGGTAACTCCGAAGCCGGGGCCATTGACTCCTTCGCCCATTCCGCCACAGGCCGATATGCAATCATCCGTGGCCGATGCAACGACAAAGCTTTACGAGGCGAATATGTGGGGAAGCCCGCACTTGACGGCGTTCAACATGGTGTTTTGCGACGGTTCGGTGCGGTCGGTGGCGTATGACATCGACTTGGTGGTGCACCGGCGGCAGCACAATCGCGAATCGGGATTCTGAGGCGCATCGCAGGAGTATAGAAAGTATCGAGCACCGCGACTCAGTCGGCATTCGCTTTATCCAAGAATGGCTTGCCAGAAGGTTTGGGCTTTTTGAACCGCTTGCAGAGCGCCTTGGGCAACGGGCGAGGTGTCGGTTTTGCTTGCCTCGGCAATTTCGCTCGCGCGCTGATTGGTCCAATCGAGAAAGAATTGAGCGCTCGTGCGGCTGATGCGCGGTTGGTAACCGATATCGACGAAATAGGGGCCGGTGGAGGCGTAGCGGTAGGTTTGCGAAGTGTCAGTGACGGCGCGCACCAGAAACCAACCGCTTTCTTTGAACCGTAGCGGCGGGAGTTTGCCACCGGCGGCGGTGTATTCGTCGAGATTCGATTCGATTTCGGAGCGGCCATTTTTGACGATTTCCAAATAGCGGATCTTGTCGCGCGTCGAGAGCGTGAGGCCGACTGGCAGTTCAACGGTTTGGCCAGCATCTGCTTTGAAGACGTGGCCGGGGAGTTGGCCTTCGACGTTGGTGCGAATTAAGGGACCGTTGGTGATGAGCGTGCGTCCGGCGCGAAGCGCATCCCACCAGTTTTCGTAGGTGAAGGCGGATTGCGCGGCGATTGATTCACTCGGTTCGGACGGCGAAATTTCCGAACCCAAATGTACATAAACGCGGTCGTATCCCAGTGGGTTGGCGCTGGCGCCCGCACCGCTACCTGCCGTGGCGGGGATGTGCAACCCGCAGTTCAGCAGATGGTAATAGATGTTTTGGTTCCAGCGGCCGTTGCCTTGTGGATTGGGATATAGTGCCATGTCGCGCGGCCAGCCGCCGGCTTCGTTGGCGACGATTCCTTCGCGCAGCAGATGGCGGTTGGCCAGTTGCACCGAATCGACTTGGCCGGCGGCGATCCAGACGGGCAGGTCACGCGCGAAAAAGCGCCGGCGTCGATCCAAGCGTGATCGTTGCGGCGAGCCTCTGCGACGATCGGTATCCAGGGGAGGCTGCCGAGCGCGGCCGCCGTTGGTGGTGACCCGGCGGCGTTGGCATCGGCCGTTTTCGTATCCACGGTTAGATCGAGCGGTTTGTCGAGCCGGAAAACCCGCAACGTGTTGCCGGGGGAACTTAGTTCGCCCCCGATCACGCTTTCGATGTATCCGGCGCCGAAGGTCTGGATGGTTTGCTTGGGCAGCGGTTGTTTTGCCCAAGGATTCTTCTTGTTGCTCCAGGTGACCAGCGGCACGAAGCGCACGTCGTCGGCTTGCATCGCCAGTTGCAGATCTTTTGCAGGGCAGTTCACATCGAGGTCGCCGCTATACCAGCCTTCCTTGCTCATGTCGCAGAAGCGGTGCATTTGCACGGATTTGGTGTCGTCGGCGAAGTTGTTGATTTCAAACGTGCCCGTCATCAGGCGATATTCCGGCCCGCGCTCCATGGTGAATTGGTAGCCACCATTGGGAAGATCAAGCCGCACTTTGTCGTAGAAGACAATCGAATCGCCCCAGGCAAGCGCGCCGGGTAACTTGGCGGGCTTTGCCGGGCGGCCCTGCGCGTTCTTGAGATACATGCGCACGGCGACCG
This sequence comes from Pirellulales bacterium, assembly GCA_963820835.1. Taxonomy (GTDB): domain Bacteria; phylum Planctomycetota; class Planctomycetia; order Pirellulales; family JADZDJ01; genus CAVRAW01. Next base: position 85,094 of record CAWGBP010000027.1, on the reverse strand, counting down.
GCTGGCCAGTGTCGGCATCGACCGCGCTCAGCTCCAGTCGGCCGGAGGCGACTGAGCACCGTACTACGGCAAACGAAATAAATGCGATCGCAGCAACCGCGAGAAAGTTCGAGCGAAATGTCATCTCTGATCGCCGCAAACAAAAAACCAGGGAAGGGGGACCATTCTCAAGCCTAGCATGCGTGCAAGCGGAAAAACCGGCATCCTTGATGCCTTCGGCGGTCACGACCTAGAATAGTGCAGCACGATTCATGATTGCTTGCCTTCAAATCTGACAGATCGAACCGCTAAGTAGATAAGTACCTGTGGCCGACGACTATTATCAAACGCTGGGAGTCGCCCGAAATGCTTCGCAGGCGGAGATTCAAACGGCCTATCGGCAATTGGCACGCAAATATCATCCCGATTTGAATCCCAACGACAAAACTGCCAAGGAAAAATTTCAGAAGGTGCAAGGGGCGTACGACGTCCTTAACGATCCGAGCAAACGGGAGTTGTACGATCGGTATGGGAGCGCATTTGAATCGGCGGCTGCCGGGGCGGGGGCCGGCGCGGCAGGAAGTCCGCATGGCGGGCAAGCCTGGCACACACAGGGTGCGCCCGGTTTCGAGGAGATCGACTTGAGCCAATTCTTTGGCGAGCGATTCGGAGCCGAAGGGGGCGGCGGGGCTGGTTTTGCCGATCTGTTCGGCGGGTTTCGCCGAGCTCAAACCGGGCGCAAAGGCAAAGGCCGCGCCGCTGCTCAGCCGGGAAACGATCTACTCAGCGAAGTTGAAATACCGTTCCAGACGGCTGTGCAGGGGGGCAAGGTCGAAGTCGGCGTGCAGCGGCAGGATGGGAAGGTCGATCGGATCGAGGTCAAAATACCTGCCGGGATAACGGACGGCGGAAAGATTCGCCTGCGCGGCCAAGGCGGCGCGGGAGTTGGCAAAGGGACGGCCGGCGATTTGCTTCTGACCGTGCATGTGGCACCGCATCCGTTTTTTATGAGGCGCGGGAACGATTTGCTATTGCGGCTGCCGATCACGCTGGCCGAAGCCGTGGCGGGGGCGAAAATTGACGTGCCGACGCCCAGCGGCACTATTTCGCTCCGCATTCCACCGCGCACCAGCAGCGGAGCCAAGCTGCGGATTCGCGGGCACGGCGTGAAGCCGAAAAACAGCGAAGCCGGTGATTTGTTCGCGGAGGTTCAAGTCATGCTGCCGCCGGTGATCGATGATGCGGCGGTGGAGGCAATTCGAAAGCTCGATCAAGAACATCCCTCGAACCCACGGCGCGAACTGCGATGGTAGCGTTCGACTGGCTTGCGCGTGCGCAGTGGGCAGTGCAGCGGATCGCGATATTGGCCGATGGCGAGCAGCCACTGATTAAGCGAATCGATCCCGACAGTCGAGCGCGGTTACTTTTGGCGCTGGCGGGCATGGTAATATTGGCTATCGGCGGAATGGTGTTGGTTTGGCTGGGAGCGCGCTATGTGAAACGAATTGCGCGGCAGCGCCCGCCCGAGCGCCAGCGCGATTTGAGCGATTGGCAGCGGCCCGAGGGAGTGGAACGGCATGGAACCACAGATGAACACGGATGAATCGGATAAATGTTCCAAATAGACACCAACGGCATCTGTGGCTTTAGGTTGCAATTATGGTTGATCAACGATTTCCTAAAGCGGCGCGGTTATTGACGCGGGGCGATTTTCGCCGCGTGTACGAGCGGCGCGTGTGGGTAGCAGACGACTTGCTGCGCGCGGCCGGAGAATTGAATGACCTGGGCGCGCGCGGCTGGGACTGTCGGTATCGCGGCAGGTGGGCAATGCCGTGCGACGGAATCGATGGAAGCGGCTGATTCGAGAGGCGTTTCGTTTGTCACGAAGCGAATTGCCTGCGGGATTGGATATGATTGTGAGTTCCGCGCGATTCGGCTGAGCCGGAATTGAAAGCGATTGAGAAATCGCTCGTTGCGCTTTCGTGGCGCCTGCACAAGCGATTAACGCGTGAGCAATCGCAAAAGCGGCGCGATGAAATCAATGAGAAAAACCGTAGAATTGACGGGCGGAAATCTGATTCTTGAACGCTGAACGCTACGCTTGATGCCATGTCTGCTTCATTCCACGTCCGCGTCGCCAAAGACAACCTGGTCTTCAGTGCCGCGCATTTTATTACTTACGGCGACAACGTGTGCGAGCGGCTGCACGGGCACAATTACCGCGTGGCGGCAGAGGTTAGCGGCCCACTGAATGAGCAGCGCTATGTGGTCGATTTTATTGCTCTGCGCGACGCACTGTTAAGGCTAATCGCGGAATTAGATCACCACACTCTATTGCCGACTGAGCATCCCAAGATTCGCGTGAAGGCCGATGAAAAATCTGTCACGGCGACGTTCGAAGATCGCCGCTGGATGTTTCCGCGCGGCGATTGCGTGCTTTTGCCCGTGGCCAACACCACGGCTGAGGAATTGGCCCAATACATTGGCCGGCGGCTCTTGGATGATCTCCAGCGCCAACTTGGCTCGCGGCCAGAGCGGATTCGAGTGGAAGTCGATGAATGCTTCGGGCAGATCGGCGTGTGCGAAATTGCAGGCTAGGCTTTGTCTGAGAACTGATCTTCCCCTGGTTTCGGATTTGGTGCAAGTTTAGGTCAGTCACGGAAATCGACTGACATGGAGGACGCCAGGATGGCGCGACATCAACTGACAGACCAGCAGTGGGAGTGTATCGAATCGTTTTTCAAGAAGCGGGCCAAGACCGGTCGGCCGCCGGCCAATCCGCGTTGGGTCATGGACGCCATCCTGTGGATCGTGCGGACCGGAGCGCCTGGCGCGATTTGCCGAAAGAGTTTGGCCCTTGGCAGACCGTGTATCACCATTTCAACCAGTGGAGTTCCCAGGGCAAGCTGAGCCAGATCCTTCGCCACTTGAAGCAAGCCATGAGCGACAGCGAGTCGTTCGATCATGAGTTGTGGTGCATTGATGGTACGGTGGTTCGGGCGGCGCGTTGTGCCGCGGGGGGTGGAAAAAAAGTGATCCGCAAGAGCCTGCTGACCACGCTTTAGGCCGGTCGCGCGGGGGATTTTCCACGAAAATTCACCTGGTTTGTGATGGTCAGGGTAATCCGCTGCACTTTGAATTGACGGCTGGCCAGGCGCATGAGACCACCGTGTTTATCGATTCGCTACGACACGCCGATGTGCGCCAGTGTGAGAGCCAAGTGCGGGTGTCTCCCGTGGCCTTGGCGGGAGACAAAGCTTATCGGGCAAAATGGATTATCGAGTGGTTGGAAAAGCGCGGCATCCAATGCGTGATTCCAGAAAAAGGAGAACGGGCCGATGACAAGTTGAATCCGGACTTCGACCGCGAACTCTACCGTCGACGAAACGTGGTCGAGCGGCTGGTCGGTTGGCTCAAAGAGTGCCGCCGAGTGTTCTCGCGATTCGAGAAAACGGCGATCAATTACGCCAGTATGATCAAGGCCGCCATCATCCAAAGGTACCTGCGAAAGTTCTGCCCAGATGAGTTCTCAGACAGAGCCTAGGCGGGCCGCCACCGAGGGCGGCCCTTCGATGGCGTTAGTTGTCCTAACGTCCGGCAAGAACATTTAATCCTTCTTGTAGACTGTTATCTCTTTTCCACTGGCGAGAAACGAGAGTCCGACTGGGTCGAGAACCGCGTGCAGGGCGCTGCGGAGAGTGCCATTCGAACCCAGTGTAATTGGCTTCACGGGGACGTCTGATAGCGACATCGTATCAGAATCCCATAGCTTGATCTCCGTTTGTGAAAGCTTGCCCAGCCGCTCAAGCGCTTCGCCCAGTTTCATTTGCGCTAGATTTCCGACAAGCGGCATGTCGAGGACGAGGTCGTCTCTGGGGCCGTAATACTGCACTTGTGTTATCAGCTTTCCGCTTTCGTCGTACGTTGTGGCTTTCCAAAGCAGCGCGCCGTACTGCTTCAACGGCACGGCCACTGTAAGGGTCTGACGAACATCGAGCCCGCAGGTTCGCAGACGGACATTCGTAATAAAGTCGTCAAAGGCATCCGTGAGGGATCCGCCAGAACGCGCCTTGATGCCCGGCGCGGCCTTTCCGATCACGTCCGCCAGCTCGCCCAGCTCGCCAGCAAAGCTTACCGAGATCCGACGCGCCATCGGGTAGCGCTTGTCGCCGAGCAAGCGATTTTCGACGAGATGGAGTATGCGCGGATCATTTTGATCCACGATGATAGCGGCACCTGGGATTTCACGGTGGAGCTTTGCGATCAAAGCGGCGCGCGTGGCGGGCTGCTCGTCGATGAGTTGCAGGCCATTGAAACAGGATTGATCGTTGATCGGATCTTCTAACGTTTCGATCGTGAAGAAACAGCCGAGTTTTTGGCCTGCATTCGCCAGTACATAGCCGTAAGGCTGCAAACTCGATTCGTCGTTCGGCCCAGGATTGGCTTCGGAGCCAGACGGAGCCGCCGCGACATGCAGAACGCTGCAACTGACGAACAGTGCGGCAGCTATCGCAACTTTGGGTGGGAAATGTTTCATGGCGATTCTATCAGAAGAAACTCCTCAGAATGATTTTCTGTTCCCCTCTCATTGCTTAACAACTTCGAATGGCGTGTAAACCGTAAGGCGCGGTCCGGTTTCAAAATCCGCGAAACCCGAGAATTCAACTGGCTTTTGCTTCGCTGGCGTGACCGTTTCCACGCTGACCGACACCGTATATCGTCCCGGTGTTAAATCGTACATTTGTGCAAGATCGATGCTCCAACTACGTGATCGGCCTGGAGCAAGCTTTTGAGGAGCATTCGTGGCTTTTTCATCGTTAACCGATTTTGGACCGTTAACATTTCGAGGAACAAAGCAGTTGCGTTCGTCGCAAATCCGGATATCGATTCCCTCGTAGTCACCGCCTGCGGCATAAAAGACTTCGTCCTGAGTTTGATTGCGCAAAGTGATTACCGCTTTGGCAGGCGTGTTCAGTGAACTCTGCTTGGGCACCTCAGCAGTAAAAATGACGTTGTTGAGATTGATCGAACTTGAATTGATCTCCGCCACCGGAGTGCTGGTTTTGGAACCACAACCAGCGATCACTGGAAGTAATCCGATCGTCAAAACGATCAACATTGCCCTCGGAAGAGAACACTCGCAACGCCGTGAGTCGCAAGGAGACCGATTCCTCATAACTTTCCGGCTCGTCACTGACCTTTTCGTCGCGGATGATTTTCCACCTGGAGCCGGCATCATGGCGATATTATTTCAAATGGCGTGTAAACGGTTAGAGATGGTCCAGGGCCTATCCCTTCGTCGGCTGGCTGGTCCGATGTCGGGACCGGATCTTTAACTTGCGCCGATACCCTGACTTGTTTTATCCGGCTCAACAAAAGTTCGGCTGGAATACCTACGTCGACTGTGATCGACAAGGAATACCGTCCTGGCTTCAAGTTGTAGAATTCGCCGAGATCGGCGTTCCAGGTGTGGGAATCTCCCTTGCCCAGCGGCATTGAGACAGATCGGTACACCGAGCTTCTATTCGGTTCGCTCAGCAATATCTTGCCATCTTCTGTCATCGCCGGTTGCTTGTTGTGTTCATCCCAAACCCATAGTCCAAGTTCTTGTACGGGCGTGCCTCTCGAATCCCAAAATATATCGTCGTCACTCCCATTTTTGAGCATAACGACCGCGAGAATCGGCTTGTGTTCGACAGAGGTTGCCGGCAGTGCAACTGATAGGGTGACGCCATTGACATCGATAGTGCGTGAGGACTCGCCTTTGGCTGGAGACTCTTCTGTTGGCCGTTCAGCGCGCTGCTTCACACAGCCGACGAGCAGGAGAAGCAGCGTCGGCCCGAGAATTCTGGCGCTTCGTTTAAATATCTCGTTCACTTATACGGCACGATTCAAGAGATTATTCTGAATGGAACTGCGCTGCACGGCGACTTGAAAGCTATCTCCTGCTCTTTGAGCTTCCAGCCGCGTTGAGACCGAAAGGCTATATTCACCCGGTCTTAAATCAAAAAGTTTCGCCAGGTCGATTCTCCACTCGTGATTCTCTCCAGAATGGAGTGGAGTCAGAATATTCCGCGAGCGCTCACCAGGTTCCCCGCCGATTACGTGCATTCCAAACTCGGTCAACTGAACCGGGGTTCCGCGCGCTTGACGACGTTGATTTCGAGGTCTCGATATCCGTTTACTTCACTCCACAAAACGGTACCTGCTCGCTTGTTTGCAAGTTCTAACTTAAGTTCGAGCGGCTGATGGACTTGGGTTTCGCTAGGCAACGAAAGAGTCAATTCAATATCTCGCATCCGACTCGTGATCGATGTCTGTTTTGTTGACATTGGAACTCCCGCTCCATGCTGGGAGTTGCAGGCTGTTGTTTCAATAGTCGCCATAGCCGCAAGGGCGAGCCAGATGGAAATCAACGAGTTGCGCGTCATAATTTTAGGGGTTTGGTGCGATTGTTATCACCGGCTGATTTTGATTTCGAAGGGATCGGTTGAAAACGACCCAGGTTATTGGCCACGGTTTTGGTTGGCGACCCTTGTAGTTGTGGTGTACAAACTGAATGCGATAACCGCCCGAATCAGAGGATGCCGGGGGCTGAGACTTCGATTCCTTTCAGCGCCATCTTCAACGCTTCTTGATTCGGGGCGACCGAGAACGCAACATGGCGGTCAATTAATTCGTCGAGAACCAGCTTTTTCAGGCTCATCGTGAAATCCTGCATCCCTTCACTGGCACCAATCCGGATGGCGTCGGACAACTTGCGATCCTCCCCCTCCAGGATTAGCTTCTGAACTGTCGGAGAGAAGAACATGATCTCGACTGCCGGTACGCGTCCAACTCCCGGCTTGGTGGACTGGAGCAGCTTCTGCGCGACGATGCCTTTGGTATTGAATGCAATCGCGCTGCGGATAGCGCCATGCATATCTTCGGGGAACAAATCGAGGATGCGGCCAATCGTTGTGGCCGCGCTGGATGCGTGAATGGTGCCATAAACTAAGTGGCCCGTTTCCGCCGCGTGAATGGCCGTCAGGAACGTCTCTCGGTCGCGCATTTCGCCTACCAGCATGACATCGGGGTCCTCACGCACGGCATGCTTCATGCCGATGGAGAAGTCCTCCACGTCCTGCCCGACCTCTCGTTGATTAATTAGGCATTTATCGGGCGTGTAGACGAATTCGATCGGATCTTCCAATGTCAAAATGTGTTTGCGGTACTTGCGATTGATATAGTTCAGCATGGCCGCGATCGTGGTCGACTTGCCCGAGCCGGTAACGCCGGCCAACAGCACCAACCCTTGGTCGAAGTTGCACAATCGCTCCACGGCCGGCGGTAAATACAGGCCTGCAAAGTCGGGAATCCAGTTATTGATTCGCCGGGCCACCAGGCCGATATTTCCCAATTGTGTGAGCACGTTCACACGGAAACGCCAGGTCGTCCCCTCGACTTCGCAGGTATAGGCGAAGTCCACGCCCCCTTCTTTGCGAAAGATTCTCTGGGCGCACTCGTCCAGCATTGGCACCAAGAGCCGCACCATTTCTTCCGCGTCGACCGGCCCGCGATTCAGCGCTCTCAGTTCGCCCTTTGTGCGAACCATCGGGGGGCTGCCGACGCGCATATGGAGATCACTTCCTTCCAGTTTCACCAGCGCCCGGAAGAGCTTGTCGATCTCTAATTCTCGTGTTTGAAGCGCCAGTCGGCCGAGCAAGAACTTGCTCAAATCTTCGTGGCTGCGACTGGCTGCTGCGGCGCCAGCTTCTTCGAAATCATCAATCGACATCGGACTTGTCCTCGCTGAATGGGTGCCATCGGGCCGCGAGATGACGCTCACGGCTTTTGATCGCTGGGTTTGTCTCCGAAGAGGCGGATGCGAACTTCCACCCGATTCCTGTCGTCTTCGCGCTGGTACGTCAATACGTCCACCATATCCAAGACCAAGAGCAGCCCCATACCGCCCGCTTGGCGCTCCTCGGCGTTTAAGTCGAGCGCAGGTCCGGTGCGCGGATCGAAAGGTCTGCCGTCGTCCACAAAGCGAAGAACGATCTGGTCCCCTCGAATCGCGAGGTCCAGCCCGATCGTATGAGCATTGTCGTCTACGTAGGCATAACGGATCACATTCATGACCAATTCGTCGACTGCCAAACTCGCCGCGTACGCCGCGCGGTGGGGCACACGATGAGCCTCCAAGAACTGCGCTAGCGTCGCCATCACCATCTTCAGCTCCGCGACCTCGTTCTTGATTTCGAGTTTTAGTTCACCTTCCAGCACAGAAGGAACTTCGAGCTCGGACTCCGATGGCGACGATTCAGATTTGTCGGCGGTGGGCGCTGGCGGCCGAATTGCGGTTGTCGCGGGCGGGCTTGCGCCGTAAACCAATTGAATTGCCTCGTCCCAATCCGAGGCGATCGGCGCCACGCGATCGGCGCGCGTGGTTTTGAGGCCATCTTTTACCAAGGCTTGAGGATTCAGAACGACGAGCATGTGGCCGGCTTTGCGGAGCTTACCGCCATTGATGAGGAACAGGCCGATTCCGCGCGAAACCATGAAATCGACTTCCGACAAATCGACAATTGCCGGCTGGCCGCGCCCCACCGTTGCCTGGGAAAAACTCTCGCTGATTTCCTCTGCCGCGTTCGAGTCGAGACGACCAGCGAGAACCACGTGTGTAATACCGTCAGCGCGAGGGATTATCGTCATCTTCATGCTTCGGTTCCTAAAGTGGGACTGCCCAATCCTACCAAATTCGGGATGGATTGCCTCTTGAACATCGAACGGACCTGGATCTCTTGACGCTGACAAACGCCGATGGTCCGGGTAACTGTTGGTGGCCTTTATGAAAGGCCGATTGAGACGTGACTCGTCGCGCCTGGTGCAGCACTACAGCCTTATCCTGTCATACGTGAGAGTTGCGACCGTATTCGTTGAACGCCGTGATTTTGCTGGGCCGCAGCCTATTTTAAATCGCGTTAATCGTCGTCTCGAATCGCAGCAAGCGCCAGTCCTAGTGCGTCGCGATGCTGCCCCATCGCTAACTTAATGGCCTCGTGCAGCTTTGCTTTCGCGGCATTCGTTGTTGAAATTTGACGGATAACTGCAATACATGCCCCTTGTTCGATCAAGTCGTCGGTCTCGGCCAATCTGGCAATCACCTTGTCCAGACAAGGCTCGCCAATTTGCACGAGGGCACGAACGGCTGGGCAGTTCTTCCAAAGATCTCCCGGTTGAGTCAAAAATGTCGGAGCGCTGACTTCCTCAGGATAACCGTTCGTGGCCTTTGTGAAAGGCCGATTGAGACGCGAGTCTAGTTGCCGCCCGACCAGTTTCTTTCGAGTTCACGCTCACAGGCTACAACTTGGTCGCGCAATTGCTCGTCTGGCTCTATATGACGCGCGATCCACAAAATTGTACGATCGACCGAAAACACCAATGATTTAGTAGATTCGTCTCCTTCGGCGGCCTTTCGTGCGCTTGAAGCTATACAGCGCAATCCTGCCGAGCGGACTTTGGCATCGGGATCTAGTAGCATCAATACACCGGTACAGAGTACGGTCTGTGCGATATCGATATTTGGGGTGCAAGTTAGCGGTTTCGCACGCTCCAATCCCCGCGCTGCAGCCAGCCTGATCTCCTCGCGAATTGAATGGTTCGCGGCGAGGCTTGCCAAGAATTCTGAGGTTTCGGTACTTCGATCTTTGAATTCCAGAAGGGCATTAACAAAACAATCTAGTTGGTACCCAACTTCATTTTTCGAGTCAGTAAATGTGCGATAGAGCCAATGATACTGCGTGTCTGGATCTCGTGTCGCGCTTTGCATGGCTAACATCAATTGCGCGGCCAAGATTCGCGCCTTTGTCTTGAGAAATATTTCGTCTCGCCTGCGGACCATTGTCGCGGGATCGCACAGCTCTTGAACTTCTTTAACGCTTGCGGGTGTGTCGCGTAAACGACGAAGGCGCTCGATGTATCCATGCACATCCGGGGGAAATCGGGTCATCATCCTTTTGAGGCAATACAAGGAAACTACAGGATCGTCGTCGAAAACCCCTTCGCTGAGCGAACGCAGTCCGCCTTCGCCGTCCCGAAAGCCCTGTATCTTTACCAACCTGCGGATGAGTGCTGAGTCAGCAAACGCATCGGGCAGCTTGATGGCCGCGAGATAAGGATGGTTTACTTCCCTTAGGAACATCAACAGCAACTTATCGCCGTCGTTAACAGACCGATCGGTATCGTCAAAATCAAACCAGAAGTTATGGCAACTAGCACGCATTTTTTCCGGGCAATCGCTCCCACAAAATGAGCGAACGGTTTTAAGATTCAGAATCGCTTCAGAGTCGCCGTCGACAATCGATTCGACACTACAAATGCACACTGCATAGCGATCCCAAACAGAATCGGAAGATAAATCCAGCATAAGCGGACAGATAGGCGCGCCGGTTGAGAGGTCGCCCTCATCGCAACCCAAGTCAATTGCCCCGCATCGGTAGCTACAGCACAAGAAAAGTATGAAAATCGAAATTCGGAAAGTCTGTTTCATAAAATGGCCTCGATTAGAAGCCAAACGAATGGGATTATGAGTAGCAATCAAAATGCTGGCTGGCAACGGCCTGCCCTTAAGAAATTTACCCCGATCGGAGGGGAGTCTAGCGGAGCCGAGAGCCCAACGCAATCTTTGTTGCTGCGTCAAATTGCCTGTACCGACTTCACTGTGATGCGAGTTCGACGGTCGGTCACCAAGCTGCGGTGCGTATATTTCTAGCTACCGCTGATAGCAGCCGGGCATTCTCTCAAGTCGACGCATCGCGCGGGCCGATACCGTGACCGCGAAGAGTTATGCGCGGCGAAGCACAATCGACTCTCTAGCACAAGAGCCGGCGCGATGGATCACTGGGCAGGATTGCACAAAGCGGCGGTTTTTTTGGCGAGCATGCCCAGAGAGCAAGCCGTGGAGTTGCTCGCGCGGTTGGCGCGCGACGAGGCGCACGCCGTGGCGACGGAAATCGGGCGGCTGGGTGAGATCGATACCAGCCAGCGAGAATCGGTTTATCAAGAATTCGCCGCCGAATCGATCGTTTCACGAAATCGTCATTGGACTATGTCGCCACCATTTAGCTTCTTGCGGCACCTTGAAAATCACGAATTGAAGGACTTGATCGCCGCGGAGCATCCGCAAACGATTGCGCTGGTGGCTTCGTTTCTGCCGCGCGAGCAGGCGACGGCGCTATTGGCTTCGCTTTCGGCCGATTTACAGGCCGATGTGATTTGGCGCATTGCCACGCTTGGGCAGCCGAATTCGCAAATTATTTGCGAGGTCGAACTCGCGCTGCAAAGCGAACTCATCAAGAAGCTGCACTCAGCGCCGGGGGCGGATCGAGCGCGGGCGGCATAAGTGGGCGACTGACCGAACCCTATCTGCGGGCCGATTATGTTCGGCTGCGTTTTCGAGCGCCTAACAAAATGATCTCGGAGAAGGGGACAGTCCCATTTTGCTCCGCGGACTGCGCAAAATTGGGACAGTCCCCGATCATTTTGTTCGGCTGCCGCAGCACGTTTAGCCTATTTCTCAGGCCGCTACGCGCTCTCGCTTGGCTGTGTTACCATGCGCCGCCATGGTCGACACACCGATGATGCGACAATATCAGGAAGCGAAAACAGCATGCCCCGATGCGCTGTTGTTGTTTCGCATGGGGGATTTCTACGAGCTTTTTTTCGACGACGCGCGGACGGCGGCGAAGCTGCTCGGACTGGCGCTTACCAGCCGCGATAAAGGCGAAAACGCGGTGCCGATGGCGGGCTTTCCGCACCATCAATTGGAAAGCTATTTGCGGAAGCTTGTTTCGCTGGGGTTACGGGTGGCCATTTGCGAGCAGATGGAGAATCCCGAGCAGGCAAAGGGATTGGTGAAACGCGAAGTAACGCGTGTGGTGACCCCCGGCACGCTCACTGACGACGCGCTGTTGAACCCGAACGAAAGCAACTATCTGGCGGCGGTGGTGGTGGAAGGGGGTGGAAGCGGAATCAAAACCGGCCTTGGCAAAGGGGACAGTCCCATTTTACTCGGCGGCACTCGCAAAATTGGGACAGTCCCCGGCGGTTTTGAAACAGCTTTTATCGAGTCGAACGGGCAGGCCATCGTGAGCTCTGGCCGCGTTGGTTCGCAAGTTGGTCCACATTCTGAAGAGGTGACTGTTGGGCTGGCCTGGGTGGAACTTTCGACGGGGCGATTTCATGCAGCCGTTTTCCAACGGCACGAATTGGCCGATCAGTTGGCGCGAATCAATCCGGCTGAATGTTTGATTGATGAGCAATTTGAGGGCTTGTTGCAAGGCAGCGAAATCGGACGAGGAAATCTCGGCGCCCTCACCCCGGCTCTATCGCAGAGGGAGAGGGTGAGTGGGGCGGCGGCAAATGGCACCGACAAAATGGTTGTGACGCGGCGGCCGAGTTGGGCCTTTTCGCTGCAACGGCGCCGTCCAGACGCTCACGAAGCAATTTGGGACGGCGACTCTCGAGGGTTTTGATTTCGACGAGCATCGAGACGCTGCCGGCACTGCGGGCCGCCGGCGCGATTCTCGAGTATCTCTCGGAAACGCAGAAATCGTCGCTGGCGCATCTCGATCGATTGTTGCCGTATCGAACTGGCGCGACGCTGGAAATCGATGAATCGACGCGGCGGAGCTTGGAAATTTGCCGGACGCTGCGCGAGGGGCGGCGCGAAGGATCGCTGTTGGCGGTTTTGGACCGCACGGTGACGGCGATGGGCGCGCGGCTGTTGGCCGATTGGCTGGCCAACCCGCTGGCGGAATGCGCCGCAATCAACGAGCGGCTTGATGCGGTGGATGAATTGGTTCGCGACAGCCGGCTGTGTGACGAAGTGCGCGAAAAGCTCGGCGGCATTTACGACATCGAGCGGTTGCTCGCGCGCATTGCGACGGGGCGCGCCAGCCCGCGCGATTTGGGGCACATCGGTCAGACACTTGCGGCGCTGCCGGCAGTGAAAGCAAAATTGGCCGGCCGCAAAAGCGAGTTATTGTGCCGGCTGGAGGGGGAGATTGATTTATGTCCGGAGATTCGCGCTCGGTTGGAAGCGGCGATTGTGGAGAATTGTCCGCTCTTGGCGCGCGAGGGAGGAATGATCCGCACCGGCTTCAATCGGGAGCTCGATGGATTGCGCGAATTGGCGGTTGGCGGCAAACAATGGATCGCCAAGTATCAGGCCGAGGAAGCCGCGCGCAGCGGCATCACGAATTTGAAGGTCGGCTTCAACAAGGTGTTCGGCTATTACATCGAGGTCACGCACACGCACGGCCACAAAATTCCCGAGAATTACATTCGCAAACAGACGGTGAAAAACGCCGAGCGGTACATCACGCCGGAATTGAAAGAATATGAAGAAAAAGTGCTCACGGCCGACGAGCGATCGAAGGAATTAGAATATGAATTATTTCTTGAGCTGCGCAATTTCCTGGCGGAGCACATTAAGCGGCTGTTGGCGACTGCCGGAGCGCTTGCACAGCTCGATGTGCTGGCGGCGCTTGCCGATTTGGCGCGGCGCGCGGCTATTGCCGGCCGAAATTGGTCGAAGAGCCGGTGCTTTCGATACGCGATGGGCGGCATCCGGTGCTGGATAGCATAATGACCGACGGCTCGTTTGTGGCCAATGACGCCACTGCCTCGACCGAGGACGGCCTAATTCTACTGATCACCGGGCCGAACATGGCGGGCAAAAGCACGTACATTCGCCAAGTGGCGCTCATTCAACTTATGGCGCAATTGGGGAGTTTTGTGCCTGCGCGGGAAGCGACGCTGGGGGTGGCCGATCGCATTTTTGCGCGTGTGGGAGCCAGTGATGAGTTGAGCCGGGGGCAAAGCACATTCATGGTCGAAATGACGGAAACGGCGCGGATTTTAAATATGGCCACGCCGCGCAGCCTGGTGATTTTGGACGAGATCGGCCGCGGCACGAGCACGTACGACGGCGTATCTCTGGCGTGGGCGGTTGTCGAATATCTGCACGACCACATCGGCTGCCGCACGCTGTTCGCCACGCATTACCACGAGCTAACCGATTTAGCGAAAACGCTTTCGAGCGTGCGAAATTTGAATGTGGCCGTGCGCGAATGGGAAGATCAGGTGGTGTTTTTGCACAAAATTGTCGAAGGTGCGGCCGATAAGAGCTACGGCATTCACGTGGCGCGTTTGGCCGGCGTGCCTGCGCGAAGTGAACCAGCGAGCGAAATTGATCTTGGCGCAGTTGGAGCAAGAGCATGTGGATGGGGAGGGGCGACCGAAAATCGGGAGGCGCGGCAAAGTGCAGCATGCCAGCGAACTACAATTGACGCTGTTCGCGGCCGATCCGCATCCGGTGGTGGAAAAACTGCGGGCGCTCGATCTTAACGCGATTTCGCCGCTAGAAGCGTTGCAACTGCTGGGCGAGTGGCAGGCGGAAGTGAAGGGAGAAAAAAATTGAATTCGTGATGATAATGGCTAATAATTAAGTGCAATTGGTTTTTGTCACGTCCTCAATAAGGTCAAACAATGTCGGAATATCATGCCAGTTATCTTCATCGTGGCAAATGGTGGGTGGCGTGGAGTGATGATGTTCCCGGCGCGTTAGCGCAGGGCCGCACACTCGACGCGGCGCGCAAGAATCTCAAAGATGCGATTGGCTTGATGCTCCAGCCGGTAAATCTAAGCGCACTGCCGCGCGCGAAAACGAAGCTGATAAGGGAGATCGTCCGGTTGTGAAGCGGATCGCTCTAGTTAAACATCTGCGCCGACATGGGTGCGCATTGCTCGTGGAAGGTGCGCGCCATTCGCGCTGGATCAACTTGGCCGATCATGTTCGACAGTCGACGGTTCCAAGGCACACAGAAATCGACGATTATTTGGTGCGCAAAATTTGCTTGCAGCTAGGTATTCCACCGATCAAATGAGCGGCAATTGAAAGTACTTTCGCTGTTACTCTGCCGCTTTCGGCGAGCCGATTTTCACCATCACGGCGCCATGGAAAGGCACATTGGCGGTGAATTTGCCTTCGGAGGTGCCCAAATCTTTCTGGCGCCACAGGTCGCGCACTGGCTGCGGACCTTCGAGATGCAAATCGGACCAATCGACGGTGATGTCGATCGCATCGGCCACCTTTTGCAGCGCTTCCTTGGCTTCTTCCTCGCTCTTGAATTCCGTTGACTGGTCGTTCGAGCGATCAACCAGTTTCCAAACCTTTTCGGGCGCGGGCTGCCCGGATTTGGCGCGCGGCGGATTGACGATTTCATATCGGCCGCGATTACACAACCCAACGGCCATTGTGCCATCGGCGAGTGGTCGGGCAAGAATGGCGATGCCGGCTTTGGCGTCGTCCTTCACATGCGTAGCTTGCTTGCCGAGCGGGTCTTGATTGACGGCGAGCACTTCGTCGTTGGTCAACAGACCGAGAGTAAAATTGTCCATCTGCGTCATGTCGCAGCCGATTAAAAGCGGTGCCGCCAACAGCGACCAGAGCGTGATGTGCGTGTACTGCTCGTCGGGCGTGAGGCCGGTGGCGTGCAATTTTGGACCCCAGCCGACCATGCCCACGACCAACATGTCGGGGTCGTTCCAATGGCCCGGGCCGGCATACTTTGCCCACTTATCTTCGCCGAAACCCTTGCTGCTCATGGATTGCCAGTTGTCGCGAATATCGCCGCTGGTGCGCCAGGCGTTTGCCAGGCGAGCCCAATCGGCGGCGCCGCTAAACGGCGCGCTATTGGAAAGACTGAGCACGATGTCGCGATGGCTTTGTTTGATCGCGTCGAGCATTTCTTGCACTTGCGGAACTTCAATGGGGTTCCAGTCGTATTTCAAATAGTCGAACCCCCAGGCGGCCCATTGCTTCGCGTCGGCCTGCGCAAAGGGATACTTGCCCATATCCCAGGGGAGAATTTTCTTGTTGACCTGTTTTACCTTCGGCGGCTTTTCCCATTTGCCGTCGGGAGATTCAGATGAGCCGCCAGGATAACCCGCGTACGAAGTGACCCACGGAGTGGAATAAATGCCAGGCTTGAGCCCGAGATTGTGGATTTCATCGCAGAGGCCCTGCATATCGGGGAATTTTTTGTTGCCCTGCAAGCCCATGGATTCGCCGCCACGATCGCCTTGCCAGGTATCGTCGATATTGACATAGGTCCAACCGTGCTTGATCAGACCGGAATCGGCCATGGCGTGAGCGGCCGCCAAGACCTTTTCGCGATCGACCGCGCCGGCGAAGCAATTCCAACTGTTCCAACCCATGGGAGGCGTGAGGCAAATTTCATCGCCGACCTTGATCACAAACGGCTTGCTATCGGAACCTTTGGAGTTGGTGGCGGTCAGTGTGACTTTGTGCTCGCCGCGATCGGTGAGCTTGCCAGTGATGCGGCCGGTTTTGGCGTCGAGCGAAAGGCCCTGCGGCAGTCCTTTGGCGGAAAACGTAATGGGTTCTTCGCCGGTCGCCGGAATGGTAAAGAGAAATGGGCTCTCTGGGCGCACGCCGAACACTCGCGCGCCGTTGATGCGCGGGGTGTCGGGCGGCGGCGGCGTTAGTGTTTCCGCTGCTTGGGCGATTGAAATACAAACTGCCGCGCAAAAAAGCGCGCAGACGAATTGCCGTTTCATGGTGATTCTCCTGTTTTGTTCGAGTAGCCGGCCGCGCAAGCGACTGCGAGCCGGACAACGCATTCCCCCCATTATGGCTGGCGGCAGGGCCGACCAATTTATTCTAGTTCTTGTAAAGTAAAATCTCCCCCGGCGCTTATTGCAAGTGGCTGGCGCAAAGTGAGAGACAGATTTACGTCCGTTTTCGTCCGCGGCCGCGGCGTCTTGGCAAATCGCTGGTTTTGCTACACTATCGAACCAAAACCCAGATGAGGAATTGCTTGAATCGAGGCGCTTTTCAATGCTCCTAATGCGGACGTTAAGAATTTTAATTCCGGCAATGGGACTGCTAGCCGGCAGTTGGTTTGCGCATCAATGGGCGATTGCGGCCAGTGCCGCGGCATCGGGGGCTTCGGGCGCCGGCAAAAGCCAATGGGTCTATTACGATTCCAAAGGCAAGCTCGCCTACCGCACCACCGAGCGGGGCGATCGGATTATGGATTTCTCATTCGCCGGCTACATGGGAGGGGGCGTGAAAATTCCCACCGTGCCGGTAAAGGAAACCGTTGGGCCGACTGGCAGAGACGACACTGCCGCGATCCAAGCCGCCATTGATGCGGTTTCCAAACTGCCTGCCACGGACGGCTTCCGCGGCGCGGTGCTGCTCAAACCCGGCAATTATTCTTGCTCAGCGCCGCTACAGATCAAAACGAGCGGCGTGGTGCTGCGCGGCAGCGGCTCGAAGGGCGGCGGCACAACGATTGTGCTTACAGGCAAAGAGCATCCGTGTATTTCAATCAGCGGCCCCACGCCGCGGCCGCCGAAAGAAAAGGGAGTCGAAATTACGGATGCTTATGTTCCCTCCGGCGCGACTTCGTTTCATGTGACTAGCACCGCCGGAATGAAAGTGGGGCAAGAGATTATTGTGCAGCGGCCGGTTACGCCAGCGTGGATTGATTTGATGGATATGGACACGCTCAAGCGCAATGGAAAAGGGGAAACGTGGCTTTCGCCGAACACCGTGCTACACAGCCAGCGCACGATTAAAGCGATTGCCGGCGATTTAATCACCATCGATATTCCGCTTACTGATTCGCTCGATGCCAAATATCTCAAGCCGCCGGGGGCCAGTGTGATCAAAGCGCCTTTAGGCGAACGCGTGTCGCAAATTGGCGTGGAGAGCTTGCGAATCGTCAGCCCGCCGCAAAAAGTGAGCATCGACCAGCCCCATTACAACGCGCTAAAAATGAGCGGCGCCGCCGACTGCTGGGCGCGCGATTTGGAAATTGTTGACACGGTGGATAGTGTTTCGATCGATGCCACGCGCGCCACGATCGAAAACGTAAACATCGTGCACACGGTCGCCACGGTCGGCGCGGCCAAGCCGGCCGATTTTTCCTGCGGCGGTTCGCAAGTGCTGTTCAACCGCTGCTCGGGAAATGGCGACAACATTTTTTATTTCGTGACCGATGCCCGCGTGACCGGGCCGATTGTGCTGTTGAATTGCCTCTTTCATGGCAATGGGCATATTCAGCCGCATCAGCGGTGGGCCACCGGGCTGTTGGTCGATAATTGCCAGGTGCCCGAAAGCGGTATCGACTTCATGAACCGCGGCATCATGGGCTCGGGGCATGGCTGGACCATCGGCTGGGCAGTGGCGTGGAACTGCGTGGCGAAATCGTATGTGATTCAACAGCCGCCGGGTGCGACGAATTGGTCGATCGGCTCGCGCGGCGCGCACGCAACCGAGGCTGAGCCGGGCGAGAAGGGCCCCAAGCTGCCGGAAGGAACATTCGATTCCCCCGGCGCGCCGGTGAACCCGTCGAGCTTGTACTTGGCGCAGTTGAAAGAACGGCTGGGCGCCGAAGCGGTGAAGAATATTGGGTATTAAAGGCTGCGAGAAGGATACAAACCCGACGCGCAAGCGAGGGCCACGCAGATTTCCGGATGGAAAACCGACGACCATGCCACCCTCGCTTGCGCGTTGGATTAGTGTGGCGACACATACTTCCCGGCAAAGGAAAAATGAATTCAATAGCCGGACGACAATGTCGTCCGGAGAGATGAACGGCCGACTTCCGAGGCGGCAACGCCGGAAAACGCGACTCTCGTTGATACTCTCCCCAAAAGTAGGTATAAGCAATGCTGGTCGTCTGTCACCGGTTCGAACCATCCGGAGGGCACAATGAAACGGTTAATACCCATAAGTTTGACAGGCTTCATTGCCGCGCTCATCGTGGTGGCTAGCCGATGCCCCACATTCGCTCAGGAGAAATCGGCGATATCGGGCGACAAGAAAACTCCCGCTGTCGATTTAGCGCCCGCCAAACTGCCCGACAACGCACAATCCGAACTGGTCGATAACCCCGTCACCTTTCGCTTAATCGCTCAAGCTCGTCGATGACGCATTGCAGCAGGCCGGCCATAAATCCAATTACATGACCGGCAAGGCCAACGATGCCGAGAACAAGAACACCACGATGGACACGCTCGGCGGCGGGCCCATTGCCTGGGATAAATTCTATGGCAAAACGGCCGAAAAATTCTTTTATCATCCGACCGATCCCAACACGACGTATCATAATCCGCAACCGGTTAGTCAGCGGCCGCCACAGTTCGATTACGTCTATCGCGCCAACAGCACTCAGGCCGAGAAGGCCAAGCAAGAAGTGGCGGCGCTATCGGGCAAGATTGACAAGCTATTAGAACGCAAGCGGAAATTGGAGTTCGATCAGGTTGCTCTGTGGGGTGAGATTTCGGCAAGTCTAGTTGCGCAGCGAGAACTAGGCGATCGGCCGTTGTATTCGTTTCATCTGAAAATTGATGGTACGGGTTCCGACGATTCAATCAAGCAACGCATCGTGGCCATAGAAGCCCTTGCGCAATACATGCGGGTTCTAGACCGCGGCGCGGATTTTGTTGATCACAATATCGCCAAGAACCAGGCCCTAGCTCTGGCCGCGCTCAAGGAAAACGTGCAAAGCGCCCGTAAGAGCCTAGTGGCAGATTTGGCGGGAATCGAAGGCGAGACTCGCTCTGCTGTTAATCCACTCACTGACCTAGCAAAACGGATAGCCACTGTCACCAACAGCGCGATTGAGACGCGGAACACAGCACTGGAAGCGGATAGCGCCGACGACGAAACGCGGAAAATGTCTTCGCGAGGGCTTCTGCAAACTGCAATGATTGACTTCGCTGACAAAACAGCCGCGCTCGACGACGGTGTCACCAAATTAGGAGTTGAGTGGGCGATCAAACCCATCACCGATAAGCCCCTACCGGAAGTCCATTGGGTAGAGATCTCTGCTAAAAGTTTGCCGGCAGAAGCAACGCGAACTTCCAAATCAATTCCGGAATCGCCGGCTGCCCTTCAGAGATCAGCAACTGTGCCGGCACGAAGTGGCGACCCTTGGTCGAAGAACGTAACGCTAAAGCCTCCATACCACGAGTCGTATCCGGGCGCGCCCACAGACAAACTATCTTTGCAGTATGCGGTTAAAGAAATCCTCGGACAGGTAGGGCTCAGTTACGATTCCAAGGGTTCATCAAAAAACGCGAGTGATGAGTGCCGCCGTTGGGTTTACCCCAATTTCGAGAATGTACCATGCCGCGACGCTCTTGATAAACTCTTGGTACCATTTTCGCTTACCTATGAAGTTGATGGAGAAACGGTGCGACTGAAGCGAAAATGATCGGCAATTGTGCGCGCGACCGGAGCGGCAGAATCACTCTCCGCGAAATTTATCCCAATCGATATTCAATTTCCGCATGCGAGCACGGAGCGTGTGGGGATTGATACCCAGCAGTTTGGCCGCGCCGTATTGGCCTTCGATGCGGCCGCGGGTGCGTTTCAAGGCCAGTTCGATGTGGCGGCGCATGGCTTCGGAAAGGCTTTCAATGTGTTGGCTGGAGCCGGCAGATTGATGGGGCGCGAGATCGTGATTTGACAAGGACGCAACACTAGCCTGATTTGCCGCGCGCGGCACTACGCCAATCGCGGTAGCAACGTCTAATTGTTTTCCATCGCCAAGAATCGCCGCCCGCTCGATTACCGCCGCTAATTCCCGCACGTTACCCGGCCAAGCATAGCCGGCGAGCAAATTAATGTCGCTGGGCGTCGGCGTGCGTGTGGGCAGGCCGAATCGCTTTGCCGCGCACAGCGCGAAATGGGTGGCCAGGGCCGAAATATCTTCGGGCCGATCGCGCAAAGGGGGCAGTTCGATGGAAAACACTGCCAGGCGATACCATAAATCTTCACGGAAAGTTCCGTCGGCAACCATCGCCTGCAAATTGCGGTGCGTTGCCGCGACCACGCGCACATCGACATGAATCTGCCGCTCGCCGCCGACGCGCTCAAACGTGCCATCTTGCAGGATACGCAACAGGCGCACTTGTGCTGCCGGTGGCAACTCGCCGCATTCGTCCAGAAATAACGTGCCGCGATCGGCGCGCTCGAACCATCCTTTGCGTAGCGCCGTGGCACCGGTGAAGCTGCCGCGCTCGTGACCGAACAATTCCGAATCGACCAGTTCCGGCGGCAGCGCGCCGCAATTGACGCGCAAGAAAGCGCCGCTTGCTCGACGCGACTGCTTGTGAATTGCCCGGGCGACAACTTCCTTCCCCGAGCCGGTTTCGCCCAAGATGAGCACGGGAATATCGGCGCGGGCGACGAGATTGACGCGATCCATAACGGGACGCAGGCCGGTATCAGCGCCGACTATCGCATCGCTCAAGTCGTTGCGGCCAAGCTTCGTAAGCAGCGATCGATTCTCGGCTTCGACTTTTTCGCGCAGTGCAATTAGTTCTCGCAACCGGCGATCGTTCTCCAGGGCCACCGTGAACGGCTCAAGCAACACCTTGAGCAACTCCTCGTGCTCTGTGCGAAAGCTACGCGGCGGCAGGGCGATGGCAATTAATACGCCCGGCGGGCCATCTTGCATATTGAGCGGGCCAAGCAGGATATCGCCGACTGCGCCTTCGGGAATCAATCCTGGAAATGTTTGCTGTAGCTTTTCGACCGATGAATGGATGATTTCGCCGCGGCGGCACCAGCCGAGAAGTTGATCGATTTGTTCCGGCGTACTATCGCTGCGCAGTCGCATTGCCGGACGGCTGTTGTTTCGGGCCGAGGCGGCAACTGTATCGACCGCGCTGCGCTCTAGTTCGACGGTTCGCAACACAAGCTGATCGAGCGGAAGCTGGCGCAGAATGAGTGGAGTGATGCGGTCGGCCGCCTCGGCGATTTCAATATGCCGGCAGGCCTCGCGCCACACGTCTAGAAGTAAGCGGCTATGGTGTTCCATTTTTCACGGGCCTAGGTCAGTGGCCCCGTTAAATAGCACGGATTATATCCAGTGCATTACACGGGTGTCCAGCAAATATTCTGGTAGCAATGCGAAAATGACCGCGTAACCGTTGCATATTATCGTTTTATTGCGATAGCACCGCAAAATATGGCAATTGGCACATCTTCTGCTTTTAGGGGCTCGTCCTGTGCGTTGCGGCGAATTGCGCCGGCAATGTTGTCCCGCCTCAAACAACCAGGGATCGGTTTCATGAAGATTAGAACCGCGACTCAACTGGCTTGCCTGAACTCGATTTTCGTACTGCCGTTGCTAATTGGCTTGGCAGGTTGCGGCGGCGGAAAGACCGATAACGCGAGTGCCGCCGCCGAATCGACTCAGGTTCAGCCTGCAAAATTGGACGCTACGCCGATTGAGTTGCTCAATGTCGCCTGCGATCCGACGCGCGAATTATGGCAGGAACTCAATCAGACGTTTGCCGCCAAGTATGAGAAGGAAGCAGGGCAGGTGGTCAAAATCAATCAATCGCATGGTGGTTCGACCAGCCAGGCCCAAGCGGTCGTCAATGGGCTGAAAGCGGACGTTGTTTCATTGGCGCTTTGGCCCGACACCGATTTGATTCGCAAAGCGGGATTGATTGCGGAGGGATGGGAAGATCGCTTGCCGGAGAGATCGCTGCCGTACTACTCGACGATTGTATTTGTGGTGCGCAAAGGCAATCCGAAAAACATTCACGATTGGCCAGACCTGGTGAAAGAAGGCGTCGAGATCGTTACGCCCGATCCGCGCACTAGCGGCAACGGCAAGCTGAGTTTGCTGGCTGCGTGGGGCTCGGTCGTGACGCGCGGCGGCAGTGAGGCCGATGCAAAGGATTTGATCACGAAGTTGTATCAGCACGCTCCGGTGCTCGACGCCGGAGCGCGGGCAGCCACGCTTACGTTCTCGAAAAAGAATATCGGCGACGTGCATCTCACTTGGGAAAACGAAGGGCAATTGGAAGTGACAGAATCTGGCGGCGCATTGGAGCTGGTTTATCCGCCGGTGAGCATTCGAGCCGAGCCGCACGTCGCCTGGGTCGATGAAAACGTCAAGAAGCACGGCACCGAGACAGTCGCCAAGGCGTATCTCGAGTTTCTCTATACGCCAGACGCTCAGAATATTATCGCCAAGCACTACTACCGCCCGAACGCGAAAGACAGCCGCGAAGAATTCGCAGGGCGCTTCCCGCCGATTAAGTTGTTTGAGATTACCGACATCGCCAAGGATTGGGACGATGCCAACGCCAAGTTCTTTGCATCTGGCGCCCTCTACGATCAAGTTTTTGAGAAGCGCTAGCGCGCCCGAGTACGGAGAAGAGGAAAAGGGACGATCCAATGACCCGTACGCCTCCAGGATTTCGACTGACGCTGAGCATCGTCGTCATTTATTTGGGCGTGCTGCTCTTAATACCGCTAGGCGCATGCCTGGTGAAGGTGGCGCAGCTTGGCCCGGCAGAGTTTTGGGCGGCGGTATGGACGCCGCGCACTCGGGCAGCCTATTTGCTCACGTTCGGCGCGAGTTTTTGCGCTGCCGCGGCGACCTCGGTGCTGGGTCTGCTTATCGCTTGGGTGCTGGTTCGGTACGAGTGGCCGTTGAAGCGCGTGGTCGATTCGCTGGTCGATCTGCCGCTGGCCTTGCCGACGGCCGTGGCGGGGCTGACGTACTCGGCGCTGTATGTCGAAAACGGTTGGTTTGGCCGCTTTCTTGTACCGCTGGGAATTCATGGCACGTACTCGCGGCTGGGAATTGTGCTGGTGCTCACGTTCATTGGGCTGCCGTTCTCGGTGCGGGCGGTGCAGCCGGTGCTGGAGAATATGGAATCGGATGCTGAAGAAGCTGCGATGTTACTGGGCGCGAGCCGCTGGCAAACCTTTTGGCGCGTGATTTTGCCGACACTGATGCCGGCGATCATCACAGGTTTTGCGCTTTCGTTCGCGCGGGCGATTGGCGAATACGGATCGGTTGTATTCGTATCGAGCAATAAGCCCGACACAATTACTGCCCCGATGCTCATCGTGTCGAAGCTTTTGGTCTACTCGAAGAGTTCCGAGGCCGAAGCGACCGCTATTGCGATGGTGCTGTTGGCAATGTCGTTTGGCATGTTGGCCATTATCAATGTCCTCGAACGTCGGAGCCGCCGCTACTATGGCTAGCGCCACACTACATTCCGCGAGCACCGGCGGCACGGCCGTAGGTCGCAGCGAATCGGCGCTGGTGCGCCGGACGCTGATCGGTCTGTCGCTGGCGGTGATCGGCGTGTTCATCGTGGCGCCGGTGGCGCTCGTGTTCTATTCCGCGCTTGAGAACGGCGTCTGGGCTTATTGGCACAACTTGGTGAACAACCCGGCGACACTGCATTCGATCAAGCTCACATTGACAGTGGCGCCCCTGGCAGTTGTGTCGAACACGATTTTTGGCATCGCCGCGGCTTGGCTGATTGCGCGTTTTCGCTTTCCAGGTCGCACGGTCTTGATGACGCTTATCGATTTGCCGTTTGCGATTTCGCCCGTCGTGGCCGGTTTGATGCTATTGCTAATGTTTGGCCGGCTCGGCTTTTTAGGGCCGTGGCTGGACAGCCATAACATCGAGATTATTTGGGCCGTGCCTGGCATTGTATTGGCAACCACGTTTGTGACGCTGCCGTTTGTCGCCCGTGAACTTATCCCCGTGATGGAAGCACTTGGCGGCGATGAAGAAGCCGCGGCCATTAGCCTGGGCGCGAGCGCCTGGCAGATGTTTTGGCGTGTGACGCTCCCAAGCATCAAATGGGGCCTGCTTTATGGTGTGATTTTGTGCAATGCGCGGGCGATCGGCGAATATGGAGCGGTGTATGTGGTCTCCGGCCGGATTGAAAACGCCACGACGACCATGCCACTGCAAGTGCAGAAGCTATTGGATCAAGGGGCCGATTCCGACGCGTTTGCGCTCGCATCGATGCTTACTCTGTTGGCCTTGGTGTCGCTTGGCTTGAAAGTGTGGCTGGAACGAAAAACACGGCGGGAGCTTGTTGCCGCGGCGAAAAGCGGTACCGAACCATTGCAAAACGGCACCACGGTCGAACCAATAACACGCCTGCCGCTCACTCCATAAAGAAAGTGACCCGAAAACGGGAGCCGAACTGATATGAGCATCGCTGTGACAAACATCACGAAAGCGTTTGGAACTTTCCGTGCGGTCGACGACGTGAGCTTGGAGATCGCCAGCGGATCGCTTGTGGCGCTGCTTGGGCCGTCGGGTTCCGGGAAAACGACAGTGCTGCGGATTATCGCGGGATTGGAAATTCCCGACGCAGGCACGGTTGAATGCTACGGCGTAGATGTGACGCATCGGGCGGCACGCGATCGCAACGTTGGCTTCGTGTTTCAGCACTACGCGTTGTTTCGCCACATGACGGTATTCGACAATATTGCTTTTGGCCTGCGGGTGCGCAAACGGCCGGCTGTCGAAATTCAACAGAAAGTGCGCGAACTGTTGGCTCTAGTGCGGCTGGAACGCATGGAAAATCGCTATCCGGCGCAGCTTTCGGGCGGCCAGCGGCAGCGCGTGGCGCTGGCTAGGGCGCTGGCGATCGAGCCGAAAGTACTCTTGCTCGACGAGCCGTTTGGCGCACTCGATGCTAAAGTTCGCCAGGAATTGCGCGGCTGGCTGCGGCGACTGCACGATGAAATTCACACCACAAGCGTATTAGTCACACACGATCAAGAAGAAGCCTTCGAAGTGGCCGACCGCGTGGTAGTCATGAATCAGGGCAAAATCGAGCAAGCCGGCACGCCTGCCGAAGTCTTCGATCATCCAGCCAATCCGTTCGTGATCGACTTTTTGGGAAATGTAAATGTGTTTCACGGCCGCGTGCAAAATGGCCGGGCTATGGTCGGCAGCGTGGCGGTCGATTATCCGGAATATCCGCATGCCGAGCCGCAAGCTGCGACGCTCTATATGCGGCCGCACGAGCTCGATATTGCACTGAAGCAAAATGGCACGCCGGGATTACGGGCCAACGTGAGGCGCGTGAATCCGACCGGATCACTGGCGCGCGTGGGACTGCAGGCGGTGGATCACGATACCGATATCCAGGTTGACTTGAGCATGGACCGCTACACCGAATTGAAACTCAAGCCGGGAGATATGGTCTTCGTGCTTCCGAAAAAGGTTCGAGTGTTCGTACCGGAATATGTGATTTGAGGAATCGAATTATGCCAGACACAGCAGAGCATCGCGCGGCTGCCGCGGCTATCGCAGCAGGTAGCGAAAGCACAGGCGAATTGACCGCAATTGAGCCCATTCGCGAAGCGCTGCGCGGTTTGCGTTATGGAATCGTGTCGATCATCGTGCAAGACGGAGTGGTCGTGCAGATTGAGCGCACTGAGAAGAGGCGTCTGCGGTGAACACAATCTTGGCACGAAGCTTGCATAACAAATGCCGGCCAAAGTGAACCAATTTATTTTTGAAAAGTCATATCCACGCCGACTCGCCTGAGGCGAGAGGCACATAGCACGTTTTTGGCGTAGTCGACCGGAATCACCGGAGGCGCGCTTTTTGAAAAAGCGAAAGACCTACTGCGATGACTCGGTCACATTCTTCAATCGCCACCAGGGCAGCAGTATCAACTGCGTGTACGTGTAGCTAGCCGCGTCGTTCGCGTAACGACACGTTGGAACAAGTGCGCCAACTTTCGCACGTCTGCTTCGCACTGCAACTTTTTGGATTCCTGTTCGGGTTTGAAACCACAATTTAACTCAATGTTCACCAAATTGGTAAAGGAGATAATCAATGAAACGCACGACGCATAACCGCCCTAATCTGCATCGAGTGCTTAATGCAACGAGCGCGAAGCTCGCGGCGGTCCTATTGCCGCTTGCGGCCATGACCCTTGGGTGCGCAAAGAAGCAAGATCCGCGGCAGCTGGTCGTGTTTCCGGCGGAGGGCAAAGTCACGTTCAATGGGAAAGTGCCCGAGGGCGCCTACATCGCGCTGCATCCGAAGGACGCCAATCTGGCGAAAGACTCCAAATTCATCGCGCCGCGCAAGTGTGAAACCCGACGGCACGTTCTCGCTTTCGAGCTATGCGGCCGACGATGGTGCTCCCATAGGCACTTACACGGCCACGCTGGAATGGCACAAGACGATCAAAGGCCCCAACGGCGATCCCGATCTGGGGCCAAACTTGCTCCCGAGAAAATACAGCAAAGCGGAGACGTCGCCGGTGGTCATCAGCATTGCGGAAGGAAAGAACGAATTGCCACCCATTGTTTTGAAATAGGCGCCGAGCGACTTCTCGAAGTTGCCATTGTTGCATCGCACAGTTTTCAATTTTTGAAACGCATTTTACGGAGACACGACCATGGTTACGAATTCGCATCCACGGAAGGGCTTTACACTCGTTGAATTGTTGGTGGTGATTGCCATCATCGCGGTGCTCATCTCGCTCTTATTGCCGGCGGTGCAAGCGGCGCGCGAAGCGGCGCGGCGCACGCAGTGCGAGAACGTGCTCAAGCAGCTTGGCTTGTCGGTGCACAATTACGAAGGCGCGCACAAATCGCTTCCCTCCAGCAGCCGCCCCGGCGGATCGACCTCGGCCCCGCGCGTGGCGGGCTTCACGCTGCTATTGCCCTTTTTGGAAGAGACGCAGCTTTATAAAGACTACGACTTCACCCTCAACTGGGACGCGAGCACCGGGAACAACGGGGCGAATCTTTCCGTGACGTCGAAATATGTAGCCGGCTTGGTGTGCCCATCGGATCCGGAAGACCCGCATCGCTTGGATGCCAACCCGCAATATCCGACCCCCAATGGTTACAGCACCTGGGTTCCGGTTGTGGCCGTGAGCGATTACTCGCCGACCATTGGCGTACATCCCGACTTGGGAAACACGCCGGGCATTTCCCCCTCGGGCAAGCCGCTTTTGAATTTGGTCGATCAAGCGACCATTAGCTGGGACACGACCAATAAGAGCGCCAACAGCGGATTGTTGCGCAAAAACGCGACGGCGAAATTCAAAGATGCGACCGACGGGCTATCGAAGACCATCTTATACGCCGAATCCGCGGCGCGGCCCGATGTCTACCGTAGAGGCGTTTTGTATAGCCAAGACGCCGTTACGAATCATCAAAACGGCGGCGGCTGGTCGCGGCCGGCGAGCGACATTACGCTGCATGGCTCGCTAACCGACGGATCGGCGCTTGGCGGTCCCTGCCCCATGAATTGCACCAACGGCGAATTGTACCCGACGTACAATGTCGCTCCGTGGTTTTCGGAAGGCACCTCAGAAATTTATTCGTTCCATGCCGGCGGCGCCAACTTCCTGTTTGGCGATGGTTCAGTGCATTTGCTCAACGATAGTATCGATATTCGGATCCTTGCGCGGCTGATTGCTCGCAATGATGGTTTGCAAATTTCCGGCGTGGATTTTTGAAGCCGTGCCTGATTCAAACTTTGGCTTACGACCATCCTCCACCCTCTCAGCCGCCGAGAGGGTGGAGAGGGTGGTTCGAGTCAGTAGTAGTTTCGGATCAATTCAATCAACCAACTGGAATCATTGATATGTCACACGCTCTGCACATTAATGATGCCGAATTTCCAGTGCTTTCGCCGCTGGCGAGCGCGCTTTTGCGCATGGAGCTGCATTTCGCATTGAAAAACGATCCCATCCATGTGTACGGGCTTGTGAGCCATTTGCGCGGTCGGCTGGCTGCATTCGACTCGTACGAGCCGGTGCAAGTAGTGCGCGTCGGAATCGCGCTGGAAGAGGTGCTATTGAACGCGCTATACCATGGCAATTTAGAGTTAAGCGCTGATGAGTTGCAGCAAGCCAGCGCCGAACTAGTGGTGGAAGGCCGGGCGGCGACGATCGTCCGCCGCCAGCAGTCGTTCCCCTATCGCAATCGACGAATTCACGTGCATGCCGATTTGTCGCGCGACGAAGCCGCGTTTGTGGTGCGCGATGAGGGGCCTGGCTTCGATGTCGCCGCCCGCTTGCCGCTGGTTGTCAGCGACAAGCCGCGCGATTGGCCACGGGGACGCGATACCACTCGCCCGCGAGGTCGCGGGTTGGAGCTAATTCATGCCTTCATGGACGTCGTGCGGTTCAACCAGCGCGGAAATGAAGTGTGCCTCGCCTACCGGCGCAAGGCCGGTTAGCTGCACTTGCCGTGCAGCCTTAGAAGTGCCGTATCAATGCTGAGATAATCCAGACGACCAGCGCCGTAGCGGCCGCCATGAACAGCAACAGCAAAAGGATGATGATCGCGACAAACACCCCATCTCCGCGGCGCACCGCCGCGCTGCAGCCGGCGTGGCATCGAGGTGGCGCTTCAGGATGGCAACGTTCCAGATATTCGCTTTCCAATAGGCGTCGAAAATGGGCCCGACAAATGGCATCAATCCGCCAATAAAATCGATGCCGATATTCAGCGCCATCCGCACGACGGTGATTCGCGGCAGTCCGAAGCGCCGCGCGCGTTGGAAAATAAATAGCGATGCGAGCGCACCCAATGCATCGCCAATGCCGGGCAGTAAATCGAGAATCGCGTCGAAACCAAACCGCCATCCCAAACCAGGCACTCGAAAGGCTGTATCTAACCAACAGGCGAGCTGTTCGAGAAATTCAACTTCCGCGGTGTCGGAGCGCACATGCCAGTGTCGAGCAGATCGCCACGCACGACTCGGAGTCTTCGGAATTGCGATGCGGCCGGGCTGCATATTCTATATATTGATTTGCAACAAACCCCGTATCCTGCGGCGCCTCAGCGCGCACAGCGGGCCTCGCAGTAGTCGCTGGCACGTTGTACGTGCGATGAGTAACCACGATCATGGGCCCCACCAGTGCGCCCAAAATGCAGGCCAGCAGCGAAATGAATGTTCCACCGAAGGCCCACCAGGCAGCTTCGCGCGCTTTATGCTTGGCATCCTGGCCGAGTTGACGGAAATCCTCTTTGGCTTGCCGCTGCTGATCCGAGGCGTTTGCAACCTTGCTCGACGTTCCGGTGGCGGCCGCATTACGATTCGACTGACCAGAGGAAGAGCTGGAATCAGTGCTCGTCGATGTCGGCTCGGTGCGGGTGGAATTCTCATCGGAATTTGAGGTTGAGCTGATCGACGCGCTCGAGGATTCGGAATCGGTCGCGGAGGACGAATTATCGCGCGAGGAGTTTTGATCGGAGCTGCGGGAAGATCCGGAGTTGGAGTCGCGGTCCGAGGTGTTGCTATCGGAGTTAACGGCCCTGCGAATGTCATTGATTTTCTCACTGGCTGTATTTTCGGCATTCACCACCGCCGGCACCACTGTGTTTTTTGCCTTGGCGATCCCGCGTTCGGCAAGCACGGCGCCTACGCCAGTGCCACCACCAAGAGCGGTCAGCGGCACCAGTAATGAGGAAGCGATGCCCCACACAATGATTCCGTAAAGCACGGCTTCGGACCGAAACTCTCCCACCGTGCAGCGCGTGGCCACCCAGCCGCCGAAAAACATGGCCACGAGCAAACTGGCGAAAGTCCAATAGGCGGCGGCGGTGCCGAGCTGATCGGCATCGAGGCGATCGCTCATCGTAATGGCAATCGCGACGCCCAAAAGAGTCAACAACGAATAGAGGGCGATCGACACTACCGTTCCCGCCAACAGTGCGCCCCAACTCACGCGGCTTTGAACCGACCAAAGCGGCTCCTGGATTTTAACTTCGTCGACTTCTGCAGTAGGCATGATAAAACTCCCCGCCTGTGGTATTTTGATAGTGTGCGCGAGGCGCGTGTGCGAATGTGCGAACCTGGAGGATGCAACTGGTGCGCCACAGCGATAAAATGGCAGGAAAGCTGCCGGCTAGTTTGGTCGCGACCAATCGGTGGCTTGGACGCTAACAGGCTGGCCGGAGGTGAATCAATTCGCCGGGCTGAACCTCATAACCGGTGACGGAGTCAGCACGATTGGACTATCCGCCGGCGATTGCCCCGACGACTAGCAATGGTTCAGCCCCAGTGGTGATTGCTTCCGGGAGCGGGTTGTCGGGGGATTCGAGCGACAAATCTTCCTGACAGGCGAAAAAGCGGACAAATGGCCGGCGAACGTGCGTGACCTGATCGCGTATGGTGCCGCGGAGCATTGGGAAGCGGGCCTCTAATGCATCGAGCACTGTCGCAGTTGTTACGGGAGCTGCCACATCCAGTTTCACCTCGCCAGTGACCCCGGCTAAAGCGCGCAAGTGATAGGGGAGGACGACGCGAACCATTTTTTGCTTAGTGTTGCCCGACTATTTGAGCGTTTGCACTTCAACCGAAAGCACGGCGGGAAGGTCGTGCACAATGGCACTCCAGTGGTCGCCGCCATCTGGTGAAACATACACTTGCCCGCCGGTTGTGCCAAAATAGATGCCACAGGAATCGAGCGAATCGACCGCCATGCCATCGCGCAGCACATTCACATAGCAATTCTCTTGCGGCAAGCCATTGGTGAGCGGTTCCCAATCGTTGCCCCCCGTGCGGCTGCGGTACACGCGCAGTTTTCCGTCAGGCGGATAATGTTCGCCATCACTTTTGATCGGCACGACGTAGATCGTATCGGGCTCGTGAGCGTGTACATCGACCACAAAGCCGAAGTCGGTCGGCAAATTGCCGCTAACTTCCTGCCACAAATCGCCGGCATTGTCGCTGCGCAGTACGTCCCAGTGCTTTTGCATAAATAGCACGTTGGGTCGCTGGCGGTGCATGGCAATGCGATGAACGCAGTGGCCGATTTCGGCCGTTGGATCGGGAATATAGTTGGAACGCAAACCTTGATTGATGGGCTTCCACGATTTCGCGCCATCGTCGGTGCGGAATGCCCCGGCGGCCGAAATGGCGATGAACATTCGCTGTGGGTTGCTCGGATCGAGCAAGATAGTGTGCAAACACATTCCGCCTGCGCCTGGTTGCCAGCGCGGGCCGGTTTTGCTGCCGCGCAAGCCCGAAAGCTCCTGCCAGTTTTGCGCACCGTCGGTGGAAACAAATAGCGCGGCATCTTCGACGCCGGCGTAAACAGTGTCGGGATCATTGAGCGAAGGCTCCAAATGCCATACGCGCTTGAATTCCCAGGGGTGCTGCGTGCCGTCGTACCACATGTGCGTAGTCAAAGGTGCGCCGGTTTTATCGGAGGTGTCGTAAACAAACTTATTGCTTTCGGCCTTGGGGCTTCCATCGGGCATCGTCGTCGGTTCGCCGGGTTTCGTGCCGGGTTGTTCCCAAGTTTTGCCGCCATCGCTGGAGCGCTGGATGATTTGGCCGAACCAACCGCTCGTTTGAGAAGCATAAATGCGATCGGGATCAGCCGGCGAGCCCTTGAGGTGATACATTTCCCAGCCGCCGAAGTGCGGGCCGGCGACATTCCATTTTTGCCGCTTCTCGTCGGAGGTAAGAATGAATGCGCCTTTGCGCGTGCCGACTAAAACGCGAACACCGCTCATAAATTGACTCCACAGTTCAAATTCGTTGCAATGGTATTAAGCAAGTCGATTACGATGCTTTCCGCGTGTAAGCGATCTCCATCATTTTGAACTCTTTGCCGCTTTTGGGATCGTTGCCGAACATTTCGATCTTTTTCGTATTGGCATCGACGTTGGTTTCCACTTGACGGATGACCGCGGGTTTTTTAGTCAGGGGGCAACTGAATGTGTATTTCCGTGTTAGCGTTTTGCCGTCGGCCGAAAGTTCGCCCGTGCCGTTCATAATACCGGTGCTGTGATAATCGATCCACGTGGAGACGAATTGATTCGACACATTATCGTAGCCATTGATGCCTAGTCCGTTATACGGGCCCATGCCGGGCATTTCGCCTTTGGCTTCGATCTTGATGAAGCGGCCGTCCATAATCGGCGTAATTGTGGACGAGGCATCGCTGATAATTGGCTCGGAATCCGGCCCCATCCACATCGTGGTTTTGCCTGTCCACTGGCCGATGTCTTTGGCAAGCAAGGCTTGTTTGTTGCCGGGCATGCTGGCCATCATGCAGGCTTGCATGTCTTCCATGGTCCAGCCGGGGGGGAGTTTCATTTCCGGCGGCGTTGCGGGAGTTTGCGGCGTAGCGGGTTGGTCGGCGGCGCGGAGGGACGCGCAGACGGCGAGCATGATGGCGGCAATGGCGAGGCAGAATGTACTGCGGTACATAAAAAGTTCTCCGGTGGCAAAATCGCTTTTATGCTAAATCGATGCGTTTCTCAAACCAACATGGCGGCCGATTATTTTCGCGGAATTATTGCGGCTTGTAAATCATCCAATGCACGCCAAAGCGATCGACTACCATGCCGAAGCGCGGCGAGAAAAACGTTTTTGTTAGCGGCATCTGAACTTTGCCCCCGTCGCTGAGACCGGCGAACAGTTTGTCGGCCTGTTCGACGGTATCGACCAAGATCGACAGCGCAAAGCCTTTGAAATGTTGCTCACCGGTCGCATGGCCATCGGATGCCATAACCGATGTTTGCCCCACCTTGAATTGGGCGTGCATGATTTTGTTTTCCATGCCAGGGCCGACCATACCGGGCTGATGCGGTTCGGGGCTTTCTTTGTAGCGCATGATCATGCCGACCTCTGCGCCCAACGCCTTTTTATAAAATTCAAGTGCCTCTTCGCAGCGGCCTTCGAAAAACAGATAAGGTTGAACGTGCATGGAAGGAATCCTTTGTGAAGGGGTGTAAATGTTTGATTTGAGTGAACGATGAACGAGGAATGATGAATGGCAAAACGCATTTATCGTTCAGCACTCATCCTTGATCATTAACTGGTTGGTATTCCTGGAATCTCGACGATCGGGCGGATTTCTACCGTGCCCCAGCGGGCTCCGGGAATACGGCTGGCAATGGTTATGGCTTCGTTGAGGTCTTTGACATCGACCAGAAAATAACCTCCCAAGTGCTCGCGGGTTTCGGCAAAGGGGCCATCTGTGACCAGCCGCTTTCCTTCGCGAATGCGGACGCTGGTGGCCGTCGAAATCGGTTGCAAGGGGTTGGCTCCCAAGAATTGCTTGCGCGACGCGAGTTCTTGGCACAGCTCGGCCGATTCCGCATAGCAATGCTCGCGCTCGGATTGGTTGATCGCGCCATCGGCGGCGTAAATGAGGAGCATGTATTTCATGGGAGGTGGCGAGGGGCTAGGGGTAGTGGAAAGTGAACGGCAGATTACGCTTTGCCGGCGTAGGCGTCTTGGAGTTTCTGGATATCGAGCTTTGTCATTTGGAGCATGGCTTCGAACACGCGCTTCGTTTTCGTGGAATCTTTGTCGCTCATCAACTCGCCCAAGACCGTTGGGACGATTTGCCAAGAGACTCCGAACTTGTCGGTCAGCCAGCCGCATTGCGATGTTTGGCCCCCGGCAGAGAGTTTGGTCCACAGTTCATCGACTTCCGCCTGCGATTGGCAATTTACTACAAGCGAAATGGCTGGGCTGAAGGTGAATTGCGGGCCGCCATCGAGCGCCATGAACCGCTGTCCTTCGATTTCAAACGTGCCAATGACGTTACCATCGCCCGAAGGGTTCTTGGGCAGCCGCGCGATATTCACGACTTTCGAGTTTTTGAAAACGGAGGTGTAAAAATTGATTGCCTCTTCGGCGCGGCCGTTGTACCAGAGGAAGGGAGTGATTTTTTGCATGCGATCTTTGGAATCTGGTTAGAGAATTGTGAGAATTTTGCTGGGCTACTTTTGACCCGCTGTTTGCTTACGCAGGCGCTCTTCGTTTAGTCGCAATTCGGGAGTGAGGTTCGCGCCAAAATCTTCAGCCTCGAAGACCTGGCGAATTTCAACTTCACCCTCTTGGCCTTTATCCATCAGGCAGGGGATGCGCTTGACCCAATCGATCGCCTCGGCCAACGAGCTGCATTTCCAGAGCCAATAGCCAGCGATAAGTTCCTTGGTTTCGGCAAAGGGACCATCGGTGACCGTGCGAGTTTTGTTGTCGGCCGAGAATTTCACACGGGCGCCCTTTGAACTCGGTTGAAGCCCTTCGCCGGCCAGCATGACGCCCGCTTTGACGAGCTGTTCGTTGAATTTGCCCATTGAGGCGAGCAGTTCGGTGCTGGGCAGTTTGCCTGCTTCGGTCGCTTGATTGGCTTTGACGAGGACCATGAAACGCATGACAGGGCTCCTTGTGGTTGACGGCGGCGGTTCGGCCGGGTTATTTGTTGCAAAAGCGGCGATTTTTTGCTGCTTTCACTAAGTAGTCGATTGGCTGCGTCGAAATTCGACAAGCCGCAAAATATTCTTTTGGAATTGGTGAGTGGGGGCTTGGGGTAAAGGCAGGGAATGGATGCATTCGGATTTTTGTCGGACGGAGCGATTTTGGCAGCAATTTTTTATTTGGTGACAAAATTGGAGGTTTTTGTCGCACCAGTCCGGCTCGAGACGGGGCAAATCTCGATGGCTTGCCGCAAAGCGATGGACAGAATCAACCGCATTTTGGCACTGCCGCATGCGTTTATGACGTATTTATGATGACCTCCGGCGGCTCGCCGGCGCGACAAAACTCGGTGATGTTCGACCCTTGATATTTGATCATCGGCTGATTGTATACATTTGTACACAAAACCCCGACGCAACATAGCAGATTGATTGGCCCAATTTCAAGGGGGCAGGTAGTGGCCGAACTCTGTGTTGCTACATTGTGCTCAACTATCGATCCGGCTCACGTTTTTTTCGTCGGCGCGCTTAGCGAGGTGATGGGACGCCGATCAATGACGACGTCGTTTGGATCGTAGTTCACAAGATGACCATCGCGGATTTGGAAGTACCACGTCGATCCCGAGAAGTCATAGCGAATAAGCTTATCTCCCTCACGCCATCCATCGGGCGAGAGATTTGGCTTCTCGTCAATCCAACGGAGCATCCAGTCTGGCGGCGCTGTCGGAGTGCCTTGGCCAACTAGCGATTCCAAGTGGCCCACGTCGCAGCCTTTAGGTATGGTCTCTTTGATCGCAGTGGCGAAGTAATGCTCGCTCCCGGTTAGTCGATAGACCAACGCAGGATGATTCACCAGCCACGCGCCCGCTGCGACAAGGATGAGACTGCAAATTGCCAAACCGATAATCAGTCGTCGGTGACGCATAGGGCGCCTCAGAAAATGCCATGGGATTTGCAGCTTTATTATTGTAGACGAATGTGTCTCGTCTGCGATACTGAATTTCTTGTTGTAATAGGTTAAATCGTATTGCTTTGCGCTCAGCGCTTCTCGCTTGGGTGTAATGAGCAGATTGGAGTTAGGATCAGAAGCTGCCTTTGCAGCGGCTTCAATATCATTTAATCGGCGCTCGAGGAATTCTCGTTCGGGTTGTTGTCGCGCCAGATCCAAAGCCCGTCGGTAGGAAGCCTGCGCGGCATCGAGTTGGCCCAACCGCCGGCACAAGTCGGCACGGGCTGCGTGAGCAAGATAGTAATCGGCCAGCTCGCCGCGGGCGAGGATCGCGTCGATTAACGCCAGGCCTGCGGTAGGACCGTCGCGCATGGCAATGGCGACGGCACGATTCAGTTCCACAATGGGGGAGGCTTGCGCCGAAGGAGTAGATCGTAGAGTGCGACAACCTGCGGCCAGTCGGTGGCGTCGGGCGTGGAGGCTTGGGCGTGAACGGCGGCAATGGCAGCTTGAATTGTGTAGGGGCCGATGGGACCGGCCGCCATAGCGCGCTGGACGAGCGCAACTCCTTCGGCGATCTGAACGCGATTCCAAAGCGAGCGATTTTGGTCCTCAAGCAGAATTAATTGACCGGTCGGACTCGCTCGGGCACGGCTGCGCGACTGGTGCAAGAGCATTAGAGCCAGCAGGCCGAAGACCTCGGGGTCGGAAGATAGTTCGGCCATGAGGCGGCCCAGTCGAATGGCTTCCTCAGCGAGATCGGTGCGCGTGACCGTCGCGCCGGTGGTGGCGCAGTAGCCCTCGTTGAACACCAGGTAGATGACGCTTAGCACGGTGTCGAGGCGCTCGGGAAGATCGTCGCGCGAGGGAACTTCAAACGGGATGCCAGCGTCGCGAATTTTCGCTTTGGCGCGAACGATGCGCTGCGCGATCGTGGATGGAGTGGTGAGGAAGGCGGCGGCGATTTCTTCGGTGGTTAAATCGCACACTTCGCGCAGGGTGAGCGCGATGCGAGCCTCGGGCGAGAGGGCCGGATGGCAGCAGGTGAAGATGAGCCGTAGGCGGTCGTCTTCGATTTTGTCGAGTTGCTCGTCGGGGCCGCAGTCCTTTGACGCAATTTCAGTCTGCTGGGCGAGGGTGGAAAGCGAGGCGTCGAAGCGTGCCCGGCGGCGAATATTGTCGATGGCTTTGTAGCGGCCGGTGGAAACCAGCCAGGCGCGAGGATTTTCGGGCACTCCATCGCGCGGCCAGGCTTCGACTGCTAAGGCGAAGGCATCGTGCAAGGCTTCTTCGGCCAACTCGAAATCGCCCAATAGCCGCACGAGCGTGGCGAACACGCGGCGGGAATCGGAGCGATAGTGGGAATCGACCAACGCTCGCACGTCGGCATGCACTGAATTGTGGGCGAGTGTGCTGGTCATATTGGAATCGTAGTGCGTGGAAGAATGGCGGCAATGCGCACTGAAAGCGTGCTATCGCATTCATTTTAGCGAAGCAATGCAATGGCGGGACGAATTATCGAGCTTGATTTGCGGCGCACAGGCGGTCAAACTTGGGGTGCTTTTCGCTTGGGCCGCATCTTACTTTTCTTTCAGCCGGAGGATGCCCGTACCAACTTATGATCAATTCTTCATGCAGGCGCTGTTGGAACGCGAGTCCGGCTGGGCCCAGGCGGTATATTTAGCGGGAATGTTTGCGGTCGTATTGTGGCGTAAGCAGAGTGTGGTGAAATGGCGGCTGTATCGCATTTCGTACTTGCTGTACGCCTTCGTCGCTGATACTGCCCCCGATAATGACGCCCCTCGTGGCAACTTCGATGTCGACTGGCTAGGACCGGTGGCAATTCTAATTTGTTGATTTACTTCGTTGGCAGCGCCCTGGGGCCAATTTTGTTTGGCGCTGCGGTGATCTGTGGATTGGGTTCGCTCTTGCCGGGAACGATATTTGTGCGACCCGAAACGCCGCCGGAAAAGCATCCACTGGATTGAGGCAAACGCTCGACGCCGAGGACGGCACCGATCGACGATTCGGCTTCAACTGCTAATGCGATATCTTTGCCGCGTGATCTCGACGGTTTTGGCGCTCCCCTCTTTGTCGGTCAGTTCAAAGCGAACAACCGCACCTTCAGGACCTTTAATCAAGGCCACGCAATCGGCGAGCGATTTTCCCGTGGGGTCGACGCCGTCGATGGCGCGCACCGTAAATCCGCCGTTCGACAATCCAGCCGAATCGGCGGGCGAGTTAGGGATTGCGCCAGTGATTTTCAATTGATGCGATTGCTTGTCGATATCGAGACGCACTCCGACGCCGACCACATCGCGAATGGCCATCA
Source organism: Pirellulales bacterium (assembly GCA_963820835.1). GTDB lineage: Bacteria > Planctomycetota > Planctomycetia > Pirellulales > JADZDJ01 > CAVRAW01. Next base: position 46,757 of record CAWGBP010000027.1, on the reverse strand, counting down.
TTTTTTCTGGGTCGATCCCCTCTAGCGGCGCGTGTTGCAGAATACGCCAGCCAAGCATCGACGAATGAATTTTCGATTGATTGGTGAGCACGACCACGCCGACGCGTTTCTTGGAGTCGAAGCCGATGAAGCTGTTGTAGCCGCCGGTCCCGCCGGGATGCCCAAGCAGATCGGAGCCGGGCGGGTTATAAACTCCTTCGTCGAACCAGGGGAGTGCCGAGCGGCCGGGAATATCGTCGCGCACTTTGGCATCGGTATGTTGGATAGCGTGCGTTCTCTGCATGAGCGGTGTGAGAGGCGAATCGATCAGCCCGACTTGGGCTGCCGCGTATTTGAGCAAATCGTTCGCCGTCGAACGCAGCGCCTGCGCCGGCCAAAACTGGCATTTCCCAATTGGCAGTGATGTTGCCCGATTCGTCGTGGCCTTCGGCCATCGGCAGCGCAGCTCGGCAATTCGGGCACTTCGGCAATGAATGCCTGATCATCCTTACTCCAGTACAAGATAATTTCGTATTTAATGTTGCTGTTTGCCCATTTATTATTCCTTGGCGTGTGGGTCTTTGCTGTCGTCAGCTTCCCACGTTTGGTTGCCGGCCAGGCCATGGCGGCGTTATGCAAATATATCCACTAGATTCGGGGTCACAAGCAACTATCGCTGCGTCGAATTCCCCATTCCGAACCCCGCATTCCCCATTCCGCATTGGCCACTGTGGTCTATAATTGACGAAAGTGTTTATTGATCCGGATGTTACCGACTCACAGAGTCGGGATATGTACGAAGTTGTTGCCGTACTTCAAGCGATCTGGGGGCGAACTGGGTTCGACCGGATAGGTTGAGGTGATCGGCGGCGTGCCGTGGAATGGTCATCAGGCCACGTAAAAAGTTGACCACATTTTAGTTGCCAACAGCAACTTTGCTTTGGCCGCCTAGTAATAGGCGTCCCCGACTGCGGGCTTTTGTCGGAGAGGCCCAAAAGTCGGTTGCCAATTCCGAATCGTCGAGGGTCACCGCCGAGTAGCCCCGCGACTAAAAACAGTTCTTGGCTGGCTCGCGCACCAACCCTGCCTACTGGGGACGAGCGAGCGACAGCGTAAATGAATAGGCTAAGCACGTAGAAGCTGTCACTGAAATATCGCGGGACGCGGGTTCGATTCCCGCCGCCTCCATTCGACTTGCTGCGCTCGCTCATGGCAGGCCATTCGACTTTGGATGGCCGGCCAGAGAGCGCTCGGGTCTGGGTTGACTGCGAGTCGAATGTCCCGAGCATAGTCGAGGGGGCACTCGCTGCGCTCGCTCGTGGCAGGCCTTCGGGCCTGTCCTTCCTTCGACAGGCTCAGGACAGGGAGCTTGCCTGCGGTGAGCTTGTCGAACCGCCGATGGGCTTGTCCTGAGCTTGTCGATGGGCACGTCATTCGACGAAAGGGGCACACATGCACTTCGTTTATATTCTTCGCTGTCGCGACGGAGCTTATTACGTTGGATCAACGCACGATGTCGCGGCGCGAGTGCAGGTGCATAATGATGGCCACGGACCCGTGTTCACTGCTTGCCGACGGCCCGTGACGTTGGTGTATCAAGAGTCGTATGCGACCCTTGCGGAAGCTGTGCGGCGGGAGCGCCAACTCAAGCGCTGGTCGCCCGCCAAAAAGCAGGCGCTAATTTCCGGTGACGTGAACCAGCTAAAGAGTTTAGCTAAGTGCCGGAAAGTCCATCAACCAGCCGATGGCTGAATGTAGTTAACTTGGCGTCCTTGCGCCTTTGCGTGAGAACCCTTCCGGGATTTACTTGGCCGGGTCGAACGGCAGGGCCGATTTGTGGGCGATCAGACGTAGCTTGCCGTCGGGGCATTTGCGGAACACGAATGTTTTGTCGACCGTCACCTCGTTTCCTTTGGCGTCGGTGAGGTAGACGTTGCCCATGGTGACAGCAATGTCGCCGTGGATTTGGATGCCGTTTTCGGCGGCATTGTTGTCGTAGGTGACCTTGGTCCAGTGCTTGAGCGCGAAGCCAGTGTCTTCAGGGAAATCGGGATTGCCGCCGATGAAATACGATAGAGCGCCCGCCTTAGTGGGGCGAAAGGCGTTCTTGCCGTGCGCGAGCGTCGGTTTGAAAAACACCTTGCCGTGGTCGTAGTCGTAGAGATCTGTAATGGCTTTTTCCGCAGCAGCTTTGTAGTCGCCGTGCTCGGCGTGCACTTTGCCGATATTCACCAGCGCGTCGCACCAGGCCTGCTGAGCGGCGTTGACTTCAGCTTCGGTGATTTTAGCATCGGCGCTTTTGGCTGCAGTGTCTCCAGGATTGGATTGGGCGAGTGCACGCGACATTAAGCCCAGCGACATGACGGCAATGCACGCGACGGCAGCCTTAACGACAACGAATGATTTCGACATGGTAATTTCCTTCGGTTGGTTCCAGTTTTTCGGCAGCAATTTAGTAAAGCTCGCGCAGACCTCTGAAGGCTAGCATAAATTCGCGGCGGGAACTAACGAACCGGACGTTAGCGCGTGCCGGCTGATTCAATCAGCCGCAGGGCGCTCGCCACGGTTTTGAAACCGATTCGAGCAGTCCAGGTTTCTAGCCAGCCCACAAGTGGACCGCCAGCACCACGGCCGCCGCGATTAAGCAGTAATATCCGAAATATTTCCAGCGTCCTTTTTCCAGCCATGCGCTGAGCCAGCGCAGCGCTACTAAACCGGCGGCGAAGCTGAATGCCATTCCTAAGAGCCCAGGCAATAGAAGTTCGCCGAATGTGTGCGAGCTGCTGGGCGCTTCGGCGTGGACCTTCCACATTTTCCAGCCTTCCCGCCCGATGACGGCCGGCGTAAGAATTACCGCCAGGGCAAAGCTGAATTCTTCGCGCGCGAGCGGGCAATTCCCAAGAGCATGCCGACGGATATTGTCGAACCCGATCGCGAAAAACCTCGAAACGGCAGCGCCAGCCCTTGCGTGAGACCAATGCCGGCGGCATGTGGGAGAGTGATGTTTGTGATCTTGCCCGGCGAGGTATCGCCGCGGCGCCCGGCGAAGATGATTAGTGCTCCGACGCAAAATAGTGCGGTGGCAATGAGCGGCAGATTCTGAAACAAGTGTTCCACATCTTGGTGCGTGAGTTTTTCCACGATCCAAATGAGCGGCAGTCCGAGTAAAGCCGTGCATACTGTGGCTAGCACAAGAGCGGGAATATCTTTTCCCATTTGCCGCCAGCGATGCCAAAAATAAATGAGCACCGAAAACATGGTGCCGGTGTGAAGCATCACCAAGAAAAATGCGCGCTGGAAATCGTTGTCCCACTCGTAGCGCATGAGCTTGGCGGCCACGATCACGTGGGCCGAACTGGAAACGGGCAATAGCTCGGCCAGCCCTTGAACGATCGCTAGCACGAGGATTTTGATGAAGTGGAAGAAATCCATAGGCGGCTGCAGAACTGCCTAAATTAAACAAGTGCGAAAATGCTTCATCGCGAAGCGATCGACCGCAAAGTATAGTCTGCGTCAGCCGGCGGCACAGCGAACAACTTGCTGTTTCGCGCCAGCCACTAGGATTTTCCGCCACAATTTGCGATATTGAGTGGTTCGCACTGGAAGAATGTTCGGCGCCAGCGGCCGACGCGGGGGCTTCCGGCAGTAACCCATCTGGCAGAGGAACTATGTTTCGGAACTTGAGTCCGCAGGCGCTGGGAATATCCGGGCGTCAAAGCGAAATCATTGAATTGAGCTTGTCGTACGGCTTTAAGGGAATCGACGTCGATATGGTCGATTTCCAGCAGACTGTGAAGGCGTCGAATCTGGCGCACGCGCGGCGCTTGATCGACAGCGCGGCTGAAATTGGGTTCGTTTCGTTTGCCATTGGTTTGGGACGACGACGACGCGACGTATAAATCGAGCCTCGATTCAGCGCAAGAATTGCTCGCGCTGGCGAAGGAACTGGGAATGACACGGGCAATTACGTCGATCGCGCCGGCCAACGACCTACGGCCGTACCACGAGAACTTTGAATTTCATCGCCGCCGGCTGGCTGAAATTGGCGAGGTATTGGCGCCGTTGGGCATCAAACTCGGATTGGAATTGCGCACTGATCCGGAGTTGCAAAAAGGCGCGGCGTTTCAGTTCATTCATACCTACGAAGCTCTCGTGACATTGCTAGGCATGGTGCGAGCTGCAAACGTGGGCGCGGTGGTCGATCTATTCGAGTTGCATGCGGAGGGAAAGACTTTCGACGACATTGCAAAGTTAGGGGCCGAAAAGTTCGTGGCGATAATCGCCTCTGACGCACCCAGCGATAAGGCCGCGACCGAATGGACGGCCGAAGATCGGTTGCTGCCAGGGGAAAACGGAGCGATCGATTTGCCCGCCGTGCTGGTAGCGCTGGCTGAAATGGGCTACGACGGGCCGATTACGCCGGCGGTTTCGGCCACGCATACCAAGGGCATGAAGCGCGAACTCATTGTGCGCACTGCGGGCGAGCGGCTGCAGCAGGCGTGGACCGCGGCGGGTCTGAACGCGGCGGGAAAGCTGGCGGCTGCGGCGGCCAAAAAGTAGCGCCCCTGCATCGACTTGCTCTTGCGCCATTCATTTTTGCGCCTTGACTGCGGTGTGGATCAGCACACTCGAAGCAGGCTTTCGGGCGCGGCGTTATTGCGGCTTGAATCAAATGTAACGATTATTCTGTTCACACATCATGCAACGCCTTTGCGGCAAGTGGCATGTCGCCTAGACCGCCTGTGTCGGCCATGCGGCCAGGTTGGCGTGTGGATCGTAGCGGATTACCCGCTTTGTCGCATGCCAGCGCATTTGCCTGACGATCCGTCAATTAGGTGTGCGCCTGCGCGGACAATTCTCAAGCCGCACAACACGGACGAACGGCGGATCAATGATGGAGCGTTCCAGCGGAGCCTGCGACTGGTTCGGTATTTGGCGTGTGAGCTTGCGCAACTGCATCCGCGATTTGCGCATGTGCGCTCGTGGCGGGGTGCGGTCGCCAGACGAATCCGCCTCCGATCGCAATCTCGAGCACGTCGGTGGCAAACTCTCGAGCTCCGAAGGCTTCAGGCGCTCCGCTGAATGGTATTGAGCAGCCGCCGCGCACTTTGGCGCCCGACAACAATGTGGCGCTCGTCTCAGAGGAGGAATCTGAAGACGATGTCGATTGCGGTGTTGCGGCGGATGATACGGCCACGGAAGGCAATTCCAGTAGACGCAGTTGCCAATCGAAGGCTGCCGACGCTGATAATCTGAAGGAGCCAAGCACATTTACCCTAAGCGCCGATGATGTGGCGCAAGTGAAGGGAGCGGCCGCGACCAGCGCCGATCAGAGTGCCGCTACGCCAAACGCCTCGGCGGAAATTCCGACGAACGCTCGAAGTGAAGAGGTTCCTGTCGCCGAACAATCGCCGCTGCCCTGGGGACCCAGCACGCCCACGCCCGAAATGATGGCTGTGGCTAGTCGAGCCGAGCAGCAGGCGCGTCATGGATTCGACCTGGCGCAGCGCGGCGCTTTATATACAGCTCGGGCGCAATTTATCGAAGTGCTGAGGACCTTGGCCGACGCCATGGACGCCCAGCGGAACACGACGGCCCACAGCAAGGCGCTGGCCAACGGGCTGCGGGCGCTTGAGGAAGTGAACGATTTTGTGCCGCACGGGACATCGATGGAGTCGGATATCAATATGCGACTCATCGTCGACGCACATCACACCCCGGTGCTCAAAGACCGGCCGTTGGACGGCATAACGCCTACCGTAGCTCAGCGAATGTACCTGACGTACGCGCAAGAACAATTGGCTGCGGCCGCCGGAGATCAATCGGTGGCGTCGCTGGCCTTGCATGGACTGGGAAAGGTTTGCGCCGCTCCTGCCGAAATGCACGGGCCGCGTGAACAAATTGCCGACGCCAAGGCCGTCGTGTTCTATCAAGCGGCACTCGTGGTCGAACCGCGAAACTGTTTGGCGGCCAACGAACTTGGCGTGCTGTTGGTGAAATTTGGCCACCTGGAAGAAGCGCGATGCGTGCTCGAACAATCGGTGGCGGTTTCGAATGCCCCGACCACTTGGCGAAATTTGGGGGCGGTGTATCACAAGCTAGGCGACGAATCGCGAGCGATGCACGCGCGCATGCAAGCGGATGATGCCGTCGCGCAATTGCAAAAAACCAATCGCGGCGCCGGCGGAAAGTATCCAATTGAGTGGCTCGATCCCGAAAGCTTCGCCCAAACCAGTTCGATGATGCCCAATTCGCCGCCGGCAACTGCCAGTTCGCAAAGTGCCAATGAGTCGACCCAAATCGCGGCCAAACCGGAGAAGAAGTCGAGCAGTTTTTGGCCGTGGAAGTGAGTGAAGGGGCAAGGGGCTGGGGACGAGGGACTAGGGAGAATGGCTAGGAATACGAAATGAATGCGGAAAGTAACAAATCGTTGCGTTTTCGATTGCTAACCAGGCGACTGGTGATTGTCCTGTGCGGCGTTGTTGCCATTTTTCGCGCTTTTGACGATCGCGCAGAATTCATGGCGCACGGCGAGATCGGATCAAAGCCTGGTTCCGCATTCATCAGTAGTCTCTGCGCCATCTCTCGCACCGCACCAATCCAATCCACATGAACCCTCGGCAATCCGGCTTTGCCAGGCGCTTGGTCCGGCGGCGCCGTGCGATATTCAGGGGGTCGATTGTGCCTGCGGATGCTGCGGACGGCATTACTTCGACGGCTGGAGAGCCATGGGCCCGATCGATTGGCAGGCTTACGCTCAAGGCGAATACGTCGGCCACTGGCGATTGCCGCATGTGCCGATTTATCGATTGCGAGTGGACGACGAATTGGAGTGCGCCTATCGGCTGACGCGCGACATTCAGCCGAACCCCTATAAGCTCAATTGCGGCGACGAAATTCAGGTGGAATCGTTCACCGATCCTAACCTGAACCGCAATTTGATCATTCAGCCCGACGGCACCATTACTCTGCGGTTGTTAGGCGAACTCCGCGCAGCGGGCCTGACCGTGCCGGAGCTGGGAGACAAGATCGAAGATGCCTACAAAAAATATTACAAGCTGCCTTCGATCACGATTACGCCGCTCAAAGTAAATACGCAGCTCGACGACCTGCGGGCAACGGTCGATAACCGCGCCGGCGTCGGCGGGCAAGGGCGGCGGGCCAAAATCACTCCGGCGGGCACCATCGATCTGCCGGGCCTCAACAATATTCCAGCGCAGGGTTTGACGCTCGATGAGTTGAAAGAGGAAATCGGCTTTCGCTATGAGCACGAGTTGGGCATTGAAGGGATTGAAGTCACGCCGATTCTTACGCAGCGAGCGCCGCGGTATGTGTTCGTGTTTGGCGAAGTGAATACGCCGAATCGCTTTACGATGGAAGGTCCGACGACGCTTATGCAAGCCATTAGCATGGCTGGAAGCTGGAAAGTGGGGGCCAATTTGCGACAAATAGCCATCTTCCGCCGCGGCGACGATTGGCGGCTGATGGCCACCGTGGTGAACATGCAGCCGACGATGCTTTGCAACCGACAGCCGTGCCCGTGCGGGGAGATTTGGCTCGACGACGGCGACGTGGTGATGGTGCCGAAAACGCCGATTTTGATCGCCGACGATTTAATCAACCTGTACTTCACCCGCGGGCTGTACTCGGTGCTGCCGTTTAGCACGTTCTACGATTTCAGCGCGCAATCGGGCGTCGTGGTGGGTGGTGGCTAGAGTTCAATCGTTCCACTCAAAACAAGCCACTAGTCACCAGTCACTGGCCACTAATCCTTGTATACCCGCGTGCTTTCTTCCTTCGTGACCGGCTGGGCCATATCGTCGGTCTGGAGTTGCACTTTCACACGCAGGTCGCCCGGGGCCAGGCATTGGCCGACAACTTTGTAGGTGATGTCGGCTTTCGGAGCGAGGCGCGCAAGCGGTTCGAAGACGACGCGCTGGCCATCGACCGTAAATTTCGCCGGGCCGTCGGCGCTGACCGGCTTTAACTCGGGGGGCAAAAGTGCGCCGACTTGAATGCGGGTGGCAGCTTTCGAGCCTTGATTGACGACATGAATTTCGTAAGTGGCTTGGCTGCCGACTTCGACTGGGTCTTCCACGTCGGCCACGGTGAACAGCACGGCCGCGACACCCTCGACGCTCGTGACTTGCTCGTTGGTGTCGCTCAATCCGCCGGAGGCATGCCCTTCGGTGCGGAATTTTTGCTCGCCGGCTTCCTTGGCCAGTGTTGTAAGCGAGACATTGCCCGTCTGACCCGGCGGCAATTCGGCCAGGCTCCAAATGACGCTATTCGACGGCGCATCGTAATGGCCGGAGTCTGACGCTTCGACGAATTGCATGCCTTGCGGCAAGTGGGTGATGAGCTCGACATCTTTGGCCGGCGCCGTTCCTGGATTGGTAACTGAAACCGAATATTTCGCCTGCCGATCGAGGTAGCGCATACCGGGGCCGGTGAAACCGACGCCCAAAGCCGGCGCGATGACCTCGATCGCGGTCGATTGTTCGGTGTGCAAATTGGCGTCGCCTTGCACAACCAGCGTGTTGGTGAACTTGCCGGCTTGCACGGCGTGCAGCGTGAGTTCCATTTGTCGCGTTTCGCCCGGCTTGAGTTGGCCGACATCGAGCTCTAATTCCGAGCCCGACGGGTGTTGCAATCCGGCGGGAACTTTTTCTTGCAGAACGACCTTATCGGCCGCGCCCGTGCCGGGATTTGAAAGCTTAAGACTCAGACTTAAATCGGTGCCGATCATCACTTGTTTTTGGGCATTCACTTCGAGCACCAACTGCGGTTTGGTGGCGATCGTGCGCACCGAGGCGACCGAGCGGAACTGCACCGAGGCGACGCTGCCGATTTCTCCTTCGGCAATGGGCATGACCTCCAATTCCAACTTGGCCTGATCGGCCGGCTTCAGCGTGCCGAGCTTCCAGATGATTTCTCCGCGCGGGCTGACGGATGCCTTTGGCGTGGTGTTCACCAACTGCGTGCCCTGCGGTACCGCATCGGTCACTTCGACATCAGCGGCATCGACCGTGCCGACATTGCGCACCGAGATATCAAACTTGGCCGACTTGCCAACTTGGATTTCGGGAGGAGCGGTTTTCTCGATCGTGACCGAAGGAGATTGCGCGCCTTCAAGGTGTTTGTCCCCCGGCTTGCCGGTCCCTTCAACGTTCGTGGTCGATGCGGCGCCGTCGTAGATCGCTGCGCCGGCCGCTGGCATGCTGCGGGCCACCAGCGCGGATGCAGAATCGTTTGGCGAAGTCGCGGAGGGACGAAGTAGATTATCTTCCTGGCCGGCTGCCGAGACTGGCAACGACGATGCTGCGGGGGGAGTACCGGCTGCAGATGAATGCGGCGGCAGCAGGCGCGAATTCATTTCGTCGTTGGGAACCGATTCGGCGGGCGCTGTCTGCTGGCGATAATCGGCGGGCGGAATGGAATCGGCTGGCGCGGTTTGTTTTTGGTAGCGGCTACCGACTAATGGCGACGAAGCCGACGCGGATTGAGTGGCCGGCTTGCCGGTATTGTCGCTGGCGTTGGCGTTTTGAGTGTCGAGAGTGCCCGCGGCCGTGATTGCGCCGGTGGCTGCCGCGATGCCAGCGGCAGGAATGATCCCGCTGTTGGAATAACGATCGCCGGCAACCTCGGTGGAACTATTTTGCGCATAACGATTTCCTGGCGCCGCGGCCGACTTTTGATCGGTTTGTGAAGTTGCGAACGGATCCGCGGGCGCAGCGGCAGTCTGCTTCGCCGGCGCCGTCGCAGCCGCAGTGGCGATCCCGGCGTCGCTGGCAGATGGAATGCTATCGGGCAACGCGTGGCGCGGAGTAATTGTGCCAGCGGTTTGTTGTATTGGCGTGGCGTTCGCGGGCGCATTGAGCCGCGCAGGCTCAGCGGCCACCGTAGTTGGTGCGGCGGCGCCAGACGTAGCGGTGCGATCGAATCCTTGGAATGGATCGGCTGGCGGTCGATCTTGCGACTGCGTGGCGGCAGCCTGAACGACATCGCTTTTAGTCGCAGACGTCGGCGCGACTCCCGCGACCGCGTCGGCGTTGACCGGCGGCTTGGAAAAATCGGGGGTGGGTACGTCGGTGGTTTCCCATTGCCGCTGCGCCAAGGCCACGGTGAGCCAGCCCGCTGTTCCAATAGCGCCCAAAGCCAATAATCGAATTGCCCAGCGTTTCATATCGCTGCTTCCTTGCTAAAAATATGGAGGCACGCGCGCTAGACGCGATTCCCCCAACCAAAGACGCACACCAAACGTGTATCGTCGCCCCTTCGGTTCGCAGGCCGTGCCAGTGCGCACGGATTGCGGGACCGGCTAGTTACCAAAAAACATTCGGCCGAAAAAGAGCAGTTTGGCCGGGCAGAATTTGCAGATTGGAAGGAAATGCTGGCGCTGGGGCTGCGAATTGCTATCGCGGGCCGCTGGCGCTGACGTTTGGCGCGATGCTAGCGTTTGGGCTGCGAGGCTATCATGCCCGGCTGAGGTGTGGTGCTTGGCGCGAAGGCCGGCGAGACGAACGGGGGCGTTGCCGGGAAGTTGTTCACCTGGTCGGGCAACACTGGCAGCGGCACCGAACGGCGAATTGGCTGCGTGTTTTCGTAGGCCGCCGGTGCGTCGGCCAATTGAGCTGTCGAGAGGCCGCCATAGCCAGCGTATGGATTAACTGGTAGCGGCTTGGCTATTGCATGCGAGCCGTAGCCGGAGGGCTTTTGCTTTTGGTTCGATTGGCTGACGATTTGCTTTGCCGCCCAACTCGACGCGGCAGAGCGATCATTGGCAGGCGCCGGCAAATCTTCCGCGGCGCGGCAAAAAGGCGCCGCAGCAATTATCCCGCAAGCAACAATAATCTTTCTGCACACCATTTCAAATCCTTCGGATTAAGATCGTTTAACAAAATGATCTGGGACTGGCTCAATTTTGCGTAGGCCGCCGGAGCAAAATGTGCCTGTCCCCTTCTCCCAGACATTTTGTTAGGCGCTTTAAATACCGATTCGGCTACTACAAAATTACGTCGCCAGGCGTCGCAGTCAAATATTGGCTCTTAAGCGTTAGAATTCCGGACTCGCTTCAATTTCAAAACGGCCGTTGCAGTGCTCGGCAAGGTTTTCCTATACTATCGGGTTTCACATTTCGCGGAGATGCGTCCACAGACACGCACGTTTGTAATTTGACGCTCCCCGCATACTAACCAGTCGAATTTCGAGGATTGCACAACCATGCCTGATTTGACTCCTCCCCATGGCGGCCTTTCTGAACCTGTAAACTTGATGGTGCCCGCTGATGAAGTCGCCACCGTTAAAGCTGAGGCGGCAAAGCTGACGAAGGTGCCGGTTTCCGACGCCGACCTTTCGACCGTGTACCGCTGGGGAGACGGCACGTTGAGCCCCACCACGGGTCCGATGGACTCAGCCACGTTCAACCGCGTGCTGGATGAATCGGTGATTGAGCACAATGGCAAGCTCTACGCGTGGACGATTCCGCTGTCGCTGCCGGTCACCAAGGAATTGGCCAGTCAATTGAAGAAGGGACAAAAGGTTGCGCTCACGAATTCGGCCGGCGACATCGTTGCCACGCTCGACATCACCGATATTTTCGAGTGGGACAAGCCGCGCTACATCAAGTCGGTTTATCTGACCGAGCGAACCGATCATCCCGGCGCCGACATGGTGCTCAAGGGAGATGCCGATAAAACGCATTTGCTCGGCGGAAAGATTCGCGTGCTGCCGCAACCGAAAAATCCGCATTTCGGCAAGTATGTACTCTCGCCGCGCGAAGTCCGCAAATTGCTCGCTTCCAAAGGTTGGAACCGCGTAGTCGCGTTTCAAACGCGCAACCCGCTGCACCGAGCGCACGAATATGCGCTCGTGTACGGATCTGGAGCAACTGTTGCGCGAGGGGCACAACGCCGGCGCGGTGCTGAATCCGCTTGTCGGCGAAACCAAGGGAGACGACGTGAAGGCTGAGGTGCGCATGAAGACGTACGAAGCGCTGATCAGTCAGCGCGGGCTGGGTGAAGGGGATAGCGACGCCTCGCTGTGGGGTCCGCGCAAGGAGAGCGTGCCCGATCGTGTGCTGCTATTGGGCATGGACATCAAAATGTTTTACGGCGGGCCGAAGGAAGCAATTATGCATTCGATTTACCGGCAGAATTTCGGCTTCACCGATATCGTCATTGGCCGCAAGCACGCCGACGCCCCGTACCACGACGGCAAGCCGATTTGGGGCGATTTCGACGCACAAGAGATTTTCGGCAAGCTGAAAGGCGATTTGAAAATCAAGCCGCTGAAAGTTGGCTTCGCCGCGTACTACGAGTCGGCCGGCCGCGTCGATTTGATGGACAGCCACAAGGACGAAAAGCCGGTGTTCATTTCCGGCAAAGACGTGCGCAACACGCTGCTCAAAGGCGATCAAGTCGATCCGCGCATCATGCGGCCCAGCACGTCGAAGATTTTGGCGGAAGCGATGGCGGGGAAGGTGTAGGCTTGGGAGGCGGTGCGCGGCGCATTGGCTCAATTCTCATGCGCGGACCGAATGATGAAGCGCGAACGAAGCGACGCGTCACTCGTCGCAAGAGACGCGACTAATGGAAAATGGCCTCGACACATTTCCCACCGCCTCGAGCAAATGCGTGAAGGACACCCCAGCAGTTAGCCTGCTGGAGGGGCCGTCGATATCCTTTATTGGCCGAGAAGCCGGATACAATTCCTGCGCCGATCGGCTTAAGCCGTTTCTTGCTCTTTCAAACCCAGTTCCTGCCGCATTTGTTCGCGGATTTTGTATTTTTGAATTTTGCCCGTGACGGTCTGGGGAAAAGAGGTGACGAATTTCACATACCTGGGGATTTTAAAGTGCGCCAGCTCAGCACGGCAGTATTGGCGAATTTCTTCTTCGTTTGCTGAGGCGCCCGATTTTAGCTTAATCCAGGCACACAACTCTTCGCCGAATTTCGGGTCGGGCACTCCCACGACCGCCGCCTGTTCGACAGCAGGATGGGTGAAGAGGAACTCTTCAATTTCGCGTGGATAGATGTTTTCGCCGCCGCGAATGACCATGTCTTTAATTCGACCGGTAATTTTGTAGTATCCATTGGGTAACCGCACGGCCAAATCGCCCGTGTGCAGCCAGCCTTCGGCGTCAATCGCGTCCGCAGTCGCGGCGGCATTCTTGTAATAGCCGAGCATCACCATGTGCCCGCGAGCGCAGAGTTCGCCAGGGCCGGTCGATTCCGCTTCTTCCCGCAGCTCGCCTTCTCCCGCCCGGGGAGCGGGTTTAGCGATGCTGGCATCGCGGCTAGAATTTGTCGGATCGACGATTTTAACTTCGATGCCTGGAAGCGGTCGGCCGACCGTTTCGACGCGCAGCTCAATCGGATCGTCGATACGCGTTTGGGTAATGATTGGCGAAGCTTCGGTTTGGCCGTAGCCGATGGTGATCTCGCGACAGCCGAGCCGATCGACCACGGCGTGCATCGTTTCAATCGGGCAGGGGCTGCCGGCCATAATTCCGGTGCGCAGCGACGTCAGATTTCGTCCGGCAAGCGATGCATCGTGCAATTGGGCGATGAACATTGTGGGCACACCGTAGAGCGATGTGCAGCGCTCTTGTTCGATGGCATCAAGCGTTGAGCTTGGATCGAATGACTCCGCCGGCACGACCATGGCCGCGCCGTACACCACAACCATTAGAGTTCCCAAAACGCAGCCGAAGCAATGATAGAACGGCACCGGAATGCAAATACGATCGCATTGGCTGAGGGCTTGGCAGGCGCCCGAGTAAAACACGTTCAGCAGCAAGTTGCGATGGCTGAGCATGGCGGCTTTGGGAAAGCCGGTGGTACCGGAGGTGTATTGAATATTGATCGCGTCGGTGGGTTCGAGGTGTTCAGCGAAGCGCCGCTGCACTTGCTCGAGTGGAACGAGCGTAGCCGGCTTCAAGCATTTGCTGCCAGGTAAGGGCGCCGGCTGGCTGCGTTCCTTTAATGGCGATTACATGACGCAGATATGGATATTCGGGGGAACGCAAAGGCGTCCTGCCACCAGCACTGCTAGGCAAGCCAGCAGTGGCAGCCAAAGTGGCGACACTCGAAGTAATTTCCGGGCAGACTTCGGCGAGCATGGCGAAGTAGTCAGATGTTTTGTATCTGTCGGTGAGTATCAGAGCGACGGCGTCGCTTTGCTTGAGCACATACTTCAATTCGTGAGCGCGGTAGGCGGGATTGATCGTGACCAGCACCGCGCCAATTTTAGCCGTGGCGAATTGCAGCACGATCCACTCAGGAACATTCGTGGCCCAAATGGCTACGTGCTCGCCGCGATTGATGCCGAGCGCCAACAGCCCGCGCGCCGCTTGCTCCACTTGGTCGCCAAATTGGCGATAGTTCCACCGCAAGCCGAGTTGCGGAAAGACCACGGCATCGCGCTGGCCGAAGCGATCGATCGTGCGCTGGAGCGCCTGAGGAATGGTCAGACCTTCGATCCAGGGAGTTTGAACGTCGTCGGGCATGACGTTGCGCGGCCGATTAAAATGCAATGTGCGGCATTCAACTGGAGCATTCGCTCACGTATCACATTTTACAGAAGCAGAAAACTTTAAACCTTGCATTTCGAATTTTTCATTATTCTCGCACGAGCGGGTCGCTCATATAGACGGCCATTGGCACGAAAATCATTAGTGGACACCAGGCGGCCAAAGTGGGGCTGACCAAGTAATTCGACCCGAGATATTGGAATCCAAGAACGACCAGATAAAACGCAACCACCAGCCCCACGCAAAGGCCGACGGCGACAAATAAATTGCGGTTACCGCGCCGTAATAATAGCGGCAGTCCCAAAAACAGCAGCGTCACATCTAAAAACGGCTGCACGATGCGGGCATGAATCGCCACGCGCACTTCGGAACCGAGACCGAGGCTCGGATTGCGCAGCCCGGTAATGAGTTCGGGGAGGGAGGCATTTTGCCGCCAATCGTCGGAATCGGCCAATTGTTCAAAAGTAATATCGCTGACAACAAAGCACTCGTCGGGCTTCAACCACGCGTGATCCATCGGCGTGAGAATAATCGGCTCGTTTTCAATCGCCAATGAGGGGTGCACTGCCAAGTCCTTGGGAATCGAGACGCCTTTCATCAAATATCCAGCGGGATGATCGGATGTGGCCAATTGACAGAACGCATTGGCAGCGACAAGCTGGCGACCGTATTTGTTTAACTCGGGCGAGGCAATTTGAAACGATGGCTTTTCGATGCGCTGCATATTGGCGAATGTATGCTGGCCGCGAATGAGAATGTCGGTCTTGTTATCGCGGCGCGGCTCGAGCGTTTGGCCGATTTCGCCTCCCAGATCTTGCGCACTCCGCGTGAAGTGTTCGCGCGAGGCGGGAATGACCACTTCGCGATTCACGGCCGCCGCCACGGTGATGGCGATGACTGCGAAAACGACAAATTTCAGGATGCGCCACTTTGGAATGCCGGCTGCTTGCAGCGCCGTCATTTCGTTGAACCGCTGAAACATGGCCACCGTGAACATGGCCGAAATGAGCGTAAGAATGCCGCTCGTGCGGTCGAAGAACGGCAGTGCGCTGTATCCGTAATATTCCCCCATAATGCGCAACAGACTTCCGTGCTCTCCGGCAAAGCGAATGAAATCTTCGATTTTGCTGAATGCATCGATGACTACAAACAAGCCGAACAGGCTGCAAAAACAGATCAGGAAAATCTGAGCGAACTGCCGCAGAAGGTAGCGATCGAGGATAAGCATCTAAGAAGTTGGCATGGTGGAAAGCGATCAAAATCGCAGACGACATTCGCGCATCGGGCCAGGAGTTGCCGGCCCTCGGGTGAACGATAGGGGAAATGCGAAAAACGGGTCAAGGTCGACCTTTGGCCGGATGAGCTACTGGAGACGACTTGTAAGTGAGGTAAGATGTCGCACCGGCGGAACAAATCTCCAAACAGTTATGCCATGCCAGCAGACCTGCAAGCTCCCAAAACCGAAACTTCGTCTTGGCGGCGGCTGCGAGCTGGCCTGCGCCATTCGAGTGCGCTGTTGGCTAACTTGGTATATCCGCCTAAGTGCGCGTTGTGCGCGTGCGATATGGAAACGATATCCCGATGGAGTGCTGCTGTGTGCCATTTGCCGGGAAAAGCTTGTTCTACCCGCCAGCGCGTGGTGCCGCTTATGTTGTGCGCCGGTGAACGAATTGGAGATTCGCGGGCAGCGCTGCATTCACTGCGATGGGGATCGCTTTTATTGGGAGCGCGTTGTTGCGCTTGCGCGGTATCGATCCGCAATGCGGCAGGCGATATTACTGACAAAACAATCGCATGCGCAGTCGCTCGCCATTGCATTGGGACAGTTGCTATTCCACGAGCGAATGGCGATGCTTTGGGAACTCAAGGCCGATGTCATCGTGCCGGTGCCAATGCATTGGGTGCGGCGTTGGAAGCGCGGTTCGAATGGGCCGGCGTTCATCGCCGAAGCGCTTGCAAGCCGAATGAAATTGCCCTGTGAACCACACGCGCTGCGGCGGACCAAGTTAACTCCACTGCAAAGCGAATCGACGCCACCACAGCGCCGCCAACATCAGCGAAATTCGTTTCAAGCAAACCGGGGCACTGTTGCCGGCCGCCGCGTGATGCTCGTCGACGATGTGCTCACCACTGGCTCGACAGCGAACGAGGCGGCGCGGGCACTTCTTGCGGCTGGTGCGGCGGCAGTCGTGGTTGCGGTCATTGCACGCGCGATCGGCGAGGGTAGATAGCCTCAACCTCCCGCACTGTGACTTCACGTGTGAAGCGCTGCGACGATTTTGTCGATTGTCTAAAGCAGCGATTCGTGCTGAAATGATGTGTCTATGGCCAAATCCCGCATTTTACGCCGGTCCAAACCAAAACCGCGAAGTTTTCGCCGTGTGGTGCTGCGCGGTTTAACGATTCTGTTACCTCCCATTCTCACAATTGTCGTGCTGGTGTGGGTCATTAACACGATCGATGCGTATGTGCTGCAGCCCGTAACGCTTGCGCGCGGCAGGCTATTGCCTGGGGAATAGCCGACGTGCGGACCGATGTGCCGGCGGCTGAGGCGGGGCAAAAAAGCGCCGTCATCGACGGTCGCAACTATGCGCGGCTCGATAGCGGCGAGTACGTTCCGGAAAGCGTGGTCGACTGGCTGCATGCCCACGCGCAAGCAGTGCCGTCGACCGGCATCGAGGTCTACCAGCGATATGTCGAGGCGCGATTTCTGCGTCCTGAAATTGTAATTCCCGTATTTATTTGCGTTTTCGTTTTGGTGTTGTACGTTTTGGGAAAATTTTTGGCCGGCAACATCGGTGGACTATTTGACTGGGGCATTTTGCATTTGCCTTTGGTGCGCAAAGTTTATTCTGCGGTCAAACAAGTGACCGATTTTGTGTTTGGTGAAAACGAACTTGTGGAATACAAGCGCGTGGTGGCCATCGAATATCCTCGGCCGGGACTGTGGAGCGTTGGGCTCGTGATGGGGGATGCGGTTTCCGACGTGAGCATTGCCGCCAACGAGCCATGTGTGACTGTGATGTTGCCCACATCGCCGGCCCTATTCACCGTTAAGCCGGTAATGCTGCCAAAGCGCAAAACGTACGATCTCGATATGACGATCGATCAGGCGCTGCAATTTGTGATCAGTTGCGGCGTCGTGGCCCCGGCGAAGCAACTAATGATCAACAACAGTAAGATTGCTGATGTGCCGCAACCGCCGGCACATAAAGAGCCGTGAACCAACTACTCACCGTGTCGCCGCCGCCGGCAAAACAGCGATTTCTGCGTGGCGTCGTCGGACAGTGATTAATCAATGAACCATGTCATTCGCATCGGAACTCGCGCGAGTGCGCTTGCCACCTGGCAAGCGCGGTGGGTGGCGCAGCGATTGGACTTAGCGGGACAAAAGTCGGAATTAGTGGCCATATCGACGCGGGGTGATGAAAACACTGAAAAAAGCATCGAAACGCTGGGGGCCGACGGCGTATTCGTGAAAGAGTTGCAAAAACCGCTTCTCGACGGCCGGATCGATATGGCCGTCCATAGCTTGAAAGATCTGCCGACCGAGCCGGTCAAAGAGCCTCATCTTGGCGGCTGTGCCCGAGCGAGAAAGTCCGCGAGACGTATTGGTTAGCCGCGACGGTGTCCGCTTTGGGCAGTTGCCCCATGGGGCACGGGTGGCCACAGGAAGCTTGCGACGCCGTAGCCAACTATTGCACCTGCGCCCCGATTTGCAAATGGTCGACGTGCGGGGAAACGTCGATACTCGGCTTGCGAAACTTCGCGAGGGGCAATTCGACGCGCTAGTTTTAGCCGAGGCCGGATTAAAGCGGCTCGGCCTTACCGCTCAAATCACCGAGGTGTTTTCTCCCCTGGCAATGTTGCCGGCTATCGGGCAGGGGGCTTTGGCAATCGAAACGCGTGCCGGCGACCCTGTGGCTCGCGAGGCAGCGCGGCTGGTGGACGACACAGCCTCGCATCAAAGCGCTTTGGCCGAACGAACATTGTTGGCGACCTTGAAAGGAGGTTGTTTAGCACCGATCGGCGCTTGGGGCCGCGTCGAAGACGACGGTCGGCTCCGTTTGAGCGCATGCGTGCTAAATCGCCAAGGAACCAAACGCCTTTTCGCCGAACAAATTGGCAATGCGGCCGATGCAGTGCAAATTGGCCGGCAGGTCGCCGAATTATTGCTGGCCGACGGAGCGGCTGCCCTGGTCGCCGAAACAAGGGCAAAGTGAGAGGAACAACTAGAGCGAGTTGAATGCCCAGCAAGGACACCCAAGTCCGGGCGATTACTGGCACCAGTCAGGCTGCGGCTGCGGGAAAACTTTTGGCGTCCCTTGCGATTGAAGTTGCCCGATTGCGTCTTTGGCTTGCGAAACTGCCGAGGGGTTGTTGTAAATGTCGAACTCGATTTCGAATTGGGCTGTTTCGCCGGGCGCAAGTTCTTTCACGCGACCGTGATCCTTTTCGAACGATCGAACATTCGGGAAGTTGGTTGCCGGCTCCAGCCCTGTCACATAGCCATCCGGCAATGCGGCCGTATGTTTCCACACGATAAACCGTGGCAGTTGATGTTTATTGAACCGCAGCACGACGCCCTTCGAGCCGGCGGCATTTCGCAACAGGGTTTGCGTTTGGCCATCGGCATCCGCCAATAGTTCGAAAAAGAAGGCCTGTTCGATGGGTGCCACGCCGGGAGCGCCATAAACGTCCCATTTGTCGATGCTTTCGCCGAATTTGGCAGTCCATGGAACGATCTTTTTCGCGGGAGCGATGAGCTTGGCGCCCTCTTCCAACAGAGGCGGTCCAAAATTGATGTGATACAGCAGTTCCATCTCGGCCGGGCGGCCCGAGAGATTCGCTACGCAGTCGACGATTCTGAAACCGTGCTTGCCAGGTCGAATCACAAGGGTCGATGTGAGCTGCAGATGGTGCGAAAACAGTCGCGCTTCGTCCACCTTTGCCGAAACGCGAAGCTCACCCTTGTCGCGATCGGCTTCGATCGAAATGTCGGAAGCCGGTAGGTTTGCTATTCGGCCATGCAGCGGGTAAACGAGAGCGCCCTGCGAATTGAATTCAGGCGATCCGTTGCTCACTAGCCCACAGCGGCACAACAACTCGTCGAATCCCTCGAGCCAACCCATGCCGTTGGGATCCATTAGCGGTACGAATTTAGGATGCACTGGTCCGCGCGACGGCGAATCCCAACCGATTTTCCAATCGCCGCAGTCAACGTGGTGGATTCCCATGCCGCGCGTAGGACAAAGCACTATCCGGCACGCGCCGTTGTCGACTTCCAATAGACATACGCCATCGCTCAAGCCGCCGAGAAGTGTGCGAATCCGGGCATTGCAATTAGGCAGTCCTAGCTCCTGCGCTGAGATGGCAACTTCTTGCTGGCGGCTCCTATCAAACTGGTCGAAGACATCCCAGGATTTAATTGACATTAAGATTCTGTTGATTGGCGGTTCGCCCGATAGACTTTGTCCAAAACTCCCGCCGGTGTGCTATTCACTCAGAATAAATTCAATCGCAGTTTTCGTCAGAGCGACAAACAAAGTGTAGGTGCTCGTAGCCGAGCTTGCCAGACTTGCCTTCGCATCCTTGATCGGGCCTGACACACTTCTAATGGGAGGGTACGCAGGCGTACAAAATTGAAGTCTAATCGGTTTTGATCGGTGCGCAAATTTGTGATTTTATTGCCGCGCTTGATAAACGCCCGAAGGCGAATTATTATCGAGGCAGACAATCGCATGCTCGTCGATTCTCGCGCGATTGCGGGGGTGAAATTCTTGTGGATCAATGCAGCCGGCCTCTTAGGGCAAGCATCGCTGCCATTCGTGCAGCGACGAACCGCCGGTTGCAAGCACGATATTGAAAGTTCCAGCAAGTAACGATTTGGTGGTGTTTTCCTGTTTCCAAACAGTGTAAACTCACGCAACTTTGAGAGGCAATTCGTTCGTGACCTTTTTCAATCAAAGTCGCACTTTCGATTGGCGAATTGCTTGCAAATATTTAGCGTTTGCGACCGTGGGAAAGTGAAACTGGGTTCGGCAGCGCAGGTGCCAAGAGCAACCTTGTTCGATACATCCGTGTGAAGCTGAAGCTGCGCACTTTGGCGCGTTCGGTGTTATCATCGTCGTTATCATCTTTGATTCGGCATCAGAAGAAGGATTCACCATGAGCATTGCAGAATGGGACTCAGCCGCGTCTGGTGCGCGTCCCAGCGCCGGCAATGGGGCGGTAAGCAATCACGGTTCTCGCTGCGAAGATGAAATTGCAGCGCCGATTTCCGATCGCATTCCGGTCCAGACCCCGCTCAACGGTGCCGGCGCTAAATGCTCGGACACTGCCGCTCGATCGCTGCATCGTCTGGCGACCGTGCGGCGGCAGCAAGGCGTTTCGCTGCGGAACATGGCGCGACGCATGAATGTTGATATGTCCACTATTCGCGAGCAAGAAGATGAAACGGCAGATCTGCCGCTCAGCGTGCTCTACCAGTGGCAGAAAATTCTCGAAGTTCCCATTGCGGAATTGCTAGTTGATATGAATTCGCCCCTTTCGCCACCGGTCATGGAACGTGCCCGCATGGTGAAAGTGATGAAAACCGTGGCGGCCATCACGGAAAAGGCCAACACACCGTCGCTGAAACGGTTGTTGCAAATGCTCTGCGAACAGCTTCGCGAAATCATGCCCGAACTGACCGATGTCGCCCCCTGGCATTCGGTTGGGCAGCGGCGCACTCTCGAGGAATATGGCCGAGCCGTGGAGCGGCAAATGCCCGATAGCGTGTTCCGTCGGCGGGCCTAGCGGCAGCTTCAGAACTGCAGGGTTAACGCCAAAAAGGCCTTAAGGGCGTTACGATCGCGCCTGCCGGTCTGTTTTGGCTGCCTTTCCGCTTATCCGCCGCGGAACGTACCCCCCGCCGCTAGGTGCCGCATCCCGCGCTTGATAGAATTGAATTAATTCGGCGGGCAGACGAGGGTTTGCGGGCCGGCTATTTAATCTTTCGTCCCCCGGCGATTCTTTAAGCTCATTTCCCGGCCTGCGGAAAGCAGCAGATGCCAACGGTCGCACTTGTCGTTCTACGGCTCGTTTTTGTGCTGGTGATTATTGGCTTGGGAGTGGGGCTAATTGAATCGCCCGATTTTCACCTTGAGCATTGGTGGATTATTATCGTGGGCTGCCTCGTGGCCGCCGCGTTTGTCATTGGACTCGACGTGCTCGCCGGCCGAAAACGGCTGGAAACGATCACCGCCGTCTATTTCGGCCTGTTGGTCGGAGTGCTACTGACATTTGTCGTGAGGCTGGCCCTCACGCCGCTTTTGCCCGATCCGGCAGTCAATCGAAATGCCCAACAGATTGTGTATTGGGTGCAGTTGGGCGTGGGCACAGTGATCTGCTACGGCTGCATTTCGCTGTTAATCCAGACCAAAGACGATTTCCGCTTTATCATTCCCTATGTGGAGTTTTCTAAAGAGATTAAGGGGCGGCGGCCGTATGTGCTGGATACCAGCGTGGTCATCGACGGCCGAATTGCCGACGTCGTCGAGACCGAAGTGCTGGATACGCAACTCATTATGCCGCGATTCGTCATCGCCGAATTACAGGCAATTGCCGACAGTTCCGACAAAATGCGTCGCACCAGGGGTCGCCGCGGCCTGGACGTCATGAACAAGCTGCGGAGCAATGAAAAGGTCGATTTGCAGATTTTCGACCGCGAATTACCCGAATTCGCAGGCCAGCCGGTCGACATGAAATTGGTGCTTTTGGCCAAGCACCTCAATGGAAAAGTAATTACCAATGATTACAATCTGAACAAAGTGGCCAAACTGCACGGGGTTGGCGTCATCAATTTGAACGACATTTCAAATGCGCTCAAACCCGTGTTTTTGCCCGGCGAATCGATCGAAGTGCGAATCGTCAAGCCGGGAGAAGAATCGGGACAGGGGGTTGGCTACTTGGACGACGGCACGATGGTCGTCGTCGAGGGGGGACGTGAACATCTGAATCGGCAAGTGCGCGTGGCGGTAACCAGCGTGTTGCAAACCAGCGCCGGCCGGATGGTGTTCGGACGCAGCGACGGAGTCGCAACCAGGGGGGAAGGCTAACTATACTAGCCTCGATTTGTTAACTCCGTTTTTGCAAACCCGGACTTACCATGCACTCATCTTACACTCTGCCAGAAGTATCCAAACCAGCCAAAGTCAAACGTAATCAAGTTCTGCTAGTCGCCAACGGCGACTTGCGCACAAGCGCCAATCAGGTATGCTGGCCGGCGCAGCAGGCGATGGAAAAAGCCCTTTCCGACGCCCTGGCAAAGTTCGGATACGAATTAGTGCGGGCGCATCAATATAATCCGGCCGTTGAGCACGGCTTTATCGATTCGCAGAAACAAGGCCTGAAAGTCTTTTCCGAAATCGACCGAGAGGCGCCCCTCATCGTGGCCGAAGCGGTTTGGCAATATTCGCACCATTTACTGGCCGGGTTGATATCGCACCGCGGCCCCATTCTCACGGTGGCCAATTGGTCGGGCACTTGGCCCGGCTTGGTCGGCATGTTGAACCTCAACGGCTCTCTCACCAAAGCCGGCGTGCGTTATTCCAGTCTTTGGAGCGAGAACTTCGACGACCAGTGGTTCCTCTCGCGCTTGCAACAATGGCTCAAGCGCGGCCGCGTGAAGCACGAATGCTACCACGCCATTCCGCTTAAGCACGTCGATGTACCCAAGGCACAAGCCCGCGTGGGTCGGGCGCTCGCCAAGCAATTCCGCCGTGAAAAGGCGATCATGGGCGTTTTCGACGAAGGTTGCATGGGCATGTTCAACGCCATCATTCCCGACGAATTGCTAGCGCCGACCGGCGTTACCAAAGAACGGCTCAGCCAATCGGCCTTGTATTACGAAACCACGCGCGTTTCCGACGATGAAGCCCGCGCAGTGCGCCAATGGCTTGATAAGAAAGGAATGAAATTCCACACGGGCTCCAAACCCGAGACCGATCTGACCGACGAGCAGATTCTGGAGCAGTGCAAAATGTACATAGCGGCTCTGCGAATTGCCGATGATTTCGGCTGCGCGACGATTGGCATCCAATATCAGCAAGGGCTTAAGGATTTGCTTCCCGCCAGCGACTTAGTCGAAGGCATGCTCAACAATACCGATCGTCCTCCGGCGAAAAGCCGCGATGGCAAGCGCGTGCTTTACGAAAACGAACCGCTACCGCACTTCAACGAAGTCGATGAATGTGCCGGCCTGGACGGATTGATGACTTATCGCCTGCACAAGGCCATGGGCCAGCCGGTCGAGAACACGCTGCACGATCTGCGCTGGGGCGATTTCGACGCGTCGCGCACTGTCGACGATTACGTGTGGGTATTCTTAATCAGCGGCTCGGCCCCGCCGGCGCATTTCACCGGGGGTTGGGAAGGCGCTTCGAGCATGCGTCAGCCCCCCATGTATTTCCGCCTCGGCGGCGGCACGCTGCGCGGCATATCGAAACCGGGCGAAATCATCTGGTCGCGCGTCTATATCGAGCACGATCGGCTGAAGATGGACCTAGGCCGTGCAGGCGTTGTTCAATTGCCTGCCGAAGAGACCGAGCGGCGCTGGAAGCTCACGACGCCGCAATGGCCGATCATGCATGCCGTCACGTATGGAATATCGCGCGATCAAATGATGGGCCGCCACAAAAGCAACCACATTCAAGTCGTCTACGCCAATAGTGCCCAAGAGGCCGACGAAGCCCTGTGGGCCAAAGCCGCTATGGCCGATGAAATGGGTATGAAAGTGACCCTGTGCGGCACCGACAAAAACGGTCGACCCTGGGACGAATGGGAACCGGCGGAGAGCTAACGATGTTTCCCTCTCCCCTGCGGGAGAGGGTTGGGGTGAGGGTCCTGGATTTCTAAGCGGCACGACGCTCCGGCGTCGTGGCGTGCGAATCGTCTCCCGCGCCGACATTGCCAAATTCTGATCCGCCCTGCATTCGCACCACCGTCCGCGATTTTCTGCGCCACCGGCTCACGGCTTCGAACACAAGCGCGCACCCGATTCCGGCAAGCGCCAGTTGCAGCGCCGACGGGCCGCTCTCAGCCAGCAACATGAAGATGCGGCAGATCATGGACAAACTCACCGTCTAGAATTTTCTGCGCGACATGATTGCGGAATTCTACCGCGTCCCGTTGCTCACCCATACATCAATTTGCGCACAAAAAGTGGCGAAAAATCCATTTTGCTCTGAACCAACAGACACTTCTTATTGTGGCCCCAAATTGGTAAAATGACGCTTGATTGAATGGCTCGTGATGGGCCAACTCAGATATAGGCTTTAAGGAAGCCAGCCTGACCGCGGGTCTCGCTGGTTTTTTTTCGCGCGTGGCGGTTTTCCTAACCTCAACAAAATGGAACATGGCCGGGCGCTGGCGCTGCTGGCAGCCGTGCGGCAAGATTCGCCGACTTCCGGCGAACTACTAAAAAAGGAAGTCGTTTGGCTGATAGCAACCATCGGGCGATCTTTTGGGCGACTGATGTTGCAATGGGTTTCCTATCGACTCTCTGATCTCACACTTGTCTGGAGATAGTCAAATGAAAGCGAACTTATTTCTTATCGCGATTGCCGCATCACTAATCGTGCTGACGGCGGCGCCAACGCGGGCTGACGACACAAATTCCGTCGACATCAAACGTGCCGTGCCGCCAGATGCTTTCGTTGCCATATACGCGCGTCAGAACCCCGCTCGCGATTACCAACGCGAATATTTTGCCGATGCTTGGAAGTCCGTCCAGGATGAGCACATCGGCGAGCGCCTGCTGACCATTTTGACCAGCCGCATGCCAGAAGAGAAACTGGCTGCGGTTAAGTCGAGGTGGGAGGAGGTGCAGACAGCCCTGGCGCCGATCAATGGCCACGCACTTGTTAATGCGGACGAATTCGTGCTGGCGGAAGTCATGGAAGTACCCATCAATCATTTGCTAGTAGCGGTGAGACTGAAGCCAGACGAAGCCGCCGATTGTGAGCGCGGCCTGAAGCAGGCCTGCGAGTTGATTACGCGCTGGACCGAAGGTAAGGCGGCCGTGGAAACCCGCCAAGTGAAAGATGCGAGCGTTACTGCGCTGGTGTTGCCTAAGGAGTCGCCTTACCAGCCAGCCGTCGCGCGGCTGAACAATATTGTGCTGATTAGTACCAATGCGAGTTTGCTGCGCCGCAGCGTCGAGCAGTTGCAAGACAGTTCCGCGAAATCAAAGTTCGACGACCCCCGCTTGCAAGAGGCACTGACACATCTGCCGAAGCCAGATGACGCCCTGGTATTTTTCGATGGCCGAAAGCTCTTTGAAAGCCTGCACGGATTGGGCGCATTTATCCGCGGCCATGCGAAGAACGATCCTCAGGCGGCGCGGATCGCTCGGATCATCGATCGGGTCATCGACGAAATTGCGATCCTTGACTACGAGGTCACGGTCGAATATACGGATCCCGGCCAAAACCGCACTGTCGCATTTGGCAAACTGGCCGACGATTTCTCTAGTAAGTTGGCGGGGCAGGCGCTCGCCCAGCGTAAGCCGCTGGATAACTGGCAAAGCTGGGTGCCCAAGCACGCCACGGCGTACTCGGTAAGCGCCGGTGTGAACTTGCACGAATTGTATGATGGAATCATCAAACTCGTGCGCGAAGAGTTTCCAGAAGCCCAGAACGGTCTCGATAAATTTGCCGACCTGCAGGAAAAAGTTGGCGTTAACCTCGATCGTGACCTCCTGCAATCGTTCACGGGCGAGTCGGTCGCGGTAACTGTGCCCGTGAAAGCCGGCGATGGATCGATTCGTCAGGAATCGGTCACGGCCTTGAAGTGCACGAACCCAGACAAGATTCGCGAGTTACTGACGCGCGCCGTCGATAGCCTGAACAAGATTCCCGCCCTGCAGATGCAACAGATCAAGCTTGTCGATTGCACCGACCTGAACGGATTTCAGCAGTTGAGCGCGGCGGTCTTTCAGATGCTCGGGGCTCAACCCGTGATAGGCTTTCGCGACGGCTGGATGATCGTCGCCTCCAATCGGAAAGCGGCCGAACAAGTATTGGCAGTGTGCGCAGGGCAAGCCGAGTCGATCGATCGGGCGAGTTTCGAAAAATTCGGTCTTGATCCGCAGGGAGTTTATCGCGTGAGATTCCGGGATATTGGCGCGGAAGTGCAACACGCGGCCGACATGCTCGATAAGATTGGTGCCGTAGCTCCGATGTTCCTAAGCATGGCTGCTGCGAATGCTAAGCCAGAAGAACTTAAGCCGATGCAAGAAGCGATTGGACTCTTGCCCAGCGTGGCCAAAGTGGTCCGCAAATTCGACTTCTACGGACACAGCTTAACACTGACACGTCAAGGGCCGATGCCCGGCACATACCTTCGCGAGTCCGTAACAGAAGTGCGGCTCCCGAAATGAGCACGGGCGGCGGGAAACCCGTTATGAAGCTTCGCGCGAAGATCAGTTGTGCTTCGTCGACGCTGACAGTCCTGTTATTAGGGCTGGCCTCCGAGAGCTGGGCTGCCGTCACTTCGCAAACATTGAACTTCCCGGCCGACAGTCTTCATCTTGTTGTCGCAATCGACGGCAGCGACGATCTTCACATTTCGCAACGGGCCGCCAAATGGGTGCACAAGACGTGGGAGCAGCCCACTGATGTTCATATCAACGGTTACGCGTGGAACCCGCAGCAACAGCCTGTCCTGAGTAGTGGGGCGAACGGATGGCTGCTGGCGCCAGACCTGGATTTGAGCGGCGCCGTGCTGCATGTGCTGCGAGGGCGCGGCTCGGTCGAATTGGGCCGCGACGCCGATGGGCTGGTCATCCATTTCGACGATCCCGAGAGTGGCGCAGACACGTACGAGGTTGAAGTCCTTTTTGCTCAGAAACTCGCACAAAAAACTGCCAACGCCAAGCCTTTGGAGCTGCGAATCGACGCGAACATCGACGGCACCGACGAACTCTGGCTCGCCGGGGATCAGGGCAAGTGGCTGCACACCGGTGGCGACCGGCCCCTTGTTACGATCAACGACCGCACTTGGGACGTGATCAAAGAGCCAACGGTGGACCTGCAGCCGCCGCTTCATCCCGAGGAGATGGACTTGCAACGAGCAACTCTTACCACGATTCGCGGCCGGGGCATTGTCAATCTCGACTACCGACCCGGTCAGATCTGCCTTGACTTTGAAGATAGGGAGGCCGCGCAGACCAATACAACGTGGTAGTGCAAGTCCCTCCTTTCGGCGCGCGGCACTTGGTTCGAATCAAGGCGAATGTCTCCGATGCACTGCTCGGCGCTGCCCTCAAAATCTACAGGGTTCCTTCCCCGGATGTGGATTACGGCCTGCTGCCGGGCCAGCGCGTCTTCGATGCGCGTGGCCAATGCACGGTTGCGCTGGAATCGGGGAAGTATCAGTTTGAAGTACTTCATCAGCCTAACCCACAGACGCTCGTGGCCCTCAAGACTGGCGTGCTTGATATTTCCCGTCCAACGACTGTGGATCTAAGTGTCCGCCGAATCCAACCTCGTCTTTATGGCCCCGACCACCGAACATTCAAGTTGGATGAACTGTTCGTACGCTCGATCGAGCCATGCGGAGGTCTCAGGTGGAAGGCGACGGATGCCAACTCGCCGCCCCCCACGCTGCTCGTCTCCCAGGATCAGAGTTACACGATTCACGCATTTGGGCATGCGGATAGGGACTATGCGGCGGTCTACAACACGCTCCAGTTCGCCGAGTTCGATAAGATCACGCTGAAGCAGGACCAGTGGCGGTCCTGCGTCTTCCGCTGGACCAACGGAACGCCCCGAGCAAGCGACAAGGGCATCGTCCTGCAGTTTCCCGACGGACAAATCGATGTTTTTCATCCGGACAAGGCACGCCTATTCACGAATCGCCGTTTCTTCAGCGTGGCCTACTGGTTGGCCTTCAATGACGATCGGAAGGCTGTTTTCCAACCTCGCGGATTTCTCCTGCCTGAAACGGGAGACGGAGAGGTGGTCCTGGGAGGTCCGCTTCACCCGCTGGCTTCTGCGGCGGTTCTCGAAGATGATACCCTGGGCCGTCCCGGCGCCCGGCATCTCTGGTGGGAAATCATCCTCGCCGATCCGCAGAATTACTTGCTGGACACGACGGCTTCGAAAATCGATTGGCAAACTACGCTGACAACCACCGATGGAAACCCAGTCGTAACATCGCCGCTTTCAAGCGAGGACGTGCAGAAGTTGGGAAATCTGAAGGACACACTGATCGCCGACGCTTCTTTTCGCATGGACGCGGCTGGGCACGTTGCGATCCATCCGGACGTGTGGGTGGACCGTCAGACCGCGCGATGCAAGACTCAGGTTCCGCCATATCGCGATTGGAACACGCGGGCCTATCTGGCCAAGATGTCGCGCGAACTCGATATGATCGCACTCGCCCGCAAGCAACCACTTGCACCAAACCTGCAATTCAATATTTCCTGGTGGTTGAACTCAGGGGCAGTCGGCGCCAACAATTCAGTCACGATGTTTCTGGCTACCTATCTCGACTGTCGCGACTGGTACAGCCATCCCTGGGCAATCGCTCACGAGATGCTTCACAGTTTCGGTTACGGGCACACGCACGAGATGGATCGCCTTGACCACGATGTTCAGCAGCGCATGGTGCAGTTCCAATGGTACATTGCCGACCACCCGAGCTACGTTCCGGAAGATTGGGATGACCCACCCCGATAACAGTGCAAGCCGAAGGGGACTCAGTGGCGCCAATCAGACGGTAGCACAACCAATGCACAAAAACGGTGTAACGATCACGATCCTCTTTGCGCTGCTTCTGACCGCCTGCGCTCGTGCGGCGATTGAACCCGCCACCGGCGTAGATTTCCCGCACCCCAATCGCATCCGATACGACGTGCGTTCGCTTTTAATCGACAATAAGCCGATCTTCATCTACTCCGGATCGATGCACTACTTTCGCTGCCCGAAGGAGCTCTGGAAGGATCGCCTGCAGAAAATCAAGGACGCTGGCCTTAACTGCGTCGAAACCTATCTCGCTTGGAATGTCCACGAGCCCCAAGAGCCCGCCTCTCCCGGCGACTTTTCCAAGCTCCGAAACATGCAGGACATCTCTGATTTCATTCAAACGGCGCGCGACCTCGGCCTCTACGTCATCATTCGGCCAGGACCGTACATCTGCGCCGAGTGGGACCGTGGCGGCCTTCCCGGCTGGCTCATGAAACATCGGCCCGCCAACGCGACCCCAGGTCAGTTCCTCCGTGGCAACTCGCCCGAAATGCTCGCCTGGGACCGCCATTGGTACGCCGCCGCCGCGAAAGTCGTCAGACCACATCTGGTTACCAATCTTCCGCCTGGCACCCCCGGCGTGATCCTTTGGCAAGTTGAAAACGAATACAACTACAACGGCGTCGGCCTTACTTCGCCGGTCCGAACCGATGTGCTGCGCGCCCTGGTCCGAGCCTCACTCGACAACGGCATTAATGTTCCGCTCTTCACCTGCGAAACCACCGACAAAATGTTCCGCGACGACCCCTTCCTGCGGTCGCATCTCCTCGAGACAACCAACCGCTATCCCGGTTTCGACATGAGCGGCATCATTGGCGCGGTGGAAGATCGCGCGAAGTACCAGCCTGAAAAATTCCGCGCAGTGACCGAACTCCAAGGCGGCTGGTTCTCACAGGTCGGCGGGAAGCTTGCTGACCAGGAAGGCCTCAATGCCGCCCAAATCAACCAGCTCACCCTTGCCGCCATTGAGCACGGCGTCACTTCCATCAACTATTACATGTTCTACGGCGGCTCCAATTTCGGTTATGGTGCCGCTCAAAACTTGACCCAGAGTTATGACTACAATGCCCCACTCCGCGAATGGGGTGCAAAGGGCGATCGCTATCTCGCCGTCAAGGCCATCGCCGACATGCTCAAGTTCCACGGCGACCAGATCATCCATTCCGACCCTGTCGATCTGGCCATTTCCGCCGATCATCCCGACATCAGCGTCACGCTGCGCCGCTCATCGGACGGCGCGCAATTCTTCTTCCTTCGCAACGCGAATCAACGCGAGCGGCGTTCTGGTTCAATTATCTGCGAGCCCAAAGACGGCAAGGGCTCAGCGCAGCCCGTCGCTTATGACCTCGACCCGTTCGGGGCAAGAATCCTCTATCTCCCCCCCATTGCCAACGAGAATCCTAAAGCGGAATGGCTTCCAAGCACGTCTGAACCACTGGCACCCACCAACGATCCGCTCCCCAGCGCCGCCAAAGTCACGATCAACTCAATCACCGCGCTGGAACCAGCCGACCATTGGCTCGATGCCCCCGAGCAACAGCCCCTGACCTCCGTCAACATCTTCGACCAGCGCTACGTCCACTATCGGGCCAAGTTCACCCTTGCCGCCAACGACCTCCAAACGTCCGGCGCCTTGCGCGTGAAGTGCGTCGGCGGCTCTGTTGTTGCACGCATCAACGGGAAGGAAATCGCATCTCTCACGCAGCGCGGTACCGCCGCGGATCTTTTCCCACTCAGCGGCGCCGTACACGCCGGCGAGAACACCGTCGAGATCCTCTTCGAAAACCACGGCTGCGCTAACGGCGGCGCCGACCTCGAATCGCAGCAGGGCGTCACACAAGTTTCGCTCATTCCCGCCGCACAACTTGAACCGGCTGTCAAAGATTGGCGAATGAAGGTCCTCGCCGCTGACGATTCCAACACCACTAACCGCCCGGAATTCACAGCATCCTTTGATGACCACAACTGGCCACTAGTTTCTGTAGATGGCGCCGCCGCCATTGCCACGCCGAACACCATCGCGATCTACCGCGGCCAGATGCCGATTACCAAGCAACAACTTGCCGCCGGTGTCACGATCACCTTTGGCACCATCGACGACACCGGTACCCTCTATGTGAACGGCCAGAAAGCCGGAACCGCCGACTCCTGGACACATCCCTGGACCTTCGATATCACCCGCTTTCTCCACGAAGGCAACAATGTCGTTGCCGTTTTGGTTAAGAACGATGGCGGTGCTGGCGGCCTCTACAATGGTGCCTACCTCGACCCGCCCGGCAAGTCGCTCACGCATCTTCAGGTTGCGCCTGATACTCAACCTGCCGCCACACCACTCGACCCCGCGGTCCTACGTCGCTTTCTGACCCAATGCACGCTCGAATTTACGTTGAATGACGATGACATTCGCACCGCCCCCTGGAAGTTCCATCTAGTTGCCGATGCCAACGCCTTCATCTCCCTCAACGGCCATCTCCTCGGCCGCTATTGGTCGGTCGGCCCCCAGCACGACTTCTGGCTTCCTGAATGCTGGCTGATGCCCGGCAAGAACGCTATCACAATCTGCGCCCGTGCCACCAAAGATGCTGCGCCCGATCAACTCATTAAGAACGCATTCGTGGAACCCTACATTACCGACAATCCCGGCTCCTCCTGACCACGTTGCTACGGGGCGAAGCATGTTCGCGGCCGCGCCAACTCCGTCAGGTAGTCTTTGGGTAGAGGACGTCCCGGCCAAATAGGACTTGCGCAATGTCATGCGAGACGCCAGCCAAAACGATGTTGTCACGGGGTGTTTCGTGTTGGTTCATCTCGTAAGTCTTGCAGTTCCTCGGGTACGTAATCTGGCTGATCGGCAATCTGCCATTGAAACGCTGCCATGCGCTGCTGAACCTCGCGATCGAGGCGGTCCATTTCGTGCGCGTGTCCGTATCCAAAACTGTGCAACATCTCATGAGCGATTGCCCAAGGATGGCTGAACCAGTCGTTGCAATCCAGATAAGTCGGAAACGGCATCGTTACCGAGTTATTGCCGCCCGCGGCCCCCGTGGTCAGCCACCAGGAAACATTGAAGCGCAGGCCGGCTGCAAGCGGTTGCTGGCGGGCCAGCGCAATCATATCGAGTTCGCGAGCCATCTTGGCAAGATAAGCACAAGTGTTCCAGTCTCGATACGGCGAGCAACGACAACAAGGCAGCCACCAATTCTCGGTTGGCAATCAACAAACGCCGTCCCTGAAACATTCCGCCCGCTGTCAATGCTCCTTTCATTTTTGGTTGCT
This sequence comes from Pirellulales bacterium, assembly GCA_963820835.1. Taxonomy (GTDB): domain Bacteria; phylum Planctomycetota; class Planctomycetia; order Pirellulales; family JADZDJ01; genus CAVRAW01. The sequence goes on along the minus strand of CAWGBP010000027.1, from coordinate 14,180 downwards.
TGCGCAATTCCTTTGCGCATTCCTTCCGTTTCACTTTCAGCTCGGTTTGTTCTGCTTAGACGTAAATCCCTTAGCTCTCGCCGCCGCGTTTCTCAATTCGATTGCGAATATAGCGAATCAACTTACCGCGGAAGTTTGTGCACCGTTCACTTATGGGCGGCTTCTTTCTGCTTCAGGTACTCTTGTCGGGTTTCTTCGCCAATGAAATACACGGTCGTTCCATTTGTATCCGCCGTGGCGCCTGCGGCGAATTTTGGAAACCGAACATGAGCGATGGGATCCTCCACCATCAAATCTTTGAGGTAATACTCGTTTTCATGGAGCGACACGTAGGTGCGGACGAAATCCACAATCCGGTCCTCGATCCATTTGGCCACAGCCGATTCGTCGATAATCTCCAGCGGAAATTCCGCCTGGGCATGGCGCGTAAATTCCATGAGGATCGGACGAATCATCAAATCGTATTCCAGAACCAGTTTTCGCACGTCCGTATCGGCGGTTGCTGAAAATCGCAGTTCGATTCGCGCCAGTTGCGAATCAAATTTGAATGTCACCTCTCGCAACGACGGTGTTACCGAAGGAGCCATCGTCGCTTGCTTGCCGAATTTCTTGGCAAGCGCTTCCAGTGGCGGCGTCCACACCTTGCGTAAACGCTCGCACGTCTTGGCAAATAAGTCCAACCGCTGTTTGCGACCTTCGTACTCCTGTTTGTGTTTCTCGCGGTGCCCTTCGACACGCTGCTTCATCGCGGACAATTCCGCATCAATTCGACCTAGTAATTGATCAACTTCTGCCATATGCGCCTCCTGATTTTCCAATCGGTCAAAAATGCCCGTGCGAATGCGCAATTGCCGCGCCAACGATTTCATTTGACCAGTATCTTCGGAACTTAGACAAGTTGGCGTCGCGCTGAAAGCCGGGCATCCGGTTTACTTCGTCATCTTTTATCCGAGTCCGGAGCCTGGGCAAACATTAGAAGATGTTTGCGCAGCGCAGGCGGATTTTGTCGAGGCGGTTGCGAAGTGCCATCTAGACAGCCCCAAACCGGCGTTGATTGGCAACTGCCAGGGCGGCTGGTCCACAATGCTGCTGGCAGCCTCGCGGCCTGAATTGACGGGACCGCTGGTGATCAACGGGGCACCGATGTCGTATTGGAGCGGGAGTTGGCATGGAGGCGAAGGAGAGAACCCAATGCGCTATCTCGGCGGCCTGATGGGGGGCGGTTGGGCGGCGCTGCTGACTGCCGATCTTGGAAATGGACTGGTCGACGGCGCCCACTTCGTTGCTAACTTCGAACGTCTCAACCCAGCAAACACCCTGTGGAGCAAATACTACCATCTGTTTGCTAACATCGATACCGAGCCGCCCCGATTTTTGCAATTCGAGCGTTGGTGGGGCGGTTTCTCGCTGATGAATGAAGCCGAGCTGCGTTGGATTCTCGACAATTTGTTCGTCGGCAATCGACTGGTGCGCGGTGAAGCGAAAGCGGCGCCGCACAGTTTCTTCGACCTCAAGGCTATTCGCTCTCCGATCATTGTCTTTTCGTCAGCGGGCGACAACATTACACCGCCACAACAAGCGCTGAACTGGGTCGCCGACGCCTACAACAGCACGGAGGAAATCAAAGCCAACGGCCAAGTAATTGTCGGGCTGTTTCATGAAGATGTGGGCCATTTGGGAATCTTTGTTTCGGGGCGAGTGGCAAAAAAGGAACACTCCCAAATTGTCGAAGTGCTGAAGCACGTTGAATCGCTGCGGCCCGGCCTCTATTTAATGAAGATTCACGAGACGAAAGGCACCAGCGGAAAAACCGAATATGACGTGACAATCGAAGAACGTCGCTTGGAAGATCTTTGCAGGCTTAACATGCTCGAGCGCCGCGACGAAAAGCCGTTTGAAGTTGTTGCCGATGTCTCGGCCCTGACCGAAAACGCGTATAGGTTATTCGTCCGCCCGTTCGTTCGACCCCTGGTGAACGACACAACCGCAGCGCTAGGGCGATGGTTTCATCCGCTGCGCTGGCAGCGTTGGGCCTTCAGCGATCTCAACCCGCTGTTGTCTCCGCTGCCCGGATTGGCCGCCAATGTAAAGGCCGCCAGGCAGGCAGCGCCGCCTGAAAATGTGTACCGCGTTCTAGAGCGGTCCGCTTCGGAAGTCACCACAGCCGGGCTCGACCTATACCGCGACCTGCGTGATGCAGCGATGGAATCGCTCTTCTTCGCATTTTATGGGCCACCGGCCGTAATGCGAACGGTGGACGAATCGGTAAGTCAGACACAACCGTCCGTTTCCGAGCCGCGCGACTTGCCTTTGGTGCGCGACGCACTAGCGGCCATCGGCACGGGTGGATATCCCGAGGCGATGGCGCTGATCGGCGCTTTGATCGGACGCGGCGCGGATTCTATTCCTCTCGGTCGACTAGAACTGGTCCAGCGATTGATCGAATCCGACAATGTCCTATCTCGAATGCCGTCTGATGAAGTGCGCCGTATCAAAGCGGAGCAAGCCGTCGTCGCGGAATTGGAGCCGGAGCGCGGGCTGCAATCACTACCGAAAATTCTGGCCAATCCGAGCGACCGTCGGCGAGCATTAAGGGTGCTCGACGAAGCGGTTGAAAAGGTACAGCCGACAAAGGAACAAGCCGAGATGCTAGATCGAGTGCGCGAAGTGTTGGCTGAACGGTGCGCCAAGCGTCGCATCGGCGCGGTCGCCGGCTCTGCTGGATAACGCAGTGGGAATGGCCACCAGAATTAATGGTCAAACTTTCGGAGGATCGAATCATGCCGAAATCAACCAATATGACCAATGTGACGTTTGATGAAATTCTGCCGGGCGCATCGGCCAGCTTGACGCGCACGTTAACGCAGACCGACATCGAAGTGCTGGCCATGGTCTCGGGAGATGTCGACCCATTTCACATCGCGGGCAACGGGGCTGCTGGCGTGCGGGCCGACACCAATGTAACCGAAGCGGCCGGCGCTGAAGCGCTGATTGCCGCGGTTATCGGCACGAAACTTCCCGGTCCAGGAATGAAAATACTACGCGAGAGTTTGCAGTTTCAGGGCCATATTTTCGTCGGCGACAAACTCACTGCCACAGTGATCGCAAAAGAAAAGCATCCCGAGCGTGCCGAGGTTTTGTTAAGCTGTTCTTGCGTCAACGAGGCTGGCACGGAATTAGTCCACGGAACAGCGGTCGTGGCGGCCCCGACAAAACGCATTGTCTATGCCGAGGTGGCTCCGCCGGAACTATCGTTGCGGCGCGGCGATGCTTTCGCACGGCTATTCAAAGCCTGCGAAAACCTGTCTCCCGTGTCGTGTGCCGTTGTCCATCCGTGCGATCGCGATTCGCTACTTGGTCCAATTGAAGCGGCGCGCCGCGGCCTGATCGACCCCGTGCTGATTGGCCCCGAAACGAAAATTCGCCAGGTTGCCGAATTAGAAGGGGTCGATCTTCACAATTATCGAATTGTGTCGGTCGAACACAGCCACGCAGCCGCGGCAAAAGCTGTGGAATTGGCACGTGCCGGCGAGGTGCAAGCACTGATGAAAGGCAGCTTGCATACCGACGAACTGCTGGGAGCCGTTGTTCCGTCGGCGACCGGCCTGCGCACGTCGCGGCGCATCAGCCATATCTTCGTATTGGATGTTCCCTCGTATCCGCGAATGCTCATGATTACCGATGCTGCGGTAAACATCTTCCCGAAACTGAAGGAGAAGGTCGATATCGTCCAAAATGCAATCGACTTGGCGCATATTCTGGGCGTTCCCGAACCCAAGGTCGCCATCCTATCGGCTGTCGAGATGGTCAATCCGGAAATCCAATCGACACTCGACGCGTTCGCTTTGTGCAAAATGGCCGACCGCGGGCAAATTACGGGCGGCATTCTTGATGGCCCCCTGGCGTTCGATAACGCCATTAGCGTGCAAGCAGCGCTCACGAAGAAAATTCGTTCTCCAGTGGCCGGAGAAGCAGATATTTTGCTCGTTCCCGATCTCGAAGCCGGCAACATGCTGGCCAAGCAACTGGAATATTTAGCCGGCGCAGAGGGAGCCGGCATTGTGATGGGCGCGCGGGTGCCAATCGTCTTGACTAGTCGTGCCGACTCGGTTCGGACTCGGCTTGCTTCGACCGCGGTGCTTGCCCTGGTGGCTCATGCGTGGCAGAAAACATAGACATCGCAGAGGTGACGCGTGGCTGATGCAATCCTGGTTTTGAATGCCGGCTCATCCAGTTTGAAGTTCTCTGTGTTCGTCGATCGCGATCCACCCGAATCGCTGTTGCGCGGCCAACTGGAAGGATTGTTTACCCAGCCACACTTTGTCGCTCGAAATCACGCAGGCGCCGTGATTCACGAACGAGAATGGAAATCCGGCACAAACCTTGGTCACCGTGGCGCCATTGAGTTTCTCTTCCAGTGGGGACGAGAGCACGGGCTCAATGGGCACTATATTGCCGCGGCCGGCCATCGTGTCGGACATGGCGGACTTAAGTTCGCTCGACCGGTTGTCGTTTCTCCTGAAGTGCTGGCGGAGCTAGATCAATTTGTACCACTTGCGCCATTGCACCAGCCGCACAATCTGGCCGCCATCAGAGCTTGTCTCAAGCTGCGGCCCGAGCTGCCGCAGGTCGCCTGCTTCGACACGGCCTTTCATCGCGTACAACCGCAGGTTGCACAGGCGATCGCGTTACCTAGACGCTACACCGAGGCTGGAATCTTGCGCTATGGCTTCCACGGAATTTCGTACGAGTATATTGCTTTAATTCTTCTCAACTTCGACACCCGAGCCGCGATGGGCAAAACGGTCGTTGCGCACTTGGGCAATGGCGCCAGTATGTGCGCGATGGATCATTGTCGCAGCGTGGCAACGACCATGGGTTTTAGCGCGCTGGATGGCCTGCCGATGGGTACGCGGTCCGGGTCGCTCGATCCCGGCGTGCTCGTGTACATGATGGACCAGTACAATATGGATGCGCGTGCATTGGAAAAACTGATGTACCAGCAATCGGGCCTGCTAGGTGTGTCTGGAATATCGAGCGATATGCGCCTGCTGCTGGGCAGTTCTGATCCACACGCGTCGGAAGCCATCGACCTATTTGCATATCGAATCGGCCGCGAGTTGGGATCGTTGACAGCGGCCCTAGGAGGCCTCGACGCGCTGGTTTTCACCGGGGGTATTGGCGAGAACGCTTCGCAGATCCGTGCGCGAGTTTGCCGCGATGCCGCCTGGCTCGGTCTGGAATTCGACGATGCCGCCAACCAAGCCGGGGGCCCACGCATTAGCCATGTTGATAGTCGAGTGGCTGCTTGGGTTCTTCCGACGAACGAAGAACTAATGATCGCCAAGCACACCCGTCAAATCCTAGCTAAAACTGCAGAATGACATGCGTTTCGGCATCGTCGTTCGGCTTGGCGAAAGCTCAGTGGCCGGATTGACTGCGAGAATTTTGTTGCAGTTATAATGACGATCGTCGCGTTAGCGCGATTGTATACGTCAGGCTCTTCACTATTTTTTGGGGGGCTGGCTTGGATCGCTTAATCTCAATTTACCCTTCGGAATTTTCCAAGCCAGCAAACAGGCCGCTTGACCACTCAGCGCCGGAATGATATATTCGCTTAAGCGAATATGAAAACCAAACCTATAAGCGCCATTGATTTTGCCTTTCGAGCTGTTGCCGATCCGACGCGGCTGCGGATATTGAACATGCTGCGCGGCGGAGAGCGTTGTGTCTGCGAAATTGTGGACGCATTGCGATGCCCGCAGCCAAAGGCATCGCGGCACCTGGCATATTTACGACATGCCGGGCTAGTGAGCGTTCGCAAGCAAGGGTTATGGGCCTATTACAAACTTGCGCCGGCCGCGATGCCTTCCATGCCAAATTGCTCGATTGCTTAGCTTCGTGCTTTGGAGACGTGCCAGTATTGAAACGCGACAACAAACGATTGCAGCAGTCCGGCAAATGCTGCTAGTTTTTTATTTCTATAATACATACGGATAACCGAATATGCCGAATGTCCTATTCCTTTGCACGGGTAATTCCTGCCGTAGCCAACTGGCCGAATCGCTGCTGCGTGAACGTGCGGGAAATCACTTCACCGCCTATAGCGCCGGCTCAGAACCTAAGGGCATTCATCCGCTCACCATTCAAGTCCTGCAAGAAAAAGGAATTGACACCAGCAAGCTACGATCAAAAAACCTGTCCGAATTTCTGGGCAAATTGCCCGTCCATCATCTAATTGTTGTCTGCGATAACGCCAACCAGAATTGCCCGCGCATCGTTCCGGGCATGTTGAATCGAGAGTTTTGGCCGTTCGATGATCCGCCAGCATTTCAAGGCACTGACGACGAAAAGCTAAACAAGTTCCGTCAGGTAAGGGACCAAATCGACCGGCGAATACAGCAATGGCCGGCTAGCATGGAGGAAACGAAATGAGCGGCATCACCCGAAAACTTTCATTCCTCGACCGTTATTTAACTCTGTGGATTTTCTTGGCAATGGCTGCTGGGCTGGCCTTGGGTCGTTGGGTTCCAAGCATCAAAGATGCCATCAACAGCATATCGATCGGTACGACAAGCATCCCCATCGCCATCGGGTTGATTTTGATGATGTATCCTCCGCTGGCGAAAGTGCGATACGAAGAACTTGGCGACGTGTTCCGCAACTGGAAGATGTCTGGCGCTATCGCTCGTTCAAAACTGGATCATAGGCCCGCTGTTGATGTTTGGCTTGGCGGTGCTGTTTCTCCACAATTACCCGGAATACATGATCGGCCTCATTCTGATTGGCTTGGCCCGATGCATCGCAATGGTGATTGTTTGGAACGAATTGGCAAAGGGCGATACAGACTACGCTGCCGGATTAGTGGCGTTCAACAGCATTTTTCAAGTGCTGTTTTTCAGCTTCTACGCATGGTTCTTTATCACGGTGTTGCCGCCGCTATTACATCTACCAGGTGCGGAAGTCCACGTGACCATAGGTGAGATTGGCCGCAGTGTTTTCATTTACCTAGGCATTCCGTTTATCGCCGGCATATTGACCCGTTTCGTGTTGCTTAAAGCCAAGGGCCGACAATGGTACGAAGCGTCGTTTATACCGCGCATTAGTCCCCTAACCCTGATTGCCTTGCTGTTCACCATTGTGGTGATGTTCAGCATTCAGGGCGAAAAGATCATATCGCAACCGCTCGACGTGGTGCTGATCGCAGTTCCCTTGCTGATTTACTTCGTAGTGATGTTTCTGGTTAGTTTTTGGATGGGCCGGCATCTGGGGGCCGACTATTCCAAAACCGCGACGATTGCCTTTACTGCCGCTAGCAACAATTTCGAGTTGGCAATTGCTGTGGCGGTCGCCGTGTTTGGCATCAATCACGGGGCAGCCTTTGCCGCCGTGGTCGGGCCACTGGTCGAAGTGCCTGTTTTGATCGGCTTGGTCAACGTGGCGTTGTATTTTCAGCGGCGGTACTTCCCGCGCACCGCCGACGATTCGCTGCAATTGGAGGCAAGTTGCCCAAGCGCGTTGAATTTATGATTGGCCAGAATGGATGTATGAACTTCGTCATCGAAGTAATCGGCGTACTGTTCGCTATTATTTTTGTTACACCAGTTCTGTTGTGATGCAAACGACAAAAAAGGTAAACCAATGTCTATTGAGCAAACCGTACAGGAAAAATACGCCAGTGTAGCCGTCAGCGGTCTATCGACGAATCACAGCGCCGTCAAAGCAGTTGCCGAAGCATTCGGCTATACAGCAGAACAATTGGCGTCAATTCCAGCCGAAGCCAACATGGGGCTGTCGTGTGGTAATCCAACTGCGTTCGCTAGCTTGCGACAAGGTGAAACGGTTGTCGATTTGGGTTGCGGCGGCGGGCTAGACGTATTGCTTGCTTCGGCTAAAGTCGGACCCAAAGGCAAGGCAATTGGCATTGATATGACGCCGGAGATGTTATCGCTTGCCCGAAGAAATGCGGAAACAGCCAATGCCCGCAATGTTGAATTTCATCAATCCACAATTGATAAACTACCGCTCCCCGATTCGTCGGTTGATTGCGTGATTAGCAACTGCGTTATCAATCTTGCATCCGACAAGCGGGCCGTTTTCAAAGAGATTGCCCGCATCTTGAAACCTGGTGGACGTTTGGCCGTGAGCGACATTGCACTAAAGAAACCTTTACCGCCAGAAATCGGCAACAATCTAATGGCATACGTCGGTTGCATCGCCGGTGCAATAATGATCGACGAATATCGGGATGGTCTAATAGCATCGGGCTTTTCGTCGGTTGAAATTGTTGTCACTGGTTCAGACTTGAACACTTACTCCAAAGTCGAATTGCAAGCTGGTTGCTGTTCGCCGGCAATGAGCGATGGCGTGCCGGTCGTATCGTGCTGTTCAACCGAGGTACACGCGCGACTTTCCGAACTACTGGCACGCTATAACGTCAACGATTATGCCGCAAGTGTCCGCCTCTACGCGGTGAAACCGAGTTGACCGCGTGCCACTGCCGGCCGGGTACACTTCGGCCACAGCCGTGCGATTCTACGAATCGCTTGCACATTTCGCAAAAGTGCAATCGACCAGAGAAAGAAAGTAGGAAAGGTGTCAGGTACTCCTGACACCTTCTTTCCTAGGTATCCACTTGCCATGACACCACGTCCGATACGCAGACCTTGGACAGTGTCGGTCGCGTTTGGGCAATAGCGCTCGGACGTTGGCCCGTGCGCACGACCTGCGCGACAAATCAGCCCGCGAAACTTTACCGCGAAATCCCCAGCGAAACGACGCCGCCCATCAGCTCGTCGGAGCCGTAGCCGAACGGAACGTCTGAGAAGAATTGGGCTTCCCAACCAATACGACCAAACAGCGCCGGCCGCGCTAAGTATGCGAACGATCCACCTGTTGTCCTTGTTCAGGGCAAGTTTGTCGGACGAGCTCGTCGCAAAGATTAAGGAGGCCCACGACTTTTTGGGCAGAATACAATAGCCAACGCCCCACGCAATAGCGAACGCGGTAAACATTCCTGCCTAGCCCAAAGAATCCCACTGATTAGCCCTCGAATGGACCGCAACATTGTTAACTCTTTAGCGCCGTGCTGAACAAATCGTCGAATGGACAGGTGATCGGTGATTCATCTTTATCAGACATAAGCGGCCAGAACTGTTTTTTTACGGTCATCCAATAAATCGTTCTGACCCGTTATTTTGTTGACCCGTTATTTCGTTCAGGACCACCACTTTGCAAGCCTCGAAAAGCCAATATAAATCGGCACTGCAAGAATAGCGGCGTCAACACCCAACGCGCATGCACCAGCTTCGGGGGGCGGTCCTGAATCTAACGAACGAAAGAATGGTTCAAATAACGGGCTTGACCAGGTCAACGCAGGCTCGATCGGCGGGAATGCCACGCCTAAGAGCAGTACGATTGCGAAGCCGACAATGACCGAGACTAAGAGCGTGTTTGTAAATTGAGAACTTGCATGAGATTGATGAAAAAGGTACGGCTCCATCCCCTTATTGTGTTTCTAGAACACGGATGGAGCCGCACCCATGGACGGGCGAAAGTATCCCAGCGATTTGACCGACGAGCAATGGCAATTGATCCGACCTTTGTTGCCCCCGACGAGCCGCGTGGGACGGCCTCGCCAAGTCTGCCGTCGGCAGGTGATCAATGCCATTTTGTATGTGAATCGCACGGGCTGTCAGTGGCGTCAGTTGCCGCGCGACTTTCCCAACTGGCGAACGGTTTACCATTTGTTCTGGCAATGGCAACTGTGGAACCTGTGGCAGGAGATTCACGACACGCTCCGCGGGCGAGTCCGTCGCGCCGAGGGAAGAAAGGCAAAACCCAGTGCTGCGATTGTCGACAGCCAGAGTGTAAAAACCACGGAAGTCGGCGGAATTCGCGGGTACGATGCCGGCAAAAAAGTCACCGGCCGCAAACGACATGTGGCGGTCGATACGCTGGGGCTGATCTTGGCGCTGGTCGTGCATTGCGCCGATGTGCAAGACCAAGATGGTGCGAATGCTGCTGGACCAAATGCGGCAGGGCTTTGGCCGACTGAAGGTCATTTTCGCCGATGCAGCCTACGCCCGCAGTGGATTGCCCGAATGGGTGAAAGCCACCTTTGGCTGGGTCTTGCAAACCGTGCTGCGGCCGGTTGGGATTCGAGGATTCGTGGTGTTGCCCAAACGCTGGATCGTCGAACGGACGTTTGCCTGGCTTTCACGCTGCCGCCGCAACAGCAAGGATTACGAACGAACCGTACGCTCCAGCGAAGCCATGCTCCACATCACTATGATTAACCTCATGTCACGCCGTCTGGCACGGCTCAAAACCTAATTTACAAACACGCTCTAAGGCCTTTAATATAACTCGCATTAGGCTGTCCATCCCAGAAACTGCGCAAAACCCCAACGCGAGCACGAACAGAATTCGCCTTGTGACACTTCTTACCATGCTTTCAAATATACCAACATTTGCGGTTCCAAAGCGGGCATCGCGATTTCCCGCCTTTGGCTTGTTATTTAGAAATGAAATTAGCTCTCTCGTTCCTTTTCGCGATTTGCGTATTGCTTTCCACAGGAACGCTTGGATTACGCTCGGGCGATACACCGGATAATCAAGATCTTGGCCTGACCACCGGAATGACGATCGACGACGCGATTAAATTCCTCGATTCCGAAGGACAAAGCGCGTCATGGTCCATAGACTACATAGGCCTGTTCAGGTCAAAACGCGACAAAACAATTTGAGATCTGGGCATCATTCGTTAGAGACTGAAAATCCTCTGAGTACATTCTCGCAGAGTGGAGCACCGTGGAACAGAAATGATGTCCTCACGCATAGCACGCATCGCGGTTTCATGTCTCAGCATTTAGACATCTACACCGTGCAGCGCGGAGATTTTTGAAAGCATCCGCGATGAGCCGCTGCAAAACCTTCAACAAGATGAAAACCTTCGCGTGCCTCGCTGGCGCCGCGCTATTGCTTACGATAGCTTCCAGCGGCAATTGCGACGACTCCGAACCCTTGGCGAAAGCCGATGCAGAGCTTTCTATTCAAGCGCCGGTTTCGATGAGAGGACTTGGAACTAGCCTTCGTGTGCCCGAAGCTACCTTTTCTCCGGACGACAAAAAACTGGCCGCTGTTGTTAGCGAAAGCGACACCGCGCATAGCATTTATGTTTGGGAATCAACAACCGGGAAATTGATCGCACAATTTACCGAAAACGACACCATCGGTCTTCGGATTGCATTTTCGACAGAGCAAGATTTCATCGCGCTGGAATTTAGATATCACCAAGCGGAATTAAGCAGCAGCATAAATCGGTTTGACCTAACAAAGCAAATGCGTTCAAACAATCCAATCCCGCACGATGTCCTTGCTAATGCTTTAGCTGCCGCTCCTCGATCTCACGTCATCGCTATCAGTGGCGACTCAAAAATAATGCTTTACCAAGACGATAAATCTACTCCCGCGAAAACATTTGCTTTTCGGGCTGAAGTCATGGAGTTTTCGCCCGACCGAACGCTCTTAGCTGTCGCACATAACGGAGACATAGGCCTAATTAACATCAAAGATGGAAAACTAGTCCACTATAGCCATGTTGCAGAATTATCGATCAACCGCATCAAGTGGGCACACGACAGCAGCCTGATTGCCACATTCTCCAACGATCAAGTTGTTTCAGTTATGGAAGCGAATAATACGTTGAAGGTCGTCGCCCGCCGCACGCTCGAATTGCCGGGTGAGTGTGCTTTCGATGATTCAAATCGTCGTTTAATCGTGCAAGGCATGTACGGTAAGATTTGGGTTCTCGATGCGCAGACTTTTGATGTAGTTTCTCGACGCGGATCTGGCCGCCAGAGCAATCGCCCTTTCATCAACTGGCAAGTACTCAGCCATTTGGGAAGAAAATTCCCTGAAGATAGTTCCGACACCTGGTTTGTGCGACAACCCCAAGTGAGGACGAGTGCGTACCGGCTTAGCGCGGGGCGGAGCAAACGCAAGAAAGACCGAGTGCGCGAGAAATAACGGGTCAGAAGTTCTGACCCATTTTTCCGCTCTAGTGAATGATTCTAAGATGGTTGAATGCGGAAATCGTGGGCGGAAATGAAAACCAACCGAATACTGCTGAGTTTGATCTTGATAGTTGCCCTCATTGGCCTATGGTACTTGAGTTATCCCACTATTTTGGCTCACAGGTTGATCGACGCGATCGACGAACGGGACTCTGAAACACTTGACGCTATGTTAGGTACAGATTGCGAAGTGAGGGATGAATTGACCGAGCAGGCACGCGATAGAAAAGTGAAATTGCTGCCACCAACGCTAATTGACGTTTTTCGTGGCCTTCGAATGATCGAATGCAAACTAGAGTGTTCGCCTAATAAAACAATCGGATGGAATATAAATTGGACGGTTTATATTACTTTGTCGAACACCAACAAGCCGACAGTGTTAATTTTGCACTAGGGAAACATTGTCGCCGGTCGAAATGACGGGTCGGAACGTCTCATTCGCTTGGATTTGCGTTCATTCGCGGCCATCCGTGCCATCCGCGCATCCGCGTCCAGTTCGGCCACAGCTAGCCGCTAATTGCCAGCCGTGCGTGCCTGCGGCTACTTCGCCGCCCGTTTGGCTTCGGCCAGAATGGGTTGCAGTTCCTGCACGAAATTGCGCACGTCTTTGAATTCGCGATAGACGCTGGCGAAGCGGACGAAGGCCACCTGGTCGAGTTCGCGCAAGTGCTGCATGACGAGATTGCCGAGATAGCGGCTTTCGACTTCGTTGTCGAAGTTGGCGAAGGCGTCGTTTTCGATGGTGGAGACGATGCGCTCGATTTGCTCGTCGCTTACCGGCCGCTTCCAACAGGCCTTGGCCAGGCCGACTTTGATTTTGTCGCGATCGAACGGCTCGCGCACCCCATCTTTCTTGACCACTTTGAGCACGGGCTCTTCGACGTGCTCGTAGGTGGTGAAGCGCTTGCCACAATGCACGCACTCGCGGCGGCGGCGGATGGCAAAGCCATCTTGGCCGGTGCGGGAATCGATCACTTTGTCGTTATCGACGCGGCAATAGGGGCAGAGCATGAATTCACTATAGCGGAGGGGAGGGGCGGGGGGCGAGGGGCGAGGGGCGGGGTGAGCGGGTGAAGGGGTGAAGGGTTCAGGGTTCAGGGTTCAGGGTTCAGGCGGAGTGAGCGGGTGAGCGGGTGAGCGGGTGAGCGGGTGAAGAGGTGAAGAGGTGAAGAGGTGAAGAGGTGAAGAGGCGAAGGACGCAGGGGTCAGGGTTCAGGGTTCAGGTGGCAGATTGCGAAACCATTAGCAAGAACGAAACTGTTGTGGCGAATACTACTGAACGGGGAGGATTAGATTTATAATCCCACAGGTCGCTTTTGCACACGGACATGGTCAGATAAGAAATCGCGATTATGCAATGCCAGCAGTGTGGGAAAACAGTGGCTGACGATGCTAGCTTTTGCCCTTATTGCGGCGAGAAGTTGACGCCGGCTGCGCCGGTTGGGGCGCCGCCGGGTGCGGCCAGCGCGAACGCGGTTTCAGCCGCTGCGCCAGCAAGTGAGGCCGATGCGGCAAATCTTCCGCATCCGGCCGTGGCGGCCGAACGCCTGCGCGCCGAGCCGACGCGGTTTGGCAGCCAAGAACCGCAGGACGAGGAATTGTGGTCCGGAGGTTTTTCGCCGCGAGCGATGGCGGGGCAGATGATCGGGGCGGTTGTGATTTCGCTGGCGGGGTTTGTCGCTGTTGCCCTGTGGTGGAACCGCGGCATTGGCTGGGCCGCACTGGCGATTGCGCTGGCCGTATTGTGGGCAATGTTCGGCCTGACGCTGCTCTACCGAAGGGGGAATGTTCATTACCGGCTCACGCGGTTTCGGCTGTTTCATCAGCATGGCATTTTGAGCCGAGTAACCAACCGCATCGAGACGATCGATATCGACGACGTGACCGTCGCACAGACATTCATAGAGCGAATGCTGAACATCGGCACGATTGTGGTGACCTCGAGCGACCGAACCGATCCGGCGCTGCGGCTGGTGGGCATATTGCACGTGAACGAAGTGGCCGATTTGATCGACAACACGCGGCGCGCCGAACGCCAGCGGCGAGGGCTGCACTTGGAATCGACGTGATCGCACGGCGGATTGAAGACTCTTCGCTCCAGCA
>CAWGBP010000026.1:0-167477 GCA_963820835.1 Pirellulales bacterium | reverse complement strand
GTCCTTGGTCACGAATTCATCCCTGCAACCCGATAGGCTTTGCCCGATAAATCCGTTTGCCCGAATAATTGCGCGGCCGCCCGAATAATCAGCGGGACCCCATGCTCACCACAACCGAAACCGCTAATAGCACCGATGGGCTTTGCCTAAAAATTCCCATTTGCCCAAAAAATCGAAAGTCTGACCATAAAGTCCGCACCTTGAAAATGCTCAGTCGGGATCATGCTGAGCATATTTAGGCAGTCCGCAATGTACGGATAGACGAGCCAGCCCGTTCCCGTACCACCACTTAATGAAAAACGGCTTGCCGCATCGCGGGCAGCGAATCAGATTCGTTGATGCGAGGATTGGAAAGAGAATGATCAGCGGTATCGCCGCTATCCAAGGAGAGCGGTTCGCCACCGATTTTATTGCGCCAAATAGATGCAGGCGCAGACGAAGGCGACTATCATGCACAACCCAACGCATCCGATAGCTGCGCCACACCCGCACATATCTTGTATCGCTCTCGGAGCTTTCATACATAATCGGTTTTGTTAAGAAAATCCGATTTCTGTATAAATATTCACGCTAACGGCTGTGTAGTGTTTCTCGCCTTTAATAGTGCGAGTGGTCCGCCAACGAGAACGACAACTGCAATACAGGCCATAAACCCGTACCGGCCCGACGCAGCATCGAAATGCAGCCAAATAGATACAGCCACGGCGGCTATCGCCATGAAGGCTAAGAAAACCAACGTGAGCCGATTGATCTGTCGGACAGTCATTGGCATTGCCTAAATATTCGCGTTTGCCCAAAAACTAAAAGTTCTGCCCAAAAACTCTTGGAGTCAGATCTTATGTGGTGATGTCGCGGCCCGCTGCTTTTTCTATTTGCTGTGCTTGCCCGGATTCAACCTCGCGATGTTGTATTTCCTCCGCCGAGATTAGCATAGCTGCGGCGAATATTGTGACCACGGCCAAAAAGTACTCCTAGTGCCCGCATTCGTCCTGAAGCTCGTACCACAGGAAAAATCGCGAACACGGCAGCAACAACGAACGAAACGATTGCGAAATAGTAGACTGAGTGAGGGATCGTCAATACCCGCAAGTGCGAGAAGAAAAAGCACAGTACTCCTATTAGAGCCGCAATGGCACTGGCTGAAAGGCAGCCCTTTAGAAGATTGAGTTTCATGCCCCCATTGTAGCCGATGGGCCGGTGTATGTCGGCAGTTCGTCCTTGGTCACGAATGCGACCCTGGATAGTGCTTCAAGCTGAGCCGCCGAATTTCTTTTAGTTCTGTCGAGAGCCGCAGGTGCAACCGGCCATCTAGTCGATGATGTACTGAAATCCGGTAAAGAACGGCGAGGCGAAGTGGCTGCGGCTGATTACCAGAGTATCGCCGGTATTGCCGCCGCCGTCGAAGTTGCCATCGGCCGAGGTGGTGTTGGCAATTGTCAGTGTGTCGTAGTTGCCGGGACCGAGCGAAATGAACATATCGCCGGCCACAGTGACGTTGGCCAAGCTGACGGCATCGGTGCCGCCGCCGGTGCCGATGCTGACCCCCTGCTTCATGTTGCAGATGGCAATTGTAACGACATCGTTGCCGGATCCGGTATTTAAGCCGAAAGTGAAAGCGACGGTGTCTTTGGCAAGCGTGACGACGTTTTTGCCGTCACCCACATTGATAAACAGATCGCCGCCAAAATTTGAATTGGCAATCGCAAGTGTGTCGCTTGCCGCTGCCGGAAAAGATGTCTTCTTCGGCGCCGCTGAGCAGTGTCAGCTCGGTTGATGCTCAGAACATTGACGCCGCCGTTGAGGTGAAGATAAGACGATGTCGCTGCGGTTACATTATTGATGGCGACTCACGTCCTTGCCGTCGGATCGTATCGATATCGAACTGTCATCCGTCACACAGTTGGAGACGCTAATGAGTTTGACCGTTGTCGGAGCCAACCGAATCGACATAGATTTCGCCGACCGCGGTCATTTGACTAATCGTCGCAACATTATTCCCGCGAGTGACGTCCACGATAATCGATTCTCCGGCGCTCGAATTGATGACGGTGGCGACGTCGTTCCCGCTAGTGGTGTGAATCACCAATAAAGACGTCGAGGTACCCGTGCCGGTCTGGCAGTTATTGACAATGGCGATATCGCTTCCTTCGCCCCCGTCAGCACTAATCGTCGCCGGCGATCACGTTCAAGATTTGAATGACATCGTTGCCGGCATCGGTATTGATCGAAGAATTTGCAGCATGAAAATTCGTCACGAGACCGTGTCGTTGCCGCCGGTGTCGTCAGTATTGATGTCCGCCGGTGATGTTCCCCTTTAAAATGCTCAAGGTGTCGTTGCCGGCCATCAGATCGGAGCTAATGTCGGTGACGCCCGAGAACGTTGCGGCGGCATTGCTGCCGTCGATTTTGGTGCCGATGCCTTTAACTTGCCAAGCACCGCTAGCCAACTGTGTTATCTGGACGTTGTTGGCAGCGGCATCGCCCGTCAGTGTCAGCAAACCGCCGGAAAAATTAGTGGTTACATTGCCGGCCAACAGGGGGCGGTTTTCAAGGCACTCAGAATAAACGAACACGCCGGGAGAGTTGCTTCGATTTTCGCATCACGCTGGCTCATCATAGTTAAGTGATTTATATTCGGTGATAGTAGTGATATTGAATATCACGACTTGCGGAGGGTCAAGCGTTGACCAGCCGCATAAATCAGGATAAATCACAGGATATTTCCACCAGAATCAACTTAGGGGAACATACGCCACTGCATCGAACGGAGGCGGAGGCGTCGCATCTCGATGGCAGTGGCCGAAACCGCGGAATCGGCGCCGTCGGACAGTTCGACCTTGGTCACGAATTCATCCCTGTAAACTGGCGGGTGCCTCCTCGCTGTGCTTGGTGAGCCGCTCCATAGGTACGCGGGCCAGCAATATCTGCGTGCCGGACTTTGCGATCCCTCCGAATCGGCTAAGATGCCGGTTCGGAGAGCATGCTCGGCAGATCTCCTCTTAGGGCGCTGAAGTTCTTTTAGCTATCGGGATTCTTCCGCTGCGTTCGACGCCAAGGCGCCTGATCAAAGTTCTATGGCAATTAACAGGTGATCAAATTGAAAGAGCCGGCCAATTCAATTCTTCGCTGCGGACTGTTATTCGGTGCCCTTGGAATGGGGCACTTATTTGTGCTCGCCGATGAAGATTCTGCGAGGCCGGCGGCATTCGACAAGCCACGTCTTGTCGCGCAATTGGGGCATCCAGATGAAATCACGGCAGTTGCTTTTTCTCCAGACGGGAAACACATCATCACGGCCGGCGTCGACCATTCGGCACGGCTGTGGGATGCGGCATCTGGCGAGGAATTGAGATTTTTCGTTGGGCACACTGAATCAGTGAGATCGATCGCAATTTCTGCCGACAGCAATTTTCTACTTACCGGGAGTGAGGATCGCCACTTACAACTGTGGAATCTCCGAAATGGGGAGTCGATTCGCACGTTTGATGGACATTCTAAACCCATCAATTCGGTAGCTTTCTCTCGTGATGGAAAATGTGCGCTCACAGGGAGCGATGACAAAACCGCCCGACTTTGGGATCTACATACGGGTCACGACATTCGCAAATTCGAAGGGCATACTGATTCAATCAATTCAGCGGTGTTTTCACCGGACTGTTCACAAGTGCTGACTGGAAGTAAAGATCAAACCGTTCGGCTCTGGGATTCGGAGTCGAGCAAACAACTTAAAGAGCTCACAGCCTCAGGAAATGTATCTGCGGTCGCTTTCGCTCCTAATGGGAAGCTGATCCTCATCGCAGTTGGTGATGTCGCGGAACTGATTGACGCCAGAAGTTTTATTAAAATTCGCGGATTCGAGGGGCATTCCGCCTCTATAACATCCGTGGCTTTTTCTCCGGACGGCAAGCAAGTGCTAACCGGATGCGTGGATGGAACTGCGCGGCTGTGGGATGCTCAATCGGCGCAACTCATTTATGAGGTGAAGTCGGATTGGGGATCCAACCAATCCGTCGCTTTCTCACCCGATGGCAAACAATTGCTCACAGGAGGCGAAGCCGGCTCAGCGCGGGTCTGGAACGCGGCCGATGGGGCGCTAATCCGGACGCTACATGGTTTGGCGTCTGACGTTGCTCAAGTTGGAGTTTCTTCCGATGGTACACAACTTCAGACTTGGAGCTTGAATGGAATGGTGCGTATCTGGAATCTGCAACAAGGTGCAGAATCGCCAATCGCACCGCATCCACCCGTCGTCGTTCAAACCCCACTTCCGCCAGGTCCAGCAGGTGCAATCCAACAGCCTTCATCCCAAGAAAAGGATCTTCAAAACAATACTGCGCTGTCACCAGATTGCACACAGATTATCTACACAAACGACGAGGAAGATACCTCGATCGTTTTTGACCTCCCGTCGAGAAAAATCGTTGGCAAACTTCCGGGTCGCCCCTATGGTTGGAACGCTTGTTGTTTTTCGAAAGATGGAAAACGGATTCTAACTCTACAGGGCCAAGATAAAGCGATCGTTACCACGAGCGCCGGTAAGTCGCTTGGATCTTTTCAATTGAAAACCGGGCAAATAATGGGCATGTCTCTCTCGGCCGATGGTAAGCTCGCCGCGACGGCTGGAGACGACGATATTGCTCATATTTGGGACACGCAGACCGGAAATGAAATTCAGACAATCAAATCGAAGCATCAAGATTTCGGCACGATGTTGTTTTCTCCCGACAGTAAGCGACTGCTGTCAATCGCGGATAGCGTTCTGTTCACTGCGGTTGGTCCCGAAAACAACGTGATCGATCTGTGGAATTTAGAAACGGGCAAACTAATCTGGACAGCCCAGCAGCCGGACCGAATCAATGCAATTGCTTTCTCGCCGGATTCTAAGTGGATTCTCGAAGGCGGGATTAATAATGCCGCCCGTCTGTTTAATGCCTCTACCGGGAAAGAGGTGCGAACATTTCAGGGATTTTGCTACCAGGTTCTCTCGGTTGCCTTTACCCCAGATTCTAAATGCGCTCTGACTGGGAATTGGGATGGCACCACGCGAATCTGGGATCTGCAGACCGGGGTAGAGTTGTGTCGGCTGATTAGTTTTGACGATGGTAATTGGGCCGTTGTCGATGCTGATGGTCGGTACGATGCTTCCAACGGCGGCGATGTGGAAGGTTTGCACTGGGTCGTTGGCAACGAGCCGATCTGCGCTTTCGCAACTCAAGCAACGTTACTACGAGCCGGGGCTCTTGGCTAAGAAAATGGGCTTCAACAAAGAGCCGCTGCGCAGCGTGCAAGCGTTTGACAATCCCAAGCTCTTTCCCTCTGTCGCCGTCGATCTACCCAAGCCGGGACAAACGAAATTTAATATCAATCTCGAAAATCGTGGCGGGGGCATTGGAGAAGTCGTCGTATTAGTCAACGGGAAGAAGATTGAGTTGTCGGCCAAAGTGCGCGGGGCGAATCCCGATCCAAATTCCAAGCATGTCACGATTCCGATCGATTTAGCAAATGACCCGCGGCTTGTGCCTGGTGAAACGAACGTCATAGAAGTGCAGGCCTACAACGCCGAAAACTATCTGCGCAGCCGCGGAGTTGAAATCGATATCGACGATCCACGCGAAAAAAATGTCACTCCGCCAGATTTGTGGGCGGTGGTTGCAGGTGTCTCTCACTACCAAGGCGGCGATATCGATTTGAACTACCCCGCTAAAGACGCGGAAGACTTTGCCAAGGGGCTTCGAATTGCGGCCAATCGCCTGTTTGGGCCGGAACGAGTCCACCTAACGGTACTTACCTCGCCGAAACCCGGGGCGGAGGCTCAACCAGATGCCGCCCACCGTCCCACGCGTGCCAACTTGGAAAGGTCGCTGCATATGCTGGAAGATCCGAGCATCGTCAAGCCCAGCGATATTATCGTTTTGTATCTCGCCGGTCATGGGGTTGCCCGTACTGGCAATGACGACGGCTTCTACTACCTAACCTGCGACGCGCAGAATGCTGAACTGAACGACACGGGGCTTCGTCAACAATGGTCTATTTCCGATCGGGAGTTGACTGATTGGCTGTCTCGCAGTCCCGCGCAAAAGCAAGTGATGATTCTGGACACCTGCCATTCGGGAAAAGTGGTCGAAGATTTCACAAAGCCCCGTGAGGTCTCATCCAGTCAGCAGCGGGCATTGGAACGCGTCAAAGACAGTACCGGCTTTCATATTCTGGCGGGCTGCGCTTCGGACAGGGCTAGCTATGAAGCCTCTCGCTATGGCCAAGGCGTACTTACTTACGCGCTGTTGTTCGGCATGCGCGGTGCAGCCCTCAAGGAAGACCAGTTTGTCGACGTGGGCACGCTTTTCGAATTTGCCAAACGCGAAGTTCCGCAATTGGCCGGCGATATTGGCGGCGTCCAGCAGCCGGTAGTCGCCAGCCCTAAGGGTTCAACGTTCGAAATCGGAGAAGTGACCAAAGAAGACCAAACGAAAATCCCGTTGCAGGACGTTCGTCCTTTAATTCTTCGTACCCTCTTCCACGATGAAAATGACCTCGACCCTCTCGACCTAAGCGGACAGCTCGACGAATTATTGCGCGATGCATCGGCAACACCTCGTGGAAAAGCAGTTCCCCTGGCGTTCGCTGATGCGCGCCAGTTACCGGGTGCGTTTCGATTGGCAGGACGCTACCATATTGATGGGGAACATGTAAAAGTTACCGCGCATCTAGTACCGCCAGTTGGAAAGACCGTCGACATCGAAGCAGCAGGGGAAACATCAAAGGTCCACGACTTGGCGATGGAGATTTGCAAAGAAGTGCAGCGACGGCTGCCCAATTCGCACTATGTGCCGTAAATCCTCGAGAATGCAGGTCCGTGAGGTTGAGGTTGGCGCTTGTTTTGCCGCGGCCTTGCGTTGAGAAATTCGGCCGTCATCCAGGTCAGTTCGTCCTTGGTCACGAATCCAGCCCACGCACGCTCGCCAAAGGCTATCGTTGTTCCAGCAACGCTTGGCCTGAACCGTAGTCGCAGGGCCCATCACAAAGTCGAAGGCGCCAAAGCCATTGGGCGCACCGCAGCAAAGTGCGTGTGAGGGCAGCGGTCGCGACGCTATACCGCTTGTGTGGCCGCAACCCTCCCCATTTACACATATTAGCCGCAGGAACGGCAGGCGAGCGGCAAAAGGTATTGCAAGACGCTCCAATCGTATAGGCGGCGACTTCTTGCAATCGCATCTTGGCTAGATTAGTTTTTCTTCGGTTGCGAAGCTGCCAATCGATATTATGGCTAATCGACAATTCCCGCTTCTGAGGCGCTAATGAAACAAATTCGAATTCGTCAACTCAATTTCCTTGCCGTTGCTGCGCTCACAGGATTGGCGATTCTATATTCGTCAACTAAAGCGATCGCGGCGACATATACCAAGGTCGTCGATACCTCAACTTCCATTCCGGCCGGTCAGTTTGCTGGCCAAAACTTTTCTGATTTCAGCAGCAGTGGAGTTGAAGTACCGCCCGTCATTGATCAAGGTCAAGTTCTATTTATTGGAAAACCTGCTTCCACCCAGTCCAATAATGGTGCCTATGTTTGGTCGCAAGGCACTTTGCAACTGCTGGCCGATCCCAGCGTAACAATCCCCAATCGCGGAGGCGTCAAGTTCAGTCAGGTATACGGTCCGGCCATACAAGCTGGGCACTTTGCTTTTTCGAGCGGTGACGGTATCTACGCCTCTTTTAATAGCACACTCACAACGATTATTGATCCGTCGTCAAATTTCGCCGGCTCAAGCATCCCCTCATTCGATGGCAGCACGCTATGGTTCTTTGGCGAAAATCCCAAGGACGGCATCTTCGGCTGGAACAATGGCACGCTCGCCAAAGTCGTCGCTGCCGGCAATCCAACGCCATCCGCCCCTGGCTATCAATTCAGCACTCTCAATTCAAACGTATCTGCGCAAATGGAAGTGTTGCTTTCTACGGGGATAGCGGAACGTCTCCAGGCTCTTTTGGCCTCAGGGGCATTTATACTTATTCCGGTGGCACGGTTCAGCGCATCGCCGACACGAACATGAACGCGCCCGGCCAAGCGGGACACTTCGGTTCCTTTGACAATTATCCCATTGCCAACGATGGCCAGCATCTTGCTTTCATAGGCTCCGACAGTGTTTTCAATCCAACAATTTACTATTCTAACAATGGCGTGCTGCAATCCATGGTTGCTAATGGGGCGTCGGCGCCGGGCGGCGGCAGCTTTCTCGTCAATCAAATAGGAACCGGTGTTTCCGTCGATGGCAGCAATCTGGCCCTTTCGACAAGCATCACGAACGGTTCCGCGGTCTTTACGGAGTTTTCAGGTGGCCCACTGCAGCGGCTCATCGGCACCGGCGACACGCTACTAGGACGCCAAGTTAAAAGCGTCCAGATTGGCGAAGAGGCGTTGAGCGGCTTTCAAGTTGTATTCTGGTCCCAATTTACAGACGGCTCCTCGGGAATCTTTGTCGCCACGGTTCCCGAACCGACCACCATTACGATGTTCTTGATGGGCGTCGCTGGAATTTCGACGTTGCAATGGAGAAAAACGATCAAGGTTAAACTGCCGACACCGGGGGGGACAGCCTCGCTGATGGAACCTATCACTTCTTTGCTCGAGGAGTTCGCTCATGAAGTCAATTTTTAGCGTGATGACATTCTTCGTGCTGTGCTGCGCGTGGCTGGCAATTTCAAACTCGGCGCCGGCCGGCGTCGTCACCATAGGCTCTCTCGACATGTTCCCCAAGCCGAATGTGACCGATGGCGTGCAGGGCATCACCTTCGATGGTTCCCCTAATCCGCTTGTGCTTGACAGTTGGTCGTGGGCGATCAATCGCGCCTCTTTAACGGATGCGTCAACGCTGCAAACACATCAGACGAGCCCCGTGCCTTCCACTTATAACGATCAGCTCGTCTATGACTCTGCGAGCGGGGACTTCTTCACCATTGCAAGTCACCAGCAACTCGTGCGCATCAACGGCTCGACGTATGGGATCTCCGACGTCGGTTCGGGCATCGGCCAGTTCTTCAACTTCGTGAGCATGGCCGAGGACCCATCTGGGAATCTGTGGCTGGCAAACGACATCAACGGCGGTGAATTGTGGCGCGTTGACAAGACGACCGGCGTAGGCAACCTGCAAACGGTCATCTCTCCGATCGTGAACGGCCAGGTGACCGCGCTATTGATCGACGACGCCGGACATTTCATCGTCTATACGCATGTCCCCAATGTCCCCGGCTGGTTTGACCTCGTCGACCCGGTCACAGGTGCGCACACTTTCCTATCGAACGGAGTCTCCTCAGGCACCTACCTGGCCGCGATGGACTACGATCCCACTTCGCAGCAGTATTATGGAATCGTGGGACAGAACACGCTGGTGCAAATCACCGGCGTGCCAGAGCCCGGTGGGGCCGTGCTCGCTGCGATTGGCGCTGGCGGGTTATTGGTCTGGGTGCGTAGAAGATGCCGCCCTTGCTATACGCATGACAAGACCTCCTGCGTATCGCGCAGTAATCTGCGGGCATGGATTCCCGCAGCCTCACCCGCGCCCAGATAGGGCCGTCGACCAGAGCGCCCACGAGGGCCTGTCCGGCAGTGCCAACCCGGGAGCTCTCGGTCAGTTCGTCCTTGGTCACGAATCAGCCCTGCACAGGGGACCGGCAAAAAACGTGCGTTTAGGGATCGCCGCCGCTGCGCAGCGGCTGAGCGCGACAAGCCCGACAAGCCCCAAAGCAACGCAGCGCGATTATGGGATGGTAAGCCACGGAGTCCTCTCGTGATCTATCCGGACGACCCACGCTGATCTCACCCGCCATCGGCTACAATGCGGGCATGGGATGGCCATCTACTCAGCGACTTCTGGCGAGCGCGGCGCTAATTGCTATTGGGGCCGGTTTGCTCGCCCATCTGTTTCTGACAGTGCAAGCGGGATGTTTCTTTGAGCCACGGATTTGGGTGCCGTGGTTTTCGTCCGGGGCTTTTATGGGGGCCGGAGCGTTCACGCCATTTAGACGGCCGATCATAGGAGCGGTGTTAGGCGTACTCGCGATGGCTGCTTTAGTTTATTTCGGCTCAACGCCGCGCGAGTGATTTTTTGGGCAGGATTTTCTTTTTTTGGGCAAACGCGAATATTTAGGCAAGGCCATGAGAACCTACGACAATCCGAAAGTCTGGCGATACCTTGCATTTGCGCTGCTGATTATTTTGGTGGCTTCCGAAGTGCTGCACGGGTGGATTGAGAATGATCAGAAAAACGAGATTCGAAAGTATGCCGCGCAATGCTTATCAATAGATTACGCCATTAGCGATCCAGTGGAGGGCCCGATCATAAAGCCGATTCTCGAAAAGCGGGGTCTCGACACTACTACCCCGCTCTTTCACGGTCTTCCGCGCGAGTGAATATTCGGGCGCGAATATTTATACAGAAATCGGATTTTCTGAACAGAACCGATTATTTATGCAAAGCCTTACGGCTATAGCTTAGCTGTCGCTGTCGATTTGGGCTACCACGATTCGGGCGGACGTTCAAGAGAGATCAAATCGCCTTCTGTCGGCTCGAAGAATTCAATTGGATTGTCCGCGATCATGCGCCGTATGTCGTCGGCTGAGTCCGTAGGCTTTGGCTCGTAGATTGAAAATGCCACAACAAACTTCGATCCAATGGAACGGAAGCGATGTGGAATTTTCTCCGTAGGCAACTCCAAGTTACCGGGAAACGTCAAATTGCGGAGTTGGCTAAAGCCACCATCCAGGTGCATTGCCAATTGCATCAACAAACGATAGCGAGGTTCGTTCATCGTCGGTTCCCCACGCGGCGCAAGGTAGTGGGTCAGTCTAATCCGGTGATTTTCTTCGCATAGCCGCCAGAATCAATCCACTGGCCATCGCAATTAGCCCTCCAATCAATGTGGGCATTACCCAAAATGGATCAGGTGTGTGCGGAACTCCCATTGTATTTCCTAAGGCTTCGGCAAATGCCACCATGGACCCAACGGCACCGGCGATGAACAACAAAGCCCCGACTATTGTTCGTGGGCTTCTGTATTTGGCGCGCACCGCGAAAACCCACCAAGCTGCCCAGAGAATCAGCGCACTTATGATGCAAATAGGTGCGGGGCCAGAAATGGCAATTATTGTTGCAGCGACTGGAACAATCGCCGCTACCACGGCGCGGGTGCTTTTAATTTTTTCGTTCACCACCCCATCATACCCGATCCGCCTTGCAAAGTAGAAACGCCCCGCCCATCGGCTACAATGCGAGCATGGATTTAGGCCTCAGCATCATCGTTTCGCTCACCATATCCGCCGTTGGCTATGGGCAGGCCTACGTTGACCAATCAAAACTTGTCCCCTTTTACAGTCCAGCGGGTGTTCAGACGAACTATCGGATGTATCGAACCATCTCAGAAGCCAATTATTTTTGGTTCGGCTCTTGTATCGAGTCGCTGATCATTGGGGAACATATCGGAATAGCCAGTGCCCCAGAATTTGACCGGCTGCCAGTCAAAAAATAATTTCCACCCCACACAACCTTTTACCAGTACCGATTTTTCCTGTGGTACGAGCTTCAGGACGAATGCGGGCGCTAGGAGTGCTTTTAGCCGTGGTCACAATATTCGCCGCAGCTATGCTAATCTCGGCGGAAATACAACATCGCGAGGTTGAAGCAAGAGTTTTTGGGCAGAACTTTTAGTTTTTGGGCAACTCTGATTTTTTAGGCAAAGCCCATCGGCTACAATGCGGGGTATGACTGACGTTGATTACGGCTTATTTCTAAAATGTTTTGCGATTGTGTTCCCTATTTGGTGCGTGCTGTGGTACTGCACTCGCGCTCGTGCTAAAGCGTCCTGGCGGTGGCGATTCTTGCTGTCTTTAATACTTGCAGCAGCGTTTGCACCGTCTTTCCCGATCTCGCCATGTGGTCCGCACGCGACCATTCTCCCAGCGGCTATTTTCTTTGGCTTCGTTGTCGCCAGCATCAGTGACCCGCTACCCGATGTATTTGGCGCAATGGTACTTGCAGTTTTGCCAATCATCTCCTGGGGCGGGATCACGTATGCGGTTTGGTCATGGTTGCTACGGCGCGGAAAACGCGACCAAGTGACCAACTGACTTTCTGGACAGCCGCGCGACTTTCTGGACAGAACGCGGTTAGCGATCACTTCTTGGACAAAGCCCCTCGTTAAGTGTACATTGGTCCAGATAGGCCGTCGGCCCAATAGGCCATTGCAACGCATTAGCGGCGATTTGGTGAGCGCAAAAGCGCGTGGGCAGCAAAGGGGGGCGGGTCGTGCAAAATCGCGTGTTAAATCACCTAATGGCTTGGCTGTAGCACCTTGGCGATTAAGGGGCTAGCGCGCCATAGGTTCGTTCTCCTATGGCGCGCCGGCGAGCGTTCAACAAGGCGCTACAAGCCACGCCCCAAGGGAAAGCGCCCTGGCATCGGAGTCCATGCCAGCGCCTTAGGGTTTTCAAGCCAACTTTCCCTAAATTGTTACCACACGATCACGGGCGGTATTAGCAACGTCGGATGGCGTGGCGTTAAGGCTTTTTGACGATTTTCTATCGAAGCAGTAATTGCCGAATAGCACGGCAAAACAAGGCTAAATCTTGCTTCGACCGTTTTCCCACTATGTGCCGCTGTGTGCCGCAATGTGCGCCCTTGGTAGTAAATACTACCGCTCGAATCCGATTCGATCCGACCGCGATAGAGTATCGAGCTAGGCCATTCTCGATTGCCTCTGCGCACTCGTTAAAACGTGAGCGGACGGTTCGAGCGATAAAAGACCGTTCTTCCCCGAAAAGCGATTGGCCCAAGGCTGCTCGTTTGGAGACGGCCATTACTCCACCCTTTTAAACGGTGCTAGCGGCAAAGTTTTTGGGAAAGGGAACATCCGTCGCGTCCCCTTTTTTACCCCAGATGTCTAATGCTTTATTAACTCAGATTTTTGGCGACGGCACAATTTGCGTTTCTACTGAATCTGGTCGGAATTTGATGATTAACTGTGACTTCTGTTTTATTCGTTCCCGCTCTTCCAGGTTCAATGAGGTCGAACAGGACTGAGGAATACCTTCTTCATTCGTCCATGTCAGGGTAATTTTTGTCGGAATTAGCAGGCCGACCTCAGAAGAGCCATAACCTTTTTCTTGATCCGGTACAAAGACCCCAAATGTGAAGTGCCAACCTGTATCAAAACTGACGCTGACGTTGGTGACACGTTTTCCTGTTTCATTCAATACCACAAGATC
Organism: Pirellulales bacterium; assembly: GCA_963820835.1. Taxonomy (GTDB): domain Bacteria; phylum Planctomycetota; class Planctomycetia; order Pirellulales; family JADZDJ01; genus CAVRAW01. The sequence goes on along the minus strand of CAWGBP010000026.1, from coordinate 154,222 downwards.
AAAGCTTACACGGCTCATATTACCGCATCCGGTTAAAAGCACGAGGCCGAGCGACAGCACTCGCCATGACTGTTGTCTAAGCATTTCATTGATCTTTCGGGCTTTTTATTGGTTGTAAAGGATCGGATATCCAATCAATCCCATCATCTGCATTGATTGTTGCGCCAGGAAATTTTTGTCTTATTATGCGTCGTAATCTTGCAACAAAATTTGGGTCACCCTGTCGTGGACCGAACGGATTTTCAACGTTTCAGCGAATGTAGCTCGACCCATCATACCCGATCCGCCTTGCAAAGTAGAAACACCCCGCCCATCGGTTACAATGCGAGCATGGATTTAGGCCTCAGCATCATCGTTTCGCTCACCATATCCGCCGTTGGCTATGGGCAGGCCTACGTTGACCAATCAAAACTTGTCCCCTTTTACAGTCCAGCGGGTGTTCAGACGAACTATCGGATGTATCGAACCATCTCAGAAGCCAATTATTTTTGGTTCGGCTCTTGTATCGAGTCGCTGATCATTGGGGAACATATCGGAATAGCCAGTGCCCCAGAATTTGACCGGCTGCCAGTCAAAAAATAATTTCCACCCCACACAACCTTTTACCAGTACCGATTTTTCCTGTGGTACGAGCTTCAGGACGAATGCGGGCGCTAGGAGTGCTTTTAGCCGTGGTCACAATATTCGCCGCAGCTATGCTAATCTCGGCGGAAATACAACATCGCGAGGTTGAAGCAAGAGTTTTTGGGCAGAACTTTTAGTTTTTGGGCAACTCTGATTTTTTAGGCAAAGCCATGAGAGCCTACGACAATCCGAAAGTCTGGCGATACCTTGCATTTGCGCTGCTGATTATTTTGGTGGCTTCCGAAGTGCTGCACGGGTGGATTGAGAATGATCAGAAAAACGAGATTCGAAAGTATGCCGCGCAATGCTTATTAATAGATTACGCCGTTAGCGATCCAGTGGAGGGCCCGATCATAAAGCCGATTCTCGAAAAGCATGGTCTCGACACTACTACCCCGCTCTTTCACGGTCTTCCGTGCGAGTGAATATTCGGGCGCGAATATTTATACAGAAATCGGATTTTCTGAACAGAACCGATTATTTATGCAAAGCCCTTAACGAGCGGCTTTGCCTAAAAACGCCGAGTTGCCCAAAAACTCTTGAAGCTGCCCAAAAAGTCACGGTGTGACTCGGCTGTCGGCTTGTACTACGAAATAGAGGATTGCCAGCGACACCGCTTCAATAACGGCAAATGAGATCACCATCGGAACCGTCAGCTTCTTGCGTCCCAAAGCATACCCACCATATGCAATGGGCACATAGAGTGGCGACGTGTACCTGAATATATACCTGGGCATGTAGCCGGCTGTAAAAATAGTCCCCCAGATTGATATGTAGCCAAGCACTCCCACGCATGTAATGGCTACGGCAGCAGTCGCTAGGAAAATCGTCTTGATGCTGAATTGCAGCTTCATGCCCGCATTGTAGCCGATGGGCGGTGTGGGCGAATCCTAGTCGCGAATTGCACACTCTAGATCGTACGGGAAGTCAAACCACTTTTCAGGTAGGTCGTTGCCCGGTGTCAGTGAGTCGATGATTTCTTGGTCGGTCACAAGCTTACCATTCCACGCGCGGTTGAGATGCCGATAGACGAACGGTAATAGTGACCTGCCCCTGTTTTTTGTACCAGGGGTTATGAGAGTAGGGGTTGGGGAATGGGTAATGCTTCATGTTCTCGCGTGTGCTGCTGGAGCGCAGGCGTAGCCGGAGCGGAAGCAGCACACGCGGCGGCGAACTCCGGCGGGGGTCTGGTAATCCAAACTGCTGTGCGGCCGGTAGTGGTTGTAGTCGCTCTGCCAGGAGGCCGCCAACGACTGAGCGTGGCGCACGTTCTCGAAGATCTCCGCGTCGAGCAACTCGCTCCGCAGCCGGCTATGGAAGCTCTCCGCATACCCGTTCTGCCATGGCGAACCCGGTTCGATGTACAGTGTGCCGACGCCCGCCGCCGAGAGAAACTTACGTATCGCCTGGGCGATAAACTCCGGGCCATTGTCGCTGCGAATGTACTTGGGCACACCACGAATCACGAACAAGTCGCGCAGCACGTCCAGCACATCCTCACTGGTCATGCCGCGGTCTACTTCCAATGCCAAACACTCACGCGTGTATTCATCCACGATCGACAGCCACTTGAGCGAACGACCATTGGCCGTGCGATCGAACACGAAGTCCCAAGCCCACACATGGTCTTTGTGCTCGGCTCGGCGCCGCACGCAGCCCCCGGCGCTGCTGCCTAACCGCCGCTTTTTTCGCTGTTTCCTTGGCACTTGAAAGCCCTCCTGCTGCCACAGTCGAAACACCCGTTTGCGATTCACCCGCCAGCCCTCGCGCCGCAAAATCGCCGCCATGAAACGATAGCCATACCGCGGACGCTCACGCACCAGTTCCTCCAGCCGCGCAATCAGCCGTCCCTCTTCTTCGTCTTCCTGCGCTACATAGCGCTGCGTGCCACGCGGCTGATCTAATACCTCACATGCCCGACGCTCGCTCACCGGCAAAGCCAATTGCACCTGCACCACCGCTTGCCGTCGCCGCGCCGGGCTCAGTAGTTTCCCCGGAGGGCCTCCTTCAAAATGCCTTGTCCAGCTCCGCTTCCGCCAGCAGCTTCTTCAGCCGCTTGTTCTCCTCATCCAGTTCCTTCAGCCGCTTGGCTTCCTCCGACTTCATTCCGCCATACTGATTCCGCCAGCGACTCAACGTCTGCTCGCTAATCTCCAGCGCCTGACAGACCTGGCCTAGCGTCCGCTCGGCCGACAACATCGCATCGGCTTCACGCAACTTCTGAATGATCTGCTCCGGTTTGTGCTTCTTGCCTTTCATCGAGAGTCTCCTTGCCCGGTTCGGGCCAATAGACTCTCATAACACACGGTTCAGTTTTCGGGGAGCAGGTCAATGCTCGTTGGCCGCCGCGGTTTGGACCACGAGCGGTACGCCTTCCGCGTCGGTCAACAAGCAGTGCTTACCGCCCGAGCGGCCGCGATCCGTCGGATTCGGCCCGGTTTTGGTCCGCCCAGCGGGGCCTTCACCAAGCTGCAATCGACGAGGACCCTTGACCAATCGAGCAGATCGGCAACAATTCGTGCATCCGTTGCCACAGGCCCAACCGCGACCACTCCTGGATCCGCCGCAGGCACGTCTTGTAAGAACAGCCGAAGGCTTCGGTGGGCAAGTCTTTCCAACCGATGCCCGTCTTCAACACAAACAGAATTACCGTCAGCACCCGGCGCGCTTCCTTGGGTGGGCAACCGCCTTCGGGCGATGGCTCGTACTGGGGAAACAATGGCTCGATCTCGTTCCATAGTTCATCCGACAATAGCTTGCTTGCCATGGCATGAGTCCTCCGTGCTAGCGCCCAACGGGCAAACACAAAAGGGCATCATGCTGCTCCAATTCCAGCTTTCAAATCAATACCGGTTTTGTCCCTAGGCTCTAAATCAAACGGAACGAGAGTATCTTGGGACACCGTTTGCGGGAAGCGATGGGGGCAGGCCTTACATAAAGTCTGACTACTTTATTATGGACCCCACAGGTAGCATCGAAGGTTTCTGCCCCCGAAGTATGCTGCCGAATAAGGTCGTGCTAACACTCCGCGTGCTGATAGCGCGCATCGCGAATAAATTCGGCATCCGCTAGCCGGGAGCTTAAATTGGAAAGCGGGCCGGTGGAAACGGGAAAAGTTTCAGCAGATTAGGACTAAAAAATGCGATTATCGCCAATACTATTTGTTTTACTAGTAGTGGGTCTAACTAATCGGCTTGAAATCCTCGCTGAAGAATCGACCCCACCTGAGATAGCAACCTGGGAAAGCCTGCAGACCGAGATCATTAAGATTGCTGACGTAAAAGATGGAACGATTAAACTCGCCGACCTAAAAAAAATACCGGGGCTCGAAAACATTACTTCCGACAAACGTTACGCCGCACTTTGGTGGGAAATGGTTTCCCAACCAAAGTATCCCTTTGTAGTGGCGGCTGGATTCGAGTGTATTAACACTGCGTCGGCTGATGACGGATTTGCAGCCGCACTCAGAATCATAAGTTCGCAACCAAAGGATTTCGGTTTGTGTCCATTTGTGCACGTCGAGCTGGCGCTACAAAACGCCGATGTGTCGGAGGCGAATATCCGGGCGATCACGAAATTTGCTCATCAGTCGGCGCTGATGAGCCAAAGCAGCGCATTACTTGGCCTTGCATTTCTTCCGCCGAAATTGCTGGCTGCCTGGTGGGATGAAGTAAAACCAGCGAGCGTGCCAAGCGACTTCGAGGCGATGGTGTTGGGAGAACTGTTGCCACGCAAACCGGATCAATCAAAGGCTACGGAGTACTTGGATCGTTTGCGGTTTTTGAGTATATGCCCGGGTGTTGCTAGGGCTGTTTATATTGGGAATGCGCCGGAGACCGACCCGGGGTTCATGGACAAGCTTCAACGTGTTCTGGAGGACGACTCTCTTGATTCAGTGATCGTCGTTCCGAACGTTTATCCGCATCGCGCTGCTTAAAAAGACTGGTGTCGACAAATATAAAATGAGCGAAAAACGGCGCGAGTTGGTGGAAGATATGCTGAAACATTGACGCTGATATGGACGAACGCAACCCGCGAACTGCCGTACGTCACACAGCACGGGGCCGCCGTAGATGACATCTTCGTATGTGAATATCTCCTTCAACTCGGGGTACAGTCCTTCTGGAGGCTCCCACACATAGTGGCAGTCGCACCCCGCCGACCCGCGCGTGACGAAGTCGTAAATGGGTTTAGGAAGCCCTTGTGGAAGACGTCTGGCGAGCGCATCGGCATCGTGTTGCGTAAGCGGCGGCTCGACATGCACGTGGACTGCCGTCTTGCCGGGCAGGGACGCTAGGCCTGCAACAAAGCGTTCAGCCCGCTCTAGCCATTCACGGTGGTGTGTCATGCGGAAAGCCTCGACGAAGAAATAGCGCCGCAGGTGCAATATCAGTCAGTTCGTACTCGGTTCGGAGGTTGTAGCATCGCATCGAGTACCTTCTGCAGCTTCTCTTTGTCGGCGCCGGTGTATAGCAGTCGGATTTTGTCGAGTAAATTGGCCTTCCCGAGGTCACAGTCCAAATAAGCACTATCGTAGATTTTCTCGGCATTGCCAGCGGGCAATTGAAAAACAGACTCCTGTCCGTCAGGTGAGATGATTGTCAATGTGTTTCGATTGACATGAACTACATGCTCAAATTTGGAGTCGTAGAGCAGCTTTGCGGACGTCGGAGTGGCGTCGCGCGGAATAGGATCAACATGAAGTTCGGGGATGCCCGTCGAAACTACAACGAACATATTCGAGGGAACGTCAATGAAGCCAAGGTTCCCTTTCAGATCGTCAATAGACATATGGACAGTCCAATACCCGAAGAAACCCCGGGCGCCGTATATGTATTTGTCGTAGAACAGCATGCCTGATTGCTCAGTCGAGTGGCAATAGATCAGTACGATCGCGGTTACGACTAGGCACGCAATCAGGAATATCCAAAGTTTGCGCATGGTAGGTGATCGTTAAGCTGTTGTGACTGGCCAGCCATTCGCGACATTCTCCGCAGGTCATTATAGCGGCGCGGGGCGGTCGGCCCATCGGTTATAATGCTGAGCATGAATCTGCTTTTCAGGTTGATTGGCTGCGTGGTGTTCCTCGTTGCGTTCTCGCCAATATTGCTCCCTATCGCTTTTGGCATTTACTTGGCGGCCAAGAGAGAGACTCCCGGCTGGCGAGCAGCGACGATATTCTTCGTCGCTGAAATCACGGCGTTATCTTTGTCGGCTTGGGTACTCAATTACCTGTCGCACATAGAGTAGCCTTGACTTTATGGATGACCTGCGAGTCGCCGCCATAATTGTTTTGCTCGTGTTTGTGACCGGTTGCAGCAAGGCACCGTCGATGGGCTATTGCGTTGAGGTTGAGAATCGCACAGGTGCTCCAATAGAAGACGTTAAGGTCGTTTTCGAAAATAAGACTTGGGAATGCGAATTTGGTATCGTGAAGGATGGAACCTCGAAGATATTTACTGCGTTTGAAGGGATGCCGCCGATTCCGAAAAGCTTAACCGTTAACTATGGAGTCGGGAAATCGGCTACCGTGGACGTTCCAAAACGGATGCGCTCGACCTCGTGACTTCCATTGTGTGGTTCATCTCCGAGTACGCGGATCGCCTGGCGGCCGACAACCTGCTCGTCGGGTCTACGCCTCACCTCTAAGGAATTTCGCTAATGACAACAACCGTTGCGACGCACTTTTTTTCAAAGACAATCGGTTGATCATAACGGTAACCTGTTGGTTGATAGCATCAAAGCCGAGTCAAAGTGAAAGGCGACCGGGCGACGACGATTGATCACTCGGACAGTTCGTCCTTGGTCACGAAATAGATGCTGTACAGGGCACCAGCCGCCAGCATGGAATGACGCAACCTACGTCGGCGGCCAGTCTAGCGCGGATCAGCCACACGTCGGGAGCGCGGCGCTTTAGAACGTGCGCAGCGAAGGTAGAATCAGGCGAACCACCCCCTGCTCCGCGTGGGGAGCAACTAATCACAAAGGGAGACAGGGCAATGATCGCAAAGCACGGTTTCTACATAGTCGCGCTCGCCGTCGTCGGGATGGTTGCTGGCTGTAGCAATGAAGAAAAGCCGTCAAGCGCTTCCAGCGCAACTAGTGTTAATGTCGTTGGCACTCAGCCGGTGGGCAATCCCGAAGCAGTAAAACAAGCGGTTAAGGTGGATGGGCCAGGGCCTGCCAGCGAAATTGGCACCGGAACGCTCAAGTTCGACGTATCGAACGACCCCCAATATACCGGTAAAACAACCGTCGTCACGAAAGACGGCAAGCAGCCAGAAGCGGGCCAGACGATTAGCCCTGCTCGCGGCACTTTTACTTGGGAACCGGGGAAGTAGCTCCTTGCGCCGTTGCGCACACTACCTTTGTTTGTTGACCGAAGACTTTTTAAGCTAGATCATATCCGTTCGGGGATGGCTCATCGATTTCTGACGGAGTCTTATGATGAATGCCGCAATTTGTGCCGCATTACTTGGCTTGGCAATTCAAGGTAATTCTGCGGACTTAACGCTTAGCGGTGTTGTGACCGATTCAGATGGCAAACCAGTTCCTGATGCCCGAGTGGGTTTGGCAATGGCGGTTCCGCGCACGGGTCCGGCCATGTTCTGCCCCAGTTGTTATCTCGACTGTGCCAAGTCGACAAACACCGACGCCCAAGGGCGTTTTGAAATTCCGATCCTCGACTCCACCTTGAAATTTCAGGTTCTATGCACTGCGAGCAATAAGAAAACAAAAATCACTCCCTGGTACGATCCGTCAAAAGGTCCGCTGGATATCAAACTCGACGACATGCCAGCCGAAATGCCGCCAGAAAGAACCATTCGAGGCCAAGTCGTCAATGCGGCAGGCGTTCCACTGCCTGGCGTGTTGGTCGATCCCCATGGAGCAAAAACAGCGACGCGCCGTTGGTGGGGCGGAGGCATCGACGTTGATCCGGCAGCAACCGATAAAAATGGTTCGTTTGTCATGCTGTTGCCTCCCGATATACAGGCTCTCGACATTAGTTGCGACGTGGAAGGTTATGCAGGAATAACGGAGGACCAGTTAACGCCCGGCGCTGAAGTACACAAAATCACCATGCCCAGTGGTGCGCAGGTTCGCGGGCGCATGGAACACAATGGTGAACCGATTGTGGGACTCGAGCTGGCAGTCGTTCAGTTGGATCGCGGCATGACCAGTCATTTCATCAAAGCCGTTTCGGCAAAAACCGACGAAAATGGTGCTTTCGTCATGAATCATTTGCCTGCGAACCAGCGTTACGCAATTTTTACGTGTGTCGCACCGGGAAATGTTCCTCTAGTGCTGACGACCAAAAAGTTTTCCGTCGACGACAACGGTAAATTGCGCAATTTGGGATCGTTGGATGCGGTTCCCTCGCTGCGATTAGCTGGAAAAGTGGAACTCCCCGAGGGCGCTCGACTGCCGAAGCACGCCAAATTGAGCTTGGATCGCGATCCAGCTTGGGATTTGGTTTCGACCGAAATCCACGAAGATGGCACCTTTGAATTCACCGGCTTGCCGCCGGAAGTGTATGAACTCCGTTTAGCGGTTAAGGGCTTCACGCTCGACCCTGAGAAACTGAAGTACCAAGTCACCGGCGAGGATACATTTGGCATACCGTTGAACGATTCGATCGACGACGTACGCATTGCCTTGAAAATAGCGCCGAAAAAGGAACCGGCTCGCTAATCGATCTACCGAAAAGGTTCGTGCCCGGTTCTGCAACAGAAGGTTTTCCAGCCATGTTGAGCTGCTCAAACTTCGTCGCGAAAAGAAAGACTCGCTTCTTATTGCTCCCAGCACTTGTCGCTGTTGGCGCTTGGATAATTTTGGAATCCCTCGCGCAGCAATCGATGTTGCAGGCTTCAGAAACGTCTAGCTCCCCCTCGAATGGTCAGCAGAATCAGCCTCCCGCGGCTTCCGGCGCTCCCTCACTCGTCGAGCCTGTTTCAGCCGATGGTCCCACGATTCATTTAGCAGGCGTGGTAAAAAACGCCAGCGGCGAAGCGATTTCAGGAGCGAATGTGGCGCTGCGCATTAAAAACAAGGGAGAGCAGTACGACGCCGGCTTGTCAAATAATCGAGACGTGTTGGCGCGTACCATCACAAATCCATCCGGCAAATTTGCTTTCGATAAAATTGGCATCCCACCAAGATTTGAGGAAGCCATTCGCAGCCTGGAAGCCGGCCGCGGCGGAGTTGAAGTGCTTGCTTGGGCCGATGGCTGCGGATTGCAATGGGCAGATGTGGAGAAGCTCCAATACGATCAAGAAATTCAACTCCCCCTTCCTCCCGAAGCGGAAATTAAGGTCGTCGTCAGGGACGAACAGGGCAAACCAATACCAGAAGCAAAAATCAAATTTCAAGGCGCCACGCGTTCCACGTCGCAATACGATCCTTTTTTAGGGCAGCCAGGCGATTTGAATTTAAGAATGTCCCAGCTCGATTTCACAGCGCATGCCAATGCCGATGGTCAAATTATTTTGCGCCATTTGCCGATCGAATATCGTTTAATTTTGGGAGTCGGCGGCCTGGGCTATGCCGACAAATACTTCGCCCTAGATACCGGGAGCAACACGTTAACGACGGAGCTGCGATCGGAGTATAAAACGATCGAACCGCTTCGTGTCTTCCGCTCCCCCTTCTCCATCGATTTAGCCACAGGAGGGCCGACCACTTCCGTAAAAGTGGTCGATTCAAATGGAAATCGAATCACCACCGGAGGAGTTTTTGTCCCACCGGCTGTGCGGGCCGGCACTTGGAATGAGCCCTTTGACAAAAACGGAATCGCCCAAATCCAATTGCGGCATGCAGGCAAAACTCACTTCGACTATGCAGGGGATCCGCTCGACCCCCACATTTCAAGCTCGACGCAAAGCGATATAAAACCCGATGTCTCCTCGCCCGAAATCGAAATTCAATTGCCCCAAACGCGCTTGCTTTCCGGAAAAGTAATCGATGCCGATACCGGCGTGGGGGTAACAGGCGCTTATGTAAACTATTTTCAAACGGTTAAGCAACAGTCTGGCGTTAACCCTTTACGGTCGGTTGCCGTGAGCGATCGATCGGGAAATTTTCAATTGCCCGTTCCGTCCGGCCCGGGAAAATTGTCGTTTCGTTTTCCCGTTTATGGATATTGGGCCACCTGTTTCGCAAATGGCGACCGCCAAGGCGACCTGCCGAGTATTGCAGTCGACATTCCTGAATCGGGTGAAGTTCCAGTCGTTAATATTCCCGTGGCCCATGGATTAGTGCTGAACGGAACCATCCACGATGCGGAAGGAAAACCCGCAGTGGGAGCCGAGGTGCGGGCAGAGTCGCGCAATCAATACTACCTAGCGAAAACTGACGAACTGGGGCATTTTAAGCTGAGCAATTTGTCGCCCAGAGCAGAAGTTCAAATATCGGCTTTGCTCGGCTCCGCAATCGCCGATTCTTCTCTACCGGCCGACGCCACGCACCCGTGGGATAAAACTCGTGTGGAAAACATCGAGTTAACGCTCAAATCAGGCATCGTGCTCGCCGGTCGTGTTCTTAAAGACAAGGAGCCTCAGGCCGGCGTCCTCTTGGTTTTACATCGAGCCACACCGGCAAATCCAAATCAGTTTCGGGAGTGTGCCGATGTCAAGACCGGCGAAGACGGTACTTTTGCCGCGGGAGGTTTGACGCCGGGAGATCACTACTATTTCGAAATCCATTCGGTCGATGGTTCTGCCGACCCCGAGTGGACTCATCAAACGCCTTATATCTCGGAAGTGCCTCAAGCTGCCAAGGGAAAAATTGAACTCCCTGACGTTAACTTGATGGGCATGAGCCAAACGCTGTCCGGAATCGTCATCGACCCGCGGGGAAACCTGGTTGCAGATGCCACGGTTTCAGCAGGGGTTGTCGGGAAACGTGTTGAACCGCTCTCTCGTCGACTCGATCGCTCCCCACCTTGGACCCAAACAGACGCCCAAGGGCATTTTGAATTGACCGACTTGCCCGATAAGCAAATCGAATTGATGGTTTATCAAAAAAATCCCGACCCCAACGATCGAGTGATCCGTCGCCCGGCGAAGTGTCGTCCAATTTTAAACCAGCACGACATTCGAATTATCTACGATCCGTTGCTGAATGCGCCAATTGAAGATCTCGACTCGACGAAGTGAAAGTCCTGCGTAATATCGGACCAATTCCTTTAATGCGGCGTGGACGGTGGGCGTGCCACTTTGAGAAGGGACCGGGATCACTGAATTATCGCGGGCGGCCGTGATCCCACGCCTGCCGCAAACGGTCCTAACGTTGCCCAGTCGCCCCGACGTATTAGCCCCACTAGCCCCACCGCCACAATCGCCAAGATGGCCGTGCGGGTGCCACTGGTGGCCCGGTACCCTCTGGGTACAGCAATGGTAGAACTGAATGCGGCCACCACTCCGACTACGGGAGCTACCCACGCGTTTCTACGACCATCTGCATAAGGAGGCAGTGACCGAAGCTGCGGAATTTGCGCCGACTGTCAGTTCGTCCTTGGTCACGAATGGGCGCCAGATTTCCAGAAGTCAATGAGACGGAACAAGTCGAAGAAAAACGGCCATCATGGCCCATGTGGTCCATCGCTCGCTTGACGAGGCGGCGGAAAGGGAACCGCATTCCTCCGGTGAACCATGATGCCGAAACCAATGGCCATTAACGCGCCTAGAGCGGCAGACACTAGGGCGTTTGGCTCTGGCACTGGCACGACTTTGCTATTGATAATCGTGATCGGCGCCGAGATATCCCAGAAAAGTGCTGGGTTGATTGTGAAGGTATCGGAGCCGGGAGTTCCGACCGGTGTCACACTACTAAAGTAATTGTTAATCGATGTCGCGCTTCCGACGCGAATTGTTCCATTGATGGGCAAGGAAGACGTAACATTAAATGTGCAGCGCTCATAGCTCGGATCAAAAGCTACCGTTGCGCCAAAATTGCTGAACTCCGCAGTGGCGGAAACCAATACAGCAAGCGATGGCGGTAGCAATGTCGTTGCTTGGATTATCGCTGTGATTGTCCCGTTTCTCTCGATTTATTTTGCGCAGCACCTTATTGAACTGTTTCTGGCGTCCTGCGTTGAAATTGACGGGTCTTTCTTTTGACAGAATTCTCAGAGGAATGCCGAATGGCGCCGATTCCTTGGGTGCTGGTCCTGTGCAGAAACTTGCCGCACGGCCGCTGCGAGACCATCCGACCGCCTTACCACTGGTTAACGCATTCGGTTTATTTCAATATTAATCGGTCACTTGGCGGCCCAGTCGTCGCCACGTGAGCAATCCTGCGGCACCCGCCGCCAATAGCGTTAGCATCGAGGGTTCAGGAACCGTGGCACGGTCGTATCCGATGACATCCATCAATGTCATGTCCCCAGCCGAAAATGGATGTTCATTGTCCGTCGCCAAGCCAACGTTGAATGCATCTGCCGTGAAGCCTTGCCAATCGCTCAAGTCGCCATTATTGATCACATTAAAGCGATTGATGACCGTCTGGCCGCCGTCGATTGAAAAGTACGTGTGGCTGGCCGGAACGATATCCAGAGTGTCTGGCGACAGATATCGGAATAAATCGATGGGCGAATAACGGCCAGAGCTTGCGCCATTTTGTGTCAAACCGAATCGTCCCATCACTTCAGTGATCTCATGTTCCGCCAAGGCGATGAAGTCGATTTTGGCGGGGACGGCCCTGTTTGCTGGATCGAATGTAAAGGCGCTTGCGCTGTTAAATCCGACGTAGCCGTCGATGGCCGCCGAATTGCCAGATATCAACCCCAAAGCCTTGCCTTGGGCGCTGGACATCGTGAATTTGGTGCCGCCGTAAAGATCAGTCGCCGGCAGGTTGGCTACAGCAGTGGCATCGTCAGCCGACTTCTTATCATTTATCAACAAGCTCTTAATCTCCGCGAAAGTATGAAAGCCCGTTCCATTAGCAATGGACTCACCATCATCACCTGAAGCCAAGGCTTGTCCGCCAATCTCTCCCCAGCCAACTTGAATGTTAATCACGATTGGATCGGAATAGGTTGCTTCGATAAATTGAATCGCGTCATCAAAGGCCGGGACGAATCCGGCAGGCGCATTGGCGGTGCTTGGATCGAATGAAACATTGAACGCCAGCGCACCTTCGGCCAATCGAACATTGCCCGAAAGCGCGTTCCAAGCGATGCAACTTACGACCACCGAAAAAATCGATGCCTGCCTCATGCTGAGAAGGATAATCCGGTCTAACGTCGGGTGCAAGAACTATTGTAGTAGATGTACCCCATGGCGGCCGAGGTCTTTGTCGCACGAACGGCTGAACGTTCATTCAGTCATTAACTGCCTGTCTAACAACGATTTGCGGCGACAGCGAGCAGAAATGCGATTTCTGCCTAACAAAATCGGGACGACCGGAGTTGAACTCCGTCGCGAAAACCCTTGGTCTGATGGCATCAATCGACGTAAGACCGGCAGCCCGTAGCATCTTCGCTTGCCAGTGTTTCAAAACTCGTATCGTAAATCAAAGTGCAATCAAACGTAGTTTCCGACACGACTCGACGCGCTACGACGCGCTGTGCCCATCTGCTCAATGAGGGCGTGACCTGAGTCAGATCGGCACAATCGGTCGGGCTTTGCGCCGGTCGAGTCATGAGACACGTCAAATAAGCGAACCACGCGCAGCCTTCAATGTCCTCAGCTGGGAACTGGAAGTTCCCAGCTGAGGTCTATTGAGGCTCTTCACAATTTCCGGATTGATCGCATGACTTACTTTTACGACGCCGAAGGTCAGGCATGGGCTGGCCCTGGGCTGCGAATGATTCCCTCAGAAGCTGGCGAACACAAACGTCCGATACTCGTAGCGTCCGCGCGATGTCGGCTTGTTCAGCACCGGCATCAAGCAGTTTTCTGGCCTGCTCGATCTTATGCTGCCGGCGTACTTTTTCGGTTGGCACCTTCTCGCCGGTCTTGGCATAGGCCTTAGCAAGCGCCGATCGATCGTCGTGGTGGCACAACCGTACTTTACGCCCAGCTGTTGTTTCGACCAGTTGTCAACCGACCACAGTCTACGCACTTCGTCAGCGATCGGTGCCACATCGATTCGCTTGCGGCGTGATCCACCGGCTGACAATTCAACGGCGTCTACTGCTTCGGGGTGCGTCGCCAGAAAATGTCGGACAGCAGCCATGGCAGTGGGCTTGCTCGTGCCAAACTCGCGCACCAACTCATCGTAGGAGAGCTCCTTTTCCTGGCGCCGCTTGAACACCACTTCGGCATGTTCCACGTACCAGGGGACCCGCGGGCCAGGGACCTGAAAGATATCGATCCAAAACCACTCGTCCCCCAGGCCCGAGAAGCGATTCGGATCGGCAGCAAAATCTGCCAACGCGCGCCATGTCCACTTTGTCGTCGTCGGTATTATCAGTTCGCAGACGCGTTCGCCGCCGCGGCCTGGCCTTCGCCTTGCCGTTGACTGCCGCGGACCGGGTCTGCCCATCCGTAACTTCCGGCGCGGTTGCCAGCACATCGATCGCGTCCGGTAAGGTTCCAAGCTTGCAAGTTCGCATGAGTACTTTCCCATCGGGGTGGCATACGATGCGATCGATGTGCATCGACAGCTCCAAGTTACCCAGGGTCGGGTTGTTTTTGGCAAGCACATCGGCCAAGTGATCGACGCGCTCGAAAACTTGACGGGGATCGACAATTGTTTGTCGGCGCACGTCATCGGAATCCTGCCCAGCCAGCTGCACGTCAATATCGTTACGGCGTTCGAGCGCCTTGTTGTAGTCGGCCTCAATTTCCAAACGGACGGCGGGCGCCAGCTTGGGATTGCCCAAGGATGTCGACCATCCGGAGCGCAGCTCCTCGAGCTGCTGGCGCTCATGCTCTAGGGCCGGCCGAATATCTGGAGCGGAAGCAGCCTGCGAATTAAGTGCTTGCTGGATTTCGTCCCTCAATTCCGGCAGCCAAGGTAAATTACGAACACGTTCATCTTCCATGATCTAGCCCTCCACTTTGGTCCGAACTAATGGTGGTGTTGGTGGCGGGCGCCACCAATGACAATACCGCATGAACTAACTCGCCCGCGGGAAAAGTCGCTGCCGGATCGCCCCGATTACTTGCTCTCGGATCCATACCTCCGGCACGCGGAGGCTGTTGCTGCAATGTCCGGCAAGATTTCCTGGACAGACATAGGCAGCATACCGCCGTTGTTCGCCGGATTTGGCGATGTAGTTGGCGCTCGACGAAACCGTCATCCGCAATCCGCACTCCCCACAATACAACAGGCCGGATAACAAGTAATTGATCGCCATCCCGGCTGCTCGCGGCGTAATCAATTTCCCGTTGTCGTTGGCTTCTTGGCAAGCTTTGCCGGGACAGCGCACTCGGCGGATATTTCTAAGCGATTGCACCTCAGCGGCCAATTCACGACTGACGAGCGCTTCGCAATATTCCGGAATCTTAAGGATCTCTTCCTCGGGGTTCTTCTCCCTCACGACGCTATCGGCGACGATTCCCGTTGAATGCCGCGGCCACCACAACTCGCCATAGTAAACAGGGTCATCGAGCCAGCGTCCAACGGACTGCGGGTGGAAAGGCTTATACACGTCCGGGATGTCGGGGTGGCTATCCAACGACTTCGACAGTCTCGGCGTGCCCCAGGCGGTCGCGGCGCTTGCTCGAATAGTAGCGGCATGATCCACCGAGTTGCGGGGTTGGGCACCAGCAGGCTGTAGTCCAATACCTCGCGACCCTTTTCAATTTTCAGGACGCTCTTCAGCATAAATCCGAAGGGAGGGTTTCCACCTGGCCAGTGCCCCAACAGAACTGCATCGCGTTTACCTCTCAGCACGTTGTGTGCTTTTACGCGGCCGTCTTCTGACGCGCGAATCGCCTCGACTGTCCCCAACGCCCGTCCTTGGACCGTGCCGGGGTCGCAAAAATTACTGTCGGCCGTCAAGACTAAGACGCCGTGCCGCTCCGCGAGGTCTTTCCGAATAGTTGGCAGATCGTCGACGCGTCCAAACCGCTCGAGCGTGTCGACGAGAATCAGATCCGCGGGTACGATTCCCGTTTTGATGTCCCGCATCATTTGTTGGTAGTCGGGGCGATTGCGATGCAGCCGGGCGGTTTTGGCTTCGTCGCGGTAGTTTTTCAAGATGGGCCAATCGAAGCCGCACGCCTTCATGACTTTGTTAATTTCAGCGAGCTGTTGGTCGGGACTACGAGGATTCTGCTGCTTATCAGACATTCGCAAGTAGGTAACCGCCGGGTGGCGTTTTTTTGGGTCAAATGAACTTTTCAGCATGTTAAGTACCTCAAGTCAGGGCTCGCTCGAGCGGTGGATATCCAGCGCGATCGAGCGCGCGATGTAACGAACTAATCGAGCACGCCGAAGACGCGATACCTTGACCATCAGCCGGTCACGACCGTCAGGCGATAGGTGCGTCGGAAAGGAAATCTCCCCGTCCGCGACCAACTTCGCCATTCGATCCAGATCCAGCGTCTGGTATTCGGGTATCGTGTCGGCATGGTTCGACTGTCCATCGGTTTTGTTTTGGTGCACCATCGGTGGCCTCCGCAAATGAACGAAGGCCGGTGGGATCACCACCAGCCTTCACAGTAGAAAACGACGCTCACACACCGATCACAGTTCTGATCGTTTTTTGTGAGAATTTGAGCGCTACTTTACAAGAAACGACAACCTAAGAGCGATCACTGTCTGTAGCGTCATCAATAGTGACCTCGTTGGGCTCAAGATCGAGGAAGTAGGTGCCACGGTCCAGACCCGGATTGACGAGTTTCCGCAATGTTGCGGGCAGTTTCGGCTTCAGCCGCCCCCAAGTTGTGCTCATGGCAGTATCCTGTACAGGTTCATTGAATACATCTGTGACCCCAGCGGCGGCATGTTGCATCGCTTTTTTTGCGAGAGATATTAGAAGTTGCCATTCCCTTCCTTTCATCTTCTCGATAATGCGCTCACCCTTCCAATAAACAGTGTGATCATTCTCATTAATTACCAGTCCGCCGGAGGCGATTGCCTCTTCAATGGCCGTTCGCTCCGATCCTTCAGGGAACAATAGTTTCAACTCCCCGAGTGCCGCAGCCAGCAAGTCTAATAGCTCTGCCCGCGCGAGTGATTGAGTTGCATCTCAAACGTACTCCGTACTACTTCTAAGCCCAGATCAATTCCGAGCCAATCTAATTTCGGCGACAGGTGAACTGCCGCGTACACTTGTGTCGCCGCAATGCAAGCGTCGCGGATCCGCGCTTCATGGCCGGATCTCAAGGAATCTTGGAGCTTCTTGTAAAGTTTCTGAATCTGACCCCAGCTCGCTTCCACGTCTTTGCGGATTTTGGCATGTGTGCTGCTTACATTCGCCAAAGCCGCGTCACACTTTCGTATCATGGAGCCCAGTAGTTCCATCCGTATTTTGATTCGCTTGAGCAGACACCGAACGACGAAATTCCCTATTGGCAGCAATTCCGGGTTAAACGAAGGGAGCCATTCGCCGCGCTGGACTTTGTTCCCATCCTTGTCGCAAATCCACTCCTGCTGGGGTTCAAAATAGTCTTGCACGTTGACCAAATCATTCCAGTCACGCCTTGCAATGCAGTGCAGTTGAACGACCTCGACATCCAACTCGTCAATCTTCGACGTCTCGAGCGGCTTCCGCGCCATGCCCCTCGCTGAGAATTCGGCGACCTCGCGAACGACACGAATCTTTGGCGGATTCAATTCATCAAGTTTCCGTCGAATGCCCTTTCGGTCGACCAGCTTCGCAAGTGCCTTGGCGCACGCTTGCAGCCCGACATCCGATTGGTCAACCAACCCACGTTCGACTGATGTGACACCTCGTCGCAAATTCCTAATTGGCCACGATGCATAGTCTCGGAACTTTGGCCGGGCCGAAACGTTTTCCAGAGCAGGTAAAACGTATTCCGACAACCAAACCTTTACTTCGCGCAATGGAAGCTGATCCCTTCGGCCGACAGCCGTTGGAACAATTTGCCGATAACGACGAAGCGCTATTTCCAATCGATCCATAATTGCCACCCATACAAGAAGGACAACGCCTGCGCCAATTTAACGTTAGTGAATGTCGATAAACAAGCTATTTGTGAATTCGTGCAAGCCGCCATGCGAAGTCGACTGCTGATCCGAGGCAGCCGGTACAGGAACCGGCGATGTAGGGCGAGACATTGGCTCGCCCTACATCGTATTGCTCACGGCTCAAAGCGCACACACAGTGCGCGCTCAGACTGACTGAAATCTTTGCCAGGAATTGTGAAGCTCCCTACGGACTTGGCTAATTCTACCTTCCGACAAACGATGTTTCTTGGCGACCTCGGCGGTGGTGCAACCGATCGCCAAGTCGACGGCAATTCGTCGCACCCTGATGCTAAGTCGAGATAGCCACACAGGAATATCAATTCGCAACGCCACCTGATCGGGGATAGAGATGCGTCGATCTGCAATCAGTGGTCCCAACCATCCCTCCGAGGCGCGCTGGCACCGATCCAATCGCTCTACGACAATCCCAGTACGGAGTTGGGCATATCGAGAGAGCGGCTCGTGACTGTTCAGTGGGGTACAAGCAGTGCGACCGGCGCGGACTTGAAGCACCGCAAATCGAGCCAAGCTGCTCGGAAAGGCGACATTTAAGCGACGACGCCGATGTAAGGCAACGAATGCTAGCAGACAGTTGACAATGCATTCCTGCGTTATCTCCTCGAAAGCCTCCCCCGAAAGCCCTCGAAGGGCACGCTCGAGTTGTCGTTGAATCAGCGGCAATTTCGCTAGGAATTTCGCCTGCCATTTGTCTTCGACCGGAACAAAGGACGTTGATTTCGACGGCTGCTGCAAAACTGCAATCATGGGACGACCTCCTGTAACAGAGACCGCCCCCGCAGGGCGGTCGGTGGAAAAAACCACAACCGCCCCGCAGTAACGCAGGGCACCAAGTAATAGAAAGAATCGAGTCGCTAGTCGTCAGCGGGCACCTTTGGCGGGAAGACCGCGCAAGGTGATTGCTGGCAAGAAATAAATCTCTCCACCTCTTATGCCACGTTTTTGCGGCGAATTTAGCGCATATTGTCACGACGGCTTCGAAGCAGAATTTGCGCTAAATCAGCGCAATATTCTCACAGTTTTTTGTCGAAACTGTGAGCGCGGTGTGAGCGCAAATCGGTAGGCTGGAATAGCAATGCCTACCGCCGCAATGACGCCAAAACGCCCGCCGGGAAAACCCAGTCGACGCACATCGAGCCGTGAACAAAGGGAGTGACATAATGGATCGCGATGGAACGCGAAACGAAGTGTCGGACCCCTTGCCGGTTCCCGACCGCGCTGAAGAGTTGCTCGACCGACTGGATCGCATCGAAGCCATACTGAAGCAACTATTGCAACAGAAGACGGTCAAGGAATGGTACACGACCGACGAGGCCGCCGAAATTCTCGGCAAGGCCCCATTCACCGTGCGCGAATGGTGCCGCAATCATCGCATTAAGGCCGCTAAGCGCGACTGCGGTCGCGGCAATGCTCGCGAGTGGGTTATTTCGCACGAGGAGCTAACCCGTGTCCGCAACGAGGGGCTGTTGCACCCCGGCGAATATTAATTGGATTGCTTCTTGCTGTTGGTTCGGGATTAGGTGCCGGTAGCGCCGTACCATTTCTTCTGTCTGATGGCCGACCCAAGCATTGATAATTCGCTGATCGATCCCAGCCGCTGCAGCGTTGCTACAAAACGAATGTCGGAACACGTGCCAGCCGCGGAGCTTGGACCACTTACTCCCGGACAAGACTCGTTTGAATCCGTCGTGGACATCGTCTTCCGTCAACGCTGTGTTGTCTCGCCGGTCATTGCGAAGGAGCAGGACCTCCTGACCGTGACAGAACGTCCACGGTCCCCCGGGGTGTCGAGCTAACCAGTCTTGAAGGACGTCGATCAGAAGCGGCGAGAGTGGCACGCTCCGAGTCGTGCATTTACCAGGCACCCGCTTCTTTTCCCGAATCACGGCCGTCTTGCGCACCAAATCGATGTCGTCGATTAGCGAGCGGATCATTTCGCTCCGCCTTGCCCCGGTGTGGGCAGCAAAGACGAACATCGGGTAGAGAAATGGGTAGGCGGCATGGAGTCGGACGTGCTCCAGCACCGCTTCGATTTCGGGCAGCGTCAGAAACAGGCAATCCCACAAGTCAGCCTGTTGTTCGGTCGTTAGTCCCCCGCGTTGAATACGGCGTTCAATGTCGGCCCAGGTTTGAAACGCGGGACGCTCGGTCGTTTTCGGGTATCGCAGACCTTCGCTGGGAAAGACACGGTTTATTAGGCCGCGCCGCATCGCCCAACTCCAGATCGCTTTG
Source organism: Pirellulales bacterium (assembly GCA_963820835.1). Lineage (GTDB taxonomy): Bacteria > Planctomycetota > Planctomycetia > Pirellulales > JADZDJ01 > CAVRAW01. The sequence goes on along the minus strand of CAWGBP010000026.1, from coordinate 134,245 downwards.
AACGTGACCATTTCCTTTTTGATTGTCGTAGCGCTGAGCTTGCGGCCACGCAACCCGCGATCCTGGCTGCGATGATGCACATAGTCCTGTAGATCATCGAATCCCAACTCTTGAATCCGAAAATTCGAGCCGAGGCGGTCTTTGAGATGCTTGATATGAATCTTCATGCCATACAGGGTTGAGTCCTCGACAGAGCCGGCTCGCAAATTCTGCAGGAAGTCGTCGAACAGCGCCTTAAGCGTCGTCAGCTTCGGCCTCTCAGGCTGCTCACTGATCTTTCCATCCGTTAGCAAGAACGAGACAACGTCGGCGTCGCCCGGAATGACCAGCCGTCCCCGTTCAATGAGCGCTAAATTCTCGTCGATGCGGCCCGCCAACGCCTCGGCCTTCCGCCGTTCCTTCGTCCCCAACGAACGCTTAAATCGTGTCTCGCCGACGCGAAAGGCGACATGATAGATGCCACTACGATGTTGTTCCAACCAGGACATGGAAACTCTCCCAAAAAAGACGAGCAAAAAATGCTACGCCCGATGGGAGAGGAAACCAGCGATGCAACAGCCACGCAGATGCCACGTTGCCACCCCTTTGCCACCCCTGGTGCAACGTGGGGTCGCCGAAGCGACTTGCGACGTGAGATGTAAGTCGTTAAGCGGTCAAAAGTACCGGAGGTGGGACTTGAACCCACACAGCCTTGCGGCCACTGGATTTTGAGTCCAGCGCGTCTGCCATTCCGCCACTCCGGCAAAGTGTTAGTGTAAAACAGTTTGCGGCGATTTCGACGCGTCGTCAAGGCCCGAAAATGGCTCCGCGCGCAACGGCGCGCAAAACTGGGTGCAGTTGGATGGTCCAATTCATTATTCAACCGGCGCTGAATCGATCGCTTCGCTATAACTAATTGGTCGAGCTTTTCGTAGTGCTTCCGGATTACTTCGGGCGTTGCCCCAACGAGGATGCTCGCCTCCTTTTCCGAGACGCCCGCCATTTGCATTCCGGTGATCGCCGTACGTCGGAAATCATGTAACGTGAATGGCTCCCAGTGCCTATGCGAGCCGTCGTTCTTAACCTCGGCAGCGAGCAATTCGTTGTAACGTTGCAGCTCGTCTTGCAGCCAACCAACCAACCGCTTCGGGGCAAAGCTCTTCACCTTCGATGCGTGGTGGGGCTGCTTGCGGAATGTGAGCAACCGCTGACGTAGCTCTTCAGGATACCGACCGAACGCCCAGCCGTCGGAGGCACAGGAACGCAGATTCGCATGCAGCACTTCTGGCAACCAAACGACTTTGCGCTTTCGGGTCTTGGACGACTTCGCAATCACCTGAACGAAGCCGTCGTCCAAAATATCTGCCTCGCGCAACGAGGCGATTTCCGATGCACGCCAGCCGACCAACGCCGAAATCTCGATGTATACAAGCGGCAACGCCCAGTCACCCCACCTCTGCACGAACCAGGCGAAGAACTCGGCTGCTTCTCGGGGCGTAATGATTCGGACTTCCGGATCGTCGCACTTTGGGGGCCGAATATTTGCAAATGCATTTGATGTAAGTAGCCCGCATTCCGCACAGAGCCACTTGCCGAAAACCGCTTTCAACGTCGCCAAGTCGCCGCGCAGCGTCCAGGGTGAAATCGGATCGACGCCACGTTTGCTGTTGCCCTCCGCTCTCCGGCGCTTGTATTCGTTCGCATGCTCCGGAGTAATTTCGGCGGGGCTATGAACATGTGGAAACATCGACTGCAGTGATTGTAATAGATGCCGCGCATCGTCAACGTACGTCCCGCGAAGATTGTCGGCCATCATCGCACGTACCACTGCATTTATACATGCATCCCAAGTCGGTTTATGCGGGCTAGAGGCAGGTACTGTGTCCGCAGGCGCCAAACAATTAAGTTCTGACCATTTGCGCCGCATTAATTCTCGGGCCTCCGTCATGTCGGCCGTCCCGGTCCTTTCGCATTTCCATTTTCCCGTCACCGGGTCTTTCCAACGCAGCAACAGCTTGTATTGCCGCTTGCCGGTGCGGAGCTGTCTCCGCACGCGTCGTTTCACGATGTAAACATCTGCTGCCACTAAAATTGTGTCCCATCAAACAATTGATTTAGAAACTTCCGACTTAGTGCCTTCGGCGCGCGGAATAACCGCGCTGGCCTTCATCTAGCCAAGCGTCAATCGCCGAACGCCGGAATATTTGCAGCCCTCCGCGGCGAATGACCGGCAGGCCGTTCCGGCGGATAAGATTCCGCAATTGCTCCGACGCGTTGCGTCCATTGCAACCGAGTCGCAAGAGCTCAATGACCTCGGGTTTTGTTAGAAACTCCGATTGGATGGCTTCAGGAGCACTGCTTGGCGTCCGAAGATCCACGTCCCTGTGCGTTGTGTCCATCGCTCATCCTTGAACGATCTGTTTTGTAATTGCGAAACCAGTTTCGGTTCGCAGTCGGAGGTGCAGACTGCTCGAGTCTAAACTTCCCATCGCGACTCCGCGCGTCTATGATCCATGATGGATACCACAAAAAGCGTCGTCGAGGGAAAGAACTGGGATTTACTTTCCTCCTATGTGGCGCGGACATCAAAGCAGTCGAACGGAGGATTGCCGTTTCCAAAATCCGCCGATTTTCCCGAAAAAATCGAGCATTTTCAAAGAAAAGCTCCCAAGAGCCAATTTGGTTTCAAGTTATCCGGTAGTTAGCCGATAAGGCTCGCGGGAAATCAAAGTTGTGGCTGTAGCGATCATGCCTACTTCCGAGTTAAAATTATTGCGTGGCAAGAAGGGAGTCTTCATGCATTCGACAACAATCAATTGCCGCTCTCGCATTTCCGAGGATGATTGGAACGAGTTGGCCGATGAATTTCCAAAACAGACGGGTAATCCAAGTGTGCCACTCTATGCGCTCCCACTTAAGCTGATCGATGCCATTGACGAGGAATCCGGTCTATTCACAGAGGATGATCTCAGGTTCGAGCGAGCACTTGCGCATTATGCTCCGGGTTTCTACATGAGGCGACGCCTCTATTGTCCGCTTCTGCTTAGTTCGTATGCACCCGCTGATGGCACACAGCGAGCTGAACTCGCAATGATCCCCCAGCAAGTAAATGAGCGAGAAAACCGTGAAGCATTAGTCCAAAGACTTCGGCAAGCGCGTTGGACATATCAGCGAATCGACCAGTACCTTGAACGAATGGATAAATCGACTGCAAGGATGGAAGTTGTCAGCGCCGCGTATGTGAGTTGGCTTGTGGCAAACCCGGAGTTCAGAAGACGGTTGGGGCGTCTCGAACATACTTGGGGGCCAACGATTGCCAATATCGGCAAGTGGCGCGCTCCGTGGGTTGAGGGACTGCCATATTTTGGTTACTTTCCGATAGTCCCGCCGGCATTGTCGAGTCCTGGACCTCTTTGTCCGCCTGAAAACTTGCGCAAATGCTGGGAGGATTTTCAAAGTTTTTACTTTGATTGGTCGCTCGAAACTTTGTCTACGTGGGAATTACCGGTCCCGATGCGCCCGAGCGGTATAGTCCCGCGTGGTACGACCGCGAACGCCTCGCAGACGCTGGCGCTGGACGCTTTTTGCCTTGGCCTTTGCTCCGTTCCCGAGGTCTCGACCTTCACGATATCACTGCCCAACAATTGCTGGTGGCGCCGGATCACCTGCGCGATTGGCTGAATGCGCGCCCCAAATGTTGGGGCATAGCGCGATCGTCGCAAATGCTACTGCTCTATGTATTCCTTGAAATGGCCTTAAAACGACGATATGCTCAGCGAATGATCAAAAGGGTGGAGTTAATCTACCGAGCCTTTGACCGTTCTCTATTTGGTCGGCAAGGCGAGTCGTTGGACAGCGTCAAGCGAATTGCCAACGAATTGAGCCGTCGACTTTGGAAGCTTGATACAGGAAGACAATTGGCGGCATCTTGATTTACAACAGCGCTACCGGCGACAGCGGCAACGTGGCGGTCGACGCCCTGGTCGGGATGGTGGTGGCCGCAGGGCGTTTTTACCGAGCCACCACAAAACGAAGCAAACCAACAGAATCCAAAAGACAGCGTCCATAGAGTTGCTCTCGAAAGGAAGAAGGGTAGGCCGGGCGGCGAAATGCCGCCCGGCGCTTTTGAAAATCAGAACTACGGACGGACTCGCGCCCGCCGGCACTCAAGTTCATCCCAATCAACTGTGAGCGGACGGCGCTCGTTGGGTTCCGGATCGAAATCCAGATCAAACGGATCAGCCAATGAAAACCCGCGGCGGCGGATCAGTCTGTACAGATTCGCCCGTGACCGAGGCCACGGCGCGTTCTAAATCGGATTGAGATATGGGGTGGTCCTCAACTATCGAATGCACACTCGGCGCGCACTTTCGAGCGCCGAGCACTCTTGGGAAAACAGTGACCGCAGCAGGCGGTCACACCGGCAACAGATGCGAGGGGAACTTGCTGCCCCTAAGACAGCGGTTCGCCCAACTAGGTCGATTCGCGATCAAACCGCGAACTGAGGAAATCGTACTGACAGGCGCCTCGATAGCCTTTGAGGCTTTCCTCGCCATCGAGCCTGACGATTTGCCGCTTGGGAACGCCGGTCATGTCGGCGTACACGGCTGCAAACTCGTGCCAGTTATGGCTGACCAACTCCACCGGGTACAGCCACTGGCCCCGATGCAGCCGGCGCAACTGGGTCATGGCAAAGCGTGAATCCAATATCGACGGCTCACAGTAGGCAGCGAGCTCCGGCACATCGGCAACGGGACTATCGCTCTTTAAGGCCGCTAAAAACCGCGGCAATTTTGGGCTGCTCTTGCGCGGATAGTACGGAAACCTCGCATGCAGTTCCAAGTATCCATCCAACTGCAAAGCCTGCCTCAGTAGTTTGCCATTGCCTGGGGCGATCCTGGAACAGGGGGGCAAATAGTCAGGGGGTAAAGCCAGGTCTTTTTCAAAGCGCATTTGGGCTGCGCCGCCCAGTAGAACTCCCCATTCAATTGTGTTGGCTCGGTAACAAGCCAGCCGATGGCGCAAGCGGCTATCGGGATCGTGCTGATCATGCAATACCCAGAACTGCAATCGGCGCAGCTCGATCAAACCATCGACGATTGCGCCTCGCGCAAACCAAGCCAGTGCCGCAAACGGCCGCGGTCCTCGGCGATTGCGCCTATAACGCTGGCGGCCAATCTGGCGCCGCCAGATTTCGACCAACGAAGTGTCAACACACCTGGATAAAGTTCTCACAGCGAATACCTCCAGTTGAAAACGCGTGAAGCCCGAGGGAATCGTGCAATGGCAGAAAGCCTAGAATGCACCGATTTGATAACGAGCGATCAAATCAGCCTGGGCAGGAACTAAGCGCTTTCCCACCGTTTATGACGCAAAACGCGTCTGAATTTAGCGCATATAATGGCGCTTGGTAGCCGAGTGGGACTGGCGAAATTCGGCGGCGTAAACTTCAAAGATTATCGCGAAGCAACATGTGAGCTCAACGTTATATCATCGGTGGTCAGCGGATCTATCTGGCATCGAGTTGCATCAGAAAATCCGCCGGATCAAGGGTTTTGGCTGATTATGCAACCGCAGACTTGCACTACTAAGTCGAACATCTTGCATGGGAAGCCCCATTCACGGCAGTGGGAGACGTCGGAGCGATCATCGCTGTCCCGGAATGACAACCACCTCGCGGCGCAGCGACGGCACGGAACCTTGCCGACGTCAGCGACCGTTACCCCAGATTTGCCACACCTGTGCCCGAATAATATCCACTCGCGTGCCATCTGTACTACTACGTAGCCCGGGTTGGGAAAGGACCGGACGGCACCGAATGGCTGGGTAACAGCCGTGATTTATGAAGTCCCGCACCGTTGCGGACCGGCGGTTAGGGCTTCATCCATTCGACCTCAACGTCCCAATCCAATGCTTTGTAGAGATTGATGATCGCCACTTCGGCATGTTGCCTAGCCAACTGCAGGTTTTCCGAAGAAGATGCCGCATACTCGACAAGTTTCTGCGCTTGCCGCCAAAGCGAATCGACTCATCCCCTTTGGACCCCTTTTTTCCAGTTGCTCGAGTTGCGCGTGCGCAAATTCGTGACCACAAGCACTCAAGCACCCCATCTAGTGGAGTGCACAAATTCATCGCGAGAGGCAGACCCTACAGGAACCACGGAGAGCGTTCTAATGCTGGATGCAACTTAAATGGTTCGGATTGCCGTAAGAATGCGGCGGCCAAGTAAGCGATGTCGCCTGCGTATTTCAATGTTATCGGCTCGCCACAAAAAGCATCGGTCGAAGCCCAATTCAGTTTTGTGAGGCTTAGAACTTGAACGGCAAGGGCCTTCATGTCCGGTGTGGCATTCGGCAATCCTTGCGGACGGTCAACCCAAGCAGTTATTTGCAATGGCTTTGGTGTTCCCATCGGTCGTCGGAACGGATTGTAGCCGGTTGTCGAAAGAAAGCTTTCGTTAAACGAAGTCGGCATAAAGCTTCCTCGCCTTAAGCTCCCATCGGTTTCCGGGCGACTGTCAAAAATGCGAACATTGTGATGATTATTTGTCCACACGAAAGTATACGTGCCTTCCGGTCGAATGCTTCGTGCTGCCCTCAACATCGCGTTTCTGTCGTCACGCGAAAGCCTTGCTGAATAATGAAAAATGATATTCGGCGTGGGTTGCAAAGTCAGTCGCTCAAGTGTTTCCCGAACCAACCGCGAAAAGTTCTCGACACGCTCGTCGTATTCAAAATAAGCTGTGTTTCCGGAATAAAATTCCCACTTGCCGTACTGATTAAAAACATTTGCGAAACCCATTATCTTCTGTTTGTCTCTGGACTGTGTGTAAGACAAGCCGATAAAAAAATCTGCGTCGGGGATAGCGTCCGGCAATACCCAAGGAGTTATTCCGCATTTTGCTGTAATGTTTAGAGCAAGATTTAAGTCTTTCCAATCTGGATCGGACAATGTTGGGGTGTCTACCATTTGACATGGCACACCAGCCTCTAGCAAAAATCGTTTTACAACATAGTAAGGTGAAGTGTGGTCATCGGCTGCATATCCGTGTTCCGGGGTATGAATTATGAATATTCTTCGAAGGCTGCGTTCTCCGCTCCAATCTGGATGCTCATTTAATATGCGTTGCACCTCGTATCGTATGTCTTCAGGCCGGTCAACTGTAATAATGGTGGAGTACGTGAATTTAGTTGCAAACGTCCGCTCAGCTCCTCTGTATTTGTATTTGCCGACTTTTAGTCGTTCGATTAGTTGCTCCATCTTCTGGCGACAACTTGACGTGCAAACTGGAACCAGTTCAAGATCGTGTGGCGAATGACTGTAGCTTCCGAACTTGGTAATACCTTCGCGAACATCCGTAGTTGCATGTTGCTCACGGAATTCAACCGCTGGCTCTGACAGTCGCCCTACGACAAAGTTCTCCCGAGTCGGCTTTCCATGTTCAATTAAGTGCACTGGTTGAGTATCCAAGGACACTTTGAAATTTCCGAATGCGACGGGAAACAAAGTCTGAGAAGCGTGTTCCACCATTGAAACAATCTTATCGGCTCTTTTTCTTGCGGCGGCTGTTTCTGATGCGAAGCTAAATCGTTTCACCGCTTTATGTAAATCGAATGAAACACCCTCTACTTTCAACAATCGATCTAAAAGTGATAACGAACAGTGTGGCACAATCGAGGCAGCCGGTAGTTTCGCTTCCTTTTCATTTTCAAAAAACAAGACTGTCACCCACTCACCATCCGACGCGATAATCTTCCCTTCCTTCCAGCCATCGAATTCGGCAACGCACATTCGCCCAATGAACTCCGACAATTGAAAATGCGGGGTAAGTGCATTTAGCCTCCGCACATTAAGCACTTGAATGGTGTAGTCAACACAGAGGTAGTAGCTGCCCCAATACTGCCGAACTTGGAAAACATAGGCAGGGTAAAACCGCAGGATCGATGCTGCCGCTTGCGGAATATCGAGCGATGCTCCGCGTCGATGGGCGATTATTCGGCTGAAACTAAATCGATCGATGTACCAATCGTGTGCTCGCAAAATATCTCGAAACGTAGTCAGAAACTCTCTGTAGCGAATATTGAACGCCTTTGCATCGAGCGATTTCGCGCCTTCCTGAATTGTCATCGGATAAAGATTTGTAAACTCAGTAGAGCGGGCCACGGATTGCGACAACAAGGCTGCGTCACGTTCCTGTGCATTGCTTTCGAGCTTGAGTATTGTCTGACTTTCCGTCAATCGATACTTTGGAGGCGGGAGATTCAGCTTTGCCATCTCCAATGCCATTTGCTTCGTTCCTTCGCTGATGGCTTGCACGTATGCACGCCCCTCCGGGTCTTTCATAATCTGTAGCCATCGAAGCAGTTTCGGATTGCGTGGCATCGAATCGAGCACGCGGTCAGCAAGTGTAAATTCTTCCGGCAAGTCCACGTCGCGTTGCATCATCCGACCTGGATTAAGAACGATAAGAGCATCGCTGTATTTTTCCAGCTCGATTGGAAAGCCGATTGCATAATCGCGATGAGTAACAGCATTGACGATTGCTTCATCTACAACATTTACGGGATATTCCGGTTGTTCGGTAAATCCGCCACTTGCCTTGCGAGTTTGATAGATTTTGAAGAAGCCAGACTCTCGGAAAAACGTTCGTGCATCGCGAATCTGTTTCGTTAGTGGTCCCGTGAATGGTTTGTCCAGTGTGGGAAGACCGCGATTGTGCCGGTCTTCTGATGGTCCTTGAAATCTAAGAAGGCGTATGTGTGCGCCCGTAAGAATTCGCTGCGGATTGGCTGCAAAAAACAATAAGCCAGCGTTTGTAAAGTGTAACTTGCCACCGTCTCTTTGAATCGCCCCCGCTTGGAAAAGTAATTCTTCGTCCGACATTTCTCGAATACCATCGGGAACGAATACAGGCCTAAATGCGGCTACTACGTGTTGATCAGTCTCAGAAAGATCAAACTCGCAACAGAAAGTATTCTCGAAGTCGATAATCCTTTTCTGCTGTCGTAGCCGATCTCGTGTCGTCTGCGTGAGTGGCACGTTCTGTGAACCACTGCGAATCCAGGCTTTGGGATTTCTGGATGGCGTCTCACAAATTGCACGTTCGCAATATGGAGCAAAGATCAACAAAAGACGATTTGAAATTCCCGACGAGACTTGGCAATCGACAAACTTCACTTCCACTGACTGGTTGATAAGAAGGTTGTCAAAACTGGTAATCGAGTTGCGTTCGGATTCGGAAAGATGATCGACGCCCTGAATCCTGCCATCAGAGGCAATGCCCAGTACAAGTAAACCGCCCTCGACATTTGAGTTCGTGAAGGCGGATACGCACTCCGTAACCTGATCGATTACGTGACTCAGTTGGCTGCGTGTCAGCCTGCCATCCGCTCCGATTTGACCCGCTTCCTTTCGGTCAAAATGTTGATCTTCAAAATGATCGTCAGTAGTCGACGTTATAAACGCCCGATGAAGATTGGGGTTCTCGAATACATGACGTGGTGTCGGTCGCGGCATTCCGCACACTGATTCTAAAAAGGCATATAGGCATTCGCGGCTTCGACTTGGGCAAAGCCCCCTTGGTCCCGCTGAAAGCTCCGAATTCTACCCGATTTTGCCTACGTGGCGAATCCACTAATTGATTAGCTTTGTGCGCCGACCTTGTTCTCGGCTTCCGTGGCGAAGCCATTGGATGGGCGTGTAGGCCGACGGTGGCGATTGGATTTCCCATTGGATTCAGTGGCTCGATGGGCGCGGATGCGGTCGAGCAGGACGGAGGCGGGTTCGTAATCGCGGCCTTCTTGTCGGGCTAGTTCCGCCTCGGTGGGAACCAACTCGCCGCGGAATGCCTTGGTCAAAATTGCTTGCGTGATTTTCTCGACCCGCGCGGTGGCTGCATGCAGGCGGGATTCGATTTTATCGGCCATTGTGAACAAAGTTTCGACACGACGGACGATTTCAAGTTGCTCGACCAAAGGCGGAAGAGGGATCGCGACCGTCTCAAATCGCTCAAGACTGATTTTCGGTTGTGCGACACCCATTGTCAGGTCAACAATTTGAGAGCGAATATTATACGAGTTAATTGCAAACTCAAGGAATTGCGAGGATACGAGTTTTTTCTCGGGTGTAAGTTTGAGGCAGTCAGCGGTGATGATTGCATTCACACGGGATGACGGATAACAGCGGGTATCGCCAGGCGGATCGCCCATCTTTGTAACGAGGACGTCACCTCCAACAACCATGTGCGCGTCTAATTCGGTGGCTTTTTTCTTTGATACAAATTTACTGTCGTCGAAGTTTCCTGACCGAATGTTCCGCACGAACACAAGTGGCACCCCTTCCGAACGGTAATCATCCACTTTGAGGCTACTTCCAAACGGTCCTATCGCTAACGCATATCTATTTGACGAATCCGCTATATGCCGAGGACGAACCCATGCCCAAGTCGACGGAATATCCAATGTTGGTGGCTGGATTTCAACAGACACAGGCAGATACTTCTTTGGCCGAAGGGGCGAATTGGCTTTGATGGTCGCTTCGACTTTTGCCCACCTCAGCGTCTCGATCGATTGAATGTTCACGGCCGTCAATTTATTTTCATTGCGCCAGTCGGCGGTGAGTTGGCCGGAGCAGGCGGTGGCGAGGACAGATTGGCGGAAGCGTTTGAGGATTATCGGGACCTTGGCCAGACGGTGCCGCGCCGCATTGACCCGCGCCAGCAACTCCTCGACCTTCGCCACAATCCGCCGCTGTTCGGCGAGAGGAGGAACCGGCAATTCGACGTTGGATATCCAATCAGCGGGCACGCGCTTTTGGCCCACTGAACCTGTCATTTTTTCGGCACCTTCTCGGCGAAACGATTCCTGTCGAGCGTAATGGTAAATGTACTCAGGCAGTACAGCTCCCATACAACGCAGGACGTGAAATTCCGTTGAACCAAAGCCGAGTCCGTTCAGTAGTCCGCGGCAGATGGCCGATTTGCCGTTCTCAAAACAAGGCGTGATTTTTGCCAAGATCACATCATTATCGCGGAATGATGTAAATCCTTTTCGAACCTCTGCAAACGTGCGCACGAGAGGGTTGGTGATTGCTCCGGCATCTGCATCGACAGCGGGCATCGGAACGAAGGCAACCTCGGTCGTGCTTTCGAGTTCATTTGCGCTCGGCTTGGGCGGATTCAGTTTGAATACATCGCGAATCGCGGCACGAGACCAACCCTCAGGCAGATCGGGCGATACGTCCATTGCGAGTGTCATGGCAGCCCCATCGCCTTTTTGACTGCGGCTGCCGCTAGCTCGCCCAGGGTCGATTTAAGTACACCGAGCGTCAATCCGCCGACTGATTTCGCAGCGGCCTTGGTTTTTTGCCATCGCTCTTCATCGCGGCTTGCTTCGAGAAATTCATAGCCTTCCCACGTCAAAGATCCAGCCATTCCAGTGGATGAAAGCGATCCCATGTGTGTCACGTCATGGCCGTTGATTAAACCGGCTTCGATCATCAGGTGAACGTGGAAGCCGACCTTATCCCCGTCGTATCCCTCAACGAGTAGAGGATGCGGGGCATAGCCGTGTTCGTCCGCTTCACACGCCATGAGTATTTTGCGGACTAAATCGAGATCGCGTTTCACGCGGACACCCCGTTAAAATTCTCCAGAAGGCCGAGCATCGCGTTCAGTTCTTCGACCGCGAGTTCCAGGTCGCTGATGGCGTCGGTGGCGAGTTCCTCGGGCGGAGGCAGTTCGTCGGCGTCTTCGAGGGTGTCGTCCTTGAGCCATTTGAAGCTGTCGAGTTTAAAATCCCGGGCTTTGACTTCGGCAATGGAGAACGAGCGCCAGCGGTCTCCGCCCAAGTAGCCGCGCTCGCTCGCTGGCGAATCGCCGTCTTTGCGTTTAGAGCGGCCGTTGGGCTCGGCGCCGTAGCACTTTTCGAATTCAGCGAAATACTCTGCGGTTAGCGGGCGATCTTTCTTAGTGATGCCAGGGACGTTGGAGCGGGCGTCGTAGATCCAGGTGCGCTTGGTCGGTTCGCCCTTAGTAAAAAACACGAGGTTCGCTTTCACACCGGGGCTATAAGGAGTAAATGTACCGCGGGGCAAGCGAAGGACTGTGTGCAGGTCGCAATCTTCGGTGAGGATTTGAAAGACTTCGCCAGCTTGATCGGCGAAAAGGCAATTGTCGGGCAGGACTACTGCCGCCCGCCCGCCGGGCTTTAGAACGGTGAGAACGTGTTGAACGAAGTTGAGTTGTTTGTTGCTGGTTTCGACGGTGAAATCTTCACGGTTGGGAACCTGATTGGCTCCTTTGGTGCCGAAGGGAGGATTCGTGAGGATGACGTCGTAACGCTCGGACGATGGGGCTTCGTAAATCGTGTCGCCGAGAACGATGGTTGGTTCGATGCCGTGCAGATATAGATTCATTAAGGACAGCCGGCGCGGACGCTCGACTAGTTCTTTGCCGTGGTAAACCTTTTTCTTGACGCGCTTGGCCAAATCGCGGTCGAGAACGCCGCCTTTAGTTTGTTCGATGAGCCATTCGTAGGCGGCGACTAGGAAGCCGCCCGTGCCGCAGGCGGGGTCGCTGATGGTGAAGTCCGTGGATTTGCGCGGGTCGGGCTTCATGCAACGGACGATCGACTGGATGAGGATGCGTGGTGTGAAGTATTGCCCTGCCCCTTTCTTGCCTTCGCTGGCGGCTTTTTCGAGCAGGCCTTCGTAGGCTTGGGCCTTTACGTCGACGCCGAGGCTGGTCCAGTGCGTTTCGTCGATGAGCGCGATGAGCCGCTTGAGGTTGACCGGGTTGTTGAAGCGGTTTTGGCTTTTGGCGTAAATCTCGCCGAGGATGCCCGGCTGCTTGCCGAGGGTGCGCAGGGAGTCGGTGTAGTGTTCCAGCAGGTCGGTGCCGCTTTTGGCGGCGAGCGTGGGCCAATCGCACGATTTGGGGACCGCGACGCCGCGCTCGTCGGCCATTTTCAGGAAGAGCAGAAAGGTGATTTGCTCGATGTAGTCGCCGTAATCGACGCCATCGTGGCGAAGCGTATGGCAAAAGCCCCAGAGTTTTTGGACGATGTCAGACATAATCAAACTGGCGGCCAAATTTGGTCTTTGATCGCCCGTAATGATGGGACTTCCAAGTAGGGCGTCACATCGGTAATTACTGGGTTGTTTGCGAGATCTTGTTGTATTAGGGCAGTCAACCGTCCCAAGACAAGATCTCCGCGACTCATCGATTCTGCATGCGCATCAAACTCTTGGTGTGAAGTATGTGAAATTTGGCCTTGATTGACGTTTGGACCGCCTCGATTTCTCAGCTTAAATGCACGTTCAATCCGCAAATTTATGATTTGTTCAATGCTGCTATCCCTTGTGTCGGCAATTGCCTGTGTCAATAGTTCTTGCGCACGGTCCGCCGCCAAATGGACATTTGCCTCCGACAGATGATCCGGATTGGCAAAATATGATTCGATATCATTTCGATCTGTCACCCATGGATGTAGTCCTTTTGCTCTTAATCGATTTTCAAATTGTTCAATTTCAGCCGGCTCCATGTAGTCCCGGTCCCTATGTACAACTAACTGAATATGGTTTGCCTTTTCTCTTAAAAAGCAACCTAGCACAATTGCCGCCTCAATCTGTGAACAGCCTGGATATGACAAAACGTGAACGTCATCCATCGGAAATCCGGATGCCTCAAGAAGTGTGTTAATGTAACGCTTATCGGTATCCTCTGTTGCAACCAAGCAACGCACATGGCCATCTGCGAGGTAATCAACCGAATCCAATGCACCGAGATCAAGCAGTACTTTCTGTGAATTCACATCAACATCTGGAACGACTGCACCCTTACTTAGCCAAATGATTTTCGCTCGTCGACTGAGCGCATCTAATACATGGCGCGAGTGGCTGCTCATCACAAGCTGAAAACTGCGCTGCTCGGCAATATCACATAAATGACGACATAGTTTCCGCTGCCGATCGGGGTGAAGATGGGAGTCAGGTTCATCCAATACTAGTAGTTTTGGCTGAAATAAGCTCACATAGCTCAACAGTTGGGCCGCCTGAAGGATGGAGGTGCCAGCGGCATCTAGTGGAATTTGGGGGCCACCGTCATGCGTCACAGATACCCCGATGTATTCGTCCTCGTCCGGCCGGAATTGAATAGCAACTTCGAGAGTCGGAAACAGTTCACGCATATCATTCAAAAAGGTGTTCCATTTTGGCACATCGTTCGAAAGTTGAAGTAGCACGTTGCGCAATACAAGGTTGGCATCACCACGGGCGACGGCCCGTCGAATCAATCCAAGGTTCATATATGATTCGGCGCGAGGAACACCCGCGAGACCTGGTGCGTATACGCTGAACGGATTGGAAAGTTGTTGTAATTGTTCGCCAAGCTCTTGACCTTCAATGGCAACCTTCAGATTTCGATTGCGACCCTTGCGTAGGGTTACAGTAGAACTTACTCCGTTGTCCAATTCGAATCGCACTTCAACTCGTTGGTTGGCATCTTCAACGAGTGCGCCACCAGACGCAATTGCCATTGCATCCGAAATTGGGCAGTACAGAAGTTGATTTTGCCCGAAGCTCAACTCGTATTTGTCTAAGGCCCATTGCACTCCGCCTACCAATTTGGCCGATTGTGCTAATGACACTGCAAATTGAATGGCTTGAAGTGCGCTACTCTTTCCAGCATTGTTTGAACCAATCAATAGGGTGCATGTATTCAATGGTATAGCTACGTCGACCAATCGTTTGAATCGCTTTATTTCAATATTGGAAAGGCGTGGCATTTAGCGCTCCTAAGCAGCTATTGCTTCGTTCACTTTTTGCAAAATCGTTACTAAGCTGCCGTCGAACTCTCGGTCCGCGACGGCCCAGCCGCCGTGGCGGGCGAAGACGGGAAGGTCGTCGAAATCTTCGCGGTCGATGGAGAGATTTGCAACCAGGTGTTCGCGGACTCGATCGAGCCACGCTTGTTGCGCGGCAGTGAAAGTGTGGCCGGCGGTTAGTGTGGTAAAGGCCCGATCGACTCGTTCGGCGGCGGTTAAGAGGGGTTGGCCTTCGTCGGCGGCGTGCTTGACCATGCTGATGATATCGACGAGCGCCTTGCGGTAGTGGACTTCGTGCGCTTTTTGCAGCATGTCGGGGGTGAATCGCTCGCGGGTTTGAGTTAGCTTCGTCGCGGAGTTCGGAGAGGGCCTGGGTGCCCCAATCGCGCGGGCGATCGAGCAGGATGCGAATGGCTTCGATATGGGCCGGGTTATCGCGGACGAATTGGGCGAACATGGCCAAATAGTCGGCCGGCTTGATTTCGCGACCGGCGCCGTCGCGGAGGAGCCACTCGGTGGTGACCGTATCCTGAGTGGCCAGGGCGATGAGGAAGGAGTCTTTTTTTCGTGGATATTCGACCAGCAGCTTTTGGAACGCCTGATCGCGAAGCAGTTGCATGGTGGGGGTGAATTGGCGAGTCAGCGCGTCGGACAGGCCGGCAGCGAAGGCGGCCACGTCGCCGTCGGGGATGATAGGCTGCGAACTGGTCGCGGGCTTCGCCAGCTCATTTCCTTGTCGATGCGGCCGCAGCCGCTTGGCGAGGCAGCGGACGTTGTACTGGCGGTCGCGGTTGTTCCAGATATCGTCGATGAGTTCGGAGATGGTGCGCGAGGGGCCGCGGGCTCGTCGGCCGTGATTGCCGGTGGCGTGCTTGAAGCGTTCGAGGAGGCTGCCGCCGAAGCAATCGAAGACGGTGAAGTGGGATTTGTCTGGGTAGCGTTCGCCCTTGCGAGTGCCGCGGCCGAGCATTTGCTCGAACAGAATGCGGGAGCCGACCGAGCGCATAAAGACGATGATTTCCAGGTCGGGAATATCGACGCCGGTGGACATGAGATCGACCGAGACGACGATGCCGGGATTCTGGCGGTTGCGGAATTCGCGGATGCGCTGCAGCGGGCGATCGACGCGGCCGGTGATTTTTTGGACGAAGGCATCGCCTCGGCCGAAGACTTCGCGGCAGACGTGGACGAGTTGATCGGCGTGGGAAACGTGGGGCAGATCGTTGGCGGCGAAGATGAGCGTCTTGGGGAAGCGGCCGTAGCGCTGCTTCGTGCTGGGCGCAATGGTCGCGGAGGGCTTCGACGATTTTACGATTGGAATCGGGGGAGGTGACTTTGCGTTCGATTTCTTTGGCGTCGAAGGCGCGTTCGTCTTCCAGAAGATCGAGCTGTTCGGCGCCGGTGGCGCGATCGACAACGCCGACCTGTTCGCCTTCCTGGAGGAAAATGCCTTGGAGGCGGACGTCGGAAGTGACTTTGACGACGTCGTAATCGACTAGGTGGCCTTCGCGGACGGCGCGCTCGTATTCGTAGCGGTAGACTGGGGCGCCGAAATAGGCGGTGGTGTGGGCGGCCGGCGTGGCGGTGAGGCCGATGCGGATGGCGTCGAAGTGGTTTAGGGTATCGCGCCAGACGGAAAGTTCGTGGCCGGTGTAGCCGCGATGGCACTCGTCGGCGATGACCAAATCGAAGGCGTGGATGGGGATATCGAGCTTGTCGGCATCTTCGTCGCCGGATTCCAGTTCGCCGAACGCTCGGGCGGCGGACTGGCGGCCGAAGAGATTCATTGCCAGGCGTTGAATGGTGCAAACGTAGACGAAGGCGTGGCCGGGCTGCGGATCGGGCAGATAGCTTTGCGGGAGAACGGTGGGATCGAACTTCGTCGTCGTCGAAATCTTCGCGTTTGAAGCGCTGGCTGTAGAGTTCGTAGATTTGATCGAACTTTAAGGCGGGCTCGGGCTCGAAGCTCTTGAAGGCACGGACTGCTTGGGCGGCCAGTGCACGGCGGTCGACCAAGAACAGCACGCGGCGGGCGACCTCGGCCTTCATGAGGCGATAGACCTCGTTGACAATCGTGAAGGTTTTGCCGGTGCCGGTGGCCATGGCGACCAAGAGTTCGCGTTTGCGGGCGGCGATGGCGGCTTCGATGGCGGAGTTGGCTTCGACCTGATAGGGGCGGAGCATCGGATGCGCGTTAGGCGTGGCGCGGAGGCGAGCGCCGGCGGCGTCGAGGTCGAACGTGAGCATTTCCTGCAGGGCCGCAGGGGTGTGGAACAACGAGACGCGGCGGGAACGATTGAGCGTGCTGCGGATATCGTGGAACCAAATCACTTCGCCGTTGCTGGAATAGAGAAACGGGATGCGGAAATCGCCAAAGGAAAATCCATTTTGCGGTGCGCTGCGCGAATATCGCTCTGCCTGCGTTAGGACGTTCTGCGGACCCAGCGAGAGTTTTTTGGCTTCGACAATGCCGAGGGCATTGGAATTTACGCAGAGGGCGTAATCGGCCGGGCCGGCGGCGGTTTCGTACTCCTCGAGGCGATGCGCATCGGAAGGGGTGCTTGCGCGTTTCGGCCAGCCACAGGCATCGAGGATGGGGTCGATGCGGCGCTTGCGCGTGAGCCATTCGCTGTTGGCGTCGCTAGATGGCATTGACGGGCAAACGTTATTGGAATCGAGCAGAACGATTGCCCTACAATTTACCCTCGGACGGCATCAATCGCCAGAAGTGGGGAGGATAATCAGAACCTAATTCAACCGTGCGTCAAGTTATAGCTGCCCCAGTTCTTGCTTTCGGGATATTGCCGACAGCTGCCTGATAATGCCAGTTTGGTTAATTCGCCAGCGAAGAAGTTGCGAGCTAACGCCAAAATTATTAGCGATTGACGCATGCAATTTTCCCATAAGAAGCAATGAAATCGCTCCATCACGTGGCACTAAAAGTGCAGAAGCTCGCCAATCTTGCTTCTGCTTCCAGACGGCCGTCCCACCGCCTGCACCCAGTACGATCGAGAGCTGGACACTCCTGATCCCGGTGTCTTCCACCATGGAATTTACACCTTATCATGCTGTCCAGTTTTTGGGGTCCACCTCAATACTGACCTGGCCCTTTATATTGGTCGTCGCATTGGAACCATGTGAATTCCCGGCCCATTGTAGTCTTTTGCTGAGTCAACTCCGTCGATCAGAATGTGTGTTCCTTTAATCGAGGTCGAAAAGCCTAAGCTTTTATGAAATCCTAAGGAAATTGGATTGTCTGGATTAACGATTAGTCGCACTTCGAGTGCCCCAAAGTTGCGAGCGGTATTAAAGAAGTGTTCGTACAGTTTCCGCGCGATCCCGTGCCGTTGAAAATCCGGGTCTACAGCTATCAAGTGAATGTATGATAGTGTAGGATCAACCTGTGAAATGAATCCTAAAATAAAAGCCTGAATTTGTTTATCCACTTCGTAAACGAAACAAGTATTGCTGAAAAACTTACAGAATAGGTGGTAGATTGATTCGCGCTCCTTGAACGTGGGCCATGCTTTCCGACTAATCGCTACGCAAAACATAAAGTCTGACTCGCAGGCATTTCGAATCATTCGATATTCCTTTGCACATTTACCAGGCCCGGTAATTCACAGGAGAACGTAAACGTCCGCCTTTAGATCGTAGCTGGCCAAGCCTCTTTGTCGGAGCCGTTCCCAAATTTTTGTTGCGGCAGCCGTGTGCCAAACATCCTCGCCACCATTTGTTGGGCTTGAAACTACGCGTTCTGCGCAGTACTTTTGTCCTGGTTCAGCGTGAATTGGAATTTTCGCAGTGAGCTGTTAGCGAGTGATAAGGGTTAATGTGGAACTGGTTTCGCCCTCGGTGGGCGTATTGGTGGTGGATTGGTTGTTGGCTCGGGCGACCAGGGGGCTCATTGCCGCCCCCTGGACCCGCTAGCCTTTCTCTGTGTTCCGGTGTCGCAAGTGGACGACAGCGTCAAATCGGCGGCGTCGCGTTGGCCCGGCGTTCTCTTGCCGCGGCGAGCTTCTGATCGCGCTCGGCGAAGATCGCCTGCTCGCGGCCGGCCAGCTTGTCGGCGGGCGTGACGTAGCCGATGGCCGGTGCAAGCGGACGTGATTGTAATGCGTCGACGAACTGCGGCGACGAGTTGTCGCGCCTCCTCGAGCGACAGCGGCACGTGAGGCCGCAGGCAATCGCGCTTGAGCGTGCCGTGCCAGCGTTCGATCTTGCCGTTGCTCTGCGGATAGTAGGGGCTGGTCTCGCACGTGGGTCATGCCGCAGAGCCGGATGAACTCCTTGAAGTCCTTGGCGATGAACTGCGGTCCGTTGTCGGTGATGATCCGCGGCGTCGCGGCTGGGGAACTTTTCCCGGGCTCGTTGCAAGACGATCTCGACGTCGGCCTCCTGTCATGCTCTCGCGCAGTTCCCAGTGGACGATGTACCGGCTGCAGCCGTCCAGCACGCTGATCAGGTAGTAAAACGTGCCGCAGACGTTGACGTAGCTGATGTCGACGTGCCAATGCTCGTGGGGCGCAAGCGGCTGCTGAAATCCCTGGCCTTTGCCGAGCTTTCCTGTGCGATTCCAGCGAGCGAAGCAGCCGGCCTGGCTCAGCACGCGGTAGACGGTGGCCGGGCTGGCGGCGACCACGATCGGCGTCCATCATCATGTACGTCAAGCGCCGGTAGCCTTCCAGCGGGATGCTCGGCATGGAAGGCGAGGATCGCCTCGCCGCTCCCAGGCTTCCAGCCAATGGTCGCGGGGCACGAGCCGCGTTGTGCTCGTTCACCTTGCCGTACCGCTTTGTCCAATCGTAGAACTTGCTCATGCCGACTCCGATCCACTGCACCAGCTGCTTGGCGGGCAGCTCCGTCCGCTCGCTCCACGTACGCACGTAATCGACGACTTCATCCCGCATGTCATGGGCCGACCCAGCTGCCTTTCAGAGCGCCCCATCGAGTTTTTTTAAGCGGACGTATCTCCTCCATCAGCTCGGCGATGACCTCGTTCTTGGTGGCCAGCTTGGCCTCGCAGCTGCTGCGACTCTGCGTTCGGCCGGCGACGGGCCGGCGGCCTTCGCCTTGCCGCTCGAAGGCGGTCGCGCCGTTCTCGAAGAGCTGCTTCTGCCACTGGTAGAACTGGGTCGGCTGGATGTGGTGCTCGTCGCACAGGTCGGAGATCGGCACGCCATCGACCAGGTGCCGCTTGACGATGGCCACCTTCTGCTGCGGCGAAAAGTGCCGCCGCTCCCGCGAGTTCGATCCGTTCTGGGCTGTCCTTCATGGAATCCTCCTGCGCTTGGCGTTATGCTAACGCCCGCGAAGGAAAATTCCAGTTCCGACTGAGGCAGGACAATTTGTGCAGGAGAGGTGAGTGCAAAGGGGGTGTCGGGCGCGGAAATCAATGCGACAGCGGCAGGCGAGGCGTAGATACGTATCAACGCGATCAGCTGCTCTGCCGATGTACGGGGGACGGAGCTGAGTCGGCTTGCTCGTCGCGACGGGCAACGAGAGTATCGTCATTGACGTTACCTAAAAGCGTCTGTTGGGTGTGACGAAATCCGATCAAAACACCCTCCGTGGGACAAGCTTCCATATACGGCGTAACCTATCGTCAAGCTCGCGGCATGGGAATAGAATGACGAGTCAGGCCACAGTTTGCAACCTTCGCGATTGCTCGTTTGTCGAGACATATGACCAAATGGCATGGTCAAGCTCGCAATGTCCGTATCCTAGTAGTTCGGCGGCTTTGCAAACTGTTTCGCGGATTTGGTAATATTCATTTGTCACAATGCCTGCCCACCCGACGAATGTGCGCACGTGTCGGTCAACGGCTACGGCTGGCACGCCGACAAGAGATTTGATGTAATCCGCCGACTTTGGACCAACTCCGCGCAATGTGCGTAGCAATGCGACATTGGACTCGTCAGTCAGCCAACTGCGTAAGTCACTTTCTGTGTCTACGCCATGCGAAATTAAAAGGCCAGTTAGCGCACGAATGCGATTAGGTTTTTCATCGTCCCGCCAATGCAGTATTTCGTGGACGCCATTTCGTTTCATCATCTTGGTAAAGCCGGTTGTTCGCCACGCGGACGGCCAGCGATGCAATACATTTTGCACCCGTGGGGCTACGACGGTCTTGTAATTCAGGCCCGCCTGCAGAATCGTGTCGCAAATAATTGCTCCCATGTGGTTGTAACCAGCACCCATTCTTTCGCGGACCACGAAACCATCCAAGCACAAAATGAAATTGGCCAATCGGCGTGCAGCCGAGGCACTGGCTGATTTGGGCGGCATCCTTGCCTCCTGTGTTTATTCAAATGAACTAAGTGCTTCCAGCCTATCAACACAATTTGGACAAGCACCACACGGCACAGTCGATGAGGCTTGACAAGAGAAAGTGTGGGCAATTGGAGCGGACAAAGTTAATCCGATTTGCGCTACCGTTCGTTTAGAAAACTCTCTGAACGGCATCCGAATTTGAACAGTGCCAAACTCAGACAGCATTTCGCCAAGTTGATCGAAAAACTTTGCAGAACAGTCAATTTCCTTTGCGTGATTACTGTTAATAAACGCCGCATAAACTTCGGTAAGTCCACGTGCTTGCGCAAAAGCCGCACCGACGCTCAGTAGCAATAGGTTTCTGTATGGCAAATACAAGTCTTCCGCAGAGATAGATTCTTCCCAAAGATTTGGCTCTCGAATGAGTCGTGACGGACATTTCTTATATACATCGGAAATGTTCACCACTTCAAACTGACCGAACTCTGCGGGCGGTAGAACCTCCGCAAGTCGCTCGCGTTCTGTGGCAACGCAATGCTGACCATATTCCACAAAAAGTGGAATAAAGCCGATTCTTTCGCTTCGTAACCAATACGCCAATGTTGTAGAATCTAAGCCACCCGATGCAAGCAACACCGCAGTCGGTTCTGTTGCCATCATTTCCCCGCAATCCGTGCCGCACACTCAAAAAGTCCGCTAATGACTTCATCCAAGTCGGACGAAACCAAAAATGGCAATTGCGTAAGCATCAAATTGTCGGCACGGTTGTACGGGTCAAATACAACTACCGGAATTTGTCGCTCTACGGCAATCCCGATTTCAATTAGCGTGCCCGGATCATCGTAGATTAGCACTGCTAGCACAAGCTGGCACTCGTCCAGCAATCGAAGATCAGCCTCACAAAGAGTCTGCCGCCGTTCGATCGTGGCGCCCGTTCCCATTTGGCCGTGTTCACGAACTGGAAGCCGTGGAACGAAATTGTGATACTTCAAACACTCCGCGACAGTATCAATGGGCCGTCGGTCAACATGATCGAAGTCGGGCGCTGCAATGTAGACGTTTATTGCGGATCGCTTTTCCCACGGCAAACAAGTCCCAACTAATTCCAAGATTTCACCTTCGGGTACACGTAGCCAAGATTGGGCTGCGTCTTTGAAATCTACCGGGAACGTAGTGCAGGCGTACTCCGCGGCGATGCAGGATGCGTACGCCAATGCCGTCGCTTCCTGATACTTATGTCGCAAGGTAACAAACACGGCATCAAAACAGTCACCGACCCCAACCGAATGTTGCACTTTACGCCGCTGTGCTGGTGTTTGCGTACATTTACCATCGCGTGAAAAGAAACGAGAGCCGCCACGATTTTCTTTCAATAAAACGCTAGTGCCATATCGACCAAGCAGGTCGTCGCAAAGGTTGCGGTAGTCGCCTTTGTATTTGTCCAAAAATGATTGCGATGACGTTGACAGAATCAATGTTTCAAATGGCCGACCGAGCAAAGCGAATCCGTCCGAATCGCTAGGCTCGAAATTTGCATCGACGTGAATACTTGCTTTCGATTTGCCGATCACGGGCAACGTCGCCCCCAAATCGAAACCGCCGGGAAAGATTAAAATATCGGTTGATATTGAATCACCAATCGCGCCCTGCAGATCGTCAATCGAAATCGAACATTGCTGCCGCTCCCGAAGCAGAAATTCGTATCCTTGTGGCCCGGCTTCTTTCGGCTCAGCAATCAACATTACATTGGGGCAACCCGCCACGACACCGAACCGTCTGACTGTGTTGGCGCCATAATTCTGGGCGTGCTCTGCGATTTCCGCTTCTAAATAATCGGGCGAACAGTATGCGAGTGAGTAGGCGCAATCAAGTGCCCAAAGTGCCCGTGCTGCGTGCATGATGCCACCAGCCCGAAGTTTGAATGGATGCCCGTGGGCCGGGAGTGTCACGTCGACCATTATTTGGCCAACGAGACAGACGTGAGGTGAGGTTGTCATTTACTGGCCGCCAAATCGACTTTTATTTTTGGAAGTTTGCCGGATGCTGAATCCGCAACCTTGCCACTGTACTCCCAGTCTCTTTCCATGCAGCCACGCAAGTAGTTGTAGGCAGTTGGGACGTAGCCTACGACCTCGCCATTCGAGGCAGTTTCCACAGCGATACGGCCGCCGACAAGTTTCTTGCGAACTTTTACCTTTGTTTTTAGCGGCGGGACGGTTTTGTGTTGTTTGAAGTATTCACAATTGGCGACGTCTTCGAGTGGCAAATTGTCGATGTCCCGTTCGCATTTGTCTTTGTCGCCCGACTTCCCGCCGCCACCAGCACTGCCACCACCGCCACCTTTACCGCTTGTTCGGCCGCCGCCGCTCGGCGGATAGTCCGTGAAGTTACCCGTACCAGACGATCCCATTGAACTCCCCCCTTTTTGCAGCCAATAGTGGCCTAGTCGAATGGATTGAGTATATGCGCGTGTAAATAGTACTGCTAGTGAGTCAACCAATGTGTCCGATTCAATTATTCTCTGGCTAAAGTTCGGGTCCGTGGCGAAGAAACGGCATCGCACGTAGCCGATAATGGCCACAGGATCGGCGCATCGCTTAAGCTGCACTGATCCGGCGCCAATGCAAATTCGGCTTCGTTTCCTAGATTGAGCTGCACAGCCAAATAGATTTTGCCTTGCTTTCTAGCTCATGCAGCCTGCAATTCATAAATGCACCCGGATCCGGTCGCCACATGTTGAAGCCCAAGTCCAGCAATTGCAATAAGTTAAGATTGCAGCTCAGAACAAACCAATTATCTATGAAAGACTGTTGCTGGAGGGTTCCAGCAATCTGTATTCACACTTACCTGACAATGACGGTTTCGCATTTTTTAAGGTGGCGAAATTTGAGTCTCGTTCCCGCGCGGATTCCCATCACTTCTATAAGCATCTATCAGAGGGCGCAGAACCCCTCCACAGCCACGCTTGGTCCGGGCGGTCTAGGCCCTCGGTCTGAAGAATGTAGGCCAGGAGCGGAACTTCTAGGCTAAATCGCTGCATCAGCTCAGTGAGTGTCGCCGGCGCCAAAACTCCTCTTGCGCCACCTCGGTTCGGCCCGATACCATCGTTTCAGGTTCTCCTGGTACGCTGCATAAATCGAGGCTACCGTGTGACCGTATCGATCCAGTAGGCTGCGGTTGCCGTCAAACCACTGGTAAACGGCCTGGCCGCCAGTCATTCCCGTGAAGATTGCATGAAAGAGACCTTGTGAAGACAAAGGATCGAAGGCACAGGCCGCGTCGCCGACCGCCAGCCAATTAGGGCCACTGGCAGGATGCAATCGACTACTCTCGGCTGGAACCATGCGCAAGGTACCATCGAGCATCTGCCGGGAGCCAATGACACCGCGGATCAGTGACGTGCGTCCAAGGGCCTTCAGAAAACCGTGCGGGCGCTGCACCCCTAGAGACCGCACCAGGTCGGCGTCCGTTTGGAATGCAGCTATCTGTCGGCCATGAGGCAAACGCGCCGAGTACCACCAGCCTTCTGGAACCGATTCCGCTATTGTGTATGCGAATTGATCTTGCGCATTGGCCGCCGGATCCGCGTCGAAAATGGCATTGATGCTCATCAGTCGATCGTCGCGCTTTCTGACCGCGCCCAACTGACGCCCCACTGCCGCCAGCCGGCCGGTGGCATCGATCACAAATTTGCATTGGACCTCGGTGTCGCCGTATTCGTTAGTCAACCTCAATACATGCTGGTTGCCGTCGCCGGCTACATTCTGGCAGCTGAAGTCTTGGTAAAAAGCGATTCCGCGCTGGCGGGCGAGTTTGCACAAAAGCGAATTGAATCGACGCCGGTCCAGATGCCACGCGCAGCCGTTGGGATCGAATAGGAAATCCTGTTGGTAGGGCGAACTCGCCCCCCAGAGTGAAAGATTGCCATAGCACGGCATATGGCCCTCGGCGAGAAATGCATCCAGCACACCCAAATCCCACAATAGCGGCCGGGCCGCCGATGGTAGCACTTCGCCGATTCTGAATGCGGGCTCTTGGCGTTCGATGATGCAGCAATCATACCCCGCTGCCGCGAGCACCAAACCTGCGACCGTTCCCGCAGGACCGCCACCGACAATGGCAACGTCAAAAATCATGGACTGGGAATCTATCAACTGGATGGCTTAATTCCATGGGGAAATCGCTGCACTTTGTTTATGAAGCCCGCGACAACCGAGCCATTTGGGAGATGCGTATTGGCAATTGCGTTCGCGATGAGCGCTGGATCGTCCAGGTCTTTGCTGGCTGCCACGTGCAAGACATTGAGCCCGATATGTTTGTCTGGCATGGAGCCGGCAACGGGCGGTGTCATTTCGACTTGCATTTGGGAGGGAAACTCAGAACTCCCAGGAACACCGTCTCGTACTTCAATCACCCCCATCTTGCCAAACTCAGTTACCATGTTGTTGATTTCTTCGACATAGCCGCCCGTCCCCAAAAAACGATACCAGCTTGCGCGCCGTAAAATGCCTTCCGCCGCACTTCCAGGGGTAGTGAAGAGTCGACCACTCGCTGGTAGTCGTCCTCGGTCAGAACATGATTGGGAACGCGCGCCGGCCAGAAAGTAGGCACGTAAGGATCATACTTCGGCCCGTAACCTGCGTAGTAACCACCGCGGCAGCTGGCCGAATCAGTCTGCCATGGAACCGCCATCCAACGAGTCAACTCCCCCGGCCCTTGGCCGTACAAAGGGCCGGCCAATCCCAGCGCAATTTCGGGACCTAATCGAGATCCGTAGTAAGTCAACACTGGATCGGTCCTCTCGCGGTGGCGAATTCGATACGGAGCCGAATAGATTGTCGTGTGGCGCATCGGCCAGGTGACCTCGCAACCTGGATGAAACGCATCGGCCACACAGAAGGAAAGAGCCGCTCGGTCGAGCATTTCCGGTTGCTGGGCTAGCGGGACGTCTATGATGGTGGGAGGCGGGGTGGCCGCGGGATCGTAGTCCGCAACAAACTGGCCCTCAGCCCAAAGTTCCAGCAGGCGCAACTGCGTCGCGGAAATAGCAGCGTGCTGACGGGGCGACTTGTTGGGAGGAATACTCATCGCATCCCCGTAGAGCCATGGCAACGGTAGCGGCGCATAGCCATCGCGCTCGAAATTACGAAAGGAATTGAATACCAACCGTCGTGCTGCAGCGTTTTCTTGGGCTGCGCTCGATAGGCGCGCTAAATAGTCCGGTCGAAGAAATTCCTGGGGGCCATGCCATCCAAACTCGGACGCATAGCCGGCATTCACCCATTGCAAGCCGACAATACGTTTCAGAATGGGAAAAATGTGTCGACGAAAAGACACCACTGTCGGGACCGGCAACTCGCCCGACTGGACGAATGCGTCGTAGATCAAATCATACAGCGTTCGCGCCGACTGGAGATTTGGAGCGTAATTGGGAGGGCCGACGATCACCCAAGCGGGTTCCACTGGGACTGCACTCCCACCGATATTGACGACCGCTCGAACGGGTCCATCCGACACATCATCGTGCCAACCATCGTTGTTGGCAAAATCCGTCGCCACTGAACCATTGGCCGAAGCGGAATCCCCGCGCCCGCCCAAAAACAAGAGATGTCCTTTGTCGTCGGTACGGAGTTCGCCAAGGTAGACGTGCTTGCCCAGGAACGTGCCATTGTCAAGCACGTACTCCAAGCCTTGTTTATTTGCACCCCGAATCGAACGCGGACCAGGGTCAATCACCAGCGATCGACGGTCTTGGACCGCCTTGTTGCGTAGCTCAGAGACGGGTGCCGAGTCAGCCTCCGGAATGTCCAGCGCCAGTTGGAATTGGTACCACGCAGCCTTTTTGTTGGCGACATGGACCGTCCACTCGATATCGGCCAAGTCGGTGGTGATTTCGCTGACCACTTCTCCGACGGCGTTATAACCATAGATTCGGAATCGAGCGGCTTGCCGCTTGAGCGCACCGGTTGGATCGCGATAGTATCCGGGCGCAACGGTGAAGGATCGGTAACCTCCGGCCCGATAAAATATGCGTCTTTACTGTTTCCGATGCGCCTACTCCGATCGAAGGATGAATTGCGGCCCGCACAATCCGCCGATCGGCCACCACCAGAGGCAGACTTGCCGGCCGAGGCTCAACCGGTTCGCCTACGGGGACGCCATTGGTGTGCCGACGAAGTTTGGCCGCTGCGGTATAGGCAACACGTCGCGCCTCGGCGATGGAACCTGCCGGCTTGTGCTCCGGCAGCGCATGCCAAGGATTGAACGATAGGTTTTCTCCATAGGCAGCCTGACCACGCGCATCAATGTCCTGCGAATGGAGAACGAGTGTGGCCACATGAATGGGCGCACTCTCCGCTTCGTCCCACCGCACGGTGGCGCGATCAAGGGGCATCCGTTCCGGATCGGATTGGAATTGAATATAAAAACGAAACTTCGCTGCGGCTCGCAACAATTGCTGCCGTAGGTCAGCATGCAGGTAATTCGGATCGTCGAAGTCCTTTTTTACCCCTAACCCTGCATCGTAAGGCTCCAGCTTGTATTTCACGAACCGATTAGGGCCGAGGGCATAGGGAAGGACGCTCCAATAAGTCGCTGTGAGAACACTGGGGACCTCCTTTTCCATGTCCTTCAGAATCTGATCGGTGACAGGATGGGATTGAATGTAGGTACCATAGTCACCCTCGACGACACCCGCATGAGTAAATTCGCACATATCCTGGGCAGTATCGACAAAGAACACGTCGTGATTCTGCATCAGGAAATCGTGGGTAGTCGCGTCTGCATCTTCGGAGGACAATTTGCAGCCGGGCACGCCGAAGAGTTTGATCCCGATCCCGACCGTTGTTTTCAGATCCGTCTTTCCCGGAACAGTGTCACTGGATAAACGCACCCACGCGAGCAAGCGATCATTCCGAAAAACTCCCACGCGTAGTTCGTCGGGCAAGCCCGGCTCGATCACGAATTCACCGTGAGCCACACCGTGCTGCTTGAGGAACACCGGCCGCATCAAAGGATCTTGTCCGCTCGCTGCGCGGCGTCCCATCACCAGATCCACGAACATGGTCTTGAGTGCGCCGATGGGATCCAATCCACAATCACACGGGAGAGAGGGTTCAGGCAAACGAGCGTCGTCGGCGCGCGACATCGTCAAAGCTCCTGCGTTGTGCGAAGAAATTCCAGGATTTGGTGTGTGAGGTGGACCTCGTCCCTCGAGCGCCGACGAATCAGTCCGCACGGCTTGGGAATTCGGGCGCAAGCCGCAGTTTGTTGAGCTTGCGAGTTGCCAGAACCTTGCTGCCGATTGGTTTGACTGCCGGAGCATCTGTCGGCGGCCCCACGCGGGTGCCCAGGAGCGGTTTTCCATCTGGACCTAAATTCGTCAACCATTGGATCATGGCTAATCGCTTTGCGTCCGACAAATCGCGCGTAACCGGCATGTAGTGAGGATCTGTGACTTGCAGCTTAAGCGTATTGCTAATTTTCAACCAATTGGCCGCAATTACCTCGTATTTGGTTAGATCGATGCGGATATCCGGATTGTCACGCATGATGGGGTACAAGTTGCCGTATTGTCGGAAGATTTGCTCCATACTCCCGTACCAGGTCGGGGGATTGTCCGGAACGAAGGAGTTCCAGACCAGGACGCTCAGAAAATCGTTGCGGTTAAACAGGTGATCGGCACCACGAGGCACATAAAGCACGAAATAGACTTGGCCATCAATATACTTGCGTGGGTTCCCTGGGTCTGATGCAGTCAGAGTTACAGTGCCGTGGCCATTAGCATCACATTGGATGGTTGGTGGAAACGCTAAAGCTGACTGTGGGATCCCCATTGGCGGCTCGTCCTCATCCGGGGACCCAAATTTCTGATGCACCAGGTCGATCTGTGCTGCAGGCAGCGGCCGCCCGAATCGTGAAGCGTAAAAATCGAAGGAGGCTTTATCGGTGGAATTAAGTCTCGTGACAAATAAGTCCGCGCGGACGTGGACTCCATCGGCGGCCTCGCTTGCTATGATGGCAGGATGCGCGGCGCCGGGCGGACTGGTAATCAATACCAGCGGATTGTCTCGGACCTTACCAAGTTCGGCAGCGCTAAGCGAACGGCCCTCTGGCAAATCCACGATTCCTGCGGTCTTTTCATACCAACGCTCAGACATGTATTGAATGTTTCCCAGATTGACCGCAGCGTTACCGCTCGGTTGATACCCAAGCGCCAAAGCGCCGAGATCGAGCAGCCCACCCGTATTGGGATTAACCGGCAGGGAGTTTCCCAAGTCGAGTCGCAATTTGCCGGCTTTCTCATCCACGACTGCCACGGAAAAGTTCACGCCCTGGACTGTAGGGGCCAAATGCCGCCCAGGGACGAAGTGCCGCGGTTCGCGACCCAGTGCGGGCCCAATCGTTCCTACGATTCGGCCCTTGGTGAATTTCGGATTCGCCGCGCCGTCGGGCGACGTCGGGCTCATTGAATAACCATCGAGATTGAAGCGGATCGAAAGGAGTCCATCGGTCGCTGCCGCCTGCAATTCCTGCAAAAAGCGAGAAGACCCTAGATCACCCCAAGTCAACGATTCGAGAACAGACTGATACATAACGGAGAGGCCCTCATCACCTCCGTTCTTGCCACGGCGCCCCCAGAGGTCAGTAAATACTGTGGGACGAAACGAACCGCGTAAGAAACTGGTGGAACCGGTAGCACCCCGAATGGCTACATCCAATCCGAACAGCATGGATACTCCCTGCTGCTGGGGATCTAGGTCCACTATCTTCGCCGAATATCTGCCATATCCTTGAACGCTTTCCACCCGGAAACCCAAGGCGGGATCTGCACCGCCGACGGTACTTGTTCCGTCGCCGTACTGGAGCGATGTTGCTCGGCACGCAAACTCGAACCGGTGGTCCCCATTTGGATTCCACCATCCGTTGCTTGTATTGAATCCGAAGAGCTGAAACGTGGGATCGAATGTGGCATTATTGTAGTGCTTAACGTCATTGTTCACGGTGGATGGTGCCGCCACAAACTCTCCTGCGAAGTGAATCCTGAGTGGGTTAA
This sequence comes from Pirellulales bacterium, assembly GCA_963820835.1. Lineage (GTDB taxonomy): Bacteria > Planctomycetota > Planctomycetia > Pirellulales > JADZDJ01 > CAVRAW01. The sequence continues at coordinate 104,116 of CAWGBP010000026.1, read as the reverse complement.
GATAGCTCATAGATTTCGCTTTCTATTTTGTTTGCCTGTGGGGACTGCTTGGCGCTAATGAGGCGGGAGTGGGTCATTGGAATTCCAGCAATCACGATGCAAACGCCACTTGCCGGAAACTCGCTTCCACACGACCAAGTACTTTCCGTGGTCGACGACGCTTCCGTCTGGACCAAACAGCGTCGCTGCCCCATCTTCGATGGCAGTATCTTCGAATGACTCGACTTCCAGGGTTTGCAGTGTGACGTTCTTGATGGATCTCATCGCCCGCTTCCAGAACTGTTCGATGGCGGGCAGTCCTTCCACCAACGCCGCGTGTGGTGGGAAGACCTTGGCAGTGTCTGTATACATTGCAGCCACTGCGCCAGCGTCTGCCGTGGCAAACTCCCGAGAAAACTCAGAATTGGCTTGTTCAATCTCGACCTGCACGGACCCCGGTTGTCCCGTTCTGCTGACCATAAACGTCCTCCAAGTTTGTGGGCTCACGAGCGCGCTAGGTGTAGCAGATGACAAGTGGCAGTGTCATGTCGGGGATGAACACGCGCTCAATGGCTCACGTCGGATGTTCTCTGCTAGTTGACCACTTGCACCTGAAATCTCCTGAGCATCACTGACATTCGGCTCGCCTGCCACCTGCGTTAGTCTTGGGTCGTCGCTATCATTGAGCGTCATGATTTGTGGGCATCGCCGGCAAGCCGCCGCGCCCTCCTCCGCGTACCAGCGACAGTCGGCCCTGATTGAGCAACGTGGTAGCTGATCGACGACGGGCGGCAGCAGTTGCACAATGCGCTGCGCCAGACGACAGCGATCTCCATCAAAATGCTGGCAGCGGTTTTCGGCACACATGGCCGCCACTCGAAAAATCTTGGTAGGTTCCACGTCGCCAGTTAATGCTAGTAGATCAGGACTTACAGGTGCCAGCCGGTCCAAATACAGAATTTCCAGTCGTTCGTTGTGACGTTCTACGACACCGAGCACCTTTGCTCCCCGCATGTTGGGCTGCGCGCTGGGGCACTGGTACGCTGTCGGACGAGTAGTATTATCTGTGAACATAGGTCCTTCGCAGAGTTACGCGTTTAAGTGCCTTTTGCCATTAGGTCGCGACAAAGCCGATCGTCCGTCCCCTGTTAGTCGTCGTCACTGCCGGCGTAATCGTCGAGATGCCCGCGCTCTTAAACGAGGCGGCCACTTTGCGAGTAATCTTGGCCGCTATCGCGCCTGCCTGATCCGCACTCAAATCACTACTTACAAAGCCGTAAATAATTCCGCGATGAATTTTCCGCGAGGAAGGGACACTGATTTCCAGTTCGTCGGCCACGGCTTTGTTGACCAGTGTCGTGAGATCTTTAATGGAAATTGTGCGTGCTTTCTTCTTGACCATGGAACGTCTCCTTTGCTGAAAAGTTGTTGGTGTTGTCATGCTTCAACCCACCCACACGTTGAGTTTGAGCGGTTGATCGAGAGAGGAACCATCATCGTCGCTTATTTCAGGTACTCAAACGTCGGACCGGCCCGCGTTTGATCATTTAGATCAAAGCTGGTTACGTACTCTGCCGCAGGCTTCAGTTTTTCTTTCATCATAGTGATCGCCGGATCGATCTGAGCCGGTTTGCCGTCAAAGGCCTCTTGCAAGAAAGCGAGCACTTGAGTGTAAATCCGGTTGCAGTCATCGGCAGCATTCCGAATCGGACCGGCCGGGTAGTCTGCCGATTTGGGGTTACTTGGCAAGGGCAGCACCACTGATTCGTCGATTGCGATCGTCACGGGACCAAATTGGTATCGCTCATCGGGCGGTGTCGCTTGCGTGGCGTTCGGGTTGGGTTGCAAACGTAGTCCCTTGGCCAGCTCTTCAAAGCGATAATAGTGTGCGAACTCAGTACCGTCGAAGTTGGGCGAATCAGTCGTCCCTTCTCCTTGGTGTACGATATAGTCGATCGCGGCCGCGGCTGACTCCGGGCCCGTAACGCGCTGGTCGGCTACGGGCATCTGCAACAACGGTGTGACTACCTGTCGCTTGGAATTGCCTGTAAAATACGGCCCTGCGATCGTTAGAATTTTCTCCTTAATCCGCGAATAAAACTGCCCGATCGTCCGCGGTGGCGCCTCGTCCGGCAAGGCCAGGGTGCGCATGGTGGGAATCTTCAGGGGATCTTCGGGCTCCTCAATGACCATGAACACGTCTTGCACCAACTGCTTCGAAAACCTTTGAATCGGCACTTGCAATCCCTGGGCAACTGTACCCGGCAGGGGAGTGGGATATGAAGGGACGAAGCTTGGTTCATCAATTTTTGGCGCTTCACCCAGAGCATTCAGAATGTTGCACGCCAGCAGCATGTGCAACATTTCTTCCTCAACGATAGATTTGAGTGCCAGTCTAGCGTCAGGGTTCGTTCCCGCTAACGAGTACAGCGCGTAGAGATACGGGGGCATCGTCGAATGCTCGAGCCGGACTGCGACCTGCAGCGCCTCGCGCAGCTTGTGGATTTCGTCCGAATCCAACAAGGCGTAAACTTCCGGTTTTACAAACAGCATAATCTTAAGCCCCGAAAGTGGTCACATCGCTTCAAAATGTCGGTCAACAGAAAAGGGATTCGAGCTGCGCCGCTCCAACCTTCATCGCGCTAGACCGTTGTGTCTGGACCGTATCCACCAGTTCACTGTAAAACGTTTCATGCCATTCCTTTTAATTGTTTCAGGGCGCGAACGCGGATTTTCGTGCTGGCTGGTTTGGCCGCCACATCCATCAATTCGCCGGGCCGGAACGGATTGGGTACCTGTTTGCGCTCGGGTCGCGCGGGCGTTTTCTTTTTTTCGATGCGAACCAATCCCGGAATGCTAAATGTGCCCGGCCCCTTTTTGTCCATCGCTTTCTTGATTTCAGATCCCAGGGCTTCTAGGACTGCGGCGACAGATTTCTTACTCACGCCACTCCCTTCCGCAATCGCCGCTAATATTTCTTGTTTGGACAGCGCCTTGGAATGATAGCCTGCGGTCGCGGTCGCACGGGCTCGCACCGGTTCAAGTCGACGAGCAGTTCCGCTTTGCTTCCTGCCGACCGAGCGGAATGGGTCTGACCGCTTAGAGCTCGGCTTGGCTTCCGCATCTGACTCGCCAACGGCAGTCAGTAGCTGAGTGAACGCAGCTTCATCTTCCTCCGACAGTTCAACAGTCTGGCGAAACGTAAGCAAATTACTGCGGGAGAGCCCGAGCAATTGTACGATGTCGCCGGCGCTTTCCCCTGCGGCGACCAGTCGCTCGACCAAGTCATCGTCCAATACCGGGTTTTCAGCCATATCAACGGTCCCTAATTAGCGACGCGACGGACGGCAATCTCCACCTTGGATGGCGCGATTTGCTTGCTACGTACGTCAAACAACAACTTTGCACGAACTCCGACGCTCGCGAGCCGTCCCAAGGGCTTAAAGTCTCGGTCGTAGATCCGTACATCCAATGGCATGGCCGTGCAGTTTATTTGTTCTGGCTCGGGGAGGTACTCAGCCTGAACGAGCACGTTGCCAATCATGAAGTCCGCGTCCTGTTTTGGAACGCGTTTGGGGATAATATACCACTCCACACGACTCCCTTTCTCACTCCGAGCTTGCGTTGACCTGAGACTATATTCACTCCCATCAAATTCGGAGATCCCCGATTCCTCGCTTGCTTTTTCCACGTTGCCGAGCTTGGCTGCGCCTTCGAGTGTCTTCAGCTCGCTTTTGATATTAATTTCCGGGAGCAGCTTCGTTTTACTTGCTGTCACTTGCTTGAGTGTAAATCGTCCCTTGGGCGTCGCGCCCTGGGAGAACTTGGTGAGATTCCCATCCGAGCTCGAACAAACAAACTTGGCCGATTTGCAGCCTATGTGTACCAGCGTTTTGACAAAGACTCCTTTGGGAACTTCAACAGCGCTAAATGTACCGACGAGGCAAATTCCTATCGTTTTGGACGCCTCCGCGCCGCCTGTTGTTCTTCCAACTTGAAACACAAAGACGTTGGACTCTGCTGGATTCCAAGTCGACCCAGCCCGTCGTTCAATTTCATAATAGGACATTGATCAGGTTCCGCTGAGTGCGCCAGAACGTTTCAACGGACACTAAATCGCACAAATACAATTAGGTGTCAATCTCGTTCCGCCGAAAGCCCGCCGACGGTGAAGGAGTTGCGGAGCCCGTTATACCGTTTCGTCTGAATATTCACAACGAAACTCGGTCGTGTCCAACTCCGATCAGATATTCAAGACCCTCTTAGACACATTTGCTTCTCGGCGCGAGCGCACCGATTGATACTGTCAATAGAGTTGCCGTTTCAAGTTGCCATTATTGGACAATAACGTTGTTGGCGGGGCCGACACTGTGATGGCCGGCGGGATGTATGGTTGGTGGAATCTCAAGTATCTCGACCGCTTTACTCCGGAGCTGCGGAGTCAAGTCGAGGACTGGATGCGCCGCTTTCACGCAGACGTCCAAGGGAACGTTGGCTATGTTCCAGGAACAGTCGTGCACTTATGTCATGGTGATCGACGTGACCGCCGTTATGGCCAGCGTTTGAAAATACTTCGGAAGTTCCGATTCGATCCAGCACTAGATTTGCGGGTCTCGCCTGAGGGCATATGGGAGTGGACTAACCGCAATCCGGAGCTGGAACGCTCGGTGCGAAAATACTTTCGCACCCGCCAGGAGGACGGCCCGATTTCTGCTGTCGACACGGCAGGCCAGCGGAGCTTGCGCACCGCTTCCGTCTTTTCAGACCCAGCGATGAAGTACACGCCGTTTGTAGACAACGCGGATAGGCTGTTCCTTTCCAAGTGTGGGATTCAGTTCAATCACCGACCTGAGCTAGCGGAAGTGATTGTGAGTGAAAGCGACAAGGTGCTCATCCGCTATGCACGAACATTTGGCACACGGAAACGGTACATGTTGTGGACCGCCGAGCCGCGGCGCAATACGAGTTTTGTTCCTTGGCTGCGCAATCCTGGACTTCCGTCGATTCGGGTTATGAATGTCTACACTGGCGATACCTTTACCAATAACCTGTGCTACCTGCATAAGCTGATTCGTTGGACGCAAATCCGATCCTCTTATCCGCAGCTGACATCTTTGCCCGATTTAGGCGATCGAACGACTGTGATGGTGGCAGGAACACAGCGTCACAATACGTCGGTCATTCGCGACGGCGTGGATTTGGATCTATATCGTTTGCGATACGAGCTTGGGTTAATCGGGCACCGCTTCGGGTTGATTGACATTTATGGACGGGGGTGGCCCACTGGAATCAGCAAAGGAGAATCAAGAGGTTCTAATTGGATCGAAAGAAAACGGGAAATTATCGAAGGCCGCTATTGGTTCAATTTGTGTTTTGAAAACACGCGCATTCCAAACTATTGCACGGAAAAGATTTGGGATGCAATCCGAATGAAATGCCTGCCAATCTACTACGGTGCGCCGAACATCTATGACACCTTTCCGCACGAGAGCTTCATCGACTATGGCCTGCTCAATTCGCCTGACGCCCTATTCGAGCTGGTCATGGATATGACGCCGGCAGAGTTTCAGGTGAGGTACAACCGGTGCGTCGACACGCTCAATCGATGTCTGCCTTGGCGCAGCACTCCCATGAATCGAAGCTCAAGCGCCTGCTGGAAGTGCTGCATAGTGATTGGTGAGTTCGGTTTGAAACTTAAAAGATAGGTCTCGAATACGGTCGACAGTATGAGGATATGACACAGCCATTTGCGACAGGCTATAAGGTACGAGTGCCATTGAGAAAATGACCTAATACCATCCATGCCTGTCCTCTAGTGCTATGCCTTGCCCACACGATGCATTGCTATGATGTCATCAGCAGGGGTGGGGGAGGAAGTGGCGATGAGCAGTTGGGTAGCACAGGAGTTGATGGGAGCGGAGTTGGGAGATATTCGATTGAGCCGGCGGCTGGTGCGGCTGGCGGAGCGATTGGATGAGCGGCCGGAGGCCAGTATCCCTCAAGCCTGCGGCAATGTGGCGGAAACGAAAGCCGCCTATCGGTTTTGGGATCACGAAGGGGTTTCGCCGGAGGCCATTTTGCAGCCGCATCGACAGCGCACGATCGCAGCACGCAGCGAGCACGCGCTAGTTTTGGCGGTACAAGACACGATGGAGATGGACCTGTCAGCCCATGCTGCGACCGAAGGCCTGGGATACCTTGCTTGCAAGCACGCCCGGGGCTTGTTGGTGCATCATGTGCTGTGTCTTTCCGCCGCGGGATCGCCGTTGGGGCTATTGGATCAATTCACCTGGACGCGGCCGCTGGAGGAATTGGGCAAACGGCGGACGCGCAATCAGCGTGCCACCGCGGAGAAGGAAAGCCAGCGTTGGCTGGAAGGTTTGGCGTCGGTGCAGCGGCACTTGCCGCATCTCCAGGTCATGTTGATCGGCGATCGTGAGTCGGACCTGTTCGACTTATTCGCCGCACCGCGATCGGATCGTCTGGGCTTGCTCGTGCGGGTGCGAGATCGTCGGCGGCGTGTAGAAGATTCAGCCCAGCATCTGGGAGAGGCGGTCGCCCAAAGTCCGCCGCGCTGCCAGCGGATGATCGAGGTGCCGCGGGCGGATGATCGTCCCGCGAGACAGGCCGATCTCACCTTGCGCTGGAAACGCTTGACGATTTGCCGGCCGGTCAACCACCGCGGCACCGCGCCGCTCAGCCCGTGATCCTCTGGTTTTTGCAGGCCCGGGAAGAGCAACCGCCAGAGGGCGTGACGCCGCTTTGCTGGCTGCTGGCCACCACCGTGAGAATCGAAACCATCGACGAGGCCCTGCGGGTGTTAACGTGGTATCTGTACCGCTGGCGAATCGAGCGGTTTCATTACGTACTTAAAAGCGGTTTGGGCATCGAGCGGCATCAACTGGCCACACGCCAGCGCCGAGCGACTGTTGGCCACGCTGTCGATCATCGCCTGGCATGTGTTGTGGATGGCCTACGAAGCACGCCGCCAGCCCTCGGCCTGCTGCACCAGCATCTTTACTACGGACCAATGGCGCGTGCTGCACTTGGCCGTGAATCCTCGCGCACCACTTCCCGGACAACCGCCTAATCTGATCACGGCGGTCCGCCAATGCGCCCGCCTGGGAGGCTTCCTCGGCAGAAAACGAGATGGCTTTCCCGGAGTGAAAACACTCTGGCGTGGTTGGCGTCGACTCACCGACCTCCTCGCCGGCTATCGACTCGCCATCTCCCACACGACACCTTCCGACTGCTATGAAGAATATGGGTAAGGCACAGCCTCTAGTGAGGGGGTGTGCCTGATTTGGCTGCATCTTTATACTCGACGAAGTGTTGACAATTCCAAATTTTAATCTAAATAAAACCTCCACCGAATCGGTGCGCTAGGCAGCGCTGGCGAAGGAGTGTCTCATGTCCAGGTAATGGTTGTGATTGGTTTGCAACCAGTCATAGGTGAGTTCCAGGAGTTCCTCGATCGTGCGGCAGCGATGATTGCGGGTAATGGTTTCGTGCAGGTGCCACCAGACCCGTTCGATGGGATTGGTTTTTGGCGAGTACTTGGGCAGGAAGTGCAACTGTATCCGCTGTCCGGCGCGCTGGAGATACTCCCGCACCAGCCGGCAATCGTGAAACGGGGCGTTATCACAGATCACATGGATCGTGCGGTAACCACGCAAGCGATGCCGCAAGTCGTCCAGATGTGCGACAAACAATTCCGCGTTGCGGCGTGTGGCCGAAGGACTCACCAGCAGCGTTCCGGTGCGCCAGACCAGCGATCCGGCCAAGTGTCGCTTGACGTTATTGCCAGGCGTTTCGACGGTTGCTTGTTGACCTTTGAGCATCCAACAGGCACCGATCTTGGGATTCAAGTGCAGATCAACTTCATCTTGAAACACCGCCACTTCGTCGGCCGGCAGGTGGTTCAACAGCCGGCGAATTCGTCGGAGCTTGCCTGCGTACTCGGGGTCCGTAGGCCCGATGGTGGGCCGGGGCCGGCGCAAGCGAAGCCCAAGCAATGCAAACTGCGACGGACGGTTTCTCCGCTGACACGGATCCCATGCTCTTCCCACAACAGTTCAGCGAATAACTCGCAAGTCCAGCGGCTGCGAAAGTAACCGAAGTCGCGGGGCGTCTGATGCAAAATCCAGCCTGCCACGATGACGTGCCAAAACGGCACGGCGGGTTCATCCGTCGGCTGGACCAACACCGCCTGCACACCGCCGTCTAGGAATTGGCGTTTGACGTGATTCACCAGGTCGCTACTGCAAAAGTCGATGTCCATAATCTCGCGATACGAGTGGCCTCGATCCAACAACAGCAAAACATGGGCCCGCCGAGCAACGTGTGCGTCGGGGCCACCCCGGTAAACGCTCAAAACCATCTTGCGTTCCGTCGCCGTCAATTGAATACTGCCTTCCATGGCTTGGCCTCCTGGGTTCCTCGGGTCTTCAACAACTCCGATCAACCTAGCGCCAAGCCTGTTTTTATTCCAATATCAATTCACCACGCGCACCGACCCGCGTGTGGTTTTATTTAGGAGCTGCCATGCCGGTCCGAACAAAGGTTAACAGGTCAGCAGAGATTCGAAAGATCTATGCCGAAGGTACACACTCCGCTGCTGAAATTGTCGCAAAGCTAAAAGCCAGGGGCATCACGATCAAGCCAGCGCTTGTTTACAACGTGCTAAGTAGTAAGAAAAATAGCAAACGCAAAACACGTGCGCCGCTATCCACACCGACGTCCCCAAGCAAGGCCGATGTGGTCGATCATGCGGTAGTCTTTGTCAGGTCTGCAGGCGGCATGCAAAACGCGAGAGAGCTACTCTCTAAGCTCGCCATGTTGCACAACTAAGAGATTGCAAACCCCTCGCCGATGAGTTTCCGGCGAGGGGTTTTCTATGCGCTGCTCGCCCTTTACTGGTTAAGGCCTGCTATGACCGACTGGCCTCTTCTCGTGGCGGACTACTTGGTCCATCCCCCATCGGCGTCGAGCGCGCTCGACGCAACCATTCGTCGGCCAACAGTCCGCCGATTAGTTCCGCGACGCGTCTTCGCTTTGCGTCGCGGGGGAGATCGGTCTGTGTTTGGTCCTTGGTCACTCTGTTCGCGATTGGATCATTGGACGAACTAAATTCCATACTAACTCCTTAGCGCAAAAAAAATGGCTCCCGCTGGTGCTATTGAGCGCCAGCGGGAGCCGATAAGAAATGTCAGTCTTAATCGTTTAAGAACGGCTGCTAACCACCTGAGCCATTCAGGTCGGGTGGGGTATTAGGGCCTGATTTGCGTTTACCAGACCGGGTCTTCTTGGATAGTGTCGCCCGCCGAGAGCGACCGTCCTTGTATTCGATCCGGCCGATATCGTTCAGGTACTTCGCCGTCCTCCTGACCAGGTCGCGGTCGCAACCGTTCTGCTGCGCGATTTCGGAGAGCAACAGCCCCGCACGGAGTCCCGCTTCGACCGGGTCCGCTATCAATTCGTGCTTCCGGGGCTTGTGCTGTTTGGTCTCCAGTTGCTTGCGGCGGGTGCGACCGTCCATAAGCGGTACTCCCCGCTTCTGGGCAGCGTGCTTGAGCAATTTGGCTACCTTGTTCCGGTGGCAGCCAAACTCCTTGGCGATCTGCACGTCGAGCCATTTCTGCTCGTACCGGGCGAATGCCCGCTCGGCGTCTTCATCGAACTTGATGACCTCCGGCCGGATCAAATCGATAACCACTTCGCATTCGCCCCCAGCGCTAAAGTCGACGCCGGTTAACTTTTCGGCGACGAAGTCGATAATGTCGACCTTAAAGCGTGCCTGCAGCCAGCCGTGGTATTGCTTACGCTCGCCCATCTGGTGGATTTCGATCCGCCCGCAGGTAAGCTGGCGAATAATTTCCCGCACGCGTTCAGCATCACACTGGTCGCCGCCGTTGGCCGCCGCCAGCAAGACCTGCGATAGGCCGGCAAGTAGCTTCATAACCTCCGCCACCGTGGGAACCCGAATCACACGTTTGCTGGCGCTCTCGGCCGCGGCAAGCTTGACGGAAACCTCGGCCCGTTCGGCGCGATACCGACGAAGATTCTCATCGGACTGCTGCTGGTCCTCCGCGGATTCGCCAGGGTTGCGTTGCACACAGTCAATCGCCAGCGTCAGCTTGTCCCGCTGGTTAACTAGCTCCTTGAGCCGGTTGGGGTCGGGGCGCTGAGTTTCGTCCACGCGCCTTTGACAAGCGGCGATTATCTCTTCGACGAGACGGTCATCGCACGCGACCACCTCCGCTAACCGCCTGCAGATTTGCGCCACGGCCCGCGGCACGTTTAGTAAAGTAAACAGGTACCGCTTTGATCGGGAAAGCCTGCGGCAGACCGGGCAGACCATCGTGCCTCCGCTTGGGCCACTCGGATACAGCTTGTGGTTGTGCTCGAAGCAAAAGACAAGACCGTTAAGAATTTTGGCGGGCCGCTTGGTCTTGCTTTTGGGCTTACGGCCGGCATTATGCGCCTCATTTGCCAGCCGCTTTTGGGCCGCGAACCAAATCTCGTCCGTAACAATCCGAAATTCTTCGATTTGCTCTGTGGCGAGCGGCTCATCGCGCGGACGCTGACGCACGTAGTCTTTGTCCGGCAAATACACGGCCTCCTTGTGCCGTACTCCCAGGCACCCCGGTAACGGGCGTTTTTCAAGTGGATTACGACGGAACCATGAGTCCACATGCCGATCGTCGTTCGCACCGGCAACGGATAATCCCCTTCATTAAGCCGGCGAACGATTTCGTCGATGGGAACTAGTTCGTACACGTACCATCTGAAAATCTGCCGAACCGTCTCTGCAGCTTCTTCATCAATCACAATCCGGCATCGTTGCCGCTTTCTCTTGGTGAATTCGCCAGGAATCGGCTCCCCCTTGTAGCCCAGCGGAAGCGTGCCGAATACAAGTCTCTTGTGGAACAGGCCGACTTGTGCCGCCTGCACGTTGTCGCGGATCGAGTCAGAATAACACTCGTCAAAAACCGCATGGAACAACAGCATTTGCTTCCAACGTTTTTTGTCATCGGAGTCGATCCGCTGCTTGGTGAAGATTACCCGACGTCCCCAGCTGACATGAACGGTCTCGGCAAACTCCATCGTTTCGTAGTTCTTGCGGTAAACCCGGTTAGTGGCAAACAGCAGCAGGTTTCCCACCTTTTTCTTCTCCAGAACCTGCTTTAGAGAGTCAATTCCACTGCGACGTTTTTTGTGGCCGCGAGTGGCCAGATCAAAAAATACGTGCTCTTGCGCCACGAAGATTTTTAACTCGAGCGCGTGATTCAAGATCTCACGGATTTGGTCGACTACGGAATCCTGGAACCTGCTAGAATACCGCGCGTACACGGCGCCGGTCCCCTTGGCTTTGGAGCGGGGTAACTTCGCGTGGTACGCCGCCACCTCGGCATCAACCTCCTTTCTGGTCTTATCCCAGAGATCTTGCCGCTCCCGGGCGATTTCCGCCTTCAATCGTCGGCGCTTGCGCGGCCCGGTGGCATTAGCGACAAACAAACCACCTAACAGCTGCCATTCGGTTGGCAATGATGGAAGTTGCTGATTGTCACCTTCACCGGCCGGCGTCGAATCAGCAGCGCTAATCGAGCAGCCAACGGTCGCAACTTCAAAAGTGGGCCCTTTACCATCGATGTGTCGATTGGCCACGCCGATGCAGAAGAGCGCTAACAGCAATACCGCGACACCGAACCGTCTGCAGAAATCGTCGAACCGCGTTAAAGCGTTAAGCCAAAGAAGCGCCGCGGAAAAGAATTTCCGGCGGCGCGCAACTGATTTCTGTGGTAATTTTCGAATTGATCGAATCTGATGGATGTGTAACCCTCGCGTTTTCTTTAAACGTCGTTTGATTGTTCGCTGGATTCGCTTTGCTTTGAACGTGCTCATGGGGGACTCCTTTCCCGTTTGTGCCGACGTCGTGTCGGCTGAATGATGTTCGCACTGAGATTTTTGGTTGGCTGGCGTGAATGCCGCGCGTGTGCCAACCGGATCTCCTACTTCATTCCAACACGCGCTTTGCATCAGCACCAGGGAAAGGAACGAGAAATTCTTTCCACGTATTTCCTGAGTGACCTGGTGCTTTGCTCAATGACCATTGATGCCCGCGTCTGACCAAGTCTGACCAATGTGATTGAGCAAAAATTTTTCTCACGCGGAAGTTGTTCCGCGCTTAGCCCGCAGTCGCCACGTCGCGCCGGCAGGGCCCAGGCCTTGGAACTGTTGCCAATTGGCGAACAACAAGTTGCGCAATTGACTCACGCGCCCAGCCGTCAGGGAAAACTCTTGGGCCACGCGGCTCGTGCGCTCGCCGATCGCCAGCGCCCGGGCAATCCGGCGATTGCGCGGGGAGAGCTGTCGAAGCCACGCCACCAGATCGAGCCTGGCGGCCGCCGTCTCCGCGGGTCCGGCGCGGTGGTCCTCCACCAGCAACTGGCGCCACGTGCCAGTTGCCTTGTCATGTCGATCAATTCGTTCGACGATTCGAGACTTCAGTCGAGCACACGGCGAGAGAACGTCGCTTGCATTCTGGCGCGTTCCCACCCGCCGTCCGGCGTAAATTTGCCGAATGGCGTATTGCGCCAGCGGTGTGGGGTAAGCCAATTCGGTTTTCCCCCGGCAGGCCAATTGCACAAAAGCGCAATAAGCGCTGGCCACGACCTCTTGGGTAAGTTCCTCCAATGCTTCCGGCTTTCGGCCGCGGAAGGCAACTTCCGCCTGGCGGAGGATTTTGGGAAGCATTTCCAGGAACTGCTGGTGGTAATCTTCACTGTGTTTTGTCGGTCCTGCGAACTTTGCGATTGCGATCATCGATACCTCGAGAATGAGGGACCGCCCCGGCTGGGGCGATCCTGCGTTGAAACAAGATCGCCCCAGCACCGCGCCAGGGCTCACATGGCGAAACCACTGCTAGCGCAGCGGCATTGGCGGATTGCGGTTCTTCTGTCCCGGCGCCATTAACCGGAGACGCACGCCATTTCGGCGATCGTCGCTAGCCAGCGGACAACCTCACCGGTTGGATCGCGCTCGCGTAGAAGCTCGGCCGTCATCTGCTCGACGGCATGGCGATTTAGCCACCGCTTGGCTCGATATTCAAATCGCTTTCGAGAGCGCAGCTTCAGCTCCGGCCACGCGACGGTCTGCGGAATGAGCTCGTACCAGTGGCGCGCCACATTGCCGGCGACACAGTCGTCGTCGGCGATCGATATCCGCCCGCCGCCGGCCCGCAGAATGGCCTCAGGATGGAGATAATTCTCCAGGCTGCGCTTCGTGGTACGAAAGCCACAGCAACCGGAACGAGAATTCACCAAGCCAACGGCACTTTGCCGGTTTTCGGACTCGGGAAATAATTCCCGGTCATACAAATGGAATTCGCGGCAGTTAAGCGTGGCAAACCGCGTGGCCCATTGGCGACAGTTGCCGCCACCGGTAGGAACAAAGATAATTCGCTCAAGCCATTCGAGTTGCGCCAGGTCCGGAATCTCGGGATTCTCGGCATGCAGTCGCCGGGACAGCCGCGACAGAAACTCAACATCATTGGCCCCTTCCAAAATCACTAATACGGCACCAGCACAGGCGCCGTCATCCATAGAGTACTCCTTCGTGAGAATGACCGACGAATGTCGGTCGCAAAAAACGGAGACGGAATTGCCAGGAAAGCGCTGGTCGCACGCCGCTGCAACGGACGAGTCGACCGCTCTAGGCAAATCAAATCGCCAGGTCGAAAGCCCGCCACCCATAGACGGCAGGTCGCAAACCGGGAGACCAAGTTCACACAGAGCGTTCTTCGTGACTCGCCGGTGGACGTAGGACGGCCGGTGCGCGACTACTGGCTCTTAAGTGCCTATAGAACGCCCTCTCGGCGGCTGCGTCCGACGGATAATCGCCGTTTTCGCGGAAGATGCGGATTTTTTCCTTGCGAGAAATTTTCTGCTGGCTCAAGTCGTAGACCAGTCTTCTTCCGGCGGCCAAGCGGTCGGCTCGACGATACGCGACTGCTGTAACGGCTTTGTTGATCCTGGCTGTCAGCAATTCGCGCCAGTCGAGCGATCCGGCGCTCCCATTGCGCCACTGCAAAAAATCCCTAAAACCATTGTGCAATAACCGCAGATCAAGCAGAAAAGCATTGCGTTCTTCGTTGGCGGTTGCCATGTCGCGCCGTGCGGTATCAGGCCTTGAAGCTGCTGTCAGTTGGCAAACAGCAAAATGCGGAATTGGCTAACGCGCCCAGCCGTCAAGGAAAATTGCCACCCGGTTCAGTGAGAGAATCGGGGTTAGGGAATCGGGTGTGCGGCGGAGCGGAGGCCGAACGCCGAAGCGGAGCGGCACACGCGGCGGCAAACGCCGCAGGGGTCTGGTAATTTAACGCGCCGGGTTACCGACCAACGCGTGGAATTTATTCAGTTGTCTTCGATTTCGCAAATAACGCGAAATCCAACGTATCGATGCTTTCGCCATTGAGGCATGGGGAATTGAGTTAATCGGCAATCGGGGCCCACTGAATATGCCCAGTCGCTCCCGCGGATCACTCGCAATACCCCAGTCTCGGGGCCTTGAGGATCGACTTTGGGCGACTTAGCGTAGTAGTCGCGAGCATACCAATCTTGGCACCATTCCCAAACATTGCCACGCATGTCACAGACGCCGAATGCATTTGGTGCATACATGCCGACCCTTTGAATGGGCAATGCTCCCTCCTCCTTACCAGCGTTATCTCCTGATTCTTCGTCAGGATCACGATTCTTCCGAAGGCGATATCCGGTCGATGACCCACCTCGGCATACGTATTCCCATTCGGCTTCTGTCGGCAGCCGATACCGTCGACCGGCGCTCTGTTCTTCTATCTGGTTTGTCAGACGTTTGCAGTATTCTTGCGCCTCGTCCCATGACACATTTTCGACCGGATAGTCCATTGTGTCCACACCTCGAACTTCTTCAGACCCTTGGCCTTCAGCTGCATGGAAACTGGGATTGTAGCCCATTACCCTCCGGAATTGCTCTTGCGTGGTCTCAAAAGCATCGATGTAAAAAGGCTTTGAAATTCGCGCCACGTGCGGTGCGACACCTACCCAGAAGTTACCTTTTTCATCAGGCAGTTGTTCGCGACCTTGATCCGGCAAGCCCATCATGAATTCGCCCGATGGTATGCGCACGAAGCGCATGTTGACGGTATTCGTGAACGCCTGAACTTCGCGTTCGCTGACGCGATCGGACTTGGGTGCTTCCTTGGGTCCTTCGGAGGCGGCAATCGCGGATTGTACTTCTGTTTCCCGCCAAGGCAATGAAAACATTTGTCGATTCTCGCGCGAGTGCATAACGTGCCAGATGTTCTGAGACACGTCATCCGGTACAAAATGCCATGAACCATCAAGCATCAAACAATGTACACCACCCTGATGTTTGCTTCGAGCGGTCGCCTGATGAGCAGTTTTTATATACCAACAGCACGGCATGTTTTCTGCAGCGAGCTTCTCTTGTCCTAGTTCCTCGGTTATCTGCCCACAACCATAGATGTCATCAGAGCGAGGCCACGGGTTGTTCGGCCCGCAGTCGTCACCATACAGCCCATGCTGAAAAGTCACGCTAGAACCAACCAGACCTAGCCCCCACACTCCACGAGAATCCGCGTCGTGAATTCCGGCACGTATTTCATCGACCGCCACAACATATGACAATCCGGCCACGAATTCGCTTAGCCGGAAAGTCTTGTTGTATCCGCTAATCCCATCACCATACCAAACAGTTTCTCCTGTGCCTGAATCGGTGGTTTCTTGAAATCCGTTTAGACAAGGACATGCTGCCGTTCCTGGAGAAATACAGTAATAATTTGGTCCCGCATTGATCGCATAGTTGCCACGCGCGAATTGATGCATATAAAGATTGTCCACGCCGTTATATGGGTCGCTTGGGCAACGGAGTCGCGCTGATTGGACGCTGTATCTTCGGATGTCACCCGGATCGCGCCCCCACTGCTCAAGGGACCGCGTCTCTCTCTCGTCAGCTAAATAGGGCAAGATTAGACTCACCCAGTTCTTTAGCTTGGTGTCGGGCAGGATGCTCCCGCTTTCGCCGGGAATCCACATACCTAACTTCTTCCCACTTCCGATTGCCGGAAGCACTTGATGGGAATTGGTGAACTCTTGCAGAGCGGATCCAATGGCTGCCAGATTTTGGCCGCAGGTATTGCTGCGCGACGACTCACGCGCTCGAATCAATGCGGGCGCGACGAGCGAGACAAGAAATCCAATAACTGTGGCTGCAACGAGCGCTTCTAGAAGGCGAATATTGTGGCGATCGATCATTTAGCATTTTGCCGGGCGCTGCGATAGCCGATGCCTACATCACTTGGTCCGGGCCTACGGTGCCGTGTTTGGTCATGTCGTCGCAGGTTTAGTTGTCAACTTCTTTTGGCGCATTATTGCACGTGCGATCGCAACTCCAAGCAGCACGTCGAACGCAATCAGAACATAATCAATCCACCAGTCTCCTTGGGAGCGGCGCGGCGGCTCGGGAACTCCTTCGACTACTTCGCTGTCCTTCCAAACAAATTGGCGGTCTCCTTGCGAGGGCAGTTGGCTCTTCACCGCCGTCCCACTGGGGAGGTCGATCACAAATGCAGCCTTGTCACTGGAAAAATCTGGGCCTAGCATGATATCCGATCTAATATACCGAAAGCTTTCCGAAACAATGTGACCGTCCGCGAGTGTAGTTTTTACATTTAATTTACCGCTGACGGGTATGTACGTACTTCCCATCTTTGAGACCACGACATCCGACAGGGTTGCCGTCCACGACGACATCACCTTACCGTCTTCGTTCTTGGCTTCCGAAAGTATTCGAGAACCGTCCCAGCGATCGTTGGAGTGTTTATCGTATACAACGCGGACTGGCACATAGCCGCGGTTCACTGCAAGCCATGTGGTTAACTGTCCGTAGGTCGTTTCAGCCGAGACTCTCTCGCATTGCTCTGCGCCAACCGATTCAATTCCTCTAACATGTACTTTCGAGGAGGGCAGTTGCAGCAAATCTGCTAAATTCTTCCCGTCGGTGCCTGGAAAATCACCATCGAGGGCACTGGCAGTATAGGGATCTGAGTTCACTTGGCCTTTATCGAGGGAGAGGACAGCCATACGCGGCTTTTTCTTTTTGAGCGTGACGTCATACCCCAAACATTCCCCGTTTGAAACAATTTTTCGGGTTCGCGTAGGCAGTTTGTCAGATTTTTCTAACTCGCCAGTAGCACCATAAACTCTGAATTGCGTATCCAAATCAATGCGGTCTCCATCTCGCCGGAGAATCGCTTGTGCGTTGACGTGTGTGGGACGTTCAGCTGGAGCACCCCACACAAACGCTTCCGTTTCAATCCTCATCGAAACGTGCTGTAACTGCTGTTGCCATATACCGTAATTCCGAACAGGGTCATTGGATTCAGGCTTTCGTGGAGTGTCTGCACCAAGGACGGCTGCTATTAGAAGCAGGAGGAGCGGGACAAGCATAAGCATCGCATTGCGCATATTCGCACTAGCAGTCAATTTTGGCGGTAAAATCAAACTGTCATGGTGAATTAATCGACTTCCCATCTGCACGATTTCCCAAGCATGCATGAACTTCCGGATCAATCGTGTAACTAACCTTGCGCACGGATCCATCTGCAAAGAGGAAGTTCATGGCATTGGGATGTGCGCTGCCAAATCGCCAAGAGTTATTAATATCAAGCTTCGGATCAATATCTTGGTCTTGTCGCGGTAGAAGATCAAAGCCTACCTGCGTCCAGCGCTGGATATCCCGATCGAAGCCAACATCCCAACTCTGATCGTCGCCGGTATTCTTACCATTCTTGTATTGGCTGGGCGGGACGAATTTCTCCCCTAAAAGGTACGTGTGACTAAGCCCGTCGGTTACTTGCGAAGTTCTTACCATACTGCGTTGGTAAATTAGTCCCGTGCCATCCAATGTGATGCGGGACCACATAAAGCTGACACCTGACGGTATTGATTGGCCGCCATCTGGACTAAGCGGTGGTTCCACCTCCGCTGCATCTCCCTCCTCGAGCGAAAGGGGGCCAGCTCTGAAGTGACTGGTACTGCAGCAATAGCGATCGCCGCTGTTGGCCGCAAAATCGGAATGCCCAACCTTTACCGGCTGATCGATATTGTAATAGACCTGCGGATTTACATATGGGAATGCTAAGGGGGACCTGCGGGTGGGACAAGTAAACAAGGAGATTGCTCGCTCGGCAATCTCCTTGCCCATTTGTCGCTTATCAGGCGCTTCCAGGGCTTTGCCCCGATTCCTTAGTGACCCCTCGCTGATAAATGGCAGAATATTGTATGTCCATCCGCCTGGTTGTTCGACACCAAAACCGCGATCAGGATCTCCGGCCCAACGAAAGCCCCATCCCCCCGACGGAAAATGCCGCTGTGCGCTCTCGTGTGCCGCAATCGCAATGCCAAGCTGTTCAAGATTGCTTTGGCACTGCGTCCTCCGAGCTGCTTCGCGCACTGCATTCACAGCCACTAACGACAACGCGACCAATATGGCAATGATTCCAGTCGAAACTAACAGTTCGACCAAGGAGAATCCCGCTGGCCTGTACGTTCTCATGGCCCGTCCCTTATATGCTGCGGCGAGCACCAGAGGTCAAGCGGTCCTGCCGAGAAGGAGCTTCTTTTGAGCAAAGATTAAGATAGGTGTCAAGCGAAACTTTTAGTAATGTTGCCGACGTTGCTGTGCGCAACGAATCGCATCGGCCGTAGATCGGATTGCTTCTGCCGTAGAAATAAGGCCGAAAGCTTTGGCGAGGTTTCTGAACGGTACCGACTTGTATTTGAAACAGCGCGGGGATTAGGCTTACGCTAAATTTAGCGACATGGGAAAAGATCAAAATGAGCGTTGCAAATGTAAATACGAATTGCTGCTCGCGCCGGGAGCGAGAACGCTGTCGCTGGCCTAGTCAAGTATACGGATCTAAGTTAGCCGTAAGTCGGCTGCAACTGATTGCAGGGAGAGGCTGTCGTTTGATCTCAGGATTTACTCTTATCGAAGTCCTTGTAGTGATTGCAATTATCGGCGTGCTATTGGCTCTACTTTTACCTGCGGTTCAATCAGCCCGCGAGTCTTCGCGGCGAACATTGTGTGCGAATAATCTTCATCAGCTCGCAGTGGCAGCTAATTTACATGAAGCGGCGCATCGCATATTTCCGACTGGAGGATGGGGAGCAGCTTGGGTAGGTGATCCGAATCTCGGATTTGATCCTAAACAACCTGGGGGTTGGGTTTACAATATCCTTCCCTATATTGAAGAAGAATCCTTACGTGAATTAGGAAAAGGATTAGCGGGAGCCGAAAAGCAAGCTGCACTTTCCCAATTATTGTTGACGCCGATTGATGTCTTCAATTGTCCTTCGAGGAGATTACCGCGAGCATATCCGTATGCGGGAGCTTCGGCACTTCAAAACATAGTTCCTCCAACCATGGTCGCAAAGAGTGATTACGCCATTAACGCGGAGGTTTCATATGAGAAATCAGAAGTGACAACCGGGGACATCCAACACGCCCGCGGTTTAAGTAAGACGATCCTAGTTGGCGAGAAGACCGTGCAACAAAGTCACTACAAAGACGGACACAGTCCCGGCGATACCCTTACGATGTATATCGGAGATTGCGATGATATCCGCCGAACTGCGAACGGTGTCCCCGCGTCGGACGCCGAGAGCGGTACAGGTTTTGGAAGCGCACATCCAGATGGGTGTAACGTCGCTATGTGCGACGGCACTGTTCGGTTTGTAACCTTCGTGCAACTTCTCCAGCCTTAATCTGATTTTGCTGGCCGAGAAGGACCTCAAACAAACCGAGGGTTGTTCGAGCGCAGACTGACAGCCAGCCATGCATCATTTGATGATCGGCGTATAAAATGTAATTTGCACAGCAACTCTTGAAACCTAGAAAGGCCGATACGTCTGAGCCTGATATTCGGTCCCTGCGTTGGTAGGTAGTCGGCTAATTAGTGTCTGCTTTGTCGCTGCTGAACAAGCCAGTCGTAGACGCTTCGATTAAAGAAGGTCAGATTGCAAATACTGTGTCCCTGGTCTTCATAAACGGTCAACTTGGCACTCCCGCCACGTTCGTTGATTGCATTGACCATTTGCACGCTATATTCAATTGGAATAACTTTGTCGAGTCGGCCGTGAAATACCCAAACTGGCAAGCCAAGAAGGCGCGGAGCTTCAGCAACGTTGCAGCCACCACATTCTGGAATTGCAGCCGCAAATCGTGTTGCGCAACACTTATTAGCTCCCATGCCGCAGACGCTCCCATGCTATGACCCGCGACGTAGATCTGACTATGGTTGACTTTGAACGTTTTTTCCAAGTAGTCCAAAAACAGCAGCAGTTGGTTGCTATTCCACATTTCATCGCGCGGACATTGAGGCGACACGACGATCATCGGCAAGTGATTGCCCTGAGCGATAAATCGAGGCGGACCATAACGGGCAACACTATTGAGGTCGTCCCCCCGTTGGCCAGCCCCATGTAAAAACAAAAGCAGCGGCCATGCGGTCTCTGTCAAATAATTTTGGGGAAGATAAACCCAATACTGAATATGATATTCATCGTCTTGTGTAATGATGTCGGCAGTAGCTGAAGTCTGACGGCCGACACTGGGCTGACTTTTCCAGATCTGCACTGCTCTCACAACAAGCTGAGTAGCAAGACACAACAAAACCAACAGAAGGCACCTTTCTATCGGCCCTATTCGCTTGAGCATGAGATGTCGGATTTGGAGAGAATATTAGGTTGCATGGATGGCACCATTGCACACTTTTACTAATGCAATAAGTGAATACAAAAATTAGTGGCGTTGCAAGGCTACTTCCTCGCAATAGCATTGCCAACCGGGAAAGCAATTCACGTGATTTAAGCAATAGTCCCTGCGCCGATATTTCGCTGCGTCTATCGTTACACGTGGCGATGTAGTCCTCGAAGAGTTTGTCAGGCACATTTGCTTCCCGACGCCAGCGTGCCGATTGGTGTTCGTCGATGCCGAGATCAGCCAATTTCAAGCTGCCATTGGTGCAACTTGATTTCCGATCGCCACCATGCGGAGCAATCTCGCGGAGTAATCGGCCTGCCTGTCGCTCGGATCGCAGCACGCGTTCTGCCAGATGGTTTCGAGGTGAGAGACTGACCCTGACTTTTCGAGCGTAGTGCCGCAACGCCTCCAGCTTGTCATGAAAACTTTTAACGTCGCATAGATCGTTGCTTGCACCAACGCACGGGCCGTTTCGTCTAATCGCGCCAGCTGCTTTACGATGCGTTCTGAAATGTCACCCGAGGCAAATGCGAATTTACCGCTCGGCGGACTCAGTCTACAAGCTTAAGCGACATGCGCTTTGTCGGAAATCTGCCTGAGGCGTCCGCCTGGAGCACAGCGCTCGGGATTCAAAATCTTGGCTTGGGACATGGACTTGATTGGGTGGTGAGAACGTCAACGACCAAGAATGGTGTCACGGACACGTGTAGCACAGCTAGTGAAAACCGTTGCAAGACGCGAGCAAAATATTCGTGCGCCGGGACCGATTGAAGGACACATCTGGGTACGGACAAAGGTCAGTTCCCAGGCTCGAGAACATGATAAATGCAAATCGAGTATCCGGCCATCGCAACGGGCCTAAGCTTCTGAAAAGAAACAAGCGCCTTTGGCCTCAAGTTAAGCTTAGTGCCGTTTCCAGCGTATATAGAAAATGGCAGTCCGCGCACAAAATTGATACTAATTGCGTACCAGCCAGCTGGAATCTCTTTGCTCTCCTGGTATTTGTCGTAGCTATCAAAGTCAGCTGAGTATTTAATGCCGGCCAATTCCGGATCGAAGGCGCCAAAGTATGCTAGTTTGATTGGTGCAGCTTCTGGATGCCTTTCTAACCATTTCTTAAGCGTAAACAAATCCTGCCCCCAGTCCACATTACTGTGTATCAAATATGCTGGACCACCGAGCGGTCCGCCCGCTAGTTCGTTGAAGTAAGAAAGACTATGAGGATAGACCAACATGCTGCTGATGATTGACCAAATTACTGCAGCGCACGCAACAGCACCGAGTCCCCAGCGTCCTCGCGCGAGTAATATGCCGGCGCTACTAACCCAGATATTAGCGAAGCCCAACGCTGGTATTGCGTAGCGGAAATGCTCGCTAAAACCTGTTTGTGCACTCACGAACGCGACAATTGCCACCGCGGGAAAGAGTACGGCAACCTCATCGCGCAATGGAACGTCTGCCAGCTTCAGAAGCCGGCCGATACATGCCAAAAAAAGTAGGAGCCAGTTTCCCAACGGCATTTTAATAAGAAAGCCGTAAAGATAATAATACCACCAGCCGCGATCTCGAAACTGACCGAGCAAATAGGAGGGAGCACTGCGGTGTTCGAAATCACGCTTTTGGATATCAATCCCTAATACATAATTCTCGGGCAAGGGCATCGGGAGCGAGCCGAACAGCGTCCCAGCAAATCGATTTCGAACGCTAGGCGGCTCCGTATCCGTCGATTCCTTGTCTCCAAATGTGTCGCTCACGAAAGGCATTTGACCTAATGGCGTAAAACACCTCTCGAAGCCATAACCAGCATTGATCGCGAATAATCCAATGAGCATCTGCGCCATAAACTGTGCAAATTCGCGCACCATTTCACTACGGTCAGCATGACGCCAATATGATCGTCGATACATCGGCCATAGGATCAACCAAACAGGAATCAACACCAGAAGCGTTGTACGCGTCAATTGTGCGATTCCAAACGCCAGACCAGCAATGATCGCTTGCGACCAAGTCTGTCGCTGAAGCCAATGCCAGAATGTATAGGACGCGCACAATGCAAGTGATGTGCAGGCGACATCCGGCGTAACTAGTTGTCCATGGCCCAAGATACTGGGACTGAAGCACCACAGCACTAGAGCCAAAAAGGCGCATATTCCGCCATACAACTCGTTGGCCCAGCGAAAGGTCACGATAGCTCCAATCAGGCTGAATGGGATGCAGGTCCAACGTGCTAAAGTAAATAACCAGAAGGTGCGCGAGCCATTTGCTGCTATGAAATCTTGGCCCATTTGCAGTTCGGGACGTGAACCAGGTCCATTCGAGAAGCTGTGCCAGTCAGTGTTGGCATCCAGAATAGGCAATGTTGCAAACAAGCGGACGAGTGGCGGATTGACTTTGTACACGTCAAATCTTCCAAATCGCCAATTCTCGATGCCGGCGGCAATATGGGCAGGTTCGTTTAGTGTTGGGCTGTGAATGATAGCGCCCCAGCCAAGGAGCAACGAATGGATTGCGAGTATGAGCACCACAACGAACCGCCGCATCGTGTCTGTGGATTGTAGTTTCACACGCGCTGATATAGCTGGATGCATTTCAAAGTTCTATGCCACGTGAGAGTGCAAGTTGACAAGACGGTTCTTTGTGCAATATTCGGGCAGCGTGGCCGACGAATTCGCCTTTTGGCTATGCCTATCTCGAACGCCGACGGCCACCTTTCTCAATTGCAAGTCCGCATTCTCACGACCGATGAACAGAATAGCTACCGCACCCTCTCTAGCACAACGCGTAGTCCTGGGACCGGTATTGGCGGTCGCAGCACTCGGCAAAGTCCATTACGTTGTGTCGCCACATCTATTCATTATTAATAGGTATTTTGAAGTCATTATTATTGTCGCCGAACTCAGCATAGGCATTTGCTTTCTGCTCGATTTATTCCGCCGTGCGGCATGGATATCAGGGTTCGCAATTTTTGTGGCGTTTGCGTCGTATTCCCTCGTTCGTATTCTGCTTGGACGCAATTCTTGCCATTGTTTAGGTACAACTCCGGCTTCGTCACATCTAATGCTTGTGTTCGACTTAGCGGCGATTGTGGTGCTTTTGCTGATTCGAACGGTAACTCCAGAGCTGAAGCTAATCTCTTACCGACGTTCGGAATCTCGTATTGCGTTGTCCCACCTCTTGCTGGTTACGACCGTCATTGGCTCAGGTTCTTGTGGCGCAGCTGTCGCGATTTCGCTAACCGCAAACGAAAACGACTATACCTTTACAACCGCTTTCAGTCTCG
This sequence comes from Pirellulales bacterium, assembly GCA_963820835.1. GTDB lineage: Bacteria > Planctomycetota > Planctomycetia > Pirellulales > JADZDJ01 > CAVRAW01. The sequence goes on along the minus strand of CAWGBP010000026.1, from coordinate 80,031 downwards.
CCGATCCAAGTACATGGATTGATCAGCCGTTTCCACTGCTCCAGTATACGGATATTGCCGAAGAGCTTCGACACGGGGAATGGATTGTATTGCTGTATAGACGGGAATGCCCAAAATGTCAGGCGCTCAATCCGGTCTATCAGGCGCTATCCCGTCACTTATTCGCATCTGGGAGTCAGACGCGTGTCGCTCTGGTTGAAACAACTGGAGCAAAACCGCTTGCAGGTACAGTTGAAAGCGATGATGCGCCGTTGAATGGAAGGTTGTTGTACGAAGATGACGGCGTAATTCCGGTCCCTCTTGAATTGCGAATAGACGATGGACGAGTGCGGAGCTTTGATCAGCCGTCGACTGAGTGGGTAGCTGTTGAAAATATGTCTCCAGCTAGTTGGCTTATCGAGCTAGACGATAGCGAAAAAGCAGCCGTTAAATCGGAAAACGCCAAGTAAATCGATGACGCACCGACAGGTGAGTTTATGGGCAACAGCGGGGTGCAACAAAAACCTCGTCAGCGTGACTGCAATCAAGAAAACCCGTTATCTGTCACCGTTTTAATGCCCTGTTTGAATGAAGGCGCCACTATCGGACAATGCGTCAGAACAGCGATCCAATCGATTGCCGCCTTGAAAATTTCGGGCGAGGTAATCGTATCTGATAATGGCTCAACCGACGATTCAGTCTCTTTGGCGACTGCGGCAGGTGCCCGTGTTGTCTGCTGTCGGGAGAAGGGATACGGGAGCGCTATCCGGTTTGGAGTGTCTCGAGCGCTTAATGAAATAATCGTGGTGGCTGACTGCGACGGTACATACGATTTCGGAGCAATCGAGCCATTTGTTCAACTAATTGCTCACGGGGCAGATCTGGTAATAGGTAATCGTTTTGCCGGCGGCATCATCGACGGTGCGATGCCATGGAAAAACCGATATATTGGCAATCCGATCTTGAGTGGCATATCCAGACTGCTCTTTCGAAGTAACGTTGCAGATGCGCATTGCGGCATGCGCAGCTTTCGAAAAACGGCGTACGGACAGATGGGTCTAAAGGCTACCGGCATGGAGTTTGCCACCGAACAGATCGTTCGCGCGACATTGCTGGGTTTTAAGATTGCACAAACGCCAGTCACGCTGTATCCCGACACGCGTTACCGCAGATCTCATCTTCGGCCGTGGAGAGACGGTTGGCGGCATCTCAGATTGATGATCAATCAGTTTCTCGAAAAGCGCTAGCTACTAAGTCTGAGGACATAAAGATGGATGAGCAGGCCGCCACAGTCCGGCAAACGCGATGTCGTTCTGCGTGCGCGGTTGCGAAAATCTTACCGACCGACGCTGCCTCTGTCTGCATCCTGGTTGTTCACACATTTCTACTGCTTGCTAGCGGTTGGCTCCACAGTCCTACTTACGACGAAGTAGGGCACTTCGCTGCTGGATTAGAACATTGGACGATAGGCACGTACACAATGTATCGAGTGGATCCGCCGCTGGTGCGTATGGTCGCAACTCTGCCGCTTCTAGCGTGCGATATTAAAGGCATCCAACTCCTCAAGCCCGTAGGTGATTTAGATCGCGAAGAAGTACCCGTCGGGGCGGATCTGATTTATTCCAACCGCGCGAGTGTCCGTCTGTTTTTTGCGATAGCACGCTGGGCGTGTATACCATTCAGTTGGCTGGGTGCATGTACCTGCTGGAAATGGTCGATGGAGTTATTTGGACAAGGAGCAGGGAGGCTTGCGCTTTTCTTGTGGTGTTTCTCTCCCAACATCTTGGCTTGGTCTGCACTTATCACTCCGGATATCGGGGCGACATCATTTGGTGTTGCTGCATTCTTCTGCTTTCGGCGATGGCTTCACCGACCAGCAAACAAGTCAGCGATAGTCGTCGGCCTCATGACTGGTCTAGCGGAGTTAACGAAAACTACGTGGCTAGTACTCTTTCCATTGTTCGCCATAATCTGGTTGTCTCACAGGGTGTTGGATAGGCGACGAGTCCACTTCTGGCTTTCAGAATCCAAGCAACTTGGCCTGCAATTCTTTCTCGCGCTTTTTGTCCTCAATTTGGGATATCGCTTTGAAGGAACCGGGCGACAGTTGGGGTCGTTCAATTTCCGAAGCAACCTACTATCTGGAATCACGTCCGCGCCCTTCGAGTTCATGCCGTCTGCTAACCGATTTCGTGGAACTTTGTTGGAATCGGTGCCCGTCTTACTGCCCGCGAACTACCTACAAGGTCTTGACTTTATCAAGTGGGAATTTGAAACTAAGCAATCGTCATTTTTGCGCGGGGAGACCAAGGTTGGCGGATGGTGGTATTACTACATATACGCTCTATTAATTAAGGTCCCACTTGGCGTGTGGGTACTTCTTGCGATCGCCATTTACCAATTTCGATCAGGAAAAGTGGCAAATCGTTTGGATGAACTCATACTCATTACTCCAGTGCTTACGATTTTGCTTCTGGTCAGTTCCCAAACCGGATTTAATCATCATTTGAGATACGTGGCTCTGATTTTTCCGTTTGCTTTTATCTGGATCAGCCGTGCCGCGTTCGCCTTTCACTCGAATGGATTTATCATCCGCGGCCTAACTGCGGGCGCACTTTCATGGATTATTTTTTCAAGTTTGTGGTATTATCCGCATGAGTTGTCGTACTTTAATGAGCTAGTCGGTGGGCCTGCTGAGGGACATTGGCATCTAATCAGCAGTAACGTGGATTGGGGACAAGACGGATACCTGTTAATGGATTGGGTTAAGACTCATCCGGATGCTCGACCGCTCTTCGTCGATTTAAACACACCCTATCGCCTAAGCGTCCTTGCCGGGAATGATAATGGCCTACAGGACCTCAAAGAGCTTACGGAACCGCCGGGAGACATGGGGAGAGGTCAGCCGTCCAACGGATGGTACGCGATCGGTGTCACGTGCCTCCATATGAACCCTAGTCTCAAGCCATTTATCGCTCACGAGCCAATCTATCGAATCGGCTACTCGATCAATATCTATCACGTAAAGGACGGTGGTTTCGAAGATGGCCCATGAATTCGTCAATAATCCCCGTCAAGAAGTTTGACGGTCGCTATAAGAATCTCTATACTTGCCAGCGCTTACAGGTACCTCTCATCCAAAACCAATTCTTGAAGCTGCAGCAATGAAAGTTGCGTTGTTATCGCCTTTGCGGGTCGCAGTCTCAGTCGCTATTACTGGCGCGGCACTTGCGCTTTACCTCAGCAGACAAAGGGAGTTCGTGGCAATTGACCAGACTGGACTCACAGTTCCAAGAAGAACAATTGAGCTTGGAAAAGTCTGGCCTACTCGGAATTATCATCACAGCGTAGTCGTAAAGAACATCGGCAGCGTTGATGTCCAGGTTAGTGATCTTCGTAGCTCTTGTTCCTGTACATCAATTACGCCAAAGCAATTTGTCGTGCGGCCAGGAGAAGACGTGACGCTGGACGCCGTACTTGATTTAAATAGCGCTGTCAGCAAATTATCGCCTGACGTGAAGACAGGGTCGCTTGATGTTGACCTATCTCTGAAAATTAACGGGTCATGGGGACACAAGATCTCATTGCATGCAGATGTTCGTCGTCCGCTAAACGGCCTTCCAACTACACTCGACCTCGGTACTTTTTCAACTCGAAGCGACGACAATGACAGCTATCCTACCCGGTCAGTCAATATTGATACGGATGTTTCATTGTCGGCGTTTTCAGCGGACTGCGAGGACAGATTTGCCAAGGTATCAGTCAAGGCAGATTCACCTCGGAAACATATATTAACGATAACTCCCAGCGCAGAGCTGCCGGCCGGCGATTTCGAGTTTCCTGTACTGGTATCTGCAGGCGTCGATGGTATTGCTGACCGCATTCCCCCCTCGCCAATTGCAGTCCGCGGAACTATAGATTGTCCTGCTGATTGGTATCCACATGGGGTCAATTTGGGCTTTCAGCCGGTTGGTTCGCAAAAGGTCTTTAGCTTTTCAATTTGGAATAAGCCCGGCATGAATTCAAAGCTTCTAAAGGCGAGGTCCAATTCAAACGACATAAGTGTGCAGCAATTGCGTGACGGTCCGACAAATCAGGTTGACTTTCGCATATCAGTGAATATTTTGCGACCGGAAGAGATCGTCTCTACGGTAGTCTTTGAATTAGAAACTTTAAACAGTCATTTCTCAGTTGAACTTCCGGTGCAGGCAAAAGGATATACGCTGGTCACCGACAAATAAATGCAAAAGGGAACAACATGCGAACTATTTTTACCTTCGTAGCTATGCCGGTGGTGCTTTGGCTCGGTTGTGTAAGCATCGCTTCCTCAGAAGATGACGTTGCGAACATGTCAAAAATCAAGGATAGCTGGGAGCTTCGAACCCAAAAGGTGAATTCGGCCGTTTTCAAATGGGCGGAAACTCAAGTCGCCAATTCGGCAAACTCAGCTACGGGCCCCACTGTCACCCCACTGGAGATGACATTGTCTTTCAAAGCGAATAAAGTGCGATTCGTGAGAAAAGGCCGCTATCCTGATGAATTGATATCAACTGACTCAAATGAAACTATCTATTGTTTCAATGGCGACGTTTCAAAGACATTCATTGCGAATGCAGTCTCGTCTGACAGCAGCGTCTATCCAGCCGGCTTCATAGCGCACAAGGGTAAGTTCTCAGAAGGTGTGTCCACCATGCTAGCTCCTCTTATTCTCACATTCAGAGGCTTATCGCCCGAGTTGGGTGGGATTGACATCGCGAAATGCAAAATCGGAAAAGAAACAATTGTTAACGAGCATAAATGCGTGCTCATCGAATCCACGGATAGTACGTCCGTTAGTCGGTTGTATTATCTCGATCCTTTGCTTGACTATTGTGTCGTGAAACTTGCGATTACAGTTGAGGGAAAAAATGCGGTCGAGTTATCGGTTAAATATGGACCTAACGAAAAATGTGGGTTTATTCCAATTTCGTGGGAGCAAGTGACCCTTAACACTATGAAAGGCACGGTTATTAGAACGGAGCGAGCTGAGGTTAAATCGGCAGTTCTAAATGTTCCTTTGGAAGATAGCCAGTTTGACATTACCTTTCCCTCAGGATCTCTAGTAAGAGACGGCATTGCAAAAAAGCAGTACATCGTGCGCGATGACCAGCCGCCCCGAGAAGTGCTAAAAGCGGAACTCAGCCGTGGCGCAACCTACCCAGAACTTCTGAAGACCGAGACCGGTGATGCGGGAAGGCTAACTTCAGGTTCCGTATCCAACACGCGAATTGCTATAGTCGCTGTCGCGACGTTGTTAGTTTTTGTTCTTGCGGCTACAAAGTTAACGCAGCTCTTTGGGCCGAAGCGCGCCGGAGCTGCATAGAAGGGTTTTTTCTCAATGGAGATTTCAAGTGTCCAGATCGATGAGCATTGCTTTGCTATCTCTATCGGTAATAATTGCCGCCCTAGGATCCGCATCAATAACTCTTGCAGCGTGCGGTCTTGGCTGCGACCTTGTATTTTGTTTTGAGGACAATGGCGGTGCGTTCTGGTCACAAGACGATGAAAATCCAGGTTACCCATATCAGGATTGTTATGCAGTGTGGAACCTTCCGAATGGTACCGGGGGCTGCGCTGGGGGTACGTCATTTATACAAATAATACGTCCGGCAGTTTCGACAAGGAGTTGCCAACCGTCTGGAAATGTCAATGGGGAAGCCAATTTTGCTAGCTGCCCATCTAATGGCACTGGGCGCGCGGAAGCCTGCTACCCCCATTGCCAGTCATGTAACGGAGGATGATCTAAATGGTCTAAATGGCGATAATGGACGTCACAATGATGCGACTGTGTTACTGCCACTCGGCGCATGGTCGCGCGGTTTGTGCGGCAAGCTGCATTTAACCAAAGAAGTTTGCCAAGCGTGTATAGTTCCTTTGGTCTTTGCCCCGAATATGCTCGAATCGGCAGGTCAACTCTCACCCGCGGCTTTCAATCAGTATTTCTTGACGCGCAGCTTTTTTCTTTCTCAATGGAGGTTTCAAATGTCCAAATCGACGAGCATTACTTTTCTTTCCCTATCGGTAGTGGTGATTGCTGCCCTACGATCCGCATCAATAGCTCTCGCAGCATGCGGTCTCGGCTGCGGCGAAGTAATTTGTTTTGAGGACAATCACGGCGCGTTCTGGACGCAAGACGACGAATCTATCGATTACCCATATCAGGATTGCTATAAAGTGTGGAACATTCCGAACGGCAACGGCAGCTGCGCTGGGGGTACGTCCTTTATACAAATAATACGTCCGGCGGTTTCGACAAGGAGTTGCCAACCGTCTGGAAATGTCAATGGGGAAGCCAATTTTGCTAGCTGCCCATCTAATGGCACTGGGGTCGCAGAAAACTGCTACCCGACTTGCCAGTCATGTAACGGGGGGTGATCTAAATGGCAGGTCAACCCTCATCCGCCGCTTTCAATCAGTATTTCTTGACATGCCGCTTTTTTCTTTTCAAAGTCGGTTTTGAGTTTTCGAAGTTCGCTTCCCAGTCGAGATCGCTCAAACTCCAGAAGTGGATGTCGATCGTGAATGAGCACTCGCGGGAGTGTTTGGCGTTGAAGCTGGATCGGGGCATCACGAGTGAAGACGTGATCGGCACGCTGGCCGGGTAGCATCCTAACAGTGCGTTGTCGCCAGGAATCATAGCTTCGGAGGCCGTCTTAGTTTGTGGCCGTCAACGACACGACGCCGATTACATCGCCTATTTTCAAACTCTTGCTTTCCCCTGTTGGGGAATGACAATTTATACACTCGTGCTTTGCTCGAACGGCCAGCGCGTAACGGACGATCATATCATCGCGCATTAAAACCTGTTCGTCGACTTTTCCAGCTGCGAATGCGTCAATCGCAGACTTTTCAAAGTCATCAGGCTTGTTTTCCGGTTTAACGCTGTCAGGCCGGATCATCGAGCATTTCCATCGGCGGGTTTGTTCCGGGATGAGCTTGTCGGAAAACATATCAGCGACAACGGGTTTCTGTTCAAGGCTGCTCCAGTGAAGTTTCGCCAGTTCATAAGCAGCGCTCATCCGCGCAAAATCGCGCTCTCCGCGATCACTTGCCGAAGCAGTCGGCTTCGCATCGTCTTTCGCAAACGTCATCGAAAGCGCAACGATTACGATAAGAACAGCGCAACCGACCGGCAGCAATTTTGCGGACATGATGAATCTCCTTTTCATGGCTTGCTCCCCACGCGGCGCAGGGTAACTCAAGGCGAAGCGCCACATGGCCCCTGAATTTTACCACACCGCCGAACCACTTACACCCAATTTGGCAGTGAGGGGAAGTGGCCCGTGACCGGCGTTGGTCGCCCTTGCAGCGGTTGGGATATCGACGTTCGCCAAAGGTCATCCTTCCAGCAAACACGAGTAAAAACTCCATTTTGATCGCCGCCGGTCCCACTTAAAACCACGGCAATTCAGGCTGGAAGAACGAATCGGCACCCGAAGATTGCCTTAGGAATCCAATACGCGAACCTTAGCTCAAATCTTCTCTCGCCTCGGGATAGTCTGTCATCACGAGGCCCGTTGGTCCACACCAAAGCCCTAGCTAAGAAGGGCCACAATGAAGCCGTGACCCAAGTAAGTGTCCCGAATGAAGACCGAAGATCGCTCGCAATTCGATACCGAAACGATCAAGAACGGCCAAGGTGCATTGGTAAGACAGTGCTATGCGCCGACTGGCGAACTGTATCGACGTACATAGTGGTGCAAAAACACCATGGCGACCATAACGAGTCCGTGTGTGGATTCGAGGACTGAATCTGGAGAGCGTACGTTTCCCTGATTATTAGTAAATCCAGTCGTCGTGCGCAACAGGCGCGCAAAGACATTGACCAAATGCTACCGGCGGTGACCAACTACGACCGTCTTCGCCGAATACGCAACTCCTTGCTGTTTCTGTAAATGCTTACTACGCAAAGAAAAACAGACGCAGTGAACACCCGATTTTGAGTCCAGCGCGTCTGCCATTCCGCCACTCCGGCAAAGTGTTAGTGTAAAACAGTTTGCGGCGATTTCGACTCGTCGTCAAGGCCCGAAAATGGCCCCGTGCGCAACGGCGCGCAAAACTGGGTGCACTTGGATGGTCCAATTCGTTGTTCAACCGGCGCTGAATCGATCGTTTCGCTATAACTAATTGGTCGAGCTTTTCGTAGTGCTTCCGAATCACTTCAGGTGTTGCCCCTACCAGAATGCTCGCCTCCTTTTCCGAGACGCCCGCCATTTGCATTCCGGTGATCGCCGTACGTCGGAAATCATGTGACGTGAATGGCTCCCAACGCCTGTGCGAGCCGTCGTTCTTAACCGCGGCAGCGAGCAATTCGTTGTAACGTTGCAGCTCATCTTGCAGCCATCCGACCAACCGCTTCGGGGCAAAGTTCTTCACCTTCGATGCGTGGTGAGGCTGCTTGCGGAATGTAAGCAACCGCTGACGTAGCTCTTCAGGATACCGACCGAACGCCCAGCCGTCGGAGACACAGGAACGCAGTTTCGCATGCAGCACTTCTGGCAACCAAACGACTTTGCGCTTGCGGGTCTTGGATGACTTCGCAATCACCTGAACGAAGCCATCGTCCAATATGTCTGCCTCGCGCAACGAAGCGATTTCCGATGCACGCCAGCCGACCAACGCCGAAATCTCGATGTATACAAGCGGCAACGCCCAGTCACCCCACCTCTGCACGAACCAGACGAAGAACTCGGCTGCTTCTTGGGGCGTAACGATTCGGACTTCCGGATCGTCACACTTTGGGGGCCGAATATTTGCAAATGCATTTGATGTAAGTAGCCCGCATTCCGCACCCAACCACTTGCCAAACACCGCTTTCAGGGTCGCCAAGTCGCCCCGCAGCGTCCAGGGTGAAATCGGATCGACGCCACGTTTGCTATTGCCCTCCGCCCTCTGGCGCTTGTATTCGTTCGCATGCTCCGTAGTAATATCGGCGGGGCTATGAACATGTGGAAACATCGACTGCATTGATTCCAGTAGATGTCGTGCATCGTCAACATATGTCCCGCGCAGATTGTCGGCCGTCATCGCACGAACCACTGCATTCATACATGCATCCCACGACGGTTTATGCGGGCTAGAGGCAGGCACTGTGTCCGCAGCGCCAAACAATTAAGTTCCGACCATTTGCGCCGCATTAATTCTCGGGCCTCCGTCATGTCGGCCGTTCCGGTCCTTTCGCATTTCCATTTTCCCGTCAATCGTTATCGAGAACGTCTTGCGAAATCAAATGGCTCAATTTACGCATTACCCCGCAAATTAATTGATTTGATTCACGAAGAAACAGACGTTTTTTCAGTTGAAGACCTTCAGTTTGAGCGCGAACTTGCCCGGTATGCGCCAGGCTTCGTGATGAAACGGCAACTCAATTGCCCATTCTTGCCCGGATGGCAAACCACCGATTCGAGATTGCAGCCAATTCTCAAGCACTTATGGGTTGATGGCTTTCCACGGACGTGTCAGAGACTCATCTCCTCGCTCGGTCTGACACTCGGCGATCGCTTTCGCCCGTAAACGATTTGGCAATCCAACGACGTTGCCAAAGCCAATAGACCGGTCCAAGTCGTCACTTCTTTTCAAACATCGTGTGTCCGTACAAAGTCTCTTTGCCGTGGGTGACAAACATGATTTTCGATTTATCATCGACGCCCATACATATATCCGTGCCGTCTTTTAGGCGATAGGTATAAATGTCGTAAAAACCGCAGGCGACGGATGAACTCGGTTCGCCAAGTTTTGCGATTATTTGCTCTTTCGTGGTCTCGGGTCCGATGAATTTAAAGGATTGGAGAGACGGCAGCACGTGGTCTTCGGATAAAACTGTCTCGCTGACGACCGCCTTTGCCTCGACACCCCAGGCATGAAGTGCCGCGAGCGCCGCGGCACGGAGGGGATATTTTCGGATCGTCTTCGTGCCCTCTAAGCTCGCCTGCGCGTCGGGGTCTATCAGCAGCGTCTTCAGCGCCGCAATGTTCTCTTCGGATTTGAAGTGGCCGAGCACCGCAACGCCATTCCCGCGGACGTCCGCACGGGCGGATTTTATCCATTGCCGACCTTTGCCTTCAGTTTGCTCGTTGAGCGGAACACGCAAACCATTGCTCGAGTGGCTATGAAGTTCCCGGTCTAGTGAACTGTCGAAGGGAATGTTAAGCCCCACAGAAGGCATTGCCCCATCGGCTTCGCGCGCGACTTTGGTACCAACATTGGCCTGGATATTCTCGGCAGCGAATTTAAGGATCTCGTCCGCCTTGGTGAGGCAGCTAAAATCAATCGTGGCGGCCCGCCGAGGAAGTTGGCCATCGAGTGGGATGAGCCCGGTTCCATCTCCTTCTCCGCGACGCACCGACCACGCGACCGGCATGGGCGCTTTGCTCTCCTTGGCCCGGTAGCGATCGCTCTTGACAAGGCACACCAACAGTTCGGTCTTGTCCTGTTGCCATTGAGCAAGGTGGGTTTGGTCGGCGTACGGAATAAGGCATTCGACCGTTTGACCAGGGACACCCTTCAATGTTTCTTTAATTCGTAGCGTGCCCGTTTGGTCGGTGCTGTCATTATCGGCCATCAATCTTCGGGCAATGGCGCGTCTAAACACATGTCGTCTATCGTCGGTCGCCGAATTCGCCGGCAAGTCCTGCGCGCCCGCCCGATCGTCTTCTCTGATAAACGATATATAATTATCGATAAACAATAAAAAACGATTGACAAACAATATTACACTGCTAAACTTGAACTCGTTGAAAGTGCGTGATTTCACAAGGAGTCTTCGATGCGGCCGGACACGGTAAAGAAACTCAATAAGATCAGACGATTCAGCACTGGGCTGCGGGTCGTGTGCAAGTGCCTCCTCGTGCTGATAGCGCTCCTCTTCGTCGCCGCATCTGTGGGCGTTCTGGCCGGCGGAGGCGTGACCATTCGCTCTTTCGACCTGCTCTTCCCGGTAGCCGAAATGGCACTGCCTGCTCGCCTGGGGTTGATTGCCCTCCTCGCGCTTTCGCTGGGGGTCATTGCGAAAGGTTTCTATCATTTGATCCGGCTTTTCGGCGACTATTCCCGCGGCGAGATCTTCACGACTCGCGCCGCTGGCCAAATTCGTCAGTTGGGAATCACGGCGATCTTGTGGACGGGAGTGAACATCATTTGGCTGGTCGCGGCTCGTGTTCTTTCGGCCGCCCCGGCGCCGACAACATGGCAACTCCACCTCGATTCGCTATTCATCGGAGTAGTTGTGATTGCCATTTCGTGGTTTATGGACGCGGCGGCGGAAATGCGCGAAGAAAACGACCTGACGATCTGAACCACCTATGAACAGAAGCTCAACGATATTTCTTCAAGTAGTCATTGTGCTCATCGGCATTGGCGCTCTTGCTCTCTTGCTTTGGGAACCTCACATCGAGGGCGTGAACGCGCACGCCACGCTCTTTGAGATGTATTTCAATTCCTTTGTGGCGTATGTGTATATCGCGTCGATTCCGTTTTTTGTGGCGCTCTATCAAGCGTTCAAGGTGTTTGGATACGCCCGACAAAACAAAGTATTCTCACAAGAGGCCGTGAAAGCCCTACGGACTATGAAATATTGCGCACTAGCCATTATCGGTTTTGTTGCAATAAGCGTAATTTTCATGATCAATGGCGACCGAGACGACCGGCCGGCGGGGATTTTCATGCGCCTCCTCGTTACCTTTCCTTCAATCATCGTCGCCACCGCGGCGGCGATCTTTGAACGGAATTTGCAAAATGCCGTGGATATGAAGTCTGAAAACGACTTAACAGTTTGAGGATATGGCAATTATCATTAACATCGATGTCATGCTGGCCAAAAGGAAAATGAGCGTTACCGAACTTACGGAGAAAGTCGGGATCACGATGGCCAACATCTCCGTCTTGAAAAACGGCAAAGCAAAGGCGATCCGGCTATCAACTCTGGAAGCGATCTGTAAGGCACTCGAATGCCAGCCCGGAGATATTTTGGAATACAAATAGAAAACGGAACGGCGGTTTCGAAGAGTTGCCGACCGAGGAACCTGTGGAAGACTGCGTTCCCAGATCAATCCGAAAAGAGCAATCGAACATGCAAAGTCTGCGAATCACGTTGTTGTCTTGGCTGGCTTTGGTTTCAGGAATTTTTGCCGCGACAGCGGCACCCGCTAGTGGTGCAGCCGACGGAGAAGGCGAAACTGCGGCAAAGATCGACCAGCTTCTCCGCGCAGCATTTCCGGTCGATGGACCCGGCGCTGCGGTCATCGTCGTGCAAAACGAGCAGGTTGTTCTGCGGAAGGGTTATGGGATGGCCAACCTGGAGCTGGGCGTGCCGGTCGATCCGGGCAATGTTGTTCGCATTTGTTCCATTACGAAGCAGGTTACGGCAGTAGCCATTTTGCAACTGGTCGAGGCGGGCAAGGTTCAGCTCGACGACGATATTCATCTTTATGTGCCGGATTATCCCATCGGTGAAGCCAAGGTAACGTTGGCGCAATTGCTCGGCCACACGGCCGGTATTCCCAGCATTGAAACGCTGGCGGAGTGGGCGAAATCGTGGCGCGAAGACCGCACTTTGGACCAGCTCCTGGAAGTCATCAAAAAATCGCCACTCGATTTTCCGCCGGGAACCGATTTTCGCTATTCGAATAACGGTTACGTCCTGCTTGGTGCGGTTATCGAAAAGGTTTCCGGGCAAACTTATGCCGACTACGTGCGCACGCACCTCTTCCAACCAGCCGGAATGACGCACAGCGATTACGACAGCGCGACACGCCTAATTGCGCATCGCGCCGCTGGCTACGTGCGCGAAAACAAAGCCTGGGTCAACGCGCCCTATATCAGCATGACGCAGCCTTACTCCTCGGGATCACTGGTTTCGAGTGTCGATGACATGTGGCAGTGGGAGCGAGCCCTCTCCTCGGGAAAGTTGATCGGTTCGGCTCTTTTGGCTCAGGCGCAAACGGCCGGGCAACTGCCCGACGGACGCAGCACGAACTATGGCTTCGGTTGGGAAGTTGACCAACTGGGCGCCCATGCGGTCCTGCAGCACGCCGGCGGCATGCCAGGTTTTTGCGCCCACGTGCTTAAAGTTCCCGACGCCGGACTGTTCATCGTCGTTTTGTGCAACACGAGCGAGCCCTCACAATCGCCGCGCAGTTTGACCCAGCGCATTGCCCGATTGTTGCTGAACGAGCCGGAATCTTCCTACACAGTGGTTCCACCTGCTAGCCTGGAAGATTACGTTGGCACGTATCGTGTCGCGCCCGGCCGGCAACTGGTGATCAGCATCGTCGATGGAAAGTTGGTCGGCCGTTTGGGGGGCAAGCGATCGTTGCACCCGATCGAGGTGGATACGTTCGCGTCGACGGATAATGAGATGCGGTTTACTTTCTTGCGCAACGCCGACCACAAAGTCGACCGGGTACTGGCCCGTGCCGATGCGCCTGGGCCAAGTTTGGAATGGTTTCGCGAATGAGCGAAGTTTGTCGGGATGGCTCGAGCGATGGCTTCTTGGCACTGGAAATGTATGACGGACGACGACTGCGTTGCACGTTTCGTGCGGTTTTTCCGCTAGCTGGTTGCCGATGAGTGCAACGCAACTGCTTGTTCATGCGAATGGGAAGCCCGCCAGTATTATGTTATGGTTGTCGGCGGCGCGAATTGTTATTGTCGCCCATTAAGCAGCACTGGCGAGTTTTCGCCGAGGAGGAAAAGGGGACATTCAGAATGTCCCCTTTTCTTTCCCCTGAGAAGGAGACTTCGTCAATGAGTAGCCTGGAAGATGAAGCAACCAAGCAAGGCAATTTGCTGCGAGACAAAGGCGATTTTGATGGAGCGATCGCTGCATACACCGAGGGCATTCGTTTGCATCCGCAAAACGCTCAGTCGTATTCCGGCCGGGGCCGAACTTACTTCCGAAAAGGCGAATGGGACAGGGCCATCGCCGACTGTAACCAGGCCATCCAGCTTGATCCGAGGATGGCCGAGGCATATTGCACGCGGGGTTACTCCCACGTCAGTAGGGGTGACTTCGATAAGGCCATCACTGACTACACGGACGCTATTCGCCTCAACCCGCAATTTGCCAAAGCATTCCGTGGCCGAGGGATTGCCTATCAAGAGAAAGGTGACTTCGACAAGGCCATTGCCGACTGCAGCGAGGCCATTCGTATCGACCCCAGCCAGGGCGATTCGTATAGCAGTCGGGGCCGTGCCAACTTGGACAACGGCGACTTCGATAAAGCCATCGCTGATTGCACCGAGGCTATTCGCCTCGACCCTCACGGAGCCGAGGCATACTGTGTCCGAGGAATCGCCTATTGGAAAAAGGCTGATTTTGATAGAGCGATTACTGACTTTACCGAGGCTATTCGACTCAACCCGAAGTTGCCCCAATCATACTACAACCGAGGCAACGTATACTTGATAAAGGGTGACGCAGACAGGGTGATTGCGGACTTCACGGAGTGCATTCGGCTCGATCTACGAAATGCCGTTGTCTATGTTGGGCGGGGCACTAGTTATTCTAAGAAGGGCGAGTTCGACAGGGCCATCGCGGACTATAATGAGGCCCTTCTACTCGACCCAAATTTTGCCGGTGCGTACTACAATCGTGGCTTGGCCTACGGCAAGAAGGGTGATCACGACAAGGCGATTGCCGACTTCAACGAGGCAATTCGACTCAACCCGAACGATGCCGAGGCGTACTACAGCCGTGGCTGCGAATATGGCAGGAAGGTTGACCGCGATAGGCAGATGGCGGACTACACCGAGGCCATTCGACGCAATCCAAAGTTGCGTCAAGCATTTTCGGCGCGCACGAGCTCCATATTTATAAGCGTGAGTTCGACAAAGCGATTGCCGACTTCACCGAGGCCGCCAAACTCGATCCGCAACGGGCCGAGGTGTATTATGGGCGCGGTTTTGCCTACGGGCAGAAGGGTGACCACGACAAAGCAATCACCGACTTAACAGCGGCGATTGGGATTAATCCGAAAGCTGGCTACACATTCTGGGCTCGGGGCTATTCGTATTCCCAGAAAGCCGACAAAGCCAAGGCCGACGCTGATTTTGCCCAAGCCACGAAATTGGGATACAAAGTGGGGCCAGATAGGTGAACCATGATCCGCATTGCTGAACCGCTGCCCAGTGACGATGGGCCGGATGAATACCGCTAAGGTTAAATACCCGCCTCCTCCAAATACCTCTTGGCCTCCGCATTCGACGGGTTAATCCGCAGAGCCTCTTTAAATTGTTCGATCGCTTCTTGAATTTGCTTGGTCTCGAACAGCATCGTGCCAAGATTGACGTGCATCAGGTCGTTGTCTGGGGCAATTTCGAGCGACCGTTTGCATTCGTCAATCGCTTCCTCACGGCGACCTGTGTTCCATAACGCCAAACCCAAGTTGTGATGACCGTCGGCCAGGAATGGATTGATCGAAATCGCTTGGCGAAAGCAATCAATGGCTTTGTCGAGTTGCCCGATCTGCTGATATACAATCCCGAGTTTGTTGTAGGTCAACTCACTGTCGGGCTGTGTCAGAAGTACCTGTTTGTAATGAGCAATTGCTTCCTCGGAATGTCCTTCGACGAAGAATATGTCGGCGAGATTGTAGTGTGCCAGAGCGTAATCTGGCTTAAGCGCCAGTGCATGCCTGTATAAATCGGCAGCTTCAGTCAAATGTCCCTGGCTCGCCAAATCGAATCCCAGATTGTTGTAAATGAACCAGCAGTCGGGGTTCTGCTCCAGTGTTGCTCGATAAAGCGTATCGGCATCTTCATAAATGCAGCACTGTCGCCAAGTCAGTGCTGCGACGATGCCGCACAGAATAATGGAGCAGGGAAAACGACGACGAGCAATTATGGGCGGCAACCACTGCACCGCCAGTGTTAGCCCCGAAGCGACGACCACGATCACGCCAAGGCAAGCCAGATATTGGAAATGATCGGCGACAAAGGAGAACATAAACGGAAAAACATTGAAGAAACCCAGCACCGGAAACAGCGTGCCGACAAAGAATAGCCAACCGGCTAACGGTGCTCGCCAGCATTTGCGGAGTAGCCAAAGGGCGACAAGCCAGACAATACTTACTACGGGAAACAGCCACTGTCGCCAGTCGGATGCGTCGAGGTTCCAGCGAGGATATACAAAAACTAAATCGAGCGGACACAGAAGCTTGCCCAAATAAAACCAAGGCACCCGTCCTGCTAACAACAGTCGATCGGCTAGTGAAAGAGCAAAGTCGTTTCCTTCAGCACCGATGAGTTTCCGTTCCACCCAAGCAGTGAAGAGCCCAGCGACCGCACCAATGACGAAAAATGGAATTGCCGGCTGCACGTCTTTTTTCCATGAGAGCCTTCCTCGTTGCCACCAAAATATGACAAGCAGTGCGCCGGGCAGCGTCGCAGTGACGGTCTTGGTAAGAAGTCCCAAGATAAATAAGGCAAATGCCAAAAAATAGAACGACATTTTTTGTGCTTGGTCGAACCGCAAATACGCAAGCATTGCGCTAAGATAAAATACCGCCGACAGCGTATTCTTTTGCTCGGTAATCCAGGCGACCGATTCGACTTGGACTGGATGGAGGGCAAAAAGTGCGGCTGCTAGATACGCACACGGGATTTGAAGTCGCCGTAAGACGAGATAGACCAAGCATGCGGCTGCTGAGTGAAGCAGCAGGTTGGCCAGGTGATAAAAGAAAGGTCGGTCGCCCCAAAGTCTGTGTTCGATCCAAAACACGCTGTGCAGTAGCGGATAGTATTGCTGCGTCGCACCCACATCGAACCAAATGCGGCGCAGGCCATCGAGCGATTGGAGTTGTGGCTTCGTGATGTGGGCGGCATCATCCCAGATAAGACCGCCTCGCAGCGCCGGCAAGTACGCCGTAAGAGTGACAGCGCAGAGCAGTGCGAGTCGGGCAGCGAGCGGAAGACGGCCCGTTGGGCTAGACGGCATCTGCCAATCGGCGTTGGTAGCCCTCGTCGCGGCTGGGAATTCGACGTTCGCCGAAAGTCGTCCTTCCTGCAAACCACGAGCAAAAACTCCATTATGATCGCCATTCAGCGGTCTTAAAACCACGGCGGTTCTCCGCTGAAAAACTGGGAAGCCCGCCAGAATTATGTTATGGTTGTCGGCGGCGCGAATTGTTATTGTCGACCATTAAGCAGCACTGGCGAGCTATCGCCGAGGGACAAAACGTCCGCAGAGAGGGGGACTGTCCCATTTTTCGCCCAGGAAGCGAAAAAAAATCGGGACAATCTACGACGTTTTGTGCGCAGGGTTTTAATATACGACTTGCGGACGCAATGAAAACGACCTCGGGCGTGCCGCACCGTTGGGCGCATTCCAGCGGAACCATCGACGCACTTTCACGTGCAACCGACTATTGAATCAGCTCACGATCTGTTGCGTGTCCGGGGCGGACCCCTGGAAGTATTCGTCCGCCCGAGCGGCGTGGCGATTATTGGAGCCACCGATAAAGTTGGCAGCGTCGGGCACTCGCTGAGCACCAATCTGCTGGAAGGCTCGTTCGGCCAGCGCGTCTGGCTGGTGAATCCCAAGCACAAGATGCTGCTAGCGCGCCCATGCTATGCATCGGTTTGCGAACTTCCAACCTACGCCGATCTGGCGATTATCGCCGTCTCCGCCAAACTCGTTCCCGGCGTGATTGACGATTGCCTCCGCGCAGGCGTTACCGGGGCGATTATCATTTCCGCCGGGTTCAAGGAAATCGGCGCCGCCGGCGCGGCCCTGGAAAACGATATCCGCCAGAAAATCGCCGGAACCAATTTGCGCGTCATTGGGCCAAATTGCGTCGGCGTTATGAGCCCGGTCACGGGCCTCAACGCCACGTTTGCCAAACAAATGGCGCGCCGGGGAAAGGTGGCCTTCATTAGCCAAAGCGGCGCGTTGCTCACGGCTATCCTCGATTGGAGCGTGCCGGAAAACGTCGGCTTCAGCCATGTCATCTCCGTCGGCTCTATGCTCGATGTCGGCTGGGGCGATCTAATCGATTTCCTGGGCGACGATCCGCATACTTCGAGCATCTTGATGTACATGGAGTCGATCGGAAACGCAAAATCATTTCTTTCGGCGGCCCGGGAAGTTGCGTTGCAAAAACCGATCATCGTCATTAAGGCCGGCCGCGGTGAAAGAGCGGCGCAAGCGGCGGCTTCCCACACCGGAGCGCTGGCCGGCAGCGACGACGTGCTCGAAGCCGCCTTCCGCCGCGTCGGCGTTGTCCGCGTTCGCTTTATCTCCGAACTTTTTCATCTGGCCGAAGTGCTCGATAAGCAACCGCGGCCAACCGGACCGAACCTGGCGATTGTCACGAACGCTGGCGGACCCGCCGTGCTGGCAACCGACGCGCTGACGGACAGCGGCGGCCAACTCGCCAGCCTTTCATCCGAAACGCTCGATACGCTCAATCGACTCCTGCCCTCGCATTGGAGCCGCGGCAATCCGGTCGACGTTATCGGCGATGCCCCGCCACAGCGTTTCGTCGATGCCGTTCGAGTGGTGCACGAGGCCCCTGAAGTCGACGGCGTGTTGGCCATTCTCACCCCGCAAGATATGACCGATCCCACCGGCACGGCGCAAGCGCTGGCCGATTTGCCCAAACTGCACGCCAAACCAATTTTGGCAAGTTGGATGGGAGCCGACAAAGTGGCAGACGGCGTCGGCATTCTTCATCAAGCGGGAATTCCAACCTTTCCCTATCCGGAAGGGGCGGTGCGCGTGTTTCAAAACATGTGGCATTACAGCTACGCGCTGCGGTCGCTGTACGAAACGCCCACACTGAACCGGAATCTCGAAACCGAAAACGAGCAGCAGTCGGTCGCCAGCTTGATCCAAAGCGCAGTCTCGGCCGACCGCACACTGCTTACCGAAGCGGAATCCAAAGCGATCCTCAATGCCTACCAAATCCCCACCGTTAAAACCCTGGAGGCGGCGACCGCCCCGGAAGCGGTGCAATGCGCGCGCTCGCTGGAATACCCAGTGGTGCTCAAACTGCTTTCGAGAACCATCACGCATAAGTCGGACGTTGGAGGCGTCCAACTGAATTTGCAATCTGATGAAGATGTGATCGCGGCGTTCAACCGCATTGCCGAAGGGGTCGAACGCGCGGCCGGCCCAGGACATTTCGACGGAGTGACGGTGCAGACGATGGTCCTGCGCGGCGGCTACGAGCTAATTGTCGGCAGCAAAATCGATGCGCAGTTCGGACCAGTCATCCTGTTCGGCGCAGGGGGACAATTCGTCGAAGTTTTCCAAGATCGAGCTTTGGCACTGCCGCCGCTTAGTTCCACGCTGGCGCGCCGGATGATGGAACACACTCGCATCTTTCGCGCATTGCAGGGAGTGCGCGGCAAACCGCCTGCCGATTTAAGCGCGTTGGAACAGTTGCTCGTCCAATTTGGGCAACTGATTTCGGAACACCCGCGAATTTGCGAATTCGACATCAACCCTTTGCTGGCCAGCCAGCATGGCGTTGTAGCGTTAGACGCGCGCGTTGTCTTGCATCCCAAAACAATCGCCGATGCCGATCTTCCGCGACCGGTCGTTCGCCCTTATCCGCGCCAATACGTGGGCCATTGGAGAGCGAAAGATGGTCGCGACTTTTTGATTCGACCGGTCCGCCCGGAAGACGAGCCGCTGTTCGTGGCTTTTCACAAGACGCTATCCAAGGACACGGTGTACGAGCGTTATGCGCAATTGCTTTCGCTTGACCAACGAACGGTGCACGAACGTTTGTCGCGAATGTGCTTCATCGATTACGATCGCCAAATTGCGCTGGTTGCAATCGACAACGAATGTTCGCCGCCGCGACTGGCGGCGGTCGCCCGCTTGATCAAATTGCGCGGCACGAATGACGCGGAATTTGCCGTCGTGGTCAGCGATGCTTACCAGCGAATTTCTTTGGGCTCGGAACTGATGGCGCGCTTAATACTTATCGGCCGCAACGAAAAACTCGAGCGGATCATCGGCCAAATCAACGGCGATAATCGGGGCATGCTGGTCATCTGCCAACGTCTCGGTTTCCGCCTCGACGACTCGACTCTACGCGATCCCCGCATCGCAGTGCTGAGCCTGTAGATTCTTATTCCACTGAATTGATGGCGCTGAGCTTGGCCTCAATGCGCGATGGGTCGAATCGGGCGGGTAGCCGATCGAGGGCGCTTTCGGCGGCTGCGGCCACACCGAAACGAACGGCCTCGGGCGGGTTGTCCCCGCGCACCAGCGCCGCGGCGATTCCGGCGGCCAACACATCGCCACAGCCGATGGGATTGCCAACGCGCGGCAATTGCGGCGGATCGAGGCGATATAATTGCCCGCCGCCACGTACCCATACGGCGTGTTTTCCGGCGCTGACGACGACCCATTGTGCGCCGAGAGAATTCAATTCGGCCATGGCGCGGTGCAAATCGTCATCGCTGGCCAGCACTCGTCGGAATGTCGCAGCCAATTCTTCTCGATTGGGTTTCACGACCAGCGGCCGCTGGGTCAGCGACAAAATCAGTTCTTCTCCGCGAATATCCAACAGCACTGGGCAACGAACGCTTTCGAGTAATTCTCGATAGAAGGTGGCCGGTATGCCGGCGGGGAGCGAACCGGTGAGCACGACGAAATCGGCCGCGCGTGCTTCTTCCAGAAAGGCCTCGCGAAACTGCGCCAACTCGCCCTCAGAAATAACACCGGCGTTCTCGACAAGCTCGGTCGTCGTGCCTGACTGGTGGTCGAGGATCGAAACGCAAGTCCGCATCGGCGCGGTGGTCTCGATCCACCGCATGGACTTCCTCATTTCGCCGAATTCGCGATCGATCGCGTCGCGATCCGATCGACCGACCAAGGAAAGAACGCGATTTTCAGCCTTCAGCAGATTTAGCGCGATTCCTACATTAAGCACCTTTCCAGAGGCGCAACGCGCGACATGCAGGGCCCGGTTCACCTCTCCCGTGCGGAACTGGTCGAACGAATAGATTTGTTGCCAGGTTGGTGTAAGTCCGGCGGCGAGAATCATGGTGTAGCCAGCATTGTTCACGTCCCCCTAGAAGACTGGCCTTCCGGGGGAGACAGCCTTTTCGCCATTCTTATTCCACCAAATGGTGAGGCCCATTGTATTGGAAGTGACAGAGGCGCGCCAAACAGCACGCGGATTGGGTAGCGGGTCAGTCTAATCAGCTTGGTGCTTTTTTGGGTCGCGTGTTGTAGTGCAATTCTGGCAGCAAATCGACTATTTCCTCGACGCAGCACAAGCTGCCAAATGAAAACCAGCTTGGCATAGGCGCACATCGCGATCCAGGTCCACATTGAACCGACACCGGGCTCGCCGCGCATTTTGTCGGGCACATTCTTATCTTTGGCGTCGCAGAAATTCCAAGTTTCATCGCATTGGTCGCGCTCGATGTTGAGCTCGCACAACACGTTGTCTTGGTATTCCAAGCATGCTTCGCGCAGGTCACAGGTGAGCCTCTGAATCGTATTGATGGAAACGCCTGCGGGTGGCCCGAATCGAGCAGCCATCGACGAGGCAAAGAATCAGGGCACAACGCCGTTCTTTGGTAAGTTGTTTCATGCCGATAATATACTTAACCGCTCAAGCATAGTCACCAGTTTTCCGTGATAAGTGTGATATTATTGCAAGTACTTGCAATCATAATCATATTGTTTACAACGACTAAAAGCAGACAACTGCTTGAAAAATTCAACAAAGCATGTGATAATTTAGCTTGTACTGGCCGATTTATGTGATATTCTTCCACGCTGCCTCGAACCAATCTAATAGGCAGGCGGTCGGTGTCAGAATTATTTGGAAACTACTACGTAAAGCCGACCGCAAGCGCATGCGTGCGCGCCTGGAAGATATGCAATTACAGCGTCCGGGATTACCAGTTGCTCCGTTCTCACGCCGTCAAGCTAGCCTTTTGGCCGGACGACGCCGACTTGGATTGGGATTGGATTAAAACACTGGAATCGAAGCGCGTAGGCGAATTGCGGATCAGTGAGACTATTGCCCAGCACAACAATTTGAGAGTGATTTTCTTTAAGGCCAATAAGCTCATCCCAGGAGACGCAATGCCAAGAATTTGGACTCTCAGTGTCTTTCAAAAAAAGCAACAGGGTTTCAGCGGTAAGGAGATTTCTGGCTTCCGCGCGATGCGAGATCTCGTTGTCGCGCGGCATTATGCGGAAATACCGGGGGCATGAAGCAATAGCGATCGGTCAGTACTTTACCAAGAAGGGTTCTCGCATATATGACAACCATACTCAGCAACAACGATACTCCGGAATCCAAGATCAGCCCGAACGAAGCCGCGAAATTCTTGCGCATTTGTCGAATGTAGCCGCGAGATTCAAGACGTGGCCTTGGAAATGAGCGATATTATTATTGATCCCGAATCGACTGACGAAGAGCGCACAGTGGCATTCGATGCGATGACGGAGGCCCTATTTCCCGGCATGGCTGTGGATATTCTAGAAAGCTATCGAGAACGAATGAAATCGCCGGAAGCTGCTGCTGCTGCTGCCGAGCTAAAGACTGATGAAAAGCATTTCGTGGACCGCCTGCGATCACTGATGAACACAAAAGGAATTACGCAGGAGCAACTGGCGGCTGCCGCGAACATTAGCCAGCCAGCGGTTTCCAACATCCTTGCCCGTCGCTGTCGGCCTCAAAAACGCACGGTGGAGCGCTTCGCAGGTATTCTTGGCGTCGATCCCACGCAGTTGTGGCCGCAATACAACTGGGAGCCTAGCCAAGGCTAATCCTTTGCGGGCTTCCACCGCGCCGCTGCCGCTTTCGTCGCAATTTCTTTCCGCCGCTTGGCAGATAATGATTTTGCGCGGGCATCTCCGCCCTTCAATCCGCCAAGTCTGCCAAGCGCCACCGCCGCCGGGTTCTTCTCTGGCGGCTTGTCGGCATTGGGCGCATTTTGGTCAAGAACGGACCGCACTCGCTGCTGCGTGTCTTTCTGCGGCTTGCTTGAGCGTTTAAGCATGGAGGGAGTATACGTCCGGGCTCCCGCTTTACAAGGCGGAAAGGGTACGATGAGTGGATGCGACGTTGGATCATCGTAATTCTGATCGGCATTACGTTTGGCATTGTTGCTGGCACTGCGGTAGCAATATCGAAGATGCCGGGTGAGAAACACACAATGGATCGGGAGCGGTCGATCGGCAATGCCGTCGGCGCTATCGTTGTGCTCTGGGTTGGCTACCGAATAGCAGTAATGGAACGGAAAAGATGGGCGCAAAAATCTCAGGATTAGACTGACACCTACCCCAGGATTGAAACCGAGCGGATAGACATGTTTTGAACCGGCGGGATAGGGATCGAACGGGATCGATCGTTTCTGGGCCGTATAGCCATGGAGGATCATCCATTAGCTGCCGGGGGAAGCTGCGCCAGTAACTCGAAGCAGTTCGTCTTCCGCCTCGCGGGTCCATTTGCCGTGATCGAGTTTTTGGGCCACCGTTGGGAAGTGCTGATCGAGCTGCGCTAATGGGATTAGGCCGACGTCGTGCAGCATCGGATAGACGATGATTTTGCCGGCCAGAGTGCGCTTTTCGATACTCGCGATGCCATCGATTGCCCCGGCGATGCCGCTGATGGCGTCGATCGAGGCGTTGGTGTCGAAGCCATCGCGCTGGACCTTATTCAACACGATCCGCATATCGTCGATGGTTGAACCGCTGGTGCCAAACATGAAGCAGCGTTTTTCGATATATCGATCGAGATCCAACGGATGCTTAATTGGCGCCGGAATGCCAGCGAAGATGTTTATGATGGCTCCCAGATCGGCGTCCTGGATGGCATTCGCCACCAGCGCTGCTACGGGCGCCATCAGCGCGAAATAAGTGAACGTTTCGTGCAACGATGTATTCTGCGAGTTGACCAACCGCAGCCCGACGCCGTTTGCTTCGGCCAGCGGCTGAGCCTTTTTCCTAATTGTTTCGATTCGAGCCTCGTCAAAGTCGGTCCCGACGACACTAACGCCAGGACTACTGAGGCACACGGAACGGATCACGTGCATCTGGCCCATTGGACCGCCTGCGCCGATGATGAGAACACGTTCGTTCGGGCGAATTTCGCCGTTTTTGGGAATGTGGCGGTAGGATTCCGAAGCATCGCTGCCCAGCGTGCCGATCCAGCGGGTGCCGCCATAGTGAACGCGGCCGACGCCGACGGAAACGGGCTCGCCAATGCGCTTGCCAGCAAGCACGATATTGAGAATGCCGCTTTGCGCGAGCTTGTCGTTTAGTGTTTCGATGGTCGTCTTGTCGGAGCCGAAATAAACAATGTCGTCGAACGATTCATTGGGAAGATTGACGACTTCGTCCGAGGAGCAGGTTCGCACGGCGGCGGGTTGGCCTTGTGGCATGCTCTGGTGAATGCCCGAGACCTCGCGGCCATTTTCGACGACAACTAGCAACTGCCCATTGGGCTTAATGTAATTGCGTTCGACAGTGACGTAAGAATCCTCGACACAGGCCCAGGGTTCCACAAGCGCAATTTCCGAGGCGCCTTTTGTTTTGCCCACCGGGATCAAAAACCGATCACCATTGGGCGCGATAACGACGCGCTCGTCGAGCAAGGTGAATTCCTGCAAGCCGCCGTCGAAGTTGTAGCCGAAAGCAGCGTTGGATCCCGCGGCTGTGGGCAACTGCCGGTAATCAGTTTGCACCAAGCAGCGCTCTCCGACCTTATGATGCTTTACTTCTGCGCCAACTGCAACGATGCGACCCACCACCTCATGCCCCGGCACCACGGGCAAATTTCCCGGCACGTAGCTTTGGATGCCATTCAGGACGCGCTGGTCCATGCCGCCGACGACTTCCGATTTCCGCGCATGCTGGTGGAATTGTTTGAGTAATTTCAGATCGGAGAAGCAAAGCCCGACCGCCTCGACTTGCACGAGGATTTCATGCGGGCCCGGCTTGGGAACCAGCTTTGATTTATTGAGCTTCAACTCGCCCGGGCCTACGAGTTGCACGGCATACTGAGTCGAAGGGATGGCGGTCGTTGCAGTGGTCATTCTCGTTTTCCTCTTGCTAACAATCTAACGAAGCATTTCCTGGCCGCCGGTCACTGGCAACGCTTGGCCGGTCTCGTATTGCTGATCGATCAAATACAGAATTGCCTTTACGACGTCGGCCGACGTGCATCCGCGCCCCATCGGCACCTTGGCTTCATAGGCTTTTATCACGTCGCTAACTGTTTTGGCGCCGGGAATTTTACCGGCGCGGAGATACTGCACAAACAATCCGCGGTCTGGGTCGGACCATAGCGGACCATCAAGGTAATTTCCCGGGCAGACCGAATTGACCTTAATTCCATCTTCCACGAGTTCCAACGCGAACGACTGGGTGAGGCCGATTCCGCCAAATTTGCTTCCAGCGTAGGCAAAATTCTTTTTTGAGCCGATCAGCCCCGACTTGGAGTTGATCTGGATGATATCGCTACGGTATGCCGAATTGGCGCGATGCTGCATCGCCAGCACGGGGACGGCCTTTTGAACGCAGAGGAAATAGCCCTTGTAATTAACGTTCGTGACAAAATCGAAATCTCTTTCGCTTTGCGATTTAACCGACTCGGCGCGCAGTACGCCGGCGTTGGAAATGAAGACATCAAAACCGCCATAATTTCGCACAACTTGATCGATCGCTCGACGAATTGATTCGCCATCGGTAACGTCCATCGGCAGACCAAGTGCCCGGCGTGGACCATGTTTCTCGCACACGTCGCGAGCTGCGCCGGCGACACCCGTCTCGTTGACATCGGCTAAGACTACATAGGCGCCTTCAGTCGCGAGTCCTCGAGCGATCTCGAGACCGAAACCCTGTGCGGCTCCGGTGATCACCATCACCTTGCCGGCAACTCGGCCGGAAGATTCGGCGGCGGCCGAAACAAATTGGCCAACGCCTTGAACCTGAACGACCGTCGGAACAGTCTTTGCTCGAGCAGTGTGCTGTTCAATCGCTTGGCGAAGTCGCGCGATGAGTGCGTCGTCATCATCGGCTGGATTGGGTTCGAACTGCATTGCAGAACCCACAGGAGTTTCATCTCCGTTGCCGAAGTCGTCGAACGCAACGAGCTTTAGCGGACCGGAATTATCAACTGTCAAAAGGGCGCGCAACGCAGGCCCGATCCGCCGGATCAGTTCGAGAGAATTTGACGTGGATTTGAGACCGGTCGAGGTCATAATTCAATCCTGTTCAACGTGCTCATTGAAATCGATCATGATATCTTCGAACGACAGCCGCGCCGATTCTGGCCAGGGCTTTTATCCGCTCATCGGCGGACGCATATTCGGTATTCGGCTGACCGGCGGCGTCAACGTATCCGCGCTGGCCATGCAGGCTCAAAAACTGATGGGCCGCCACCACGCATGTTCCTTCCCAGAAGATTTTGCGCACTTGCTCGGGGAGTGCGCCGTCGGCGCAGGTCGGATCCAAGGGGATGAGATCCAGAGTGTTGTGTTCGGTTCCGGCGGTTACGGCCAATCCAGCCTGGCGCATTTTGGTCACATATTGGACTACAATCTTTGCCGTGTTGCGCACCGGAATCCATTCGACGGCGTGGATGCCGCAGTCGTGTAGTTTTTGGATTAGTTCAGCAGGGTCGGCCTCGTACTGGCAAATTGGCGCAGCCCCATCTGCCAGCACCGGATACGAAGGAATCCCACCCAGCTCGAGCACCAGTCGTTTCGCATCGGTGAAACTGACGAACGACTCCTCTACGAATGCAGGTTTTCCGGCTTTCATCAGGTGCGAGCGAAGTTCGTTTTGGACGGTCACGTAGTCGTCGGGATCGCGGGCCTTCGACGGGGCCCCGAGCATCGCACTTAGCCGGTCGATTCGCTGCTCGCGCGGGATCGATTCAAACAGCGCCTCCTGAAATGCCTGCGAGATGTGGCGCTCTTGCAAATAGACTGTTTGGAGCGGGACATGATGGCGCTTTACGATCGTTTCGACGATGGCCTGTTCATCGACTTCGGCGTTGAACCCGCGGTCGCGCAGGGCGGCACGCATGCGGTCCGTCATTAGCGCCATACGCTGGGAATCATTGCGGCGAATGACGCTGATTAAGTCGGCCGCTGCGGTGGTCATCTCTTCGAAGCGCGTGATCCCCTTGCCGCAGAGATAGGTTTTACCGGGATTTCCC
The DNA here is from genome assembly GCA_963820835.1 of Pirellulales bacterium. GTDB lineage: Bacteria > Planctomycetota > Planctomycetia > Pirellulales > JADZDJ01 > CAVRAW01. The sequence continues at coordinate 52,870 of CAWGBP010000026.1, read as the reverse complement.
GGGTCGTTCACTTTCACGCCTGCCTGGCGCAGATCATCTTGCATTGAGATGATTTCCAACCCGAAGAGCGGAAAGATGCCGCTGCGTTGTGCCTGCTCGACGAATTGCCCGTACACCTCGAAGTCGTAATAGTTGCTGATCCCCAGCACGCCGATTCGTTCGCTGGCTGCGAGCCGCACCGCTTGATCGACGCTGTCGAACGCCGAGAAATTCGGCGGCAGGTGAATGTGGCTGTTCACAAGCGGCGCTGAGGATGGTCCATATCCTTGATCCGCCAATGCGCGAATTTCGGCTGGAGTGCCCAAATCACGCAATGGAGCCAGCGCATCTGCGAGTTGAGCAGCCATGACAGGATCCTATAGCTATGCGACCATTGCGGCCATTCGAATTACTTTCCGCGGCGGCTGATGCAATCCCATGCCTAGCGCATCTTCTGCCGCTTCCTTGACCGCCTCGCTAATTGTGGGATGCGCCCAGACGGTTTCAGCCACGTCGCGCATTGTTACTTTTTGCTGCCGCAGCGCCGTCACGGCGGCAATACATTCGGTGGCATTATGGCCAATTAGGTGGGCACCGAGCATTTCGCCTGTCTCACGCTGCCGAATCACTTTGACAAAGCCTTCCTGATGCCGCGCCGCCATCGCCTTGCCGAGATGTCCGATAGGAAATCGACCGATCGAGATCGGCAGCCCGATGGCCTTCGCCTCCTCTTCGGTCATGCCGACCGAGGCCACCTCGGGAAATGTGTAAACGGCCGATGGAATCACGGCGTCGAACGGTTTCGCATGCCCCAGGGCATTCTCGGCGGCGGCAACGCCTTGCGCCGATGCGGCATGCGCAAGCATGCTGCGGCCATTGGCGTCGCCGATGCAATAGTGCCCGGCCACGTTCGTTTCGAGCCGTTGGTTCACGCCGATGAATCCGACGCGATCGGCTCGGATGCCTACCTGATCCAATCCCAATTCGTTCGTATTCGGCCGGCGTCCGGTGGCGACTAGCACCCGGTCGAACTCAAGTTGTTCACCGTTTGACAGGCGAGCCTTAACGGCGCCTGCGGCCAGTTGCATTTCGTCGACTTTGGTATCGAGATAGCAGGCCATGCCGCGCTGCCTGAATATCTTGACGAGTTCGCTTCCGAGGTCGGCGTCGAGCAATGGCAGCAGGCGCGGCATCATTTCCACGATCGTCACGGCAACCCCGAACGAGCACATCATACAAGCAAATTCACAGCCGATGACGCCGCCGCCCACGATCAAAAGTCGCTTTGGGAGATCGCTCCAATGCACGGCCTCATCCGACGTGCAGACAAATGCCGGATCGTCGGGCCAGGCCTTAATTCGCGTGGGCGCTGAGCCGGTGGCGATGATGACGACGTCGGCAGCGACTTTCTGCTGTTGGCCATCGCCGGAAGTAACAATGACACTGCCCGGCCCTTCGAAGCGCGCGCTCCCCTGCAGATGCGTAACTCCGCGTCCCTTGAACAATTTGGCAATGCCACCACGCAGTTGGCGAATGGTTTTATCTTTGTGGTCAGTGATCGAAGCCCAATCGAAGCCGATCGGCCCGGTCACTCGCACTCCCCACTTGTCTGCTTGCTGCACGTTGTGCAGCATCTCAGCCGAGGAGAGGAGCGCCTTCGAAGGAATGCATCCATAATTCAGACAAGTGCCTCCGAGATGATGTTTCTCGATCACGGCCGCTCGCGCGCCCAGTTGAGCGGCTTTGAGCGCGGCAACGTATCCGCCGGGTCCGGCGCCAATGACCAGCAAATGGTAGTGATTCGACATATCAGGCCAAATCTCGCTGTGGGTTTTCCAGGATATCTTTCAATCGAGCCATGAACTTTGCGGCCATCACGCCGTCGACGATCCGGTGGTCGGCACTCAGAGTCATCGACATCGTGCGCCCGGCACGGATTGCTCCTTGCGCGACAATGACATTTTCGCGGACTGCGCCGATGGCAAGAATTCCCGACTCCGGCGGGTTTATGATGGCGCTAAACTCTTCCACTCCGAACATGCCGAGGTTGCTAATCGTAAAGTTGCCCTTTCCGATGTTCTCGAGCTTGCCGTTGCGGCAACTTTCGACGACTCGTTTTGTTTCCGGGGCCAATTGCGCCAGCGACAGTGTATCTACATTCAACACGACCGGTACGACGAGGCCTTCCTCCACGCCGACTGCCACTCCGATATTCGCGTGGGGGAATTCGACGATGTCATTGCCAACGATTTGGCTGCGCACTGCTGGAAACTCGCGCATTGCTCGTCCAACCGCCAACACAACGACATCATTCAGCGTGCATGACACCTGCGGCTTTTGCTGACGGTAAAAGGCCAGCAGCGGATCCGCATCGATCGACATTCGCAGATAAAAATGTGGAATGGTCTGCTTCGAGGTCTGCAGGTTGATCCCGATTGCGCGGCGCATCTTCGTCAGCGGAATAATACGCTTGCCTTCGACTTTGCCCACGCTCGCCTGGCGCGAGTCAGGCTTTGCGGCGGATGCTGCCTTGGCAACATCGCCCGAGAGCAACCGTCCTCCGGGACCGCTTCCCTGGCCGATAGACCCCAGAGCGACGCCACTTTTGGCGGCGAATTTTCGTGCCGCGGGGGAAGCATGGATGCGTCCCAAATTCATAGCCCCGACTGGTACTTCGGTTTGTATGCTCGCAGCACCGTCCGCTTGGACGGATCTAGTTGGCGAATCGGACGCCGCTTCACGGACCGCGGCTGCGCTGCGGAACCCCAGTTTGTTTCTGACGCAGGTAAGCATCGGCATCAGCATCGTTATCGGCCAAGAGCGCAATCAGTTCTTTGACTGCAATGGACTGTCCTGGGGTTGCTACGATGCGTGCCAAGCGTCCGCCATCGGGCGACTCAAAGTCGACCGTGGCTTTGTCGGTTTCAATCTCGCAAATAACCTGGCCCGCTTTGATTTGGTCTCCCTGCCGGACGCGCCAGGACAACATAGTTCCCTCTTCCATGGTGTTGCTCGCTTGCGGCATCAGAATGGGAATGACCTTGTTCGGCGCGCCCGAGGTATCCTCTGAAGGCATACTTTTCTCCAGCGATGGGATGATTGCCGCGGCTGCTTGCAATGAAACCGTTGATTCGATGCGGGCTAACTTCATGCCGCTGGCAACGGTGCTGCCGGGGTGCGCAAGAATCTCCGCCAGCGTGCCGGCTTCGGGGGCTTCAACGCGAAGGATTGCGTCTTCCGTCTCGAGTTCGAGTAGCCATTCGCCCGCTGCAAATCGATCGCCTGCGCCCTTCGACCAGCGAGTCACCGTCGCGGAGTGAACGCCATCGGCGGGTTTTGCCAGATATATGAAAGGCATTGTGCAACGGTTGGAAACTGTGACTTCGGCTGGTGATTTTGTTCAGAATAAGGAACAAATGAACTATAATCAAGACAATTTAATCAAAAATATGCACAAGATATTGATTTTTTTGGCGTTTTGGTGTTCATTATAACGATATCGGAAGACGGAGGAGAAAAATCGAGGTGGCATTATGAGTCAGTCCACGGTGAACAGACGCCAGCAGATAATGGCGCAAATTCTGGACAAGAAACAAGTTACCGTAAAGTCGCTGGCGGCCTCGGTCGGAGTTTCCGACGCTACAGTGCGGCGCGATTTGAAGGCGATGTCGCATGAACAGGGGCTGAAGCTATTTCACGGCGGCGCCGCGCTGCCGCGAGAACGCGACTTCTCGTTTCAAGCGAAATTGCTGCGCTCCACTGCGGAGAAGAGGATCATTGGCCGGCTCGCCATTGGACTCGTGCAAGATGGCAACCACATCTTTCTCGATTCCGGAACCACCTGCTCGGAACTGCTTCCGTATTTAAAGAAACTGCACGACATTACGATTCTGGCCAACAGCGCCAGGTTGGCGCTTGAGCTCGATGCGTCTGGAGTTCATTTATTTCTGATGGGCGGCGAATATCGGCCCGATCGGATGGATACTGTTGGACCCATGGCGCTGGCAACGCTCAACCAGGTGCGCGGATATGTCGCGTTTATGGGGGCTGACGGTTTAAGCAAGGATTTCGGCCCATCGGCAAGCGACCTGGCCAGCGCACATTTGCATCGCCATGTGATTCAAAACGCATCGGCGACAGTGTTGCTTGTGGACCACAGCAAGTTCGGCGGCGCCGCGCTATTTCAAATCGTCGAGTGGTCCAGAATCAACACCGTTGTGACCGATCGGAAGCCGGATATGGATTGGATGGAATTCTTTCAAGCCAACAAAATCGAAGTCGTATTTCCCGCCGACAATTGAGCTCGGCAAATATCTAGGAGAATTTGGTCATGCCCAAGGCTGTAATGATCGATCCCGCCGACGTGCGCTCGAAGCGGGTGCTTTCGTTTTCGCCGATCCCGCTCAACCAATACGACCGCAGCGTAACCGATGAACTGGCTTCGGGGGCCTTCGCGAAGGCCGATCTGGTTCGGATTCAGCGCGATATGATGATCATCCGCGCATTCGAGGAGATGCTGGATTCGGTTAAGAAGCAGGGACACTACAAGAACATCGAATATAACCATCGCGGGCCTGCGCACCTTTCGATCGGGCAGGAGGCGTCGGCCGTTGGGCAGGCATATTTGCTCGATACGATCGATCACATTTTCGGATCGCACCGATCGCACGGCGAGATTCTGGCCAAAAGCCTGTCGGCGATTGAAAAACTGGACGAGCAGGGGCTGTGGTCGATCATGAGGAATTATTTTGGGGGAGACGCGCTGCGGGTCGTCGAGAAGGACGCCAAGGGAAACACGAAAGATCTGGCGATCGACTTCATCGTTTACGGAACGCTGGCAGAGATTTTCGCGCGCGACACGGGAGTCAATCGCGGCTTCGGTGGTTCGATGCACGCTTTTTTTCCGCCCTTCGGCGTGTATCCGAATAATGCCATCGTCGGCGGCTCAGCGGACATTGCCGTCGGGGCGGCACTGTTCAAGCACGTGAACCGCAAGCCGGGCATCGTGATTGCAAATATCGGCGATGCGGCGGCCGGTTGCGGTCCGACGTGGGAAGCGCTTTGCTTTGCGACCATGGATCAATTCAAGGAACTGTGGGAGGGGAGCCATCGCGGCGGGCTGCCGTTGATTATCAATTTCGTAAATAATTTTTACGGCATGGGAGGGCAACCGGTCGGTGAAACGATGGGTTTCAAAGTGTTGGCGCGAATGGGTGCGGGCTTGGCGCCCAATCAAATGCATGCCGAGCGCGTGGATGGCTTTAATCCGCTGGCCGTTGTCGATGCAGTTCGCCGCAAGCGCGAAATCATTCAGCGCGGCGATGGGCCCGTGCTCTTGGATACGGTGACCTATCGCTTTAGCGGTCACTCGCCTTCCGATGCCAGTTCCTATCGGGAAAAGGGTGAGGTTGAAGCGTGGCAAGAGGTCGATCCGATCAACACGTTTGCCGCTAATTTGATCGAAGCCGGCGCCTGCACTCAGGCCGGCATCGAAGAAATGCAGGCGTGGGTCGATGACATCATCATGAAGGCTTATCGCAAAGCGATCGACTTGCAGATTTCGCCGCGAGCCGATCAGAAAGGCGCGCGCTCGCGGCTCGAGCAATCGATGTTCTCTCATTCGCGCGTCGAGAAGATGGCCGAGGGGAAGCCCGAGGTGAAGCATCCGCTGGCGGAAAATCCGCGGACACAACAGCTTGCCAAACGTAGCCGTAGCGGACTTGATGACGCGGGCAAGCCTTTGCCGAAGCAACGCACCATTGGAATTCGGGACGCGCTGTTTGAGGCCATTGCAGATCGCTTCTATGCGGACCCAACGTTGATCGCCTATGGCGAAGAGAACCGCGATTGGGGCGGGGCGTTTGCCGTGTATCGCGGACTGACTGAGGCACTTCCTTACCATCGGCTGTTCAATTCACCGATCAGCGAGGGGGCCATAGTGGGCACTGCCGTCGGCTATGGCCTCGAAGGAGGGCGGGTGCTGGCCGAGCTGATGTATTGCGATTTTATGGGCCGCGCGGGGGACGAAATCTTCAATCAGCTTGCGAAGTGGCAGGCGATGTCGGGCGGACTGCTGAAGATGCCCGTCGTGCTGCGCGTGTCGGTCGGCTCGAAATATGGGGCACAGCACAGCCAGGATTGGACCAGCATGTGTGCTCACATTCCGGGCTTGAAAGTCGTGTTTCCAGCCACGCCGTACGATGCGAAAGGCTTGATGTATTCGGCCCTTCTCGGTACCGACCCGGTCATTTTTTTTGAGAGTCAGCGACTTTATGACCAGCCTGAGCTATTTCATGATGGCGGCGTTCCGACGGGGGCCTACGAAATTCCGATCGGCGAGCCGGATGTGAAAAAGGCAGGCAGCGATCTGACCATACTTTCGATCGGGGCGACGCTATATCGCGCGATCGATGCCGCCAAGACGTTGGAATCGAATTATGGCATCTCGTGCGAGATCATCGACGCGCGTTCGATCGTGCCATTCAACTTCGCCAAAGTGATCGAGTCGGTGAAAAAAACTCGCAAGATCGTGCTGACCTCCGACGCTTGCGAACGCGGCAGCGCATTACAGACATTCGCAGCCAAGATCACGCAGTTCGCCTTTGACGAGCTCGATGCTCCGCCTGTCGTCGTCGGGGCGCGCAACTGGATCACCCCGGCGGATGAGATCGAGGATGCATTTTTCCCACAGCCGGCGGACATTATTGACGCGGTCCACGTGCACATTTTGCCGCTCGCCGGATATTCGCCGATGCGCGAATGCTCCTCGGCGGACTTACTGCGGCGAAGCATTGAAGGAGTGTAGCAGGCTGACTCCGTTTGACTGCTGCGCGAGCAATCGAGGCCTGTAGCAGCGATTTTTATTTGACGTTAATCGCGGTTGGGGCGGATGATGTTTTCGCCACAGCACGCTCTTTAACTTTCCGGCGTCGATCGAAGCGACGCACATTTCCAGAATTAATAATCGATCAGTAAATGCTTACGTCGCAGGGAAAGCAGACGCGCTGAACGCCCGATTTTGAGTCCAGCGCGTCTGCCATTCCGCCACTCCGGCAAAGTGTTAGTGTAAAACAGTTTGCGGCGATTTCGACTCGTCGTCAAGGCCCGAAAATGGCCCCGCGCAACGGCGCGCAAAACTGGGTGCACTTGGATGGTCCAATTCGTTGTTCAACCGGCGCTGAATCGATCGTTTCGCTATAACTAATTGGTCGAGCTTTTCGTAGTGCTTCCGAATCACTTCAGGTGTTGCCCCTACCAGAATGCTCGCCTCCTTTTCCGAGACGCCCGCCATTTGCATTCCGGTGATCGCCGTACGTCGGAAATCATGTGACGTGAATGGCTCCCAACGCCTGTGCGAGCCGTCGTTCTTAACCGCGGCAGCGAGCAATTCGTTGTAACGTTGCAGCTCATCTTGCAGCCATCCGACCAACCGCTTCGGGGCAAAGTTCTTCACCTTCGATGCGTGGTGAGGCTGCTTGCGGAATGTAAGCAACCGCTGACGTAGCTCTTCAGGATACCGACCGAACGCCCAGCCGTCGGAGACACAGGAACGCAGTTTCGCATGCAGCACTTCTGGCAACCAAACGACTTTGCGCTTGCGGGTCTTGGATGACTTCGCAATCACCTGAACGAAGCCATCGTCCAATATGTCTGCCTCGCGCAACGAAGCGATTTCCGATGCACGCCAGCCGACCAACGCCGAAATCTCGATGTATACAAGCGGCAACGCCCAGTCACCCCACCTCTGCACGAACCAGACGAAGAACTCGGCTGCTTCTTGGGGCGTAACGATTCGGACTTCCGGATCGTCACACTTTGGGGGCCGAATATTTGCAAATGCATTTGATGTAAGTAGCCCGCATTCCGCACCCAACCACTTGCCAAACACCGCTTTCAGGGTCGCCAAGTCGCCCCGCAGCGTCCAGGGTGAAATCGGATCGACGCCACGTTTGCTATTGCCCTCCGCCCTCTGGCGCTTGTATTCGTTCGCATGCTCCGTAGTAATATCGGCGGGGCTATGAACATGTGGAAACATCGACTGCATTGATTCCAGTAGATGTCGTGCATCGTCAACATATGTCCCGCGCAGATTGTCGGCCGTCATCGCACGAACCACTGCATTCATACATGCATCCCACGACGGTTTATGCGGGCTAGAGGCAGGCACTGTGTCCGCAGGCGCCAAACAATTAAGTTCCGACCATTTGCGCCGCATTAATTCTCGGGCCTCCGTCATGTCGGCCGTTCCGGTCCTTTCGCATTTCCATTTTCCCGTCACCGGGTCTTTCCAACGCAGCAACAGCTTGTATTGCCGCTTGCCGGTACGGAGCTGTCTCCGCACGCGTCGTTTCACAATGTAAACATCTGCTGCCACTTAAAGCTGTGTCCCATTAAATAATTGATTTGGAAATTTCCGACTTAGTGCCTTCGGCGCGCTGAATGACCGCGTTGACCCTCATCAAGCCAAGCGTCGATTGCCGATCGCCGAAATAATAGCAGCCCGCCGCGACGAATGACCGGCAGGCCGTTCCGGCGGATAAGATTCCGCAATTGCTCCGACGCGTTGCGTCCGTTGCAACCGAGTCGCAAGAGTTCAATGACTTCGGGTTTTGTTAGAAACTCCGATTGAATGTTGGAAACGCTGCTGGGCGATTGCAGATTCACATCCGTATGCTCGTTCATAGTTCGTCCCTCCTTGAACGAATTTGCATTATTGAATTAGCAGCGACTAGTTGTCGCTCGTGCCACTAGCCGCGCCGCGGCCGGACAAAGGCACCATTTTCTATCTGCGTCAGAACCTGTCGAAGGCCTGAACTCCGCCTCGAGCTCATCCTTGCTGAGGGTAACTCCGAACACTTGACCATTGAGCCGGCCGCGTGCCAGATACGTTCCACAGCGCTCCCAAATATGGACCGCTCGGCCAGTCAGCGTTGTGTGCGTATGCCGGCCCAGCAGCTTGCTGGCCACCATGCGCCGTGAAGTGCGCGAAGCGAATGTTTCGGCTGGTCCATTGTCGTCAGGTAGTTCGCCTTCCATGGCGGTAAACCTCATCGCATGCATGGTTATTGGCTCTTCATGAGCCATCCACGCTCATTATTGCCCAATCTGGGCAGATAGTCAAGTATTACGGACCAGGTCCTACGGAAATGTGGGAATTTTGCGGATTTGGTCCCGCAAATGAAACATGTCCACGCGAATTACGACACACGGAACAAGCATCGATTCAGTAAAATGCGCCGAGCGCAGATCGCTCCAGGTTGTCGTTTTCTTTCCAATCGTCAGCCGCAGATATCGCCCATCAGCGATTTCGGCGATCGCCGGATTGGCGGTGACGTTAGATGCGCTTTCAATTGCGGTTAATCGGCGTTTACGCGGGCCAATTGTTTCCCAATGGATCTGCGTAATGGCGTCAAGAAACCGCGCCACTAGATCCCGTCGCAATCCTCCCTCCAACAGGGCAACTGCGAGAGCAATCGAGAAACCCTCAATCGCTGCAAAAGAGCGGGGGTGCCCGACTCGGCTGCGATCGGTTTTTGATCGCATCCCGGGCAGAATCCCATGGTCCAAGACGTAGCGGAGTTTCCGAAGAGGTATCTTTGTCGCGTGGTGGATCGCGGCTAGGTCCATGGCAAGATCATAGCAGACAATGCCGCGAAATGGCATTTATTTGCCACGGTCGGCACCATGCCACTCAGGATATTGAAGCTCTAAGTACTGTCTGTAAATGTCGCCTTTTCCAGCGAGTGTGAATTGCATCAGCGCCAGCTTCTGTGCGATGCTGCGTTCAGTTTGTTCACCAACGATATTTGAGTTCAAAAAGTACTCGGCATCGGTCAAATTTGACGGTGGTAAATGAAACGGCAAAACAAACAGCACGTCGACCGCGCTGCCAAAACGGGAGCATCGGCCTGTGCTGTTCTGATGCGCCTCTTAGCCACTGTGGGACTGGTGAAGGTTTGCTGTATTCCACCAGTTGATCGTACCTGCCTAGCTTGCGGATCAGCCGCGCGTTGGAAAGCTCAGCGACGGTCCCGGCCGGCAATTTGCCCACGAGCTTCCGGTCGCGGCGGAAGCTAACCAATTGCCGCTGATGAGCGCGAAACATGCCATGCAAATTCCGCTGGCGCAAGAGGGCCAAATGCACGTAAGAGGTGAAGGCCGTATCGCCAACCAGGATGTCTTCTTCGGCCAATTCCGGATGCAACTGCATCACTTGGGCCATGTCGTGCGTCCGCAACGGGGCCGTCAACTGCTTGATCAACAAACCACTGTGCGCATCGAACAGCGTCAGCCAGTGGGCGACGGGAAAACCACAGCCAGCCAACTGCTGGCCCGGCTGACCGAATTTGGCCTGCAGCAGCGGCGTATCGGGCATCGAGAACGTCGAACCGTCCACCAGGAATGTCCGATGGCCATGCCACGTTGGCAGGCAACACGTCAGGCGAGCTGCGCGGCTGGTTTGCTGGAGCAACCGCTCCAAGACCGCCAGCGGCAGGCGCGTCCGAGCTTGACAATAGGCTTCGGCGGAGCAACTCAAACCGGCTAGACGGATGGCGTGCGCAGGCAGTGTTGCCATGCAAGATTTGCGTTAGAAATGTCCACACGGTTTGGACCGGTCCCACTTCGCGCTGCCGCCAACGGTGTCCGCAGTCGCGGCAAACTCTTTCGATCGACTCGGCCGTCAAGCACTTGGCCACCCCGGCCTTGATGCGGCCAACCGCCTCGACAATACTCAGCGTCATGGTGCGACCTCTTTGTTGGAGTGATGTTTAGTTCACACCAACATTCTGACATCGAGGTCCACCTTTTATTCAGCTCTCGGCCAATGACTCGTGCTAGCTGCCCTAAGTGCTGAGTCGCTCGAAGATTACGAACTAACTTAGTGCCATTCGGGACGGGGATCATTGTTTTACGCGAGCAGTTCGCACAAGTCGAGAAAATGCTGCTGGCAAGCGCTGCGCTCAGAAAGGTTCGCGCGCTTCCACTTTTCGATGAACTCTTGCGGCGTCACGGGTTACAAAATGCGATTAGGCAAATCAGATTATCCAGAATTGCTCCACGTTAGCGGCCGTCGCTTCAACAAGCTACTGCGCTCGACCACTGGCCAACTCTCGCCAATCCGTTGCAGCCGCGTCGTCTGCGACCCATTTAGAAAAAGGCGACTCGCCGACCATCCTCATCGCATCCACGCACTTCAGCGATTATTAGCGTCCATCAGCGGTTTTCACTCCGCCCCGTTTGCCACCTCTCCGTGCCTCTGTGACTCCCGTGGTGAAATCTGCGGTAAGAAATGCGCGGCCAAAAACTCTCTTGCATTTTGTAGCTATACCTGATACTTTGTACAGGTAAGAAAGCGCACTCTAGTGTTTTTCCATCGTGCGCCTCGGACGGTATTTGGCCGCCGGGGTCCACCCATTTTTTCTTTTTCGATCGATCGCCCGGTGAGCCGACCGAGAGCTTACCCGTGGTGAGCCTTCCTGCGGTGGGCCTGTCGAACCGTCGATGGACCTATCCTGAAGCCGCCTGCGGTGAGCTAGCAAGCGAGCACGGTCATCCGAAGATGACCGAGCGCAGTGCGGTAGTGCCGCCTGCCTGCCGCTGCCGCGCCGAGGCGCACGATTTTTCTTTTTCCCGAGGCGTCCCTATGCGCCGACTTTACCAAAATACTCTTGCGCCCAATCTGCAATCTGAATTCAGTGGTCAGCGATCCGTAGTCCTCGGTGTTCTCTGCTTCCCAGCTCTGCGCCTCCACGCCTTAGCGGTTCAACCCACATTCCGAACTCCGTGCGTCTGGGACCTCCGCGGTGAAAAATTCTTCCCGGCGCCCCTTGACGCCAACTTGTTGAACACGACTTACCCCTTTCCGCGAAGCAAAAAAATCCCGCGCAAAATGCATTTCGTCCGGCAAAACACGATGTTCGTAGCAGGTGCGCCTCTCACTTTGCAAAACACGGGGGTAAATACGGGGAAAATGTATGGCCCAAAACCATCGTTTTTCCCGAGAGTTTTGCTCCAACACTTTACCCGCCCTTTCACCCTCTTCATCGCAAAAAAATCCGCGCACCCCGCTCGCGCACGCTCTGCCACCTGTAGCTTCGCATTATTGAATGCAGCTAAAAGGACGATTACGATAGCGGCAGCGAATTCAAAGGGGGAATTCTGCGATTCGCGCCGGCAGTGTTGCGCTGTGCCGCGATTTAATGAGGCCGACGGCGGATCGAACTGCGTTGCCACTCTAACGATATTGGTCATCTAGACTTTGCGAGATCAATCATGAAACTGCACGCGATCGTCGTGACGATGTTCTTTCTCGCTGCTGGCCAAGTGTGGGCCGAGGGGAATCCGTCGGTAACGCTTTGGTACGACAAGCCTGCCGGGAAATGGGAAGAGGCGTTGCCGATTGGCAACGGCCGGCTGGGAGCGATGATTTTTGGCGGCCCGGAGCGCGAGCGGCTGCAACTGAATGAAGATACGCTGACTTCGGGCGAACCCAATGACGAATATCGCGACGTGCGCATTATGGGGGACCTCGATCACGTGGTCGGGTTGCTCAAGGACAAAAAATATGCCGAGGCCGATGATTACGTAACCAAGCATTGGCTGGGGCGCGGGCAATCGTGCTACGAACCGATGGGGGATTTGCACATCGATTTCGTCGGCAAGGGGCAAGCTACGGACTACAAGCGCTGGCTCGATATCTCTCGAGCGGTGGCCGGAGCGAGCTACAAGAAGGGGAATGTCACCTTCACGCGGGAAATTTTTGCCTCGCATCCCGACCAGGTGATTGTCGTTCGACTGACGGCCGACAAGCCGGGGGCACTGGAGTTCAAGGCATCGCTCGATTCGCCTCATCCGACCGCAAAGACGACGGCGCGCGACGATCACACGCTGGACATGCATGGACAAATACCAGGCTTCGTGCTGAAGCGGTCGTTTGCCGATACGGAAAAAATGGGCGATCAGAAGAAATATCCCGAAGTTTACGATTCCAAAGGCAATCGCATTCCGGGCGCTAAGCAAATTCAGTACGGCGATGAAGATAGTGGCAAGGGAATGTTCTTCGACACCTGGCTTTCAGTGGAAACCGACGGCAAAACGACTGCCGACGACAAAGGGGCGTTGCACGTTTCCGGCGCGACGACCGCGTTGCTCCGCTTATGCGCCGGAACGAGCTACAACGGACCGCTGAAAAGCCCCAGCCGGGAAGGGGTCGATCCGGCAGAGCGGGCTAACAAGGATTTGATCGAAGCCAGCCGCATTTCCTACGAGGAACTTCTCCAGCGGCACGAAGACGACTATCGGAAGTTGTTCGACCGAGTGTCGCTGACGCTGGAGGGAAATAAAGACAAAGAATCGCTGCCGACTGAGAAGCGTATTGCGGAATTCGACAAAGGGGGCGATCCGGGGTTGGCTGCGCTTTGCTTTCAGTTTGGCCGCTACTTGCTGATTAGCGGTTCCCGGCCCGGCGGCCAACCCTTGAATCTGCAAGGAATATGGAACGAAAAGGTGAGTCCGCCATGGGCCTCGGAGTACACGATCAATATCAATACGGAAATGAATTATTGGCCGGCCGAGGAAACGAATCTCAGCGAGACGACCGAGCCCTTGTTCCGCATGCTGGACGAATGCGCCGTGGACGGGGCGAAGACTGCTCACGACATGTACGGCCGCCGCGGCTGGGTAATGCACCACAACACCGATCTGTGGCGAATTACGTATCCGGTCGATGGTCGGGCCCAGGCATCGTTCTGGCCGATGTCGCCGGCGTGGTTCAGCAGCCATTTGTGGGAACATTACCTGTTTACCGGCGATAAGGATTTTCTGGCGAACGAAGCCTATCCGCTGATGAAGGGTGCCGCTGAGTTCTGCTCGGATTGGTTGATGAAGCTCGACGACGGCACCTATGTAACCCCGGTGAGCACTTCGCCCGAAAACCGCTTCAAAGTTGAAGGGGGAAAGACTTCGTCGGTGAGCATGGGCTCGACGATGGACATGGGCATTATTCGCGAATTGTTCACGCGTGTAATCGCGGCCTCTGAGTTGCTCGACCGCGATCCGCAATTGCGGGCCGAGCTCAAAGAGAAGCTTGCGCATCTGTCCCCCTATCGAATCAATGCCAAAGGGCAGTTGCAAGAATGGCGCGAAGATTTTCCAGAGACCGACGTGCATCACCGGCATCAATCGCATTTGTACTGCGTATACCCCAGCGACCAGATCGATTTCGAGCGTTCGCCCGAACTGTTTCGCGCGGCCACGCGCTCGCTCGACATGCGGGGCGATCAGACCACCGGCTGGTCGATGGGCTGGCGGATCAACTTGTGGGCGCGGCTATTGGACGGCGACCACGCGTACAAGATTGTCGAGAATCTGTTTCGTCTCGTAGGCACCACTGAAACCAGCACGCGCGGCGGCGGATTATACACCAACATGTTCGACGCCCATCCCCCGTTTCAAATCGACGGGAATTTCGGCTACACGGCCGGCGTCGCCGAAATGCTTGTGCAAAGCCATGACGGCGTGCTGCAACTTTTGCCGGCGCTGCCGTCGGCTTGGCCCACTGGCAAAGTCACGGGGCTCAAGGCGCGGGGCGGATTCGAGGTGGATATCGAGTGGAAAGACGGCAAGCTTTTGCACGCGAATGTTCGATCGGCACTGGGTGGCAATTGCCGCTTGCGGACGCCGGAGACAATTAAGATCGCGACGGGCGATGTGGTGGCAAAACCCGCCAGCGGCGCGAACCCGAATCCGTTTTATCAAACGATCGATCCTGGGCGGCCAGTGATTGCCGCGGGGGCCGACCTGCCCGAAGTGAAACTGGCCAAGACCACGACGGTCGATTTCCAGACGGCGGCGGGACAATCGTATGAAATCGTGCCGCAATCGGCGCACTAACATGTCGGGCCGATGCGCGATAGATTTGCACCATGGTAGCAACTAGTGATTTAATCCGCCGCGCGATTGGGTTGCTCGTCGCGCTATCGGTTGCCGGAGTATTCCCAATGAAATCGTATGGTTCTACTTTTGGCGACGATGTCGCCTTTTTGGGCGATCACACGAAGCTCATTGTGCTTGCCGATGATGCGGGGCAGGCCAAAGTAGCGCTCGCGCCGGCGTGGCAAGGCCGCGTGATGACGAGCACGGCCGGGGGAGATTCGGGGGCGAGCTTCGGCTGGATCAATAGGGAACTTATCGCTTCGGGCACGCTTCAACCGCATATCAATGTGTTTGGCGGCGAGGATCGGTTTTGGCTGGGGCCCGAGGGAGGGCAATTTTCGATTTTCTTCGCCAAAGGGGTTTCGTTTGATTTAGCTAACTGGTTCACGCCTGCGCCGCTCGACACGATGGCTTACGATGTGGCTGCGCAGTCGAAATCGTCGGCCACGTTTACTGCGGCGTTCAAGCTCACCAACTATTCCGGAGCGCATTTCGACGTGAAGGTGCGGCGGGAGGTGAAATTGCTAACCGCGGCCGAAGCGGCGGATAAACTGGGCGTAAAGCAGCCTGGCGATCTCCAGCTTGTCGCCTTCGAAAGCGCGAACACTATTACCAATGCCGGCGATGAAGCCTGGGAGAAACGAAGCGGGCTATTGTCGATCTGGATGTTGGGCATGTTCAACCCATCGCCGGCGACGACGATCGTGGTGCCGATTAAGGCTGGTTCACAGGATGAGCTGGGCGTGCCGATAACTTCTGATTATTTCGGCCCGGTGCCGCCCCAGCGGCTGGTGGTGAAGCGCGACGTGATTTATTTCTCGGGAGATGGGCAATTCCGCAGCAAAATTGGCATCAACCCCAAGCGCAGCAAAGGAGTGCTGGGCAGCTATGACGCGGCTAATAAAGTGCTCACGATTGTCCAGTTCACGCAGCCTGCAGGCGCGACGGATTACGTAAACTCGCAATGGAAACTGCAAGATAAGCCGTTCGATGGAGATGTGGCGAACAGCTACAACGACGGGCCGCCATCGCCGGGGGCGAAGCCGCTGGGGCCGTTTTACGAAATGGAATCGTCGTCGCCGGCTGCGGCGCTCGCGCCCGGTCAAAGCCTGACGCACGTGCATCGGACGATTCATCTGACGGGTTCGGAAGAGTCGCTGGCGAGCGTTGCGCAGTCGGTCTTTGGCGTTTCGCTAGCGGATATTAAGTCGGCGCTCAAGAGTTCGGCCGCCGTAGGTAAATAGCAAGGTAGCGCAGGTCGTTTGCTAATTTGGCGCCAAATTGTCCAGGCGACAAACACTTTGTAATCATCACTTAGTTCTTTGAGGCGTTCTTGGCAATTTTGCGAATGCTTCCTTAGAAACCCAAATTTGAACATCGCAGAATATGGCCAGATTTATTGCATCGCTTGGTCGAACGCTTACTTTTAATGTTTGGCCTGCTTGCTGAATGTGTAGGAACGCATTGAACCAGGGCTCGGATTCCGTGTGCCCATCAATGACCACCTCCTGCAAGGTTCCCCCGAGGACAGCAATCGTGTTGGCGAAGACTGCATGTGTACCTGGTCGATTATTGAATGAATGCTGTACCAGCCAATAGAGTGCGAATCCGTCACAGAAGCCGATGGTAGACCAAAAACGACGGGTGCCCCCTACTTCTCTGAGATAGCAAAGCGACTCCCAGTTGCCTTTGCGCACGACGAGCATCTCGATGTCGAAGCGAGTTGTGGCTTCTAATTCTGGTTCGGGATACAGGCCAACCCGACCATGACGAAAATGTCGGGCAAACGTCT
Organism: Pirellulales bacterium; assembly: GCA_963820835.1. Taxonomy (GTDB): domain Bacteria; phylum Planctomycetota; class Planctomycetia; order Pirellulales; family JADZDJ01; genus CAVRAW01. The sequence continues at coordinate 36,165 of CAWGBP010000026.1, read as the reverse complement.
CATCGACATGCGACTGGCAAAAATCATGCTCCTGTGTCCATTTTCTCCCTTCCGCCAAACATAAATGGAATAATGAGGGATTACCACACACTTCGCATGTCGCAGAAAATGGTTTTGCGAGATCCATAGTGGGAGGACAAAAAGGTAGGACAAAAAGGTGTCAGGAGCCAATTCAATGCTTCTTGGGTCGCCCGTGCGGGCGGAGGGTTGATTCCAAGCCCAACTCGCGGACCGCCTGCTCGCTCCACCGCTCGTCGCCAAACGGGCTGCCGCGGGTGATGCTGCGCCGCACTGCGACTAGTTCTCCTTGTGTCTGCGGACGATTGACGTGATCGGCCCAATTCGCTTGCCGGGGCACGGGCCAAGTGGCCAGCAATTTCCGATCTTCGACCGAACCACGCAGCCAGCGATGCAGGCTTCCCCAGCGCCACCGCTCGGCGCGCGCACCAAGTTGGCCCGCAGCGCGTTGCGCTCGACATACCGCGCCACCGTATAGAGATGTTCGTCTTCCTCGACGGGAAACGATTTGAAGCGTCCCTGATACACGTGACCCGAGCCGGTCGACTGCCGATGCCCATGCCAGCGCTGGGTGTGCGTCAACGTCAGCCAGCCGACAAACCGCGACAGTTCGCCATCGGTGCGCGGCCACACGACCAAGTGCCAGTGATTGGGCATCAGGCAATAGGCCAATAGCCGTGTGCGGGTGCGCTCGACGGCTTCGGCCAGGACGGTTTCGAAGGCCTCGTAGTCGGCATCGTCCTCGAAAATCGTCATCCGCCATTGGCGCGGTTGAGCGCGTGGTAAACGTAGCCTCCCGCGGCGGCTCGATGTGGTCGCCCCATGACCGGATAAGCTACCGAGATTCGCCTTCCCTGTCAACAATCGGTTCCTGACACGAATGGCACTTAAATAAGCGCGAGTCGGTGGCAGAATTGATCTGGACAGAGACGGCCTTCTTGAGGATGTGAAGGAATGATCACAAATCTTTCACGTTCCAGGCAAGGAGGCCGCCCATGTCCAGAAGTATTTCAGCGACGTCATTTTCTCGACGCGTGGAGAGGATTGTCAAACAATTGCAAGAGGACGGAGATCTATCTTTTCAGCAGTGGCTTCCTGAACAGCTCGTCAACTCGCTTCTGGAGCAGTTGGGATGCACCTTTCGCGAGCGGATCTATCGACCCGCCGTGACGCTGTGGGTGTTCCTCTCGCAGGTGTTATCGGCCGATCACTCTTGCCGCGAGGCGGTCGCTCGGCTGCTGGCGTGGCGCACCAGCCAGGGGCAATCGCCCTGCTCTCCGGAAACCGGCGCTTACTGTACGGCACGCCGTCAATTGCCGGAAGAGCTATTTGCCAAGTTAGTAAAGACCACGGGACATGCTTCGCACGTTGACGCACGGCAACGATCCGGATGGCTGTGGAAAGGCCGCACGGTGAAAATCGTCGACGGCACCACCGTGACCATGCCTGATACGCCAGAGAATCAACTGGCCTATCCGCAGCACAATGTGCAAAAGCCGGGTCTAGGCTTCCCAATCGCGCGATTGGTGGTGATCTTTTCACTGTCGGTTGGCTCCGTATTGGAGTTTGCCATGGGTCGCTATCAAGGCAAGCGAAGCGGCGAGAACCAATTGTTCCGCAGCCTCCTGGACGGGCTTGAATCGGACGACATCTTACTGGCCGATTGCCATTACGGTTCTTATTACGACCTCGCGATGCTTGCCCAGCGCAGCGTGGACCTGGTCACGCGGCAGCATCAAATGCGCAAAGCCGACTTTCGTTCCGGCCAGCGGCTGGGCCGGCGCGATCATCTGGTAAGCTGGCGGAAACCGACTCAATGCCCGTATTGGATGGATGAGCTTGCCTACGCCGCGTTGCCCGACCAATTGGTCGTTCGGGAACTGCTGGTGCAGGTCAGCCAGCCAGGCTTTCGCGTCCGTAGCTATGTGCTGGTGACTACCTTGCTGGATCCGCAATGTTTCTCGGCGGCTGACCTAGCCGGCTTGTATCGTGCTCGCTGGCAGGCGGAACTCGATTTCGCGCGCTGAAGACGGTGCTGCAAATGGACCATTTACGTTGTCAAACACCGTCGATGGTCCGCAAAGAAATCGCCACGCACCTGTTAGCCTATAATTTGATCCGCCGCATCATGGCGGAAGCCGCCGCCTGCAGCGACCTGTTGCCTTGTACGATCAGCTTCAAAGGCGCACTGCAGACACTCGGCGCGTTTCGGCATCTCGGTTTACTAAACGATCGTTATGATCTACGCCGGCACGCGATCCTGCTCGCCGCCATTGCCTCGCACAAAGTGGGCGACCGACCGGACCGCGTCGAACCACGCGCCGTCAAACGTCGGCGCTCCCAACACTTCCTCACGATCCCGCGGGCCGAAGCTCGAAGTCGTCTGCTCCAAACCGCTTAAGACCTATTCAAGTGCCATTCGTGTCAGGAACCGATTTGGTGTTTCTTAGGTCGTCCGTGCGGGCGCAGGGTTGATTCCAAGCCCAACTCGCGGACCGCCCGCTCGCTCCACCGCTCGTCGCCAAATGGACTGCCGCGGGTGATGCTGCGCCGCACTGCGACTAGTTCGCCTTGTGTCTGCGGACGATTGACATGATCGGCCCAGTTCGCTTGCCGGGGCACAGGCCAAGTGGCCAGCAATCTGCGATCTTCGGCCGAACCGCGCAGCCAGCGATAGAGGCTTCCCCAGTGCCAGCGCTCGGCATTAAATGTGGAACGTGTGCTTGAAGGCTTGCAACTCGATGGGATATGGGATAGGGGAAAAACGGTAGAGGCAGCGAACCTCAAAGAAAAAATTAGTGTCGTAGCCGGTCACGATCAATAATCTTCGCGAATATCCCATGACCGACGACGAATTCCTAGACCAGTTCGAAAACTGCTCCTGGCCGCACGACCAGTGGCATCATCGCCAGCATATTCTCGCCGCCTACTTATACCTGCGCCGCTACCCGCTCGATGAAGCCATCCAGCGCATGCGCATGTCGATCAAGCGCTTCAACGCCGCTCATAAAGTGCCCGAATCCATCGACCGCGGCTATCACGAAACGCTCACGCAAGCTTGGATGCGACTGGTGCATTTCACATTGTGCGAATATGGCCCCGCCGACTCAGCAGACGCGTTCTACGATGCCCACCCGCAACTTTGGCAGGCCAAAGTGCTCCGCTTTTTTTATTCCCGCGAGCACCTCATGTCGCTAACCGCCAAATCCCAGTTCGTCCCGCCCGACCTCGCAGCTCTGCCAATCAGCCAAATGCCAAAATCCTTCTAGCCCCCTGCATTCACCTCTTCACTCCTTCGTGAACGTCGGCTGTGTAATCTCTCGCACCCAAATGTTGCGGAACTGCACCGGATTGTGATGGTATTGCAGCCGCAGCGGAGCTCTTCCGGAATACGCAGAATTGTCGGGCGGATGATTGAACGAGCTGGCCCCTTCAATCGCGAAATGATCTTGCACCACCACGCCGTTTTGCAGCACGGTCACATACGCCGGCTGCAAGCAATTTCCTTTCTCGTCGAATTTCGGCGCGGTGAAGACAATATCGTAAGTCTGCCACTCGCCCGGCTTGCGGCACACATTCGCCAGCGGCGGGTGCTGCTTGTAAATGGCACCGCACTGACCATCGAAATAGGTCGGGTTGTTGTACGAATCGAGAATTTGCACTTCATATCGATCGGCCAAAAACACTCCGCTATTGCCGCGCCCCTGACTCTTTCCTTTCACTTCAGCCGGCGTGGCGAACTCGATGTGAATTTGGCAATCGCCGAACTCTTGCTTGCTAGTGATATCGTTGCCGCCGGCTGTGACCACACCATTTTTCACTTCCCACTTGTCGGCATTATTGAACGCCGACATGTCTTTGCCGTCGAACAGCACTATAGCGTCGGCCGGATGCCCGCCGGGCGCTCCAGGATCGACCACTTTCGGCTCGGGCCAGACTTTCCCCGAAGTCCATTCAGCGGCGAACATGGCCAGCGTTCCTCCCAAGGAAAGCACAACTGAGACTGCTACGGTGGCACGCAATTTTAGGACCTGGCTATACATTGGAACTCTCCGAGTCGAGGGTTGCGACTTCCATTTTCTTAATCGCCCATCGTATAAGTTGCAACTATCGGCACTCTGCGTAGCGAAGCAGGGCAAGGCTTTCAGCCTAACAGGCGTCCCAGTCCGTCAACCCAGAACGGCCCATCGACCTCAAATTGCATGCACTCCGTGTTTCAGCAAACCCTTCCCTAGCACCGCTCGCAGCACTTAAAATGGCCCGCGCACCCCAGCGACACAATCGCGGTTCGTTTTCACCAAATCAAACCACAGCCAATCTCGCGGTTTCCCCCCGCAAGGAGTAATGCCATGTCGACCGATTCATCTGCCCCAGTTCCACCTCAGCCGCGCGGGGCCGATAAACCGCTGCGCGTCATTCTGCAAGAGCAAGGGGTGTTCGGCCGCTGGGGCCGCCGGCTCCCGTGGCTCTTGCTGATAATCGCAATTTTGTTCGCTCTAAGCTACAAGGGGGCCTACGACCGCTATGTGCAGCGGAACCCCAAGCTCGAAGAGAAATACGTTTCGCACTCTGAGACAGCCCAACAAAAAGTCGCGATCATTACCATCGAAGGCCCAATCATGCACTCTGATGGTTTTGCGAAATGGCAAATCGACCAAGTCGCCGACGATCCCGATGTGAAGGCCGTGGTCGTGCGCGTCGATTCCCCTGGCGGAACGGTCACCGGCAGCGATTATTTGTACCACCATCTTCGCAAGCTGCGCGAAGACCGCAGCCTTCCCATGGTGGTGAGCATGGGAGGTATGGCAGCCAGCGGCGGCTACTATATCTCGATGGCGGTCGGTAATAACCCCGACACCATTTTCGCCGAACGCACGACCTGGACCGGCTCGATCGGCGTCATCATTCCCCATTTCACCATCGCCGACTTGCTGGAAAGCTGGAAAATCAAGGACGATTCGATCACCAGCGGTCCTTACAAAGATCTCGGCAGCCCCACGCGCAAGCTCTCGCCCGTGATGGCCGAGGAAGAGCGCAAAATCCTGCAAACAATGGTCGATCAAACATTCGACACGTTCAAAGAAGTGGTGACCGACGCCCGACCGCAACTAGCCGCCGACAAAGATAAACTCGCCAAGGCGACGACAGGCCAGGTGTTCACCGCCAAGCAGGCGCTCGAACTGGGCCTAGTCGATAAGCTGGGCTTCATGGAAGACGCGGTCGATCGCGCGATCGAACTGGCAGGGTTGGATCCCAAAAATGTGCGCGTCGTAAAATATAAACGACAAGAGGGACTTTTGAGCGGAGCGCTTTTTGGCCCGAGCGACGATAGCCAAAGCCCTCTGAATGCGCCGTTGAGTTCGAGCGGCTTCAATCCCGCTGCAATTCTCGATGCCGCCACCCCGCGGGCCTATTACCTATTCACTCTGCTGCCGACGCTCATTACGAACCAGGTGCATTGACGATCGCCGCCGGCCGCCTACCGCCTACGAGACAGCCCCCTCTGCTTTCTCCGGCACCTTATCCAACAGTTCAACTAGCACGCGGTCGGCGTCGATTCCTTCCGCCTGCGCTTCGAAATTCACAATCACCCGATGCCGCAGCGCCGGCAAATATACGCGCCGTACATCTTCGAAGCTCACATTGTAGCGCCCATCCAACAGGGCTCGCACCTTGGCCGCCAGCGCAATGGTTTGAGCCGCCCGCGGACTTGCCCCCCACCGCAAATACTGCTTGGCGATTGGCGGGGCGAACTCTCCTTCGGGATGCGTGGCCAATGTGAGCCGCACGAGGTAATCTTGCACGTGTTTGGCCAGAATCACTTCGCGCACAAACTGCTGCCAGCGTAATATTTCCGATCCGTCCATAATTTTTTGGGGCTCGATTGTTTCTCCGGCTGTAGTCCGATCGATAATCGCTGAAATCTCCTCTCGCGACGAATAACCGACCAGCAACTTGAAAAAAAAGCGATCCAACTGCGCCTCGGGTAGTGGATACGTCCCTTCCTGCTCAATCGGGTTTTGCGTCGCCAGCACAAAGAACGGCCGCTGCAATTCGTACACATGTCCGGCGACCGTGACCGAAAACTCCTGCATCGTTTCCAGCATGGCCGATTGTGTTTTCGGCGTGGCCCGATTGATTTCGTCGGCCAGGCACAACTGCGTGAAAATCGGCCCGCGCTGAAACTCGAAGAATCGCCGCCCCTCGGGCGTTTCCATCACCATGTTGGTGCCCAAAATATCGGCCGGCATCAGGTCGGGCGTGAACTGAATGCGCGAAAAGTGCAAATCGAGCACCTTAGCCAGCGTCCGCACCAACAGCGTTTTGCCCAACCCCGGCACGCCTTCCAGCAAGCAATGCCCGCCGACGAACAGGCACGTCAGCACGCCGTGAATGACTTCGTCGTGCCCCACGATCACGCGGCCAATTTGCTCGCGCACCGCCTGATAGCGGTTACGGAACTGTTCTGCTTGCTGTTGAATCGATTCGCCGGTGGCCATATATAACTGCGATTATTCCATATCGAACCGCTGGCACGCCATTGTGTCTTACCAAAGTGTACGACGCAATTCATAGTGTGGCCGACGATCGTCATTGGCAAACCTTTCGATCTCCGCGATACTGTGCGCTGGATTGTGAATCAGTAGCCTGACCATACTCTTTATTGAATGAAAACAGGGCGCAGCCACTAACCACTAAAAACCAGCCACAGTGAACATTCTCCACGAGCTACAACGCCGCTTTGGCGAAGTTCTGCGCGAATTTGCCGAGGATTCCGGCGAATTTGCCGCGCAAGTTCGACCAAGCCAAGATCCAAAATTTGGCGATTACCAGGCCAATTGCGCCATGCCTTTGGGCAAGCGCCTCGGCAAGCCGCCGCGGCAAGTGGCCGGGGAAATTGTCGCGCGCCTGAAGATTGACGATCTTTGCCAGCCACCGGAAATCGCTGGGCCAGGATTCATCAACCTGCGCCTGCGCGACGAGCGTATTTCCCAGCAGGCGGCCGCGGCGATTGCTGATTCCCGCATCGGCGTGCCGCTCGTGGAGAAGCCTCGCACGTTCATTGTCGATTACAGCGCCCCCAACGTGGCCAAGCCCATGCACGTCGGCCACATTCGCAGCACGGTCATCGGCGACTGTCTGTACCGCACGCTTAAATTCCTGGGCCATAAGGTCATCGGCGACAATCACCTGGGTGATTGGGGCACACAATTTGGGATGATCATCTACGGCTATAAAAGCGCCGAAATCCGCCAGCGCGTTGCCGACAGCGGTATGCCGGAAAAACTCGGCGAGTTCGGGGCCATCTACGCCTACGTAAATCGGCTAGCCGATGAAGCGCCGAAAGTGCGCGACGCGGTACTTAACGAAACTGTCAAACTCCACTCTGGCGATTCGGAAAACCTGCGCCTGTGGAAGGAAATTTGCACGCAATGCGAGAAAGACATCGAGCGCATTTACGAACGGCTGGGCGTTACTTTTGACGAACAACTCGGCGAGAGTTTTTATCACGACCGGCTGGCAGGTGTAGTCGATGACCTGATGAACAAGGGAATCGCACGCGAAAGCGAAGGTGCCGTCGGAGTGTTCTTAGCCGGTCACGAAGCACCGCTGTTGATCCGCAAGAAAGATGGCGCGTATTTGTACGCCACCACCGATCTGGCCACCATTGCGTACCGCATGGAACGCTGGCAGCCCGACGCCATTTTGTACGTGGTCGATCATCGGCAAAGCTTGCACTTCGAAGAACTGTTCGCCACCGCGCGGCTGTGGCATCCCGAGTGGGCCAATGTCGAACTTAAGCACGTGAGCTTCGGCACCGTTCTGGGGCGGGACGGCAAGCCGTTCAAAACTCGCTCCGGCGATACCGTCGGTCTGGAAAGTCTGCTCGACGAAGGGGTCAGCCGGGCGCTGGCCATCGTCAGCCAAAACGACGACGCCAAACCGGGCGGACCCGAGCTTTCGCCCGACGAGCGCCAAACAATTGCCGAAGCGGTCGGAATCGGCGCGCTAAAATATGCCGACCTGTCGCAATCGCGTACCACCGATTATGTGTTCGACTACGACAAAATGCTGGCGATGAATGGCAACACGGCCACCTACTTGCAATATGCCCATGCGCGCATTCGGGGAATTTTTTTGAAGGGTTCAGGGGTCGGGGTTCAGGGTTCAGAACATCAGACACTCAGACCCCTAGACACCCAGACACCAAAGATCGCGCTTTCGCATCCGGCCGAGCGATCACTATGCACCGCCTGCTTGCAGTTTCCCGAGGCGCTCGACTTGGTGCTAGCCGATTACCGGCCAAATCAGCTTACGAACTACTTGTTCGAACTGGCCAATCGCTTCAGCACGTTCTACGAGAATTGCCCCGTGCTGAAAGCGGAATCGCCCGAACTGCTGCAAAGCCGATTAACTCTGTGTGACCTAACTGCCAAAGTGCTGCGGCGAGGTTTGACGCTGTTGGGAATCGAAGTGGTCGAACGAATGTAATTTAGCAGTTGGGATTCGAATTCCGCGCAAAGACGCCGCTGTGCAAACGCCGGTCGTCGCTGGTCATCAACCATAGATCGCCCGATTCGATTTCGTTTGATCGACGTGCCAGCCCCGCTGCCGACAAACAAGCTTTAAGAAGCTGGGCGTCATAACCCGGGGCATGACAAGTGAGCAGCACAAATCGCGGCTGACGATTCGTCAGTTCGCCGCAAATCGACAACAGTTCCGGCAAGTGATCGTCGATCTTCCAAACTTCGCCGTCGGGTCCATGGCCATAACTGGGCGGGTCGAGAATGACCCCATGGTAATGCCGGCCGCGGCGCACTTCGCGCTTAGCGAATTTTAGCGCATCTTCAGTGATCCAGCGGATGGGCGCTTTCGCCAATGATGCTGCCGTCGCGTTGCGCCGCGCCCAAGCCATGACGTTCTGGGCTGAGTCGATATGCGCAACGGTCGCTTCTGCTGCCGCCGCTGCCAGAGTGCTGCCGCCAGTGTAGGCGAATAGATTGAGCACTTGCGGAATTTCGTTCGATTGCCGCGCGGCGTGTACTTGTTGGCCAATCCAATCCCAGCAAGCCGCCTGTTCGGGGAAAATTCCGACATGGCCGAAATCGGTCAATTTCAAATCGAACACCGCACTACCGTGGCAAACATTCCATGTTTCCGGCACTTCGTGCAGCAATTTCCATTGACCGCGCTGCGGCGCGCTTGCGGCGCATGAATCCAGCTCGAATCGTGCGCTTGCCGCTCGCCATAAGTCGGCTCGCGCTGGCCGCAGACCCACTGCCGCCGGCGACGGCCGATCTAAAACCACGTCGCCAAATCGCTCCAGCTTGCGGCCATCGCCGAAATCGAGCAATTCGTATTGGCTGGGGTCAAACATTGCAGTCCGATTTGCCGATTGCCTGCCACATTACAATCGCAGTGCAAGGAATTGGCGCTGGGGCTATACTGGGATGGTTTAATTCAAACCGGCCTCAAGTTAATTCGCCATGCTCCGCTCAATTATTATCGTTATCGCGAGCTTGACGTTCGTTGCTAATGTATTCGCCCACGAAAACTGGCCCGAATTTCGCGGGCCCAACGGCGACGGCATTTCCGACGCCACTGGTCTGCCCGCCACCTTCAGCGATACCGAAAACGTGCGCTGGAAAACCGCCATTCACGACAAAGGCTGGAGCAGCCCGGTCGTGTGGGGCGATCAAATTTGGCTGACCACCGCCACCGAGGATGGCAAGCAATTGTTTGCCATTTGCGTCGATCTGAACAGTGGCCAAATCACGCGCGACATCAAACTATTCGATATCGAAAAGCCGCAGGACGCCATTGCCTTCAATAGCTACGCTTCTCCCACTCCCGCGATTGAAGCTGGCCGCGTGTACGTGCACTTCGGCTCACCTGGCACCGCCGCGATCGACACCGCCACCGGCCAAGTTCTCTGGACGCGCCAAGATTTGCCGTGCAACCATTTTCGCGGGGCGGGATCGTCGCCGATCATTGTCGATAATCTGCTGGTCCTTACGTTCGACGGTTTCGATTACAACTACCTGGTCGCGCTCGATAAACGCAGGGGCGAAACGGTTTGGCGGCACGACCGCGGCATCGACTATGGCACCAGGTACCAAGGAAATGGTGACTACCACAAAGCCTTCAGCACCCCCAAAGTAATCGAAGTCGACGGCAAGCGGCAAATGATCAGCCCTAGCGCCGGCGCGACCATCGCCTACGATCCGGCCACGGGGGATGAACTGTGGCGCGTGAAATCGGGCGGAATGAATGCCGCGGCTCGGCCGTTGTTCGCTGGTGGGTTAGTGTTCTGCACGGCGCCCGCCGGTGGTTGGCAACTGTTCGCGGTGAAGCCGGAGGGGAGGGGAGATATAAGCGATACGAACGTCGCTTGGAAATTTCCCAAAGGGGTCCCGAGCCGCTCCTCACCAATTCTACTCGACGGGCTGATCTACATGGTCAACGACGGCGGCATCATGAGCTGCGTCGAAGCAGAAACGGGCAAACTCGTGTGGCAATATCGGCACGGCGGCAACTTCACCGCCTCTCCGATCTATGCCGATGGCAAGATTTATTTCTTCGGCGAAGAAGGCCAAGCGCCCGTCATCGAACCAGGCCGCGAATACAAATTGATCGCCGAAAACAAACTCGAACCAGGTTTCATGTCTTCGCCCGCCGTGGTGGGCAAATCGCTCCTTCTGCGCACAAAGACCGATTTGTATCGGATTGAAAAGACGCCCTGAGAGCATGGCCGATCAGAAGCAGATCACGCACGCGGCGTGCGTGACAAGGCGAATCGTTCGATCGAGCCACCTCCCGTCACGCACGCGGCGTGCGTGACCTACCCAAACTGAGCCAACTGCTTATCGCTAGCCGTAAATTGGTCTCCCTCAAAAATCACTCAACGATTTGGGCGGCCAGGCGGCGCGGGCGGCGTTCATGACCGCCAGCACGTCGATCACTTCTTGCAAAATCGCGCCGGCCACGGGCGGTAAATAACCGGCCGCAGCGATGAGCATCGCCACCACGCTGACCGTCATGCCCCCAATGACACTTTGCAAGGCAATTACGCGCATGCGCCGGCTGATGTGCATGAATTCATCGACTCGCTCAAGCGACGTATCCATCACGACTGCCCCGCTGGCGTCGCCGGCTATTTCGTTCCCCGTGCCGAACGCCAAGCCGACCGTCGCGGCCACGAGCGCCGGGGCGTCGTTGATGCCGTCCCCCAAGAACAGCGTTTTCGCCCGCTCGGTCTCCCGCCGCACAATGTTCACTTTGTCTTCCGGGCTCTGCTCGGCGTAAACCTCCTTGATGCCCACCTGATCGGCCAAATAGCGCACTTCGCTTTCGCGATCGCCCGAGACCAACAGCACGCGATCGAAATGGTGCTTTGGCGCCAGGTGATGCACAAATTGCGAGCCCTCGTGCCGCGGCTGGTCGCGAAATCGATAGGTGGCGGCGTAGGCATCGTCAACCAGGATCACGCATTCCAAGCCGCCGGCGACCGGCGGCAATTGCGCGGCCAATTCCGGGCGCTGCGCAGCCAATTTATTGCGGCTGGTGATTTGCACGCGGTGCCCGGCGACCGTGCCGCGCAAACCCTCGCCCGGCCTTTCACGAATCTCCGCCGCTTCGTTTAATGCCAGCCGCTCGTGCTGCGCTTCGGTTAAAATCGCTTCCGACAGCGGGTGTTTGGAATAGCGCTCCATGCTGGCGGCAAGTGCCAGCACCTCGTTGGCCGCAAAACCGTTGGCAACCATTTGATCGGTCAAGCGCGGCTCGCCGTAGGTAAGCGTGCCCGTCTTATCGAAAATAACGGTGCGGCACGCGTCGGCCTGTTCCAACACCGCCGGATCGCGCACGATAATGCCGCGCCGGGCCGCCAGCGAAATGCTGCCGATAATCGCCACCGGAATGGCGATTAGCAGCGGGCAAGGCGTCGCTACGACCAGCACGGCGAGAAACCGCCTTGGCTCACTTGTTATCGCCCACGCCGCCACCGCAATCGCCACAGCCAGCGGCGTATAGAGCGCCCCTAACTGGTCGGCCAGGCGGCGAATGCGCGGCCGACGCTGTTCCGATTCCTGCATCACGCGCATGATCTGCGCATATCGCGAGTCGACAGCGCGGCGAGTGGCGCGAATCACCAGCGCCGTATCGCCGTTGACCGCGCCGGACAGCACGGTTGACCCCGGGGTTTTCGACATGCGGTACGGCTCGCCGGTCAGGAACGATTCGTCCATGACGCTGTGCCCTTCGATCACGTCGCCATCGACCGGGCAAATTTCGTGGGGAAAGACGACGAGCATGTCGTTGATTTCGATCTGCTCAAGCGGCACATCGTCCAATTGCGATTTGCGCCGGCGGTGCGCCACCGACGGCATACGCCGCGCCAGTGCCCGCAGCACCGAGGTGGCGCTGCGCACGGCAAGGCCTTCGATCGATTCGCCGCCAGAAAGCATGAGCACGACCAACGTGCCGGCCAGGTATTCGCCCAAGAGCACTGAAGCGACAATCGAAATGCCGGCCAATAGATCGGAACCAAAGTCGCGCTGGAATATTTTGATGAGCAGCTCGACGACAATCGGCGTGCCCCCGAGCGCCAGCGCGACGTAGAGCGGAATATTGGCCGTTTCAACCGAAACGCCCATCGCGTACCGCAGCACGAGATAGGCGACAATCGCCACAATGGCCAGCACGGCAATCAGCGGGTACCGCCGGCCGATCAATCGTGACCAAAGAGTTTGCATGTGGCAATTGTTTCCGATTCGACACGGATGTCGAGGGGAAAGTAAAGGCATTCGTCCGGTTATCGATTCCGGCCGGCGGCCGCAAAATCATACGATATGCTCAGAAGCGAGCGAGAAGTCCCAACGGCAGTCAACGCGGATTCAGTCCGCGCTTTTACCAGTACGCCTGCAGGCCGAAGGAGAGGCCGTTGTAGAAAACTTCCCCCGAGGTGTGGATTGTCGGCGGCACGCCGGCCAGACCGTTGGAGAATTTCACTTGATCGGGCGCCATGGCAATTCCGCCTAAGAGGGCCAGATCGTAGCTGCCGAAGAGCGTGATGTTGTCGGTCAAATTGAAGCCACTCAAGAAGCTGAGACGACCCCAAAACGCAGGCGTTTGATCGGTGGTGTGTCCGTGGACCGGGCTCTCCGGCGTGTTGGGATCGTTTACAAGAATATCTTCCGCGGCGCGGGAGAAGTTGGCGAAAATGCCCGCCTTGCCGCGAATGCCCCAGAACCAGCCTTCGTGCAAATCCATGCAATCGCCGCCGGTTTGCACGCCCAACAGCGTATTTTCGGTGTGCGTGCGTAAGTCGCCGGAGAAGACCGCGGGGCTCACACCATCTTGTGTGCTGAGCCAGTGGAAATCTTCGTTGCTTTGCACGCCCACCAAACCGATGAGGAGCGATTGTGTGCGGCCGGGTGTCAACTGGCGCGACCAGAATCCGTCGGGACCCATGACCATGCGGTCATGTTCGGGGCGATTCTGAATGCGGTAATTCACTTCCATGGTTTGCAGCGAGGAGTGATATTCGTCGCTATAGCGATCGGCAAAATTGAATCCGCCGAAATCAGGGGCTTGCACCACGCGCAGCGAACCGGGTGTGAGCGCGTTCAAGCTGTCGTTCGACGCGAAGTTATTGAAGCCCAGGTACGAGAATTCGATGCTGTGATCGCGGTTATCTAAATCGCGATCGAGAATGTAGCCGAGCGTCCCTTCGCCGCCCGGTTCCAGGCTGATCGGCGTGCCGTGGCGATTCAAATCGCGCTGGCCACCGGTGGCGACGGAAGTATCGATGCCCAAAATGCCATCGTGGGCTCGGCCTCGATGCCACACCAGAAAATCGAATTCACCATACCAGCAACCGTTTTTCCACCACTGGCCGCTAGAAAAGGGATACGGCGGCGCACTTTCGCACGGCGGTCCGCCGTCGGTATATTGCTCTTCGGCCGGGCCTTGCGGCGGTCCGGCTTGGTCGTACTCGCCGCGCCCATCGTTCATATCGCGCGAATCAACGCCCATGCCGCGCGCATCCATCGACCCGTCGTCAGGCGGCGCTTGATCCATATTCCCGCGCCGCACCACTGACGAAGGTTCGGGAAGCCGCTCGGGGCTCTGGGCGCGCGACAGCGTGGCTGTTGCCAGCACAAGAATGCCGCTAATCAACTTTGCCAATCCGCCGAATTTCACTCGCCGTTCCTCTCGAAAATTCGAGCTACAAACGCGGGGTTACTATTACCGCGACGCTGGCAGCCAATCTGGGAGCGCAGCGCGGCGGAATTTCTCTCCCAAAGATCGGACGCGGCAAGGCTTATCCCACAGGAATAATCGCTGAAATCGGCAAAATTGGTCGATCTTGCCTAAGTTTCGCAGCCGCCGAACTTCACAAAGACCTGCGGACAAAGCATTTAGGTAGTGTCCTAAGACTGTGTGCAACCCAGAACGGCGGCGAAAAGATCGTCAAACGTCCATAGCTGACCCGTCACGCCCGCCATCATAGCCGCCGTCGGGCGCTTCTGGCCACTGTTGCCCGGCTTGCGAGTCCGCCAGCAGTAGTTGTAGTAGCAAGCGAACATGGCGAAGGCCGCTTCCAAGTTTTCCAGTTTCTTTGAGAAGCACAGCGTCAACCGATTGAGCCGCTTCATAAACAAACGCTGGGTGCCGTTCAGACGTTCCACGTGCGAAGTCGTTATCGTGCGGGCGTTGCGGTTGTCTATGTTGCGGATGCCAGTGCGACTTGGTGCCGACCATTTCGCTAGGCGTGTAGATCATGTTTGCGTTTTTGTATTCCTTTATGATCGTGCCGTAGCGGACGTAGGGACCGAAAGCCAGATCGACCGCTTCGGGATAGGCCGCGAAACCATCGGTCGAAAGCTGAATGATCGTTTGATAGCTTCCGGCCTTGTAGGCGTGATTGTCGGCCGCGTGCGGGTTAGGAAACACAAGCCGACTGGCAACGTCCAGCATGAATCGACGGGCATTGTCGGCGCGACGCTTGCCGATCAAAAACGACGGCATCAACTTCGTTCGCTTGTCGATGCAGGTCCACAAGTAAATGTCGCCAACATCGTGCCGTTCAGCCCGTTCGTCGATTGTGAGCCGCGATTGTTTCTTGGCAACGTACGTCCATTGTTCATCGAATTCCAAGTGCGACAGCGTAAGGCCGCGCATTTGAGAATCCATGAATCGCTGGCAGGCTGTGCCGAAGTACACGATCAATTTGCAAACCGTATCGCGGTGCAAGCGCGTGATGCGCTCCACAGAACGAACGCTCATTCCCTCAAGCAAAAGCCGTAGCGCTTGCTTGGCGGTTTCTACCGGGATGCGCATTTCGCCAAGAGGTTTCACCGGCGCTACTTCGACCCAAGTTTTGCCGCACAGCTTGCAACGGAATCGCTGATTGCCGTGCCGATCCTTGCCGTTAGTCCGATAGTCGGAATGTTGACAGCTTGAAATGACCATTGCGGAGTCGCTTTCATTTGCGGCTCACGCTAGAATTAAGGTTGTCTGGACCAACCTAGCGAAAGCCTGGTTTGTTCTCGCCCCGATTCAGCCTTGCCGGGTTGATTCGGGGTTTTTTGTTGGCTGCTCTTGCCAACCCATGACATTTAATATATAGTTTTAGTCTGCGGATGCAAGACTATTTCAAAACTTTTTCAATATATTTTTAGTCATGGCTAAAACTAAAATTGGTAGGCCGGAAGTGCCAGCCGCCGAGAAGCGAAAGCCGCGATTCCTAGTGCTTCTGACGGAAGCTGAACACGATCTTGTTCAGAAGGCCGGAAGCCCAAGAGTGTCAACCTGGGCCAGAGAGACGCTATTGCGGGCTGCTAAGCGGGCTGTAAAATAAAAGCGGAAGGGGCGGGAATCGGACCCACGCCGGTGAGGCTCGCGAGGCTGTGCCGGACCTCCGATCATAAATCGGGTACTTTGCCACTCAGTCACCCTTCCAAAAGGTGTCGCTCTGCCGGACGGGTATTGCCTGAGTTAACGGCCCGGCTCACCCATCTAGCGCTACGCCGCCCCACCACTACGCGACCCTCGTGGTGGCGCTTTGCGATATTGACATTGCACACGTTCCTTTCGTTTGAACGGTGCAATCGTATGGCCCAGAAATCAAGATGTCCGCAAATTATTTTGTGGTAAGGATTTGGGAGATATTGGTATGCTTTAAGTAGGTTTTAGGTAGGCTTTCAATCTGAGCAATTTACTAGTTAGACATTTTGTTTCGTGGCAATTATCTGCCGTGCTTCTGCCAGCGACGGCATTGAATCGGCGGTTTCAGCTTCTAATTTGGACTTTATTGCAAGGTAATGCCATTGCTGTTCCTTGCCACGCCCCTTACCCGGATCAACTGCTGGCTCGCCAAGAAACCTTTCGGATTGGTTATAAAGCGTTTGGAGTGCAACTCCAGAAACAGCGGATATTTGCTTTCGTGTCATAAGATCATCGTCGGTCGCTGTCGAGTTTTCTGTAGGGACGATCGGTTTGCTAATTGATATTCGCAGCAATATCTTTTCCAGCTCTATCTTCACGTCCTCCCATATTTCTGCGACTTTAGCGGCTCCGCCGCCTCCGCCATCGGCCCTATGAATGATCTTCAAAATTCCACTCAAATCGCCTTCGCTTTGAAGAAGCTTTGCTAGTTTTCGTCCTGTCTCCACTAATCTATTGCGCCAGTCTCCCTGCGCTTGAGTGAGGGCAGTCAGCCTTTTAAGCTGTTCTTCGTTTGGCTTAACTTGTATCTGCTGACGATCATCAACCGAAACGGTTTTGGTCATTGCTGAAGCCGTCATTTCAACCAAACCGGATGTCGATAGATATGCGCTAACTTCACTAATAAACCGATAGATTCAGCGCGACCATAATCCGCTTGTCTGCTGGTGCTTCGGCTGTGATAACTCGCAAAAGCAAAGAAACGTCCGCACCAGCCTGAAAATAGGCCTTTTGTGCGTTGCTCATTCCGTTTGGGAGACCCGGAAGCGCTGGCGGCATTTTTGAGAGTAAATCGCCGTCAAGTTCCCGCGGTTTACATTCAGCCGCTAATGGCGGCGCTTTGACAGACAACAGCCCATAGAAAATGGAAAATTCGGTTTCCAAAAGCGGGTTATCGCAGGATGGAATTGCCTGCTCGTAAATCGCGAGCCATTCGCGGCACAAATTGGCAACTGCCATATCTTCCATTTGCATCATCTCCGCACCAAGCCGGCCAGCCGCCGGCATGGGATGATGCAACCACGTCGGCGGCCAGCCTAGCGGGGATCAGCCGCAAGCCTGGAGCGACAGCATTTTAGCAAATGCGCCGGGAAGGTAGAATCAGGCGATACCCCAACCCCTGCGCCACGTGGGGAGCCAAACAATGACAGACCAAAAAGATGAACCTAGTGCGAGGAAGAAGGCGAATCGAATTGCTGGCTTGTTATGCTATGCCGGAGCCGTCGTGGCAGCAGGAATAACTGTCTTCACCGTAATAGAACAATTTAGCGTGAAGCAACACGACTTCACGCCGACGATCATTTTTGGAGCATTTACCCTGATCCTGCTCGGGATCGGCTACAGCACCGGCCAGCGCAAGTGAGCCCGCTTGCACACACTGTTAGGACACTACCAGCATTTACAGGTGGTAGGCGGTCATTTCGCCGTTTGCTACGATGCGAGTTTCGCCAGTTCACTAGCAGTAAAAACGGCTTTCGCAGGAGCGGCGTTAAGCGGCGATTCCCTGCCCAGTGGGCTGCTCATTACTTCTAGCCACTAGTCACTAGACACAAGCAACTCCCACGAATGCCCATCGACCCTTATTCTCCCTGTCCCGGCGGCACCGGCAAAAAGGTGAAGTTCTGCTGCACCGACTTGGTGCAGGAACTCGACAAAGTGCAGAGCATGCTCGACGGCGACCAACCGGCCGCTTGCCTCGATTATGTGCGCACGCTCGACGAGCAGTATCCGGGCCGGGCGTGCTTGCAGAGCATTCGACTTTCGCTAGAGAGCGCCGCGGGCGATCGCGCTGCCGCCGAGGCCACGCTGGCTAGTTTCTTAGCCAAGCACGCGGGCAATCCTGTGGCGCTGGCCGAAAAAGCACTCTTGGTCGCAACGTATGAAAATCCAATCGCTGGAATTCCCTGGCTTCAGCAGGCGATCGAAGCGTGCGGCCAGGAAATGCCCGTGCGCGTTTATGACGCCATGGGCATGCTCGCTTTGTTGCTGCTGTCGGCACGGCAATACGCCCCGGCGAGAGCGCATTTGCAACTTCAAGTCGGTATTTCGCAGGCAAAAGATGAACGGGCGATGGGGGCGCTTTTGCAACTTGAGAACTCGGCTGCAATTCCGGTGCTGCTGAAGGAGATGCCTCCCTTAGAAGATATTGAAGGCCAAGCCGCGCCGTGGCATGCTACTTTCCGCAAAGCGCTCGAGTCGGCCCAGCGCGGCCAATGGCAAAAGGCGGCCGAAGCTTGGAGCAAGCAAGCCTCCCAAGCCGCCGCGTCGCCGCAATTTTGGCGAAACTTAGCCACAATTCGCAGTTTTTTAGGCAACTACGCAGGCGCGATCGAAGCGCTGCAAAAATATGCCGCCTTGAATGTGCCGGCTGATGATGCGATTGATGCGGAGGCATTGGCGCAGTTGTTCTCGAAGAACGCTGGCGAAGCGCAAGTCGATGAGATCACTGTCACCTATCTGATCAACAATGCCGAAACGGTGCAGGAAAAGCTTGCTGCCGATCGCCGCGTCGAGAGATTGCCCTTCGACACCACGGCTTGGAGTGCCAAAACGAGCCGCCGCCGCGCGGTGTGTACTCGCTGTTGGACCGCCCGCTGCCGGCCAGCGGCATTGAGATAGCCATCGACAAAATCCCGCAGCAGCTTGGGCAGCTATTGCTATTCGGTAAACAGACCGACCGATCGGCGCGCTTGGAACTGGCGCTATTTCGCCCCGAGCTTCCGGCGGCAAAACGGGCGCTCAACGAGATTTTGGGGGACGACATCGCCGTCACCTCATCTGAAGTTGTCATCGGCCATTTGGGTGAAATCGAGCATGCTCTGAGTTGGCATTGGCGATTGCCCGACGATACGCCTGAAGAGCTTCGCTACAAGCTGGCGCTGGAAAAGCGCCGCGCCACGGTGCTCTGAAGCTTGGCCGAGGTTGCCGCAACCCGCATTTGGCGGCCGGACTGCCGAACAAGCGTCCGCCGAATCGCAATATCGCAATCGGCTGTTGGCCGCTATTTGGCTATTGGAACTGGCCGACGCCGATTCGGGCGCCGACACGTACAACGAGTTGCGCCGCAAACTGAAGCTGCCGGAATTGAACGATATCGATCCCGCACAGCTCGACATCAATCGCCTGCCGCTTTCGCGCATTGCGCGGCTGAAGGCCGAGCCGCTTTCCGACGAGCAATTGAAACAAGCGTTCAATCGAGCGGTGGTGACCAGCTTCACGCTGGCGCTCAAGCGGCTTTCGCTCGAAGTGATCAAGCGGCCGAACATGCCGGCGGTCGAATACAAGCTCTCAGCCTACCGGGTCATGGTGCGCATGGCCACGAATTCCGCCGAGTCGATGCGGCTAATCGAAGAGGCGCGCCGGCTGGCTGAGGAAAATAAGCAATCGAGCGCGGCTTGGGACTTGATGGAATTGGCCTTCCGCATCGAGCGCAACGAAGCGCCGGCGGTGCTGCAGCTCATCCAGCACATTCAACGGCAGCACAGCCGCGAGCCGGGTGTGGCTCAAGCACTGGTTCAGTTGCTCGTGCAAACCGGACTGGTGGGACCCGACGGGCAATTGAACATCGGTGTGCCGGCCGCTGCGGCTAGCCCAGCGTCACCATTCGCGGTGCCTGCCGCGGCCACTGAGCCGGGCAAACTCTGGACACCCGACGCCCCACAACCCAGCGGTGAAAAAAAATCGTCGCTGTGGCTGCCGGAGTGACGATTAGATCGGAGTGCGGAATTCGGAGTGCGGAGTGCGGAATGAGAAATGCAAAGCTCCTTTACCTCTTCACCTGCTCACACGTTCAATCTTTGAATTGCGCATTGGCCGGTCTTGTCAAGATAATTGACGGTCGCCAAAATGCCGGCCCATGGAACTCCCCGCCGCAGCCCAACTCGCTCGCCAGCTAATGAAACAGCATGGCCTCGCGCCGCAGTGGCGCTTCGAATTCGACCGCGCGATTGTACGCTTCGGCCAATGCAACTGGCGAAAAAAGCGAATCACGCTTTCGGCCAAGCTCGTGTTGCTCAACAGCGAAGCCGAAGTGCGCGACACCATTTTGCACGAAATCGCTCATGCGCTTGCCCCGGCAAGCGGCCACGGCCCAAAATGGAAGCGCATCGCCAAATCGATTGGCTGCAACGCCCAGCGCTGTTTCGGACATGAAGTGGCCGTGCCGATTGCCAAATACACCGGCATTTGCCCTACCTGCCGCCGGCGAATTCACCGCAATCGGCGGCTGCGCGGTCTCCTGCGCCCACTGCGACCGGCGATTCAACCCGAGGCACTTGATCGTGTGGACGAAAAAGGGCTGATCGGATTTCTCCATCTCCCCTCACGAGAAAGGGACGGGGTGATGGGGCAGTGTGGAAGCAGCTCAGCCACTGTTGTGGCTGGCCGCCCTTTTTAAATTTTCAATGCTTTCGCGCGCCAGTCGTTCGATGCCGGGCGTGTAATCGAACACTTCCACGGATACCCAACCGCGGTAATCGATCTCTTTTCAGCGCCCGCATGATCGGGACGAAATCGAGCTTGCCGAAGCCCGGACCTTGGCGATTGGGATCGTTGGCGTGGAAATGGACCATGATGTCGCGATTGGCCCGAATGATTTCCGGAATTGGCGGCGACTCGCTGGCCATCGCCTTGCAATCGAGGTGTAATCGGACGTGCGGCGAGCCGAC
Source organism: Pirellulales bacterium (assembly GCA_963820835.1). Lineage (GTDB taxonomy): Bacteria > Planctomycetota > Planctomycetia > Pirellulales > JADZDJ01 > CAVRAW01. Next base: position 15,250 of record CAWGBP010000026.1, on the reverse strand, counting down.
GAGGTCAACCAGCTCGCGCCCTTCGGCGGCGGTGAGCAAAAAATCTCCTTCGCTGGGGCCCAGCGGCTCGACGGCAATCGTCACGCCGCATTTTTCCAGCACCGGCACTGCGGTATTCAGCACATGGGCGGCGTACTCAAAAGCCTGCGGCTTGGTGACGCCGGGCAGTAGATTCCGCTGCTGAGGCGAACCGAGCACCATGATCGATCCGCCCAAATCAGCGCACAGCCGCGCCAATTCCGCCAAATATTCCCCTGTGCGCTGCCGCAGGGCCGCATCGGGCGAAGTCAAATAAAATCCTTCGGTTTTGGCCAACAGCCAGTGCAAGCCGATAATCTCCAGCCCCGCCGCTGTCGCCTGCCGTTTCACGTCGGCCCGTTGATTGGCAGAAACCTCATTGGCATACCGCGCCAACGTGAACGGCGCCACCTCGAGCCCCGTGTACCCGCACTCGCGCGAACTGAAACGCCCGCGCAAAGGGCCAATCTTGGAACGTTTCGTTGCAGATGGCGTATTTCACAAAAAAATCCGTCGGCTCAAGAACGCGAGGCTGAGTAAAAGCGAGGCGGAACGAACTCGCAGGTTTGCATCGGCTTCACTTCCGCCGCGCCGCCACGGCTGCCTTCTTTCGGCTAAATCGTCTCCGGTTTTGATCGCGCTCTTTCAGTGTAATACCATTTGCAGTGCTCGGCGCGCTGACTCAGCGGCTCCGGAGCTCCCTCCAACTCGTCTCCGACTTGAATGCTTTCCAGCCGTTTGCGAATATTCGCGGCATACTCGTTCGACAGTTCAAATCCCAGAAACCGGCGACCCAGCTTTTTGGCGACGGCCAGTGTCGTGCCGCTGCCGCCGAACGGATCGAACACCATTTCCCCCGCATTGCTGCACGCGCGGACGATCCGCCCCAACAACTGCTCCGGCATTTGGCAGCCGTGCCAGCCCGCCCGCTGCTTGAATGTGCCGGCAACTCGGGGAAAATACCACGTGTCTTCGGCCGATTGAAAGCTGCCGGCTAAATCCTGCGGACGCAGCGTAAAAGTGTTTTTCTCCGACATCAATTCGAATGCTCGCGGCGGAATCAGCCAAGTGTCGTCGGGCAAACGGCCAGCCGGATTGCCGCGCGAATCGCCGTAGACCAATTGCCGCGCAGATGGCACCCGAATCTCGCTGGTGTTAAACGTAAATTGCCGCGCATCCTTGACGAAATGAAACAAATGCACGTGCGAACGGCTGAATTTCTTCGTGCAGTTCACGCCAAAGGTGTAGTACCACACGACCCAACTGCGGCAGGTAAACCCCGCTTCGCGCTGCGCGAGCACCTTCAACTCCGCGGCGAATTCATCGCCGATCGCCAGCCAAAACGCGCCGTCGGGCTTGAGCACGCGGTGAATTTCGCCGATCCACTGGCGGCACCAGGCCAAATAATCCTCGGCCGCGTGACTGTCCTCATACACATCGTATTCATAGCCAATGTTGAACGGCGGATCGGCGAATGCCAAATCGATCGACCCCGCCGGGAACCGCCGCATTCCTCCCACGCAGTCTTCATTCAAAATCTCGTCCAGTGGTAAGCGCACAATCGTAAACCTCCGTGAAATGCAGCTTAGATTTTAATGCGTCGTGCCGCGCCGTTATTTGGCAGCGCAATCGGCCGTGCATTTCGCATTTTGGAATTCGACGACTATCGTATCACAGCGCGCCGGCGATGCAACGAGTGAAATCCGACGGTATATTTGAGCGACGCGCCTACGCCGATCTGCGGCCCGTCTGATTCGTAAGTGTCCCCAACGGGTGCCCTTCTTTTTTGCTTTGTACGGCTCATCCGAATTGCTGTCCACCCGCCACCAAACGCTAACTCACTCCAAACTCCTCATGCGCATTGCCTGGCTTAGCGATATCCACCTGAATTTTCTCACTCCGCTCGAAGTCGAGCAGTTTGTCGCGGCAGTGCGCGCGATCGAGGCCGATGGCATTCTGCTCACCGGCGATACCGGCGAAGCGCACACCGTCGCCCCGTGGCTGGAAAAACTCGATGACGCGCTGAATTGCCCCATCTATTTCGTGCTGGGAAATCACGATTTCTACGGCGGCTCGATCGCAGGTGTGCGCGCCGCCGTCGCCGCGCTTTCACAAAACCGCCCGAACCTGAAATACCTAACCCCGCTCGATGTGGTGCGCCTCGCGCCAAGCGTCGGTCTGATCGGCGACGATGGGTGGGCCGACGCCCGGCTGGGCAAATACGAGCAATCGTACGTGATGATGAACGACTATCGGCTTATCGCCGAACTTTCAGCCCACACCAAAGAAACCCGCTGGCCAGTGCTCAAGCAGTTGGGCGATGCCGCTGCGGAGCACATTCGCAGCGCATTGCCCTTGGCGCTTGCGCAGTTCCCGAAAGTGGTTTTGGCAACGCATGTGCCCCCGTTGCGCGAGGCCTGTTGGCACGAAGGGCAACTTTCCGACGACGAATGGCTCCCGCATTTCACTTGCAAAGCGGTTGGCGACGCCATCTTGGAAATTATGCGCGCCGCCCCCGAAAGGCAACTCACGGTCTATTGCGGCCATACGCACAGCCCCGGCATTTGCCAGCCGCTTGCGAATGTGACCATCCACACCGCCGCGGCCCAATATGGTCATCCCCAAGTGCAGCAGGTGATCGAAATCGCCTGAATTACCCAGCACATTCCACTGGGTGCCGCAGCGATTCGCCCCGCGCGATATAATTGAATAGCTCTTCCCGGGAGGCTGCGATCATGAACGCCAAGAAAATTCTCTTCCCGACTGATTTCTCGCACGCCAGCGACGCTGCCTTGGACCTGGCCGCGTCGCTCGCGCGCGACAGCGATGCCACGCTCGTCATCTTGCACGTCGAGGAACCGCCGCTGGCCTACGGCGGCGGCGAACTGTACTACGGCATTCCCGAACCCAACACCGCCGCACTGCGCACTATGCTTGAGAAAGTTAGGCCGCACGACCCAGCGGTCAAATGCGTACATCGCATGGAAACCGGCGATCCCGCGGCCGAAATCGTGCGCGTGGCCGATGAAGAAGGGGCCGACCTTATCGTCATGAGCACGCACGGCCGCACCGGGCTGACGCGCATGCTTATGGGGAGCGTGGCCGAGTTGGTGGTGCGCCGCGCCTCGTGCCCAGTGATGACATTCAAGCAACCGGCGGAGAAATGACGCTCCATGTCGTTTCGACCTTCGGCATCGCTTGATAATTTGCGGCTTCGCGCCCAAATGTTGGCCAAAGTTCGCCAATTTTTCGCCGAGCGAGATTTTCTTGAAGTCGAAACCCCGGTTCTCTCGGCCGACGTCACCGTCGATCGCCATTTAGATCCGATTTCGGTCGTACTCCCCGATGACGTGCGCAAGCCATCACAGGGTCGCCGATTGTGGTTGCAAACTTCCCCTGAGTTCGGCATGAAGCGGCTTTTGGCCGCCGGGGCGACGGCAATTTACCAAATCACGCGTGCTTTCCGCGCCGGTGAAATTGGCCCGCTGCACAATCCCGAGTTCACCATGGTCGAGTGGTATCGGGTGGGGGACGATATGGCGGCCGGCATGGAGCTTTTGTCGGACCTGTGCGCCGGTTTGCTTAACACGCCTGCGTCCGAGCAATTGAGCTATGCGGCCGCGTTCGAGCAATCTGTCGGCATCGATCCACATACGGCGAGTGTCGCTGAACTGGCCCGCGCGGCGCGACAGAAAAACGTAAGCGCGCCGGCGAATTTGGGCGAAGACCGCGATGGCTGGCTGAATCTGCTGGTGGCCGAATGTGTCGAACCGCACATCGGCCATGCGGCCCCGACAATTCTCTACGATTTTCCCGCTTCCCAAGCGGCGCTGGCCAAAGTGTGCGCCGGGACGCCCCCATTCGCCGAGCGTTTCGAATTATACGTGCGCGGAATTGAGCTGGCCAACGGTTATCACGAACTGACCAACGCCGCTGAACTTCGCCGCCGCAACAAGTTGGCCAATGCGGCTCGGGATGCCGACGGCAAGCCAATGCTGCCCGAAGAGAGCCGTTTACTGGAAGCAATGGAATCTGGCCTTCCCGACTGCGCCGGCGTGGCCCTCGGCTTCGACCGCCTCGTAATGCTCGCTGCGGGCGCAAAAAAACTCGCCGAAATCATGGCGTTTCCCAACGACCGCGCGTGAATTCCAGGTAAATCTAGGCGGCGACTCTCGTTGCCAAGTCGTTCTAGGCCGACATGGTTCAACGTTCAGCCGGCGGTAGGAAAGAAGAAGCCAACTACAGCGATAAGAGCCGGCCGCGCGCCGGGAATGACGTATCCGCCAATGGTGAAGAGGCTCGCCGAAAGCAGAATCGCGGCTGGAAGCGTGAGGACCCAAGCCAACCCGATTTTTTTGACCGTGTGCATTTGCACGCCCGAACGATTGGCCCACATCGTTCCCGCCACCCCCGACGAGAGCACGTGCGTCGTGCTTACCGGCATATGGAACACATCTGCCAGTCCGATGGTTGCGGCGGTCACCACTTCGGCCGCCGCCCCTTGCCCGTAGGTGAGATGTGCCTTGCCAATTTTCTCGGCTACGGTGACCACAATTCTTTTGTAGCCAATGGTGGTTCCCACCCCCAATGCCAAAGCAACACCCAAAACGACCCAAAACGGCACATATTCAGTCGCGCTTGAGAGCTGTTTTTGTGGGGCTGCCAACGCCTGCTTCGCGGCGGATGAAAGTTGGGCGTGGCTCAACGCTTCCTGCAGTTGCAAAATGGCCTGCCGCACCTTCCACCGCTCGTTGGGGGAAACATCGGCCACTGAAGCCTTCCCAGCAAGCGCTGAAGTGACGATCTCTATATGAGGCCGCACCGCTTCGCCCAGAACGGCCGATTCCTGCTGGGCGATTTTGTCGATCGACACGGCCGCCGAGCGCAACTCATCGGCCGAATCGTGCATGTTGAGCGAATAGTAGGTTGGCAAAAAACCGATGAGCGCCAGCAGAATCAAGCCGATGCCTTTTTGACCGTCGTTTGAACCATGCGCAAAACTTACGCCGCCGCAGGTGGCCAAAAGCACGCCACGAATCCAGTGGGGAGGATTTTCGCCTTCGACCGGCGGCTCGTACAAATTTGGCTTCGCGAAAAATCGCTTCATCACCAACAGCAAGCCCGCGGCGGCGGCAAAACCAATGATCGGAGAAATCAAAAGCGACAAACCCACTTCGGTGGCTTTGGTCCAATTCACGCCCGAAAAATCGTGTCGTGTGATCAGGCTATTGGCTAACCCGACGCCGAGAATCGAGCCGATGAGCGTGTGTGAACTGGAGACGGGCAGTCCGTACCACCACGTGCCGAGATTCCAAATCATGCCCGCCAGCAAGAGCGAGAGCACCATCACAATCGACCGCATCGAGGTGCTTTCGAGAAGCAAGTCGACTGGGAGCAAATTCACAATGGCGAAGGCAACTGCCGTTCCGCCCAACAGCACACCAAGAAAATTGCAGATCCCGGAAAAAATGACCGCCGGCGTGGGGCGCAGCGTGCGCGTGTAAATGACCGTCGTAACCGCGTTGGCTGTGTCGTGAAATCCGTTGACGAACTCAAAACCAAAAGCGATTATTAGCGCCAAGCGCAAAATAACTGTTGTTCGAGCGATAACTCGCTGAACGTGTGCCAAAGCGAAGATCCCACGGATATCACTCCCAGGAACTGCGCAGAACCAGCGCCAACAGCTCCGCAAGAAATCAGGAGCAACCGGATGATAGCGGGAAAAATTTGTTTCGCCAAGTAGGTCCGAAAAAGTACCGGAAATTCGCGCGATCGCTCTATTGCGGCGATGCGCAAATTGTCGGGCGACTCGAGGAAAACTGTATCGATTGCGCAGTTCGCACCAGACGCGACCAGTTTTCTAAGAGGATTTCCCGCGGACGCCCATTTTGCCGGCCGACGTATTTACTTCCCCTTAATGTCGTAACACCACAAATGGTCCTGATCCCGAATATAAAGGCAGCCGTTTGCCACTACGGGGTAGGCCCAAGCTTTCGCAGCACCTCGGTCGGGCTGATCGGGCGGGGTGAATTTTCCCTTTTCCCGATAAGCATCGGGCGTGGCTTCGACCAGCGCAAGGTCTCCGTTTTCACCATGCAAGTATAAACAGCCATCAGCGAACAAAATTGACGCCGGCGCAATGCTGCGGTCCGACCATTTGGAATCGCCCGACTTAAATTCAACGCACTGCAATGCCTGACTATTCGTGCCGTAGAGATAATCGCCAACTTTCACCGTTCCGCCGATCGAGTTGGGGAGCTTCGAGGTGTAATAGACCTGCTCGGCATCATACGCGCCCTCGGTTTTCTTCACATTCACCAACCCCGATCCCGCCATGCCCGTGGCAGTATAGATATAGTCGCCCGCGACCAAGGGCGTCGGAATATTGGCCGGGCTCCCCTTGGCTGTCTTGGAATATCGCCAAAGAATCTGTCCGTCGGCCGGATCGATGCCGACCACTCCCTTTTGCAGAAATTGAATGTACTGCTTCTTCCCGTCGATCTGGGCGGCAATGGCAGACGAATAGGCCGCCTGATCAGCCTCGGGAGAAACGCATTTCCAAATCACATCGCCGGTTTGCTTGTTGAGCGCGACCACGGTGGCTTCCGCGCCGCCAGGAGTGCAAACTAATACGTCGCCATCAACCAGCGGCGACTCGGCGTAGGCCCAGGTGCCGGGCTGGCCCGCAAAATCGGAGCGCAAGTTTTTGTGCCAGCGAGTTTCGCCGGAAGAAGTTTCAAGGCAGACCAGGTCGCCGTCGGAACCCAGTGCGTAGAGCACTTGGCCATCGACGGTGGGCGTCGATCGTGCGCCAGGATAAGGTGGCTGTTGATCGGGATTGCCAACTTTTCCAATGTGCGAAGACCATATTTTCTTGCCGTCGGCCGTGTCGCGGGCTTGCACGAATTCGTCGTCGAGCCCTTCGTTGCCCAGAAGATAAATCCGGTTGCCGACCACGGCCGGCGTGGAGAAGCCGGAGCCTACGTCTTTGATAAGCCATTTTTGCGGCGGCCCGTCAGCAGGCCACTCGTGCAGGAGGCCGGTTTCGGCGGAAATGCCGTCGCGTTTGGGCCCGCGCCACTGCGGCCAATCATCGGCCACCAGCAAAGTCGCGCATATGAGAAGTTCGATTGCAATCAGAGCGAGCAGAGTTCGGTGGCGCTTCATGTTGTTCCTTTGTGATAACTCAGTTAATGGTGTGTCGGCGGCTTTTAGCTGCCTATACGATAGCGAGAATTCCAAACGGTATAAGTGGCGCCGTGCGAACAGATGTGAACGGTTGAGACGAAACCGGAACGCTTTATTCGCGACCAGATGCTTGATCGACGGACCGCAGGCTGTTGGGTTGCTCGTGGAACAGAGCCTCATGCAAGCGATGCCGGCTAGGCCATTTGCCTCTTCGTCGGTTGCCACAATTACTGCGCAATCTCGCCGCAGTTAGACATAGCTAATGGTGCGCAAGTTGCACAGTGTGGGCGGGGCATTTCTTATTTGTGGGGAAAATACTATGCGTTACCAATCGTTGTGCGATCATAGGCGCCGCGATGGAGTCGATTGCGGGATTCTGTTTATCGAGGGTATCGGCCCAGACCATGCCACCACCGCCAACAAATTCGAGTGGCACGCAGGCCAAAAAGCGACGAGAATGAAAACGGCAAATCGGCCAGTGAAAACAAGTCGGCCAGCGAGAGCAATTCGAGCAAGGAAGCAACGCAAAAAACCACGAATAGCAATAGGAACACTGCACAGAAGTCAATGCCAAGCAGCATTAAATCGCCAATCAGCGCGAATTCACAGACCGATTCCGATGCGAATCGCCAAACGTCCGCCACCGATAACCGCGATGTGAGCAATCGCGATGTGAACAATCTCAGCGAACGGGATTCCAATAGTTTGACTCGCAGCTATAGCCGTCAAGGACGATCGGCCAATAGCGATCGCGACAGTGGCCGCGAGTAGGGCAACAGTCAAGGCTATAGTAACCAAGGATTCGGCAACCAAGGCTACGGCAACGAAGGCTACGGTGCGAATCAATCGTGGCAGCGCGATCGCAACGGCGATTATTCGCAGGGACAGCAGAACGATAGCGGCCGCTACCGCAGCGATGACCAGGATCGCAATTACAATCGCACAAGTTACAGTAGCGATCGCGATTATCGAAGCGATCGCGACTCTGACCGTAATTTCGATCGCAATTCGGATCGCAACGCCGATCAAGGCCGCTACAGCAGTGAGCTTGCGCGACGATTAGCCGCGCGATAACCTATCGTCTACTGCCCGATCGGGAGTCGGTATATTCCCGGTCGGGCAGTTTTATTAAGCACAAAATATTAATCTCACCGCATCACTTCAGTGTTATTTCGTCGTTTTCTTCAACGCTTCGCCCTTGCGGTTGTAGGCCGGCGGAACATAGAAGTTTATTGTGCGCAATAGTTTTCGGCCGGTGTTGACAATTTGGTGCATCTCGCCTTTTTCGATAACCAGCAGCGAGTGCTGTTTGAGTTTTACCCGTCGCAACGACGCGCGCGATTTGCCGATTGCAGCCTCGCCGGAACCTGCCATTACAAACAACCACTGTTCGCTATGGGGGTGCTTGTTGCTCGAATGATCGTCGCTGGTGCCACTCGGTTGGAAGTTCATGACGGCAATTTGTGCCGCGCGGGTTGCAGCAAGCGGTTCGAACTGGCGCAAATGTCGGCGGAGGTGCAATAGCTTCATGGAACGTGACTGATATCGTAAGTGGTGCGGACAAGTCACGTTTGAATCGTATGCACAGCTCTGAGGCACGGCCAGCGGCTGACTGCGTGGAAGTGCGCTGTGGAATTCGATATGGTGTATGCGAGTCTTGAAATACCGAGCCCGCACGAGTTTCTGAGGGTTGCTGCGCGGCTCAGAATCGTTCGATTGCTGAATACGCGCCGGCAGGATGACTACCATACAATAGTTCTACCGAACAACCCGCGGCGATAGTACAACGGATAGCCATAGCTGGGATACGTGTAGTAGCTCGGCGCGTAGTAACTGGTTGTCGGAGTGTAATAGCTCGTGTATGGAGTGTAGTAGCTGGTGTACGGGGTGTAATAGCTGGTGTATGGGGTGTAATAGCTGGTGTACGGGGTGTAGTAGGTCGTCGTCGGAGCGTAGTAGCTCGTGTACGGCGTGTAATAGCTTGTGTACGGCGTGTAGTACGCTGTCGTCGGAGCGTAGTAAGCCACCTGCGCCTGCGCCGCCACGGCGACAGCCGTAACCGTCAGTACCAACATGGCTTGTATGATGCGTTTCATCGGTCACCTCCTGCGTTGCATGGAGATTGCTCAATCTGAAATGGGTTATTCGCAATCGAAATTCACCTGCGCAAATATTGCGACGGCAAATACCGCCCTGCGAGTCAGTGTATTATACGCTATCCCCGTCGCGGATTTTTGCAGGTCGCTACCGCTGCGCTGTTCAACGACGCGCTTTTCGTCATATATTAGTCCGCAGTTATTGTGCCAAAGCAAATCAAAAGAGAAGGCTTGCTGCGACGGCGTCGGCTTGGAAGGATCCGACCCTAAGCTGGCGTATTTCGCATATATCTGGATTGGAAACGATCGTCGGACCAATGGATGCCATCGCCGCAGCCCAGTGGAACCGTGCCCAGTGGTTAAAGACCGGCGATTGGCAGATGCCCTGAAGCAAACTAATTCTGCGGTGCGAGGTCGAGGCACAGAATTTCGTCGCTTCCACGCAAATACATGCGGTTGCCGACAAGGGCAGGATGCGAATACACCCCCGGATCGTCATCGAAGACTTTCACCCGTGAAATAAGCCGATACCGATCCGCTGTTGAATCGATCAGCAATAGTTCCCCATGCTTGGTGATGAGAAGAACACGATCGTTGTTCGCAATGGCCGTGACGTAATCGTTGAACGCTTCGTCGTCGGCTTTCCACAATGTTGTGAGCGGATGCGTCAGATCAAGGCAATACAATCCTTGCCAGACGCCAAACAGTCGCCGTCCAGAAACCACAGGAGTATGTGTGTCGGGGGCTAAATTTGTTTGAACGGCAATTGGCTTATCAAGGATTTGGCCCTGATCGTTGAAATCAAACAGTCGTGTGCCATTGTTTTCGGTACACACGAGCAGTTTCTTTCCAACAGCTATCGGAGTGGGGACATTAAAATCACCCTTGCGAGGCGGCACGAGTCGCCAGAGCAGCTTTCCATTTTCCACATCCCAACCACACAGCGCACTACTATCGTGGCCAACAATCTGTGGCCGGCCGCCAAAGGTGCCAACAATCAACGATCCAAACGCTGCCTTCTCGCCCTGCTCTGCCAAATTACTTCTCCGGTCTCGGGCTTGAGGGCCACGATGGCAGCTTCGCTTCCGCCGGGATTTACAATCAATTTCCCATCGACGAACAGCGGGGAAGATGTTGTTCCCCAAGCTGGCATTGTGCTGATTTTGAACTGTTGCGCGAGGTCCGATTTCCATACAACCTCGCCCGTCGGGAGTCGGACACAGATCAGTTTCGCGAACGCATCGTAGAAGAATACGAGTTCGCCGACCATTTGCGGCGTGGTGCGGCGCGGCATTTCCAAAGTCAAGCTGCCCTTTGGCAAATTGGCTGACTTTCCAGCGCTCTTCGCCGGTATCGGCGTCGAGGCATCTAAGATGTCTTGGGAATGAAGTGCATCGCGATCAGCAACCAAGACCTTGCGCCATAAGTGGCCGGGCGAGGCCCGCCATCGATTGCCCAGAAAGCTTCTTGGCCCCAGCGAAACTGGAGCACTTCCGGGAGCGTTTCCGGCAGCCACTCGACGAGGCCATCGCGATTAGACAGCGCCGAACCGGTCCAGTTCGCTGCATTGCTTAATTTTTTTTTTGCTCGGAAGTGGCGGCAGTTTGCTCACTTGGAATCGCAGTAAACCCCGTCCCGCGTTTCCAATGCCAGTCGCAGGAGCGGATCACGAGTGACCTTCAGCAGTGAGGCAGCAAGTTCCCCCCGCTCTTCGGCTTTAACCCTGGTCGGTAAGGAACGCTTCCACAAACGGCACCGGTTTCGTTTCGCCCACGACGCGAAGCGCGCCTTTTCCACAGTACCACAACCTTCCAATAGCGGTCTGGCATAGCTAGAAATCAAAGCAGCCCCTTTGCTATTCGGGTCCATTTTAAATGCATCCAGTATTTCAGGCCCGTCACTGCATGCCGGGGACGTCTCTAACTGGTCCGGAATCGCTACCCCATTTTCTTTCAACAAAGCGATCGCGGCGGAATACTTTTCGTCACATTCCTCAGGCCCAAAGACGATTCGATAACCGGCCAATTGGGATACGGACTGCGCAATATCTTCCCGTAGGCACCACGATTAACCCCTTCTGAACCGTCGCTCCATCTTTGCCCGTGAGACTGGCAATTGCTTCGACCTGCATGCCTACTTTTTTGGCATCGAATTGGACGACCGAATGCTTGCCAATCACGATGTCGGCACGACCGTGCGTGTTTCCTGCGCCTTTTTCAGTGATTCGCTATAAACCACTCGAACAGCGCGATTAAGGTCCTTCTCCAACTTCTCGCCGAGCTTGTCGTAATTTCGCTGTGCATAGCCCTTCACACAGGGGCATGACAAGGGAAGGGCTAAAGGGTCCATGACGACCATCACAATCGAACCGGAGGGATCGTGCGATGCGTCGGCCAGGTTGGTTTGGTTCTCCGCGGCGAGCGAAACCTGAAAAAAAAGCAACAGGCTCGTCAGGCTGAACACGATGCCGTTCCATCGGAAACGAACCGCTGAACATCGCATGGCGCTACTCCGAGCAGTCGATATTTAGGAATTGAGGAAACTACCGAGAAGCCTGCGTATCTGTAGGAGATTTTTCGTCCAAGACGCAAATGCGCGAATGATTCACGTCGATGTAAAAGATTCGCTTTCCATCGGGCGATACGTCGACGATCGAACTTTTGCAGCCTGGCTCAACTTCAGCCTTGCCCACTTCCCTTTCATATTTTCCGTCCAGCGTAAACAGTCGCACCCGTCCATCAGAATCGGATACGTAAAGGTCGGTGCCAACAACACGCGTATTCATGGGATTGCAGCAACTGCCGAACGTGTCGCCTTCCCCTGTCCCGACTGGCTTTTCCCCACGTCGAAAGCAGTTTTCCGTCGCTATCGTATCGCACCACGCGCTTGCGGGAATTCTCTGAAACGATGACATCGTCTCCGCAACATTGAATGTCCATTTGGCCGCAGCAGCCACTAAGCCCGTCAACGATTCGCTTGGGCTCGCTGAAATCAAGACCGGTTCGCCAGACGCTATAACCAAAGCCTTTGCTGGCTGTGCCGTGCAGTAGAGGTGCTTATCGCTGGCGGCTACGGCATTGATTTTTCGGCCAAGATTCGCAAGCTGCTCAGCCATCTGATCAATTTCTTGGTCGGTTGGCGGTTTCGACTGTTGGCCAGCCATTTGCTGGTAGGCGGCCAGAATCTGATCGGCTTGCTGTTTCATTTGGTGCTCTATCGTCGTTCAATGCGGCATCGTCTCGCTTGGCAAGCTCTGCCTTTTGCTCTTCCATACTTTTAATGAGGCTCTGGATTGACTCGCGCTGTTGATCGATTGTTTCCTTGGCCCGACGCTTGAGTTCGGCAGGATCCTCGCCCGTGGCGGTCAAGTGCGGAGATTTCTGCCGGGAGAGCTGCTTACCCTTGAGATCGTACAAGGCCAAGACGCCATCTCCACCGACGATCAAATTGCCATTGGGGCACATGTTGACGGCCTGCGCTTTGAGATCGATTGGCCACGTGTCTAGCAGCTTCCCATCGGCGTCAAATAAACGAACTTCCGCGGATCAACGTTGCGGCTTGTTTGAGTTCGAACCGCCGCCATTCGCGTTGGCAGTACTGTCAGCGGTTGAAGCCGAATTGCCATCAGAAAGTGCAGAAACAATTTTCGAGAGGATTCCTCCGGAACCAGACTGTTGAGCCTCCGCGTGAAGCACGGCCACGATTTTTCCATCTTTCGTTAAGCAAAAGCTCGACAGCTTAAGTTGCGGTTGGTTTTCCGCAAGTGTAATAAATTTTACTTGTCGATGAGTTGCTTCGGTTGGCGTCACATCCTGCGACGAAGCTTGTGCTCCCGGCGACGGACTAGCACCAGGTCTCGTTCATCGGCAGATAAATGCGTGGGACCAGATGCAGGCAAATGATATTACGGGTATCCAGTTCCAAACGCGGGTAGCCGTCGCCATATATGCCTCCGTTTTAGTGCCCCCATAAGGACTGACCGACAATGGCAACCTAACCCGCACCGAGCGCGTTCGTCAAGTTTTTAACCGCTAGCTGCAGATTTGCAGGCAAATTGCACGAGGTTACGCGGGACTTTTCATTGGCCCAGCACGCCAACCGTCATGCCGAAATTGCTGCGTTGCAGAACAAACAATTCTTCGAGCGGCTAGGCCTGTATGCGTCTGAGAAACTAGAGAACACGTTGACTCAACCAAATTATCCGAGCTTGCGGTGTTGGCGGCGGTATTCGGCGGCGAGCAAATCTCTCAAGAAGTAATACCGATCGCTTGGCGGCGGACATTCGACTTGCAAGCGGGTGGCGAGCGGGACGACGATACGATCGACAATATTTTGCCGGTCGTCTTTCCGCAGCGATGTCCAACGTTCGAGCAGCTTTTCGACAGCGGCAATATCTTGTGGTCTGGCACGATTCATGCGGCGACATCGAATTGGAATTTGCTATCGGCTATTTTTTCTCGCTGTCAGATCCGTTCGCAGAAAACCTAAATCGGTTTTATGGTCTGCGACCACAATCGTTCCGGCAACCAAGTCGCCGAGGCGTTGACATTTTGCCGTGAATACCGGCACGACGAACATCATTGGGATGTTGTCGACGATGCGGAATACGGTGCGAATAAAAATGGCCAACGGGTCCAGCGCAAAACCATCGGCCTTTACCACTCGAATATGCACCTGATGCTTGCCAATGGTTTGACCGCGGAGCAATAATTCGCTCGAGCCGAAGTAGAGCAGATTGCCGAACGAATAGGCGATGTAATAAACTCCAATGAAATAGAAAAATGGATGGCCCTCACGATCGGACACTTCGCCGCACAACGTCGAAACCATGCGCCGGCAATGAGCATGACGAAGAACAAAGCCAGCGCGATCAGCCCGATGAGAATGGTGTCCATGAACCAGGCGACAAAATGCGTGCCCGGACCGGCCAATTCATAGGAAATGCAAATGTTTTCCGGTGTTTCGAATTGGATTGGGCTGTGCATATTTGGGGCCACGAAAATCCGCAGTGAGCAGGAAAGTATGAGCGACTTTATTGTCCGCAACAGCCGGCCTGGACGGTACCGGGAGAAGCGGGTGGATCGGCGGTGCAAGCGCATTGGCCGAATCAGCCCGGAGGAGTTGCGCGGCTGGACGTGCTATACAGGCAAACCACCGTTCATTTGCGTAGGCCGCCAACGCACCCGCGATGTTCGCCTGGCGAAATATCTGAACGATCGACGGCGGTGGCACATACAGCATTATTTAACTTCCTCCCGGCCGCGGAAATCAATCTTCACCGGCCGATCGAGTTTCGAAACCGAGGATTTTGCGCAGAGCGGGGAACGGCACGTGGCGATACCATGCCGCGTCGACCGCGTTGCTCGCACCGGCGCGGTTGTGGCCTATTACGCTGCTTCGCACGACGTGTTGGGCATCGTACGCGTTGGCGATGCCCGGCGATCTTCGCTTGCCGGGGTCGACGCCGTAACAATGCTTCACCAGCGTGCTAGCGCATGGCCGCGATCAAGACGCGAGCATGAAGTTCGCCTTCGCCTCGTTTTTGTTCTGGCCACAGATCCGCAAGTGGCGGGACTGTCGCTGTGTTTGGGAATTCTGGCCGGAATACCGACGATTGGTGGCTCCAGACTGTACAACGGTATGCTGATCGGGTCGTTGACCGCGAGCTGCATCACCGCAGCCGGCGATCGACGCCGATTATGCGCGTGGATATTGCCACATGCGGTGAGTGAGCTTTCGGCAATCGTATCGTGCGGCGGGGTGGGATTGATGCTTGGCATGGCCGTCGTTAGTCCCGGGCTAAGGCGGCCTCGCCGAGAGCTTACGTCGCGTAGGAAAGGAAGCATGCCCGTGTCCTTCGGGGTAGCGGGAATGTTGCTGATGGCGGCGGCGGCGGAAAGTTATGTACGGCAAAGCAAAATGTCGAATGAAGGACGGTTTATATTTGC
>CAWGBP010000025.1:0-72896 GCA_963820835.1 Pirellulales bacterium | reverse complement strand
ATAACCACCACAGGCGATTTCTCGGCGTACGCCCCAGCGATGGAATTGCACAAACTCAATCCGCCGACGCAATAGGTCACGCACACTGCCCCCATGCCGTTGGTCCGAGCATAAGCATCGGCTGCGAAACCGGCACAATCTTCGCGCGTGCAGCCGACGACCTCGATCGGGCTGTCGTCGAGCATTTTGTAGAACGTGAGTACGTAGTCGCCAGGGATGCCGAAGACGTGGCGCACGCCATATTCGTGCAGCCGGCGGATGAGATACTGGCCGATCGACAAGCCGGTAATCGGCTGGAGCGATGCCTTTGCTGCCGCGCCGGAGAGCGTCGAAACCGCATCAGGCGTGGTCGTGACGTGCCTCATAAGAAAGCTTTCTCCGATCACCGGGAGATCCTAACCCACGCGCAGCCAAGCCTTATATTATTTCGGTTTTTCAGACTGCTCGGTTCGCTAAGTATCATCGTGGCGTCGGTGCGATTGCGAACGTGGCTTGCGCGTGAGCACCAGCCACCACCAAAATGCCAGAAAGGCGCCCATGCATCCAAGTACGACCAGCGAGCGAGCAAAGTCGTGCCGCAAATTTTCGCCCCCGAAGCCGCCGAAGTAGGCCCCCACCGCGTGGTAAATTCCCCACACCGCCAGCGCCAGCGTCAACCCGATGAGCACCTTGCGGCCTGGAGCGGACAAATCGGGAGGGGAATCCATGCTGGAATTCTACTCTGTAAAGCGGGTGCGGAGAATGAGAACTGCTATTAGGACCAATTTAAGGCGGAATCGGCACGCACGGCCCTTCGCTCCGGCGATGCTTGGGCGTATTCAAAATCACAAACATTCGCTGTCAGACTGACTGCGCCGGCTAGTAATTATTACATGCTGGCAGCGGGGAATCATGCGGTTGTTGCGGCGATATTTTCGATTGCGGCGCGATTCTTCGAATTGGCATGGGGCGTGCAAATGTATATCGACGAGTCTTACGTGCAGAAGTTTCAAAAGCCAACAACTCGCACTTACTTATAGGAGTTAGAGCCATGAGACGCCTCATCTTGGCCGCAGTCATCGGATTAGGGACGTTCGGAATTGCCGGCACGGCACAGGCGGCACGACCATTGGTGCGGGCCGCCGGTGCACCACCCTTACCGCACGCCTATTTTTACGGACCGCCGGTCGTATACGCCCCCGCGCCGGTTTATGGCAGCGCCTACGTATGCGGCCTATCCACCTGCGCCGGTCGTCTATCCCAGCAACAGCGTTTCGTTCTTCGGACGAAATTTCGCGCTACGGTTCGGGTTTTAAGCCGAGGCCGAAAATTCCGGCTCGTAAGCGCCTGCAAAGTCGAACGCGGGATTGATTCCGCCTCCTCCCGGATCAAATGCCGGCGCAAGGCAAAGCGGTTATTTGCCGCAGGGCTAAGATTTGGCCGGGGCCGCGCCAAATTGTTTGCCGGCGGCTTTCATCTGCTCTTCGAATTTCGCGCGGGCCTTTTCCCACATGGCGCCGCCAATGGGCACCGAACAGCCCCCTTTGGTTTTGCAGTCGTTGAAGCCGGGGGCTTCGCCGCAGCCTCCTTGGTGTTTGCAATCGTTCATGGTGGCACAATCGTGCTTCACCGTGGCGCAATCGCCCAAGCCTGCCGCAATCGTTCTTTGCACTTGCCCCCAAGCCTTTGCATTCGTTTAAGCCACGGCAGGCATGAATCGCGGCGGCAACTACAACTGATGTGCCTGCGGCGGCAGCGGCCGACGCGCCCTCCTTTGATTTGTCGCCAGAATTTGCGGCCGGATTTTTCTCGGATCCGCAGCCTATAAGCGTACCCGCCACCATGCCCCCCAGAGCGGCAGCAGTCAGTTTATGGAATTCGCGGCGTGAAAAGTTATCGAGCATGGGGCTTTCCCGTTTTCTCGTACCCACTGGACATGCTGGCTTTCCAACGATAAAACCAGCGTACTCGAACGAGCCGGTTTCGTCCATTCTCGCAGGACTTTGCTAATGATCTCGGGCAGATTGCACATGAAGAGGTTTCGATCAAAGTCCCGTTGGAAGGGTTCGGAATTTTTCGCCGCCATTTATCAGCATATCGGGTTAGTAATCTCAGCCGCCGATTTTGTCGGACGCTAGCGGCGCGGGCATCGAGTCACTTGCTGGGGTGCATTAATCGGCTATCTGGTGTTGTCGCTGGGCATTTCAATCCCCACTGGGCATCGATCGGCCGCGAAGAATACGTCGCAGCCCTACCCGTGCATGAATCATCCTTGCGGCTGTTCTTCAGCCGACCAGTGTTGGCGGCACTGCTGCTGCACGACGTTTGAACAGCGGCTCGAATGGGCGCAGGGAGCATCACGTGACGCCGCCTGATTATGTTCTGGCAGAAGCGCAGGCACATGGCATCGACTGGGAATCATTCTGCACAGTGGGGGCCGAGCACGAATTTATGTCGCGATGGCGGAGATATGCCAGCCCGCCGGCTGCGGGAGTCAAGAATTTCCGAGCCAACTTCGAGCGAGAGCAAAACCCCAGACAATTCACATCCCAGCGTAAGTGTGATTCAAGCGCTGGCCTGCCAAGGCATTGGCCAAAACGCGATCGGTGGTGGTGTTTCCGTTTCGCCGGCGGCAATCATCCAGATCGATCGTCTTGAAACTTCGACCGCGCTCGTTGTCTGCGAATCGCCGAGCGCCATTTCACTCCATCTTTCTCCTCCCACGCCGCCGCCGCGAATGATCGACACTTAATGTCGTAATTTGACGGGCGTGATGCGCGCGGTGCCATGTTTCGGCCTGGTGGCAGAGACTCAATCAACTGGCGCCGGCGGACCATCCGCCATCGTCGAATCGTTCCTTCTCACGACGTTTTCGCGTGGAGTGTGATATGAGCAAGCGGCACGGATTTACGATCGTCGAACTCATGGTGGTTATCGCCATCATTGGGTTACTGGTCGCATTATTGTTGCCTGCGCTGCAAGGCGCCCGAGAAGCCGGCCGCCGGACACAGTGCTTGAACAACGAGCGCCAAATTGGCCTCGGCCTGCTGCAATACGTGTATGTCAACAAGGGGCATTTTCCGTGGACCTCGCACAAGGTCATCAATGGCGTGAACCAATCGTGGATTCTCACGCTCGCGCCTTTCATGGAAAGCGTGGATAACGTGCGGTTGTGTCCCGAACCTACCGCAATCCGGCGATCAGCGACTGTTGGCATCGTCCGGAGGCTTCACAGGGACCAGTTATGTCATCAACGAATACATTGCCTATAAAACAAGCGACGGTTATTCGGTGCTGAACTACTACCGCTTGAAGGATCGGACGAAATTCATCGTGATGTTTGAAGGGGCCGATAACGCCCTCGCGACGGATGATCACGCGCATACTTCGACATGGTATTTGCCGTATTACATTGCACACGGATTGGTTTGGCAACAGGTTAACGCAGATACCAATCCTGCAAGGCACGTGAATTCCGCCAACTATTTGTACGCCGATGGACACGCCGCGACGGTATCGGAAGCGACGTTCTATGGCTGGGTTCAGCAAGATTGCGCCAATGGCACGAATTTTGCCAGCAGGCCCGCGCAGTGAGAATCTTAATTTTTTTAGCACAATGTTTTGATGCACAACAGGAGATTAATCGATGAAAGCAGTGCTCTTTTCTATAGTCTTTGGCATTGTCGCAATGGCGACGATCAGCAATGTTTGGGGGCATGGATTTCCCTTGTACATATCGCCTGATGAGACGACGATCGGTGCAAACTCGGAAGAGCCGTTTCAAGGAAATCCTCTAACCTTTTATTCTGTTTTTAGTTATTCCAACTTACTTGACCACACGAGTCCGCTGGACACGGATCACGGCAACCCGTTTGCTGGCGACGATCCTGGTCCCGATGGGGATAATGTCCCGGGCTTCAATGTTTTTCCCGACGGAACGAATTTCACCTATAATTTCGCGAGCCCGTTGTTTTTTTCCAACGGCAGTCCCGCGGTACCAGCGTACGTAGACCCGACAAATCCCACCCACGATTCCAATTTCCCGGACAGCAGCGTTGTTTTAACTTTTGCGGATGTGAACTTTGCCAATCCACCTTTGCTGAACCTTTATGGGAATCAATTGCCGCCGAGCTTTTCGATTGAGGCCAATCAAGACGGTCATGAATTGGATAAAGAACTGTTCAACTGGGCTTCGACTCAAGGAAACGGACTCTACGGGTTTGCATTCACGGTGACGGCGACCTTGCCCGACGATACCACGGTCACATCGCCTCAATTAGTCGATTTGTTTGCTTCGCCCGATTTTTCAGGCAGCGGGGCGTTGAATAACGCAGCCAACGCCGTGCTTGCCGCAGTGCCGGAGCCGTCCGCTGGTGTGCTCGCAGCGATCGGAATCCTGATTATCGGATCATTAAAATGGCAGAGCGGACGAAAGAGTAAAACCGATTGATCGCTGATCGGTGGAGCGATGGCGGGCGGAGTCTTACGTGGATATTGATGCGCACACCGGGCACCTCACGGCGCGCCGTTTTCGCCCGCTTTGCCGTGCAGGTTGCCTGTGCGGAATGCGTTCGCCATGGCCATGGGGACTTGTGCTTCCGACTTGACGACGAGCGCCCGGTTCGCTTGCACCGCTGCTTTCATTTCTTGCTCTTTGGCGATGGCAAACGCGCGGCGCTCTTCGGCTTTGGCGCGAGCACACGCCGTGTCGGCCTCGGCCTGATCGGCTTGGAGCCGGGCGCGAATGTTCTCCCCCACGTCGACGTCGGCAATATCGATCGACACGATTTGGAACGCGGTGTTGGCATCGAGTCCGCGCTCGAGAACGGCTTTGCTGATGCGGTCGGGGTTTTCGATCACGCTCAAATGGCTTTCAGCCGAACCGATGGCGGTGATAATCCCCTCACCAACGCGCACGATTATCGTTTCCTCTGTAGCACCGCCGATCAATTGCTGCAAATTCGTGCGCACCGTCACGCGGGCTTTCACGCGCAGCTCGACGCCGTTTCGCGCAATCGCCGAGAGCGTGCTCTTACGGCTGGTGTTGGGATCGGGGCAATCGATCACTTTGGGGTTCACGCTGGTTTGCACGGCATCGAGCACATCGCGGCCGGCTAAGTCGATGGCGGCTGCCCGGTCGAAATCTAAATCAATATCGGCGCACTGCGCGGCGATGATCGCGCGGATCACTCGCGGCACATCGCCGCCTGCCAAATAATGCGCCTCCAAGCGGCGCGTGGTAATTCCAGTGTGCGGGTCGGTCCCGACGCCGGCTTGCATCGCCATAATTTTGGCTTGCACGATCACGCGGGCGTCAACCTTGCGCAAGCTCATGCCGACCAGGTTCAGCAAACTAACCCGGGCGCTCGACATGTACGCCTGAAACCACATCTTGCCATAGGTAATCAGCAGCAGCACAAAAATGAGAAAGAAAAACGTTACCACGCCGGCTGCAATGTACCAGCCGGTGTTCTCGGGCAGATTGAGCTGAGCAAGGAGTGGAAAAATGTGCGACATATTTAGTATCGAGCGTGCGAATTCCTTATAGATGGCGCCCATTAGCATACTCTGCGCAGGCGTCGGCGAAAAGTCGCAACCTTGCACTCTGCCTCGCCTGCTGGGACCAGCGTCGATTGCGAATTCTCCACATGATCGGCACAGCCAGCAGAATCGTTCGCGAAGCTCGGAAATTTGGGGTCGGCAGCAGCCGACATCAAGAACCTTTATGCGTGCGTCTAACCAATACACGGTAAAGTCGTGCCATGCTTGAGCGTGAGCACTCTTTGAACGGGAAGGCCAGCCCATGTCGAAATATCGGATTGTTTATATCGAGTCGCTGGCCCAATTGCCCGCCGCCGCGGCCAAGTGGGACGATCTCTGGCAGCGCAGCGACGCGACGCTCCCTACGGGTCGCGCGGAACTAGTTGCGCAATGGATTGAGCAGTTTGCTTCGTCCGCGAAATTTATCGCTTTGGCCGTCGAGCAAGATGGCCAATATGTCGCGGCAATTCCGCTGGTCCAGCGGTGCGTTAAACGAGCATTGAAAGTCGGCTCGCTTCCCTGGAACGACTGGTGCTGGGCGGGGGAACTGCTCGTGGACCAAGAAGTCCAGCCGCAGTTAGTGCTCGAAGCGCTGTTGGGTGAAATACGGCTCCTGCCATGGTCAATACTGTGGTTCGATACAATTCCGTACGAGGCGCGGCGCTGGTCGATATTTCTTAAAACACTTGATGACCAAGGCTTGCCCTACGCTCTTCAACCGCGGGTCCGCTTTGGAACAGTCGAAATTGCCGACCAGCTCGCCTGCGATTGGGAACTCTATGAGCGCGCGTGGTCGGGAAATCATCGCCGTCATATGCGCAAAGCACTTCGCCGCGCCGCCGAGCACGGAGGCGTAGAACTTGATATTCGCCGCCCGCCGGCCGAAGAAGTCGAATCGCTATTACGCGAGGGATTCGAAATTGAGCACCGCAGTTGGAAGGGATCGCACGGCACATCGGTTATGCAATCTCCGGAAATGTGGGAATTCTACGTACGGCAGGCAACGCAGATCGCGCGCTACGGCGATTTGGAACTCGTGTTCCTGCGACATCGTGGAAAGGCCATCGCCTTTGAGTATGGCTGGCAATCGAAGGGAATTTATTTCACGCCCAAAGTTGGATACGACGCGGCCTATTCGAATCTCAGCCCCGGACAATTGCTGCGGTATTTACTGTTGGAGCAGTCGTTTGCGCATTCCGATCACCGCGCGATCGATTTTCTTGGTCCGCTGAGCGATGCGACCGCGAAATGGTCGACCAATGCGTACGGTATTGGCCGGCTGGCGGTATCGACGGGGGGCGCGGCTGGCCGCGCGCTCATATGGGGCATGAACAACGTTTGGAACCGATATACCAATCGCCGTGGAGACAAAGGAAGCAATGATCACGAGATTCTTCAGCTCGAGTTGCAATCGGAGCTGCCCGCATCAGCGGTCACGTCGTAGCAAACATTCACGCTTGGCGACGGGTTTGAAACTATCTACGATGAAAGCAACAGCGGTCGTTGCCGCGCTCGTTTCATCCCGCCACTTACGTACCTATGCAGCCTGTTAAGCCGTTGCGGGCCGTCGTCTTCGATCTCGACGGCCTGATGTTCAATACGGAAGACCTCTATCAAATGGTTGGCGAGGAGTTGCTGCGGCGGCGAGGCAAGGATTTTCCGCCGGAACTGCTGCACCAGTTGATGGGACGCCAGCAACGCGTCGCGCTGCAGATAATGATCGATTGGCATCAACTGAGCGACACGGTCGAAGTGCTGGCGAATGAGACCGAGCAAGTATTTCCAGAAATCCTCGATGCGCATCTTACGCTCATGCCCGGTTTGGAACAGTTGCTGGCGGCTTTAGACGCGGCGAAAATTCCCAAGGTGATTGCCACCGGCAGCAATCGCGCATTTACGCGGAATGTGCTGGGCCGATTTCGATTAGAACCTCGGTTTCAATTCATTCTGACCGGCGAGAATGTAGTGCGCGGCAAGCCCGATCCGGAAATCTATTTGACGGCCGCTCGGCGCTTGAACGTTGAACCGGCCGAGATGCTGGTTTTGGAAGATAGCCAAAACGGCTGTCGCGCTGCCGTGGCGGCGGGCGCCTACGCCGTTGCAGTACCGAGCGGCCAGAGCCTGATTCACGATTTCACAGGCGCGGCCTTTTCTGCTAATTCGCTGGCCGATCCGCGGATTTATGCGGCGTTGCGATTGCCCACCCCATTGCCAACGTCGGACTACGGCAACAACTGATAATGAGTGTCCGCCGCACATTTTCGACCGCCAGCAGACCCTTCACCGACGGGAATCTGTACGCAATCCGATCTTGCCCAGCTTCGCGCGAAATGAATCTGGTGCTCATGCAGCATTAACAGATGGCCGATATGTTGGGGCGGGCAATGACCGAAGTTGTCAAACGAATCTGATCTGCTAGCGTGCGAACCGCGTTTGCCTTGACGAGATTTTGCCGGCGTTGATAGACTTCGGAGGGAGTTCGCAAAGTGGACTTCGACCGCACTGGGCGCTGCTTGTAGGAAAAATTAGGAGCTAGGATGCTAACGACGCTGGGAATTGTGGAGGTTCGGCCTAAGGCGGAAAGGTCGCGTTTGACTGCTTGCCGTAAGCTCGGTGGCAAGTCGCTGTTGGAATGGGTCGTTCGCCATGTTACCGAGAGCATGCGGCTGAGCGGTGTCATCGTATTAGCTCCGCGAATTCCCGAGGCGGCAGAATTGGCCGAAATCGTTCCCAGCGACGTGCCGTTATTAGTCAGCGACAAGAACGATTCCCTGTCGCGGTTCATCGACGCCATCGATAACTACCCCTGCGAGGAAGTCGTGCGAGTGGGCGCTGAACAGCCATTTGTCGACTCGGAACTGATCGATCGCTTGGTAACGACGGCGGCAAGCCATCACGATGCCGACTACATTGGGTTTTGCTTGCGAAGCGGCCAGCCGGCCGTCGCCTCGCCGCTGGGGATGATGGGCGAATGGGTTCGCGCCAAGGCGCTGCGCCAAGCCGCTCGAGAAGTTACTGACCGGGTTCAACGTGACCAAGTAACGAGCCATTTCCATGCGCACCCGGAAAGATTCAACTTGCGTCTGATTCCGGTTCCGCCCCAGTTAGATCGCGACGACGTGCGCTTGACGATTGGGGGCGAGGAAGACTGGGAACACGCCCAGACGATTTTCGACGCCCTGGGCCCGGAACACTTGGATTATTTGCGCCTAGCAAAGCTTTTGGATCACCAACCGGCATTGCGCGAGCGCATGGCTGCGCTGAACCGCACGGTCGGGGCCGTTTAAATAGGGCGCGGCGATTAACGCCTAACTCGCGCACCGAATTTGACGTTCGGCTTATTGCAAATCACTTCTGGAATGGATGCCAGATGATGAATAGGTCATACCCATTAGTGGCGGGCGCTTCGTTGGCTTCCACGTTGCATCCGCGATTCGATGCGCCGTCGCCGCGCGGATTTTTATTCGAATTGCGCAATGTGATCTATGACGATACCACTTGGGAACGCTGGCTCTGGAAATTGACTGCCCGGCTAGGAGTGGAACGCGCGTTTTCGAGTTTCCGAATGAGGTGGGAGCGATCTTATCTGCGTGATGTGTGCAGCGGTCATCGACAATTCTGCGATGCATTTCGCGGTTACATGTCTGAGCTTGGTCTCACCGCCGGCCAGACCGATGAAGTGGAAGCAGCGGGCACCTCTCGGCGAAATGAATTGGGCGAGATTGTTCGGCCCCTGCCGGGAGTCGTTCGCACATTTAATCAACTCGCCAGCGCCGGAATCTCGTTTGGGATTATCGCGAATTGTGAGCTATCCAAGTCAAACCTGCAGCAATTCGTCAGCCGTTTGGGCATCTTATCGAAAATTGGTTGCCTGGTATCTTCATTCGATTTGAAATGCGCCATGCCAGAGGCCGGATGCTATCAGGCAGCCCTTTCGCAATTGCAACTGCGGCCTGACGATGTGACATTTGTCGGCTCGTCGGCCGATAATTTGGCAGGCGCCGCCCGGCTGGGATTGTCAACGATCGCGGTGAATTTTGAACCCGATGCAATGGCCGACGGCTACCTGCGCCGCATCGATGAACTGTTGAACTTCTATTTGCCAGTGGCGGCGTAGCCTACTGCTGGTCGCCCGCTGATTGCTTCAAGCCCAGCGCTTGCTAGCAATGCCGCCAGCGAGCCGTTACAGTCGGCAAAATCGTTAATCCCGCTGCGCGTGCCGCGACGATAAGTCCCCAGGCACACCATCTTCTCGTTTGATGTGCTCGTTCGTCTCTTCACATCGATGCGGGTTGCAAAACGCCGAAGGGGGCTGCATGCGTAGTATTTTCGCCGTTTCCTTAATTGCCCTGTTGGCTGCGAGCGGCTGCCACCTGTGTGCCTCCCCGTACGATTACTGCGGACCGGTTGTCGACGAGAACTGCCAGAGCTGCGGATCTTGCGGTCCAGGGTACAATCCAACGCCGCAAAATTACGGCGGCCCAGTCTATGGCGCATCGCATGGATCGATGTATGAAGGTACTGTAAACGAGGGCGCCATGATGAACGGTTCTCAAACGAATCGTGCGGCAACGATGGCTAGCGGGCGCCAGATGAATAGCGGCGCGACCGCGAATAACGGGCAAATTAATTACGGTCAGTCGACTGGCAGCAACATGAATCGCCAGATGTCCCCCACGCCTGCCGTGCCGCCCCAAGCGCGCCAATATGCTCCGGGGTATCAGCAACCGAGGTAGCTTGTCGCTTTTGACCGCATTAGCCACCGACTAATTCAGCAGCCCATCACTCGAGTTTCCAGTCGTCGGCCAGTGTCGCTCCGCGCTCGACAAGCACAATTCCGTCGACGATCATACACTCGTTCGTCTCCGGGCGCGACTCGACGTTCTGTCGGTTGATAATAGTCGCTCGCCGGCCGATGCGACAGTTTTTGTCGATGATCGTGCGCTCGACAACACTCCCATCGCCGATTCCCAGCGGAACGTTGCCACCGTTTGCGTCAGGCGAACTTTCGTAAAAATCGTGCCCCAATAGCACGCTGTCGCGAACGATGACATTGCGGCCGATTCTGGTGCGAAGGCCGACAATGCTATTTTCGATCACGCTGCCGGCGGCAATCGAGCAGCCGTCGGCGATCAGGCTGTTCTTCACGATGGCGCCTTCGAAGTGTGAAGGGGGCAAAAAGCGAGCCCGAGTGTAAATGGGGCCGGTGGCCGAGGCCAAATCGAAGGGCGGGTTCGGCTTGGCTAAATCTAGGTTGCACTCGTAGAACGATTTGATGGTGCCAATATCTTCCCAGTAGCCATCGAACAAGTGCATTTGCACTTTCCGCGTGCGAATGGACGCGGGAAACACTTCCTTGCCAAAATCGTGATAATCAGTTTTCGTGAGAACATCGACCAGAGCGTTACGGTTAAAAAGATAGATTCCCATGCTCGCCAATAGATCGCGTCCACGGCTGGCGACGCCGTGGGCATCGATCCAGGCCGGCTCAGTGTGCACCATGTTCGCCTCGGCATCGGTCTTCGGCTTTTCCAAAAACCCGCCGACGCGGCCGGTATCGTCCGCGCGCATTATGCCAAAGGCATGAGCGGCTTCACGGGTGACCGGCATAGCGGCAATGGAAACATCGGCCGCCGATTTTTCGTGCGTTCGCACCATGTCGGCGTAGTTCATGCGGTATAACTGGTCGCCCGACAGTATCAAAATGTAGTCGGCCTTCGATTCCTCGACATAGCGCAGATTCTGCCGCACCGCGTCGGCAGTGCCTTGATACCATCCCGAGCTTTCGTTGGTTTGCTGGGCTGCCAGAATTTCGACGAACCCGCCGTTAAAACCATCAAATGCGTAGGTGCGGCGAATGTGCCGGTGCAGGCTCACCGAGTTGAACTGCGTGAGCACATACATGCGGTTTAGGCCGCTATTGATGCAATTCGACAGCGGAATATCGATCAGCCGGTACTTCCCCGCCAGCGGCACCGCCGGCTTGGATCGATATTTTGTGAGCGGGTACAGCCGCGTGCCGCGACCACCGCCAAGCACGAGTGCAAGGACGTTACGCATCGTTATTTTTGAGATTGCGAAGCAAGCTTTCAGGCAAGAACGATTTACATCAGAAAAGTGCAATTATGATACCGCGCGGCGCGGTACGGTTAGCCCCAGCGAAGAAGTGGTTTTCGGACTCAAAGATCGAAATTGCCGAGATAGAGCGCTTTTGATCGGGCGATTATTTGACCGCACAGAAAGCGGCGAAGCAAGAATTCTTGTGGAGCACATCGATGCCGCTGAACCCCACTTTTCGCAGCAATTCCAATTGATAGGCCAGTGGTCGAGGCGTATCTTCCTTCTCGACATAGTCGAAAACGTGCTGCCGATACTCAGCCCCTTTGAACGTTTCCAGATATTCGCCGTACCGCCGCCACATAATCTCGCGCACGCCGGGAACAGCGCTATCGACCAAATCAAAAATCCAAAGCGATCCACCAGGAACTAGTGCTCGATAGAACTTCACGAAGACGGCGTGCCACTGGTCATCGGTGCGCAAATGATGAAGCACGGCGGCGGCCAAAACAATATCGAACGTGTTTTCACCCAGGTCTATTTCGCGAATGTCCCCCTGGATGGTTTCGATTGCGCCGTTGCTTGCGGCACGAATGCGCGCCTCGGCCCGATCGAGCATGGGCTGGCTTAAATCGACAAGCGTCACGTCACAATTCGGCAACCGCTCAATCAATTTCAGCGTGCAATTGCCCGCCCCGCAGCCGACATCGAGCACGCACTTGGCATTAGGATTAGTGGCAGCGGCGGCTTCGGCGATCAACTCCAGCGCCAGCGGCGCATCGACGGTGGCTGATTGTCCGGTTTCCAAATTCGAAAACCGCTCAACTTCCTTGTCGAATCGCTGGCGAATTTCGTCGACGGTCGATTTCACAATATTATCTCAAAATTGCTAACTGTCGAATCAGCAGTTTCATTTGTGAAATCGCTTGACGGCCACAGCCTCGACTTTTTCCCACGACATTGCAGATTGAGGATTAGTCTGATGAGCAGCTAAGCGTCGATCGATTTCTTGCTGTTGTTCTTTGGTTAGCGGCCTCATTTCGCAGTCAACGGAAATGCTGACGGTATGGTTAGATGATTGCGCCGAAAAGGAGATATCGATCAAGAGACATGTTGCTGCCATTTCTTCATGATCTTCATGGGATAGTATCTTGCTTTGAAAAATAGGTGTTGTAGGCCATGTATTTTGATGGATAAGTTTTTCATACCTTTCTCTGTATGAATTTGTCGCACCTGTCGGATCGGCATAAAAAAGCACGACATAACCTTTCTTAAACGCACATTCGTGCCGTTGATACCACGGTTCTTTGCATAGATTTTCTAGTCGCGAGATGGCCTGCTCAAATTCTTGTTCGTTTTGTTTACTCGGTCCTCCTTTCCGTTTCCCCTCGCTGTTATTCAATCCAATGTTGCTTCCGTGAGTGTAGAACTTGATTTCGACCGGATACCATTTTCCATCCTCTTTAAAAACGAAGTCAATTCGATTCCATTCTGTTCTAACATCGCATCCTTTTTGTAAGAGCCGGCGAACGATGAAAAATTGAAACACGCTTTCAGTCCAGTGCGCGAGGGGCACCTGCCGAAGCTCAATCTCGATATCTGTCCAAGCATTCTTGTGCAATCAGTTTCGACATTTTACATCTCACCCATGCGTCGGTTCGCGCTTCAGCATCTTCCCGCGGGCTTGGTCGCCGACGAATTTTCCCTCGCGCACTTGCACCTTGCCGCGCACCGTCACGAAGCTTGGACGGCCTTCAATCGGCACGCCCTCGAAGCCGCTGTAATCGACATTCATCTGCTGCGTTTTCACCGAAATCGTGCCGCGATAGCCGGGGTCGTAAACCAACAGATCGGCATCGCTGCCCGGCTGAACCGTTCCTTTGCGCGGAAACAAGCCGAACAGGCGCGCGGCTTGCGTACTGGCGGCATCCACAAAGCGGTGCAAATCGATTCGGTTTTTGCATACACCGTACGTATAGAGCAAATTTACACGATCTTCGATGCTGGGAATCCCATTGGGAATTTTAGTGAAATCGCTGCGGCCCATTTCTTTTTGGCCCTTGAAGTCGAAGGGTGCATGGTCAGTGGCGACCGTGCTAATTAAACCGGTGGCGAGCGAATTCCAGAGGATATTTTGGTGGCGCTTCTCGCGCAACGGCGGCGACATGACCCACCGCGCCCCTTCGAAGTTGGGCCGCTCGGAATAGCTGCGATCAAGCACCAGATAGGGAATGACCGTTTCAACCCAGATGCGCACTCCCCGATTTTGCGCCGCTTGCGCTTTGCGCAGCGCGTCTTCGCACGACGTGTGCACGACATAAACGTGCGCGCCCGTAAGGCCGGCGAACGTGGCTAAGTGGTGTACTCCTTCGGCTTCCACTGTGGTCGGCCGCGAGCGCTCGTGCCATTCCGGGCCGGTGTTTCCATCGGCGACGAGCTTCTTCTGCAATTGAGCGACAATTTCGGCGTTCTCGCAGTGAGCCGTAACAATTACTCCCAACCGCTTGGCCAGACTTAGGATTTGAAACAGTTCGGCATCGTCGACGCCGAACGCGCCTTTGTAAGCCAGAAAGACCTTGAACGAAGCGGTGCCGTCATCGACGATTTTGCGGAGCTGGTCAGGCGTTTTCTCGTCGAACCGGCTGACACCCATGTGGAATGCATAATCGCATGCCGATTGCCCCGCTGCTTTCGATTTCCACAGTTCGTACGATTCCAGCGGATCGTCGCCGCGCGCCGGGCAGACCATTTCGATAGTGGCCGTTGTGCCGCCAACCAAGGCCGCGCGGCTGGCTGTGGCATAAGTGTCTTTGGCGAACGTGCCCATAAACGGCAAATAAATGTGCACATGCGGATCAATGAAACCCGGAAACACAAACTTGCCGGAGGCGTCAATCACTTCAGCTCCAGAGGGCGCGCTCAGGTTGGGGCCGATGGAAGTAATCGTTTCATTTTCGCACCAAATGTCGGCCTTATAGCGCTCTGAGGCGGTAACAATTTCGCCGTTCTTAATTAATAGCGGCATCAGATGCTCCTCGATGGAAAAGAGTCAAAAATCAAGCATATCGCTGCCGGCAGCAGATTACCACCTCTTCACCGACCTGCTCGTACACATCGAGGGCGAGCCCACATTCGCCGCTGATGTTGCAACAGTTGTGCGAACGCTTTTGGACGGTAATCTTGGGTAGACAAGTCATGCGAGCTGTCCACAATAAGTGAATACGCCAAAGGGAGTCGAAAAAATGGCCCATTCGGATGATTGGTTAGTCTGCTACCAATTGCCAATTCCAGGAGTGCCTTGGAGAGTGCGCTAACGCAACTGGCCCGGCGCTTGGACGCGCAAGAAGGCTACGCCGAAGTGATCGCCAGCCTGCAGGCAGGACATGGCGGGGCGCTGGGCGGAGTCTGGGGCTCAAGCTGCGCGCTGGTGGCGGCAAACTTGGCAAGCCATGTGCCCCAAACGCTCGTGGTTGTTTGCCCGCGGCCGGGAGATGTAGATGATTTCTGTGATGATTTGACACTGTTTCTCCAGGAGGATTCAGTATCTAGGCCCCAGGATGCAGAAAGTGCCGGCGAGCCATCCAGACACCTAGGCACAGTTTCCCCCGAACGATTTCCGGCGTGGGAATCGGCGCCTGGCGAGCGCGACGTTCAGGACGAAGCGCTCGGCGATCGACTGCGTATCTTGAAGCTGCTGGCGGCATCCAATCCCCCTGACACTGAAGGTTCCAACCCGTTAGCCGCTCAGGCACAAAGACACACGAACTCGCAGCCACCCAAGCTCATCGTCACCAGCATCCAAGCGCTCTTGCAGCCAGTGCCGCCGCCGGAAGTATTAGCTCGGCAAACGAAGCGGCTGCGGGTAGGAGACGAAATCGATCCGACTGAACTATTGCGCTGGTTGGCTGAAAACAGCTTTCAAAACACCAGCGCCGTGCAGTTGGCCGGCGAGTTTTCGCCGCGCGGCGGCATTATCGATGTATTCGCGCCCGATTGGTTCAACCCTGTGCGCATTGAGCTATTCGGCGACACGGTGGAATCGATCCGTCGTTTTGAAATTAGCACCCAGCGAAGCTTGGAGTCGCTGGATGCAATCGAAATCACCGCACTGTCGCCGCCTGCGGAAGCGCGCGACCATTTTGCCAGTTACTTGCCGCCGCGGAGTTGGTTTTTGCTTGCGGAGCCGCACGAAATCCAAGAAGAGGCGCGGCACTATCGCCAGCGATTGGAACGGCCACAGGAGGTACACGACATCGATGATACGCTCGCGAGCGTTTATCGCTTCCCCTCAGTAACTGCTGCGGCGGTAGCGAGCGGCTCGATGGAAGCCGAGTGCCAATTGCGCATCGAAAGCGTCGAGCGATTCAGTGGCGACATTGCCAAAGTACGCGAAGAATTAGACACGATCGGGCTAGGTTACGACGTGTACGTGGTTTGCCCGATTGAGGCGGAAGTCGAGCGGCTGCGGGAGATATTTGGCAATACGCGATTGGCGCAGGCCGGCAAGCTGCATTTCCCGATCGGCCGGCTGCAAGCGGGCTTTCGGCTGGTGAGCGAACGGCTTGTGCTGGTTTCCAGCGGCGAGATGTTTCATCGCCAAGATTTGAACCGGCCGACGCGGCGCCGGCTAGGCCGCGTGATCGACAGTTTCTTAGAGCTGCGCGAGGGAGACTACGTTGTTCATCTCTCGCATGGAATTGGACGCTATCGAGGCATGAAATTGCTCGAGAAGCAAGGTGCGGTCGAAGAGCATTTAGAGGTCGAATTCCATGGTGGCACGCGCATTTTTGTGCCGGCTTCGAATATCGAGCTGGTGCAAAAATATATCGGGGGCAGCAAAGCACGGCCCAGCCTAGCGCACATCGGCGGCAAACTCTGGGCGCGGCAAAAAGAGGCCGCGCAAAACGCGGTTGTCGATCTGGCTGCCGACATGCTGCAGCTTCAGGCGATGCGGCGGCTGCGGCCCGGCATCGAGTATCCACCCGATTCGGAATGGCAGCGTGAGTTCGATGCGGCCTTTCCTTATGAAGAAACGCCCGATCAATTAAGCGCCATTGAGGCCATCAAGCACGATATGCGTCAGCCGCGCCCCATGGATCGGCTTTTGTGCGGCGACGTGGGTTACGGCAAGACAGAATTAGCCATTCGCGCGGCGTTCAAAGCGGTCGATGCCGGCTACCAGGCAGCGGTGCTGGTGCCGACCACAATTCTGGCCGAGCAGCACCGGCGCACCTTCACTTCTCGGATGGCTGAGTTCCCCTGCCGAATTGAAGTATTAAGCCGCTTCGCGACCGATCGACAGCAACGAGAAACGATAGCGGGCCTAGTCGATGGATCGGTCGATATCGTGATAGGAACCCATCGGCTCGCGCAGAGCGACGTGCAATTTCACAATTTGGGCTTGCTGGTGATCGACGAAGAGCAGCGATTCGGCGTGGAAGTAAAAGAGCGACTGAAAGCGCTGCGAACTACGGTAGATGTGCTGACGATGACGGCGACTCCCATTCCGCGCACGCTGCACATGTCGCTCTTGGGACTGCGCGATATATCGAATTTAGAAACGCCGCCGGAAGATCGGCTGGCAGTGGAAACGCGCGTCACGCGATTCGACGAGGAACTTGTGCGCCATGGCATCTTGCGCGAGCTGAATCGCAACGGACAGGTGTTTTTCGTTCACAACCGAGTGAACGACATCGAACACCTGGCATATCGTTTGCAAAACATTGTGCCTGAGGCGCGCATTCGGATCGGGCATGGCCAGATGCCGGAGCATCAACTCGAGCAGGTGATGCTCGACTTTGTGAACCACCAGTTCGATATTCTGCTGGCGACCACAATCGTCGAGAGCGGGCTCGACATACCCAACGCGAACACCATTTTCATCGACGAGGCGGACCGATACGGATTGGCCGATTTGCATCAACTGCGCGGCCGCGTGGGGCGGTATAAGCATCGCGCGTATTGCTATTTGCTGGTGGATCCCAACAAATATCTATCCACCAATTCGGCAAAACGGCTGCGGGCGATTGAAGAATTCAGCGACATGGGGGCCGGCTTTGCCATCGCCATGCGCGATTTAGAAATTCGCGGCGCGGGCAACATTTTGGGTACGCAGCAAAGCGGTCACATCGCCACAATCGGCTACGAGCTATATTGCGAGCTATTGGACCAAGCGGTGCGGCGCATGAAGAAAATGGCGCCGAAGCAATCAATCGAGGTGCGCATCGATTTGCCTGGCGAGGCGTTCATTCCGCGCAGTTACGTGCCCGACATGCGAATGAAAATTGACCTGTATCGCCGGTTGACACGAGTGACCGTGCGCGAGGAGCTGGACGATTTGGCCGGCGAAATGCTCGATCGATTTGGTCCCCTGCCGCCGCCGGTTGCGCGCATGCTGCGGTTTGCCCGCTTGCGCATTGCGGCTGCGCGCTGGAGCATCGAGTCGATCTATCGGGAGGATAGCTACATTGTGATGCCGTTTGCGAATCGGCTGAAAATAGACGATTTGATCAAACAAGGCGGGCGCGTGCTAAGAATTGTGGAAAACACGCAAGCATATTTGCCGCTGGAAAAGGATTTGAACGACCCAGATGAGGTGCTAGCACGCATTGAACATGTATTGCAGCAGGGTTAGGCGGCGCTTAAACTCCCGCCCCCGCGAAAAGGTCTCTTCATCGCGGATTGTCGTCGCGACGAGTTATCTACCACTTGGCACTGTCTCATTTCGGTCAGGGCTATCGCGTGCTCCGCGCAGTTTATCCAGTCTTGCTATGTCTGGCCGTCACGCTCGTGGCGACGATGTTGTTTTACCCAGCAGCGGCGCAGCAAGCCGTCGATTTTGTGCTGGGGGTGGCGAACCTGCGAGCGCAATCGCCCGACCCGCTTTTGAACACGATGCCGGGCACGTACACCCCTGCAATTCCCAACGACATGTACTTTCAAGGGCCGGTGAAGCCAACGCCGGTTTCTCGGCCGGTCTCCTGGCCGGGAACGCCAGTCGATTCGTACGGGCAAGCAAGCGCCGCGGCTGCGCCCGCCGCAACCAGCCCAGCGGGCATGAATGGCGGTTACGCTGCCCCAGCGAATTCGAATGCGCCGAAGTCGGGTGTGACTGTCTGGGACCCGAACCCCGGGAATCAATCGGTCCCTGGCTCGCCGCAGGCCCAGTATCCACAATCTTCTGATCCTCAATCGCAATACCCGCAAACTTCGTATCCGCAGACGCAATACCCGCAGACGCAGTATCCCCAGACGCAGTATCCGCAAACTTCGTATCCGCCGGCGACAGGCTTCAGCGGCAAACGGAACCATGGCGAATGGCGCAGTGGCTGGCGCGACAAGTGTCGGCGGTGCGGCGTATGGCGCTGTCACGAATCCGGTTGCAAGTCCCGTTTCCGCGCCAATTACGGTTACGCCGGGCGTGGCAAGTGTGCCATCGGCTGCTGCGGCAATTCCGCAGAGCGGTGTTTCGGTTGCCTCGGCACTGCCGCCGGCAGCTCAATTGCCGATCCCGGCATCGCAGCTCGGGCCGATGGGCCAATCGCAACTAGGCGCGTCGGCAATGCAGCAGGGTTCAGCGCGTAAATATGCCGCAATCGCCAGAGATCGGGGGCGCGAACATGCAGATTTTGCCCTCGCCGCCGAAAGAATTCCCCGACGCTCAAGTGGCCGCGCGAATTGGCACCGAAGTCGTGCTCGTGGGCGATTTGAAAGCGCTCGCTGGCGATACAATCGCCCAGAGAAAGTTGCAAATTCCGCCGGAACAACTGGATGAAGTCTATAAAATTCTCAGCCGCCAGGTTCTCAAGCAAATAATCGAAACCAAGCTGGTGTACAACGAGGCGATCCACACGATACCGCAGGCTGGATTAACCTCCATGGAATCGAAAGTGAATGAATATTTCGATCAAGAAAAGCTTCCCGAGATGATGAAAACCTATGAGGTGGGCACGCGGCAGGAACTCGATGCCAAATTACGCGAGCACTGCAGCACCATCGACCGGGCTCGGCGCCAGTTCTTCGAACGCACCGTCGCACAAGAATGGCTGCGGCAGCAAGTGAAGATGGATGACGAGGTACCTGCCGCCGACATTCTGGGCTATTACCAGCAGCACCTGGCCGACTATGAATATCCCGCCAAAGCGCGCTGGGAAGAGTTGATGGTACGGTTCGATCAATTTCCGTCGAAGCAAGCGGCCTACTCCGCCATCGCTCAGATGGGAAACCAAGCGATGCAGGGCACACCGTTTGCCGACGTCGCCAAGCGGCAATCGCAAGGGCCGACAGCGGCTGATGGAGGCGCTTACGATTGGACGACAAAAGGGTCGCTGGCGTCGAAAACCATCGACCAAGCCATCTTTGCACTGCAGGTCGGCGCATTCAGCCACATTCTGGAAGATGATCGCGGCTTCCACATTGTTCGCGTGCTTGAACGGAAAGACGCTGGCCGCAAGTCGTTCGTCGATACCCAAGTGGATATCAAAAAGCAGCTTAAAGAAGACCGAACGAAAAAGCAAATCACCGAGTACATCGACGGTCTGCGAAAGAAAACTCCAATTAGCACGATGTACGACAACGAGCCGGGCGGGCTCGACGGACCGCAAAAGGATGCAGGCTGATTGCGATATCGGTGTTAAGCCGGCATAATCGCCGGGCATGGATGTCTCCCGAAGTGTATTGCCAGCTCGCAACATCGAACTGAAGGCCAGACTGCGCGATCTGAACGCCGCTCGCGAAGTGGCGCAGCAACTGGCAACCGAGTACCTCGGCGTGCAATGGCAAACCGATACATATTTCAATTGCACGCAGGGCCGCTTGAAACTGCGGGAAATTGAAGGCCGAACCGCTCAACTGATTTCTTATTCGCGCCCCGATGAATCGGCTTCGAAGGCGAGCGATTACCTATTGGTCGATGTTACCATTCCGGCGCGGCTCAAGCTGCGCGCTGCTAGCGCGCTGGGCATTCTGGCAATCGTGGAAAAAAGGCGCGAGATTTTTCTGCACCACAATGTGCGCATCCACCTCGACGAAGTTACAGGTCTAGGCACGTTCCTGGAATTTGAGTCGGTGCTGAATCCCGAAATCGACGATGTCGCCGGCCGCGCTCAAGTTGCCAAATTGCAACTGGTATTTGGCATTGCCGACAGCGATCTGATCGCCGAATCATATTCCGACATGTTGCTGGGCAAAAAGTAGGTTCAGCAGTCGGTGTTCTGCATTTTGCCCTATGCCGTCTGCCTTTGCTTTTCGCCTAACGCCCTACTGCTTACCGCATACCGCGCCCGCCCGCTTCCGCAGAGTGTTCCTCGCCGGTATCATTCATGCAGGCGGCGTATAATAGTTAGATAGTCTAGTGACCATTCTTCCTTCGCATCCCATCCAATCTATGCCCGAGCCCGCCAAACTTCAGTACAACAACTACGAATTAGATTTGCCGGTCATCACGGGGACCGAGCAGGAAACAGCCGTCGATATCGCCAAGCTCCGCAGTGCCACGGGTTTGATCACCCTGGACGACGGCTACATGAATACCGGCTCGACCACCAGCGCCATTACCTTTCTCGATGGCGAAGCGGGCGTGCTGCGGTACCGTGGCTACCCGATCGAGCAGTTGGCCGAGCGGAGCGATTTTGTCGAAACCAGCTATTTGCTGATTTACGGCGAGCTGCCTAATAAAGAGCAACTCAAATATTTTCGCACCTCACTGCGGCGGCACACAATGCTGCACGAGGAAATGAAGTCGTTCTACGACGGTTTCCCTCGCGATGCCCATCCGATGGCGATTTTGTCGAGCGTCGTAGGAGCGCTTTCGACGTTCTATCAAGATTCACTCGATCCGCGCGATCCGCGCCAAGTCGAGGTGTCGGTCCATCGGCTGATGGCCAAGTTGCCGACCATCGCCGCCTACAGTTTTAAGAAATCGACCGGGCAGCCGTTCATGTACCCGCGGAACGATTTGGATTATTGCTCGAATTTCTTGTATTTGATGTTTGGCGTGCCGTGCGAGCCATACGAGGTGGATCCCGATTTTGTCGAGGCGTTGAATTTGCTGCTCATCGTGCATGCCGACCACGAGCAAAACTGCAGCACCAGCACCGTGCGCATGGTGGGCTCAAGCGACGCCAACCTGTTCGCTTCGGTTTCCGCCGGCATTTGCGCCTTGTGGGGGCCGCTGCACGGCGGGGCGAACCAAGCCTGCGTCGAAATGCTCGAGGATATCCTGGCCGACGGCGGTGATGTGAAAAAATATATCGAACTGTCGAAAAAAAAAGATTCACATTTCCGCCTGATGGGTTTTGGCCACCGCGTTTATAAGAATTTCGACCCGCGGGCGACGATCATCAAGAAAACCTGCGACCGGCTGCTGGGGAAATTGAAAATCCGCGATCCGATCTTCGATATTGCCCAAGAACTGGAGCAGGCCGCCTTGCACGACGAGTATTTCATCGAGCGCAAGCTCTATCCCAACGTCGATTTCTACAGCGGCGTCATTTACCGCGCCCTGGGCATCCCCGTGAATATGTTCACTGTTCTGTTCGCCATCGGCCGCCTGCCCGGCTGGATTGCCCATTGGATGGAGATGCACCACAACCCAGCGAAAAAAATCTGCCGCCCGCGGCAGATTTACACCGGAGCGCTCAAGCGCGAATACGTTCCGCTGAACGGGCGTGGGTAGACCGAATTCATAAGCATGCTTCATCAGCGGCACTGGTTTGCAATCACCACACAAAGACTGATTTGATTTGAAATTACCAAGTGAAGACCGCCGACAATAAAGCGGAACTCATATTTCATTATGCAACGCATTGAAAACATCAACGTTCGCGGCATCGAGCCGATCATATCGCCGCGCCAACTAAAAAACGAGCAGCCGCTGACCGCCGCGGCTGCGGATACGGTCGCCGACGCTCGCGAAACGGTGAAGCGTATTTTGGCAGGTGAAGACTCGCGCCGGATCGCCATTGTCGGGCCATGTTCCATCCACGATGAAAAGGCCGCGATTGAATATGCCAGTCGCTTGATGGAATTATCGCGCGGCGTGCGCGACCGGCTATTTGTGCTCATGCGCGTCTACTTCGAGAAACCGCGCACGACGGTCGGATGGAAAGGTTTGATCAACGATCCGCATCTCAACGACACGTTCGATATCAGCGAGGGATTACGCATTGCGCGGCGCGTGCTGTTACGCATCGCTGAAATGGGCCTGCCGGCAGCAACCGAAATGCTCGAGCCCATTACGCCTCAATATATTGCC
This sequence comes from Pirellulales bacterium, assembly GCA_963820835.1. Lineage (GTDB taxonomy): Bacteria > Planctomycetota > Planctomycetia > Pirellulales > JADZDJ01 > CAVRAW01. The sequence goes on along the minus strand of CAWGBP010000025.1, from coordinate 50,065 downwards.
GATTTGATTACGCTTGCCTCAATTGGCGCCCGCACCACAGAATCGCCCACGCATCGGCAAATGGCAAGTGGCCTCTCGATGCCCGTGGGCTATAAAAACGGCACTGATGGCAGCTTGCAAGTGGCGCTTGATGCCATGATGGCTGCCCGCACACCGCACTCATTCTTGGGTATCGATGAAGCGGGCCAAACGTGCGTCGTGCATTCGCAAGGCAATCCCTGGGGTTGTCTGATTCTACGCGGCGGACGCTCAGGTCCGAATTATTCCGCCGAGAGCATACAGGCCGCCTCCGGCGAACTTGCACGGCACAAGCTTCCGGCGCGGCTAATTGTTGATTGCAGCCATGCGAACTCGAACAAAGATTTTCGCCAGCAATGCATTGTTTGGAATAGCGTGCTCAAACAGTGCCGCGAAGGTAACTCGTCGATTGCTGGCATGATGCTGGAAAGCAATCTCTTCGAGGGCAATCAATCGATCGTCAGCGACCCCAAGCAACTTCGCTATGGACTCTCTGTAACGGACCCATGCATCGGCTGGGAGGAGACGCAGTCGCTATTATTGGCCGCGCACAAACTACTTGCCAGCTGATTTCCTCCGCGCGGTCAGTCAGCAGTTTCCACGATATCAAGCACTAAAGTCACTCATCCGCCGGCAGTGGTTGGCCATGCTGAAGTTGCGAGCGAATGGCCATGAGAATGTTGTAATACTGCCAAGCGGCCGGGGCGTTGGGCTCTTGGTGGTGATCAGGCAGTAGTCTCAAATCTCCGGTCTGAAGTAGGACCCTTTGCACGTCGGGGTTTTGCCGCACTTTCTCTCTGGTGGCGGCGACAATCAACAAATAATGGTCGCCTGGTTTTTCGGTTTTATATTCCAGTTGCCGGCCTTCGAACGTGACCCAATTGATACCCATCTTTTGCATGTTATCGCTAGCCAAGTCGCCGGCGTGCTTGGCATCGAAGCCAGTCATCTTCTCGACCTGCTCGCGCGTGTACTTCCAATCAATGCCAGGAAATTTGGACCGAGGGTCATCAGGCCCTTCAGGATATTTCAGGGCTTGCCAGAAGCCTTCGAGGCTGGCGTATTGCTTGCCGTGAAACTTGAATGGCGTGGCGGCGAAGTTCGACAGCAGCCCAAGATCGGGTTGCCGCTTGGAAAGGATGACCTCGCCGGGCCCGGCTTCCTGCGGCAGAATCTCCCAATCAGGGACGTCGTCTTTCGATACCGGTTGCCACCAGCGGTCGGGATAGCGTGGGTCGCGCGGAAGTTGGTGTGCCGGTGCCTCCTCCATGGCCGCCTGCACGTCGGGGCGCATTTCGGCATTGCTGTCGGCTGCGTCGGGCGCGGGTGCCCCGGAACGGGAACTACAGCCGGCGGCGAAAAGCAACATGATAACCGTTACGCAAAATAAGATCCGCGTGGCGGGGCGCATAACAACTCCGTGGCAAATCAGATAAATTTCCATTCTGGCTCGTCGGCCGAGTTAAAATAAACGGCGGGAACCGGCACATTGAGCAGCCGCAAATAGACACACAATTGGGCGCGGTGGTGAATGAGGTGATTTAAGCACCAAATTCGCAGAATTGCCGCCTTCGTATTCGAGTGCAGCACTTGGGCCCCTTGTTTGAGGCTCCAAGTGCGGGCAAGACCGGCATCGTCGATGTGGGCCATCAGCGATTTCACTTTTGCTGCGTGCTGGTCGAATGTCTGCAGCAAATCGGATTTACTCTCAGGCTCGGTGCGCATTTTCGGCGGATCGGCCATGTTGAGCCCGTCTCGATCCAAAGTGTCGGCCATCCATTGCGGCAGCGTCGCGACGTGCATGGCCAAGCGGCCGAGACTCATGGATTTTTCATGAGGCTTCCAGGTGAACTTGTCGTCCGGCAGCCGTTCGAGCACCGTGCGCGTGACGTCGAGTTCCCGATTGAGGTCACCGAATGCGAAATCTTTCAAGGTTGTGCCAGGCATGCGTTTCAACGATATGAGTAGCGAGACTGATTTTAAGCCCGTGCAATTTTCTCACAACACGCCCGAATGTGTCAAGCATTTGAACTGCGCGGCATCTTCTCGACACGCCGCATTTGGTGTAAGTTGGTGTAAGTTAGTACAGTCGATAACTGTGCTCATTCACGAGATTTATTCATGGCTGCCGAGGTGCGAGTTCTGGCGGGTATCGCGCGCAGTGGGAAGACTACAGCGATATTGGAGCGCTATCGGCGCGCCATTGCCCAGTCGACGGACCCAGCAGGGGGCGAAGTGCTGTGGATTGCGCCTTCGCAGCGAGCGGCCGACGACGTTCGGAATCGATTGCTGGCGGGAGTGACTGGCGGGATCTTTCGCCCCGGGATATATACGTTTTCCCACTTCGCCGACGCGATCTTGGCGGAATCCGATGAGCCATTTAGTCCTGTCGGCGCGCTACTTAAGCGGCAGCTTATTGGCCGATTAGTGCGCGATGCGGCGGCTGAGGGAAAGCTTGAATATTTCGCACCAATCGCCGACGCGCCAGGGCTCAACGACCTAATTGGCAGCTTGATCTCAGACCTGAAACGACAGCACGTCGAACCGCAAGCGTTTACCGCGGCCATCGAAGGGGCCGAGCCATCGCGGAAGAATCGGGAACTGGCCGAGCTCTACTCGCGATATGAGCAGTTGCTAGCGAACAATGATCTATACGACGCCGAGGGACGGTATGCACTGGCATGCGACTTATTGAGGCGGGGCCGCTTAGGTCCATTCGCTAGGTTGCGACTCGCAGTCGTCGATGGATTTACCGACTTTACCGCGACGCAACACGAGATTTTGGTGCGACTGGTCGAGAAGGCGCCGTGCCTGCAAGAGTTGCTGGTTTCGTTGCCGCTCGAGCGCGAGGCAGGCCGGGAGGAGTTGTTCTGGAAACCGCGGCGGACTTTGGAGGATCTACAATCGCGATATCGAAATCTTACGGTCCAGTGGCACGACCGCGCTGACGGTTTTGAAAATGACTGGGAGCTAGCGAATTTGGAACGACGGATATTTTGCGATCCGCACCATTGGATAGACGAGGTGGATCAAGTAACAGCGGTTAAAACGCAAGCTGTCGCAGCCGAGGAACCATCGCCGAAGGCCGAAGTTGTAGCCACATCGGGACAGTTGGCGGAAATAGAAATGCTGGCGCGGCGCATCAAGCGGCTGCTGGTCATTGGCGATGACGCTGACGGAACAAAAAAAGTAAATCCCCAAGAAATCGCTATCGTCTTCCGCTCTATTGAATCGAATGCTGCGCTGGTTCAGGAAGTGTTCGACGAGTATGGGATACCCGTGGCGATCGAGGCCAGCGCAAAACTTGAGCAGTCACCGCTCTTGCAAGCAGTAGTAGGATTAGTGCGACTGGCCGCCGACGATTGGCCGTACCGCCAATTCGTCGCAGTGCTGGGCAACAACTACTTTCAGCCAAAGTGGCAAGAATATTCCGAGAAGGCGATTTCCGCAACCCAGTGGGCAATTCGCCAAGTGCAAGTGCCTCGCGGGCGGAAGCTTCTGATGGACGCTTTGGAGTGGCACTCTCGCGAACAAGCTGCGGAAAGCGAGACCGGCGAAGGGCAGGCTGACCAGACGGAGCAATGGGAACATGCGCGGCGCCGCCAACGATTTCAAGAAGCTTTCAAGCTTGTTAACCGTCTGGCAAAGCTATTGGAAAGCATCCAACGGCCGCGGCCGCTTCGACAATGGATCGCGGCGATCGACGATTTGGCCGAAAAGGCCGGCATGGTTTCAATCGCAGAATCTCCGCAGACAAAGCGCGGAATACAGCAAAGCGCGGCCACAGATTTGGACGCTTGGCGTTCCTTGAAATCGGCATTGGCGGCGATCGATCAATTGGAAAATCGGTTGAGATTGCCGCAGAAGTCTATCCAGCCAAAAAAATTCCTGCGGCTTTTGCTCGACGTGCTCGCCACCGATCCGCTGCCGGTCGAATCGGATGACGTGGGTCGCGTGCGGGTATTATCGGCGCAGAGCGTGCGCGGGCTGTCGATTCCCTATTTATTTTTGGCAGGACTCTCGGAGAAGGCGTTCCCAAATCCCCAGCGCGAGGACCGGATTTATAGCGAGGCAGAATGCGCGGAACTTAACAAACAAGGTTTGCAGTTCAGTGAGACTCGCCAGCGCGGCCGCGAAGAGACGCTGCTGTTTTATGAGGCGGTAACGCGGGCGACTCGGCATTTGGTCATGAGCTATCCGGCGCTCGATGAGAAAGCGCAGCCGTTGTTAGCCAGCCCAATTTTGGAAGAGTTGAAGCGCGCAGCGGGCAAATTGATCCGTCAATCAAAGCAGATTTCACTAAGCCCCCTGCCGCCCGAAGGCGCTGCCTGGAGCGCGGCGGAATCGCGCGTCAAAGCGGTTGCGGAAATGATTAGGGGCGACGCGCAGCATTTCGGCGAACTGTTAGGAAGCAAGCAGCAGGCCCCAGCGGCCGCAAACATTTCGGCGTGTTTGCGAGCTGTCGCTTCGCGCGCGAAGCGAGAATTTGGGTCGTACGAAGGGGTATTCGTCAGCGAAGCAGCCAAAAAGTCCCTTGCCCATGATTTCGGGCGCGATCACTGTTGGAGCGTAAGCCGGTTGGAAGAATACGCAACCTGCCCATTCCAGTTCTTCCTGAAGAATGTTTTGCGTTTGGAGGAATTGCCCGGGGTGGAGTTGACCACCGATTTTGGAAAACGGGGTGTCTTGGCGCACGATGCCTTGGCGACATTGCATCGGCGGCTGAAGGAAACGGCGCCTGAAAAGCAATTTTCGCAATTAGGCGTAGACGACCGGTCAAAGCTGGCCGGCGATACAATCGCCGTGCTTGCGGAGAAAATATCTAAAGGCAGCCCGCTTGGCGCGGCTTTGCAAAAGATCAATTTAAGAGAGCTAGCCCAGTGGCTGGTAAAGTATTGGGAACAACACGAAAAGTACGAACAGACCGCGAAAGATTTTGACACGCCCCCCGCGCCCGCGTATTTCGAAGTATCGTTTGGTTTGGCACGCAAAAGGGCGGATAAAAAGGATGCTCTATCGACCGAGAAGCCGTTTGACCTTCGTTGTGGCGACGAGGTGGTGCGTCTTTCGGGCCGCATCGACCGCATCGATATTGGTTTGCAGAACGGCGAGGTTGTCTTCAATGTGTTCGATTACAAAACCGGGACCAAGTCCATGAGATTGGATGCGGCGGCCGTGGAAGAGGGCGCCGCACTGCAGTTGCCATTGTACGCCTTGGCGGTGGAGGAGTTGTTGCTCGTCGACCGGCAAGCCAAGCCGTGGCGCATCGGTTACTGGCAACTGCGGGATGGAGGGTTAAAAAAGAACGGCGTGCTGTCGATGTCGGATCTGAACGATGGCGATCTGACGGACAGCGAGGACTGGCGCGATTTGCGCGGCAAACTGCTTTCGCGCGTGCTTCAGCTTGTTAGCGGGGTGCGCGGCGGCATGTTTCCTGTCTACAGCTTGGATAAAAATTGTACCGACCATTGCGAGTACAGGACGGTTTGCCGAATTGCCCAGGTGCGCGCGCTCAGTAAGCAATGGCGGCAAGATCGCGAGAGCACGGCGGCCGTGAGGGTATCAATATGATTGCGGCCCAACCACGATTGACGGAGCAGCAGCGTAACGCAATTGCGACTCGTGGCGTTTCAGTTGCGCTATCGGCAGGCGCCGGCTGCGGCAAGACATTCGTGCTGACCGAGCGTTTTCTGGCCGATTTAGAGCCAGAAGAAAATGGCGTTCCGGCGGCCGATTTGCACGAGCTGATCGCAATCACCTTTACCGATCGCGCAGTGCGCGAAATGCGCGATCGTATCGCGCGAAAGTGCTACGACCGGCTGCAACGAGCACTGGCGGACGGAAACTCGAAGAAAATCGAGTATTGGCTGCGGCTGTTGCGCAGCTTGCATACGGCCCGAATCAGCACAATTCATTCATTTTGTGGTTCGCTGTTGCGGGCGAACGCGGTTGAATCGCAGCTTGATCCACAATTCACCGTCGTTGAGCAAGCTCAAGCCGATACGTTGAAATTGGAACTCGTTGACGACGTGCTGCGCGAAAGACTGTCGGACCACGACGAGGCGGTTATCGATCTCGCGGCCAAATGCGGATTGGCTGGAGTACGAAATGCGCTCGTTGAGCTATTGAATTGCGCTAACGAAATCGATTTTGACGTGTGGCTGGGCCGAACCCCTGACCAAGTCGTAGCGATTTGGATGAAATTTCACGCCGACGTTGTTGTCCCGTCCGTCCTACGGCAGGTCGCCGAGTCGGATGAAGCGATACGATTGCTGGAGATATTGCGGAAGCTCGATCCGCCGCCGGAAAATATTCGCGCCGCGCGGGCTGTGCTGCTCGATGAATTGCCGAATCTGCCAAATGCCGATAATCCGCTCGAACAAATGACAGCGTTGCGCGAGGCGGCAAAGATGCCATCGACCAGACAAAAGGGTTGGGATGGGGCTTTATACACAGAATTCAAAGACGCCGCGGAATCGTTTCGCGATCGAATCGGCAAGATTTCTCGTTTGCTCGCATTCGACCCGGCGGCGGCGCTGCCGAGTGCTGACGCCGGATTGAAATTATTATCGCTTTCGAAAACAGTCGCCGAGCGATACGCCGCGCAAACGCGAATTGGCATGGCTCGACTTTGACGATTTACTTTCCAAGGCGTGCGATTTGCTCGAGAACCCAGCCCATCGCGAATTGCAAAAACGGCTGTCTTCGCACATGCGCTTGCTTTTAGTTGATGAATGCCAAGATACCGATCCTGTGCAGGTTGATCTCATTAAGGCGTTATGTGGTGAGCAGGTTAATGACGGCAAGCTATACTTTGTGGGCGATTTCAAGCAGTCGATATATCGTTTTCGCGGAGCCGACCCGCGCGTGTTTCGCAAGATGAAGGAGGCCACTCCGGTTCGAGGGCAATTGCCGCTAACGCGGAACTTTCGCAGCCAACCGGGAATTCTGCGGTTCGTGAACTTACTTTTTCGCGACGTGCCGCTGGCTGGCGACGGTGCGAAACTCGAATTCGATCCACTCGAGCCAAAGCGAGGAAATGTTTGCCCCGGTCCACATGTTGAATTCCTGTGGGCCGACGCGTCCGATTTACCAAAGGGCGCGGCCGGGACGATCGATGAGGCGCGAAAGCGCGAGGCCGATTGCATTGCGCGGCGCATTTGCAGCATGCTTGATGGAAATGAACGCATTGTTGCCGATGCACAAGACGACGGAACCTCGGCCGCTCGGCCCGCGCGCCAGGCGACATTGCGATCCTGTTTCGTGCTCTTTCAGACGTACAGCACTACGAAGAGGCGCTCCAGCGGCAAGCGATACCGTATTATTTGGTCGGAGGGCATGCGTTTTATGCGCAGCAGGAAATCTACGATGTGGTGAATCTACTTCGCGCGGTCTCCAGCTCGGCCGACGAAATCAGCTTGGCCGGCGTGCTCCGCAGCCCGATATTCTCGCTCGAAGATGAAACGCTATTTTGGCTCGGGCGCGAAGGGAACGGCATATCGGCAGCCTTGTTTGCGAAAGAACTGCCGCCCGAGCTTAGCACCCAACAACAGGTATGCACTAAGTTCGCCGCTGGTACTCTGCGGCACTTGCGGGCGATGAAGGACCGCGTGCCGATTGCTGTTCTGCTGGATGAAGCCCTCGCGATAACCGGCTACGACGCGACCTTGTTGGCCGAGTTCATGGGCGAGCGAAAGCTGGCTAATTTGCGCAAGTTGATGGAACAAGCACGCGCGTTCGATCGTTCGGGCGTTTTAGGATTGTCAGATTTCATCGTGCAACTGGCGGAGTTTGTTGCGCGGCAGCCGCGAGAAGCGTTGGCGGCGACCTACCCTGAAGATGCCGAAGTTGTGCGGCTAATGACCATTCATCAAGCGAAGGGTCTGGAATTTCCGGTGGTGTTCTTGTCCGATATCGATCGAAGAGAGAACTCAGATCGAGATACGGCGGCGTGGGATCCCGATTTAGGTCCGCTCGTGAAAACTTCGTCCGACGACGGAGACAACAGCATTAACGGCTTGAAGATGTATCGATTCGTCGGCCGCTCGGAAGCCGAAGCGGAAACGGCCCGGCTTCTCTATGTGGCAACCACGCGCGCAGCGGACTATTTAGTGCTCTCGGCCGGAATTTGCAATTTTGACAATCCCACGGGTTCGTGGGCTAAGCTGCTGGCACAACGCTTCGATTTGAGAACCGGCGCATCGATTGCCTTGCCCGGTGCGGATGATGCAGCGCAACGGGGCGGCCCGCTGGTCAAGGTGACGATGGATTCAAACGGGGGCTGCGCAGCCGAGAAGTCTCGGCGAGTTGATTTAAATGCAATGTTAGAGCAATCGGCCGAAATTGCCGCCAATTGTTCACGTAAAAACGCCTGGCCAGTTTCGCCAGATTTTGCGTTGCCGCTGGAGGTCGATCGGACCGTTCGGCGGCGTTTTTCCGTTTCGCGTCTAAATGGCCATTTGCAAATCGTGCGTGACGCCAATGAAGAGCGTGCCGTCGCCGACGACGCACTCCCTTCCGCGGCGTCGGCGGCCGATTTTGGCACGCTTGTCCATCGAGTGCTCTCGCGCCTAGATTGTGCGAATGGTTCCAATCTCAATGAGCTGATCGATCGATTTGTGAAAACGGCTGAGACCGAACGCGGTAGTGAGGGGGCGACACAGGCCGACGAAACAAGGCACCTTGTGAAACAGTTTCTTGATTCTCCACGCTGCCGAGCGATTGCTGTCGCGGCGAAGGTCTATCGAGAGCTCGAATTCTTGCTTGTTTGGCATCCCGCGAAAGGCTCTTTGACGACCCCGGATGATCGGAGGACTCCAGCCAGCGGTGCGCGCTATTTGCAAGGTTTCATCGATTGCCTATACCAAGATGCGAACGCAAAGTGGCATCTGCTCGATTATAAGACCAACAATGTATTGCCCGACGACGTTAGCAAGGCAGCCGCTGGGTACGAAATGCAGTTAGGTGTTTATGCGTTTGCCGTCGAAAAAATATTGGGAGAGTCGCCGGCCGAACTCGCAGTTCATTTTTTGCGACCTGCGAAGGAATTTGTATTCAAATGGGATGACCAAATGCGCCGTCGAACCGAAGAACTGGTGAACCAAGCGATCGACGCAGCGGTCAATGAGGTGACGCGAGCCGATCGGTAATGGTCGAACAGACAACTCTTCGTGCCGAATTCGATCTCCGCGAATTGCGATGGCTAGCCCAAAGAACGGTTTTGTGCAGACCCCCATTCCTGAAAAACAGCGCGAATTTGCTATCGAGGTCGTGCAGCAATTGCGCGACCATGGGTTCGAGGCGTATTGGGCCGGCGGCTGCGTGCGCGATCAGTTACTCCATCGCACTCCTTACGATTACGACGTAGCCACTCACGCCGAGCCGGCCGAAATCGAGCGCGTATTTCACAAACGCAAGACCATTTCCATGGGCGCGGCCTTTGGAGTGATCGCAGTGATTGGGCCGCGCGGCGCCGGCCAGATCGAAGTAACCACGTTTCGGCAAGATATTTCCTATAGCGACGGCCGCCATCCCGATCGCGTGGCATACAGCTCGCCACAAGAAGATGCCAAACGCCGCGATTTCACGATCAATGGTATGTTTTACGATCCGCTCCAGGAGCGAATTATTGATTTCGTCGACGGCCAATCCGACTTGCAGAATGGAATCATTCGGGCCATTGGTGATCCCCGCGAGCGGTTTACCGAAGATAAGCTGCGGATGATGCGCGCGATTCGATTTGCGGCTGTGTTTGACTTTCGCTTCGATGGCGCAACATTGGCCGCTATCGAAGAAATGGCCGACCAGATTCCAATAGTGAGCGCCGAAAGAATCGCTGCGGAGATGCGCATTCTACTCACGATTCCACACCGCGTGCGGGCCATTGAACTGCTGCGCGACTCGGGCCTACTGCACGCAATATTGCCCGAAGCGCTGGACAAGGCCGGGCAAAACGCAGCGGGTGCCAATGCTTCCGCGTTAAATGGCGGGCTCTCGCTACTAGGTGCATTACAGTCGCCAACGTTTTCACTGGCTTTGGCGTGCCTATTGCATGCGGTGCCCGAGGCCAAAATTGCCGAAATTGTTGGCCGTCGTTGGAGGCTCGCGCAAGGAAATTGACCGGGTCAAATGGCTTGTTGAGCATCGATCGGCGCTCGATGGGGCAGTCTAAAGCGCCATGGTCGCAGGTACAACCGCTGCTAATCGATGAAGGTGCGCGAGAGCTCGTCGAACTACATGCGGCAAAGGCACGACTTGGCTGGGCCAGCGAGTCGGATGTCGAATTCGCGCGCAAAATTGAATGAACTGCCCGAGATTCTAAATCCGCCTCCACTACTGACGGGCGAAGATTTGAAAGCGGCCGGCGTCCCACAGGGTCCCGAAATGGCACGCTTACTTAAAGCGGTGCGATCCGCACAGTTAGATCGGCGGGTCGTCGACCGTGATGCTGCAATTGTGCTGATGCAGCATTTATGGAAAACTAATGCACAATAATTCTTCAGAATCAAATTGACTCGTAGCGACCGTCTCTTAAAATGCCAATTTGACGAGGGCGTGCAGATATCATTGATCTCATCTTTTCGCGTCGCGGCATTTTCGCAATTTAAGTAGCTGCCATCTGCTGGTAGCAAGATCTTCTTAGTCGTTGACAGGGAACGGCACAGAGGCGCGTGGCGGCTGTTCGTGCTGCCGGATTTCTTTTTGTCCGCATCCGGCTCAGATCCCGGTGGCCAGTCGTGAAAGGGATTGCTAGTGATTCCAATCGATCCGGTGGGCTGCTCGCCATGGATGGAATCGGTGCGCGATAAAATTGCGCAGGTCGCGCCGTTTTCATCAAACGTGCTCATTACCGGACCCAGCGGCACTGGCAAGGAATTACTCGCCCGCGCAATTCACGCGCAAAGCTCGCGCGCGGATGCCCCATTTGTGCCGGTCGATTGCACTGTGCTAGCGGGCGAGCTATTCGCCAGTCATTTATTCGGGCATGTGAAAGGGGCCTTCACGGGAGCCGAATCGCCGCGGTTGGGTTGCTTTCGGGTTGCCAGTGGCGGCACCATTTTGCTCGACGAAATCGGTGAACTTTCGCCGGAACTGCAAGCCAAATTGTTGCGAACCATCCAAGAGCGCGTGGTCGTGCCGCTGGGAAGTGATGTTGCAGTGCCAGTGGATGTTCGGATCGTCGCCGCAACGAATCGAAACCTGATCGAAGAGGTGCAAGCCAAGCGCTTTCGCTTGGATCTATTTTACCGTCTCAATGTGGTCTCGTTCGAAACTGTGCCGCTATCCAATCGGATCGAAGACATTGAACCTTTGGCGCGGCATTTTCTCGCGAAGTTGGCCGTCGAGAGCGGTTTTCCCACGCGGCGGTTGTCTGCTGCAGCACTTGCCGTACTTGAGGCTAATGACTGGCCAGGCAACGTACGGGAACTTCAAAATGTCCTTGAGCAAGCAGCGATCTTCGCACGCGGTGAAGAGATAAATGTCGAAGGACTGCCGGATTGTGTGAAACATGGGCGATCGATCGCTGCGCTTCAAGAATGCTCAGAGCCGGAGCTTGGGACAATCGATTGCAACGCGTGGAACACGCTTGCTGCAGTCCAGCGCGAGCATATTCGGGCGACGCTCGAGCGTACGCACTTCAACCAGAGTGCGGCTGCCAAGCTATTGAAGATCGACCGATCGAGCTTGGCTCGAAAGATACTTCAATACGGCATCCAGTTGCCCGACGCAAGTCGAGGCCGACCGCCACTGAACCGCGATAAAATTACGCGGCCGCGGTAGATATGAAGCGCTGCCTCTGCCGCCTTCCTCCGTGACAGTGAATTGAGTTCCTGCGGTATTAAGCCCCCAATCCACTCGTCCCGACACGGCGTCGTCTTGAAAATGATAGACCGGCAAAGAAGTGTTTGAAAGCACGAGCGGCCCTTCGTCGCCTTCGCCGGGTGAAGGTACATTCGAGGCGAAGACGTCTTGAATGCCCCAATCACGATTGTGCCAGCCCCAATTAATGCCACCGTCGGTGGCCGGATCGACGAGCGCCACAATTTTTAGCCAATACACAGTGTCGGCCTGTTCGGGAAAAGGGTTCTTCAATTCGGCGTTGTCATGAAAGAGCGGATTTGCAGCGCTGCCGGGTTTTTCTGGGCGATCCAGTTCAGTTCAAATACGGCTGTCGCGATCCCGCGCGCGTCGCTAAACTATCTGCGACCTTCCATCTTCATTTGCTGAGCGACAATTTTATGAATTGGCTGGCGCTTATTCTTCGTTGGCTGCACATCGTGGCCGCAATTTCGCTCGTCGGCGGTACCGTGTTCATGCGGCTTGCATTGATCCCCTCGGTGGCTGCGTTGACCGACGAACAACGAGGTGCAATGCATCAGCAAGTACGCTCGCGCTGGGCCAGAATCGTGCATGCATCGATCGCGTTTTTGCTTCTGTCGGGCATTTGGAACTACGTGCGATTTCTAAACGAGAGCAAAGCCTGGGGAGACGATTGGCGCACAGCTTATTACAACTCATACCAAGTGCTGTTCGGGATCAAATTCTTGATTGCGCTAGCAATTTTTTTCTTGGCCAGCGTTTTATCGGGGCGCTCGGATGGAACGAAAAAGTTCCGGCAGAATGCAAAGTTATGGACGGGCGTGAATTTAGCCCTGGCGCTGGTGGTTGTCGCTCTTTCGGCCGGGATGCGCATGACACATGTCGGACCTACAGGCATCGAATTGACGAAGCCCATTGCCACAGCGGAAGTAGTTAGCAAGTAAATCAGCGTCGTGCATAATTGATGTATGAACTTGCCATATCGCGAAGTGAGTGACCACACGACACGATCTTGAAGCGGGTCGATAAACCTTCTCCGCCAAGTTGGCCATGGCGCTGCTCGACATTAAGAATTTGACAATGCGGTTCGGCGGCCTCACGGCCGTTTCAAATGTCAATATTCAAGTTGAGCGGTGCCAGACGTTTTCGATCATCGGTCCCAATGGCGCCGGCAAAACAACAGTTTTCAACGCCATCACCGGCATTTACGAGCCGTCGTCAGGCGCCATCGATTTGGGCGGCCGAGAATTAAAACGCGCGCCGACGTGGCGATTGTGGGTCGGCTGTTTGCTCGTCGGATTCATAACAGCCCTGGCGGCTGTCGCCTTCAGCACTGACATCGACGGCCTGTGGCAAGCCACCGTTGTTCAGAACTACGATTTCGATAAGCAGCAATTCAACAGCGCAAGCGCGTGGCTCGATTTATGGGGGTACCTAGCCGCTCGCCTCGACGTGCAATCAGCCACCCGCAATCGCTGGACAGTGGTCTTGCCCGGGCACGATCCGCTGCTCGGATCCGCAGCCAACAAAACCACGCGCGCTGCCGCTTTAGATTTACGCGACAAAATCGAGAATCTGTTGCAATCGGGCAAACCAATTCAGCCGGTTTCGCAGGGCGGACGGTGGGCAATTCTCGATGCCAGCGGTCAAACAAAGTTGGTCGAGTATACCCTGGAAAGCACCGCCCAACGATATGCCGGCGCTATCGCCGATGTTCCACGCCAACAATTGCGCCGCCAACGGTCGGCTTGGATCGCGCTGGTCGCCGGTTGTCTATTCGGCAGCGCTGGTGCGTTCGTCGTGTGGAATCGCTCACGGCGTACGCCCGACGTAGTTTCGCTCGCTGGGGTGGCTCGCACCTTTCAAAATTTGCGTCTGTTCGCCGACATGACTGTTTTGGAAAACGTGCTGGTCGGTCTCGATCGCTCTCAAAGCCACAATTTATTGTGCGCGATGCTGCGCACGCCGGGAATTCAACACGAGGAACTGGCGGTTTGCGGCCAGGCAATGGAACATTTGCGCTTTGTGGGACTCGAGGGCAAAGCGAATTCGCTGGCTGGCTCTTTGGCGTACGGCGATCAGCGGCGCTTGGAAATTGCCCGGGCGCTGGCCACCGATCCCAAGCTTCTGTTGCTCGACGAACCCGCCGCAGGCATGAATCCCGCTGAAGCCGTACAATTAATGGAGTTGATTCGGCGCATTCGCGACCGCGGCGTTACCGTGTTGCTAATCGAGCACCACATGAACGTCGTCATGGGCATTTCCGACCGGATTGCCGTGCTCGATCATGGCCAGAAGATTTCCGAGGGATTGCCCGACGATGTGAAGCGCGATCCCAAAGTCGTCGAGGCCTACTTAGGGAAAGAAAGCGAGTGACAGTGATCGATGGTCGCGCTTTTAAAAGTTGAGGAGGCACACGCCGGCTACGGCGCTATCGAGGTGCTCAAAGGGATTTCGCTTGAAGTTCGGGCCGGCGAAATTGTGACGATCATCGGCGCCAATGGAGCCGGCAAGACAACCACGCTCATGTGCATTTCCGGCGTGAATCGATTGCGCCGCGGTTCGATTACCTTCGACGGCCGGCCCATTCACTCGTCGCGCGCCTACGAAATTGTGCGCTTAGGGCTCAGCCAATCGCCCGAAGGGCGCAAAATCTTCCCTCGCATGACCGTGTTAGAGAATCTGGAATTGGGGGCGATAACCCGTCGCGACTCCGCGGGAATTCGTGCCGATTTTGATCGCGTTTATCATCTTTTTCCCATTCTGAAAGAACGTTCGAAGCAGGCCGGTGGCACCCTTTCAGGCGGCGAACAGCAAATGCTTTCCGTCGCGCGAGCGCTCATGTCGCGGCCGAAATTGCTGTTGTTGGACGAACCTTCGCTGGGCCTCGCGCCGTTAATCACCGCAAAAATATTCGAGGTGATCAGCGAGTTGAATCGCGAAGGCATGGCCATTTTGCTTGTCGAGCAGAACGCGCGCATGGCGCTCAAATTGGCACAGCGAGGTTATGTGATGGAAACCGGCGCCATCACGATGAGCGGCCCGGCGACCGAACTTCTCAGTGACAATCGCGTGAAAGACGCCTATCTCGGCGAATAGCTGTGGCGTTCGCGTCGAAGAAATGCCCCTCCGTGCCGCTTCCAAAGCGCATTAAAGAGTCGTCGGTCAGTGGCGGCTACTCGGTTCATAACTGGACGGCGAAAAACACTGTGATATAACGGTCGGCATGTCTGCCACTGCAACAAAAGCACCGGCCGCAGGTTCAAGCCGCGAGTTGGCGGCGGTCCATCCGGCCGTGCTGTCGGTCATTCGCCGCTATTGGGGATTCAATGAGCTTCGTCCGCTACAGGCCGAGGCCATCGATGCCGCTTTGTCCCGCCGCGATTCGCTGGTCGTATTACCTACCGGCGGCGGGAAATCGCTCTGATATCAAGTGCCGCCATTAATTGCGGATGCACAGTACAACGGGCCGACAACGGATGACCAGTCTATTGCCGGCACCGATATCGTGGTGTCGCCGTTGATTTCTCTGATGAAAGATCAAGTCGATAGTTTGCGCGAATGTGGCTATCCGGCGGCGGCGATTTATAGTGGACTCGATGGTCCTCGCCGGCGCGAAATCGAAACCGGACTGGTCGAACGGAAATATCGCCTCTTGTTTGTCGCCCCAGAACGGGCCGTGACGCCGTGGTTCAGCGAAATTGCGCGGCGGATCGCAGTCAAGCGCTTTGCGATTGACGAGGCGCATTGCATTAGCCACTGGGGGCACGATTTTCGACCCGACTACCGCCAACTGGCCGCGCTGCGCAGCCAGTTTCCCGACGCCAGCTTTCACGCGTTTACGGCCACGGCCACGCCGCGCGTGCGAAGCGACATCGTAGCCCAACTGGGTCTCCGCGAGCCAGCTGTCCTGGTTGGTTCTTTCGATCGGCCCAACCTGATCTATCGAGTTTTGCCGCAGGTCGATGTCCATGGTCAGGCGATCGAGGTCGTCCGTCGTCATGCCAACGAAGCAGTCATTATCTACTGCATTTCTCGAAAAGACACGGAACACGTGGCGGCCGTGCTCAAAGCCAACGGCATTGCGGCGGAAGCATATCATGCGGGTCTGGACCCTGAAACGCGGCACCGTGTGCAAGACGCCTTTTCGGCAGAACAACTGAACGTCGTGGTGGCCACTGTTGCGTTTGGCATGGGGATCGATCGCAGCAATGTGCGCTGCGTGTTGCACACCGCCATGCCGAAAACCATCGAGCATTACCAGCAAGAAACCGGTCGAGCCGGCCGCGACGGTTTGCCGGCCGAGTGCGTACTTTTGTACTCCTACGCCGACACTATCCGATGGGAAAGTCTGCTGCGCAAAAGTGCGGCCAATGCCGAAAATCCGGCCGAGGTTGTCAACGCCCAGTTCGAATTGCTTAAGCAAATGCAACGGTTGTGCAACTCAAACAACTGTCGCCATCGCGCGTTGGTCGAGTATTTTGGGCAAGAGTACGAGCGAGAAAACTGTGGCGCATGCGATGTTTGCCTGGCCGACGTGGAAGGGATGGAAGATGGCACCATCGCGGCCCAACAGATTCTGTCGTGTGTCGCGAGGGTCAATGAGAATTTTGGCGTCGGGCACGTGGTCGATGTGCTGACAGGTTCGGATACGGAAACGGTCCGACGCTGCCATCACGATGCATTAAGCACCTATGGATTGCTCAAAGAGTCGCCCAAAAAGCACGTTCAGTCGATGGTCTTTCAACTCGTCGATCATGGTCTACTTGAGCGGACAGCGGGCGATCGGCCGGTTCTCAGGCTCAACGATGTTTCATGGCAAGTGCTTCGTGGCCAGCGGGAGGTGAAATTGCTGCGGCCCAAACAAAAAACATCGCGATCGAAAATCGACGTTGCTTCCTGGGAAGGGGTTGACCGCGATCTGTTTGAACACTTGCGCGCTTGGCGGCAAAATATTGCCCGCGAGCACGGCGTAGCCCCGTTCGTCGTGTTGCACGATTCAACACTTCGCGGCTTGGCGCGCCTCCGCCCCACCAATCCGGAAAATTTGCGACAGGTGACCGGGATGGGAGAAAAACGGATCGCCAATTTCGGCGCGAGTTTGTTGCAATTGATTAAAACGTTCTGCGCAGAATGCGCCTTGACGACCGATCAGACAGCAGCCTCAGATGCCCCAGGCTTTCAAAGTCCTGCTGGAGCATTTCGGAAACCACTAACGGAGCCAGTAGCACCAGGCGCTCAAGTCAGTCCTGGATACATAAAACCAAAATTGCCCAACGCCACCAAGAGCCAAGCCTTCGAGCTCTTCCGCCAAAAATGGCCAATTGACGATGTGAAACACAAAATTGGCCGGGCGCGGAGTACCACCACCGACTATCTTGCCGAATTCATCGCCGACGAAAAGCCGGCTAATATCGATGTTTGGGTTTCTCCAGAGATTTACAGGCACGTGAGCACGGCCGCGTCTACCGCAGCGGACCGCCGCCTGACGCCGATTTTCGAACGATTGGATGGCAAAGTTCCCTACGATACGATTCGCATCGTGCTTGCTCATTTGGAAGCGATGTTGCCATGAGACGATATCGCTTTCCGCTCTTTACAAAAACAGTACGTTCAACAGCAGCAGTATCGGCAGCAGAATTGCGCAGCTATAGGTCATATAGCCGAAGAAACTCGGCATCCGCACCCCGCGCACTTCGGCGATCGATTTGACCATGAAATTTGGCCCATTGCCAATGTAGGTCATCGACCCCATGAAAACGGCGCCGAGGCTGATTGCCACCAGCAGATTTGTCGGAATGAATTGCCCACCCGGAAGCGAAAGAAATCCATGGCCGCCTGCGGCCGTCATCGATTTGGCCGCTTCAAAAGTTACCATGTAGGTGGGAGCATTATCGAGAAAAGACGAAAGCGCGCCGGTGGCCCAAAAAAATTTAGTAGGGTTGTCTAATCCGAGCGCGGCTCCGTGGGCATCCAGCAGTTGTAGCGCCGGCTGCATGCAAATGAAGATGCCGACAAACAGCACGGCCACCTCAACAATGGCCACAAAATTAAACTGATTCTTGCCGCGCACTTGATGCGAACCGGCCAACAGCGAGATCGCGACAAAGACAAGCAACACGACTTCGCGCATATATAGCCAAGGATGCCAAAGACTTCCCGGCACTGGCTTGCTCGGGTCGAGTAGCGCAACCGCCAGCACAACTCCCGCCAACAGCGCACCGTTGAGTTTCAATCCTTCGAAGCGAAACGCGTGTCGTCGCGTCTCCTCACGCTCGATGTCCGCCGGCTTCTCGCGAGAGTAAAAATAAAAGTGATCCCACGCCCAATAAATCGCCAGCAGCATGCAATTCACAAACAACCATTGTTTCCACAGCACGAGCGTCCAAAAAAAGGGCACGCCTCGCAAGTAGCCCAATAGCAGCGGGGGATCGCCAACCGGCAACAGGCAGCCGCCGCAGTTGCACACGATGAAAATGAAAAACACGAGCGTATGGGCTACGTGTTTTCGCTCACGATTGGTGTCCAGCAAAGGTCGGATGAGGACCATCGCGGCCCCAGTTGTGCCGATGAAACTCGCCAGCAGCGCTCCAACCGCGAGAAACCCGGTGTTGGTTAGCGAGTGTGCCGGGAGATCGCCGTCGATTCGAATTCCTCCGCTGATTGTGTACAACGCGAACAACAGGATGATAAAGGGCAGGTATTCTTTAAGAAGTGCGTTGGCCAGCAGATCGCCGACAACAGCCCACTGCACTGCCGCGCCCGGCTGAACCGCAGAGAAATGAAGCGCCGGAAAGTGCCCTTCGATCGCATGCTCATGCAGCACCGCGTAGTAAAGCACAGTTGTGCAAGCCAACCCGCCAGCCACATAGAACCGGTGCAGATTGCTTTCCCACCAGTGATGCGTGCCGGGAATGAGAGGCAGCACCGCAATCGCCGCCAGTAGCGCGACAAACGGAGCAACCGCCAATAGCAGCGGCGGTTCGATAGCCTTTTCGTGATGCTCGGAAACGTGTTCCTGCTCGCGGCCAGAGGTGCGATCTGCGATTAGCGCCGTTGCGCGCTGCGGCCAGCCGAGAACCAGTGCCGCTGCATAGCCGACGACAATCGCGCCAATTGCCGCAATTAGAAATTTCCACGATGCTGGAAAACGCGTGCCGAGAATGTCGCCGCCTCCCTGCAACGTACTACAGAAAAAACACGTTCAGTAGTATTAGCAGAGGCAGCAAGATCAGACAACTGTAGATCATGTATCCGAAGAAGCTGGGCATCCGCACGCCCCATGCTTCGGCGATCGATTTGACCATAAAGTTCGGTCCATTGCCAATGTAGGTCATCGAGCCCATCATGACCGCGCCCAGGCTGATAGCCGCCAGTAAATCTTCACGAATGAAATGCCCCGCTCTGCAGCGCAAGAATTCCATTGCCGGGCGCGTGCGTCATGGCATTAGCGGCTTCAAAGTACACGAGATAGGTAGGAGCATTATCAAGGAACGACGACAAAGTGCCGCTGGCCCAGAAGAATTTGTAGGGATTATCCAGGCCGAGTTCCGCTCCACGCGCATTGAGTATTTGCAGCGCTGGCTGCATGCAAATGAAAATCCCGAAGAACAGCACGGCCACTTCAACAATCGCGGCGAAATTGAAATCGTTCATTTTTCGCGTGTGAGCCGATCCTAAAAGCAACGACAGGGCTAACAAACCCAACTGCACCAATTCGCGCAAATAAAGCCAGGGGTGCCAATTCGTGCCGGGCACTGGCTTGCTCGGATCGAGAAACGCCACCGCGAGGACGACACCCGCCAGCAACAGCGCATTGAGTTTCAAACCGGCGAAGCGCGGCGGATGCACGCGCGCTTCATCGCGGCAAATGTCCGCAGGTTCTTCGCGTGGGTAAAAATAAAATCGGTCCCATAAATAGTAAATTGCCAAAAGCCCGCCATTTACGAACAGCCAAGCCTTCCATAGTTTCAGCGTCCACAAAAATGGCACTCCCTGCAAATAGCCCAAAAATAATGGTGGATCGCCCAGCGGCAACAAGCAGCCGCCGCAATTGCACACGATGAATATGAAAATAACGACGGTATGGGCGACGTGCTTGCGCTCGCGGTTGGTTTCCAACAGGGGCCGGATGAGCACCATCGCAGCGCCCGTTGTTCCGATGACGCTCGCCAGCACTGCGCCGATTGCCAGGAAGGCTACGTTTGTCGATGAATGTGCCGCCAGATTGCCCTCAATGCGAATGCCGCCGCTGATGGTGTACAGCGACATCAACAGCACGATGAACGGCACATACTCGTTCAGCATCGCATTGGCTAGCAAATCCCCAACCGTGCCCAGATGCACATACTCACCGTCTTGGTAGGCGGAAATGTGCCGTGCGGGAAAATGACCGATGATCGGAAAATGGTGCGCTAAGCGCGTAATAAAGTACGGTGGCCAATGCCAATGCCGCCGCACACGTAAAACCGATGTAAATTGCTATCCCACCAATGCTTCGCGCCGTGCAGCATGGGCAGAATGGCAATGGCACCCAACATCAACACAAACGGCAATACCATAACCAATGGCGGGGGCGATTGCTCTGCGAGTTGGCGCTCCATCGGCGTCGGCGGCAGAATTCTCTGATCTTTCTGTGCCTGCCCCTAGCGATTCGGCCACAACCAGTGTCGTGGCGCGCTGCGGCCAGCCGGCCAATAGCGCCAGCGCATAGCAAACCATGATTGCCCCCACGCCGGCAACAACGTACAGCGAACTCACCGGCAATGGCGCAGTAGTATCCGGCGGTACCGCCGGATGGCGGAGATGTTGTGCGTCGGCCATGGCGGGAAGTGTGTCTGGGGTCTAGGTTTCTATGTGTCTGGCGGATACGGAACGGCCGTTAAAAGTATCTGTTACTCAGACACTTAGCCACCCAGACAATCCGACACCTAAGCACACCCCTCATATTGCCGCCGCGTTGGTTTCGCCGGTGCGGATACGAATGACGTCGGTCAATGCACTGACGAATATCTTACCGTCTCCGACCTGGCCAGTGCGGCTGGCGCCGATAATCGTGTCGATGATGCCCTGCGCATCCTTTTCGTCGGCAACAATTTCAACCTTCACTTTGGGGAGAAAATCAACGGCGTACTCCGCGCCACGGTAGGTTTCGGTGTGCCCCTTCTGCCGGCCGAATCCGCGCACCTCGGTAATGGTCATGCCCGTAATCCCCTTGGCATGCAGCGCGTTTTTCACTTCTTCTAACTTGAAATGCCGAATAACCGCCTCGATCTTTTTCACGGGTAATCTCCTGGAACGGAAGCAATTGAATTTGGAACTGTATACGCTTGCCGCAGTTTAAGGGCCTCGCTCCGGCCTTGTAAATTGGCCGGAGCGAGGCACGCGAGTTAGCCACACACAACACGTAAGCAGGCTCGAAAATCAGCTGCCGACATGCTCGAAGTCGCCCCAACCCAGGGCACCCATTTCCGGCATATCCAATCCGGCAATTTCGGTTTCACGGCTGACGCGAATCGGAGTGATCAAATTACTAAATTTGAACCACGCATAAGCCATGGCGAAGCCGAACGCGAAAACCACGCAGCAATCGATCGCCTGGGCCACTAATTGGCTGGCGTCGCCGTAGAACAAGCCGCGAACCCCATCCGCACCAACTTTGTCCACCCATTCCTTGCGGACTACCCCATTCCAGCCGGCACCATAGTCGCCCGTGGCAAGCAAGCCAACCGACAAAACACCCCACAGGCCGCAAGTGCCGTGGACGGAGATCGCACCGACCGGGTCGTCGACGTGCACCTTGTCGAAAAATGCGACACTCCAGACAACCAGCACCCCGGCGACTAAGCCGATGATGCAGGCACCCATCGAATTTACAAAGGCACTGGGAGCCGTAATGGCAACCAATCCGGCCAACATCCCGTTGCAGAGCATCGATGGATCGGGCTTCTTGCCTTGAACGAACATCATATAGACCATGGTCGCGAACGCACCCGTTACGCTGGCCAACATTGTGTTTACAACGATGGCACTAATGCGAAGGTCGGTGCCAGCAAGGGTCGACCCAGGATTAAATCCGAACCAACCGAAGGCCAGAATGAACGTACCAATTAACGCCATTGGCAAACTGTGACCGGGGAAGGCGTTGATCTTGCCATCCACGTATTTGCCAATACGTGCACCAACGCATATTGCACCTGCAAGTCCGATAATGCCACCCATGGCATGCACTACACCGGAACCTGCAAAGTCGACAGCTCCATGGCCAAAGTTCCAGTTCTTTCCCATTTGAGCTAGCCATCCGCCACCCCACATCCAGTTCGCATAGATGCAGTAGGGCAACGCGACCCACAGACCATACAGGCAGAAATTCTTCCACGTCCAACGTTCGGCCATGGCACCCGTCGGAATAGTGGCAGTGGTGTCCATGAATACCATTTCGAAGAAGAACAGCGCCAAAACGCCGACATCTTCAATCCCGTTCAAGCAAAATCCTCTAGTTCCAATAAGCTCGTACTTGTAAACTCCTGGAGTGCTCGGGTCCCCTCCGATTCCAGCCCCGGAATTGAGCACTGCGGTGCCAGGGCCCAATGATGCATACCATCCGTCTGGTGCCGGAGCGTTATACCAATTGCCCCAGCCGAGCGCAAAACCATATACATAGAAGCCGATGCAACCGAGCGGGTAGATCATGAAATTCATGGCGAAAGTATGCGCTGAATTCTTTGAGCGGCATAAACCGCCCTCCACCATAGCGAAACCGGCTTGCATGAACATGACCAAGAAGCCGGTCACTAATGTCCAGACAATATTGATCGAAAAAGTATTGTGGACAACGCGATCATAAACGTCCTCCTTGCTCAAAGCCGAGGGAACTTCACCGGCGGTAACAGTTCCCTTATCGTCGACTGTCTTGGCCGGAGTTGCCCAGACACCTGCATGGGCGCCAGTCGGGTCTGGCCAATACAGATTTCCTTTGTCGTCTTTCTTGGTAATGTCGGGAGTGCTGGCTGTCGCAAAATAATCGGGGACGGCGGGGCCAGCAGGTGGTGTTGCCGCTGGAGTTTCAGCGGATGCCGGCGCCGCGGCCGGCGCGGTCGCAGGGGCCGTGGTTGGGGCAGGTGTTTGCGAAAACACTCTGGAACCGATAAAGCCTCCAACCAACGCTGCAAACATTACGAACGTTCGACTTTTGAACACGATCCGCCTGAACATGAGAAACTCCTCCGCAAGTTAATGAGGAAAAAAGAGATTGAAAATCTCGCTTCTGCACCGCGCGCCAATCCGCCGTCCCTTCGCCGCAGAGCAACTAGCGCCGACCGTCTAATCTTCAACCGACTAGGAGCGCGGATCGTCGCGTCGGCGAAGTCGCCGTGCGTTTTGCAATTGCCATGCCGGGTGATAGCACCGCATCTCGTCGCGCTTCGCGCAAATTGGCACGACCGCCAGACGGTTCTTAATGTTATCTTTATAAAGATATATAAAGTCCGCGGACGAAGGTACTCGACAGAATGTAACGAAATCCGCGCGCCCGGAACTATTGGGCCGGCCAAATACGGCCTGCTTGAAGATTAATCTCCCACGTGCGGTGAGCATCGAACTCTCTCATGAGATCACAACGGGGGGCGCGTACAGAATCAGCAATGAGGCGCCGTACACAGATCAAGCGCGGCAATGCTCAAGCGCTTCCGGCATCCGTCGCCAAGCGATAGCCCACGCCTTGCTCGGTAAGCAAGTGCTGCGGGCGAGCAGGCTCTAGCTCAAGTTTGCGCCGCAATCCTGCCATGAAAACGCGCAGATGTTGCGCGTTTTGCGCCTGCTTGGGTCCCCACACTTCTTGCAGCAGAAATTGATGGGTAAGCACTTTGCCGGCGTGACGCACTAGAATGGTAAGCAATTTGTATTCGATCGGCGTGACGCGCACTTCGGCGCCACGAACATAGACGCGGCGATTTGAGAAATCGACTTTCAAATCGCCCGATTCAAACGTCGGCGATTCCGCCCCGTTCTGTCCGTGGGCCGCGTGCCGCAGCGCCACCTTGATCCGCGCAAGCAATTCGCCGCTGCTAAAAGGCTTGGTGAGGTAATCATCGGCGCCGTGTTCATCGCGCCATGATTTTCTGAGTGTCCTGGTCGCGCACCGAAAGCACAATAATCGGCGCCTTGAGCCATTCGCGTAATTTCTGCAGCACATCTTGGCCATCCATATCGGGCAAGCCCAAATCCAACAGCACGACATCCGGCGGATTCTGCGCCGCTTCTGCCAATGCCTCTTCGCCGGTTTCGGCTTCCGTTGAACGAAAGCCTGCCCCAGCAAGAAAATTGCGCAAAAACTTGCGCATGGGAGATTCGTCTTCAACTAAAAGCACCAGAGGCAGTTCGGCTGTCGCGATTGCAGTAGACATTATCGGTTACTCGTCAAAATAGAATCTTCCAAGGTAACTTGAGGGCTTTGTTCCGGGCACGGCAGCGAAACGATGAATTCCGCTCCGCCGTTAGGTCGGTTTTTGGCGGCAATATGCCCGCCATGGGCCTGCACGATGCCCTGACAAATCGTCAGGCCCAGTCCAATTCCACGTCGTCCATCTGCGACGGCCGACGGACCGCGGAAAAACTTCTCAAACACTCGCGCTTCGCTGCCGCGCGGCAAACCAGGCCCCCAATCGGCAACGATAATTTCCGCCCGATCGTTCGCCCGCACGGCCGATATTTGGATCCGACTGCGAGGCGGCGTGTAGCGAATTGCATTTTCCAACAGATTCACGAGCGTCTGTTCCAGGAGGTTGCCG
This sequence comes from Pirellulales bacterium, assembly GCA_963820835.1. Classification (GTDB taxonomy): domain Bacteria; phylum Planctomycetota; class Planctomycetia; order Pirellulales; family JADZDJ01; genus CAVRAW01. Next base: position 25,439 of record CAWGBP010000025.1, on the reverse strand, counting down.
GCAACCCATAGCATCGGGAAATCGTCTGGAATTTCCACTTGCACTTCGCGATCCTGAAGTTCGGTCGCCAATTGGGTCAATGCCACGCCCACGAGTTCCTCTAGCACTTGCCATTCACACTTGAGCACCACTGTTCCCGAATCGAGGCGCGCCATCTCCAAAAGATTGTCAACTTGGCGTGATAGGCGGCGCGATTGATCGACAACAGTTTGCAACATGTCGCGCTTCGAATTCCAATTCTGCTGCGTCGAATTCTCCAATAAGCTAGAAGCGGTAACAGCAATCATCGCCAGCGGCGTGCGCAAATCGTGCGACACAGAGCTCAACAGCGAGTTTCGCAATTGCTCCGATTGAACTTGAACCTGTGCTTGCTGCGCTTCTAGCAGCGACTGGTCGCGCTCCATCGAAAGCGCGATCAAATTCGCGCACGTTTCGAGCATCCGCTGCTCTTCAAAGTCTTGAAACCGTCTGGCGTCGCTCGGACGCACTCCCAACACGCCAAAGGTGCGTTTCGTGCCGACCATCGGGACAAAGCATGCGGTTGCATTCGAAAAGTAAACCGTCGCCAAGCCGGCTGGCTTTTCGTTTTCAGCGACCCAATTGGCCACTTCCAGATATCGCGATTCGGCTGCCTCAACTTCGTTGCTCTTGAACTGCAAAGTCAATGAACCGTCCGCCTGGCAGAGGTAGATCACCACATCGCCGGAAAAGATCTCTCTCAAATGGCTGCCGGCCTTCGAGATCACCAGGTCGGTTCCGGCAATGTCGCTCAACTGGCGGGTCATTTGATAGAGCTGCGCTGTGCGACGTTCTTGCTGTTGCGATGCCAAAAAAAGCCGCGCTGTTTCTTGCTCTTGATGCTGGGCGGCGCTGAGTTGCTTGCGCAGCCGCGTCGTCAAATTGCTGATCGAAATTCCCAGGGCCAGCACGACGAACAACGTAATCACATATTCAATGTCGCTGCTATCAATCGTGAACGGCGGCGCGACAAAGAAAAAATCGAACAGAAAAACGCTTAACACAGCCGCCAAAATCGTCGGGCCCCGGCTGTAGCGCGCCGCAACGATCCCCACTCCGGCCAAGAACAACATTAAGATGTTCGTTTCCGAGAAATGGATGTTGTAAAGCCCCCACCCAATGAGCAAGCACGTCGTAATGATCGCAAGTGCCACCAGGTAGGGCTTGAGTTCGGCGCGGCGGGTCGTCGGGCACTCGTCCATTGCACTTTCTAGTTTAGCGGGAGAACTCTTTTTCGGCCGCATGTGCCCATGCGAAAGCCCACTGAAAAAATAAGTAGACCATGAATCAATATAAAAAGTATATTAAATTCTCGTCCCGGCGTGTGTCTTTGCAATCCGGGTGCCGCGTTGCTAGCTAACACAGGAGTTCTGGTCGTGAATCGAACACATCCGTAGTTGATAAGTCGTTTCATTTTAGTGTCTTACAGCCATTCGATAGATTAGTTTAATTGAATTCCCCAACACTTTCAATTTGGGTCACTTATCCATAAAGAACTCGCCGCGCAACTATGCAGCTATCGGTGTGCTGCCCAATTCTTTGGCATCCCCTCCGCAATGGTACTGGCCAATCGATGGAGAAGCGCTTACCGGAAGTGGTTCGTTTTTGCGATCCTTATCGCCCATTTGTAATGACGCTTAAGCCATTTCTACGTGATGTCTGACAAAAGGTAATTCTTCGTTCATCAATGCCGCTGCCCGCAAATCATTGGTGCCTGGCTAGTTTGTGCTTTGCCGTTGGGAGAACACCGTCTTCAGGCAAACGACGATGTGATGAGTGCGAAATTTATCTGCGCACCACAGGACGATGCTTCTGTGGCAGCCTTTCTTTATCGCCATTCCCAAGGGAGGGTCGCGAAAGCATAATCCGGCTGCCTTAGCCGCTTTAACTTTGTATAAAAGCGAACTCTGTGGCCCGCGAATGACTTCGTAATGCGGAGCTTGCAACATGCTTGGAACGACCGAGCTAACGGTCATGCGTCGATGGTTTCTGGCGTGTTGCGCGGGTGTAATGCTCGCAATTCCTAAGACTGCCGTTGCCCAGACGGATAACGGCGAAAACGCGGCTGGTCGAAATCACGTTGAACAATCTCAACGGACCGCTAGCGACGAAACCGCGCAGAGTGCCACGCTGTACGACCTGGTTGTTGCCCTAGCGGAAAACAACCACTATCTCATTTGGATCATCGCGCCAACGTGCACCGTGATCCTCATGTTGGCGGGTTTTGCCCTGATATCGGCCGGCATGTGCCGCGCCAAGAACTCGGCCAACATGTTCGCCGTGGGCCTCATGATCATTCCGCTGGCAGGATTGGCCTTTTTCGTGTACGGATTCGCTCTGTGTTGGGGAAATTGGTACAACGCGGCTGCGCAGCCTGGTTGGGCTGCGGTTCTCGGGCCACAGACCGTTGTTCTGAATAGTGGAATTGGCCTCGGCTCGAAATCCGACGAGAGCCTAGCAAGTGAATTCAAGTACGGCCTCGCCGGCACAAAAGGATTCTGTCTGGCCGGAATGAACGACGATTCGGTACTGGCCCTGTTCTTCTTCGCGCTGGCATATTTCTTGATTGCCGCCACCATCCCCACCGGCTCGCTGGCCGAGCGCTGGTCTTGGAAAAACTTTTGCGTATACGGATTGTGGGTCGCGCTCCCCTTTTCAATTTTCGCCAACTGGAATTGGGCCGGCGGATGGCTCGCGCAAGTTGGTCTCAATTGGGGCTGGGGGCACGGGGCAGTCGATTTCGCCGGCTCCGGCGTCGTGCATGGCATGGGAGGCGTTATCGCGCTGGCCGGCTCAATTTGCATCGGTCCCCGCATCGGCAAATATGTGAACGCCAAACCGTGCGCCATTCCAGGGCACAATTTGCCCATGGTCGTACTGGGAAGCTTGCTCCTACTATTTGGCTGGTTCGGTATGAACATCGCCTGGGCATTGCCGAGCCAGGGAATCCGTATCGGAATTGTGGCAGTGAATACCGCGCTGGCGGCCATGGCCGGTGCGCTCTGTGCAATGCTGTACCTTATCAGTACGAAAAAGAAACCCGACCCCACGATGATGTGCAATGGGCTGATCGCTGGTCTTGTTGCCATCTCAGCATCGTGCGCCTTCGTCGATCCTTGGGCGGCTTTACTTATTGGCGCTATCGCCGGGGTTGTGGTCATCCTCAGCGTTTACTTCTGGGAAGTGGCCGGAGTGGATGATCCAGTCGGCGCCATTTCCATGCACGGTGCCAGTGGATTGTGGGGACTATTGGCTTTGGGGCTATTTGCCAACGGACGCTTCGGCGCGGGCTTCAACGGCGTGGCAGTCCGCGACGATTTTATGCGGAAGTTCGGCGCCGATGGTGTGCGCGGCCTCTTCTATGGCGATGGCGGGCAGTTGTGGGCTCAAATCTTCGATTGCCTGGTGCTCTGCTTATTTGGCTTCATCGTCGCCTTCATTTGCTTCAAGCTCAGCGGCTTTATTGCGCCCCTACGGGTGACTCGCGACACGGAACTGCGTGGCCTCGACGGGCCGGAAATGGGCGCGCTGGCCTATCCCGATTTCGTGCTCAAGGGTGGCCCGACCGACGCGTGAATGATCATCTTAATGCAAAGTTTGCGATTTGAAGTCTGCCTGAGTCAGCAATTGCGTGCAGCCCGCTCAACTTCGATGCTGGACGCAACGTGAGCCGGCACTTATTATGACCGGTTCGGCAACCTCGGCACTCGCGCCGAGCGGGGATTTCGCACGATTCGAGCGCGCTTGTTCATCAGGCCGATTACCTTTCTAACCGGAGGACGATACCTCTATGGCCAATGCACAACTTGAACCTGGGCCCGACAGTATTGAACGAACGTCAGGCGCTTGGTATCGCGACATGACGTCATACTGCTGGTTTGTGCTCCTGGTGGCGTCGTTGGCTTGGCTATTCGATTGTCTCGATCAGCAACTTTTTAACTTGGCTCGAAAGCCGGCGCTCGAAGAACTGCTCAAGAGCAAACTGCAAACCGACCACGCTTTTGCCACCGGAGGCAACGTAACGGAATACAGCTACTTTGCCACCGGAATATTTCTCATCGGATGGGGGACCGGCGGATTGATTTTCGGAGCACTGGGGGACAAGCTCGGTCGGGCCAAAACGATGATGATCTGTATTTTGGTTTATTCCGTATGCACCGGTCTCATCGCTCTGTCGAAAAACTTTTGGATGTTCGCCGGGTTTCAGTGTTTAACAGGCTTAGGAGTTGGAGGAGTTTTCGCTGTCGGCGTCACGTTGGTGGCTGAAACCGTACCGACCTCGGCGCGAGCCGGTGCGCTGGGACTATTACAAGCGCTTTCAACCGTTGGCAATGTATCGGCCGCTGGAATCGGCTATGTCCTGGGTGTCATCACAGGACCAGACGCGTGGCGGTGGATGTTTGTCGTCGGTGCACTTCCGGCCGCGATGGCAGTGATGGTGCAGCGCAAAGTGAAAGAACCGGAAATGTGGCTTAAGGCGAAAGCCGAGGGAAAAATTAAAGGGGGTGCTTTCGAATCGCTTGCCGAATTATTTCGCCACCGCGAGTGGCGGCGTCGCGCCTGGTTAGGATTGATCATCGGCTGCGCCGGGATTCTCGGCTTCTGGGGCATCGGCGTCTTTAGTAACGATTTGGTGCGCGCTGTGCTGGCTGTCGATTTCGCGAAGAAGGGGATAAGTTCGGCCGATCTGCCCGGCGAGCTTACGAAATGGACGTCAATTCACTGGTTCGCCTTCAATGTTGGCGGCTTTCTGGGCATGATGACCTATGCTCGGCTGGCGCGAGTGATCGGACGTAAGCCTACGTTCGTGATCGCCTTTTTGCTGGCATGTGTGGCGACGATCGGACTTTTTCAGGGCTGGCGGTGGCAATCCCAAATCTACTGGCTCAGTCCGATTTTAGGATTTTGCCAACTGGGAATCTTCGCGCTCTACGCCATTTATTTCCCAGAACTCTTCCCAACGAATTTGCGCAGCACGGGCACGTCGTTTTGCTATAACGTCGGTCGCTATTTGGCGGCCGCAGGCACTATTGCCGAAGGGTTCTTTGCATCGAAATTGGTCGATAAGCCGATCGACACAATGCGCATGATCGGCTCGTGGGCTGCTCTTGTTTACCTCGTAGGGTTGGTGCCGTTGTACTTCGCTCCCGAAACCCGGGGCAAGCCGCTGCCGGAGTGAACTTTGAGCAGGTAAGGAGTGCAGGAGTATTCGGGTGATGTGGTGGCCTATAGTTAATTGGCAGCTTAACGCCAATGGAGAATATTCAATTCGTCTCGCGGCACAAGCGGAGTGAACTTTGGGTGCAATTCAGTGGCTCGTTGAAAAAGTAAAATGGCTGGTCAGCTTGGCCCAGCCTGAAAACCTAAAGGCGCTGGTGAACTTGGGCGGGCCACCCTGGGTTAGCTACGGCATTCTCTTTGCAATCATCTTCAGCGAAACCGGCTTGCTGGTCGGTTTCTTTCTGCCCGGCGATTCCCTTTTGTTTGCAGCCGGATTTCTAGCCAGCCAAGATGTATTCAATATCGTGGTGCTGGATGTCGTCCTATGTGCCGCCGCGGTTCTTGGCGACGCGACGAATTATTTTCTCGGCCTGCAACTCGAAGAGCACGTTTTTGAGAAAGGCCGCATGAGGTTTGTGAAGCATTCGCATTTGATGGCCGCCAAGGAGTTTTACGAGCGCCACGGCGGCAAGGCGATTGTGCTAGCGCGGTTCGTGCCGTTTGTGCGCACTTTCACGCCGTTTGTCGCCGGCGTCGCGAAAATGGGCTATCGCCGCTTCGCGCTTTACAACATGATCGGCGGCGTTGGCTGGGTCCTATCGATGACCTTGGCCGGCTATTGGCTGGGGCGCATTGATTGGATCGGCAAGCACTTCGAACTCGTCGTGCTGGCAATCGTGTTTGTCAGCGTTCTGCCAGCGCTCTTCGGCGCTTGGCGCGCCTGGCGCGGCGAAGATCCGCTCGATGGAACGAAACTCCAAGCCGAGCCATCTGCTGAATCGGCCGACGTTGGCGAATAGCCCAGCCATTAACCCACTGCCGGGCTATCGCGTGAATCCTGTTCCAGTTCTTCTTCCACGTGGTGTTCAAATTGATTCGGCGGCAGCACCACTCCGCAACTGACGATGTACTCGACCGCTTGTTCCACAGTCATATCCATATCGAGCACGTCGCTCTTCGGAATCAGCATCGTGTAACCGCTGACTGGAACAGGGCTCGTGGGAAGCAGAATCGTTAGCATCGGCACGCCACTCACTTTTTGCACGTCGGCCAGGCTTTCGTTGGTTACAAACGCCAACGACCACACGCCGCGGCATGGGTACTCCACCGCCACCACGCGCGTGAACTCCAGCTCGCGCTCGCTGAACACATAATTGGTGACCTGCTTCGTCGAGTTATAAACCGCGCGCACAAACGGCAGGCGGTCAACCCCGCGCTCGATCAAGCCGACAAACACGCGCCCCAACCCGGCGGCAAAAATGCTCCCTAATAAATACATGAGCGCCACAAACACGACGACGAAAATCGGAATCACAATCCACGATTGCAGATACTTCAACTCGACATAACGTCGGTACACATCCTGAGGTGTATCGGGCAGCCCCTCGGGACCCGGCGACTTGGCCACTTCGCTATACACCGCCAACGGCACAAACTGATCGTTCGGCAGCCGCTCGTACAATTGGCCGTTGCTCGTAAACACGTCGGGCGCCGGCCCGGGCTGCGCGTTGGGCAATTCATCGAACGCCTCGGTCAGCGACCAGGCGACCACGTTGCGCACTTGCAGCGTCACTGGCTCCAGCACGTAGTAGTTCACCGTGCGCACAATCCACAGCAAAATAACGATCGTCAATAGCGGCGGCGCCACAACGGCCAACCCGCGCAGCACAGCCGTGCGAAATGGCCCCAGCGCGCGCGAACGTTTTGCTGGACGATTGGAATCAGCACTAGACATGCATAATCCGCCCGCTGCAAAACCCTCTGCCAACAGGAGAGGGCAGGGTGAGAGTGCTGCGTCTTTGGGCGATTCCGAGTGTACGCGTTTTCGGGCCCGCTTGCCAGTTGAGTCGATCGTCTCGAATCGACCACTGCGCCTTGATTACTCGCGCCGGAACCGATAATTTGTTGTCTCCCACTATTTCGCCATGAACCGCCAAATATCGGCAAACGACTGGAGATAAAGAAAATGGTTCGCACTCGCCCCCGCACGAAGTTAAAACTCTCACGCAAAGCTCGCCGCTGCCCAAAATGCGGCTTCAAGCTCAACAATCAGGAAACGCGCTGTAAGCGCTGTGCCAACGAAGTGAGCCTGGTCGGCATCGGCCCCGGCACGAGAAAAAAGCGATTTGTGAAGCCATATCGTCGCCGCCGCAAGAAAGTTTCAGAATAGGCCGGCGCTCTCCGATTTTGAATCGTCGGCCGCCGCTTCCGGCGATATACTGACACGATAAGCTCTAGCTGCCATGCCATCGGTACTGTCGTGTCTAATACTGCGTCGACCGCTCGCAATCCGCCTGAACTCCTCGCCCCCGCCGGCGATTGGGATAGCCTGCGCGCGGCGGTCGCCAATGGGGCCGATGCAGTCTATTTCGGCCTATCTAACTTCAATGCCCGGCATCGCGCAACCAATTTCACGCTAGAAGAATTGCCCGAGGTCATGACTTACCTCCACCGCCACAATGTGCGGGGGTACGTCGCGTTCAACACGCTCATTTTTTCCGATGAATTGGCCCAAGCCGAGCGATTTATCGCAAGCATCGTCGCGGCGGGGGCCGACGCCATCATTGTGCAAGACCTGGGGCTCGTGCGGCTGATCCGCGAATTGGCGCCGCATCTACCGATTCACGGCTCGACGCAGATGACGCTCACCGAATCTCGCGGCATCGAGTTTGTCCGCAGCCTCGGCGTCGAACGGGTCATTCTCGCCCGCGAACTTTCGGCCGACGAAATTGCCCGCATCGCGAAGCAAACGCCCATGCCGCTTGAGGTCTTTGTCCATGGAGCCCTGTGCGTGGCCTATAGCGGGCAATGCCTCACCAGCGAAGCACTCGGCGGCCGTAGCGCCAACCGCGGTCAGTGTGCTCAAGCATGCCGCCTGCCTTACGAACTGATCGTCGATGGAAAGGCTGCGCGACACCGGCGACCGTCAATATTTATTGAGCCCGCAAGATTTGGCAGCCCACGATCTTGTCGAACCGCTCGCTCGACTTGGCGTGCGCAGCTTCAAAATCGAAGGCCGGCTCAAAAGCGCCGAATATGTCGCGATCACTTCGCAAACCTATCGCGCTGCCATCGATGCCGCCTTCGCGCGGCAGCCCTTCGCCCTCGAGGAGCAAAAGCGCCGCGATCTGCAACAAAGTTTTTCGCGCGGCTTTAGCCACGGTTTCTTGAGCGGCATCAATCATCAAGTGCTCGTTCCCGGAAGATTTCCCAAAAGCCGCGGCGTGAAAATCGGCACCGTCGTCGATAAAACTCCGCGCGGCGTCGTGGTCGAGGTAGACGGCGCTATTCCCAGCGATTTCGCCGCGGCAATCAAGCCAGGCGATGGAATCGTTTTCGACGAAGGACATCCCGAGCAAGATGAGCAAGGCGGCCGGCTGGTCGAGGTCTTGCCGCGACAACCGACGCGAAACTCAAAGCTTGAAGCTCGAAGCGTAGAGTTGGTTCTTCGTAGCGGCAGCGTGAACTTGGCCGCCATAGCCCTTGGAAGTCTCGTTTGGAAGACCGACGATCCGGCGCTGCGGCGGCGCATGGAACAAAGCTATGCGCGCGACGTGCTTGCCAAGCGCGAGCCAGTTCGGTTTTTGATTACCGGGTCCGTCGGCGGCCCGGTTGAAGTTTCCGTTCGCAATTCGAACGGCCGAACCGGCGCGGCAACTTGGCCCGGGCCGCTGCAGCTTGCGCAAAAGCATTCGGTTTCTGAAGATTTATTGCGGGAGCAGTTGGGCAGACTCGGCGATTCGCCATTCGAATTGGCCGATATTGAAAACAATCTGCCCCTCGGCGTAATGATTCCCAAAAGTGTGCTCAACGATTTGCGCCGGCAAGCCATTGCTGCGCTATTGGCGAATATCGAAGCAGCGCGCGATCGTACGACGAATCCCGGCGCTTTAGAGAACTTCGCGCGAGCATTGGGCCGCTCGCGAGCAAATCAGATCAGCAACCGCCGGCCCTCTATGTTCTAGCCCGTACCATGGAGCAGTTGCTCGCCGTAATCCAGTGGCAACCAGAATCGCCGCACGCTCGCCCCGCTATGGTTTATTGCGATTTCGAAGATGTGCGCCGTTATGGCGATGCCGTGGCCGCCGCGCGAAAGGCCGGCATGCCCATCGGCCTCGCGACGCTGCGGATCACCAAGCCGGCTGAAGAAGGCCTGCTGCGCGTGATCGCCAAAGCCACTCCCGACGCAGTGCTGGTGCGAAACCTCGCCGGCATGACTTTTTTTGGAACCGAATTGCCGCAAGCAAATCGAATCGGCGATTTTTCGCTAAATATAACCAATGAACTGACGGCGGATCTGTTTTTGCGAGAATGCCTTACGCGGATTACGCCCGGCTACGATTTGAATTGGGAACAGCTCGCAGCAATGCTCGGCCGCATTGATCCGGGCGTTTTCGAAGTCGTCGTCCATCAGCACATGCCAATGTTCCACATGGAGCATTGCGTCTTCGCCGCCATGCTCTCCAGCGGCAAAGATGCGACCGATTGCGGTCGCCCCTGCGACCGCCACAAAGTCGAACTCCGCGATCGTGTCGGCGCAGCCTTTCCGCTTCTGGCCGATACCGGCTGCCGCAACACGGTCTTCAATTCCATCGCGCAATCGGCGGCCGAATACATTCCAAAAATGCTCGCTCTCGGCGTGCGCCATTTCCGTGTCGAGCTATTGCGCGAAACCGGCCCGCAAGTCGCACCACTTCTAGAAAGTTATGCTCGCATCATTGCCGGCTTGCAGTCGCCGCGGCAAGCCTGGCGTGGCCTGCAAGTGCTCAATCAATTGGGCGTCACCCGCGGCACGCTGCAACTGGCGTGATTCGCAAATCTAGTTTGCCAATAAAAAACTGGGTGCCAGCAAGAAAGAGGGTGGCTGTGGTGTATGAATTCGCAGACCATAGCCCGGCAGATGCTGATCTGCTGATTGCTGCTCTAGGGATTCAATCGTCGCTTGAGTGTCCTTTTCCATTTGACGAACTTGAGACACATCTTGTTGGCGACCAGTACGATCCATTTCTTCCGCAAGTGTCGCTTAAGCGACGGGTAAGATCCTTGCATAACAACTTCATAGTGGCCGTGGGAACGATGTCAAAATCGCTGGCCCGAGTCGACCGGAAAGTGTGGCAACTCGCCCGGGCTGGAATACCTGAAGTGCCCAAGCCCCCCTCTAAATCGCGCTGACCAGCCCTGCCTGAATGAACCATCTCGATCAATGCTCGTTGTCCGGTTCTGGTCTGTCCTCCGGCGGCAAGTGCAGCCCCAAATCAACATTAATCGTCTCTGGCAAACTGCCAACTGTTACCCAGGCAGTTCATTCACACGAAGATCGACATCGGCAATTCCAGTTAGTCCTGGAGTATCCGTTTCTCGAACCGGACCGCCCCAATTCAAGTGGCACACGTGCTACCGTTTGATTTGTTGGGGGCCGTCCAAGAATCGCTCGCTGCTGTGCATTCGCCACCCGACTTCGAATTTCTGTCAGGGCCTCCCGAGCACGCAATCGCCCGCCGCAATTCCGCCGCATTACGACGCGCCGCGTGCAGCCGCGCCGCAGTAATACCCGTCACTGCGATGAGCAACGCAATCCACGGCAGCTTGGTGCAAGGCAAATGGAACATCGCCGCTCACAGAGTTATTGTGTCGCCACCCCGCCATCGTAAGCATCAAAAAGCGGGCGGAATTATAGGGTTTTCCGAATAAACCGCCCAACAGAGGTTTTGCCGGTTTTCTTCGAGAAAATCGCTGAATTATAATAGACTTACGGCCAATCTTGGCCCGTACCACTCCCGCCCGCGGCACGGATGCAGTCCACAGACCCTCCGGAGGCATTCGTGCGACCACTGCGATTCACCACCTGGGCCGCGTTCTCTCTCGCCGCCACGTTTTTGTTTATACCAGTCGCGGCCCGTGCCCAGTTCGATGTCGGCACTGGCACAAGCGCCCCCGGCAAAGGGCCAAAGCTCGATCAATCGGTCACCAAAAAAATGAAATTCGGCGTGTCGATCACGGCCGTCGGTGGCACTTGCAAAGGAATCGTCGCTACTATTCCTGTCCCCACCGAATGGCCTGAGCAAAAAGTGCAAGTCCTCGACGAAGATATTTCCCCGAGCGTTCACAACGTTACCTATCGCACCCTCGACGGCACCGTCAAGCAAATGATCGTGAGCATGCCTGAACTCAGTAGCGGGCAGGAAGCCCACGCCTTAGTCACGTTCCAATTCACCCGCTATTCGCAACTGCCTCCCGAAGATACCTCCATCTACAAGGAACTGCCCAAAGACAAACTTCCGCGCGACGTGTTGCAGTATTTGGGCCCCAGTCCGATGATCGAATCGACCCATCCCAAAATCATCGATTTCGCCAAGCAAGCCACCGAGGGCAAAACTGATTGGGACAAGGTCGAAGCCATCTACGATGCCGTGCGCGACAAGGTGCAGTACAAAAACGGCCCGCTGAAAGGGGCGCTCAAAGGCCTGCTCGACGGCACCGGCGATTGCGAGGAACTCACGTCGCTCTTCGTGGCCGCCTGCCGTGCGTCTGGAATTCCCGCTCGCTGCGTGTGGGTGCCCGAGCACACCTACCCCGAGTTTTTCCTAGGCGATGCCGAAGGAAACGGCTATTGGTTTCCGTGTCAGGCCGCCGGTGTCCGCGAATTCGGCGGCATGGTCGAAACGCGGCCGATCCTGCAAAAGGGCGATAATTTCAAAGACCCCGACCGCCCGAAAGAGCATCTGCGCTATGTCAGCGAATACTTGCGTGCATCGGCCGCTAAAGGTGCCGGTAGGCCGCAGGTGCATTTCACGCGCGAAGTGGTCCAGTGAGCCTGCGAATAATTCAGGTAGTGGCGGCGAACTGGAAATGGATTTGCGGATCCGCGGCTCCTCGCGTGCTAGCACCTCTCCGCCGGTCTTGGTTGGAATTGCCGCATCTGTTAAAAGTGCCGTTTCAGCTTCTGCGCCCAGGACGCGCGCATCTGAAGCGTTCCGCTAGCACTGCCGCACGAAGCCGCAAGTGCCGCGCTAGTTTCCGAATTGCAATCATCGAACTTCGCCACGGATGGCAACTGGATGAACAACTTCTTCCGCACGCTGCGGCTCATTTTTCGCTACAAATGGACGCTGGCGGCCTCGTGCTTCACCGCCATCATGGTGGCGGTACTCTGGGGGGCCGATATTGGTGCTGCCTACCCGGTCATCAGCGTCATCACGCACAAGGAATCGCTGCAAGATTGGATCGCCGCCGAAATCAAAGATTCGCAGCAGCGCATCGCCGATCTGCAATCCAAAGCAGCAGACCTCGAAGAGCAGATCACCACCGCCGCCGACACCGAGCGGCCGGCGCTCGACCGGCAAGCTCGACTCCATGCGCACCCGCACCCAAGCCGAGCAAAAATATTTGAGCCGCTGCCAGTGGTTCCAGCCCTACATCGACCGCTACTTGCCCAACGATCCATTCAAAACGCTGTTCGTCATTTTGATGATCATTTCGGCCGGCTACGTCGTCAAAAACATTTTTCTGGTTTTCGATTCGGTCCTGGTCGACCGGCTTTCGAACCTTGCGGTGCTCGACTTGCGCAAGAAATTCTACCGCCGCACGCTGCGCATGGATCTGAGCAGCTTTGGCGAAGCGCGCGTCAGCGAACTCATGAGCCGATTTACCTACGATGTCGATAGCATCGGCAACGGTGTCGAAACGGTCGTCGGCAAAGCGGTGCGCGAGCCCTTGAAAATGGTCGCCTGCCTGGCGGTGGCCGCCTGGATTTGCTGGCGGCTGTTGGTCATTTCGCTGTTGGTTACGCCGCTAGCCGGCTATTTGATCGGCCGCCTGGCCAAAATGCTTAAACGCGCCAATCGCAAAGCGCTTGAGGAAATGTCGGGCTTGTACAGCATTCTCAGCGAAACGTTCGGCGGCATCAAAGTCGTCAAAGCCTTCACCATGGAGCGCCACGAGCGCCGCCGCTTCCACCTCAACAGCAAGGCCTTCTATCGCAAAGGCATGCGCATCGCTTGGTTCGATGCGCTCATCCATCCGGTCACCGAACTGGCCGGCATCACCATGATCTGCCTCACGCTCTTGTGTGGCACGTATTTGGTGCTCAACCACACAACGCACCTGCTAGGCATCAAAATCTCCGACCGAGAACTGAAGCTGGAAGAACTGATGGTCTTCTACGGCATGTTGGTCGGCTCGATCGATCCAGCCCGCAAGCTGACCGACGTGTTCAATCGCATTCAGCGCGCTTCGGCGGCGGCCGATCGCGTCTATCAACTGTACGATCGCGAACCCGCTGTGAGCGATCCAGTTAAACCCCGCGTCGCCACCCGCCATCATCGCCACATTGTGTTCGATAATGTGAACTTCCAATACACCTCCGAGCAGCCGGTGCTCAAGAATATCAACTTGCGCATCCCCTACGGCGAAACGCTCGCGATCGTCGGCTCCAATGGCTGCGGCAAGACCACGCTCGCGAATCTCATTCCGCGGTTTTACGACCCCGTCGAGGGCGCCATCTTGCTCGACGATGTCGATATTCGTACGCTGCGCATGCGCGACCTGCGCCAGCAAATTGGCATGGTCACGCAAGAGCAATTGCTCTTCGACGACACGGTGTACAACAACATTCGCTACGGCATACCGCAAGCTACGCGGCCGCAAGTGATCGACGCGGCGCGAAAAGCCTACGCCCATCGCTTCATCGAAGAGCAGCTAGAGCAAGGCTACGATACGAATGTCGGCCAGCTTGGCGGGCGCCTCTCCGGAGGCCAGCGGCAACGCATCGCATTGGCACGCGCGATCCTGCGCGACCCGCCGATTTTAATCCTCGACGAAGCCACCAGCCAAATCGACATCGAAAGCGAGCACTTAATTCACAAAGTGCTCGAGCAATTCATGCGCGGCCGCACGACAGTCGTCATCACCCATCGCCTCGCCACCCTCGACTTGGCCGATCGCATTTTGGTCATGGATCAAGGCCGCATCGTCGATCTGGGGACCCATCAGGAACTGATGAGCCGCTGCGAACTCTATAGCGGTCTCTACCACGTCCAGTTGCGCGAAAGTGCCTGACGCAGGTTCAGAGACAACATGTGATCGAAGACGATCAGACGTTTGATGGCGCTTGCGTGCCACTGCTGGCTTGCCCATCAGTGCGAAGCTTCCGGAGACGCCAGTGACTTAAGGGCGACCGCAAGTGGCCCAAAGAATTGGCTTTGCGCCAAGTAATTGTGCCTCCCGCCGGCTCGCCCGCAGCTCACTGTCTATACAACGTTTCCGCCAACCCAACCCGCAAAATCTTCATAATTTACGGGCTTTATACGGCAAATCGGCAACCGCGCCCCCATTCGCTTGACCATGCCGCGCCGCGACGGATAAATTCAATAGGTTTCCCGGGATTGGGAAGCGTGGCGGAGCCGGGCCAAAAAGCCGCATCTTGTCCAGGGGGTTCGATCTGCGCCAGCGGTGGCTCGCACCGCGGTCGAAAAAGTTGCAGGGAATTGCCGATGCCGCCTCTCGTAATCGACATCCGCAGCGCTGAAGATACGCGCGATTGCGTGCATCGCGCCGTGCAATCGTTGGCCGAAGGCAAACTCGTCGCCTTTCCCACCGAAACCGTGTATGCCCTGGCCGCGAGCGCGCTCGAATGAAACCGCAGTCGCGCGGCTCTTGGCGGCCAAGCGCCGTCAACCCGGTCAGCCGCCGTTGACGTTGGGAATTAAAAGCGCCGAAGAAGCGCTCGACTACGTTCCCAACATGACCTCGCTCGGCCAGCGCTTCGCCCGTCGCTGTTGGCCCGGTCCAGTCACAATTGTCTGCGCCAACCATCATCCTGAAAGTTTGTTGGCTTGCCTGCCCACCGCGGTTCGCAAAGCGGTCGTCCCCTCTGGCACGGTCGGCCTGCGCGTCCCCGGCCATCCCATGTTTCTAGACACTTTGAAGATGATCGTCGGTCCCGTCGCCCTCACCAGCGCCAACCGCGCCGGCCAGCCCGAGCCGCTCACGGCCCAAGAAGTAGTTAGTGGGCTAGGCGACGATGTCGCGTTGGTGCTCGACGATGGCCGCACCCGTTTCGGACAGCAATCGTCGGTCGTTAAAGTTGTCGACCGCGGCTTCGAAATCATCCGGGCCGGTGTGGTCAACGAACAAACACTGCGGCGGCTCGCGAATTTGAGCATTGTGTTCGTTTGCACCGGCAACACCTGCCGTAGCCCAATGGCCGAAGGCATTTGCCGCCAATTGCTCGCCACTAAGCTCGGCTGTTTACCCAGTGAACTGGAAGATCGCGGCGTGAGCATTTCCTCGGCCGGCATTTCAGCCACGATGGGCGGCCATGCCGCGCACGAAGCTGTTGCCGTCATGTCGGAAATGGGAATCGATCTCGGCACGCACGAAAGCCAGCCGCTGGCCGCGCAAATCGTCCGCCACGCCGACTTTATTTGGGCCATGACGCGCGCCCACCGCCAAGCCATATTGTCGCAGTGGCCCGAAGCCGCCGGCCGAGTCCACGTGCTCAGCCTCGACGGCAACGATATTGCCGACCCCATCGGCATGCCGCAAGAGCACTATCGAACCTGCGCCGAGGTGATCAAAACAGAATTGAACGCGCGATTGAAAGACTTGGAAATTTGAAAACGCCACAATTTCATCCCTAGTCCCTCGCCCCTCGTCCCTCTAACTCCTAACCCCTGAACCCCTGAACCCTGATTTCTGAACCCTGCCCCCATGCGTATTGCCATCGGTTGCGATCATCGCGGTTTTAAGGTGAAGACGAAGCTCATCGAGCTCGTCACTCGCTTGGGGCACGAAGTCTGCGATGCCGGCTCGTTCAGCGCCGAAAGCTGCGACTACCCCGATATCGCCGCCGAAGTCGGCCGCAAAGTAGCGAGTGGCGAAGTCGATCGCGGCATTCTCATTTGCGGCAGCGGCATCGGCATGTGCATCGCCGCCAACAAAATCCCCGGCATTCGCGCCGCCCCCTGCCACGACGATTTAACCGCCGAAATGAGCCGCCGCCACAACGATCTCAACGTATTGTGCATTCCCGCCGATATGCTCGGCGAGCGACTCATCGACCGGCTGGTCGAAGTCTGGCTCACCACCCCGTTCGAAGGCGGCCGCCACAGCCGCCGCATCGAAAAAATCTCCAGTTTGGAATCTGAAAGCGGCTGAATAAAGCCAGCGGGGGCAGCGCCCAGCGGCGGCATCCAAGTCATAGATGCCTCGCGATCCCAATTAAGCATATTGCCTCAAAGATGTCATCTGTGTTTGAACCGACAGCGCTCTATGTAATTGCTGTCATCTTCTTCGCGACGCTGATCCGCTCAACTTTCGGTTTTGGAGAGGCGCACGACCGAGAATGTTATTGCGCGAGAAGCGGCCAGCAGATAGTGAAAATCGGCATCCAGGGTGACGACAACCGCTTACTCTCGCCTGGTCGAGAATTGCTAAAACGTCAGCTGCGGCTAATCCAATATCGCCCACGTGCTGTGCCGAAATGTGTGTCGCCGATAGATGCTTTACCGTCTCGCCCGGCAGCCCTTGATCCAAAAGCAATTGCATACGGTCGGCTGCAATTTGTGTCCATGAGCATTTTATTACCTTCGCGGTATCTGCTGGGCTAAAACTTTCCGCGCGTTTGGTCCGTAAATTGCACTGCGCTGCTCGCCGGGAAAAATCGCATCTGAAATCGCTCTGCGATCAGGTGTCCGTTCGGCGAAACGCATCTTCATGTTGGTGGCGTGACTCGTCAAGCTGGGGTTTTTCCAACTCAGGAGACGAGCGATGGCCAATCGGAGTCGGGATCCGAAACGGGAGAGATTTTGGCGTGGGGTGCTGAAGCGCTATCGAGTTGGCGGACTGACGGTTCGGGCGTTCTGCCAGCAGGAAAGGCTGAGCGAGGCATCGTTTTACGCGTGGCGGCGGACGATTCTCGATTGCGACGCGGAAGCGGAGCACTCGCAGCCGGCGCCTACGCCGGTGTCAGCGGCGCAGCCAACCTTCTTGCCGGTGCTTCTGAACGACAACGGGCATCAAGAGGGCGGCATCGCGATTGCGTTGGCGGGCGGGCATGTGCTGCGGCTGAGCGACTCGATCTCGCCCCAGCGGCTGGCGGCGATTGTGTGGGCCTTGGAGCAAACGGAGCGATAGTGCATGATCGGTCCACACCCAGGTGCAGTCGCGTCGCAAGTTTGGATCGCCACCCAGCCGGTCGACATGCGCAAGAGCTTTGATGGCCTGGCCGAAGTGGTCCGCACGTTCTTGGGACACGATCCGCTGTCGGGCAACCTGTTCGTGTTTCGCAACCGCTCCAGCCAGCGGGTGAAGATTTTGTGGTGGGACCAGCGAGGCCTGGCGATTTATTACAAGCGGCTGGAGCGGGGCGTGTTCCGCTTTCCCGCCGCCCAGGACCAAGCCATCGCCGTCGATAGCGCGCAACTGTTGCGGCTCTTGGACGGCCTGGAGATCGTCGCCCGCCGCGCGGGTTGACGCACACGGCAAAATATTTTTTCTTTTTTGTGTGCTGGCGGAACCTTTCGTGTCCCTCGCGCGTATATTGAGGCGATGAGCACGGACGCCTCTCTCACCCTCGATCCCGCCACGCTGCCGGACGATCCGGCGCTGTTGAAGCGCTTCATTGTTGAACATCAAGCGCTGATTCGCCGCATTCGCGAGGAAGCGGCCGCGCAGCTGGCAGCCCAAGCCGAACGTCACGCGGCGGAACTCAAAGCCGCGATCGCCGCGCTGTTGCGCCGCTATTACGGCCCGCGCAGCGAGACATTCGACCCGCGGCAGTTGCTCCTGTTTGGCCAGGTCATTGAGCGGCTGCCGCTGGATGAAACGAGCATCGCCGAGGAGTCGGGGGAGCAGCTCGTCACGCGGCGCGTTAAAAATCGTCATAATCACGGCCGGCAGCAACTTCCCGACGGCCTGGAGCGGATCGAGATCGAACATGATCTGGAGGATAAAGCTTGCCCGGCCTGTGGACAGGAGCGCTCGCGGATCGGGGCCGAAGTCAGCGAGCAACTGGAATACTTCCCGGCCAGCTTCAAGGTGCTCAAGCACATTCGCCACAAATACGCCTGTGCCAGATGCGACGGCGACGGATACAACCCAAATATTGTTGCGGCCGCGAAGCCGCCGCAGCCGATCGAAAAAGGCCTGCCCGGTCCGGGCCTGTTGGCCTACGTCGTGGTCAGCAAGCTGGGGGACCACTTGCCGCTGTATCGGCTGGAACACATCTGCGCACGACAGCAGGTGCATGTGGCCCGCAGCACGATGTGCGCCTGGATGGCGGCCGCGGGGGAATTAGTCAAACCGCTGGTGGAGCTGATGGTCCTGCGTGTCAAGCGATCGCGCGCGGTTCACACCGACGACACGCCGGTGCCGATCCAATCGCCCGGTGCCAAGCAGTGCCGGAAGGGCCGCATCTGGTGTTACCTGGGAGACGAGGCCCATCCGTACACCGTGTACGACTATACGCCCAGCCGCAGCCGCGACGGTCCGGCCAAATGGCTTCAGGGTTTTACGGGTTATTTGCAAGCGGACGCTTATGGCGGCTACGACGGGATCTTCGCAGGGGGCAACGTCACGGAAGTCGCCTGTTGGGCCCATGCGCGTCGCAAATTCTACGACGCGCAGGACTCCGACGGCAAGCGCGCGGCGCAGATGCTGGCGCTCATCGGCGAACTGTACGCGATCGAGCGGGAGGCGAAGGATGCCGACGAAGCCGCGCGGCTCGCACTGCGCCAGGAAAGGAGCGTGCCGGTGCTTTCCGCGGTCAAGGACTGGCTCGATGCCGAAGGCCAAGTCGTGTTGCCGCGCAGTCCGATGGGCTTGGCGATTCAGTACACCCAGAACCAGTGGACGGCGCTCACGACGTACACGACGCAAGGCTTTTTGAACATCGACAACAACGCCAGCGAGCGGGCGCTGAAGCGCGTGGCCCTGGGCCGCAAGAACTGGTTATTCGCCGGCCACGACGCCGCGGCCGAGAATCATGCCCGGTTCTGGTCGCTGATCGCCAGCGCCGAACGTCACAGCCTGGACCCACAGCGCTTTCTGAGCAGCGTCCTAGCCAAGATCGGCCAGACCGCGGCGAGCGAGCTGGATCAGTTCCTGCCCGACGTGTGGAAACGGGAAGACGTGGCAGACCTGCCGGTCGTCCATTCTTGAATTAAATCTCTTCCCATTCGAACAGCGTGCTGCGCTTTCCAGATCGCAAGAATTCCTTGGCGATGTCTTTGATGTCGCCAATTGGCAAGCAGTATCGCATGGGGACGGGCGTGTCGGTGCTCGCAGTCAGGAACTCCATGTACGCATCCTTATCGTCGGCGTCCATGTCCTTCGCCATGAGATATGGCGGCCTTCCGTCGGCGGCGCTATACTGCGCATCCCCGAGAAGGCCCGATACCGAGGAGCAGATTAAAGCCATTCTCGGCTTCTAGCTCGCAGAACGAAGGGGGCCGCTGACGCAGTTCCTCAATCCGCGCATCGAGCCAATAGGCATCGTCGATCACTTTACCCTGGAATGGGTTCGACCGTTCTTGCCGATCATAGAAATGCGTCTTCATCGTGGTCCCTGGGGAAATGGAATACGAGTGCCGTTGGGGAGCACGACGTCGAGTCTACCGCCAGGCGGAACCATGCTGTCAAGGTTTTTGAAGCAACTCGTGCAAATCTCCGGATTGTTTATGAACAGCACGCCTTCCTGGTCGCCAAGGATTCGCATGATCGCGCTGGCGTGCCCCTCCGCGTGCATCCGGCTCACAATGTCGAAGCCGTCGCCATGCATTGAGGCGGCCGGCCCGTAACGACCGCTGGCCACGTCGAAGTCGCCATGCGCAGTCCGCAGAACTCCGATCGTTCCCGTTCCGCCCTGGCTCTTTGGGCCTGTGAATTCCGGCAGCCGAGACCACCCCACGTTCTCAGCCCCGTACTTAGCTGAAAAATATTCGTACCATTCGGAGCCGGTAACTGGGGAACTCGCATAAGTGGCGTCCGCGGAACGGACACGCAAGAATAGCGGCGTCAACACCCAACGCGCATGCACCAGCTTCGGGGGGCGGTCCTGAATCTAACGAACGAAAGAATGGTTCAAATAACGGGCTTGACCAGGTCAACGCAGGCTCGATCGGCGGGAATGCCACGCCTAAGAGCAGTACGATTGCGAAGCCGACAATGACCGAGACTAAGGCCTTTAATATAACTCGCATTAGGCTGTCCATCCCAGAAACGCGCAAAACCCCAACGCGAGCACGAACAGAATTCGCCTTGTGACACTTCTTACCATGCCTTCAAATATACCAACATTTGCGGTTCCAAAGCGGGCATCGCGATTTCCCGCCTTTGGCTTGTTATTTAGAAATGAAATTAGCTCTCTCGTTCCTTTTCGCGATTTGCGTATTGCTTTCCACAGGAACGCTTGGATTACGCTCGGGCGATACACCGGATAATCAAGATCTTGGCCTGACCACCGGAATGACGATCGACGACGCGATTAAATTCCTCGATTCCGAAGGACAAAGCGCGTCATGGTCCATAGACTACATAGGCCTGTTCAGGTCAAAACGCGACAAAACAATTTGAGATCTGGGCATCATTCGTTAGAGACTGAAAATCCTCTGAGTACATTCTCGCAGAGTGGAGCACCGTGGAACAGAAATGATGTCCTCACGCATAGCACGCATCGCGGTTTCATGTCTCAGCATTTAGACATCTACACCGTGCAGCGCGGAGATTTTTGAAAGCATCCGCGATGAGCCGCTGCAAAACCTTCAACAAGATGAAAACCTTCGCGTGCCTCGCTGGCGCCGCGCTATTGCTTACGATAGCTTCCAGCGGCAATTGCGACGACTCCGAACCCTTGGCGAAAGCCGATGCAGAGCTTTCTATTCAAGCGCCGGTTTCGATGAGAGGACTTGGAACTAGCCTTCGTGTGCCCGAAGCTACCTTTTCTCCGGACGACAAAAAACTGGCCGCTGTTGTTAGCGAAAGCGACACCGCGCATAGCATTTATGTTTGGGAATCAACAACCGGGAAATTGATCGCACAATTTACCGAAAACGACACCATCGGTCTTCGGATTGCATTTTCGACAGAGCAAGATTTCATCGCGCTGGAATTTAGATATCACCAAGCGGAATTAAGCAGCAGCATAAATCGGTTTGACCTAACAAAGCAAATGCGTTCAAACAATCCAATCCCGCACGATGTCCTTGCTAATGCTTTAGCTGCCGCTCCTCGATCTCACGTCATCGCTATCAGTGGCGACTCAAAAATAATGCTTTACCAAGACGATAAATCTACTCCCGCGAAAACATTTGCTTTTCGGGCTGAAGTCATGGAGTTTTCGCCCGACCGAACGCTCTTATTGATTCCTAGCTTACAAATGGGCTGTTATATTGGAGGGCATGAGACCTCCAGGAGAGCCTGCTGCTTTGGAACGGCGTCGGCGCAAGGCGGTGGAATTATTGCAGCAGGATTGGAAAATTGTGGATGTGGCCGAAGCGCTCGGGGCCTCCACCAGCAGCGTGAAGCGTTGGCGAGATGCCTTTGAGCAAGCCGGGGCCGAGGGCCTGAATTCCACCCCTCATCCCGGCCCGAAATCGCGATTGACGATGAAGCAGAAGCGGCAATTGGCCAAGATTCTGCTGCGCAGAGCGCACGCCAGCGGCTACTCCAACGACCTCTGGACTTGTCCGCGCGTGTTGGAGGTAATTCAAAGACGGTTTGGCGTAACGTACCACGTGGACTACGTGGGCACACTCTTGCACAAGCTGGGTTGGAGCGTGCAAAAACCCGAACAGTGCGCCGGGAACGAGACGAAGCAGCGATCCAGCGTTGGCGGAAGGAGGAATGGCCCCGGATAAAAAAAGGGGCGCGCGAAAAGCTAGCATCGTGTTCCTCGACGAAAGCGGCTTTATGCTGCAGCCGCTGCGCAGGCGCACCTGGGCGCCGTGCGGTGTGACGCCGATTCAGTATGCCTGGGACAGGCACGATCGCTGGAGTGTGATCGGCGCCCTGAGCTTGGCTCCTTGGGCTTTGCGCATCGGCGTGTACTTTCGCTTGGTTGACCATAACATTGTCACCCAGGACGTGGTCGAGTTCGTGAAACAATTGCATCGCCAACTCGGACGCCAGGTGATCCTGATCTGGGATTGCTGGAATGTCCATCGTTCGGCAGCCCGGCGATTGGCTCGCTATCGTTGGCTACAGATCGAGTGGCTACCCTCCTATGCACCTGAACTCAATCCGGTGGAAGCCATGTGGAACCACACCAAGTACACGGACCTGGCGAATTTCATTCCTGACGACAGCAGCCATCTGCAGCAGACGATCCAGGCTTCCCTAGGAAACCAACGCCACGAACCCTACCTGAAACATTCCTTCTTTCGCTATGCCGACCTCATTGTATGATGGACCATTATCCGGATAGGACTCAATAGCTGTCGCACATAACGGAGACATAGGCCTAATTAACATCAAAGATGGAAAACTAGTCCACTATAGCCATGTTGCAGAATTATCGATCAACCGCATCAAGTGGGCACACGACAGCAGCCTGATTGCCACATTCTCCAACGATCAAGTTGTTTCAGTTATGGAAGCGAATAATACGTTGAAGGTCGTCGCCCGCCGCACGCTCGAATTGCCGGGTGAGTGTGCTTTCGATGATTCAAATCGTCGTTTAATCGTGCAAGGCATGTACGGTAAGATTTGGGTTCTCGATGCGCAGACTTTTGATGTAGTTTCTCGCGCGGATCTGGCCGCCAGAGCAATCGCCCTTTCATCAACTGGCAAGTACTCAGCCATTTGGGAAGAAAATTCCCTGAAGATAGTTCCGACACCTGGTTTGTGCGACAACCCCAAGTGAGGACGAGTGCGTACCGGCTTAGCGCGGGGCGGAGCAAACGCAAGAAAGACCGAGCGCGCGAGAAATAACGGGTCAGAAGTTCTGACCCATTTTTCCGCTCTAGTGAATGATTCTAAGATGGTTGAATGCGGAAATCGTGGGCGGAAATGAAAACCAACCGAATACTGCTGAGTTTGATCTTGATAGTTGCCCTCATTGGCCTATGGTACTTGAGTTATCCCACTATTTTGGCTCACAGGTTGATCGACGCGATCGACGAACGGGACTCTGAAACACTTGACGCTATGTTAGGTACAGATTGCGAAGTGAGGGATGAATTGACCGAGCAGGCACGCGATAGAAAAGTGAAATTGCTGCCACCAACGCTAATTGACGTTTTTCGTGGCCTTCGAATGATCGAATGCAAACTAGAGTGTTCGCCTAATAAAACAATCGGATGGAATATAAATTGGACGGTTTATATTACTTTGTCGAACACCAACAAGCCGACAGTGTTAATTTTGCACTAGGGAAACATTGTCGCCGGTCGAAATGACGGGTCGGAACGTCTCATTCGCTTGGATTTGCGTTCATTCGCGGCCATCCGTGCCATCCGCGCGATCCGCGTCCAGTTCGGCCACAGCTAGCCGCTAATTGCCAGCCGTGCGTGCCTGCGGCTACTTCGCCGCCCGTTTGGCTTCGGCCAGAATGGGTTGCAGTTCCTGCACGAAATCGCGCACGTCTTTGAATTCGCGATAGACGCTGGCGAAGCGGACGAAGGCCACCTGGTCGAGTTCGCGCAAGTGCTGCATGACGAGATTGCCGAGATAGCGGCTTTCGACTTCGTTGTCGAAGTTGGCGAAGGCGTCGTTTTCGATGGTGGAGACGATGCGCTCGATTTGCTCGTCGCTTACCGGCCGCTTCCAACAGGCCTTGGCCAGGCCGACTTTGATTTTGTCGCGATCGAACGGCTCGCGCACCCCATCTTTCTTGACCACTTTGAGCACGGGCTCTTCGACGCGCTCGTAGGTGGTGAAGCGCTTGCCACAATGCACGCACTCGCGGCGGCGGCGGATGGCAAAGCCATCTTGGCCGGTGCGGGAATCGATCACTTTGTCGTTATCGACGCGGCAATAGGGGCAGAGCATGAATTCACTATAGCGGAGGGGAGGGGCGGGGGGCGAGGGGCGGGGTGAGCGGGTGAGCGGGTGAAGGGGTGAAGGGTTCAGGGTTCAGGGTTCAGGGTTCAGGGTTCAGGCGGAGTGAGCGGGTGAGCGGGTGAAGAGGTGAAGAGGTGAAGAGGTGAAGAGGTGAAGAGGCGAAGAGGCGAAGGACGCAGGGGTCAGGGTTCAGGGTTCAGGTGGCAGATTGCGAAACCATTAGCAAGAACGAAACTGTTGTGGCGAATACTACTGAACGGGGAGGATTAGATTTATAATCCCACAGGTCGCTTTTGCACACGAACATGGTCAGATAAGAAATCGCGATTATGCAATGCCAGAAGTGTGGGAAAACAGTGGCTGACGATGATAGCTTTTGCCCTTATTGCGGCGAGAAGTTGACGCCGGCTGCGCCGGTTGGGCGCCGCCGGGTGCGGCCAGCGCGAACGCGGTTTCAGCCGCTGCGCCAGCAAGTGAGGCCGATGCGGCAAATCTTCCGCATCCGGCCGTGGCGGCCGAACGCCTGCGCGCCGAGCCGACGCGGTTTGGCAGCCAAGAACCGCAGGACGAGGAATTGTGGTCCGGAGGTTTTTCGCCGCGAGCGATGGCGGGGCAGATGATCGGGGCGGTTGTGATTTCGCTGGCGGGGTTTGTCGCTGTTGCCCTGTGGTGGAACCGCGGCATTGGCTGGGCCGCACTGGCGATTGCGCTGGCCGTATTGTGGGCAATGTTCGGCCTGACGCTGCTCTACCGAAGGGGGAATGTTCATTACCGGCTCACGCGGTTTCGGCTGTTTCATCAGCATGGCATTTTGAGCCGAGTAACCAACCGCATCGAGACGATCGATATCGACGACGTGACCGTCGCACAGACATTCATAGAGCGAATGCTGAACATCGGCACGATTGTGGTGACCTCGAGCGACCGAACCGATCCGGCGCTGCGGCTGGTGGGCATATTGCACGTGAACGAAGTGGCCGATTTGATCGACAACACGCGGCGCGCCGAACGCCAGCGGCGAGGGCTGCACTTGGAATCGACGTGATCGCACGGCGGATTGAAGACTCTTCGCTCCAGCACCCTACCCTCTCTCCGCCACGGCGGATCTGCGACCCGAGGGAGCGGGTTTTCGAGCAAGTTAGCTCACTTCGCTTGAGCCCAGCGGCGGCAATTGAGGATGAGCGGCCGGCGGAGCCGGTTCG
>CAWGBP010000024.1:0-312718 GCA_963820835.1 Pirellulales bacterium | reverse complement strand
CTTACCCATATTCTTCATAGCAGTCGGAAGTTGTCGTGTGGGAGATGGCGAGTCGATAGCCGGCGAGGAGGTCGGTGAGTCGACGCCAACCACGCCAGAGTGTTTTCACTCCGGGAAAGCCATCTCGTTTTCTGCCGAGGAAGCCTCCCAGGCGGGCGCATGGCGGACCGCCGTGATCAGATTAGGCGGTTGTCCGGGAAGTGGCGCAGCCGAGGATTCCACGGCCAAGTGCAGCGCGCCATTGGTCCGTAGTAAAGATGCTGGTGCAGCAGGCCGAGGGCTGGCGGCGTGCTTCGTAGGCCATCCACAACACATGCCAGGCGATGATCGACAGCGTGGCCAACAGTCGCTCGGCGCTGGCGTGTGGCCAGTTGATGCCGCTCGATGCCCAAACCGCTTTTAAGTACGTAATGAAACCGCTCGATTCGCCAGCGGTACAGATACCACGTTAACACCCGCCGGGCCTCGCTGATGGTTTCGATTCTCACGGTGGTGGCCAGCAGCCAGCAAAGCGGCGTCACGCCCTCTGGCGGTTGCTCTTCCCGGGCCTGCAAAAACCAGAGGATCACGGGCTGAGCGGGCGCGGTGCCGCGGTGGTTGACCGGCCGGCAAATCGTCAAGCGTTTCCGGCGCAAGGTGAGATCGGCCTGTCTCGCGGGACGATCATCCGCCCGCGGCACCTCGATCATCCGCTGGCAGCACAGGCGGACTTTGGGCGACCGCCTCTCCCAGATGCTGGGCTGAATCTTCTGCACGCCGCCGACGATCTCGCACCCGCACGAGCAAGCCCAGACGATCCGATCTCGGTGCGGCGAATAAGTCGAACAGGTCCGACTCACAATCGCCGATCAACATGACCTGGAGATGCGGCAAGTGCCGCTGCACCGACGCCAAACCTTCCAGCCAACGCTGGCTTTCCTTCTCCGCGGTGGCACGCTGATTGCACAGTCCCGCCATTTCCCAATTCCTCCAGCGGCCGCGTCCAGGTGAATTGATCCAATAGCCCCAACGGCGATCCCGCGGCGGAAAGACACAGCACATGATGCACCAACAAGCCCCGGGCGTGCTTGCAAGCAAGGTATCCCAGACCTTCGGTCGCAGCATGGGCTGACAGGTCCATCTCCATCGTGTCTTGTACCGCCAAAACTAGCCAGTGCTCGCTGGCACCGCACTGGATCGTGCATGTCGGTGCGGCTGCAAAATGGCCTCCGGCGAAACCCCTTCGTGATCCCAAAACCGATAGGCGGCTTTCGTTTCCGCCACATTGCCGCAGGCTTGAGGGATACTGGCCTCCGGCCGCTCATCCAATCGCTCCGCCAGCCGCACCAGCCGCCGGCTCGATCGAATATCTCCCAACTCCGCTCCCATCAACTCCTGTGCTACCCAACTGCTCATCGCCACTTCCTCCCCCACCCCTGCTGATGACATCATAGCAATGCATCGTGTGGGTAAGGCATAGATGGCTTGGGTGGGAATAGCTACTATCGCGTCGGTTGGATTGCTGATGGTGAACACTCCGGCAGCGTTCACGAACACAACCGACGATCCGAAAGAATACACCGCTGGCGAAAAGGCCGTCGGCTCCTGGGGGTATGTCGCGATTTTGGTTGCTGGACTGTCGGCACTAACTGAACTGCTTGTTTAATTCGTGCTCGCGGCCCTCTGCGATTATTGGGATGGACTAATTGATTACTTCTATGTCCGTCCCCGTTGGCAAAGCAAAGGAATCGGAAAAGCATTGCTCAAGACGATCGAACAAGAACTGCGCGGATCGGCGTTGACTTACTCTTTGCCGACGTGAGCCTTACTGCCAAGGGCTTTTTATTCGCAGGGATTTGAAATTACCGAAGCGAAATCAAATACCATCCTGGGGCATTTCGCGCTACGAATTTCCGGATGCAAAAGAAACTGTAAAGGCTTTTTAACTCGCCCCGTCCGTCGGGTACAATGCCAGGCATGAAGATCCGCATAGCAAATACATGCCTTGCTTTGAGCGCAATTGCCGACATTGCAAATATGGCGTTCCTTTATTCACATGCTGATTTCCCCGACCGCCCCTTTATTCGACTTTTGAAATCGCAATCTCTTTGTTCCTTGTTGCAGCCATCTTGGCGCTTGTCGCCGTTGTAATTGGTTCCTGGCGAATGCGAACCTATGGAATCATCTTGGTAATCGTTTCACTCGCGGGTGCTACGGTCTTTATATCCGTAAAACTCTCGTTGGAAGCACGCGATATTGAGGCTAATAGCAATACACAAATTTCAAACACGAAGTTTCGGGCACGCATCTGATTTTAGGTGTCGAGAAGAACACTTGGGCGAGGCTTAGATCATGGAAACCGATCAACCCAATAGTCAATTCAAAATTGGTAGTCGTTCGTCGCGCGCCCCCTTCTCGTATTGCACTTTTGGGCTCTTCGTTTCGGTCGCAGGCGCGGCGAGTCTCTGTTTCCTGGTTAGGCGAGCAAAAGCAGGCGCTGGATTATGAGTAGCGGCCCCGTGATTTATGTGGTGGTGATGTTGGCCGTGTGCGCAGCGGGATATCGACTGTATATCAACCAACCCAAGCATGAAGACGTGCCGCAAGTCGGCTGGGCTGTGTATTGGCCGGCGTTGAGAATGGCGATCATCGAGCAATCGATCTTTGTCCTATTCGGCACTTTGACGCTCGATATGGGATAGGCATTTCATGTTTGCGTGTTAGCCACGATCGCGCGCTCGGGACGGTTCCGTCATCATTTGCCGACGACCAAAAATGCCGACGAAAGCAGATCTCATGGTCATCCGCGTGGGATACTTCCCGATCCTGCTTGCGGTTGCGGCGATCGGCCCGTTGATTTCGGCGCCGCTAGGGGCGATGGTAGGCCCATCGTTCAGAACTGCCAATCGAACCCGAAGTAAGGCGTGAAGCCCGGCGAGAGGACGCGGGTCGGCGGCGCGGGGAAGCCGGCGGGGCCCAGGAGGCGCAGGTCGAGGTGTTCCTGGTAGGAGCGGTTGAACACGTTGTCGATGCCGGCCACCAGTTTCATGTTCTTCGACCAGTTGTAATCACCCGCGCCACGTAGGTGGTGGCGAATCCCGGGGTGCGTTCTTCGACCACTTGCGGCGTGTTGATAATGATGATTTCGCCCAGGCGGTTCTGCGTCGTCGCCATGCGCTCGCCCGCTTCGAATTGCCACTTCTGTTGCTTGGATGAATCGTGCCAGCGGAAGCCGACGGTGCCTTCCAGCGGCGGAATCGAGGGGAGCGGCGCGTGAATGTTCTGGTCGGTCCCTTGCACGTATTTCATCTTGGCGAACGGCGTGAACATGGTGGACCAATCCCAATCGGCCGAGGCTTCGAAGCCCGTGAGCGTCGCCAGCGGCGTGTTGATGTCGCACCAGCCGGGCATCGAAGAAATTGACCACCTGGTCTCCCTCGAAGGTGTCGTAGTCGACAATCCAGGCGTAAAAGCCGGTGAGCGAGCCGCGGAAATTATCGTACTCGCACGACAAGCCCAGATCGCCTTGGAAATCGCACTCGGGGGCCAATTGGTCGTTGCCGATCACGCGCATGAGAAGCCGCTTTGCAACAGGCCCGACACATTCCGTCGGCATAGCATTCGGTGAGCGACGGCGGAATCTGTGCATAGCCATAACCGACGTTGAGAGTCCAATCGGTATTGAGCTTGAATTTGTTCGTAAGGTAATACGAATACAAAATGTCGTTCTGATTCAGGGCATCGACGTCTGAATTCGTGTCCGCGCACCTGGCTGAAATCGACATTGGTGTTCACCCAATCGACGCGACCACCCAGCACCACATCCCAGCCGTCCATCATGGGGAAGCCGTATTCGGCGAACACGCCTTCATCCTGCATCGAGGCGAACGGCAAGTTGGTGGTGAATTTGCCCAGCGACAGTGGCGGAATGACATTTTCCACGTCGAAATCTTCCCTTAAGCCATTTTGCTGGAAGTGGAAGTCGGCCCGGTGCAAGTACGTATCGTTCTCGTCGCCGAACAGAAACACTGCCCGAGAGCCGGCCGAGGTGTTGTCGCCCAGCGTGTTGCCGAACACGGTGTTCACGCCGCCAATTTCCTGGTCGAGCGAATACTCAACGCGCTGAATGACCGGGAAATTTGGATCGCGCTTGCTGTCGGTGATTGAGCCGGTGAAATTCGTGCGGTTCCACCAGCCTTCGAGCACGGCCTTGGTCCAGGGCGAAGCCGGATCGGTATCGACCGCCCAAGACGTGGTGCCCATGGTTTCCAGCGTATTCACGTCGAAAAATTGCGCCGCGTAATTGGTGAGCCCTTGATCGAGCCGCAAAAAGCTCCATTCCACGTTTTGATATTTGCTGAGGCTGAATCCGTATTGCACCAGACGTCGCCGCTATCATAGCTGGAGGGAATCGAAAGCCCATTGCCGGCAGTGTAATCGTCGCCGGTGCGGTGGCCGTAGCTAATGCGGTAGCCGTAGTCGTCGCTTCCGCCTTCGGCCGTGAGGCGGCCATAAAGTTGGCCGCCGTTGGTGCGAATATTGCCGTTGGCGCGGTAATCGCTGCCCGGGCCGTCGTCGTAGCGCGGCGTGTCGCTCATTTCGATGTCGATGAAACTCAAGCCGGGGCCGTATTGAACTCCGTAGGGGCCCGGAATGACAACCACATTTTGCACCATGCCGGGATCAACTTTGCTAAGCATCGAATCGAGGTCTTCGCGCACCGGGAACCAGTAAGCGCCGTTGGCTTGCGAATAGATTTCATTGAATTCATAGCCGCGAATGTTCGGGGCTAAGGCGACGGGCGAACGCCGCGTGGTGTTCACGCTTTGCACGCTGTTGGCCGATTGCAGCAGGCCGCCCAAATCGGTCGGGGCGATCAATTGCGCTTGAGCTTGGCCGACCCCTTGCACTGGGCTGCCGCCAACGGCTGCGGCCAGTTCGGCGATCGACGTGCCGGCCAGCGGGCTAAGAGCAGCGCCAGGGAGCGTGGGCTCGGTAGGCGTGATGTTCTGCGGCTGCACGGGCTGCAACGGCTGCAACGGAGCGAGGGGTTGCTGATAAGCCGCACGAAATACGCCATGATCGATGACGATGGTATCGCCGAAATGATAAACGCTATCGGCAAACGATTGTTCTTCAGAGGTGGGGGCCGCTCTGCCACTAGAAACGGCGCTGGGCAATAGCAGCGCGGCCGGCGGCGGGGGCAAATCGTCGAAAGGTGTGGGCTCGGCGGCGGACGAAGTTGCCAATTGATCGTCGGGGGGCGCGGATGCGTCTGCGGGCGATGTTGTGCTTGGCGGGGGTGAAGAATTGACTTGCGCGGGTGACGTCTGCGGCGCTGTCTCAGCGGCGGTGGCTAACTCTATCGCAAATTTTAACGACGGCGAATCGCCCGTGGCGAATGGATTGTATTCGATGGGTGTGCCGATGGGTTGTTGCCAGGCGGGAGCATCATTGCGCTGGACTGCGCACAACTGGTACGGCGGGGGCTGGCCGTGCTGGCGGAGTATTCGTGTCAGCCGTTGGCGATGCTGCTGGAGCAGGCGCGAAGGCGTCGGGCTGTTGATCTTGGCGCGGCAAGTCGATCTGCGGCGGTTGGCTCGTGGGCAATAAGCGCGCATTGGCGGCGTGTGCCGTGGCGGAAGTGCCTAGGCAGACGGTGAGAATCGCAAGAATGCCCGCGGGTTTCCGCCAGTGCATCAATAAGGCCGAAATAGGGTTCTAACTGTGCTTGCGGCCGCATAAAGCACATATTCGCGCACATTGGCACAGCCGCTATTAACGTTAGAGTCGGCCTACTCGGCAAAAGAGCTACACTACGTCCACTACAGGCGTTGCAGCCGCTACAACCGTTAGAGTTTGACAACGATTGGTGCGTAGATGGCGAGCACTAGTGCTAGCAGTCGAGGCATTTCGCTTCTGGGCTGGCAACTAGCAGTTAGAAATGAGCAATGAGCAGCTAGCATTCGGTCGCGCGGCACAGGCGGTTTTTCTCCCGCGACCTATCGCTTACTGCTTACTGCCTGCTGCTTACCGCCGATCAGGGCACATCGCGAAATTCAACCACTGTGTGCGTGATCCGCACCGTTCTCTTTGGCTGTTGCGCTTTCCACAGTGCACAGCACTTTGAGCACGTCGAGCACGGTATGCACCTGGTCGAGCACGAATTTGGTGGAGGGATCTTCCGCCTCGCCGCCTTGCAACTTCGGCCGCGACTGTTCGTCGGTGAGGAACATGCCCATGCCACCGGCTTCGGCACCTCTTGGGCCATGTGCTTGACGACCAGATCGACCCAGGGGGTGGCGGCCTCGACAGTGCTGGCCCAATCGAAATAAAGCGCTTCGGCCAGCGGCTTGTTGCGATCGGCCAAAGGGCCGTCGGCCGATACGTTGAGGGTCGAATCGGCCAACAACTGAGTCGTGTGCGTTGGCATGAGCGAAACGGCCGCCACTTTGGCGGCCAAGCCGGCATTGGGCCGCAACTGCAAATCGATGCCTAAATCGGACGGCAGATTGTCGAGATGTAGAGTGTGCCCGATTTGGCATCCTTCACTTCCGGACGCGGAATGGTGAAATCGGCCGGCAGTGCATCGGGATCTACCTCTTTGATCTTCCGCACAATTTCGTCGGCCACGTTTTGATATTCGCTAAAGCCCTTCTTCACCAGTTCGGCATCGCTCACTCCCAGCACAATCGCCGCCTCGAGCATCGGCAGCGAGTGGCCGTTTTGCGGCATTTCGTGGAACCATTGTTTGCTGGTAGCTTTGGCATCGAGCACGAAAGCGGCCTGGCCATCGGCAAAGCCGGGAATGATCATTTGGCTAGTGGCTACGTCGAGGCGATCCATGAGCGCGAGCAGTCTTTGAACTTGTCATATTTCTGACGCTCTTCGTCGGAAAATTGCGGCACGGCGAAATCTTCGAAATAGCCGAAACCTTTTTTCACCCATTTGCGGAACAGATCGTACTGCTCGGGCGAGTATTTCGAACGCGATACATAGGCCAGCAGCGGACTGGCGCACGACGTGGTTCAATAGCCCCAGCGGTTTGGAACCATCGAATTCGACATTCTGCGACCAATCGTAGCGGTACGATTCTACGCCGCGGTCAACCAACATCGAGATCGACACATTGGCCCCGGGAACCGGCAGCAGGCCTTTGAGGTCGGCCGCCAGGCTCTCGGCATCTTTCACAATGCGCTCGTTGAGCTGGGGCGGGATTTCGCTGATTTGCGAAATCGTTTGCCGCACGGTATCGACCATTCCTTCCATTTGTTTTTCCGGCGAGCCGATCACCTGCATGAAGGCCTTGCTGCAATAGCTGACGCCAGTAAGCCGCGCGGCGGCGAACTTTTCAACGGGCTTTAGCTCGGGCAAATCGGCCAGGAGTTTACCGGTGCCGATGGCCGCCAAGTGTTCTTGAGTGGCTCCGACCGAGAGGATTAAGTAATTTTCGCCACGCCCAGCGAAACGACGAGGGTTAGGCCCTTGAGCTTGGCTTTCGGCGCATCGAACTGGCCGGGCTTTTCGACGATTTGGTCCCAGGGGATTTCGTCCCAGGGTAACATGCTGCCATCGAGCTTGAGCGTGAGATAGTCGACGCCCCCAACCGTCGCATGCTCGAAGTGAAACGGCAGATTATTTTCTTGGAGCACTGGCTGCAGTTCTTTTTCCAGCCGCGCGAGCTGATCTTCGCAATTCGCGGGCGGCGTCGGTCAGCTTGAAGCCGAGCACGAGGTTTCGCGCAGGCCAGCCGATTTTGCTGGGCATCGAGCGATTTGAGCACCACGCCGCAGGCGGTAGTCATTTCCGGGTTGCCGGCATTGTTGCTCGATGTGCCTTCCAGGGTGGAGTGGAAGCGAGCATCGTTAATGGTGCGCTGCACAACGTCGAAAAAGTCGACCGCTTTTTTGTCGCCGTAAACGACAATTTCGTGCGAGACGGCATCCGCGACGATCGAGCGCACTGCTGATTTTCCGGCTCGGCGAAGAACTGCTGCACGTCTTGCCAGGGGCTGCCGGGCTGATTGAGGCCCATTTGAACAAAGCCCCAGGCCATTTGCACCGCCGGCAGGTTCGTGAGCTTCTGCCAGGCATTGCTGTTGACGATGATGTCGAACTGTTCGCGAGCGAGCGAGGAAGAGCAGAACTCGGCGGTGGCGGGCACCCAATAGAGCGCATTGTCGTATTCGGCGGCGCGGCGCTCAACGGCGCACGCCAGACGATCAGGGAAAGAATTAAAGCCCCCGATGCTCGGAGCAGGAAACGATCTGATTTAAAAAGTTGGCGAATCAAACACAAGCGCACCTTTGCGAGAGGTTCGATTTCGATTTGTGCAGAAAAATAGCGCGATGCAGTCGATACAAATCCGCCTACTAGAACCAGTTAAAAAACGTGCCTCAGCAAAGGGGACAGTCCCCATTTTTCTCCGAAGACTCGCAAAATGGGGACAGTCCCCGGCGGTTTTGAAACTGCTTCTAGGAAACGCCTGACATTTAGGCCATAGAACAACCTGCGGAGCAACCGGCTGGATTAGCACACAATGTGACAGCACAGACTCGTCGTTTTTCCGGCTGTGGCCGAGATAAGTAACAATTGCACGAATTCGTAACGATAAGCACGTCAGTGCGGCTAGAGAATTTTCAGGTAAATGTACTGTGCGGCTTTGAAAACGGCCGATCCCGACATCACCCCGGTTCGAAGTGCCCGCCATGAAGCTCGTTCTACTTGGCACAGCCGGCTACCATCCGACCGAGCGCCGCCAAACGGCTTGCTTGATGCTGCCGGAGGTGGGCGTGGTGCTCGATGCCGGCAGCGGGCTGTTTCGCTCGGTCCCCATTTATTCAGACGCCGACGCTCGACATCTTTCTCACGCACGCGCATTTAGATCACATTGTGAGGGTTGACGTATTTCTCTGGATATTTGCCAAAGGAAACGTTTCGAGCGCTAACGGTGCATGGCAAGGCGGAAAAATTGGCTGCGATCGAAGAGCATCTATTTTCGCAGCATATCTTTTTCCGGTGAAAATTCCGGCCGAGATGCGGCCACTGGTGCAAAGCTGCCGCATCGCTGGTGGCGGAACGCTTAAACATTTTTCGCTGGTGCATCCCGGCGGGTCGTTAGGCTTTCGGCTCGACTGGCCGGGGCACTCGCTGGCCTACGTGACCGACACTTCCAGCCCCGTGGCGAACGCCTCATACATTGAACATATTCGCGGCGTCGATTTGCTCGTGCATGAATGCTACTTTCCCGACGGGATGGAAGAGCGCGCGCACCGCGCACCGGACACTGCTGTGCCAGCCAAGTCGCGCAGGTTGCGCGCTCGGCTGGCGCAAGCGGCTGCTCTATCAGTTCACGCTAACCCGGCCGACGGCGCGATGATCCGATTGGACTCGCGACGATTCGCACGGTTTTTCCCAACGCGGAATTGGCGTGCGACGGAATGGAGGCGGAGTTCTGACGGTCTCTTCGCGGGAGCCGCCTAGGAACGCCTGGAAGACATTTATTAGGAAGCCCAAGAAATGAGGGGGCCAAGAACGGCCACGCGGCAGGAGTCGACTTCATGCCGGCTTTGCTTAAATAATCGGTTTTGTTCAGAAAATCCGATTCCTGTATAAATATTCGCGCGGCGATTAGCTTGGCCGCTCTGAGTCGGGCGGATTAACGCACGGCGCTGGTAATCTTGTGGCCGCGCAGTAAATCTTTGCCACCCAAATTCCAATGCCAGCGCCGATTCCGGCGAAGATGCCTCCAATCACCCCACCTCCAACCGGCAGTCTGAAAGCAAATTCAGCAATCGACTGTGCTATACACGCAATCGAGGCTCCGGCGAAGCTATCGACGTACTAACCGATTCTTGGCGACCGCCCAGCCGCGAGTCGGCGCATCGCAAAAAGGGCATTTCTTGTCCAGGAATGAAATCTCATTCCAGCAGTTCGTGCAGTGGACAACGGGTCTTGCCATTGCTTTGCCTAAAAACTCCGAGTTGCCCAAAAACTAAGAAGTCTGCCCATACAGTCTCGCGGCGCGGCTACAGGACAATTCAATCTTTCAGGAATGAAGGGAGCCAAAGGTATAGCGCCATTCCCACGGATTGTCCGATCGCAAATATCACGATTGCGCCCGTGGTTAATCGCCTCCGACCGATTGCATAAGCAAGAAAAATCAGTGGTAACCAAAACGGAGTCATAGCAACGACTAATATCAAGTGAATCAGATCGAAGCGTAGATAAACCGTTACCCATCCCGCCAAAGCAATCGCGATTGCAGCGACAAACAGTAGAAGCGACCTAAGACTGAATTGCACCATGCCCGCATTGTATCCGATGGGCGGGGCAATTGTGGGGAAGAACCCAATCAATCGAGCCAGTCTTCGTCGCCCAGCCGCTGGGGCACGTATTGCTCGGTGACGTAGCTAATATCTTTGGAAATGAGCGCCTCTACTTCGAGCTTGAAGCCGTTGGCCAGCATCCGCTCAATTTCCTTTTGCCAATTCTTCTTCGTTGCAAACCAAGGGTAGTTGGCAATTTGCTTGGCGCGTTTGATATCTGATTCGTTCAACGAGATTTTCACGCTATCGGGCAGCTCGCAGCGCTTGAAATCAATGCTCCTTAGTCCAAGAAAGCGGGCATCGGGAATTGCCATGCGTTTGCTTTCATACGCCAGGTTGATCGAGCCTTGCTTGATGACGCTGTAGATGTAGTATCCCCAGGGGTCGTTATCGAGCAAGCAATAAATGGGCAGTTTCAACTCGTTGTGCAGGCGGTGCAGCAAGCGCCGCACGCCGCGCGGCGGCTGGCCGCCGCCGTGGGTCAGAATGCATTTGTGCTGTTTCCAGAATTTATCTTCGTTGAAGCGCCGCCAGACCGTGTCTTTTTCGACGTGCAAAATGAATTTCGCGTCGCATTTTTGAAATTCGATAACTTCCGGCTCGACGATCGATGGAATGCTATAACCCCCCGAACCCATCCGCGAACAATCGATAACGTCGCCGGAATCGTTGACGACAATGTTTCCAACCATCGTGCCGCGGTTGGAGGCAAACACGTGCAGTTCCTCGCGCAATGATTCGAGCGTGACCTCCAAATCTTCGAGAATGGGGTCGCACTCTTCCTGAGTGTCGAAGGTATTTTCGCTGGTGCCGGCGATGGTGTGCTTGGCTAAATAGAAAATTTGCCGAATGCTGGCGGTCTTTCCCGCGTCCAATAGCGTTTTGCACTTGCTGGCCACCAGCAAAGTTTGCATGTAACTTTTGGCCTGCGCAAGATTGAACAATTGCCGGCGGTTGGTGGCCTTGCCCATTTCGATGAATCGCTTCATGCGATTGTATTTGACGTTCGATAGGTTGCGGGCCGGAATATCGAGAAAGGGGTCGCGCTTTTTTTCCGCAGAGGAGAGGACTTGATTGGCCAAATCTTTCAAGACGCCCAACGTCTTTTTGTCGCGCGGCGTGAGCTTGGCCGCAGTCGCGGCTCCGTTAGAATTTCCGGTCTTTCTCGATCGTTTCGCCATTTCTAGGAGGTCAGGGTTGGGGTTCAGGGTTCAGGACGCAAGCAACCTGGAGCACCGCTTGGATCATTTGGCTGACTTCGATGTCGCTTGCTTTTGTGTTTGATCGGCCGCAGCTGGGGCGGCGCATGCATTTTATCGTGCAGCGGATCGATAATGAGCACGCCGCCGCCGTAATCTTCCGCCTCCGGGTCTTTGATCGTTTTGCCGCGCTCGTCGAGCACGGTGTCGGCTTCGGCGGTTTTCTTTTTGGCGACTAGCAGCAACTTGTCGTACAGATTCTTGGCGTTGGTGCGATTGATATCGCTCACCGCCGTCGCCACTTCGCCTAGATAGCGCAGGAAAATATTGCGGCGCTCCCCTTCTTGTTTCACTTTAATGCGGCGGCGCAGGTACATGCCCAATTTTCGCCCCACGGCCTGCAGTGCCAGGCGAAGTTCTTTTTGAATTTCAGGATAGCTGGCGATGGCTTCTTTCGATTCGCTTGTGAACGGCACCCAGACGCTGGCCATATGAACCATGATCGTGACCGGCCCGCTGGGAAGCGAATTGCGCGATTGCTGTAAGCCATAGGCGCGCCAATTTGTGCTCATGATGGTTTGCGTGACTGCACAGCCGGCGTGCTGAAATTGCAGCGGCACCCGGTTGGCATAGCGCAAGACCGTCATGGTTTGGCCGTCTTCCAGGTTCACGCTGTGCATGGCGGCGTGCAGGGCGGCGACTTCATCTTTCTTGAGCCGGCCGGGGGATTGCCGCGTGCCCAGCTTCGATTCCTCGAGAATCTTGTCGGCCGCCTGGCTTCCCAAGCCTGCAAATGTGCTCACCAAAAACTGCCGCAGCGTGCGGGCATCGCTTTGCGAGAGCAACTCGGCGAGCACGTCGGCCGAGACGCGCTGCGAAATGGGCGCACCGCCGTAGGCCAGCGCGGCTTCGATCAGGAACGGATTGCCGCGATACACGGCCGGCGGCCGCGTGGCGGCCGCATAAAACTCTCCGGGCACGACCTGGTGCAAACCCTTGAGCAGCAAATCTTCGCCGATGGGGGAAATGCAATCGGTCGATGGCGAGGAGATCTTCGTTTGCTGAATGGCCTGATAAAGCTGATCGGCTTCGTGCCGGCCGATGCGCGTGACGTTGCGCGCGTGCTGAGCTTGGCCGTTTCGCAAATCTTACGAGCCACGCCGGGGCTGACGCGTGAAAAACTTTGCGTCAGGAATTGCGAAATGGTCGCACCGTGCACGTCTTTCATCATGGTGATCAAGCGGCCGAGCTCGATGCCATACGGGTGCGGCTTGATTTCTTTCGGCTCCGGCGGCAAATGGTGCGTCGAGCGCTCGAATATCCGCTCATTATTTTCCGGGTCTTTGTAGTGCAGCCGCAGATGCGGGTTGGCGATGGCCGTTTGTTCCAAATATTCTTCCACGCTGCCGCGGCCGCGCTTGTAGGCGCTTCCAGTTCGATGGTCACGCGCGTGCCATGCACAACTTCCTTGTCGCCCTCGTGCAAGGCGATCCATTCGATGCCGTGCTTTTCGATATAGGCTGCGCCTTTGTCGCCGGGAGGAATATCGACCCCTTCGCCGTGGCCGTTGAGGATTTCGGGCTTGTTGTTTTTGGTGTTGATTTGGATTTCGTAATAGTGGGCCGGCACTTTTTGGAAATCTTCGAGATGATCTTCACCGGCTTGCCGGTCGTGAGCACGCCGTACATGCCTGCGGCGCTAATGCCGATGCCCTGCTGCCCGCGGCTCATCCGCAAGCGATGGAACTTCGACCCATAGAGCAGCTTGCCGAAGATGAGCGGAATTTGCTTTTTCACGATGCCGGGGCCGTTGTCTTGCACGCCAATTTTGTAACGGTTGGCAGCCGTCTCTTCGATGTGAACCCACAGCTCGGGCAGTATGCCTGCTTCCTCGCAGGCATCGAGCGAATTATCGACGGCCTCTTTCACCGCGGTAAGTAGCGCCTTGCGCGGATTGTCGAAGCCCAGCAGATGGCGATTCTTGGCGAAGAACTCGCTGACGGAAATATCGCGCTGGGCGGCGGCCATCGACTGCGCGGTGGCGCACTTGCGGCGCAGATGCGCATGCTCGACAACCGCTTCGGGAGGCACATCGTTTTCCAGCACGGCCGCAGGCGCGGAAGCGAGCGCGGCCGCGACGCCATTTTCGGCCTGGCCATTGCTTTCGACGTCGCCAGCAGCGGCCTTCGCGCCGCGAGAATTCTTGCGCTGCGGCGCATTTGACCTCCTTCGATTTTTTCTTCGCTCGGGCAGACGATTTCGCCGGGGCACGACTCAAGACATCATCTCCTATGTTTCTCTGGCGCACGTTCGGGAATGCTTCAGCAGTTTCAGCGGATTCACACGATTGTCATATGCTCACGCTCCGCGAGAGCATGCCACCCACTGCCGTTGTTGACGTAAACCTAACCCCCGCTTGGCAATGCGGCGCTTGTGGTGGGGCAATTTAGTCAAATTATAACGGCGCGCAGCCTGCTAATATAGCCGAATTTCCGTCAGCGGCCGCACGCCGGGAGAATTTGGAAAACACGGCAAACAAAGATTCACCCGCACGCCCGGCACAAGCCGAAATTAAATAGCGAAGGCCGCTGGGCAATATATCCCCGCCCACGCCGAACCTACCGAAAAGTCCTACCTGAGTTTCTCATCTTCCTGCTCGCCCGTTCAAAGTTAGTTCGCGCAACTTCGCCTTGGCATGCGCTTTGCGCGTTACAGGCAGCGTGAAGATGATTTCGCTTTGACCGCTGGAATGCTTTTCTAGGAGGAGTTGAACCATGTCTCGTCTCGTTACGCTGCGCATTGCGCTTCGCCTTGATTGGCGCGGCCGCGTTTGTCGGCTCGGCGCTCGTGGGGGCCAAACATGCCCACGCGCAAGATTATTGCGGACCGTATTCGCGCCCCGATCTTTTTTACAACTACTATGTGCCGCCGGTGGGCTGCACCACTTGCGGCTCGCAAGGCGCCGTCGGCGCCGAATTGTACGTCTCGCCGCGGCCAACGCCGCCGCTGGTCGGGCACACTTACATTACGTATCAACCGCTCATGCCGCATGAGTTTTTGTATTACCACCATCGCTCGTATTACCGCGACAACGGCCCTTACGCGGGCGTAACGCGCACGTATGTGTGGTGGTATTGAGAAGGGGCGAGGGACGAGAGGCGAGGGACTAGTGACTGACGGCAGCTCGCTATGGCGTGCTACCGATATGTGGCCCCGGCCGGCTCCTTCACCCGCTTGCGGCAAGGCAAATTTATTACGAGCTGTTTCAAATCCGCCGGGGACTGTCGCGATTTTGCGCAGTCCGCGGAGCAAAAGGGGGCTGTCCCCTTTGCTGAGGCGGATTTTGAAACAGCCTGATTAGGAGGTTCCCATGCAACGAATCTTCGTCGGCGCGGCGATCGCGCTAGCGGCCACGGCGCTCACACTTGGTGCTCGGGCTGAATTGCCGCAAGAATATGCCTACCGGCAAGCCAGAGTGCTCCCGTGGCACAACGGCTTTTACGACCCCTACTGGGGCGAACCGTATGCATTGGTTGTGCCCCCGACTGCGGAATTTCAAGCCAATTACGGCTGGGGCGTCGGCGGCACGCGCGTGTCCCCCATTTACCACCAGTTCGCGCGGCCCTACCCGGGCTATGGCGTTGGCTACGGCGGATTTTTGCCGACGCCCACGCAGCCCAGCGACACGCAACAGTTCGGCGTGTATTACATTCGCGGACCGTGGTAGATCGAGTAGCCAGGGTTCAGGA
The DNA here is from genome assembly GCA_963820835.1 of Pirellulales bacterium. GTDB lineage: Bacteria > Planctomycetota > Planctomycetia > Pirellulales > JADZDJ01 > CAVRAW01. Next base: position 297,465 of record CAWGBP010000024.1, on the reverse strand, counting down.
TTCAGGGTTCAGGAGTCCTGAAGCGGTCGCGTCATTGACAGTTGCGAAGTTTTGAATCCAGATTCCTGACTGCCGAATCTGTCCCTCGTGCCTACTGAACCCTAAACCCTGACCCCTTCAGATCACTGCCAACGGGCGGTTCGGCGCTTCCTCCTCCTGCGCCGGATCGCCCGGTTTTTTTTGGTCAATAGCGTGTAAACAGGATGCGTTTAAAAGTTGTCGTCCAAGAAAATTCGTTTCGCAGCTTCTCGTCAAACCCAGGTGGGGCCAATTCACGCTGGTATACTTTTACCCACGAAAGGTCTCCCTTTCTATGAATATACCCGTGGTTGCAATATTCCACTGAATAGAACTCCGCAAGTACGCCAAGTTGACGATGGCGCCAAAAATGGCGACCAATTACGGGCGCGACTCTACGGCGGCCCGACTCTCTGCCAAGCAACTCGCGATAAGTCTTCAAGTTGGAACTTAGCGGCATTCCCTCAATCTCGCCGACACAAATGTGTTCACTATCGAAGACCAGCACGCTCCAAATGCGCCGATCAGATGCGCGATAGCCAAAGTTTATATTGACGTTCACAGTTAAGATCTCGAACTTGCCGACGTTCATCGGCGTAGGCGGTACACATTTCGCCATGTAGAAGATACGTCGCCAATTTTCTAAGTCGTGGCCTTTCAGACCGCAGGAGCCCTCCAACCATGCATCCTTTTCGTCGACACCCTCGATATCCGGAATCGACAGGATGCGATCAACGGAATCTCCAAGACGGATCGGGAACGTGTCTGAGATTCGCATACGTCAGAAAACGCTTAATACCGCGCCTCATTTTGCCGACTGGGTGAAACGTTTTATATCAACAGAAACATACTTGCCCCCGTTTTGCTCGGCCAGTTTTACGAGCGAGCTTTCCGGGCGCGGTTTGGGGGCGATCTGAATCACGTTGATCGAGGCCTCGCCGCTGTTGAGCTTCTCCAGCCGTTTCAGGTCTTCCGGCGTTGGGTCGTCTTCCGCTTCGCCGTCGGTGAGCATAAAGATTACGTCCGGGTGCAAACGCAGGGCGATGGTTAGCGCCTTCACATGGTCGGTGCCGCCGTCTGCCGTGACGTTGGCGACAAACTCGCGGGCGAGCTCTTTATTCGCGTCGTTGGCGAACATCAGCCGATTGGGCGTGGGGCCAGGATCGAACAGCCGCGGCTCGTGATTGTAGAAGATAATGTAAAACTGCTGGCGGTCGTCCAAGTCATCGAGGCTTTTGAGCAATTCTTCTTTCGATTTTTGCAGCTTGGCGCCGCCGTTGTCGGCCATGCTCCCCGAGCGATCGAAGACGTACACAAACTTGCTGCCGCGGGCCTCCAAGCCGAAGATTTTGGTGGCGGTGTAATTCTCGCTGTCGTGCCCCATCAGCTCGTTGCCGCGCAGCTTGCTTTTAGGTGGCTGCTGCGTTGGCGCAGGTTCTTGCGCAGGCGAGAAAGCCAAGGCCCAATACTGCGAACACTGCCGCAACACTGATAAGTCGCTGCCAGCTCATGGCGTCATTATATCTTGCGTTCCGATGGTGTTATACTGACCTGGTGATTTGGACTCGAGGCGAATTAGGTAGTGGATCACGCGGCAGTTTGCGGATCGTTATCGAGCATTCCGCTCGTCATCTTTAAGGGCCATCTTATGAGCCAACACGGTTGTCGCGCGATTGCATGGGCACTAGACGCAATAAATAAAAAAGTTTTGGTGCTACTTCTAGCTTGTGTTGTACTGAGTGCTCGGTTTGCAAGTTTTGGAGTTTGCGGCGAACCAACGTACGATAGCCGGCTTGAGGTTAAACCGCTGACAGGGATGCTGGATACTCTAGATGTTACTGTCGATGATCGAATGATCGAACTGTTCCGCTGCGACTTTACAGCTCGAAATCTCAGCGAGCTAAATTTTAGAATTTTGGCCATCAAAGACCAAAACGTAATCGAGATTGGGAAAGCGACAAATCGACTTTTGGGGTCAGCGGATAAAACAGTTGATGGTACTTGTTACATTGCAATTGCGCCGAGTAAAACAGGTTCGCCTGATCAATTGCTGAGCATGGGCATCGCGACTACAACTTCACGAACCCATTCTGCAGTTAATTCTCTAAATCTGTCGCCGCAGTTTACGTATTGGCGTGGAGCACAAAGGTCTAAAATCGCAACTCTCAGTCCGGGCGAAGAAGTATTGATTTGGGGGGCGTACTACAAAAAGGGGAAGCCAAAAAATCTTCAAGAGTTGACCAGCGAGAAAGACCCGTTTGGTCTAATGGACCCGTCGAAGATAATTGAAGCTGCAAAAACGCTTCAAGATAGCACTTTGGTCATGGCGGTTATGTCATGTGCTAAATGAAACTATCAACCATCCCGTGATAACAAATTAGCACCAAGTCATGACCTCGCTACGGCTCTCTTCCAAATAACTCCGCATGCAGCTGGCAGCACAGTCTGAACAACACGTCACGGCCGTAACACAATCTTTCCCGCCAGCGCGCCCGATTTGCCGACGGTGCTTTCTTCTTGCAGCTTGTGGGCGGCCGCGGTTTCGGAGAGAGGGAGCACGCGGTCGATGTTCGCCTTGAGTTTACCGGCCGCCAGCCAGCGGTTGATTTCGACTGCGCAGGTTTTTTGCTCTTGGGGCGTGGCGTTGAACATCGCAAAACCGACGAGCGAGCAGCCTTTCACGTAAAACGGTCCAACCGGGAACGGCGGGCGGGCGTCGCGGCCGGCCATGAGAATCATGCGGCCGCGCGGGGCGAGCATGCCTACGGCGCGGTCGAAATCGGGGTCGCGCAGCGTTTCCCAATACACGTTCACGCCATCCGGCGCGAAGCGTTTTACTTCGGCGGCCACATCTTGCGTTTTGTAGTTGATGGCAAAATCCGCCCCCAGCTCGCGGCATTTGGACAGCTTCGCCTCGCTCGAGGCGGTGGTGATTACCCGCGCGCCGATTGCTTTAGAGATTTGCACGACCATCGAACCAACGCCACCTGTCCCGCCGTTGACGAACAGCGTTTCGCCTGCGCGAGTTTGGCATCGCGCATTAAGCCTAGAGCGGCCGTGAGCGACACCAGCGCGACCGCGGCGGCCGTTTCATCGCTCACATTCGCTGGAGTAGGGTACAGCCAGTCCTCATCGACTGCTGCGTATTCGGCGAAGGTGCCCTGGCGGCCGAGCAACCCTTGATTGCTCCCCCACACGCGATCGCCCTGTTTGAATTGGCGCGCAGTCGGCCCAACGGCTTCCACGACGCCGGCCAAATCGCAGCCGACGATATACGGGAGCGGAATCGGCATTTTCACCGCGCTCGAGCGCACATAGACATCGATCGGGTTGACGCTGACGGCACCCACTTTCACGAGCACCTGCGAGCCGTTAGGAACCGGCTTCGGCAAGTCGCCATACACGATGCTCTCGGGCGGACCGGGCTCGTTAACGTAGGCAGCCTTCATCGAGATTTTGCACCTTGGGGTCTGCGCCTCTGTTGCGGCACGCGCTGGGCCGGCTTGAGCACAATGGCCAGCCCAACGATGATCACTCCGAGCACTGCACCCACGCCGCCGGCAATGAGCCAGCCGACCAAGCCTTCGCGCACTTGGCGGGCGCTCATAATTTGCAGCCGTGCTTTCGCGGTCGCCGCTGCGACTTTGGAAAATTCAGTGCTCGCCAGCGGCTTTGAACCGCTATGTTCGAAATCGATTATCGGGACGGCGCTCAGTTGCAGGTAGGGGGGCAATTCTTTCTTCTGCAGCCGATCGGCATAGCCGGAGGAGCCCGCAGCCGTGGCCAAACTGAAACGAGTATAGCCATCGGCCAGCGGCAGCGCGGCAACCTCGCGATCGACGGCTTGCTTATCCGCCGAAATATTCATCGAAATGCTCCCCAGCGACGGCCGAAAGAACAAAATCGCGCCGCAGAAGGCAATCGAACACAGCGCCATGGCCGAGCCGACGAACAATAGGCCTTTTTGTTTGTTCCAGAGCGGCGCGGCGGGCGCTTCGGCAACAGGCTCCAACTGCCGCATGGCGCGAATGGAAGGAATCTCCAGCGCATTGCCGCACGCGCAGTGGATCGTTTGCCCCGCTTGTCCGGTGGTGATCGGCGTCGTTTGGCCGCAGGCGGTACAAGGAAGAAGATATTTCATTTAGGACCGCGCGGCAGAAAGCGAATGACTACAAACGATAGCACATACAAATCTATACGATGCGAAGGGGCGATGCTGTCGCGCGGATGCGTGGGCCTCGCTGCGCAGTGAAAAGTGTTATCACTAATGCCTGGCTGCACCGCACAGTCCCAACTGTCTGGAACGTTTGCCGAATCAGCAAGATTGCGACGAGCGAGGCACGTCGGTTGCATTCCAGCATGACAGTAGCCGAAAGGTGCGGATTTTGTTAATATGGGTAATCTACGTGGCTGTAATCGTCGCAGTTTCTAGGTGCGGGATGGTATTTCTTACCAAATGAGCTGCGGGCCGAAATGAATCCAAAACCAGTGGTAGAATATGGTGGATTTTGGCCACAGCTTTGTCAATAATGATGAGCTTGGAACCGAATCGCATGGAATGTTTACGTTCATATTCGCCAGAGGGCGGCTCAATTGCCCTGTTCCTGGCGCCTGGAAACATTCGCGGTATGCGCCGAGTCGCTTCCTGTCGTAATTCCACTTTGCATTCACGCTAGGTTTCATTGAGGAGGTAGCGTTGTACAACACATTGTTGGACGACCTTGAAGACGATGCCACGCCAGCAGCCGACGAGGCCGTGGAGTTGGTCGATAAAGTTGTCGTTGACGACGCCGATACCGTTGAAGTTGACGAAGAACTTTTGGTGGCGGGCGCCTTGCCCGGCGCCGACCAGGACGGCGATTTGAAAGCCGACGACGTGCTTTCGATCGAGGCCGACTCGGAAAGTTGGTCCGACGACCCGGTGCGCATGTATTTGACGCAGATGGGCGAGATCCCGCTGCTCACGCGCCAGGAGGAAATTGCGCTGGCCAAGCGCATCGAAATCACCCGGGCGCTGTTTCGCCGCAAGCTGTTGGAATGCGATTTTGTCATTCAATACGCGGTGCGCATTTTGAGCCGCGTTCACAAAGGGGAACTGCCTTTCGATCGCACGGTGCAAGTGAGCGTGACCGATCGATTGGAAAAAGATCAAATTCTCGGCCGGTTGCCGCACAATTTGGCAACGCTCGAAGAGCTATTGCGGCGCAACAAAGACGATTATCGTCTGGCGTTCCGCAAATCGGCCAAGATGAGCCAGCGGCGCGAGGCTTGGCGGCGTTTGAACCGCCGCCGCTTGCGCTCGGTGAAGCTGGTCGAAGAGCTCGGCTTGCGCACGCAGCGCATCGAGACCATGATCAAAACGCTCGATGAATTCAGCCGCCGTGCCGACGATTTGAAGGCGCACATCGAGGGGCATAAGAAGAGCAAGCTGCCTGCGGCCGAACGGGCGCCTTGGATCAAGGAGTTCCGTCAAATTCTGCGCTGCACGCAGGAAACGCCGACCAGCTTGCGGAACCGCGTGCAACGCATCAAAGGCATTTACGCGCACTATCAGCAGGCCAAACGCGGCTTGTCGGAAGGCAATTTGCGGTTGGTCGTGTCGATCGCCAAAAAATATCGCAACCGCGGCTTGAGCTTTTTGGATTTGATCCAGGAAGGGAACGCCGGCTTGATGCGGGCGGTCGATAAATTCGAATATCGCCGCGGCTTCAAGTTCTGCACCTATGCCACCTGGTGGATTCGCCAAGCCATTACGCGGGCGGTTGCCGACCAAAGCCGAACGATTCGCATTCCGGTGCACATGGTCGAGACGATGTCGCGCGTGCGAAATGTTTCGCGCGAACTTTTGCAGCGCTTGGGCCGCGAGCCGACCATTGAAGAAACCGCCCGCGAAGCGGGCACCGCCATCGACGAAACCCGCCGGGTGCTGGCCATGAGCCGCTACCCGATCAGCCTCGATCGTCCGGTGGGCAACAGCGAAGACAGCCACTTCGGCGATTTATTGCCCGATTGCGATGCGGAAAGCCCGGCTGTGGGCGCGGCGCAAGAGATGCTCAAGAACCGAATCGGCCGCGTGCTGAAGACGCTGAGCTACCGCGAACGCGAAATCATTAAATTGCGTTACGGTCTGGGGGATGGTTACAGCTACACCTTGGAAGAGGTCGGACATATTTTCAAGGTGACGCGGGAACGCATTCGTCAAATTGAAGCCAAGGCGGTTCGCAAGCTGCAGCAGCCCAGCCGAGCCCAGGAACTGCAAGGGTTCCTGGACTAAGACCGGGGCCGCGGTGTTATGACCGGCGAAAGACTGACGGTTTGCTCGATTCGATTGTGATTGGCGAAGAATTCGCTTCGCAACATTAAAATCAACGTGAGCCGGACGGCCTCGTCCGGCTCGCGGCGTTTTGTGGCGCTTTGGGCGTCCGAAGTTCAGTAGTCCTTTTCGCATTCGCGCGGCTCCGCGCATACAGATCCGGATGTGTGGCATGTTCTTCCCGACCTTTCGGGATGACCATGTTTCGCCAGACATGGTGACCTTCGCCTTAGGGCGAATGACACCATGCCACCCTGTGGAATCTGGCTAATTCACTAAGACCTTATTCCTCGCAGTATCAACCTGCGCCGCATTCAAAGTAATATGTCAACACCCACTGCTAGCACTGCGCTATTAACCAACGGGGCACTAGAAGCGATGAACTTAGACCAATCATCGGCGGCTGAATTCGACGCCATGTTCATGGCGCGCGCGCTGGAACTGGCTGCGCGTGGCGAAGGCTATGTCGAGCCGAACCCCATGGTCGGCTGCGTGGTCGTCTTGGGGAATGAAGTGGTTGGCGAAGGTTGGCACCGAAAATTCGGCGGGCCGCACGCCGAGATTGAGGCGCTCGAAATCGCTGGCCCGCGTGCGCGCGGCGCGACTATGTACGTCACTTTGGAGCCGTGCTGCCATCAAGGCAAAACGCCGCCGTGTACTGAGGCACTGGTTGCCGCCGGAGTTGCGCGCGTGGTTTGCGCCCAGCGCGATCCGTTTCCCGAAGTTGCCGGGCGAGGCGTGGCGGCGCTTGAGGCGGCGGGTATCGCGGTCGAAGTGGGTTTAATGGAAGCGGAGGCCAAGCGCATCAATGCCCCCTATCTCAAGCTGATCGCTAGCGGCTTGCCTTGGACAATCGCCAAGTGGGCGATGACGCTCGACGGCAAAATCGCCACAGCCGCAGGCGACAGCCAATGGATTTCTTCGCCAGCGTCGCGCGAGATCGTGCAGCAATTGCGCGGCCGGGTCGATGCGATCATGGTCGGCCACGGCACCGCTCACAAAGACAATCCACTTTTGATGGCCCGGCCTAAGGGAGCGCGGCGGGCCACGCGCATTGTGGCCGACAGCATGGCGGCGCTGCCGTTGGATAGTCAATTGGTGCGCTCGGCCGGCGATGCACCGGTGCTGGTGGCCGTGGGGCCCGATGCACCGCCGGAGAATATCAAGCGGCTAAGTGCGGTCGGTTGCGAGGTAATCGTTTGCGGCTCGACGCCCCCGGCGCTCGTGAAGAGTGTCTCGAAATCGGGGCCGATGGCGGTCGTGAATTCGGCCGCGAAATACTTGCATCAGCCGGTAGATCTGGCGGCGTTGTTGCGCGAGCTGGGCCAGCGGCGAATGACGAATGTATTAGTCGAAGGGGGCGGAAAACTGCTGGGCGCACTCTTCGACGCCGGCGCGATCGACGAAGTGCACGTGTTCCTTGCCCCCAAGCTCGCAGGCGGGCTCGACGCGCCAACGGCCGTCGCCGGAAAGGGAGTCGAGCAAATCGCCTCCGCCCTGCAACTTGCGAATTTGCAGGTGCGGCAAACGGGAGAGGATGTTTACGTGAGCGGTAGAATGTTGCGGGGCGAATCTTGAGATCACAATTTGTGATCTCAAACTGCAAGGTCTTGGCTGGACATCACATTTTGTGAGGTCCAATTCGCTGATAATTCCCGCTACACGACGAGCCTTGAAGACGCTGCCGACGCCGTGCTAAACTCGTGAGATTCTTCTGCCGCCCTGGCGAGAGCAAGAATCGCAAACTCGACCCGCTCCGCGCGTCTGAACAAAATTGTTGCGGCCGCTGTCATCAGCGGCTGCGGACAGTCGCCATTTACATTCGTTAATTCGATTCAAAGGACCATCCGTGCCACGTCGCAACGATCTTCACAAAATCATGATCATCGGTTCCGGCCCGATCGTCATCGGTCAGGCTTGCGAATTCGATTATTCGGGCACGCAGGCTTGCAAAGCTCTGCGCGAAGAAGGTTATGAAGTGGTGCTGGTGAATTCGAACCCGGCCACGATCATGACCGACCCGGGCACGGCCGACCGCACCTACATCGAGCCGCTCACCTGGGAAATGGTGGCCAAAGTGATCGAGGCCGAGCGGCCCGACGCATTGCTTGCCCACGCTGGGCGGCCAAACCGGCTTGAATTTGGCGATGGATTTGGTCAAGCACGGCGTGCTGGAAAAATTCGGCGTCGAAATGATCGGCGCCAAGGCCGACGTGATCGCCAAGGCCGAAGATCGCGAGCTATTCAAGCAGGCGATGCTGAAAATCGGGCTCGATATTCCCCGCGGTGCAAACGGTACAGTCGCTGGAAGAAGCCCGCGAGGCGATCAAGGAAATCGGGCTCGCCCTGCGTCATCCGCCCCAGCTTTACGCTCGGCGGCAGCGGCGGCGGCTTTGCCTACAACCGCGAGGAATTCGACGACAACGGTGCGCCGCGGGCTCGATCTGTCGCCGGTCCACGAGGTGCTCATCGAAGAAAGCATCCTCGGCTGGAAAGAATACGAAATGGAGGTGATGCGCGACGCCGACGACAACGTCGTCATCATCTGCTCGATCGAAAACCTCGACCCGATGGGCGTTCACACCGGCGATTCGATCACCGTGGCCCCCGCGCAAACGCTCACCGACAAAGAATACCAGCGGATGCGCGACGCGTCGCTGGCGGTGATTCGCGAAATTGGCGTGGAAACCGGCGGCTCGAACATTCAATTCGCCATTCATCCCGACAACGGGCGGATGGTGGTGATTGAAATGAATCCGCGCGTCAGTCGTTCCAGCGCGCTGGCGAGCAAGGCCACCGGTTTTCCCATCGCGAAAATTGCCGCCAAGCTGGCCGTCGGCTACCGCCTGCACGAATTGCCCAACGACATTACCCGCGAAACGATGGCCTGCTTCGAGCCGACCATCGATTACGTGGTGGTGAAAATTCCGCGGTTTGCCTTCGAAAAATTTCCCGAGGCCGATCCGCCGGCTGACGACGCAAATGAAAAGCGTCGGCGAAACGATGGCCATCGGCCGCACGTTCAAAGAAGCGTTTCAGAAGGCCCTTCGCGGCTTGGAAGTGGGCAGCTTCGGCTTCGGTTGCGATGGCAAAGATTTGTGGGGCACGCCGCTGCAGCCATCGCGAACCGATATTCGCGCCAAGCTGGCGGTGCCCGCAGCCGACCGCGTGTGGTACGTGCGCTACGCGTTTAAGGACGGCATGAGCGTCGACGAAATGCACGAAGTGTCGCACATCGATCCCTGGTTTTTGGATGAACTGAAGCAGATTGTCGAACTGGAAGACGAGCTTCGCGCCTGCGGCGAATTAGCCAAGTGCCGATGTGGCCCTGTTTCGCCGCGCCAAGCAATTCGGCTTTTCCGATCGCCAATTGGCGGTCCTCTGGAACACGACCGAAATGGAAGTGCGAACCGAGCGCAAGCGCCGCGGAATTGTCGCCACGTTCAAATCGGTCGATACGTGCGCCGCCGAGTTCGAAGCCTACACCCCGTATTACTACTCGACCTACGAAGCAAGAAGACGAAGTGCCGCCCAAGCCACCCGGCGGCAAGCGGATCGTGATTTTGGGCGGCGGGCCCAACCGCATCGGCCAAGGCATCGAGTTCGATTATTGCTGCTGCCACGCCAGCTTCGCGCTGCGCGAGCTGGGCATCGAAAGCGTAATGGTCAATTCGAATCCCGAAACGGTCAGCACCGATTACGACACCAGCGATTTGCTCTTCTTCGAGCCGCTGACGGTCGAAGACGTGCTTAACATTTGCGACCGCGTCGAGCCCGACGGCGTGATCGTGCAATTCGGCGGGCAGACGCCGCTGAACTTGGCGCGCGCACTTGTCGAGCGCCGGCGTGCCGATCATCGGCACCAGCGTCGATACGATCGAAGATGCCGAAGACCGCGAAAAATTCCAGCACATACTGCGGCGAATCGGCCTGCGCCAGCCCGCCAACGGCATCGCCCGCACCATGGAGCAAGCCCGCGCCGAGGCGGCGCGCATTGGCTACCCGAATTTGGTGCGGCCCAGCTTCGTGCTCGGCGGCCGGGCGATGGAAATTTGCTACGACCAATCGCAGTTCGAGCGGTTCGTGACCGAAGCGTTCATCGTGTCGCAAGGGCAGCCGGTGCTGATCGATCGATTTTTGGAAGACGCGATCGAGGTGGATGTCGACGCTATTGCCGATGGCCGCCAAGTAGTCGTCGCCGGCATCATGGAGCACATTGAAGAAGCGGGCATTCACTCGGGCGATTCGGCCTGCGCCCTGCCGCCATACAGCTTGAACGGCGCCGATTATGCAGGAAATTCGCGAGGCCACTACGGCGCTGGCCAGGCAATTGCACGTGGTCGGCCTGATGAATGTGCAATATGCCATCAAGCGCGAAGAAGGCCGGCAAGTGCTCTACGTGCTGGAGGTGAATCCGCGCGCCAGCCGCACCGTGCCGTTTGTCGCCAAAGCGACGGGCCTAGCCGTCGCGAACGTGGCGGCCAAGGTCATGGCCGGAGTTTCGCTGGCCGAGCAGGGCATCGAAAGCGAGCCGATGCCGGCCTGCGTGTCGGTTAAAGAAAGCGTGTTCCCGTTCGTGAAATTCGCCGGCGTCGATATTGTGCTGGGGCCCGAAATGCGCTCGACCGGCGAAGTGATGGGCGTGAGCGATCGGTTTTCGATCGCCTTTGCCAAAAGCCAACTGGCGGCCGGCGTAGTGCTGCCAAAAGCGGGATCGATTTTCATCAGCATGGCGACTCGACGCAGCCAAAGAGCACATTGTCGGCCTCGCCGAGCGGCTTGCGGCGATGGGCTACAAACTTTTGGCCACCGAAGGAACATCGAAGGCCATCGCCGCGGCCGGAGTGCCGGTCGAGCGCGTGAAGCGCCTGCAAGAGGGGCATCCCAATTTGCTCGACCATCTGAAAAACGGCGCGGTGCAACTGATCATGAACACGCCCAACGGCAAAGGCGCCCGCACCGACGAGGGTCGCATTCGCGCCGCCGCAGTGCAACACGGTGTCCCCTGCATCACCACGATTCCGGCCGCCGATGCCTGCGTGTTGGCGATGGAAGCGCTGCGCGAAGAAGAATTGACGGTGCAGGCGCTGCAAGATCGTCTCGGACGCGCGGCACAGGTGTGCGCGAGCACTTAGCCTGAGCAACCATTCTTGGCGCTTCGTCATGATGGGCCGACTTTAAGCTCGCCCGCTGCCCGAAGACACAATGCGGCCAATCAGGAGGCAAATGCCGATGCAGCCGGCGGTCAAAACCCAATAGATTGCTTCGAGCGGCATACAAGCTCCTTGTTAAGGCGTAGCGGACGGGTGCGTCCGTGACGCTCGTCAAGGCCCTCCATGCCATCTCTGTATTTCGACATGCCCGCAGGCCGGCTGAAGCAGAATTCCTGCGGCCGTTCTAGGCGTTAGCGCTGCCATAGGCGCATTGCTCGACAAGCAACCCGCAGAACGAAATCTCGCCCGATTCTCGGGAAATCGTGGGGAAAACGCGCGGCCAATTTGCCGCTGGACAGCGTTGGACGATATGTGTACATAAGTACATTATCATCAAAATCGAAAAGGCACCTTTTTGGCACAGCCTGCGGGAGGTTTCCCCATGACACTTGTTTCAATCGCATGTTTACAATCGACGTTGTCGCCCACCTCTGCCCGCCCGAGCAAACGCCCGGATTGCGCCTGCGAGCGCGATTTCAATGGCGATTTCGACAACTTGCAGGACGACACCGATTGGGCCGATTTCCCTCCCGAATTAGATGACCCGGACAGCGAAGTTGCGTTCGATCCTGAACCGACCGACGACGATCTGCTCGACGAATTCGAATTGGACGGCGAGCTCGAAGAGATTCCGCCGCCCGAGGATCTGTGGAATGAGGCTGATTGGGAATGAGATTTAGAACGCTCACAAAACCGTCGGGGACTGTCCCGATTTTGCGGAGTCCGCGGAGCAAAATGGGACTGTCCCCCTCTCTGAGACGGTTTTTGTTAGTTTGCCGCGCATGATGAATTGCAACTCGACGAGGGCTGGACCATGCTACCACAGGGAAAAATCGATCAAGTGCGGCGATTGCTGGCCGAGGGGCTGTATTCACAGCGCGATATTGCGCGGCTTGTGGAAATCAGCCGCGGCACGGTGGGCGCGATCGCCTCGGGCCGCCGGGCCGATTATCGCGTCGTCTCGTTCAAAGCCGGCGCCCTCAGAACCGATCTTCCACCAGTGCGCTGCCCCGGCTGCGGCGGCTGGGTCTATGTCCCCTGCCACTTGTGCGGCATTCGCAAGCTCTTGCTCCCGCAGCCGCGATCGAACGGCCGAAAATCGGCGTAAGGCTATATGGATGGCAGATGCTATTTGTCGAGCACCTTCAACTCGGCCTGGGCAAGCGCATATTCCTTGTATGTCTTCTCGTTGGTGGCCACGCATTTGCGGAAATAGTCCGCGGCATTTGTTTTGTCGGCTTGTACCAATCGCTTCATTCCCGCGAAAAAATAAGCTTCGCAGCGCCGCGCACTTTGCCTTTTAGCATCGGACGAGGACACACCCGCCAAGAATTCCTGCTCACTTATCTTGCCGAGGAGAAAATTGGCTAATTTGACCGGCCAGTCGTCAGCAGCGCCCTGGGTGCGATTTTTCAGATACTCGGCTAGCTCGTCATCGGCATGCTGGTGCTCGTTCTGTTGTGTCCGCACCAGCCATATGTACAGATGCGTGTAATCTTGGTTCTGTTCAAGCTTGCACTTTTGCCGAAGGTCCGTGAGAGAGGCTGACAAATCGCCTCTTACGAGAAATAAGATGCCACGATTGCCATACGGAGGGGCACCCTTAGGATTGAGCTCGATCGAACGACTGAAGTCAGCGAGCGCGCCCTCCTGGTCGAGCTTCGACAATTTGACGACGCCACGATTGTTGTAAGTATTCGCATCATTCGGGTCGAGTTCTATTGCGCGGTTATAGTCAGCTAAAGCAGCGGCCAAATTCTGCTTTTGCTGCGCAGCGAAACCGCGGCCAACAAACGCCGCGCTATTCATGGGATCGATCGCAATACTACGGTCGAAATCGGAGATGGCTGCGTCGAGGTCGCCCTTTCTGCTCTTGGCGATGCCGCGATTGAAGTAGGCGTTGGAATCTTTTGGATCGAGCTCGATTCCACGAGTAAAATCAGAAATTGCGCCATCTAAATCGCCATTCTGCGCTTTTTGGATCCCATGGGCAACAAAATCTTCCTCATTGCCTTGGGCAAACACGAATACGGGCAGCGCCCAAATCAAAAACAAGATGGATAACGGAGTCCAGACCGTTCCTCGCGAACGTGTCTGCATTCGGCTCGCCAATGGCATGTGTGTTAAATAGATCATCGCTGTTGGAAGAGACAGAAGTGCAAGCCATAACAACACTGCTGACAATATATCCCTATTAGGTTGCGACCGTAACTGCGCAACCAAATTTTGCAGAGCTAATTTTTTCCGTCCGGAGCGGAATCGCGCAGCCAATTCGGTCACGCACGCTGCGTGCGTGACAATTGAAGCAGTTAGGCCGTCACGGGCGGGAGTGCATGATCTACAAGCAATAGAACCGCACTACTTCGATTTCCAGCCAACTACTTCGCCGGCGTTTGCTCTTTCCCTTCCGGCGGCGGCACATCGCGCGGGTGGCGATTGTCCGGCGGCGGGCCATCAGGAGGCGGCCCGTCAGGCATTACCCCGGGCATTCCTTCATCGGGCGGGCGGGGGCCGAAGCCGCTGCGCGGGCCGCTTGGCGAGCGCGATTTCTGAAAGCGCTTCAATAGTTCGGTTTGCCGCTGGTCGGGTGGCAAATCGTCAAGCTGCTTTTTCTCCTCGGGCGACAACTGCTCTTCGAAATGCTTCAAATCGTCCTGAAAGCGCTTAGTGCGGTCGGCGTTGAACCCGCCCCCGGGCCCTCCACCGCTGCCGCCACCCCCCATGCCGCGCCAGCCTCCTTGCGAAACGAATTGCGTCCATTGCGCGCGCATGGCCGAGCGAATCCAACTGCGCAAAATCTGCACTCGATCGGCAGTATCGGTTTTCGATTTCAATTCTTGTTGCTTATCGGGCGAAAGCTGCGCCAAAAGGGGCTGCAGATCGGCATCGCTAATCGCCGGCATTTTTACGCTTGAATTGGGCTGCCATAATTCGGCGGCTAGCCGGCGTTGGTACAAGCGCTTGCCGCCGCGATCGTCGCCGCGCTGCGCCAATTTTTTGAGCTCCTGCCGCTTGTCGTCCGGCAGTGCTTCCATAATTTCGACTTCGTGCGCCAGGGCAAAATCTTGCATCCAGTGCAAAACAGCCTCTAAGTCTTGCGGTGCGTTCGGTCCGCCCAGGCGCGCAAACAAGCGGTTCTCTTGATCTTGCTTCAGTTGCCGCACCAGCGCCAGCCGCTTGTCGGGCACGGCGTCGGAAAGGTTCGCGCGCTCGGTGGGAGTCAGCGTGATGAGCCAATCGTGATAACGCTGCATGACGCGAATCAATTGTTCTCCCCGCTCCGGTTCCGATTGCACATACTGGTCGATTTGCTCAAGCGCCTGCTTTTCCTCGGGCGCAAGCGCGCTGTAGCGATCGAATTCGCGATTGAGCAGCAGCTTTTTCTCGGGGGTTAAGCGATTGATCCAAGCGCGGCGTTCCGAAAGCGCACTGGGTAAGTTGGCAGTCGACAACGAAGTGGAAGTGACGACGGGCGGGTTCGTGGTAGCTGTTTCTTTTGCGCTCGCTTGGTCCGCCGCGCCGGCCTTGGCAGCCGATTGATCGACCGGTTTTGATGCCGCCGGCGAATTCGCGCCGTTGCGGGCGCCTTGTTCGGATCACTCGTTTCATCGACGAATAAATTCGCCGTTTGCAATTGCTTGAGAAACGCGACATCCCCCACCGAACGATACAACTCCAAATTCACGACCGACGGCAAATTCCGCAACAGCGCGTCGTTTCGGTCGGGCAAGGTGAGCCCCACGGCGATGAAGCCGACCGCCAGCGCCAACAGGGTCGCCACGCCGGCCGCCAGCCAGCGCACCCGCCGCCGCGCCGGCTCGGCCTTGACCGTTTCGGCCACCTCGTGCTCGGCGGCCACCGCCACCATTTCAACCGTGGTCTTGGTAAACAAGTCGTCGACTGTGGCCCGCGGCAATTGATCGAGCAAATCCCAGGAAACAGCAAGCTGATTCAGCCGCTGGCGCGCACGGGCATCGCTGGCGAGCAAATTCTCCATCCGCTTCGTTGCGTTTGGCTCGAGCTCGCCATCGAGATAGGCCACAAGCTCTTCATCGAGCTCGTCGGCGCCAAGTTTGTTGTTTGCTGCGTCGGACATGGACGTTAGGGGTCTGGGGATAAAACGTCGGGGACTGTCCCGATTTTTCGGTGCCCTGGGAGAAAAATGGGACTGTCCCCCTCTCCGCGGACGTTTTGTCCCTAGGCTGTTAATCTTTCTTTCTTAATTCACCACGATCTAAATAGGGTTCCAACACGGCACGCAAATTTCCGCGGGCCCGCGACAGCAACGATTTAATCGCTTGCGGCGACATTTGCATGCTCTCGGCAATATCTTCATAACTCATGTTTTCGAATTTGCTCAATAGCACCGCCATGCGTTGCCGTTCGTTCAAGGTTCCGATCGCTTCGCGCACCACCTCGCGCATTTCCGATTTATCGACTTGCCGCGTGGGCATGGCGCTGCGAGGCCGCCTGGGCCATTTGGTCGAGGCTGTTGGCGCCGGTCGAATCGCCCGGCGGTCCCTTCCAATTCACTTCCTTTCGCCGCGATTGGCTGCGCAGCGCATTCGACGCGACATTGTTGGCGATGGTAAACAACCACGTGGAAAATTTCGCGCCCGGCACATATCGCTTGCGAGCGCGGTAAATTCGCAAAAACACATCTTGCGCCAGGTCTTCGGCCAAATCGCGCTTGCCAACCAGGTGCTCCAAAATCGTTACCAACCGGTTCTGGTAGCGCAGCATCAATTCCTCGAAGGCGGCGGCGCTGTCCTCGCGCACTTCGAGCATGAGCCGCACGTCGGGATCGTGCAGTTGGTAATTCTGGGCAGGCGGCTGGCTGGGGGCCAAAGTTTTACTCACGGCCAAAACGTGCAGGTAGGCTAATTCGAGCGATTATCTAAGTCTATATCCGGCATGATGCTGGAACTAGGCTTGGCCAGCGCCCAAGCGAACGCCAATCGCTCGAAATCTCCTAGGTTTTTAACCCCGCTAAGAAGGCCGGGTTTCTATCGAATATGATATGGCAGGCACGGCGATTGCAATTTCGGCTCGACCTGAGCCGCCTTCGCTCGCGGGCGATAGAGGGCGCTGGTTCAGTGTGAGCGACGGAGGACATTATGGGCATCGTCTCGTGGATCGTTTTTGGATTTTTTGCAGGCATCTTTGCGCGGTTGCTGGTGCCCGGCCCGAGCGATTTCCGTGGCTGCCTGCCGACCATTCTCTTGGGCATGCTTGGTTCCCTGGTCGGCGGCTTCATTGGGCGCTGGCTGGGCATGTACCCCGCCGATGAAATTCGGGGTGCCGGCATTTTCATGTCCATCCTCGGCGCGGTGCTGGTGCTGTTGATTTACCACTCGCTTTTTCGGCGACCGCAGATTTGATAGCTAGCAGGTATCCGTTAATAAATCGCCATCCTGTCCCCTGAGGCCAACGGATAACAGTGAGCGGCAGCCAACGCGACCAAAGCTGCTTGCATGACGCTGATGATCGAGGTTGTGTAACCGATAACAGATTGTGTCCGTGCCACCCGCCACTGCGCGGTGTTTTTCTGATGGTGTTTGTGACCGCCGCGGGACGGTAGAATGATCGACGTTTCCGCTCCCTGTCGCGGCTGGCGCTGCAGGGAAGCGCCTGACAGCTTTTGGAATTGTCCCATTGATATCGGTCATTTTGCCGCGAGTATTCCAAAGATGGATCGAGATGTCGAACCACGGGCCGAGGATTATTCTGCCGAATACCCGTTTGTGCGGTTGATGCAGTCTCACTCTCATCCCTTTGAGGATTTCAAACAAGTCTACAACGAATCGTTAAGCAACCCAATATTTTCGGAGGTGGATGAGCGAATCCAGCGGATTTGCAAAGCCTACCTTGCTGGTTCTAAACAGCAGCGCACACTGCTGCGCGCTCAGATACAAAACGGAATGAGCTTGCTGCACTATTGTTCAAGGATGGCGATTCGTGCGATGCGAACAACCGACGATGCTCTGCTTGACCTGGCCGGCGCGGCTTTGTCAATTGAGGATGTTCGAACGGATTGGAGAGAATCAATTAGCGAGCTCGCGATTCTATACCACGTCGCAACGAAGATCGGCGCGAATTGGAAGTCGTATGTGCGAAAACTCACGGGCCTCTCGGCACCTCTGCGGCCGAGCTCATCGTCGGCGCCGTCAAAAATCCGAGTTTGGGCAAATTGGAAATGTTTCTACTGCGCGAGGCGCACGACGTGAATGGCCCGACGATCGAACTTCAGGCTTTCAATTCTCCTCGGAAGAAACAAAAGTCGGCCGAGGAGCTTTGGCGAGCATTTGGTTGCAGTCAGACAACGGTCGGGATGGAGATCATCCCGACTTCACGGGACCACAAAGTGCCAAATGAGCAAGATGTTCAAGCATCCGAAACTGGCTCTGAAAGTACCTAGCAGGTAACCGTTCGTGAATGTCCCTTCACGTTTGTATCAGTAAGCGCCGGGGACGGCAGCCGGACCGCTTGGTGGTCAACGCATGGTGGATATGGAGCTGGCGGATGGTAGGGACTAATCAATTCCTTCTCAACCAACAGTAAAATCTTGACTCCTCGTTGTCTAATTGTTGTTGTTTGCACGATGGCTCTCTGTTTTGCGATTGTCTTGGCCGCATACCTAGGGTCAACGCGGATTTCTGCCCGTGATTTAACCCTGACGAGGATGTTTGTGGTGCATCGTCGGATTTTAATGTACTGTACGCAGCATGACTCTCCTCCATCAACACTGGAAGATTTATCTCATCTACAAAATTATGACGATCATATTGTCGATGCTTGGGATCGGAAATTCGAGTATCACATTTTGGATGGAAGCATCGCCGTGTTAACTAGTCATGGACAAAATGGATTTTCGGATCAGTCAATCGTGCGACGATTTGCGCTCCGCGACAAAGATGGTCATTGGAACGATCCACTATCCGAATGGTTGCCAGACATCTCGAAGTAGCTTAGCGACTCGCAAGCTACACACGGATTATGATGCCGTCGCTCTAGTAGGAAACACTTCCAACCTCCGTCCCCGCCCGTAGATCCGAGCATCCCAAGCCCTACCGCGAATTCTCGCTCGCCTCGTGGTAATCTGTCTTCACGGGTCTAATTCCACGGCCCTCTCGACCGCAGCGGTCGATGACACAGTTTTTGCTTCTGAATCAAGCAAGTTCAGCGATTCGCTCTGCCGTGAGATTTAGAGTGCCGGGATGGTCGGACGGCACGAGCGGGGGCTGAATGCGTTGCTTCGGCTGATGAGAGACTGGCGCTGACACGCTAGAGCAAACGACCGTAACCTCCGAACCCTCGGGCAAAGCTGCGTTGCCGTCGAGAACTACAACGCCGTGATGTACGCGACCGTGAATGACCATATTACGATTTTGCCTCATCAGCGACCAGAATCAAGACGCGGTGCCGTGCATTAGTATTCTAGCAGATTGCCAGTTGAAATGTTTGCAGACTCCACCACCTCGGCTTTGATCTTGGCTATGTCGACGGGATGGAGCCCATTTTTTTCGATATCTGCATACGCCTCGGCCAGTTTTTCGCGCACGTAGTCGTCGTCGATGGTCGGCGCTTCGGGCTGCTGGATAAGGTGATAGACGATGCGCGTTTTGGGATCTTCAAAGTGCGCGTAGCCGCCGCCTGCCGTGATGGCGGCAAGTTGGTCAGGTGTTAAAGCAGCTTGATGTACGGTTTCCATGCTTCAATTATAGTGCGCCGTCGACTGGTTCCAAGATCATTCCCACAGCGGCACTGGTTGAAACTTCTCCACGTCGAACAGGCCGCAAGGGCCGAGCTTCAAGGCGGGAATAACCAAGAGCGCCATGAACGACAGTGTCATGTAAGGGGCGGTCAATGTGGAGCCCAACTGTTTCGCCAGCGCGTCGATGCGCGAATATTCATCGGCCACATGGCGGCCGTCTTCGCCCGACATTAAGCCGGCAATCGGCAGCGGCAAAACGGCCTCCACCGGTTTGCCGTCGATATTGCCGACGGCGCTAATTCCGCCCTGACATTCGATGAGCAAATTCATTGCGCGGGCGAGCGAATCGTCGTCGACGCCCACGGCCAGCAAATTGTGCGAATCGTGCGAAACGCTGGAAGCGATCGCGCCCGATTTCAATCCGAAATTCTTGATGAAACCGACGGCAGGCTCGCCGCCGCTATATCGATCGACCAGCGCGATTTTGAGAATGTCATTGGCAACGTCAGAAACGACAAAGCCGGTTTGATACTTCGGCGTCGCGACCGACAATTTTCCGGTAACGATCTGGCCGTCGATAGCTTCGATGACCCGGAGAGACGAGGGGCGAGAGGCGGGGGACGAGGGAGCAGGCACGGCAAATTCCGCCGCCGTGCGCTTGGCCGACTTGAATTGATTCACGACGGGGGGCGTGACCCGCTCCAGCGGCGTCCGCCCGCGCTCGGCCACCACTTTCCCATCGATCACCGTGCGCAGCACTTTGAACGCTTCGAGATTCTCGACCTCGATGAAATCGGCCGGATCGCCCACGCGAAGCTGCCCGACGGCGAGTTTGTAATGCTGCACCGGGTTGATGCACGCCGCCCGCAAAATGGCAAATAGCGGCTGGCCTCGCTTGAGCGCCCGCACGACAAGCTCGTTGATGTGCCCGACGACCAAATCGTTGGGGTGTTTATCGTCGCTACAGAGCATGCACATTTCGGGATGCTGTCCGATAAGCGGATAGAGTGCCTCGAAGTTTTTCGCAGCCGACCCTTCACGAATCAGGCACTTCATTCCCAAACCGATTTTTTCCAGGCCTTCTTCATAGGTGAAGCTTTCGTGATCGGTCGAAATGCCTGCGGCCACGTATTTTTTCAACCCCTCGCCGCGCAAACCCGGCGCGTGGCCGTCGACCGGCTTGCCGCGCTCGTGGGCGGCGCGGATTTTCGCCATCACGTCAGGGTCGTCGTGCAG
This sequence comes from Pirellulales bacterium, assembly GCA_963820835.1. Classification (GTDB taxonomy): domain Bacteria; phylum Planctomycetota; class Planctomycetia; order Pirellulales; family JADZDJ01; genus CAVRAW01. The sequence goes on along the minus strand of CAWGBP010000024.1, from coordinate 276,971 downwards.
CACGCCGGGAAAGTTCATCATTTCGGAGAGATAAACGATTGACCGGTCGTCGAGCAACTTCGCCACAGCCGCCGCATCGAGCACTGCGCCCGATTTGTCGAACGCGCAGGCTGGCACGCAACTGGGCGCACCAAAATTGAACTTCACGGGCGAATGCCTGGCGTTGTCGATCATGTAGTGCACTCCGGCGGCTCCTAGCACGTTGGCGATTTCGTGCGGATCGCTCACCGTGGCCACGGTGCCGTGCAGCACCGCTAAGCGGCCAAACTCGCTGGGCACAAGCATCGAGCTTTCGATGTGCACGTGGGCATCGACAAAGCCCGGCAGCAGAAATGTGCGCGGCGCTTCGGTGGTTTCTTCGATGCGCGCAATTCGGCCGCCGGCGATGTGGATCGTACCGGGAAACACGCGGCCGGCAGGGATATCGACAATTTGCCCCGAAGCGGTGGAAATAGTTGGAAGCGATTGAGCCAAGGAGATCTCCTTCGACGCGCAGATTTGATTTTTTATCTTTTGCCCGATTTTAATACATTAGAAGCTGTTTCAAAACTGCCGGGGACTGTCCCGATTTTGCGGAGTCGGCGGAGCAAAATCAGAGCCGTCTGGAACTTAATCCCTTGGGAAACCGCAATCACTTCGTGCGATCTGGCCTTCCAGCGTATCGTATGAAGCGAATGATCGCATCGATATAGTAGCAAACTAATCCCATCCCAATTGCCCCCAAAACTAGAGCGACGCCGAATCCAACTTGAGCGAGTTGGTGTGACCGCAGACGTAGTGCATTATCGTCGGCATATAGGGATTCAAAGGGAATCGCTGAAAGAATTCCATAGAGGAAGAGTGCCCATTTGGGCAATCTTAAACGAGAAAGCAATGCCGCTGTAAAAGGAATCACAACGACCATCACATTCAGCGGAAGCATGCCGCATCCTGGCGGATATGCGCGTTCTGAAATTAGGATTCCAAACGCGAGAATTCCAACGCAACTGAAAAATACGAGAACATGAACAACAGTAATTTCCCGTTTCATGATCTGTCTGGAATGAGAACAATGTCTCCCAGCTCAGGCATTGTTCCAATCCTCGTCGTCGTGAGGATTGTTCCAAAAGTCGAGACTGCTGGCGGAAGCGGCCAATAAGTCGTCGAACTCACCCTGTTGTTGCTCGACGACGTAGACCGTTACGTGCGATCCCGGCGGCAACGGCACTTGCACTTCGACGCGGCCGTTGGGCGGCACTTCAAGATCGAAGCGATACGGAGATTGCGAAGTGGACATTTGGCAGCTTAGGGAGATCGATCATTAAAAGCGTTTGGCGTCTCTCCTCAGTTTGATGAATCAACTCATGAATTGCAATGTGCGGTATATTTTCACATTAGATGCCAGCCAAGTAGCCAAGTAGGTCACGCACGCCGCGTGCGTGACAATCGCCGACATGAACGGCGACGCTTCGAACGGGAGGAAGAAATGATGGTTCGTCAACTCGGCCCGGAATATACTTTACGTCAACGGGGTCACCCAAGAATCCATCCACTTCCCGACGATCGCCTGAAGCATAAGCAATGACTCCCGTCCCCTTTGATTTATCCTCCTTTGATTAAGTCGTACGAAAGCACTCACCACACCAAGTAATATGCAGATATTCCATCCACGGATCTACCCACTCAACTACAAGATACTCGCGAAGTATCCTGCCGACCATCCGGCCGTCCGCGCACTGCAAGTCCATGCAGAAGCTCGCGATGTCTGCGTTGGCAAAGAGATTGCATGGCCGAACGGTCGCACGGAGACAATTGACCAAACGTGGTTTTCAACGATTGATCAGCGCGTGTGGAGATTTTCCGCGTTTGCATATGCCTTTATATCGTTTGACTTATTGCTCGATGGCTGGCTCGGCGACGAGTTGGGCGCAGTTGGGCAGTTCGAGATGGATTTTATACACGAGCTACCGAGGCTCCGCGGACTTCTTTATGAGTGCGAATCAGCAGCGAACAAGGAAGGAAACAAGCTAATTTTACCACTAATTTCAAAAGCGCATGAATTCTTCACGGCATTTGAAAAATCGATCATCGCGAGAGATGGTCCTAACCAGTTCTCGCTGCATAACCGATCCGTGAAATCTCTATGGGGGGCCGGCAAACCTGAATGAATTCTGGGAGAGAAAAGATGGTGGGAACGGGAAATTAAGAGCGGAAATTTAAGGGGTGCGGAAATAAAGCGCGGACATAAAGGTGACGGGAGTCATTGATTGACACTCCGAACCTCACTCACGTTAATGAGCAATTTCCGATGATTCTGCGGCCGACGCCGATGGGAACAAATTAGATTTATGTTAAAATGGCTAAATAAGCAGGGTGTTGAGAGCGATAAGGGGTTCACGGTCCAGTCGATGAGCCGTTTTATGATTGAGTACCGTGAAGGAGAAAAGAAAATAGATGTCAGCGTTGAAAATGGCAGACTCGCCACCGGTGAACCTTGCGTGATAATTGAGCCAACGGCATTTGAACGGTGGAATGACGACCCTCCATATATCTCTCTGCCCGCCGAAAAGCAGGATGCAATGCTTGCTAACTTCACCGAAGCAATGGAGTTTCAAGGTCTACAAGTCAGTGTCGAACTGCGATTCACTTAGGCAAAACGGGGGAGAATTAAACGTGACGGAAGTCATTGATTGACATCCTAAGATTCCAAGAATCGTTGTGGACGCCGCATCGCTATGAAGGTTTTTTTCTGTCCTGAGTCGCCGATGCATACAAACCAGCACCACTCCGGTCGGCTTTCTTTAATTGCAAAAACCATGATCCAATGCGGTTGGCTTGGATGGTGCCATTCCCAAAGGCACTCGCCGAACTGTGTCTCATATTCGTCGGCCCATTTCTCAGCGGCGCGACGAGCTTCTTCGTGATTCATATCCGCATTTTAGCCGACGGGCGCAAGAAAAAGCGCGGGGCCGGGCTGTCGCGGGAGCTTATTCAATGTCAAAATCAACGCGCACCTCGAAGGCTGCCGCCTCCCTTGCAACGCGCACTGTTTCATCTAAGGTGCACAATCGCTGGGCATTGCCGGGCGCGATTCGCAGGTTTTCCGCCGCGCGCGGGGCCGCTTATCGCTCCCGCAAACAAGTGCTAACATATTGGAACATCGAGAGCTACGGCGCGGCGCTCGATGGTGTCCCGCATCGTCGCCACGCAAACAGGCACAGCCTTTGCTTAACTCGCCGGGTTCGATTGACGGATTGCCCGAACTCCTGCGTAAATAGGCGGCTCGTCTTCCAGGCGCACCATCGGTCGCGTCGCGGGAGTTTTTCAATCAACTCGCCGACAGAGAACGCATGCAATTCGCCTCCTATTCCGCCGATGGCTTTTACGACGAAATGTTCCTTCCCGACGGGAAGCCGCGGCCGCGCTGCGAAGGGTTGTTTCGACGAATCCAATCGCTTTCCGACGGCGAATTGCAGCGCCGCCAGCGCGATGCCGAACGCACGCTCTTGAATCTCGGCATCACGTTCACCGTCTATGGCCATGAAGCGGGCACCGAAAAAATTTGGCCCTTCGACGTGGTGCCGCGCGTCGTGGAAGCCGCCGAGTGGGAGATGATCGAGCGCGGCCTCAAGCAGCGCATTCAAGCGCTCAATTTATTCATCGACGATGTCTACAACCGCCGGCAAATCATCAACGACGGCATCGTGCCCGAGGATTTGCTCCGGTCGGGCAAATGCTATCTTTCGCCATGCACGGGGCTCAAGCCGCCGCGCGGCGCATGGGCGCACGTAACGGGCACCGATCTGGTGCGCGATAGCGACGGCCAATTCTATGTGCTCGAAGACAACTTGCGCTGCCCGTCGGGCGTATCGTACGTGCTCGAGAATCGCGAAGTGATGAAGCGCGCGTTTCCGCAGGTGTTCGAAGGCTTGCGCATTCGCCCGGTGGAAGACTATCCCGAGCGTTTGTTGCACACGCTGCAGCGCGTGGCTCCGCAAATGGCCGACGACCCGACGGTGGTCGTGCTGACTCCGGGCATTTACAACTCGGCCTATTTCGAGCATTCGTTTCTCGCGCAGCAAATGGGGGTGGAATTGGTCGAAGGGCGCGATTTGGTCGTGCTCGACGACTACGTTTACATGCGCACCACGCAAGGCGTGCAGCGCGTCGATGTCATTTACCGCCGCATCGACGACACGTTCCTCGATCCCGAAGCCTTCCGCGACGATTCCATGCTGGGCGTTCCCGGCATGATGCGGGCCTACCGCGCCGGCCACGTGGCGCTGGCCAACGCGCCGGGCACCGGCATTGCCGACGACAAGGCCGTGTACGCCTACGTGCCGCAAATCATCAAATACTACCTTGGCGAAGATATTATTCTGCCGAATGTTCCTACGTTCGTGTGCGCCGATCCGAAGCAGCGCGACCATGTGCTGGCGAATCTCGACAAGCTAGTCGTAAAGCCCACCAACGAATCTGGCGGCTACGGCTTGATGATCGGCCCGAAATGTTCGCAAGCCGAGCGCGAAGCGTGCGCCGACCGCATCAAAACCAATCCGCGCGATTACATTGCCCAGCCGATGATCGCGCTGTCGCGCGTGCCGTCGCTGGTGGAAGATCATTTCGAGGGGCGGCACGTCGATTTGCGACCATATATCTTGTACGGAGAATCGATCTTCGTGCTCCCCGGCGGATTGACGCGCATGGCGCTCAAGCGCGGGTCGCTGGTGGTGAATTCCTCGCAAGGTGGCGGCAGCAAAGATACTTGGGTGCTGCAGGCCGAGAGCGCTGCGCAAAGCGACTTCCGCGCACCGGCAGCGCAAGCTGTCGTACAGTGAACAGGTGAAGAGGTGAAGATGTGAACAGGTGAAGAGGTGATTTGAAAGTAGTATGAGCCCATTATGAAATTGAACCGCCGAGGCACCGAGACACAGAGACAAAATAGCCACTCGTGGACACAGATGAATCGGATACATAGGAAAAAATCGGGAAACTCGAAATGAGAAATGAATTTTATTTCCGACCAGTGTACATCCGTGTCCATCTGTGGCTCTTCCGTTCGTCGGTGCAGGCTTCGGGTTTAATTTATGCTTAGCCGCGTGGCCGATTGCGTTTTCTGGATGAGCCGCTATATCGAGCGGGCGGAGAATGCTGCGCGCTTTGTCGACGTGAACCTGAACCTCACGCTCGACGTCGGGGGCACGGTGGCCAATCAGTGGGATCCCCTGATCTACACCACCGGCGACCAGCAGCAGTTCTACGAGCGTTATGGGATGGCGTCGCAAAAAAACGCAGTCGGCATGCTCACGTTCGACGAGCAAAACCCGAATTCGATCATCTCGTGCTTGAAATACGCCCGCGAAAACGCTCGCACCGTGCGCGAAATTATTGCCGCCCCCGTGTGGGAAGAGCTCAACAAGTTTTATCTGTTGGTGAAAGATGCCGCCCGCAATGGCCAGGCCGGCGATAACCCGTTTGAGTTCTTCAACCACGTGAAGCGCAGCGGGCAGTTGATCGTGGGCATTATGGAAGCCACCATGTCGCGCGGGGAAGCCTGGCACTTTGCTCAACTCGGCCGCTTGCTCGAGCGGGCCGACAAAACCTCGCGCATTCTCGACGTGAAATACTTCATTCTGTTGCCGAGCGTGCAAGATGTGGGCACCCCGCTCGACACGATCCAATGGTCGGCCCTGTTGAAATCGGCCAGCGCGCTGGAGATGTATCGCAAACGCCACGGCCGCATCTCGCCCGAGGAAGTAATCGAGTTTCTCATTCTCGACGCCGAGTTTCCCCGGGCGCTGCGGTTTTGCCTGCGCGGCGCCGAAGAGTCGTTGCACGCGATCACCGGCATGCCGCAGGGGACCTTCCGCAACCAGGCCGAGCGCCGCCTGGGCCAGCTTCGGGCGGAATTAGATTACGCGCAGGTGAGCGACATCGTCGAGCTTGGCCTGCACGAATTCGTCGATAGTTTCCAGCGCAAACTCAACCAGGCGGGCGATGCCATACAATCGACATTCTTTGCCCAACGCCCCGTGGTAGGCCACGCGGGCGCAGCGCGCTGGCGCAATAGCATTGTCACAATGACGTTGACGCAATAAAAGTGCGGCGCTTGTGACTGGCGCTTTGTTGCCGGCGACCAACTCTCTAACGCTGTGCGACCCGGAACATATCGCGCGCATTTTGCCGAAAGATACCGTTCGCGGCGCAAAGCCCAGCGGGAATTAGGCTTGCATTGGCGCGCTAGCAAAGTATCTTGATTGCTAATAGTGCGGTGCGCTCCGTGCCAGCGGCAATGTTTTGCCAAGTGTTACCACCGCGCTACCCAATCATGAGCGAAATCTTGCTGTATTACGAACGCGTTAGCCCCACGACCTGGGTCTATCTCTCCTCGCTGCTGATTATTGCGCTCTATTTCAAGTTCAACCGGCTGTGGAGCGTGCGCAATCTCGACCTGATCGGCTTGATCTTGCTAGCGCCCGGCTTGCTCTCGGTCATCTATGGCCAGGAAACGAGCCAGCCGGCCTACCAGCAGGCCGGGTACATTTGGCTGTTCGTGCTCGACGGCTTGTTTTTGATTCGCATGCTATTCGATCCGCTAATGGTTCGCCGGCCGCTATTGGAGCCAAACCTCACCGTTGGCGGCCTCACGTTCCTGGGCCTGTCGCTGTTGGTTTTTTTGATGGCCAACGTGGTGACCGACAATCCCAAGCTCAAGCATCAGGTGGCGGAAGCGGCGCATCAATGGCCGGCAGACTGCAGAGGCGAGCGGAGCCAACGGGCCGATCTCGACCGAAGCCGGCCCGATCGATACGACAAAGTCTGACCAAGCCGCCAACTCGGGCAGCGATCAAACCGCGGCCGATCAACAAAACGCGGCCGATCAAGAGTCGCCGCTCAATCTTTACGGCCCGGGCTATCCATGGGTGTTCGACGTGTTCCAGCTTCCCACGCGACTGTTGTTTGAGACCAACAACAAAGCTCAGCCGCTCCCATCGAACCAAACCGCCGATTCGCAGGATATGCTCAAATTGGCCACCGCGCGCACGGTCGCCATTTTTTCTTATCTGGCCATTGTGATCGGCCTGGTGATCACCGGCTACCGGCATTTCGACAACATCAAAACCGGCATCGCCGCGGCGGTCCTGTTCTTATTGTTGCCGTACACGGCCATTCTGACCGGCCGCTACATGGATACCGCCATCGTGCACATTGGCCAGGTGTATCACGTGCTCTTGGCGGCGCTGTTGGTATGGGCCATTACCATGTACCGCCGCCCGTTGGTTTCAGGCATTTTGCTTGGGCTGGCGATCGGCATGTTTTATTACCCGATTTTTCTCTTGCCGCTGTGGTGCAGTTTCTACTGGCAGCGGGGGGTGCTGCGGTTTGCCTTCGGCGTCGTAGCGATGATCGTGCTGCTGGTGGGCATTTTGTATTTCCACCCCTACGATCCGTCGCACTCATTCATGGCCGACGTGCGGCAAATGTTCGGCTGGATCTTCCCGCGCATGCAGCTTCCGCCGAGCAGCTTCTGGGGATTGCCGTTCAACGACCCTGTCTATCGCATTCCCATTATCTTTTCCTTCGTGGGTCTGTCGATTTCGTTGGCCATTTGGCCGGCGCAGAAAAATTTGGGCACGCTGTTGAGTTGCTCGTCGGCCGTTATGTTGGGGACGCAGTTCTGGCACGCGCTGGGGGGCGGGCAACTTGTGGGTTGGTATTTGCCGCTCTTGCTATTGACCATTTTCCGGCCGAACTTGGAAGACCGCGTGGCCCTTTCCGTGCTGGGCACATGGTCGTTTGCGCACCGCAGACCGCGGTTGGCGCAAGTGGAGAAGGCAGCGTGAGCGGATGATGAAATGGGATGGCAGCCAATAACTCCGGCTCCCTTCAATTTTTCCTCTACTTCCTTGTTACTAATTCAGTGCTTCCAAACGACAATCTGCATGTATGTGCGCTTGGGTACGCTTCATTGTTTCGTCAAGCGCCGTCGAAACTTCCTCAATGACTGTGTCGCTTTCTACGATAATTTGAATTTCAAAGAATTCGTTTCGAAAAGTGATGGGCACGCCATTCACTCGAATCGGCCACCCTTTCCAGGGGAGATCATCATCCAGTAACTTATAAGACCAAGTCTTAGGCAGACAACTTTCAGGTTTAAAGTCTGGTTCTGGATAGGTCCGCCGACCATCATTATCGAAAAAAACAATACGGAATTGACGCCAATTACGCTGTGTGGTTCTGCACCACTTTAGGGAACGTACGTCTAATTCATATTCTTCTACATTTCGAAGCAAGCGTTGCTCGTCGACATTAGCTCGAACGACGATTTCCCCACCTGTCACAGCGATAACGTCCCGCTTTGAATTGAAGTCGGCGGAATGTTTGAATATCCAGCCGGGATTTACGCCGGTTGTTTCTAACGCGTCTATCTTGTACGACTTTGCGTCCAATGCAAAAACCGAGGTACTGCCAGGCATACGATCCTCGGGGTAGCCAAAGCTTCCGATGAGAATGATCCTGTCCTCGACCAGGGTCGCAGTGTGAAGGTCTGTCGGCGGGAATACATCACGTGGATACCCAAAAATCTCGATGCCACCTTCAGCATCGATCACCACTACATCGTTATAAATGCAGAATTCAGGATCGTACGAGTCTTCGTATTCACCACCGATATGGATTGTTCGCCCATCTAGCAATTTAGTAGAACTCATGAAATCTCGTGGAAAGCACCAATCAGGACCTTTTTGTTGGTCTAGATCGGCATTAAAGCGCTTTATCGCTTTGTATGGGCCGATCTTATTTTGGGCCGCCCACTTCCAATATTCGAGTTCCATCTTCTCAGGATTGGAAGTGCCAAAACGACGGTGGCGCTGTTGATGAAAAAGCTCAGTTAGTGTTGGCATGGTAGCTAAGCCCCCTAGCAGTTGGCCTTCGATTGTCGTCAAATATTATCATAGAATTGCACGCCAGTACGCCGACGTGCATCCCTAGGTCAATAATTTTCAGCACCCCCAAATCTAAGTTTCGCCTCTCCATGCCTACCGTCGCCATTCTCGGCGCGAGTTCCGACCGTTCCAAATACGGAAATAAATCGCTCCGCGCGCATGTGCGCGCGGGTACACTGTTTACCCGGTGAATCCCAAAGGGGGCGAAATCGAGGGATTGAAAGTCTATACGAGCCTCGCCGAAGTGCCGCCGGGTCAGCTCGACCGCGTGAGCATCTATCTGCCGCCGGCCGTCGGCTTGGCTGCGCTCGACGAAATCGCCCAGCGCGGCTGCAAAGAATTGTGGCTGAACCCCGGCAGCGACAGCCCCGAGGTCGTCGCCAAAGCAAGGGCGCTGGGACTGAACGTCATCCAAGCTTGCAGCATTGTGGATGTGGGAATGAGCCCCTCGGCAATGGGCGATTAGCAGAGCGACATCTCGCGCGTTCCCAACTGTAATCCACAGTCTCCTAATTAGCCTTCCGCCACGATTAAATCGGGCGTTACCACTTTAATGCCCTCTGGCTCGTAGCGGTGGAAATCGCGGTCGTTGAGCGTCAGTATATTGTCGATTTTCCAACACAGCATTTGCGCCGCAATTCGCGCGTCGTGGATCTGCTTGCCGCGAAACTGGTATTTGGCTCCCAAATGCTTAAGCTCTTGATACGTCGCCGGATGCTCAGTCAGCATACCACACACCGGCTCGACAATTTGTTCGAGCAAACCGACCATAGCACCCACGAGTAACCCTAATCCATTATCGGCAATCGGCCGCGTCGCCACATTCCAGAATTCGGCGATGTTCTGACTTGTTGTGAAGACCTCTTCGTTTTTCGCGCCGATTAATTCCACAGCCAGCCGAACCGTGCTGTGCAACCGATCTTGAGCATTGACGAGCCGCAACAGAATGCCGGTGTCAAGCAAATAGGCCATTAGTCGTGGCCTTGATAAATATCGGCACGCGAAAAGTCGGTGGGTAAACTTCCCACATGCACGGCGTACCGATTCACTCGATCCGACAATTCGTCTGGAGAAAACTGTGGAGCGACCGGTCGCCCGTTTGCCGCTGTCTCTCGCGCCGGCGCGTAATGGGCCTTCGAGTGCTCATCTATTGTGAGATCGACCAGGGAATTCTCCGGCAATCCCAGCGGATGCTCGGGGTAGATAACACCGTCTTTGTACGTGCCCTGAATGTGAATGCTCATGCTTGAATTCTATTCGATACGTGTGTAAATATCCAAGAACGCATTTGGCAGATTAATCTCGCCGCACGTCGATGTTCGAATCTTTGCTTTGCGTGGCCAGCCAGCGCTTCCACGCCTTCTGATCGAAATCCAAATTCACGCCGGTAAGCGCCACCAAGGAATCGAGCACTCGCTGGTTCGTCAAATTGCGCGTGATGATGCGCGTGCTCGAGCCCGTGGAAAATGCGCCGCCTCCTTGGTTGGTCATCCCGGCGCTAATTCCGTTGGGATTGGAATTGCCGTCGACTTCCTTGAACTTATGCGCAGTAACCAGCGCGTCGATGAGCGGGCCCACGGCCGATTTATCTCCCATTCGCCCCAGTGCGTAGCCTGCGCGGTTCACGCGTGCATTGTCGGCGCTCTTGAGCGCTTCGACATACACGGCCACGGCATCGGGCTGCGGCTTGCCCACGAGCTGGTCGAGGCACTCCGCCCGAATTTCATCATCGGCATCGTCGAGCGAGCGCGTGGCCAACCCCTTCACCGCGTCGGGCGTGCCGATGCGCGCCAGCGCCTTAATATACAGCAGGCTCACATTGCGATCGTGTTCTGCATTGAGCGATTGCAACAGGGCCGGCAGAGCGAACGGATCGTCAATCGACGTAATCGCATCGCGCGCCTGATCGGCGCGAGTATCGTCGAGCCACGCGCGCCACTTCTTCAAGTTTGCAAACCACTGCCGCACCGCCGCGTCGTCTTTCTCGCGGTTTTCGAGCACTTCAATTTCCTGCGGCAGCCGCCACTTGTTCCTGTAGCGCACGTAGCCCTTGGACTGCATAATTTGGTCTTCTTGCATCCAGCGGCCATCGACCATGCTGTAGCCCAGCGCCAACCGGGCGGGCTTGTAGTCGGGGCTCAATTCGATAATGTGCTCGAGCACCGATTGCCGTTCGCGCGTGAGCGAATTCTCGCGGCACCATTCGGCCAGTTTCCATTGCTGTTCGAGCGTGTCGGCATAGGTCGGGCGCACCTTGTCGAACTCCATCTGCGCCGGCGTTTGCGGAATGATTTGCTTCACCTGGCCGCGATCGATGGTGACGGTCGCCCCCTCGGGCGTGCGAATCACAAATTGCTGCCGCGGCGCATCGTCGGTATTCACCATTTCGCCATGAATTTGGCCGTCGTTGGTGAGCACGAAAATATCTGCCCGCGCGATCGGCGAGGCCGCGGCGCACAATGCCAGTGCGACAAGGGTGCGCACAATGAATGTCGATGATTGCGCCGCACGCTTCATAAACAGTCGTTCTTCGCCTGTATGCATCCGGAAACACATGCTCACGCTTGCGCGAGAACATGCCACCGAGCCGGGATCAAACCCGACCTTGACACGCGCCAATTCAACCCCTTCTAGTATAGATGTCGGCTGGCGGCCGGGCCATTTCAGCGCAGCCCGCTGGCCCGAAAAACGCACAGTTTTCGCACCATTTCGGCTAACCTAGCACGGATATTTCACCATGTCGGCCTCGGTTCAAGAACATCGCGCCCAAGCGCCGCACCGTGTGACCGCCGCCGTCATTACCATCAGCGACACGCGCACCAAGGAAAACGACACTAGCGGCAAAACCGCGATCGAATTTCTGGAAAAGGCCGGCCACAAGGTTGTCGCCTGGGAAATTGTGCCCGACGAGCCGGCGCGCATTCGCAATACGATCGAGCAACTGCGGCGCGATCCTCAGCTCGACGCCATTTTGCTTACCGGCGGCACCGGAGTCGGCAGCCGCGATCAAACTTTCGAAACTCTCGCAGGCATGCTCACCAAAACGCTCACCGGTTTTGGCGAATTATTCCGCATGCTCAGTTACGACGAAATTGGCGCTGCAGCCATGCTCAGCCGCGCCATCGGCGGCCTGATCGATCGCACCGTCGTGCTAGCAATGCCCGGCTCGACTGCGGCGGTGCGCTTGGCGATGGAAAAGCTGATTGTGCCGGAACTGGGCCATCTGGTGCGCAAAGCGCGAAAGTAACTCGATTTTTATTTCCCTTCTCGTGCTGGCGCTCTTATCGCGCCTGCGCTAGCGACCGATTTGGTCTGGAGCGGTTTGAACCGGCCAGCTATCTTACGCGGCCCAAAGTCTAGCCGCAGGCGCGGCCGAAGCGCGCCCTCGCTAGCAACTCATTCGAGCACTGCCGTTCGTATCGCACCGCGCGCACCAGGAGATTAATCGATGCGTCGCCCCATGTTTCTTGTCGTGCTGGCCGGACTGATTTACGGCGGCATCTGGTTTTCGCAGCGCTTCCAGGTCGAGGGGCTCGATAAGCTCACGGTCCACCCGCGCACGCAGGCCACTTCGGTCGGCTATAGCGGCGGCCAAGCGGTGCCAGTGAGCGAAGGCAACGGCACGATCCGCATCGCCTCATTCAATATTCAAGTGTTCGGCACCACGAAGCTTGCCAAACAAGAAGTGATGCAGGTGCTGGCCGAAACGGTGCGAAAATTCGACGTCGTTGCCATTCAGGAAGTGCGCTCGGTCACCGACGATATCGTTCCGCGGTTCGTGCAACTCATTAACTCCACCGGCCGCCACTACGATTTTGTGATCGGCCCGCGCAAGGGCGCACCAGCAGCAAGGAGCAGTATGCATTCATCTTCGACGCCCAAACCATCGAGGTCGATCGCAGCTCAGTCTATAGCGTGAACGATCCCGACAATTTGTTTCAGCGGCCCCCCTTGGTGGCTTCGTTCCGTGTGCGCGGCCCGCCCCCTGAGCAAGCCTTCACCTTCACGCTCATCGATATGCACACCGAGCCCGACGAAGCGGCAGCGGAAATTGCCTCGCTGGCGCCGGTCTATCGAGCCGTCCGCAACGATGGCCGCGGCGAAGACGACATTCTTCTCTTGGGCGATTTCAACGCCGACGAAAAGAAGTTTGGCCCCTTCCGCCAAATGCCCAACATGGCCTGGGCCATTTCCGGCCTCGCAACGAACACGCGCGGCAATAAAACGTACGACAATATTATTTTCGACCGCGCCGCCACGGTCGAATACTCCGGCCGCTCGGGCGTGTTCGACATCATGCGCGAGTTCAATTTAACGCTGAACCAGGCGCTCGAGGTTTCCGACCATTTCCCCATCTGGGCCGAATTCAGCGCCTATGAAGGCGGTTTCGCCAACCACACAGCCGGCCGCGCCAGTGCCGCGCCACGGTGAGCGCACGCGCAAAGTCGCCTCGATCCGCTCGATTCGACGGCGGTTTTGATCGGCAATTGCAACTGCCAAATCCACTTTGCAATTCGGCTATTCAACAATTAGCTTAGCCTCTATGGCTAAGCGCAAGTCGCCAGCAAACCGCCCCCCTCGCGATCTTTCGCAAGGTCCAGCCGCCCGCAATATGCTCTATCGCGCAATTGGCGGCTCGGCAATCGTCGCTGCTCTCGCGTTCATCGCTTATCGGCCATCTCTAAATGGCGGATTCATTCTCGACGACGATCTCCTTCTCACGAACAATCATTTAGTCGCCGCGCCAGATGGCCTCTATCGAATCTGGCTCACGACCGAACCAGTCGACTATTGGCCTATCAGCAACACCACGCTGTGGCTCGAATGGCGCCTGTGGGGAACAAATCCGCTCGGTTATCACGTCACGAATCTGCTAATCCACATTGCCTCCGCACTGCTCATTTGGTGTACGGTCGGGAAGCTCAAAATCCCGGGCGCCTTCCTGGCCGCAATCATCTTTGCCATACATCCGGTCAACGTTGAAACCGTCGCTTGGATAGCGCAGCGGAAAACCTTGTTAGCCATGCTGTTCTCCCTAATATCGATTTTGTGCTATTTGCGCTACGAGGATGACGTTCAACAGACCGCCGGCTCACCTGCTCACCCCTTCAGCCCTTCACTTCGTCACCCGCTCAACTTGAACGGATGGTACTGGCTGAGCCTGGCGGCTTTCGTTTGCGCCATGCTCAGCAAAGGCTCGGCGGCAACATTGCCCCTGGTGTTGCTGGCAATTGTATGGTGGCGACGAAACCGCATTGCTCTAAACGATTTCCCGCGGTCCGGTCCGTTCTTCGTGGTGGCTATCGCATTCGCCGCGCTGAACATTTGGTTTCAGACCCATGGCTCGGAAGTCCCCATTCGCTCGGCCGGCGCTGGAACGCGTTGTTGGCGCCGGCGCGGGCATTTGGTTCTATCTGGGCAAAGCGCTGTTGCCACTCAACTTGCTCTTCGTCTATCCACAATGGCAGATCAATCTTGCCAATTGGCGCTGGTGGTTGCCGCTGGCCAGCTTTTTGATGATTTCCATCGTCTTATTTCAACATCGTTTTCTTATTTATGGAAAGCATTTTCTGCTGGCTTGGTGTGTTTACTGCGCGGCCCTCATCCCAGTTCTTGGCTTTGCCGATGTCGGCTTCGCGCAGTACTCACTGGTGGCCGATCATTATCAATATATTGCGCTGGCGGCCGTCGCAGCCCTCGTTGCCGCCTCGTGGGCCACTTGGCAACGTCGAGCACGGGAAGGGTTTCGTTGGCTTGGCGTCACAATCGCCGGCGCTGTCGTTGCCCTATTGACGCTCGCGACCTGCCAGCAAAGTCAGCTTTATCGCAATCCTGTATCGCTCTACACGAAAACCTTGCAGAACAATCCAACTTGCTGGCTGTTGCGCGACAATCTGGGTTTAATCCTTTTGAATATGGGGCGCACGGCCGATGCCATCGAACAATTCCACCAGACTCTGCTCGTCAACCCAGATTATCCGCTGGCACATAACAATTTGGCGCTCGCTTTGCGCAAAAGCGGCCAACTTGCCGAGGCGGTCGACGAATTTCATCGGGCGCTGAAAATCAAACCCGATTATGCGAAGGCACTCAATAACTTGGGAAACGTGCTGGATGATCTGCAGCGAAACGACGAAGCCATTGCAAATTATCAAAAGGCGCTTGAAATCGATCCGCAATTGGCCGAAGTACACCTCAATCTAAGCCTCGATTTGGTGAAGGCTCATCGTTATGACACGGCGATTGTCGAGTGCAAACGCGCGCTGCAAATAAAATCTGATTACACCAAGGCCGCCACAAATATGGCGATCGGCTACGCGGCGCTGGGTGACTTGGCGCATGCGATCGACGCGGCGAATAGCGCCTTGGCCATGGCGCAGGCGCAAAGACAAACCGCGTTGGCCTCCCAACTTCAAGAGATGCTGGATGGATATCGCCGCCAACTCGCGGGTCAGCATTAAAGGATGGATTTTTTGGCCACCCTCTTGAAATTGGGCCACCGCCTGTGCTAATGTACTGAACATACGATCATGTCGTGAGCGGCCAGTGCTCCTTGGCTGCCAGCGCGATCTGATCGAACAGGAAATTCAGGCATCGACTACGAGCCCACTGCTGGATGATTCCGGCCGTGGGCTTTTTTTATTGCCCGCGTGGCGCTGGAACCTCGAGTTTCATCATGAAAACGCTATTCGCTCCGCTGTTTGCGCTGGCCGCGGTTTTGGCGCTGGCTGCCGACTCGCCATTTTCAGAGGTCGGCAACCTCCCCGCCACCGCCATTCTAGGTTGGTACGCCTGGTTCACCGCCACGAAGACCATTCCGCAACTGGTCGAGAATTTTCGCAGCGAGCTGGCCAGCCAGCGCTCCGAGCAACTTGGCGATCGAGAGGCGTTCTTGCGCGAAATGGCCGAAGAGCGAATGCAACGCCACGACGACAGCATGGCGATTCTGCGGCCATCGAAGAAATGACGCTCGCGCTCAACCACGCCGACCATTCACGCGGCGCGTAGCGCTGCTCGCCGCACCGCTGCGCCGATCACGCAACCCTAACCACCGGAGAATTCCCATGAAAACGCTCGCCGCTGAAATCTCAACCCTCGAATCATCCCTGAGCCTGCCCGATCTGGCCACGCTGGCCGAACTGCTCGAATTGTTGGCGAAGTTGTGCGATTTGAACCAGCCGCTCACGACGCCCGACGGCCTGCGCAATGCCATCGAACTCGCGCTGCAATTGGGCGCCGCAGCCGGAATCGATGCCACTTGGCTCGCCTGGCTGCGCGAAAATGTTGAGCAGCCGCCGGTGTTCGATATCGTCCTGGCAGTCGTGGCATTCCTGTCGAGCATCGTCGAACCATCTTCAACAAATTCCGCGATCCACGCCTGGCGCAACGCGCCCCGCACTAGCGCCACCGCGGCACCGCCGAGCATTTCCCTTTCGCAATGGCTCCTTCTGATCGGCAGTCTCGTCAGCCTGCTGCAAAAGATTCTCGGCCAAACGTCGACCTCATGACATCCAGAACAACCCAACTCGCACCTCAGCAACAATCCGCGCCATGACCGCCGCCCTGTTACTTTGTCTGACCGCGCTGGCCGCCTCGCCGGCCGATGAAGTTCGCGCCGCAGCCGCCGATGCCGAGCAAATGCCCGCCATCGAGCGCGCCACCACGCGCTACCTCACGCTGTACGCCGTCGAGCCGGCCGAGCGGCAGCAGGCGATCCAAGTCGTCGGCTACACGCTCAACGCCTTGTCGCGCACCCGCGCGATCAGTCTGCCAACGCTCGTTTCGCCGACTCTGTTGCGATTCAACATCGCCCAATTCACCGCGCACGACGATGAACTGCACCAATGGTTCGCCGCCTGGGAAAATCTCGCCGCTGCCGATCCGTACTTTCATCTTCGTACCGAAGTGCTGGCGCAGAAGCCAGCCGACAAGGCGATTCGCGCCGCAACAGCTTCAACGACCTCGCCCCTCGCCCCACGTCCCTCGCCCCTCGCCGTCACCACCGATGGCGGCTGGGTCGATCTGGCAGCCGCCGCCCGTCTGCGGGCCGCCACGCAATCGACCGGGGCGATTCTCCGCGCCGATTATTTCATCGCCCAAGCCACCACGACCCCCGCGTACTACGATTTCGCCGGCGTGCCGAAAACGGAGAACGAGTTCCTCAAATCGCTCGGGCTGGATCGCGAGACCATCGACCGCCTGCGTGCCGACGCCGGCGCGAACCTGATCATCAGCGGCGTGACCGGCAAGCCGCGGCGCATCGTTTGGTCGCAAGGTCCGCTGGGCGGAGTCTATTCCACGCTCGATGTCGAGTGCTTGGAAGCCGAGCGCGATCCGCTGCGCCGGCCAATATCGGCCGATGGGTTCGCACTAAAGTACGACGTCAGCGAATGGTTCGCGCTCGCGCCCAACGGACTGTGGCGCACCGCGCTTTACGATGCCACCGGCAAGCGGCAAGACTCGGTTCCCGATCGCGTCGCTAAAGACACTTCCGACCCGGCTGGCGACGGCATCGTCGTTCCCATGCTCTCGTGCATTCGCTGCCATCGCGAAGCAGGCTTGCGGCCTTTTCGCGACGATCAAACACGGCTGCTCGCCGGCCACGTCGATTTGCTCAGCGCCGATCCGCGCATCATCCAGCGCGCCGCGGAGTTCTACGACGAACCGCGCCTGCAGCGGCAAATGCAATTCGACCGCCAGACATACACCGATGCAGTCCACCGCGCGACGAGCAACCTCACGCCCGAAGCACTTGCCGACGCTCTGGCCGGCACCGTCCGCCGCTACGCCTATTTGCCACTGACCGCCAACCAGGCGGCCGCCGCAGTTGGCCTCGATGCCGAGCAATTTCGCCGGGCCGTGATCGCCACGCACGATCCGGTCGTGATCTTGCTCATCGAAAAGCGCGGGATGCTGCGCAGCCAATGGGAATCGAGCTTCGCCGAAGCGGCGCTTTCCGCCGCGGCTTATAAAACCACCGCCGCAAAATCTATTTCCGAGAACTCACCATGAAAACAACCATCACCTTGGCATTTGCGCTTACGAGCACGATTTTGTACGCGGCCGCGTCGATGGCCGCCTGTGCTATCGGCAATTGCTCGCCGCCAGCAGCCGCCACGCACACTAGCGAACTAAAAATCGTCGTGCCGTTTGCCATTCCCGTCGGCGTGCCGGTCGCGCCGCTGGCACCCTACTTTTATAGCTACCGAGAAACGCAGCTCGCCACGTTCCCCAACGATCCACCATCGCAATCACCGGCCGCGCCGGCTGAGTCGCAGCCCGATGCGACTTCGCCAAGCGTCGTCGAGTTGCGCTGCGCCACGTGCCACGGCGCTCGAGCGCCCAAAGCCGGTCTGTCGCTTGCGCACCTCAATCAATTGACCGCCGCTGACCGCCTGCGCGCATTCGCGCTGTCGTTTCCGGCGAAATGCCCAAAGGCCAATCCCTTTCCGCGAGCGAGTTTCGCGCAGTCATCGACGAGCTGGCCGCCGCGCCAAATTCAACACCGGTTCCGTAATTTCCGTTCCTTTCTTTCCAGGAGAATTGCCATGAAACGTTCGTTATTGATTGCTTCTGTCGCCGCTGGATTGGTTCATTTTGCAATCAGCGCCTCCGCCAAGGCTTGCCCAGCGCAAGCCTCCGCCTGCGCGGCACAAGCTCAATTCGTCGTCGCGCCGGTTGTTGAACTTCACAGCTTCGCCGTCCCGGTCGCCGTCCCGCCAACGGTCGCCGTCGCCGCTCCCGCTGAAATTGCAACGACCCCGGCGGTCGTGACCGCGCCAATCGTCGCGCCAGTGGTCACGACGCCAATTGTCACTGCGCCGATCGTGACGGCGCCGGCCGTGGTGATTGAAAATGCGCATGTCGCTAAGCCAAAGATGGCCCCGCGCCGCGTGCGAGTGCGCATTTTTTCGCGGTAAGCCGTCGACCTGGGCGATCCCTTTCCTAAACCCGTCGCGATTGCAGCCATGCACGTTTCCGAGCGCCTCAACCGCAACAATCCGGCGTCGTCGCGCAAACGTCGCATGCCTCGCGCGGACGCATGGAGGGATCCATCGTCCGCCGCACGGGTTCAACAAACCAGCGCCCCGGTGCTGTTCGAAATTGTGGTCGAGTGTGCCGATGAAGCGACACAGCGCAAACTGTTCGACGAACTTCGTTCCGCCGGACACAAATGCCGCGTCATAACCCTGTAGCTCACGCACTCCGTGACGTGATTTGTAGGTCACGCACTCCGTAACGTGACTTCGAATTAACAATGTCGCAATCTCTTTCAAATCCCACTCACCACTAACCACTCACCACTGACCGCTTTCCCATGCACGTCGACATCCAACTCGAATGCCCCGTCTTCGATTCCTTCCACGTCCAACAAATCGCAGGCAGTTCGACGTGCCGCTGACCGAAAAATTGCGTGAGCACTTTTCAATCGCGCTACCAGATGATCTGCTCGATTCGCTGGGTGGCACGCCCGGAGGCCGCGACGGGCGTGGCGACTCCGCTTCACCCGTTCACCCCTTCACCCGCTCACCCGTTCATGCCCTGAACCCTAAACCCCGATCCCTGAACCCTGAGTGGCGCCTCGGCCTCATCGTCGGGCCTTCCGGCAGCGGCAAAACCACCCTTGCGCGAAAGTTATTCGACGTGAATTTCATCGAGCGCGTCGATTGGCCAACCGATCGCGCAGTGATCGATTGCTTCGATCTCCCTCTCCCTCTGGGAGAGGGCCGGGGTGAGGGTGCCATAGCAACGCACAAAAAATTCGACATCCGCCAAATCACCAGCCTGCTCACCGCCGTCGGTTTCAGCTCGCCCCCATCCTGGATCAAGCCCTACCACGTGCTCAGCACCGGCGAACAATTCCGCTGCGATTTGGCCCGGGCGCGACTTACCGCCGCTCATTCCCCATTCCCAATTCCGCCGTCCCCATTTCCTCTCGTCCCTTTCGACGAATTCACCAGCGTCGTCGATCGCAACGTGGCCTGCATTGGCGCAGCCGCCGTTGCCAAAGCCATTCGCTCAGGCCAAATCCGCTGCCGCTTCGTGGCCGTCACCTGCCACTACGACGTGCTCGAGTGGCTCGCGCCCGATTGGATCATCGACACGTCCACCCGCGAATTCACGTATTACGACGTCGACGATGCTGCAGCATCACCCGCTCACCCCTTCACCCGCTCACCCGTTCATTCTCCCTCCGCTTCACCAGCTCACCTCTTCACCTCTTCACCAGCAACCGAGGACGGTTGCACTAACGGCAACCGACCGCAGGGCGGTAGAAGAACCACTCTGAACCCTGAACCCCAAACCCTGAATCCTACTCCGAACCCCTTCTCCCGTCGGAGGCGTCTTCAGCGCCCGCGAATCAAACTTCAAATCTACCGCTGCAAACATGCTCTGTGGCGCGCCTTTGCGCGTCATCACTATCTGAGCGGAAAGCTCAACCGCGCCGCCCGCTGCTACGTCGCCTTATGCCAAGATTTGGGTGGCACGCCCGGAGTCCGCCAGCGGCGTGGTGAAACAAATTCACCTGCTCACCTCTTCACCTCTTCACCCGCTCATTCCTCCTTGACACCTGCCCTCCCTTCCGCCTTCCCCCTTCCGACTTCCGCCTTAACCCCCGTCGCCTTCTGCGCCGCCCTGCCGCTCGTCGGCAAACGAAATCATTGGCGCATCACGCGCTTGGTCACGCTTCCCGACTTTCAAGGCGTCGGCATCGGCACGCGCCTGTTGGAAACAATCGCTGATTTTCATTTAGCTCAGGGCCATCGCCTCAACATCACCGCCAGCCATCCAGCGCTGGTGGCCCATTGCCGCCGCTCGCCGCGCTGGCGCATCGTGGCGCTAGCCAAAACCGGCTCGCGCAAAGCGTCTCGTTTCATCGCCGGCTACCGCCGCACCATCAGCCGCGCTGCGATGTCGTTCGAATATTTGGGCGCCGAACAATCACCCGCCGGCATGAAACAAAATCCGTTCATTAACAAATCCATCGGCAAGACATCGTGTGGGTAACTCGAGTGAAAATGCTCGCTGCCAATACCACGATTTCTCCGAAGAAAACCACGATTTAGCTCCCCACACTTTCCCCTCGCTTTTACGTTCACAAAAAAATGAAACCAGTTCTCGATGAAAACAAACGTGCTGCTATCTGCGGCATCTTGTCGATTGGCGGTAATTACCTTATGGCAGCCAAGCACGTCGGTTGTTGCTGCAAGACGATTCACAACACCGCTAATCGCGATCCCAAATTCCGTCGCCAGCTCGACCAAACCCAAGTCAGCCCCGAACTCACTTTCCTCAAAACAGTCCACGCTGCCGGCCAAGAAAAATGGCAAGCCGCCCGCTGGGCGCTCCAACACATGTACCCCGATCGCTACGCGCGCAAAGCCCGCACCATCCCAGTCGCCGACGTGAAGCTGATTCTTTCCCAGCTCATTGCCACCGTCCGCAACGCCATCGCCGATCGAAAAATCCGTGCCGCCGTCCTCAAACGTCTCCGCGCTGTCGCCGCCGTTGAAATTCGCAAAGCTCAAAACCCAAGGGCGCGCCGTGCTAGATAAACTCCAACTCGGATGGCCGTTCGAATCCGCCGGCACTGGCGCCGAACTCCGCAATCACGTCCGCCACGACGTCGACAATGTGCAATCGTCCGATTCCGACCACAACCACCATCTGCGCAATTCCGACCTCCTCACCTGGTCGCAGCACTTCCTCCCCGATCACTTCCGCCATCCTCCTTCCAACATGCACCGCTGGATCGCGGAACAGTTGGATAACTCTCGTCCGGGTGGCACGCCCGGAGTCCGCGACGGGCGTGGTGACTCAACGTCACCCGCTCACCTCTTCACCTGCTCACCCGCTCATGCCGCATCACCCGCTCATCCTTCACCCGCGCTACCTTCTCGTCCCTCGCCCCTCGATCCTCGCCCCTCGCCTGCCGCCCTCAAACTCAACCTCGTCGGCCCGCGCGGCAGTGCCAAATCCACCGTCGTCACGCTCGCGTACGTGCTGCGCGAAGCGCTCGCAGGCCGCCAATCCTATATCTGGATCGTCTCCGACACGCGTCATCAAGCCGCCGCCCACCTGGCCAACATCAAAACCGAACTGGCCGACAACCCGCGCCTCGCCAAACCGTATCCGCAGCGCCGCTGGCATCGGCCCCGTGTGGTGCGCCACAGCCATCATGCTGCGCAATCGTGTAATGATCGAAGCCTTTGGCACCGGGCAGCGGATCCGCGGCCGCCGCCGACGTCAGCACCGCCCCACGCTTGTCGTCTGCGACGATTTGCAAAACGATGGCCACATTCAATCGGCCCTCACGCGCGAACATTCCAGAAGCTGGTTCCACGGCATGCTCATGAAAGCCGGCACGAAGCGCACTACGATCGTCAACATCGGCACGGCGCTCCACCGCGAATGCCTGGCGATGGAACTGGCCCGCACACCCGGCTGGCAATCGCGCATCTTCCGCGCCATCGAGAATTGGCCCCTCAACATGCCGCTGTGGCACGAGTGGGAACAAATTTATTCGAATGTCGAAGACGCCGCAGCCCGCCAACACGCCCGCGCGTTCTACGAAACCAATCGCTCCCAAATGGACGCGGGCGCCGTCGTGCTCTGGCCCGAGGAAGAAGATCTCTACACGCTCATGTGCATGCGCGCCGAAAGCGGCCGCACCGCGTTCGATCGCGAAAAGCAAAGCCTGCCGGTGCATCCCGACCTGTGCGAATGGCCCGAGGAATATTTCGGCGATTTTATTTGGTTCGATACGTGGCCCGATCTCCCTTCTGAGCCGCGCCCGTCAGTAAGCGAGACGGGTGGCACGCCCAGAGTCCGCGACGGGCGTGATGCTTCAACCTCACCCGCTCATTTCTGTCCATCACTGCAAATAAAAGTCATCGCGCTTGATCCCAGCAAAGGCGCCGATTCGCGCCACGGCGATTACTCGGCCTTTGTCATGCTCGGCGTCGCCGGCGACGGCACGCTCTACGTCGAAGCCGATCTGGCGCGTCGCCCCATGCCAAACATCATTGCCGACGGCGTCGAACTCTGCCGCCGCTTCCGCCCGCACGTGCTAGGCGTCGAAACCAATCAATTCCAGGAATTGCTCGCCGCCGGTTTCGCGCAGGAACTAAAGCGCCAGGGCTTGATCAGCACCGTTCCCTGCTCGATCGAAAACACCACGAGCAAACTGGTGCGCATCCGCCGGCTGGGACCGCTCTTGGCCGCGCACCGCTTGCGCTTCAAAGCCGATTCACCCAGCACGCGCCTGCTAGTCGAGCAACTGAAAGATTTTCCCCTGGCCGCCCACGACGATGGCCCCGATGCGCTCGAGATGGCGCTGCGCCTGGCCGAAGCGCGCCTCCAACCACGCTACGACGACGGCCTGGGCAATCGCTTGATTTAATTTTTACCGCCGAGGCAGCCGACTGATTTAGTTTTTACCACAGATTTTTTACCACAGAGACACCGAGGCACGGAGAAGACAGATTTATTAGGAAGGCAGGAAGCGAAGAAACCAGGAACAGAATTTTGATAACAATTGCCATATTTCATTCCTGGATTCCTCACTTCTTGATTTCCTTATTTGTTGTTTGTTGTTTATTGTCTGCTCTGTGCCTCGGTGACTCCGTGGTTAAATCCATTTCCCAACAAGGTGAAACATGAAATCCAACAACCCGCTCGAACGATTGCACCAGCGTCTCTCCGAAGCCTACGACGAACTGTGGGATAACTTCGTCGACCCGCGCGAGCCGTTTCTCGACGACGCCGAGCGCTGGCTGCCGCTGGCCGGCGGTCCCGACGGATCGACTTGCGCCAGCCCCGCTAGCGAAGCACAACTGGCCGATATTCGCCGCCAGTGCCGCGTTTTGGCCACCGAAAACGAATTCGCCATCAACGGCCACGAAAACCGCATTAGCTACATTGTCGGCGCAGGCCATACCTACCGCGCCGCCGCGCGCAAAGGCCAACAGCCTGCGCCGGCGCTCGTGATCGAAGCCCAGCAGACGATCGACGAATTCATTCTCTCGAACAACTAACAGCGCCGGCAGCAAGAGATCGTCCGCCGCCGCGATCGCGACGGCGAAGCCTTCTTGCAATTTTTCTCCGCGCCCGATGGCAACACGCGTATCCGCTTCATCGAGCCCGACCAGGTGTTCGCGCCCCCGGAACAAGCTGGCAATCCCGCCGCGCGCCTGGGCATTCTCACCGCGCGCGACGATGTCGAAACGGTGCTGGGCTATTTCGTCGATGGCCAGCTCGTCGATGCCGCTTCGATTCAGCATCGCAAAGCCAACGTCGATGCCAACGTGCGCCGCGGCTTGCCGCTGTTTTACCCGGTGCGCAAAACTGCGCCGCGCGGAAAAGCTCCTGCGCAACATGAGCGTCGTGGCCGAAATCCAGTCGGCCATCGCGCTGATTCGCCGCCATCGCCAAGCCACCGCCACCGGCGTGCAGCAATTCGTCGCCAGCGGGGCCGACTTCCGCTCCCTGAACCCTGACCCCCGAACCCTGAATACTCCGATCCGCCGCTACGGTCCCGGCACGATTCTCGATGCCCACGCCGACGTCGAGTACGACTTCCCCGCCTCCGGTCTCGACGCAGGCAACTTCGTGGCCGTGCTGCAAGCCGAGCTGCGCGCCGTGGCCAGCCGCCTGGTCATGCCCGAGTTCATGCTCACCTCCGACGCCTCCAACGCCAACTACGCTTCGACCATGGTGGCCGAAGGCCCGGCCATGCGCATGTTCTGCCGCTTGCAAGCCGAGCAAGTTTGCGACGATTTGGAAGTGATGTGGCGCGTGATCGATAGCGCCATCTTCGCCGGCCGCTTGCCGGCGGAAACGAAAGCCGCCATCGAAATTCAAGCCGTGGCGCCGTCGCTGGCCGTGCGCGATCAACTGCAAGAAGCCCAGCGCCGCAAAATCGAAAACGCTGCCGGCATCCTCTCGCCGCAAACCTGGAGCCAACAATCGGGTCTCGACTACGAACAAGAACAAGCCAACTTCGCGGCAGCGCGGAAAGCGGCGGTGGTGTAAGAACGCTGCGAAGAAAGAGGACAATGCCTTCGCTTGGCCAGCTATGACGAGTTTTCCATTACATTGATCAGACGAAATCGTTCATCGTTCTGATCTTTGATTAACAGTTGCACTTCGCTCGGACTTTCCCAGGCTATCGATCGTAGGTGTCCGAGAAGTGCTGGGATGTCGAGATGGTTAAACGCGCCTATGTAAAGGTTAGTCTCGAGCATTTTTGTCCCGCCGTACCATTTGCGGGGCAGGGACGGATCGTCGCAACTAATAAGCCCCTTTTCAATTTCTCGAAAAAATTGATTTACTTGATTAATCTTGCCGTAGCATCTGTCGTCCACTCCAATTGAAAGGACAAGGTTTGTAACGTGGCTCATTTCGCGGTTTCCCTCTACGTAGCGAAGCTACTGACTCGCCCGATTATATCACAGCTCCCAACCAACAATTCCAAGTGTAAAATAACAGACGACCTCCAGCCACTGGATTTGGAGACTTCTCTATGTCGAACTTCGAAAACTTCGCGAACTGGGACTGATGGCGCTTGTCGTTGCCCTGGCACTCGGCTGGGGCATCGATCATGCCCGCCTAACTCGCACTGGCGATGCTGACGACGATGTTGAACTGGAAGTCCTCAAAGCCCGCGCGCGGGTCATCCCCCAGCGCGACGAATTACCATATCCGCAATACGATTTGCTGTTCAAATCGAGCGAGCTTTCGCCCGAGGAGCTCTTCGCACTTGCAACGCCCGATTCGAACAGCCCTCGCAATTCAAAGTCAGACCAGACCAGAGATAGTCGGCCGGGTGGCATGTTTCTAAACCGGGGGCTAGCGCCCCGCGGCTAATTCAATCAGCCGGTACGCGCTAGCGTCCGGTTGATTCGATGGGATTTGAAATCACTTAGAAGAATCCGCCGTCTCTTGGAGCGTGGTTGAACACCGCTTCGGGAAACAGCTCGGCCGCTTCATCATACTCGCTTTGATTTGCTTCATCGGGGAAAGTGATTATCGCCACCGAAGTATCGCCAAAGAACTCGCGAAACGATGAGATGCGCGAATCGAACTTGAACGCCTCATGATCCTGCCAATGCCCACCTTCAGCGATCACTTTCGCCAGAAACGCCTTCCTGACGTGGATCGAATACAGCTCACAGCCAAACCAAACCACAAGTGCGGCAAGCACCAAGGAGAACGCAGCGATCACAATCTTGCCGCGAGTGTTAAATCGAAACCAGCGATTCTTGGGACCCGGTGCGCTCATGGCTTTTCATCATTCGATACATCCGACGGATGGAGCTTTTCGTGAAGCTCCTGCATCGACTCAACCTGTTGCTTCAAGGCCTCAATGGATTGGTTCGTTTGCTTCTGGTCTTCAACGGCTTGATTGTGAGCGCGGTAGTTGTGCATAACGCGGCCTGCCAGAATCCCCAAGCAGACGCCGGCGAATATCATGAGTAATACACGTTTGTTTCGATGGTCGATCATTGTTTTGGTCTTCCCACGCGGCGCACTGCTAAGAATTGCCCGATTATATCACAACCGCCGCCACTTACCGCGGTGCAGCTCTTGGCATCACCACTTCAGCAGTAGTCGAAGAAGAGCGACGGTGCCAACGGCAATAATGAATACTGACACCATGAACGCAGGAATTTTACTGCGACTCGCCGCGCACTCCGGGCAAAGTGTTAACGGAGCAGTCGTGGTGTTGCGAATGTAAGCTTTGCATTTTCCGATGATCCCCTCAGTAATTTCGTGCGTCTCAATAACCGGCTCGCAGTGGAATTCGCGCCCACACTTTTCGCATTTCATGGCTTGCTCCCGACGGGGCGCAGGCATTCGGCATCGCCTGATTATATGGCAACGACCCAGCTAACTTGGTTCCGGCGGCTGTGGCTGATCCTTCGCTGCGTACCGGCGTAACGTGCTTCGAAACGAGTGGATGGCGGCAGCGGTTGCCACGGGCACGCCGATTAGAACCGACGGAGTCGCCCATAGGGAGAATATTCCATAGCTAAATGTTATGTAGCGGTGATTGATGTCCCCCGGCAAAAACGTGCAGGCAAAGACGCATACGATAAATGCCCCGACGAAAATAAGGATCGCCCCAACTGTCGCGATTACATATCGCATTGACTCGCTCCCCCGCCCGGCGGACAGATCAGTCTCGCCACGATTATATCACAACGGCCCGGTGGCATCCCGACGCGCCGGGACAGTCTGCCCGTGCTCGCGGTATCAATGCCCAAATCACTCTCGCTGAAAATCTGCCCTAAATCTTAAATCGCATATGCAACTTGGCGCGCACTGTGCAGCAGTTTTTGAAGGTCTTGCAGGAATGCCGCGGGAGGCGTGGATGAAGTGATTGCCCGGGCTGCAACCTGATCCGTTGGTAATCAGAAAGCGCTGGAAATGAACAGTTGGAGGTGCTTTATGTTGGGAACAAAATGGGCCCCCGCCAAGATTATTTTGGGCGCGGCGGTGGTTTTTTCGGCTTTTGCCATGGGATCGGTTTCCGCGTGGGCCCGCGGCCCCGGAGGTGGTGGTGGCGGCGGTGGTGGTCGAGGAATCGGAGGCGCAGGAATGAGCGCGGGAAGCGCTCGGATTGGCGGTAGTGGAATCAATATGGGCGGCGGACGGAACTTTGCTGGATCGAATTTTAACGGGGCGCGAAACTTTTCCGGCAACAATTTCAATGCCACGCGCAACTTTGCGAATGGCAACTTCGATCGCAACTTCGCCAATGGCAACTTCACTCGCAACTTTGCCAATGGAAACTACTCCCGCAACTGGAACAATAATTGGATCGCCGGCCAGCAGTTCAATCGCGGGAACTGGAACGGCCGCAATGGCAATTGGTCGGGCAGCAATTGGTGGGGCGGCAATCGCTACGGTTGGGGGGGCTGGCCCTATTGGGCTGCGGCTTGGTACTGGCCCTGGTGGAATTCCGGTTATGGCTACGGCGGCGATTACTATGGCTACGACTATCCGTACTACTATCAGAACGACTACGGCTACGATAATTACCCCGTTTATGAACAAGGAACCGCAGCGCAACCGCAGCAAGACGAGTACGCCAGCGCCGGGACGCAAGATATGGGCGGACAATATTTCGCCGAAGCGGCCGAAGCATTTCACGCAGGCGATTACCGCAGGGCTTTGAAGTTCGCCGGTCACGCGGCAATCGAATCGCCGCAGAACCCGAAAGCGGCCGAATTGATGTCGCTGGCTTCGTTCGCGCTGGGCGACTATCGTTCGGCGGCCATGCAAGCGCATGCAGCATTGGCCTTTGGGCCGAAGCCCGACTGGAACACTGTCTATGGCTATTATGGCAACGTGAATACGTATGCCCAACAGCTACGCGCGTTGGAGCGTTATTCCGACAGCAATCCAAAATCGGCCGATGCGCATTTCGTGCTGGCCTATCAGTACCTGATCACCGGCTATACGAAAAATGCGGCCGAAGAACTCGATCAAGTCGTGAAGCTAACGCCGCAAGACAAATTGGCATCCGAAATTGCCGACCACCTCAGCGGCCGCAGCAACCAGAACGGTGCGAGCGATTACGAGCGCGACAACGCCGGCCGACAAGGCCCCGGAAGCAACGCCGAGCGCCAGCAGAATGGCCCCAGCGAAGGCCCGCCGCCGCCGCCGACCAACATGACGCCACCCCAGGGCGGCAGCGCGTGAAGTTGGTTAGTAAGCTAGTTGAGAACAAAAAACACAGTTCGCCTATTCGCGGGAAATGCGAAAAAAGCGAATTGTGTTTTTTTGCGCGGAGCTGGCCCGGGGCCGACGACCAGCAATTGGTTAGACCGTTGGGTCGGAGGTAAAGACCTCCCAGGAGTTTTGGAACCAGACAAGGAGATGCTTACTCAGATTATGGGTACGGTCAGGAAGATCGTTAGCTTGTCGGACGGCGCCTTGTAATGCAGCAATACCGGCTGCTGATTCGCTGCTCGTGAACAGAAGGTGGTTGCGAGTCGGTACTGCTGCGACCACGCGACCCGCTATATGCTCGTTAGCTTTTTGCCAATACTCGGGGACCAGCAGCATGCAGGCTTCGAGGTTGTAGCCGGTACGTAATTGGATCGCAGACGGTTCTTCGTCGCTATTAACCAGTTCGATCGGCGGCATTTTGTCGTAGAAATTCTTTATTGCCTGTTTGCGGACGATCTCCGGTGTTACGCACAGCCGCTCAAGGTCGTGCGTCATCACCATCTGAAACGTCTGCGGCAAGTCAAACGCATAGCTTATAATCAAGTCACCGACAAAAGGCGTGGTGACGGGCCGATCTGTTGCCCCGCCAGCTTGCCGGGCAATATCTTCGACCGCAGCAAGGAAATTCAAGTGCTTGATGCGAGGGACAACCTGGTCGATCGTAGCATTCACCGAATAGCCACGAGGTACTTCGGGTTTCTTTCTGAAGAGGCCAAACATGGGTATCCACTTATACGGAATAACGACCCAAACTCAGCGCCCCGTCCCGCGGGACTCGTGAATTGCAACCTGGACGCGATGGCCGGGCTCGCTGCAGCGCATGGTTAGGCCGACGGGTCATGACGATCTGATCAACTCGCTGTAGTAGTGCCATACGTTGTTCTCTGCGCCATCCACCAGACGATTTCGCGCGCGCCCCCACGGCCAGAACGTCATATCGGATGACTCGGCTTTGAGACCGGGGAAACGCTCTCCGTTCAACTCAACCAGTCCCCAAGTCGCTCCGTGGTTCTTGCGATAGACCTCGCCAATATAGCTGCCGAACATCTTGGCGAATCCCATGACCTGCTCAGCCGAGGGCTTAGCGCTTGCAGCTTCGCGGTGGAAAGTATCCATCACGGTCTCGATATGTTGAATGCTGGCATCGCTCCAATCGAGTGTGATGCGGAAATGGTCGCGGAGAAAATCACACGCATCGAGCGCATACGCCTCCGCAATCTTCTGAATCTTGTCATCGGGTGTGAAGCTCATGGCTGTGATGTTCGAGTCGGCCTAACCATTGATTCTATAACGAATACGTTGGATAGCTCTTGGCCAATATAGCCGCGTATCAGTCGTCGTCAAATCTCGCAAATGCAGCCGGCGCGAGCGGCTTGTGCGATTGGGACACGCCCCACCGAACGAACCGGGCGGCCGCAGCCTCTGCCGGATCGATTAAGCCAGGGGCGCGATCTTGCCGGGAGGTTTCAAATTCGTAGCGCGGTCGAAAGCGTCCCGCAGTTCGCTCTGATGGAGCTTTGCCCATTCCAAGGTTAGGCTTAGTGCGCGTGTCGGCAAGCGGCCACTAATCACAGATAATCGGTCGATGTCGATTTTGGCTACGTCACCACTATAGGCCGCATGAAAATGTGGCGGCGGATGGTCGTCGTAATAAATCTGAATGACGATGCCGTAGAACCGCGAGATCTCAGGCATGCGATACCTGATCGCGCAGCTCAGGAAAAACTTGCTCGGCCGATTTGCCGGTCATGCGCAGGTACAAAGAATCGGGGCACAGGTCGAGTTCGCCAGGCCACGCGACCGCGCCCTGGTCGGTGATCGAAACGGCCTCGAACACACCCTGCACGTTCCAAGCCTCGAACACGCCACGGCCGGCCAGCGACGAAAGATCGGCAATGCCCGTTTCGCCGTTGTCGAAGCGCAGCTCCAGTCGAAAATTGGCAATCGGCTTGGCGTCGATAATTCTCATAATCTAATCGTACCACGCGGCACAATCTGGGCAAGCAATCTTTCCGCCACCACCGACCAACATGACGCCGCCCCAGGGCTGAAGCGCGTGAAGTCAGTTAAGAACAAGAAATACAGTTCGCCTATTCGCGCCAATGCAAAAAGCGGACTGTGTTTATTTCTACGCGCGGAGAGTGGCCGAGCCGGCACCGAGCCGCGCTCGACCGACAGAAACTATACCGCCGGGCCGGTCCAGTGCAGTGTTGGGTTAGGCCGCTGGCCGTTCACGCCGACCACCATCCTACTTCTTCGTGCCGGGGCGCGGGACGTACACAGATGCGACGTTCTCGGGCCCGAACTCCACAACTGCCATCCCTTCAGGCAAATGAGTGCGCTCCTGCGGCGTTTCTACCGCCGCCGTGTAACGCACGCTCGGCCCCGACCCGGTCCTGGCCGTGATACGAACTTTCACCGAGTCTTGCTTGCCCTCTTTCTTCGGACCGTAGATATACAGGTCGACGGCCTGGCCAACCTGCATCGTCCGACGCTCCGCCTCATCAGGGATCTCAAACTTTGGATGGTAGTGATCCGCGAGCTGTTCAGCATTCTGAATCCGCGGCTCGGGCATCTGAATCGGCTTCTCCGGGATTTCGGCGAACGCCTGTACGCCACGGATCTGGGCCGACTTCCGCGGAGTGAGCCCGAAGTGGTTCGCCGCGTCAGGGTTCGCTCCAGCCGCGACAAGCGCCGCGACCATCGCCTTGCTGTTCAGCCTCTCCCCGTTGGCCGTGCCAAGGTCGTTCGTGGCGGTCAGGAGCGGGGTCTCGCCCGTGCGTAAGTAACGAGTCTCGGTGTCCGCTCCGGCGCGAAGCAACTCGTCGATGCCTTCCAGCCAGCCCGACGAAACGGCCAAGTGCAGCGCGGTCATCCCATACTCGTCCGGCTCGTTGAGCAGGCCGGCCTCGATCTCGCGGCGTAGTTCGTCGAGGTTGTGCCGCGCACTCCGGCCCCCGCAGTTGTCGAACCACTCTCGTGGGGATGGGGCGTTCCGCTTCGTCACTCGTGCGCCTCCTGCGGCCTAACTATTGATCTACAACGAATACGTTGGATAACACTTGGGCAATACAGCCGCAGAACAGTCGTCGTCAAATCTGGCAAATGCAGCCGGCGGAGCACACTTAAATATGCGCTCGGCGAAGCGGCCCTTAATACGTCAGCCCAAATCCGTAGGGAAACAGTGCTTTGTCGCCGCCCGGTTCGCTTGAGTGAATGGGAATTTGGTCCATGCTCTTGGGCCAGGTGATCGGCAATTTGCCGGTGGGTTTGCTGGTGCCAAACAGGACGTCGGCCACGCCGGCCCCTTCGGTGCCCGGCAGGAAGGCTGCAATGAACGCATCGCTATCGTCGAGGGCGGAATTCAAAATCATCGGGCGGCCGGAGAGGAGAATGGTGACCAGCGGCTTGCCCGATTTTTTTGCCTTGGCCACGAGCGCCATGTCGTCTTTCGAAAGCGACAAATCTTTGCGATCGCCTTTCCCTTCCGCATACGGCATTTCGCCGAGCACAACGATGACGGCGTCGGCATCTTTCAAGTCGCCTTCCTGGCCGCCGTCGGCGAGGTACTTCACGTCGACGTTGGGACCAGCGACTTGCTTAATGCCTTCTAAAATGGTGGTGCCGCCAGGCGTGACGTTGCCGGGCTTGCCTTGCCAATCGATCGTCCAGCCGCCGCACTGCATTCCCAAATCGTTCGCGCCTCGGCCGATGACCGCCAATTTCTTGGCAGATTTCGAAAGCGGCAGCGCATGGTCGTTGTTCTTGAGCAATACCAGCGATTGCCGCACCGCATCGCGGGCGATGGCGCGATGATCGGCCGATCCGACGCGCTGGAGCGCCTCTTGGGGCTCGGGTTTGCGGTCGAACAGGCCGAGTTCGTATTTCACGCGCAAAATGCGGCGCACGGCGTCATCGATGCGCGACTCGGGCACCTTGCCATCCTCGACCAACGACTTGAGATCGGTGATGAAATCGACGTACGTGTTCTTGGGCTTGCCCGGCTCGGGCGATTGTTCCGAGGTGGGACCATAGGGGACCATAATCATGTCGAGCCCGGCGTTGATTGCTTTTTCGATGTCGTTTTTGTAATCGGGCGAAAGCTGATCGATGGCCGCCCAATCGGAAATAAGAAAGCCTTTGAATCCGAGTTCGCCTTTGAGCACGTCGGTCAACAAATACTTGTTGCCGTGCATCTTTTGGCCGTTCCAACTGCTGTACGAAACCATGATGCTCCCCACGCCGTCTTTCACCGCAGCGGTGTAGCCGGGGAGGAATATTTTGCGCAAAGTCGCTTCGTCGCACTCGGTGTTGCCTTGGTCCTTACCGTTGGTCGTGCCGCCGTCGCCTAGAAAATGTTTCGAGCAAGCCAGAATCGACATGTGATCGGCCATATCTTTGCCTTGAAACCCGCGCACTGCAGCCGAGCCGAGTGATTCGGCCAGCTCGGGCTCTTCGCCAAAGCTTTCGTAGCTGCGGCCCCAGCGCGGATTGCGCACCACGGCGATGCACGGCGCGAAGGCCCAGTTGATATCGGTCGCCGAAACTTCTTCGGCACACGCCCGCTCGACCTGCTCGACCAGTTTCGGATTGCGTGTCGCCCCCAGGCCAATGTTGTGTGGAAAAATAACGGCGCCTTCCACGTTGTTATGGCCATGGACTGCGTCGATGCCAAAGAGCAGCGGAATCTTCAATTTGGTTTTGAGCGCTTCGGCTTCGCAACTATCGACGAGCTTCTTCCAGCTCTTCGGCGAATTGCCGTCGGCCGGATCGGAACTTCCGCCGCAGAGCACCGAGCCGACCGAATACTTCGCAATGTCGGAGAGATTTCGCAGCGCCAAGTAATCGACCTGTGTCATCTGGCCGATTTTTTCATCGAGCGACATTTGCTTCAGGAGCGCTTCGACTTTGTTGTCGATATCGGAGACTGAAGTTTTTTGCGCGCTCGAAGCTGCAGACGACGTTGCCGTGTCGGTGGCTGCACGACTCGTGAGCGAGAGGAGGAAGGGAACCAGCGCCAGCGCGCGGTGCAGAACAACAGCTTGATCGCGATTGAGATTTTCATGGTGGGCGAGGGGGTATGGGAGAGGGTGTGTGGTCTAGTAAGTGCGTGGAGAATCGCCAGTTAATTAACACTCTTTAGAATGTCGCCGAGGCCTATTGTTACCTCACTTTAGCGCCGTTGGAAGATGCCGGCCACTACTTTCGCGCGATCGTCGCGAACCAGGCTTTCGGGCCGCCGGGGCTGAAGGGGAGATCTTTCATGCGCGGATTAAGACCGAACACTGCAGGCTCGATCGATTCCACGTTCCAGCCATCGCTAAACGCCCCCCGCAATTCGGCTTGCGAAATCCGTCGCGGCCCAACGCTGGGTGGTTCGGCGTCGCTAAAGCACATTAAGAACAGCCGTCCCCCCGGTTTTAACACTTTGCCTAGCGCCGCAACATATTTTCGGCAAGCGTCGTCGTCGAACACATGGAACAGCCCGCTATCGACCACGTTATCGAACGATTGCTGCAACGTCTCGAGCGCCATGGCGTCATGCACCAAAAACGTCGCCTGCACCTTTTGCTCGGCAGCTTTGCGCTTGGCCCGCTCGATGGGTTCGGCCAGAAAATCGATGCCGGTGACTTTTCGGCCGCACTGGGCGAAATAGAGTGCCATATCGCCCAAGCCGCAACCGGCATCGAGCACGTTGCCCGTGATTTTATCGGCGGCGGCAATGAACGGCTTTTGCGGCCCGCCAATATCCCAAGGGGCCTCGGTCTTGTACGCGTTTTCGAAGGTTTCCCTGGGAGGCACATTCGACATCTGAGAACTCCTTTGTGTTGACCAAAACGCTTATGATTATAAGCCCGGCCGTCGCATAACCAACCCGAAAACTTGTCGGTCTTGTCGAATCTAGTTTGCACATCGCTCTCAATTCATCGGCAGACAGCATGGATACCGAAGGCTCGTACATTTGCGATTCGTGCGGCGAAGAAATCGTCGTTCCGCTCGATAGTTCGGCGGGCGAGAGCCAGCAGTATGTTGAAGATTGCCCGGTGTGCTGCCGACCGAACGTGATCCACGTCGAATTCGATGAAGATGGGTCGGCGCGCGTCTGGGCCGAGCGGGAATAGCGGCCCGCTCGGAAATCGTGCGCTGTTGCGGGCAGCATGGCTAAGAGCTTGGGGACATAACGTCGGGGACTGTCCCGATTTTTCGGTGCCCTGGGAGAAAAATGGGACTGTCCCCCTCTCCGCGGACGTTATGTCCCTATGCTGTAAGTCGCCGCTATTTGCCCGTGGCCACAGAAAAAAGAGTGGCCAAAAAAGTGCTTGAAAGATAACTGTAATTATGTACACTTAACGCCATGCAATCGACAATCGCTTCCACGCATGGCAATCGCAACAGTCTGGATCGCGTCGAGACCGCCTTGGCCGACATGCTGGCTGAAACGCTGCGCCGCGGCTTCTACGGCAAAGCAGCTTTGGAGCTAGCGATCCAAGACGGCACGATTCAACACATCCGCCGCGTGGTCGATCGATTGGAGAAGTAGCAAATGCTTAGCCAGTAACCACCAACCACTAGCCCCTAACCACTAATCACTAGCCACTAGCCCCGGCATCGAACCCCATCGAGCCCGGCGCAGGAACGCCTTCCTGCGTGCGGGCTTTTTTTATTTGACTGAAAGGAACCTTTCATGAGCGACTTTTTGCAAGAGTTCTGCGACTCGCGCGGCGTCAGCTTGCGCGTCGATCGCGCTAGCGGCGTGATTCGCGGCATTAAAAT
The DNA here is from genome assembly GCA_963820835.1 of Pirellulales bacterium. Lineage (GTDB taxonomy): Bacteria > Planctomycetota > Planctomycetia > Pirellulales > JADZDJ01 > CAVRAW01. The sequence goes on along the minus strand of CAWGBP010000024.1, from coordinate 241,533 downwards.
TCTCGGCCTCGTTTCTCGCAACGGTCGCGAATATTTGCCCGAGGCGCTGGCCCGCGCAGTGGGCCTTTACGAAGGGGCCAAAGTCAATGTCAATCATCCCAAGGGGCATCCGCTTTCGCCGCGCGAATATCAGGAGCGGATCGGCATCATCCGCAACGTGCAGCATCGCGCCGGCGAAGGGCTGTTTGGCGATTTCCATTTCAATCCCAAGCACCAGCTTTCCGAGCAACTGGCCTGGGATGCCGAGCACGCACCCGAAAACGTCGGCTTTTCGCACAATGTGCAGGCCCGCACCGAGCGCCGCGGCGAAACGCTGCTGGTCGAAGAGATTTTGAAAGTTCACAGCGTCGATTTAGTGGCCGACCCGGCCACGACGCGCGGATTGTTCGAATCGGCCGACGCTTCGGCCGCCACAGCGGCGCCAATTGCAACTGCCACTGGGTGCCATGCTCTCGCGCAGCGTGAGCATGTTTCGAACGACGAGCTCGCCACCGAAGCGGTCGAAAATCGCAGCGACCTGTTCGAGACCCTTTGCCGCGAGCAAGCCGCCGAAATCGACCGCTTGAAAACCGACCTCGATCGCCGGCAAGCGCAGGAAGCGATCCAAGTGCGTCGCGCCGCCGCCCGGGCGCTGTTGGCCGAATACCGACTGCCCGATTTCGACTCGATCGATCCGGCGGTGAAGGCCATCGTGAGCGATGCCTTCGTGCAATCGCTGTTGGCGGCTCCCGACGAACAAACCATGCGCCGGCTGGTCGAAGAGCGCTCGCGGCTGGTCTGGTCGGCTCGGCAGTGGAGCGACCCACGCACAGCGGCAGCGCACCCCACGTCGCGCGATCAGACGGCGCTCGAAGGCCGGACGGTCGACGTGCGCGGGTTCGCGCGGGCGATTGCCGGCTGAGAACCCTGGGTCAGAAGAACCTTGAACGCTCTTCCGACATCATGCCCACGCCGAGCCGTGGGCATGGCACCCATTCAGTCAAACTCGTTTCAACCACAAATTTTCCACTCGCAACTTTAGGAGGTTTTATGTCGGACAACATGCGTTGGCGTTAGCCGGTCAATGTTTTCCACCACCAAGACCGCATTAGGCGGAATGTCGCCCCGCTTTGCGGCATCAAGAAACTTGCCGAGTCGTCCCGTCCCCTTAAGGTGCGCCCCTTTATACGCCGACCTGCCTGCATCAATCATCGGGGCCGATCTGTCTGGCGTCAGATCATGGGATTTACAAAAGCGGTCGAAGGCCTCTCTCTGACGCCTTTTGCTATCCCCCTTGCTCTGCTCAGCAGTGCTCCACCGGCTGTACGAGTACGCTAAACGCTCCATTTTCTTGCCTCCTTTAACGGTTCGATTATAGCACAGGTTAAAACCGTACCTAATTTGAAAATTGGCCCATTACCGTCGCACAATCCCCCGTGGGGAGCGAAGCGGAATTCAATAGCGACATTGTTGTGCGGTTCAAAGCCAGCGAGCGCGGAGCCGCGGCTGTGATCAACCCGCGCTACGTTGTGAAGAACACGGGCTAGTTTCCGTCGCCCGGGAATTTTGATTTTCGGCTGATAACGGGTGATTTTTTCTGCAGCCCCGGCCGGCGTGGCCAAGCATGCCAAAGGCGCACGCCACGCCGCCGGGCTGCATCGGATTTATTTTTCAGGAGCGCAAAATGCTGACCGATTTAAAACAACTCGAAACCATCCGCAGCCAGACGCTCGCTCAGCTTTTGGATTTGCGCGCCAATCCCAAGCCGACCTATTCGATTGACGGGCAAACGGTGTCGTGGACCGATTACGCGCGCTCGCTGCAAGAGACGATCGATTGGTGCGATACGAAGCTCTTGGGGCTGGCGCCGTTTGAAATTCGCTCGCAGGCGGTTAGCTGATGCGTTTGGAATTCCCTCGCTTGCGCTTCGGGTTAGTCTGCGCATAACGATTTACTCGCACTGAGATTGGACTGACGGTATGAAATTCACTCCGGATGACGACCTGCCGACTGTGGCCGACAACATTCAGTTGGTCAATCTGACGGCAGCCGACGGCACTCCGCTGGCGCTCTCGGTGCGGGCGGTGCGGCGGCCTGTTTCCGCGACAGACATTTCGGCCAGCCACGGCACCTATGCCATCGACGACGTGAAGTGGCATTTGGTGGCCGACGATTTGATGGATCCGCCGATTGTGGGGCAGCACATTGTCGAAGCTGGCGGGGCGGTTTGGGAAATTCACGCCGCGGCCGAGCAAGTGTATGGAACGCGGTGGCGATGCGTTTCCAGAAAAGTGTGACCAGCGGCCCCCTCATTGATTCTTATCATCGCGCGGCCCACGAGCCGTAAGGAGTCACCATGTCCGAGACACTGACAACCGAATTGAAGCTTTCTCTGGTGTGGCAGTTTCAAGATGCGCTCGATCTGGCCACAGTGCTCGACAATTCGCAATTGAATTACCACAAGACGCTGGCGGGGGGCACGGGGTCGGATCAGGCCGACAAAATTTGGCACGACCAGCGCACGTTAGCGGCCGGCGCGCACGAAGATCTCGTCCTTTCCGCGCTGCCGCTTGCATTATTCGACAATGCACTAACGATCGCGCTGGCGAAAGTGAAAGCAATAATGCTCGTGAACACCGCGACGTCGGACGGCGAAGACCTCGTTGTCGGCGGCGCGGCGGCCGACGAATGGATCGGCCCCTTTGCAGCCGGCGGAAATAAACTCGCCGTGCCGGCCGATTCGTGTTTGCTCGTGGTGAACAAGAAATCGGGCTGGGCGATCGGTGCCGGCTCAGCCGACCAGTTGCGAATTACCAATGCCGGCAGCGGTTCCATTACTTATGACATTGTGATTCTTGGACACCTCGGCCTGATACGCTCGCTGGCTCCTCCCGCTCGCGGGCCGCAGGGCTTACCAGCGCGCGGCGGTGCAACAATTCGATCATCGATTCGAGTAGTTCAGCTTCGTTGGTTTCCAGTACGAGAGCGACTTTTGCCAACAACTCCCGGCGGCGATTGGCTGCCTGTACCGCGCGCAATGCCCCTTCGGCCGTAAGTGCGCCGCCAGCGCCAAACCGGCTGTAGAGCTCGTCGAACTCGGCCTCGGTCCAACCATGAAACAACTGCGGATGCGAATCGACGATGTCATCAACCACCGGATTCGTCTTTCGATCGAACAGCCGATGCCGCAACAGCGCCGCGTCTTGAAATAGTTCCTCCACCGGCACGTTCAGGCTGGCCGCCAGCCGGTGCAGCGTGCGCGACTGCGGCTGCTTGCGCCCTTGAGCAAGCGCTTGAGCGTGCGATGGTCGAGCTTGGTGCGCTCGACGAGCTGGGCCAGCGTGAGCCCTTCGCGGGCCATCAGGCGGCGCAGATTGGCAGCGTAGTCGGGAGCGCGAAAGTTCGCGAGCATTGAAGGACCGGCGGCTAGCATCGGGGGGGTTAAAGTATAACTATACAAATGTACATGTTGCTGTTTCCGCGTGTCAACCGGCAAAATTGGGCCACATTCAAGTTTTTAGGATCGCACCATGATTGACGCCGAGCGTCTCCTGTCGCGGTTTTTGCGGTACGTGCAAATCGACACGACCGCCAAGGAAGATGCCGGCCGCTATCCCTCGTCGCCGGGGCAATTGGCGCTCGGCCGGCTGCTGATGGACGAATTAAGGGCCATCGGCCTGGCCGACGCTTCGCAAAATGCGCACGGCATTGTGCTGGCCACCATTCCCGCCACGCCCGGCTGCACGGCGCCTGTGATTGCCTTCAACGCCCATGTCGATACGTCGCCGGAAACGACCGGCGCCGGTGTTAAGCCGCAAGTGGTGCGCAATTACAACGGGCGCGACCTGTCGCTGCCTGGCGATCCGATCAAGGTCATCCGGGTAGCCGATAATCCGGAACTGAAATCGCTCGTCGGCACAACCATAATCACCACCGACGGCACGACACTGTTGGGGGCCGACGACAAAGCCGGCATTGCCGTCATTATGGAATTGGCCGCACACTTGAGCGAGCAACGCGACATTCGCCACGGGCCGATTAAGGTGCTCTTCACGTGCGATGAAGAAATTGGCCACGGCGTCGATCATGTCGATTTAAAAACGCTGGGGGCCACCGCTTGCTACACACTCGATGGTCGCGGGGCCAATGAAATCGACGTGGAAACGTTTTCGGCCGACCTGGCCATCGTCAGCGTGCACGGCGTGAACATTCACCCCTCGATCGCCAAAGGACGCATGGTGAATTCGCTGCGGGTGGCGGCCGATTTTATCGCCCGGCTGCCGCGTGATCATCGTTCGCCGGAAACCACTGAAGATCGCGAAGGGTTTTTGCACCCGTATATCGTTAGCGGGGGCGTGGCGGAAGTTACGCTGCGAATTATACTGCGCGATTTCGACACGCCGAAATTGGCCGAACTGGCGGAAATGCTGCAGGTGGCCGCGCGAAACGATGAAAGAGTTTCCTGGATCGGCGATTGAAGTGCGCAGGTCGCCGCAGTATCGCAATATGGCCGAGAACCTGGCACGCGATCCGCGCGTGGTCGATTTCGCGAAACAAGCTCACGAAAAACTCGGCCGCACGCCGAAGCTGACCGTCATTCGCGGCGGCACCGATGGTTCCCGGTTCACGGAACTTGGACTGCCGACGCCCAATCTTTCCACCGGGCAACACAATCCGCATTCGCCGCTGGAATGGGCATGCTTAGAGGAAATGGTGCAAGCCGTGGAGGTGATCACGGAGCTGGCCAAGCGCTGGGCGGAATGAAACTGGCGGCGATGCACGTCAGATTCGCTCCCTAAAATAAGCCCGTCGCCGCCAAGCTAACATGCGACCTCTCCGTCTAGGTAAACTTTGCGGGCAGGAAGAGGCTTTCTGTGGGGTTGGGGTAAATTTGCCATCGCCTAACGGCCGAAACTAATCGACGGGTGATAACGAATCGTCCGTGCGATCTATGGCGGCTCCTCTGCCTGCGGTTGCCGGTTTAAATCGTCGCAGCCAGGAAGGTCCCTGTGCCCCGCGCGGCTTGCATTATTCCTGCTTTGAGCGGCGCCGAGAGCCTGGAAACCACGCTCGTCTCGGTGTTAGAACGGCGCAGCGACGATTGCGAAATAATCGTCGTCCTGAACGCCGCGTACAACGACCCCTACCAACTCCAAGGGGAAGTGCAATTTCTGCAGGCGCCTCCGGGCTCGAGTTTGGTCGCGTGCTTGAATGTGGGGTTGGCCGCAGCCACCGCGCCGATCGTTCATTTTCTGGCCAGCGGATGGCAGGCGGGCGATGGTTGGATCGAAGCCGCGCTCGCGCATTTCGAGAAAAACCCCAGCGTGGCGGCTGTTGCGCCGGCGGTGTACGACACGGCCGATCGCCAGCGATTGCTCACCTGTGGCGTTGGATATCATCGCGGCGGAAAAAGCTTGATTTGCCGCGCTCCAGACAGCGGCGATAGTCTTTGGACCGCCGAAGCAATCGGTCCCGTGCTCTTGGCCGCGTTCTATCGTAAAAGTGCGCTCGATGCGCTGGGCGGAGTGCCAACGGCCATCGGCGATCATTTAGCCGATATTGATATTGCGCTATCGCTGCGGCACGCTGGCTGGCAAATCGCAAGCGAGCCAAACTGCCGCCTGTTCGCGCCGGCGAGCGAAATCAGCGATTCAAACCCCGATTTCGGATTTGTGTATGGCCTAACCACCGAGCGGCTATTTTGGCGCCATGCCGGTGAACTGGGGCGGACGTCGAGTATTGCGGCTCATATCGGCACAGTCGCGGGGGAATTAATCGGCCACGGTCTGATATCGAAGTGCGCAGCGCAACTTTTGGGCCGCCTTGTCGCACTTGTCGATCGGCGAAATTATCGGCACTATCGCACGGCAATGCGAGCTTGCCGCACGGCCGCGATGGTGGCGAAAAGTGCTACGCCCGCGGCGCAAGTGCCGCAGCCAACCGCTATGGCTCAGGAACCAGCGACCGCACAAAACCAAATTCTGCGCGTGGATGCCGCGCATTCTTCTCATGCGCCGTCGGAAAAGCCTGCTGCCCGGCATCAAAAACGCCGCAGCGGCCGAAAGCACGCTGGCTAATCTCAGTGTTTAGATAATGCCGAGCAGCCGCGCTGGTCGGCGCTTTATCTCGTTAGAAGAGAAGCCGATTGGCTGCGCTTCTGCCCCGTTGCAATTCTCCGCAACACAGCCAACGATAATTGCGGGGCCCTTGTGCCCATTTTCATCCCTGCGCGTCCTCCCGCCCGCCGTTCGCCCAAATGCCCGCTGTGCCTGCCACTTCATCCGATGCGTACTGCGTCATTGGCGCCGGTGCTTGCGGCCTGACGGTGCTCAAAAACTTGCTCGAACATGGGATTTCCGCCGAATGTTTCGAGCGCGAGAGCGAAGTCGGCGGGAATTGGAACTACGGCACTCGCGCGAGCTCCGTCTATCGCTCAGCCCATCTCATCAGTTCCAAGACGCTCACCGAATATCCCGATTTCCCCATGCCCGAAGATTGGCCCGAGTATCCCAGCCACGAGCAGGCGCTGGAATATCTGCAGTTGTATGCCGAAAAGTTCGATCTTGCGCGGCACATTACGTTCAATACGGAAATTGCCAAAGTCGAACCGTTCGATTCCGATGCCAGCGGCTGGCGCGTGAGCTTTCAAGATGGCACTTCAAAAACCTTTCGCGGAGTGGTCATCGCCAACGGTCACCATTGGGACCCGATTTGGCCGAGTTACCCTGGTCATTTCGACGGCCAAACGATGCACTCGGCCCAGTACAAAACCCCCGACGTGCTCGTAGGCAAACGCGTGCTGGTCGTCGGCGCAGGCAATTCGGGATGTGATATTGCAGTGGAAGCAGCCCAAGTTGCCGCCCGCGCATTTCACAGCATGCGACGCGGCTATTATTTCATTCCGAAATTCATCAAGGGGAAACCGGCCGACCGCTGCGGAGAATTTTTGTTGCGTTGGCACGTGCCGCTGTGGCTGCGGCGAAGGCTGACGGCACGGCTGGTGCGCACGGCGATCGGAGCGCCGCAAGATTTCGGCCTTCCTGCGCCGGATCACAAATTGCTGGAGACGCATCCGATCGTCAATTCGCAAATGCTGTACTACGTCGGCCACGGGCGCATTTGCCCCAAGCCCGACGTGGCCGAACTGTGCGGCAACCAAGTCAGGTTTGCTGATGGCACGCGTGAAGCGGTCGATCTCGTCGTCTATGCCACCGGTTATCGCATTTCGATTCCGTTCATCGCCCCCGAGCTGCTCACTTGGAGCGACGGCAAACCCAACTTGTTCCTGAACATTTTTCATCCGCGGTATGATCATTTGTTTGTCGCCGGCTTAATCCAGCCCGATAGCGGCCTCTGGGGCTTGGCGCATTACCAAGCGCAATTGATGGCGCGGTTCATCCAGGCGCAGCAATCGAAACCGCCGGCCGCCGAGCGCTTTCGCCGGCTGAAATCGCACGGCGCCATGCGCCCAAGAGGCGGCATTCGCTATTTGCAAACTCAGAGGCATGCGATCGAGGTGGAGCACTTCAGCTATCGCAAGCAGCTCAAACGGCTGATCGCGCAGTTTGATTGAGCAAGGCGAGGTACCCGAACTCTGCCAGCCGCCTTTCTGCCCTGCGCCCGGCTTCGTACAATTCGATATTGCCGCTAATTCACTCACATTCGCAGCACCGAATCACGAAATGTCCGACTTGAAAATCGTCCAGTATCCGCATCCGACGCTGCGGCATGTTTCCAAGCCGCTGGCGCGCGTCGATGCCGAGCTGCGCAAACATATCGCCCGCATGTTCGAGTTGATGTACGAAGCCAAAGGAGTTGGCCTGGCCGCCAACCAGGTCGATTTGCCGTATCGATTTTTCATTGTCAATACGCAATCCGACCCTGAGAAGGCCGAGGAGCAAGTGTTTATCAACCCGGTGCTTAGCCGGCCGAAGGGCTCGGCCGAGGCGGAAGAAGGCTGCCTGAGCATGCCCGGGCTGTACGCCCAAGTGAAACGGGCCGAGCGAATTACGATCGACGCCTATAATCTGTCCGGCGAGCCGGTGCAATTCGAAGCCGACGGTTTTCTCGCCCGCGTGCTGCAGCATGAGACCGATCACATTAACGGCAAGATGTTCATCGACCGGCTGGGCACGTCGGCCCAAATGGAAATTCGCGACGTGGTGCGCGAATTCGAAATTCAATTCGCCAGCCAACAAGAGCGCGGCGAAATGCCCAGCACCGCGGAAATCAATCGCCGGCTGGAAGAACTGGAAAAGCTGCGAACGTGACGAAAGAAGTGGGGAATGTTGAATGTGGAATGGGGAATAAGGAATTCAGGATCGAAGGTGCTCTAAGGATGAACGACTTGCATTCCCCACTCCCCATTCCCCACTCCCCATTTCGGCTACTGATGATGGGAACTGGGCCGTTTGCGGTGCCGACGTTTCGAGCGCTTTTGAATTCGTCGCATGAGATTCTCGCGCTCGTCACCCGGCCCGATAAGCCCGTGCATCGCCGCGAAAAAACGCCGGCAAATCTCATGCGGGCGGTGGCCGTTGAGCATGAGCTGGAAGTTTTTGCCCCTGAGAGCATCAACTCGCCCGAGGCGCATCAGTGGCTCGCGCAGAAAGCTGCTGATCTATTTGTGGTGTGCGATTACGGCCAGATTCTTTCGCCCGAAACGTTGCAACTCGCGCGATTGGGGGGCATTAATTTGCACGCCTCGCTCTTGCCGAAATATCGCGGGGCAGCGCCGATCAACTGGGCCATCTATCACGGCGAAACCGAAACCGGCGTGACGGTCATCCACATGACGCCGCGGCTCGACGCCGGGCCATGCCTCGTGCAGCGCAAAGTGGCCATCGGCAGCGAGGAAACCGCGCCAGAGCTTGAAGCGCGATTGGCGGCAATTGGCGTAGGCGCGGTCCAAGAGGCGATTGAGATTCTGGCGCGGCGGGCAAGCTCCCGGAGTCGTGCAGGATCCAGCACTCGCCACCAAGGCACCGCGGTTGAAAAAAGAAGACGGACGAATCGATTGGTCGCGCTCGTGCGCGATATTTTTAACCAGGTTCGCGCTTTGGAACCGTGGCCCAGAACGTATACGTTCTGGAATCGTCCCGGCGATGAACCGCTGCGGCTGATTTTGGAAAAAGTGCGCGTGGCGGATGGTGTGGACTTGCTGCCGAATATGCCGCAAGCCGCGCCAGGAACAGTTGTCACATCCGACGCCGATTGTCTTTCCATCGCCTGCGGCCAAGGCGTGCTCGAAATTCTCGCCCTGCAACCCGCCGGAAAACGCACGATGACTGCTGGTGAATTCACGCGCGGCTATGCGCTAAAAGTTGCCGAACAATTAGGATGATTTCATAATGCTATGGGCAATTAAGCCTGCTGTCTAACGATGCGGTATGATCGAGGCATGAAGACTGCGTTCAAAATCACGACGCTAATTTCGGCCGCGCTTCTTGCATGCTCTCTCGCGCTATTTGCGGCTGGATGGTATTTTAACGCGTACAAACACTCTATTAGACTTAGCGACAAATTCTACGTTGGTCTATTACATGAGGACCTAAATACATCCTTGTCGTGCTTCAGCGAAGAAACAGGTCCTTACAACGGTTCAATAATATCATTTACATCTCCTGGCGATCCCAGCCCCTATGAAACGGAGCGTCGCTTCGATGCTTTGGGAATTTACTTTCGTTACTTTAAATTTAGGATCGTGTTTCCGGGCGAAGTGCTTTGGACCCTGACAGTCAGCCTTTGGTATCCGATTATCCTTTTTTCCATCCTTCCGGCGATTTGGTTAGCAAAGAATTATTTTCCGATCGCGTTCCAGCGCCAGAATACACAGATTTAGAAAGTGCCACTCCCGAGCGTTTCCCTATTTTGCTGTGCATATGTTCGCCATTAGAATTGACCCTTCTAGCCACTAGCCATTAACCACTCGTTCGTGAACCCTCCGCAGTGCCCAAACTTCTCTACATCGAAACTGTCGGCTGCCAAATGAACGTGCTCGATAGCGAGCTCGTGGTCGCGGCGCTGCGCAAGCAGGGGTACGAACTGGTTGATGCGCCGGTGAAGGCCGACACCATTTTGTTCAACACTTGCAGCGTGCGGCAGCATGCCGAAGACAAAATCTATAGCGCCCTGGGGCGGCTCAAGCACATCAAAGAGCGCCATCCGCAAAAGATTATCGGCGTGCTGGGCTGCATGGCGCAGAAAGATCAACAGCTTATTTTCGACCGGGCGCCCAATGTCGATCTCATCGTCGGGCCCGGCCAATTGCACCAGGTGCCGCGGCTCTTGGAAGAAATTGCCGCCGGCAGCGGCCGCCGCCTGGAGGTGAGCCTCGACCGCAAAGCTGGCAGCCGCGATGAAATCGAACGCAGCTTCGAAAGCTACGATCCCGATCGCGATCCACGAATGCGTCCCTCGCCGTATCAGGCTTTCGTGCGCATTCAGTTCGGCTGCGATAAATTTTGCACCTATTGCATCGTCCCGAAAGTGCGCGGGCCGGAGCAAGGCCGGCATCCCGATCATATTGTGGCGGAAGCCAAAAAACTGGCCGATGAAGGCTGTCGCGAAGTTACGCTGTTGGGTCAAACGGTCAACAGTTATCGACACACCGAGGGGGACCGCACCACGCGGCTAGCCGATTTGCTCTACCGGCTGCACGATATCGCAGGACTGGCGCGGCTCAAGTTCGTCACGAATTTTCCCAAAGATATGACTGACGATTTGCTTGCGGCCGTGCGCGAGTTGCCCAAGTGCTCGCCTTACCTGCACGTGCCTGCCCAAAGCGGCTCTAACGCAGTGCTCAAGCGCATGAAGCGCGGCTACACGGTGGAGGAATATCGCGACATGATGGCCCGCATTCGCGCCACCGTGCCAGGGGCCGCCGTAACCAGCGATTTCATTGTCGGCTTTTGCGGCGAAACGGAAGACGATTTCCAGCAAACGGTCGAGCTAGTGCGCGAATCGCGGTTCAAGAACAGCTTCATTTTCAAATACAGCGAGCGCCCCGGCACCAAGGCCCCCGACATGTGGCCCGACGACGTGCCCGAAGACATCAAGCGCCGCCGCAATAATGAACTGCTGGCGGTGCAGAACAAAATTAGCGAGGAAGACAACCACGAATTCATCGGCCGCACGGTCGAAGTGCTGGTGGAAGGTCCGAGCAAACACGCGCAGAAGTTGGAGCGAACGGACGAACCGAATTCGAATCCCCCTCTCCCCTTGGGAGAAGGTATTGGTGAGGGCGCCGCTGTTGTGCGCGGGTCTCCCGACCCCGCACTAGAATTCACTGTTGTGCGCGGGTCTCCCGACCCCGCACACGCAGAATCCTCAATTTCCCAACTCGTCGGCCGCACCCCGTGCGACCGCATTGTGGTCTTCGAAGGCAATCGCCGCCAAATCGGGCAGATTATGCCCGTCAATATCTACGACTGCACGCCGATGACGCTATTCGGCTCAGTCGTCACGCACGAAGTCGGCCCGCAGGTATATAGCCTGACGTAATTGGTACTTCGTCGGTCCAATCCGTGCCAATGCTTCGTCGCGAATGGTTGTCCATGGGACTGTGACGGCCTTTCCTGAATCTAATTCGGCGATCCGGCGATCGATTTCGGCGGCCCACTCTGCGGAAAACGGCGATTCCGATTCCGGAGGCACGGTGTCCCAGAGAGCATCGATGAGGCGCAGCCGATCTTGCTGCGGCAACTGCTGGGCAGCGGACAATACGGAATTGAAATCGGTCATGGCATCGTTCTTTCTCAGTTGGCAGAACACCTAATTATAGATGAGTGCTCATGGCGCAATTATAGCCCGCGATTGGATCTCTCGCCAAGCAAGGTCTTCGATTGCGACTATTGCGACTGCCTCGATGCGTCCCCGCCCGCGATCCAGTGCCAACACAACCAAATCGGCAGAAAAATCACATTCAAAACCATTCCGGCCGAAAACACCACGAACACCCAAATCAATCCGGCCATCGAGACTTCTTTTTCGCTCTCGTCTGGCTTCAGCCAGCGACTCATGCCCGCGACCAGCAAAACAACTATTGCAATCGGGGCGGCGATAAGCGCGGCCAGATATACGAAGATAAAACCAATGCCGAAGGCAATTCTTCTGGGCAGCCCAATCGTGGTGTGTGGAGCATCCATGTCTGTGATTATAGCGCGAAACTTGGCATAGAGTACAGCGAATTCTCAACCCTGCCCCTTCACTCGCTCAATCATTCAAGACACACTATAAACCAGCGCCCCGCCCACCACGCATGGCTTGCAGCCCAAATGGCTGCACAAATAGGCACGTAGACACCGAGACACCCAGATACTCTGCCCGATGGACATCGAACAACTTCGCCACTGGCTCGATCATCCGCACGAAGCCGGCAAGTGGCTGGGGAGTTGGGGTTTGGACGATCTGGAGCGCGCGCACGCCAGCCTCGTGCGCATGGCGCTAGCGGGCATCACGCTCGATTTGCTCGCAAACATTTGCGGGCAGTTGGCCGAACATTTGCCGCGTGTGAGCGACCCCGACATGGCGCTCAACAACCTCGACCGTTTCGCGGCAGGCACGCGCAATCCGCTCTCGCTGGCGTCGCTGTTCGAGCGCGATCGCGAAGCGCTCCCCATTTTGCTGCAAATTTTCTCGTCCAGCCAATATCTGAGCGATCTGCTCGTAACCGATTCAGAAGCCTATGACCTCTTGCGCATTACCGAGGGGCAGCCCGTCTCGCGGCAAGTGCTCATCGATGAAATTTGCGCCGAAGTAGCGGCCTTGAACGACGAACACTCGGTCATGACCGCGCTGCGCCGCTTCAAGCGCCGCGAAACGCTGCGCATTGCGTATGGCGATATCATTCGCAGCCAGCGCTTGGAAATCGTCGCCGGGCAAATTTCGAACTTGGCCGACGCCATTTTGGAAGCCGCGCTGCGGTTCGCACGGAATGCACTTGAACAAAAACGGGGTGGCCCGCGCCGCGCCGATGGCCAGCCCGCCCGATTCGTCGTCCTGGGCATGGGCAAACTCGGCGGCTGCGAATTGAACTATTCCAGCGATATCGACCTGATCTTTCTTTACGATGCCGACGGTGAAACCGACGGCCAGCGACCGCTGGCAAATGTCGAATTCTTCGATCGCTTGGCGCGCGATGCCATCAAGCTGCTCACCGAGCCGACCGATATGGGCGTCGCCTACCGTGTCGATCTGCGGTTGCGCCCCGAGGGGCAGCACGGCCCCATGGTTCCCAGCCTGGAAAGCGCCTTGCACTATTACGATGTATTGGGGCGCACCTGGGAGCGGCAGGCTTTCGTCAAAGCCCGCCCAGCGGCTGGCGATCTCGCCCTCGGCCGCGAATTCCTCCACCAGCTCGAACCTTGGATCTACCGCCGCTATCTCGCCCGAGCCGATATCACCGGCATCAAGGCCCTCAAGCGCCGCATCGAACAGCGCGTGAAAAACGAAGGGGTCGATCTGCGAAACGTCAAAACCGGCCACGGCGGCATTCGCGATATCGAATTCACCATCCAGTTCTTGCAACTCCTAAACGGGGCCGATCTGCCCGAGCTGCGCACCGCCAACACACTCGAGGCCATTGCCAAGCTCGAAAACGGCGGCTGCCTCACGCGGCAAGAGCGCTCGATCCTGGAAGAAAACTATGCCTTCCTCCGCAAAATCGAGCATCGCCTGCAAATCATGTTCGATCTGCAAACGCACCTGATGCCCACTGCCAGCCAGGAATTTCGCCGGTTGGCCATTCGCATGGGCTACGCCGATGCCCAAGGGCGCACTGCCCAAGAGGCCTTCGCCGCCGACTATAAACAAAAAACCGAACTGAATCGCAAAATTCTCGACCACTTGCTGCACGACGCGTTCGGCGAAGAAGACCATCCCGAACCGGAAATCGACCTGGTGCTCGACCCCGACCCCGAGCGGGAACAAGTCGAAGCCGTCGTCGGCCGCTATCCGTTTCGCGATGTCGAAGGGGCCTACAAAAACCTGATGACCCTTTCCGAAGAGCGCATTCGTTTTCTCTCTACGCGCCGCTGCCGCCATTTTCTCGCCAGCATCGCTCCGCGGTTGTTGCCGGTCATTGCCGAAATGCCCGACCCCGATCAGACACTGGTCAACTTAAGCAAAGTGAGCGATTCGCTCGGCGGCAAAGGCGTGTTGTGGGAATTGTTCAGCTTCAATCCGCCGTCGCTGCACATGTATGTCGAGTTGTGCGCTTCAAGCCCCTACCTGTCGAGCATTCTCATCAGCAATCCCGGCATGATCGACGAGCTGATGGATAGCCTCGTGCTCGACAAGCTCCCCACGCGCGATTCGCTCGAAGCCAACTTGCAAGAACTGGCCCACGGCGCTGAAGATCTCGACCCCATTTTGCACAGCTTCAAAAACGCCCAAGTGTTGCGCGTGGGCGTGCGCGATATTCTGGGCAAGGAAGATATTGTCGCCACCTGCGCGGCGCTGGCCGACATAGCCGAAGTCTGCCTGCGGCTGATCGCCCGCAGCGAATATGCCAAGCTCGCCGCGCGCATGGGGGAACCGATGATTCCCGACGGCGAGCGCGCCGGCATGCGCTCCGATTTCATCGTACTGGCCATGGGCAAATTCGGCGGCCGCGAAATCAACTACCACAGCGACCTCGATATGGTCTTTCTCTACGAGGCCGACGGCGCGACCTTTCACGCTCGCCGCTCGCGTCGCAGCGGCGAAACCAGCACCAATCAACATTTCTTTAGCGAACTGGGGCAGCGGATCATCAAAACCGGCAGCCAGCTTGGACCGCACGGCCGCTTGTATGAAATCGACCCGCGCTGCGCCCACTGGGCGCTGGGGCGCTGGCGACTTCGTTGGCCGAATTCCGCCGCTACTTCCAGGAAGGCCAAGGGCAACTTTGGGAGCGCCAGGCGCTGTGCAAGGCGCGCGTGGTCTATAGTTCGCCTGCAGCCTCGGAAGCCGTCATGTCCGCAGTAAATGATTGCGCTTACGGCCCGGCGTGGGAGCGCCATTTCGCCGACGAAATCCGCCACATGCGCGAGCGCATGGAAGTCACCGCCCGGCGCAATAATCTCAAGCGCGGCCCCGGCGGCCTGGTCGATGTCGAATTCATCGCCCAAATGCTGCAACTGAAGCACGGCCGCGAGCATCCCGAAGTGCGCCAACCGGGCACGCTGGAGGCGCTGGAGGCGCTCGAAAAACTCGGCGCGATCTCGCGCGACGATTACGATTTTTTTAGCACCAGCTACCGCGTGCTCTTGGCCGTTGTCAGCCGCTTGCGGCTAATGAACACGACCGCCCGCCACGATTTACCCGAAGATACCGAAGAGCAAGTCAAACTCGCGCGGCTGTTGGGCTACCCCGACCGCGAAAAACTGCTGATCGATTGTGAAAGGCTGACCAAGGACAACCGTGCTCGCTTCAACCGCATTTTCGCGGCGGAAGGTGCCGGCGGGGGCGGGCAATGAAGACCATTGGGCACCTTGCATTCGCTTTTGTTATTTGTGCGGCTAATCTCCGCGCACAAGAAGCGATCAATGAATCGCAAAAAAATGTAAAGGTAAAAGCTGCATACGAAGCGCTCACTGATTCCGAACAAAAGCGGATTGATTCGATTCGAGAAAAGATTAAGGATGGACTTGTCGTAAACCTCAACAATGTAGGCCCGGACCTAGACAAGAGAGACCTTGATTGGGCCTGGAACGGAGCTGGAAGGGCGGTACTTCACGATGAATTGCTAACCGCCGCAAGAAAAAGCAACGGCCTTGGGAAATCGGTGGAGGTATTTAAGCTCACTCCCGAGGAGATTGTTGAGTATTCGATAAACCATCACCAATTGTTTCAAGATCTTTCAATAGCCAATCGCCTCATGGACGACATGCAGGAAGTGACGGACAGGCAGCTACAGAAGTACCGCGACGATCCGCTTCTAGAGCCTTTCGTAACGGATCGAATCAAAAGGTTTCGGGATCCGGCATACGCTGCGCAGGCGGACAAGCAAAGAATCGGTAAATGGATAACAAGTCTTACCGATGCGCAAACCGAGCTCGCCGAATTACAAGGCAAGTTGCCAGAGTTAGAAAAACAAGCCGAAAAAGACAGGGCGGCTCTCAGCCACCTGAAGGCGAAGCCCCTACAAAATCTTGACAATTCATTGCCGATAGCAGAAAAGCAATCGACCGCGAGCAGTCGGGCCGTGGACGAATGCCAGGTAGCCATCAAACAGTGCGAATACCGAATAAACGAGGCGCAACAAAATCTAAACGCAACTACAGAGGGGCAAAAGGCGCTGCAGAACCTCGGACGTGAGCAACAGGTTGCACAAACACGCAACGAGCGGGCGCAAAAAGAACAAGATGAGGCAAAAAAACAGGAGGTAATTGCTCAAGCCCGCACATCGGCGAAAAAGAACCTTCGCCATACATTCACCAGCGCATCTGGCACGTACAGCGTCGACGCCACGATTGTCAAAGTCGATAATTCAAATCAAAAAGTGGACCTAATTCGCATGAGCGACAATCAACTCATTAAGGTCGAACTTGACAAGCTAAGCGATGCCGATCGCGAGTGGATCACAAATAATGCAACGAAAATCCAGATTTATGGACAAGCGATTGCTAGTGACCTTCAAAAGGCAGCCACAGGGCAAGGCCAATAGCAGTTTCACGCGACACAAAACAAGGACGGAAAGTAAGGGTGTGTTTCACTGGCAAAAGTAGAGAAAGAATCTTGTTAGCCACTGCTACATCTTCTGAAATCTGCCTAGATTGTCTCAAAACTCAATCGTCTCCACCGGCGTCGTGGGGAGCACGAAAATCTTCCCGTCCCCCATCCTTCCCGTGCGGGCAACCGCCACAATCTTGCGAAGAATTTCTTCTGCCCGCGCGTCGTCGACCCACAGATTGATTTCCACTTTGGGCAAGAAGGCTAGCGAATATTCGCTATCGCCGTATTGATCGAGATAGCTTTTCTGCCGCCCATAACCTTTCACTTCGCGCACGCTGACGGCTTCCAATGGGGCACGCTTCAGGCTTTCCAAAACCTTCTCCGCCAAGTACGGCTTAACAATGGCGACAATTTGTTTCACGGGAAAGAGCGGACAAACGACCTAAAACCTGAGGGGGTCGAAGAGTCAAAAAAAGTTCAGATCAACTAAAAAAATTCTCGCCGAATAAATCAACCTGCGGGTTCGTGAGCACCGTGATATCTCCCTTCACCTTCACGCAGCAGGCCAGCCGCATCGAATCTTCATGGCCAATATACGCCAGGCACGGCAGCGGATCAGGAATCGGGGTCGGCAGCGGCGTTTTGAACTTCACCTTCTCCATCAACGTCATCGGGTTGGTGTTTTCCATCCCCTTGGTAACGAGCACCCGGCACGTGCCGCAGGCCCCAAACCCATGGCAATTGAACAGCTTGTTGAGCCCCGCCCCGAAGCCGTTCAGCCCGTAATACAAATTCACTCCGGCCTTGAGCGCCTCGCTGCGCAAATTGGCCCCCTCAGGCACTTGAATCTCTTTCTTCTCGTTGACGAAGGTGATCGTCGGCATGGTGGATGAATGCTGTGTAAGTTGTTGATTGGTTGGATTGATTTCGAGGGCGATGCAATAGGCCGCAGTCGCAACGTACTGATTCGTAAACCAATTTCGAATGGCCACCTCGTAATAGTTCAGCCGTAAAATGCGACCGCAGGCCGCGAAACCGCGGATTTCACGGATAGAGTGAATCGGGCGGATTCGCTCTGCTGCCAGCCTGATCCGCGCCAATCTGCAAAATCCGCAGTCAATTCGCAAAGCACTTCAGTCGGCCAAATCGCTTACGAAACTATCAATTTAGTCGGAAATCTTGCAAAAAACCAGTGCGAGAATCGCGTAAACCGCCATGCATGCCGACATTGGCGCCGCCACGCGCACCAAAGCATTTCGCACCCCAGGCTCAAACGCAATCGCGTTTAATATCCACACGCCGACGACCGCCATAATCGCCGTGGCCGCCGCCGCGCAAATGGCAGCTTTGCCCAGCGACCGCCAATGCAAAGCTACGTGCCCGCGCGAGAATAGCGCCGCCAGCGCCGCCACTTGAACGGTCGCCGATGTCGCCGTGGCGGCCGCCAAACCTGCCTCGGCCAGCGGCCAAATCAGCGTCAAATCGAGCGCGAGGTTGAGCGCCACCGCCGCCAGCGAAATCCGTAGCGGCGTCACCCGATCCGAGAGCGCATAAAACCCGCGCACAATCACCGGCAAAGCGCAGTACGCCCATACGCCGGCGCCGAATACGGCAATCATTCGCGCCGTCCGCGTAGAATCCTCGGCCGTGAACGCGCCGTGCTCAAAGAACAACCGCGCAATCGGCTCGGACAAAATCACTAGCCCCACCGAGCACGGCACGGCAGTTAATAAAATCATGCGCAGCCCGCGCGATAAATCGGCCGCCACCGCGGGCTTGTCTCCCCGCGCCGCATGATGGCTCAACAGCGGAAACACCACGGTCGCCACCGCCACTCCCAACAGCCCCAGCGGAAACTGATACAGCCGCTCGCCAAAATAAAGCGCCGCCGCCGCCCCAGCCTTCATTGGGTAGGCCACGCCCACCAGCCACGCGATCGTTTGCTTCCCCACCTCGCCGCGCCGGCGCCGACAAGGTCCAGGCCACGAGGCTATCCATCAGCGTGTTGAGTTGAACCACTGTCAAGCTGAGCGCCGTAGGGATAGTGGACCACACAATCTGCCGCAACTCGCCGCGCACGCGCGCCAGCCGGGGTCATAGCGATACCCTTCGCGGCGAATTGCAGGCCATTGCACCATCCACTGCAAAAATCCCCCCACGATAATGCATCCGGCAATTATGTACGCCTGCGCGGCTGCGTCACTGGTCACTCGCGGCGCGATCAACGCCGCCCCCACAATCCAGCAAATATTAAGCACCGCCGGCGCAAATGCCGGCACAGCGAAATCCGCAAGTGCCTGGAGCGATGCCGAAGTGATCGCCGCCAGACACACCAAGATCAAGTAAGGCAGCATTGCCGCCGTCAGCCCGGCGAGCAAAACCACGCTGCGATCGTCCCGCGCCACCCAGGCCCACAGGCCGATGCCAATTTCGCCGACGATCACCATGCCCGCGAGCACCATCGCCAGCCAGCGCATCGTCGCGGTGAATAGCTGCGACGCGCCGCGTCGATCGTCCTTAAGCAGCCGCGCAAAAACCGGCAAGTAACTGGCCGTCAGCGCCCCTTCGCCAAACAGCGCCCGAAACAAATTCGGCACGCGAAACGCGACCACAATCGCATCCATCACCCCGCCGGCCGCCAAGCCAAATAGCGAAGCCGTAATCACATCGCGCGCCAGCCCCAGCACCCGGCTGCACAATGTGCCCAGACTCGTGACCACGGTTCCCGAGAGCAGCGAGTTGTGCGCCCTAATTTCTGCTTGATCTGAATTCACGGCGTCGGCCTTCATGCCCGACGATGGTAAAGCGCCGCCCGCGACATGGGAAAGACGAAAACCGACGGTGATATAGCCCGACTATCTCGGTCGGGTCGTTGCATTCCCGCCTGCCGCCTGCTGCCTACCGCCTACTGCCTGCCGCTCATTACCGCCAATCGCCGCTCAACTCGAACGCCGCCCAGTACCTGGGCGAAAGTCGGCCATTGGCATCAGTTACAGCCGTGTCGAGTTCAATGCCGCGGCCTTGATCAACAACCTTCTCAGCGTGCGAATCATATCGATGGTGTCGTTCAATAAGGCAGGTCGTTGAGGCTCGCGGCGTAGTCAGGGATACTTTTCCCCCAGCACTTCCTTGCGGATCGCCGACACCTGACGATGGAGCGGCTCTGCCTTAGCGTGATCCCCCATGTCGTCATATAGCACAGCCAGATTATTGAGACTCGCGACGTAATCGGGATGCACTTCTCCTAGCACCTCTTTGCGGATCGCCAGCGCTTGCTGAAAGAGCGGCTCCGCTTTGGCATAGTCTCTCGTCGCTTGGTACACCAAAGCCAGATTGTTGAGGACGGCCGCATAGGCTGGGTGTTTCTCGCCCAGCACTTCCTTGTCGATCTTACTGGCCTGTTTCAAGAGCGGCTCGGCTTTGGCGTAGTCCCCCATGCTCTCGTACAGCGTGGCCAGGTTGTTGAGATCTGTAGCATAGTCAGGGCTCTTTTCTCCCAGAGCAACTCTATTGATTACCAACCCCTGCTGGTAGAGGGGCTCCGCCTTGGCAAAATCTCCCATTTTTTGGTACAGCCCGGCCAAATTGTTGAGGCTCGTGGCATAGCTGGGATGCTTTTCCCCTAGCACTTCCTTGCGGATCGCAAGCGCCTGCTGATAGAGCGGCTCCGCCTTGGCAAAATCCCCCACGTGGTCGTACAGCAGGGCCAAATTGTTGAGGCTTTGTGAGTAGTCAGGATGTTTTTCCCCCAGCACTTCTTTGCGGATCGCCAGCGCTTGTTGGAAGAGCGGCTCCGCCTTGGCGTAATCTCCCTTGCTGTAGTAGTACAACTCGGCCAAATTGTTGAGGCTCGTGGCATAGTCGGGATGCTTCTCCCCCAGCACTTCCTTACGGATCGCTAGCGCCTGCCGATAGAGGGGCTCCGCCTTGGCGTAATCTCCCATGTGGTCATACAGCAGGGCCAAATTGTTGAGGCTTTCGGCGTAGTCGGGATGCTTTCCACCCAACACTTCCTTGCGGATCGCCAGCGCCTGCCGATAGAGGGGCTCCGCCTTGGCGTAATCTCCCATGCTGTCATAAAGCAGAGCCAAATTATTGAGGCTTTCGGCGTAGTCGGGATGCTTTCCACCCAACACTTCCTTGCGGATCGCCAGCGCCTGCCGATAGAGGGGCTCCGCCTTGGCGTAATCTCCCATGCTGTCATAAAGCAGAGCCAAATTATTGAGGCTTGTGGCGTAACTAGGATGCTTTTCCCCCAACACGACTTTGCTGATCGCCAGCGCCTGTCGGTAGAGGGGCTCGGCCTTGGCGTAATCCCCCATGCTGTCGTACGTCAGAGCCAAATTGTTGAGACTTGTGGCGTAGTCAGGATGTTTTTCTCCCAGCACATCTTTAACTATTGCCAGTACCTGCTCAAATAGTCTTGCCGATTCGGCATACTTACATTGCCCGTAAAGCGCCAGTGCTCGGTCCTTCAAGTTTTTTGCATCATCTAAGCGCGCTTGTTGCTCGGGCGTGTATTTGGGTTTCTCAGCGGCAGGCGATTGGACTGGCTGAACAGCGGGTTGCGCTGCTGGCGATTGCTTTTGCGATTGGGCGAAAGCGGTCCGGGCGCAAGTTCGCGACCAGCAGAGCAGGAATCATGGCCGATGAAATGAAACGAAAAGCCATCGTCGTGAATTGGTTTGGCGAAGTGCAGCCGCTAAGCCCAGGCTCCGTCACTCGCCCAAGGCATAGTCATCGAACCCAAGGATCGGATAAAAGCTAATTGCTAACTTGCTAACTGCTAATCGCTTGCCCCACAACCAATATACCGCCCCACCGTGGGGGAACAAGCAAGCGGAAATCTCCGCGTGGCACTCCCAGAATAGGCTTGGCTAATTCGCCGAACGTCGTGCTGGCCCCCGGGGCAATCTCGATAGCAGCCGGGCCGCTAGGTCTGAGTCCGCAAGCGCCACAATATCTCAAAGTCCCAACGGGGGCGATCTACCGGGCGCTGACAGTTTACCGCACTCGTAAACGTCGGAATCTGCTTTAAGTCAAATTCGATGCGCGGTGCTGCCCTCGTACCTAAAACGGCGCTCTAACCTCATAAGGCACGGTCGTCTGGCCGCAGGAAACGGACGTAAGTCGCGCTGCTTGATGGGCGGGTATTGGGACGGCTGAAGTCCGATCTTCTGCTGCATGCCAAAGCAGAAGAAACAGCCGGAAGCGCATCCCCGCAAGGTCGGGGATATTCTCGTCACGAAAGCGGTCGCGGAGCGGCGGAAAAGGGCGAAGCGTCCACCGCTGACGAACAAGGAAACTCTCTTTCCAGTTGGCACGCGCAGTGACCAGATCGATGATCGCAAGCTGGCTCTGCCTGCGGCGCCGGCCTCTTATTTCAATCTAATAGTCATTGTTTTGACAAAGCTGAAAGTGATGAGTTCCCTGTCGAAAGTGAGTGTGTACGGAGGCCGGAGGATCTGGGGGAGGTGGTTGGTCAAGCCTATCGTGTTCGCCCTTGTCGCTGTCGAAAATGGTTCTGTGAGTGGTGTGGTCCCCGGCAAGGAGTGCAGCTGCGGCAGCGTCTGATCTCTCGGGTAGCATCGTTTGTCGGTGTCTTTGGAATAACCTTGACCGTTGATGGCAGCCTGTTTCCCGGGCCGGAAGCAGCTTGGCTGTACGTCATGCAAAATGGTCTACACTCTCGATTCGTGCGCGAGCTGGATCGTCAGAAGTTTCTAAGTACACACGCCTATTTCTGGGTCGTCGAGTTTCAGCAGGAGACGGAGCAGCCATATTGGCATTTGCTACTCGATACCACGTTTGTCCCGTACGGCCATATCGTGGAAGTGTGGAGTCGGTTCCGGCCATGTGGCACCGTCGCTTCACAAAGAGCAAACTGAATATTCTGCCCTTTACCATTTTCCGCTTTCAGAAGAACGAGCGGAAATCGCTTTGTGTCAGGCAAGACTTGATTATGCCACGCTTTCATCATCGTGTGTTTTCATCGGCAAAGAACTGTCGCTGGGCTGGGACGACGACAAGGATGCCAACGGCAGCAGGTACCCATACAGTTGGCCCTCCATGGTCGAAGTAAAACGGGTGATTTCAGGCACCGCTCTCAAGCCAGGCGAAAGGCAATCGTTCACAGCCCGAAGTGAAAAAAGCGGGAAATTGATCTGGCGGAGAATTGGGATTTTGGCGACATCACAGGCATGCCCTCGCCAAAGCCGCCGATCACGCCGGAACAGCTCGCCGCCTTGCCGCCCGACTTCCGGGCGCTGGTGCAGGCGATCATTGACCACTATGAGGCACGGATCGCGGAGTTGGAAAGGCAACTCGATGAGTGGCGGGGCCGAATGAACAAGACCCCGCAGAATTCGTCGCTGCCTCCCAGTTCCCAGCATCCCCACGCCAAACCCGCTTCGGCCAAGCTCAAGTCGAAAAAGCGGCCGGGCGGTCAGCCGGGGCATCCCAAGCACGAGCGGGCCTTGATCCCCAGCGATCAGTGCCAGGAGGTGGTAACGCTCACGCCGCCTGTTTGTCGCAAGTGCGGCCGGAGTTTGCGGGGCCGTGATCCCGCGCCGTTGCGGCATCAAGTTTGGGAATTGTCGGAGATCAAGCCGCTGGTCAGTGAGTACCAGCGGCATCGGCTGTGCTGTCGCCGCTGCGGCGCAACGACCTGTGCCGAATTGCCCACTGGGCGTGCCGTCGGGTCAGGCCGGTCCGCGACTGGTGGCCTTGGCGGCGCTCTTGATGGGCTGCTTTCGGCAATCGAAATCGCGCGTGGCGCTGTTCTTGGAACAAGTGCTCGGCCAGCCTTGTTCCACCGGCTGGGTGGTGAAGCTGCAAAACCAAGCGACCGGAGCGCTGCGACCCCTGTATGACGAACTCGCCGGCCGGCTCCCCGCCGAGCCGATCCTGGGCATCGACGAAACCCCGAGCAAGGAAGCGACCCACAAGAGTTGGCTGTGGACGTTTGTCGGCCGTCAGTTCACCGTGTTTGCCGTGCGCGACTCGCGTGCCGCCACGGCGGTGGTCGATCATTTGGGCGACTCGTTCACCGGCGTCGTGAACTGCGATCGAGCCAAAATGTACTGGTCGCTGGCCAAGCTGCAATGGTGTTGGGCTCATCTGAAACGCGATTTTCAATCCCTGATCGATACGGGAGACTGCCAAGCCAAGCGGCTGGGCCAGGACTTGATGCGGGAAACACGCCAATTGTTTCGCCTCTGGGCCCGTGCTCGCGACGGCACGCTGACACGCGTCGGCTGGCTCCGCGGGATGCGACCGGTCCGCAAAAAAGTGGACGCCTTGCTGCTGCGCGGAACGTTTAGCGGGAACCCGCGGTTGACCGGCATGTGCGATGAGTTGTGGAGTCATCGGGCCTGGCTCTGGACGTTCCTGGAAGTGGAGGGGGTCGAACCGACCAATAACGCCAGCGAGCGCGCCTTGCGGCCAGCGGTGATCTGGCGGAAACTATCCTTCGGCACGCAGAGCGCACGCGGCAGCCGCTTTGTCGAGACGATCCTCACGGTCATCGAAACCTGTCGCCAACAATCGCGACGCGTGTTCCATTACCTGGTCGCCGCCATCCAAGCCGACTACGCCGCTAAACGCGCTCCCTCCCTGCTCCCCGCGGTGTGAACGGTTACGCGAAAGAGTCCGCGTGTACGACGATGATGCAATACGGTTTGCTAATTTCAATCAGCGTGCCCATCTGCAGCCGAGAATCTACTTCGTTGAACAAGCGAAAAGCTCCGGAACGCCGCCAATCTACAGGGTTATTACACACCAACCGGTCGACCAAGAAACGAAAGTGCCAGATGCCTTGAATCGCCGCAATGACTATCCTGTCTTCGACGTCACAGAGCAGGGGGTCACTAAAAAAATACAAGAAATAACATTTCGCGGTACAACCGACGAGGCGACAGAATTGTGCCACGCGCAGCACAAGGGCGCCGGATTGCTAGGAGAACGTACGTTAATGATTCGCAACATGACATCGAATGCCGATGCGCCTGATATGCCTAAGAACGCACCATAACTACGTCGCCACCTCGCACGTACGAGATAAATTAAGTAATCTCTCGATTGGCAGTGAAGCCGCATCCTGGAAAAACAGTTCTAATGGTGTCCGCTCGCCCCGACTTGTAGTACACAACCTTCGACCGCCTGCGCTACGTTGTCTGCGGGGCAAATTTGCGCGGTTGATGTTCGCTCTCTTCAAATCTAGCTGCCACGACTCTTTGTAATGTTCTATTGAGAATTGCGCCGCGATCAAGCGATCCCAAAGCTCGGCTGCCAATAATCCGTGCGGTCGATACAAATTGTGATTCTCCTCCGACGCGGCGAAGTGTTTTCTTGGCGCAGCCTGCTAACAGTTCCGGGTTTCGGGATTTGAGGTCTTGACGGTGACAGTGAACGGCTGAGCGCGTGAAGAGTTAATCGTGAGTCGGTGGACTTCGGAAACTGATGGGCAATCAGGAGTCGGAAGTTCGACTGGAAATTACAGGCGCAAATTGGACTTGTTCATCGATCGAGCGGAGTTGGGCTTTGTATTCTGATTTCGATGCTAGTGGAACGAACAGCCCGCCATGCGCGGTCATTCCCCAAAATCGATTGAACCGGTGAAGCCGATAGAGCAATCGCTCGGCTGCCGGCACAGACAGCCGGTGTTTGTGGGTGCTGTGAACGCTGAAAACGAAGCAACCGTAAGTTGTGTGGAACACGATGTTCACCAAGGGATCCGAATGTGCATCGGGAGCCGATAGCTCTTGTTTGACGATTCTCCGAAGACAGCGAGCCGGGTTGTAGCGAACGACAAGTACGATTATCCCAATGATCGATAGGAGGAATACCCAACCGACGAGCCTCAGCCAGAACACATTCCAGTCGGCGAGGAGCAAGATCAATGTCCGACCCTCCGGAGCGATAATCTTCCCGAAGACTGGTTGAGGTTTATTGCAAGCTCCGTATTATAAGGGATTACAAACAGCTTGCTATCTGGAGATTAGCCATGGCACGAGCCGTTCGCGGAGCATTGATTCAGGCCACTTTGAGCGAGCCGGCGACCTCGACGCCGGCGAAGATTAAGCAATCGATGATCAACAAGCACGTGTCGATGATTGCCGCCGCGGCTGATAAAGGAGCCCAGGTGCTGTGCATGCAGGAGCTGTTCTACGGCCCGTATTTTTGTGCCGAGCAACAGACGAAATGGTACGACTTGACGGAGAAGATTCCCGACGGGCCAACGACCAAGCTGATGTGCGAAGTGGCCAAGCGGCACAACATGGTGCTCGTGGTGCCGATTTACGAAGAAGATATGAGCGGCGTGTACTACAACACGGCCAGCGTCATCGATGCCGACGGGAAGTGGCTGGGTAAATTCCGCAAGATTCATATTCCGCAGGTGAACCCTGGGTTTTGGGAGAAATTTTATTTTCGGCCGGGGAATTTGGGGTACCCGGTGTTCGACACGCGCGTGGGGAAGGTCGGCGTTTACATTTGCTACGATCGCCATTTTCCGGAAGGGGCGCGGTGCTTAGGGCTCAACGGCGCGGAGATTGTGTTTAACCCGTCGGCCACAGTGGCAGGACTAAGCGAGTACCTGTGGAAGCTCGAACAGCCGGCGCACGCGGTAGCCAACGCCTATTGGGTGGGGGCGATCAATCGGCCCGGTTGGGAAGAACCGTGGCGGATTGGGGAATTCTACGGGCAAAGCTATTTCTGCAACCCGCGCGGGCAGATTGTGGCCCAGGCCGGCCGCGATAAGGATGAAATTGTGGTCGCCGATTTGGATTTGGATTTGATCCGCGAAGTGCGCAACACGTGGCAATTTTATCGCGACCGGCGGCCGGAAACGTATGGGGCGATAACGGCGCCATAAGCATCGCTTAAAGTGCCGAAAACTCAACCGCTGATGGATGCTGAATGACGCTAATGCCCGGCAAGTTGGCGGATTGCGCCGCGCGTCAAAACACTGCGAGCAGCAGGCTTTGCCTGACTGAAATCCGCCCTAACTCTCCGGATGATCGAGCAATTCCTTTAGCCGCGCCGCTAATTCCGGCTGCAGGCGATCGAGGTATGGGTAGTCGAGTAGTCCGACTTCAATCATGTCTTGCAAATGAACCTGGTCCTTCTTACGAAATGAAGTGAGTTTCATTCGCACCAAAGCATCGAAGGCCAGCACATTGAAGGCTTGATGTCGTTCGACATCGGTGACATTTGGCGCCGGTGCAACGTACTCCTTTCGCACTTTTTCTCCGGCAAAAAGTACGTGCACTGCTTCGCGCGGTTTGCCTTTGGGTCCGTCGAGGAACATATCGACTCCGGCGGCATGTCGGTGGATAAAACCGGCCGACGCCAGCGCAGCCTTCACTCTTTCAAAATCGGCGCGCTCGACCAACAAATCTACATCGACCGTATTCCTCGCAGCAGCCGGATCGACCTGAGCAACCCAAGCTGCCACGGCGTTGCCGCCAATAACGGCGTATTTGATGCCAGCAGCCTCCAAGGCCTGTGCCGCTCGCTGTAAGCGTTGGCGCACTAGTTCCACAGCGAGCACCATCCTTTCCAGAACGTCTTCGCCGAATGAGACAACGGTCGGATTTTCTTGGTTTGAGTTCATAAAACAAACTTCAAAATGCGCTACCAATGGATTCTACCATCATCCAAATTCAACCGCTTGCATCCGTAGCTAGATTCTTGCGGCCTGCTGTGGCCATTAAGAGCACGTACAGGACAAGCGACACGCCAAAGCTCACAAACCAGGCGAAGCTGTAAATATCTCCCCAGAAATCGGGAATGCGAATGAGGTTTGGCGCGGCGTCGGCATTACTTTGGAGCACGACCAGCTTTCCCAGTGCGGCAAGGAAGCCGGGAATGCAGAGCCCGATGCCGCACAGCAAGGCGATGATAGCGAGGAAATTAAAGCCGCCCGAATACCAGTAGGGGCCGTCTTTGCGGTAGAGGCCGGCTTGATCGAGCCGCATGCGGCGGATGACAAAGTAATCGGCAATGAGCACTCCGCCCACTGCGCCTAAGAGGAGCGAGTAGCCGACGAGCCACTTGTCGATATACATGCTGGCATTGGCCAAAATGCGCCAGGGTTGAATGAGAATGCCAATGACGCCGGTGATTAAGCCACCGATGCGGAAAGTGATACGCCGCGGCCAAAGATGAGCGAAATCGTTCGAGGGGCTGACGACGTTGGCGGCGATATTGGTCGCCAGCGTGGCCAGTGCCAGCGCGACCATGGCGAACACGAGGATGGCTTTATTATCAAATTTTGAGAGCAAATAGACTGGGTCCCACAGATCTTTCTGCACGACGTCGGGCCGATTGGCGTAAATGACAAACGCGGCCGAGGTGACCGCCACGCCGATGAACGAATAGAGGCCCATGGTGGTGGGCAGGCCGAGAATTTGCCCCCAGACTTGGTCTTTTTGCGATTTCGCGTAACGCGTGAAATCGGGAATGTTGAGCGCCAGCGTGGCCCAAAAGCTGACGTTGCCGGTGAGCGCGAGAATAAAATACCCCCAGAATTTGCCATCCTTCGGCTGGCCGGCGGCGAATTGAGAAGGGCGCGAGAGCATTTCGCCAAACCCGCCTGCAGTGAAATAGGCCCAGGCCAAGAGTGCTAGACCCAAGAGAATGAGCAGCGGCGCTTTGATATTGAGCAAGATGCGAATCGATTCGATGCCCATGTAGATGACCCACATATTCACCAGCCAAAAGGCGAAAAAGCAGGCAAGCTGAGCGATGTTCACTCCACTGCCGGGAATGCCTGCGTCGCCGAAGTACTTGGGCAATTGATCCCAACTGGGGATGAAGGCGGTGAAAATGCGGTAGATTGCGCCGCCGCCGATCCAGGTTTGAATGCCGAACCAGCCGCAGGCAACGAACGCGCGTAGCATCGCCGGAATGTTTGCCCCGAGAATGCCGAAACTCGCGCGGCAATAAACTGGAAACGGGATGCCGTACTTCGTGCCCGCGTGGGCATTGAGGACCATCGGGAAGAGCACGATGACATTGCCCAGGAAAATGGTCAGCACCGCTTGCCACCAATTCATGCCGCCATCAATCAGCCCCGATGCCAGCATGTAAGTAGGAATGCACGCCGACATACTGATCCACAATACGGCAATATCTTTCATGCCCCAGCGGCGCTGGGCGCGCGTCGTGGGGGCCATGTCGTGGTTGTAAAAGGCCGAGCCAGCCAGATCGACGGTGAGTTCTTGGATGCCGTCGTTGGGAATGGCGGATGAGATGGCAGACATCGTTAGATCCCTAAGGTGACGCGTGGCGATTTAGCTGGTTTATCTTTTGTCGGTATCCAGTAAATTGCGTGCCGTGGCGAAGGTCAACGGCAGTTGTTAGAATTTCGTGAGAATATCTTCAATTGTGAAGGAGAGCGACTGTGGCGACAACAACGAAAGCGACGCTGCCGGTTTCGAGTCATAAACCGGCCCCTTATACTGGACCAAGCCGCGAAGAAACGCTGGCGCTTCGGCAACAATATCTCACGCCGGGGTTGATTACGTTCTACAGAGAGCCGCTGCTATTGGTCGAAGGGCACATGCAGTATTTGTGGGACGAAAAGGGAAAACAATATCTCGATGGGTTTGCCGGAATTGTCACCGTTTCAGTCGGTCACTGCCATCCGCAGATTGTGAAAAAGGTGCAGGAGCAGGTTGGCAAACTGCAGCATGTGACCACGATTTATTTGCATCCAACCATTGGGCAATTCGGCAAGAAACTGGCCGAGCATTTCCCGGCCGGCAGCAACTTATCGGTCACGTACTTCACGAATTCCGGCAGCGAGGCGAACGAAATTGCTATTTTGTCGTCGCGCGAATTCACCGGCAATCAGGAAGTCATTAGCCTGCGGAACTGTTATCACGGGGGCACTCAAGCCACCATGGCTCTGACCGCCCATAGCACATGGAAATTCAAAACCAATCCGACGATCGGAATAAAGAATGCGCTGGCGCCATATTGCTACCGGTGCCCATTTGGGTTGGAGTACCCAAGCTGCGGGCTGAAGTGTGCGCACGATGTGGAGAACGTCATCAAGTACGAAACTAGCGGGCAAGTAGCCGCGTTTATTGCCGAGCCGATTCAAGGGGTGGGAGGCGCCGTGACGCCGCCGCCGGAATATTTCAAAATCGTTTACGACATCGTTCGAAAAGCTGGCGGGCTGTGCATTGCCGACGAAGTGCAAACGGGCTTCGGCCGGACTGGGGAACATTTTTGGGGCTTCGAGAATTTCGACGTCACGCCTGATTTGGTGACCATGGCCAAGGGAATTGGCAACGGCGCGCCGCTGGGCGCCTGCACCACGCGGATGGAAATTGCCAAAGTGATGAAGAACCGCATTCATTTCAACACTTACGGCGGCAATCCGATTTCGATGACCCAGGGTCTGGCCACGCTCGAGGTGATCGATCAGGAAAACATCCAACAGAACGCCAAGAAAGTCGGCACGCATTTGAAGAACCGGCTGAAAGAATTGCAGGAGCACCACCCATTGATTGGCGAAGTGCGCGGTCTGGGCCTGATGTTGGGAGTCGAACTGGTGCGCAACCGTAAAACTAAGGAACCGGCCAATACGGAAGCCGCCGACGTCATGGAAATGTGCAAAGACCGCGGGCTGATCATTGGCAAAGGGGGGCTGTTCGGCAATACGCTGCGCATCAAGCCGCCGATGTGCATTACGATTGATGATGCCGACTTCATGGCCGACTGCTTGGATGAGGTTTTGACGGAGGTGGAGGGGAGGAAATAGTGGCAGAGAGGATGATTCGTCAAAAAGGGCGAAACTAGTCCGAATCGCCTCGATGTTCGGGGCGATAGCATGATGGGCAAATTGCCGGCCGTCAGCCGCAAGCGCGGCAAACGAAGCGCAAGCAAGAAACGACCCGTGTCGCTTCGACTGCGTGATAAGAGCGAACGGTTCGGAGATGGCTGAATTCAATGGCCAACGTAAATAGTGTTCACACTTGCGGTGCGCCACCGTGATATAATCGTTTTGGAGGCTTTATGGCAGATTATAATTTCGTTCTGTCGGCGGCCTTTGAAATGCCGGTTGCCGACCGACTGCGGCTCATCGATGAATTGGCGTCGAGTGTGCCTGACGACCAGCCGCCGGCGCTTTCGCCTGAGTGGCTGGCGGAGATTCAACGTCGGTCGGCGGAAATCGAATCGGGGGCTGCGAAAACTGAATCTTGGACGGATGTCCGGCAGAAGCTTTTTACGCAATTGAGACTCGTCGGGAGTAATTCATGAAAACAATCAAAATCGTCGTGGAACAGCACCCGGATGGATTTGTTGCGTATCCGCTTGGACTAAAAGGATCAGTGGTTGGTGAAGGAGAAACTGCCGAAGAGGCGCTGGCCGACGTTCGCTCGGCTATTAAATTTCACATCGAAACTTTTGGCTCTGACGCTATAGATAACGACACTGATGTTTTGGACGCCTTTTTAATGGATACTGAATTGGCAAACTGATGTCCAAGTTTCCTATCGATGCACCGAAGTCGAAGGTGCTCAAGGCGCTTGAATCTATCGGTTTCCATGTCGTAAGAGATGAGCGACACGTTTCACTCCTTCGAGTAAATGCAGATGGCACGCGCACGCCGATGACGCTTCCGAATCACTCTCGGATCAAGGGCTCGACGTTACGCCGAGCATGTACTCAGGCAGGAATCTCGAGAGACGAATTCTTGCGGGCATTTTCGCAGACGTGACCGTAAAACCGGCTGACGAAGAGGCGGCAAAGCATGTACTCCCCAGGTCCACAACGCGGTCCGATAACCGGGCAAGAGCGCTGGACCTATGGCGTGTTTATGCTGGTCGTCCTTGGGTTATTCGCCGCAGAAGTCTGCACCAATTACACGCCCGTCAAACTCAGCGTCCTATTGTTCGTGCTATTTTGGATTCCTCTCTTGGCGCTGCACGAGGCGGGACATGCACTAATGGCCAAGCTCGTGGGCTGGCAGGTTGTGCAAGTCGTCATTGGCATGGGCCGGTCGCTGGGGAGCTTTCGGTTGGGGAGCACATCGATCGAATTTCAGCTCTTGCCGCTGGAGGGATTTGTCCGTTCGATGCCGCGGAATTTGAACTTGCCTGGATTCAAAAACGCGCTTATTTATCTGGCCGGGCCTGGCATCGAACTCATGCTGGCAGCGGCGATTTTGTGGGCCAACGGGCCGGACCGATTGCTAAGCCCGTCTGATCAATATGGAACTATTCTGTGGCAAAGCCTAGCGCTTGCCGCCACAGTGGGCGGAGTGCTGAACCTCGTCCCGCACGCAGTGCAAACGTCTTCAGGCCGGATGATTCCCAACGACGGCCTCGGCATATTGCTTTCTTTATTTCGGCCGGCCAGTGCTTACAAAACACTAGCCACCGAGGGCAAAGTCGGTCAAAATCGAAGCTTATAAGAAAAATGAAGGTTCAATCGTAAGCTTTTCTTGCTGGGTGTCTTCTCATGGCTGACTTATCTACCACTGTCAATGGTTTGAAGCTTCCCAATCCGTTTGTGATCGGCTCCGGGCCGCCGGGTACCAATGCGAATGTCATCGGCAAAGCTTTCGATGAAGGCTGGGGCGCGGTCATCTGCAAAACCGTCAGCCTCGACGCCGGCAAGGTTGTCAATGTGCAGCCGCGGTATGGGCGCTTGCGAACCGCGGATTCAAAAGAAATCATCGGCTGGGAAAACATCGAGCTGATTAGCGATCGACCCTTCGAAACGTGGATCGATGAATTCAAAGAAGTCAAAGATAAGTATCCCGATCGCGTGCTGATCTGCTCGATCATGGAGGAATACCGGAAGGATGCCTGGATCGAAATTGTCGAGCGCTGCCAAGATGCCGGCGTCGATGCATTCGAGTGCAACTTTTCCTGTCCACACGGCTTGCCCGAGCGACGCATGGGCTCTGCCATGGGAGAGAATCCGGAGATTTTGCTCGAAGTGTGTGATTGGGTCATGAGTGCGGCGAAGGTGCCGGTGTGGGCGAAAATGACCCCCAACGTCACTCACATCGAAGATCCCACGCGGGCGGCGCTTAAGGCGGGCTGCCAGGGCATTAGTGCGATCAACACCATTCGCAGCGTGATTGGGGTCGATTTAGAAACGCTGCGGCCTGAGCCCTGCGTGGAAGGCTACACGACGCCGGGCGGCTATTCATGCAAAGCCGTGCTGCCGATCGCACTTAGAATGTGCATGGAAGTAGCTCAAGTCATCAAGAAAGAATTCCCCGGCGCGCACGCTTTCAGGAATTGGCGGGGTGGAAACCGGCAACGACGCCGCGCAATTCATTTTGCTGGGGTGCGATACCGTGCAGGTTTGCACGTATGTCATGAAGGTCGGCTACCGCTGCATCCACGACATGTGCAAAGAGTTATCCGCGTTCATGGATCGCCATAGCTTCAAAAATTTAGCCGATTTCAAGGGGCATAGCCTGCAATATTTCACGACGCATTACGATTTGGTTCATCGGCAGGCCGAAGCACGCAAGGCGAAAGCCGCGGCGGCCAAGGATGGCAAAGCCATTCGCGCCGATAGCGAATGGAAAGGCGACGAGTTCGTCAAGCAGACCGACGCGCTGGCGAGAGGTTAAGCCCGGCGGCCATTTTTTACTGCCGGATTTCGGTCATCACGCGCTGCAAGCCGCTTTGCAGCGTATTGCCGGCGTCGCCGATCATCTGCGATTTTTCGGAAGCCATGACGTCGGCTGCCAGCGCCGCGTGAGTGCCCCAATCGGCGGCCGTAAATTTTGTCGTATCGACGTACACGTCGCTCAAACTGGCGGTGTGCTTGGGAACGAGCTCGATTCCTTTTTCGGTTTTCAGCACGTGGTAGTTGAACGCGCCGTACACGCTGCCAGCGCCAACCATTGCTCCAGCGAACATCCAAAACATGCGGCCCATGGACGGTACTCCTGGGTTGACGAAACCGAGCGAAACGGGGCAGAATCGTAGCGGCCGGGGGAAAATGCCACAAGGTAAACTAGCCGGAGTTGCCAGCAGCCCGGTCGAACTCTTTTGTGCAATTGCCGGTGGAATTCACACCCAAGAGTCATCCATTCCCACAACAGTAGCCTAGCTCTTTGACTGAAGCACGCTTGACTCTGCCGAGACAGTTTCTGCGCAATTGCCGCCGCGTGGGAAAACGCCCCAAAGTGGCCGATTCGACCGGCGCGGCGCTGGACGGAAACAGCTTGCTTGTCAAAACGCTCGTATTGCGGCGGGCGCTGGTGCGCGGTGCTGGCGGCCGATGAGAAATTCGTGGGACTATTGTTACCGCCGTCGGCGGCGGGCCTGGTCGCCAATATCGCGCTGCCGCTGGCCAAGCGTGTGACGGTGAATCTGAACTACACGCTCCCAAACGATGTGCTCAACGGATGCATCCGGCAATGCGGCATTCGCCACGTGCTGACCAGCCGCCGCATCATGGAGCGGATGAAATTGCGACTGGATGCCGAGGTCGTTTACCTCGAAGACTTTCGCGACAAGATTTCATGGGGTGACAAAATTGCCGGCTTCATCCAATCGAAGTTGCCCATCGGGATGCTTGAGCGACGACTGGGAATCGTCGATGTTGCGGGCGATGAATTGCTCGCGGTTCTTTTCACTTCCGGCTCAGAAACCGAACCGAAGGGAGTGATGCTGACGCACGATAACCTGGCCTCGCAAATCGAGGCCATTTATCAGGCCGTGCAATTGCGATCCGACGACGTGGCCATTGGTGTGATGCCTTTTTTTCACTCGTACGGGTACACAGCGACTTTATGGACGGTATTAGCGCTTGAGCCTAAAGGCGTGTATCACTACGACCCGCGCAACGCGCATCAAATCGGCAAGCTCTGTGCCGAGCACGGCGTAACGGTGTTTATGGCAACGCCGACATTTTTGCGCATATATTTGCGGCGCGTCGAGCCACAGCAATTTCGCACTCTTAGCGCCGTTTTCGGGGCGGCGGAAAAATTACCCACAGAACTGGCCGATGCCTTTGCGGCGAAATTCGGCACGCGAGCGTACGAGGCCTACGGCTGCACGGAGTTGTCGCCGCTGGTGTCGGTTAATGTGCCGCCCGACCGCAATCGCACTCCTGGCGAGACTTCGGCGAAAGACGGTACCGTTGGCCGGCCCATTCCGGGCGTCAAGGTAAAAGTCGTGAATGTCGAAACGGGCGCGGAATTGCGCACCGGCGAGTCGGGCATGCTATTGGTCGGCGGCCCCGGAGTGATGAAGGGTTACTTAAACAGGCCAGAAATGACCGCCAAAGTCATTCGCGACGGCTGGTACGTGACGGGCGACTTGGCGCGGATCGATGCTGATGGTTTCATCGAAATCACAGGGCGCGAAAGCCGCTTCTCCAAGATCGGCGGCGAAATGATTTCGCATTTGAAGGTGGAAGATGCGCTCAATCGGGTGTTGGGAGGGGACGAAGACCACTTAAAAGCCGTCGTCACCGCAGTACCCGATGCATTCAGAGGGGAACGGCTGGTAGTGCTTCACGTTCCGCTCGATAAATCGCCGCAGCAAGTGTGCAAAGAATTGGCGGCATTGGGATTGCCGAATTTGTGGATTCCCTCAGCCGATAGCTTTTTGGAAGTCGCCGAAATTCCGATCTTGGGAACTGGAAAAGTGGATCTGCGAGCGATGAAGAAGATGGCGATAGAAAAGTTTGGTGCGGGGAATTCTGAATAGATGAACAGTTCTCCAACTCTCTAAGATTACCATCTGTCCAAAGTCACGCCAAATGTTTGGCCCAAACCATCCTTTTGCTCGGGAGTTTTTCGCGCACATTGCCGCGTTCTCGGGCATTTCACGCGCGCAAAGAAATACTGCCAGTCTCCCGACCGACGTGATTCTCCGAACGCAGATCTCCCGGCAGTCTTCGTTCAGCAACGCCTCGTCGGCATTTATTTTGCAGTCCACCGCCAATTGTCCGCCGTCTGCCCCCTCGCTTTCTGCCCTTTGCCGTCTGACTCCGCATAGCCTTCGAGCCGCTACCCTGTCATAATTAAACCAGCGTCGTCATTGAATTTTATCTGCTCGGAGGGCATTACATGTTGCGCTATTTCCGCTGGGCTTTGCCCATTTTCATAGCATCGCTTTTGATTCCTACTATCGTTACCACTTCCGCCCGGGCAGAAAACGAGGGGCAGGAGGATCTCGATCAAGCAACTGACAAGAAGCTTTCCGCCAATACGCCGGACGATTTTGGCAACGTGATCGAGCTTTGCGAAAGCGCGCTTAAGAAGGGGCTCGATAAAGCCAATACCGAGTTTGCCAACAACATGCTCACCAGCACGCTGCTGCAGCGGGCGACTCTGTATACCAGAGTCATTATTGAGCGAACTCCCCAAGGTTGGCCGCAAATTCGCAAAATGGCGCTGGCCGATTTGGACAAGGCCCTCAAAATTCAGCCCGATCTGGCCCAGGCCCAAATCGAAATTGCTCAACTGCAAATGCTTCCCGGTGGCGATCACTCGGCCGCCTACAAAGCCGCTCAAAAAGCGGTCGAGTTGAGCAAGGACGACCCCGATCTCCAAGTACAAGGACTCATCGCCGAAGCCAAATTGGTTTCCGACGACGACAAGATCGGCGATTTATTGAATCAGGCGCTCAAAATCGCGCCCAAGAACGACGAGGTGCTTTTATTCCGCGGCAAGCTCTATTTGGAGCAAGGCAAATTCGACGACGCACTGGCCGATCTTGATGCGGCTGTGAAGGCCAATCCCGAAAATGCCGAAGCCCAGGAAGGGCGCGGCGAGGCGCTGTTTGCACTGCAACGAAATGACGACGCGGTGAAAGCATTCGAAGAAACGATGAAGCTCGCCCCCGATTCGCCGGCGCCGTATGTTCACCGTGCGCGGTTGCGCATTCAAGAAAGCAAACTCGACGATGCGCTCTCCGATCTAAAGGATGCCCTGAAAATCGACAGCAAGAATGCCTCTGCCTTGACGCTGCAGGCGATCGTCTATCACGCGCAAGGCAAAGATGACGATGCGAAGAAAGATATTGAAGAGCTAACCAAAGACGACGGCGATTTCACGCCTGAATTGCGAATTCTCATTTCCCCTGGTTCAGGCAGTAAACGGCAAGTCGTCGCCGATTTGCAGCAGGTGCTCAAGGCCGATCCCAAAAACGAAAAGTTGATGTGCGAATTGGCCTCGCTTTACGCCTTGCGAAAACAACCGCGCAAAGCCATTGCCGAGTATTCCGAAGCGCTGAATGTAGATCCGAAAACGTTCCTCGCCTTGCGCGGCCGGGCCGACGAAGAGCTCAGCATCGGCAAGCACGCTGAAGCCATCGACGATTACAATGAGGCCTTGAAAATAAAAACCGACGATCCCGACGTGCTCAACAACCTCGCCTGGGTGCTGGCTACCTCGCCGGACGATAAATTGCGCGACGGGAAACGAGCCGTCGAACTTGCGAACAAAGCCGCCGATCTGACGGAACACCAAAAGGCTCATATTTTGAGCACATTGGCGGCCGCCTATGCCGAAACGGGCGATTTCGACAACGCCAAAAAGTGGTCGCAAAAGGCGGTCGATCTAGGCAGCGAAGATCTCGATACCAACGAGCAACTTAAAAAAGAACTTGCCAGCTATGGCGAGAAAAAACCATGGCGCGAAAAGCAAGAAATCACCGAAGCCGAAGACGCCCCCCGCTCGGCAGACAACTCCAAGCAAGCAAAAAAGGAGTGAGTGGTGCCTATGTGGCTAGGTGTTTGAGCGTCTAATTTCACTCCGGGAAGGTGGAAATTCTATCCCTCTGGATTATCCAATAGCTCTTGCAACCGCGCTCCGAGAACCGGTTCGAAGCGCGACGGCCAAGTCGAATCGATCAGCCCGACGTCGATCATGTCGAGCAAATGCACGCGATCTTTCAGTCGAAACGACGTGAGTTTCATTCGCACGAGCGCTTCGAGCTCGAGCATTTGGAAACTTGCTCCGCGCTGCGACTCTGTTACATTTGCCACGGGAGCCGCATCGTTCGGCTTTACTTTCTCTCCCGCAAACAAAATGTGAACGGCATCTCGTGGCCTTGCATCGGGACCATCGAGAAACATATCAACGCCAAACGAATTCACGTACTGAAAACCTGCGGCGGCCATTGCGGTGATGGCGGCTGGCAAGTCGGCTCGTCGCAGCACAATATCAACATCCTGCGTGTTGCGTACAGCCGCTTCGTCTATCTTTGAAACCCAGGCCGCCACGGCATTTCCCCCAGCCACCGCGTAAGGGATGCCCGCTTTTTCCAAAATGCTGGCCGTCCGCAGGACTCGTTCGCGCACTTTTTCCACGGCCCGAATCATCCTTTCCCAAGAGACCTCGCCGTACGTAGCCATTCAAGCGCCTGCGATTTTGGGATCAGTTGTGCAAACCAGTCGCAAAGCTAATTCTACACTGCTGCCGTTTGAGCCGCGTACTGCTCGGTCCAAGCTCGTAGATCTTCCGCGCCTTTGCGGCGGCAGAAATCGCCGAAAGTTTCCGCCGTCTGCCGATCGCTTTTGAAATAGACAAATAGCGGCACCAGCGTTGCCACGACTTCGTCGGCCGGCACGAGGTCTTTGTAGATGAAGTTCAATCGGTCGCCCAATAGCCGGCCGCCGACAAACACCGTGTATTTTCCCGCGGTCTTACCTACCAAACCGATATCGCAATTGTAGGGCGCGCGCAACCGTTGGGGCAGCCGGTCATTCGCAGCGTGAAATCTTCCTTCGCCAACCCAAGCTTCGCTAGTTCCACTTCTAGTCGATCGATCATTCCCGGCAGCGCCCGCTCGCTCTCGGTAATCGACAGGCCGCACGTGGGAAACGCCACGCAGGCCATCGACCACCGCCGCACATTGGAGATTTCTTCCGAAAGTTTTACCCCGTGTTTATGCAGCATGTCTTCCAGCTGCCCCTTCGCATCGGCCGGCAAGTCGGTGAACAAAATGCTTTGGTGCGATGTGAGCCGGATGCCGGGTTCGAACGTGCGGCACACTTCTCGTAATGCCGTTTTGAGCTGCAAATGCTCATTATCTAAAATGCGGCCATTTTCGATGTTCAGCCCATAGAACCAGCGGCCATCGCCTTGGTCGTGCCAGCCCATGTGATCGTCGAAACCCCACACATCTTCGGGGTCGGGTTCCGCCAGCGGCTGGCCGTAATATTCTTCGACCTTGGCTTTGAACCAATCGAGCCCGCGATTGGCGATCAAATATTTCAGCCGCGCCACCTTGCGATCGACGCGATTCCCGAAATCGCGCTGCACCTCGACAATGGCTGTGGCCACACCGACCACCTGGTCGGGCGTAACGAACGCCATGCGCTTGGCGACGGCCGGGAATGTTTTCGTGGCGCTGGGAGTTACGCCCATGCCGCCCCCCACCAGCACGTTGTAGCCCACGATCCGCCAATCGCGGCAAATGGCCATCAATCCAATATCGTTGGCATATAAATCGACGCAATTGTCGCCCGGCAGTCCGATAGCAATTTTAAATTTGCGCGGCAAATAGGTCCGGCCGTAGATCGGCTCGACCGGATCGCCGCTCGCCGCTTTCGTAGCGGTGGCTGCGTTTCCGGCGCACCGCCATCAATTGCATGTCCATTGGCGCTGATGCCCCCGAGATACTCTTCTTCGTTGGTGACCGGATCGCGCAGCCAAATTTCGGAATACGCCGGCGTACGCGGATTAAACTGCTCGACCAATTGGTCGGCCAATTTCTGCATTTCGTCGTGCACCGTATCGTTATGATGCGGCGCGGGGCAGCACATTACATTGCGCTTCACGTCGCCGCAAGCCGCCAATGTGGAAAGTTTAATGGCATTGATTCGCCGAATGGTTTCCTTCAAATTGCGCTTTGGTATGCCGTGCAATTGCAGCCCTTGTCGGCTGGTGATGCGTAGCGTGCCATTGCCCAACTCGTCGCACATATCGAGTTCGCCGAGCAACTGCTGGGCAGTCATCTTTCCGCCGGGCACAGCCGAGCGCACCATAAATATATATTGCTTGAGGCTTTTGCCTCCTTCGCGCTTGGTCCGATGTTCGCGATCGTCCTGCTGGTACGTGCCGTGGAACTTCAGCAGTTGCGAACTTTCTTTACCGAAATTGTCTTTCCCATCGAGCAGTTCCTCCGCGATAGCGCCTCGCAAGTAATTGCTATTGAGCTTGGTGGCTTCGGCGGGCGAAAGCTTTTCAGATTGGATTTCGTTTTCGGGCATGGAAAGTTAGTTTGGGCAAGGCAGCGGGTGCGGTAGATTCTACCTTTTGCGAAGAGTTTGCGGACCGGCCGAAGAATCGCCTAATGGTTGAATTGTCGTGATTCGTTTGGTTTGCCCGTCCGAAATGCAAGATGAATGCGGGGAATTCAACGAACGACTGCCAATCATTACTAAGATTAGCATTATTATTACCATTCGGCCTCTACGGTCAACTTCAGTCAGTTAAAATCATAGCGTTGGTTCCCACTGCCCGTGAGGCCAGTTTGATGGTGTATGGCGCGCAAACCAAGGCTAATTCGCGACTCAATTCGACAGCCGAAAGCCCAGCCGCTAAGCTGCATCGCGAAATTGGCAGAGGGACCATTAATGACCGCCAAAATTCTCGATGGGAAGGCGCTTGCGACCGAGCTGCAAGCCGAAATTGCGGCCTCAGTGGCGAAGTTTAAGGCGTCCCATGCCTTTGCTCCATGTTTGGCTGCCGTGCTGGTGGGCGATAATCCTGCGAGCGAAGTTTACGTTCGCAACAAGCGGCAAGCTTGCGAGCGCGCCGGCATCAGCAGCCAACTCCATCGGTTGCCCGCTGACACGAGCCAAACTGAACTTCTGGAACTCATCGGCCGCTTGAACGACGCTC
This sequence comes from Pirellulales bacterium, assembly GCA_963820835.1. Taxonomy (GTDB): domain Bacteria; phylum Planctomycetota; class Planctomycetia; order Pirellulales; family JADZDJ01; genus CAVRAW01. The sequence goes on along the minus strand of CAWGBP010000024.1, from coordinate 201,050 downwards.
CGCCCGAGCGGCCGGTTCACGGAATTCTGGTGCAATTACCGTTGCCGCGACAAATTGATGGGGAAAAAATTCTCGACGCGGTGCATCCTCTCAAAGATGTCGATGCCTTTCATCCTGAAAACGTCGGGCTGCTGGTGCAAGGCCGGCCGCGGTTTTTGCCCTGCACGCCGCACGGCATTCAACAACTGTTGCTCCACAATAAAATCGAAACGGCAGGCAAGCATGTCGTGGTTGTCGGCCGCAGCGAAATTGTCGGAAAGCCGATGGCATTGATGCTCGTGCAGCGCGGCGCGGGCGGCGATGCCACGGTGACCATCTGTCACAGCCGTACTCCAAACTTGGCAAATATCACACGCCAAGCCGATATTTTGATCGTCGCCATCGGCCGGGCGCAGCTTCATCACGGCCGATATCGTGCGCCATGGCGCAACAGTGATTGACGTGGGCATGAATCGCGTCGATGGAAAGCTCTGCGGCGATGTCGATTTCGAACCGGTCAGCCGCGTTGCTGGTGCGATTACGCCTGTGCCCGGCGGGGTCGGCCCGTTAACGATTACGATGCTTTTGCAAAACACGTTGGCCGCGGCAAAGCTGCAACCTGGCTAGCGAGCAATAATTGCTTTCGCATGCACTTGGTTGACAGTGAATTATTACCCTGCCACACTGACCTCCGGCCATTCGGCCAGCGACCATTCGGTTCTCGAAAGGGAGATTAACATGTCGCGCGCTTTGACATCGATTCGCCAATCTCGCTTCGCCGCGTTTTTCGTCGTTGTCGCCGCAATAATTAGTGTGGCGCTGCCCTGTGCGCCACAGTTTGCCAGCGCCGAGGATGCGGCGACCGCCCCGCAAAAAATCGATCTCACTTATGTTCCGCAAGATGCCGTGGCGGCGGTCGTCATTCAACCGAAGTGTTTGCTCACCGGCCCCCAAGTTGAGAAACTCCCTAGCCAAATGTTTGGCTTTATCAAAAGTGGGCTCGGCTTTGAGCCCAAGGACGTCGAACAGGCGATGTTTTTGATCGCTCTTCCCGACCCAGCATTCGGACCCGCAAATGCAGATCCGAGGTTTGCCTCTATTGTAAAGTTCAACGATTCAGTTGATGCGGCACAACTACTAGCCAAGATTTCGGCTGACGGCGAAGAAACAACACTGGAAGGCAAAAAGGCCCGAGTTAGCAACAAGCTGGGAAGCCTTTCATGTGTCGTCCTCGATGATCGCACTCTATTAATTTCCAGCGTCGCTAACCTGCGCTGGGTGCTAACCGCAAAGAAGAATGCCGGCGGTGAGCTTTGTAAATTGCTGGCCGTGGCCGACACGGCGCCTGAATTTCAGATTGCGCTGGCCGTTCAGCCGATCAGGCCGATAATCCAAAAGGGACTGTCGCAAAATCGAAAGCTTCCGCCCGCCCTTCAATCGTTGACCAAAATTCCGGCTCTCGCCGATTCCGTCGTGGCCACAGCGACCAAAACCGCAACCGGCGGAATGCAAATTAAAATCACCGCCAATTGTGCCAACGAACAATCGGCTACTGCGTTGGAGGAAACTCTCAAGCAGGCACTAGAGACAGCTCGCGCGATGATCGAGGCCCAAATAAAGAGCGCTCCACCGGGAAAGGCTCAGCCCGGCACAATCGATGCCAGCAACAAATTCCTCGCGACCTTGCAGCCCAATCGAACTGAGAATCGCGTTGAAATTCAAACGGAAGCTCAATCGGCTCCTGCTGCCATCAGCGTGGTGACCGCATTGGTCATTCCGGCGATCCAAGCCGCGCGCGAAATATCCGGACGCTATGCCGCCGAAAACAATCTTAAAGAAATTGGCTTGGCGATGCTTAATTACGAATCTTCCGAAAAGCACCTACCGGCCGAAGCTCTGTATGATCAAAGCGGTAAGCCGCTGCTCAGTTGGCGCGTCTACCTTTTGCCGTATTTTCAAGAAGATGAGCTCTATAAACAGTTCCACCTGGACGAACCCTGGGACAGCGAAAGCAACAAAAAACTTATCGATAAAATGCCCACTGTTTTCGAAGACCCGCGTTCGCACCTTGCCCCCGGTATGACACAGTATCAAGCGGTCGTGGGCCCGCACTGCGTTTTTGAGGGAACCGAGGGAACAAAGCTCGCCAGCATTACTGATGGAACCAGCCGAACAATCGGCGTAGTCGAAGTGGCCCGCGACAAAGCCGTTCCCTGGACCAAGCCAGAAGATTGGGAACTGGATACTCAAAATCCGCTCAAAGGCTTGGCCGACGATCCCGGCAATATCTTTTTGGCACTCTTCATGGATGGACATGTCCAAGTCATAAGCCGAACAAACGATCCGGCGACGCTCAACGCTCTCTTCACTCGCAACGGCGGCGAACCGGTAAACCCAATGAACGTGCGTTGATCAAAGAATCGGGCTTGTAGTTTTCGGGCCGCGCGACAATTTCTTCCCGTTCTTCTCGGCGCCCGCGATGGACGCACTACGGCGACGGGTTCAGCGGAGCGGTCACGCCCGGTGGCAATGGCATCTGCCAGTTCCACGCGCTGTAGAAAGAATAGAATCCCAGCGCAATTCCCACCACTGCAAAGCACAGAGGCCAGGCAATGGCTTTGCCCGCGCGACCGCTGAATAAAAGCGCCCACAATGCCGGTGAGCACCGCAATGACAGAATAGATTTCCGACGATAGTGGATCGCTGGCTAAGAACATCGTCAGCGCCATTACGGAGCACGGCGCGCTGGCGTACGCAAACCAGTGCATCGACGGTTGATCGGCCGGATCCAGCGCCACTTCGGCCTTCTGGGGCTCACGGCCCTTATCTGTGGATTTTGCTTTCTTGTCTGCCATGGTTCTGGGCTCCTGTCAGTGTCTCTCAAGTATAGTTTGGCGCAAAGCCGCATAAAAGCCTGATACTGGATCGTTCAAAATTCCCTGCCGTCGCTTTGGACGACTGTCGGCTAGCACATACCTCCGAACATTCGAGCCCCAAGGATTGCGGTCTTGTGAAGCCGCGAGAAACTACGTAACTTACGGCTTTCACACATCGCTTTTGGAACTCGGGTGCGGGGCGCGACTTCGGCCTTCCGCACCTCAATCGCTGCGCCTTTGATGGCCGATGCCCCACAACAAAATTTGCGCGCTCCTTTGCGGCGGCTTGTTGGCGTGCAGGCCATTGCCACCGGCAGTTACGTGCCCGACCTTGTGGTGCGCAATGAAGATTTAGCCAAATACGGCTGCGACCCGCAGTGGATCTTCGAGCGCTCGGGAATTCGCGAGCGCCGTCACGCGCGGCCGGGGCAAAGCACAAGCGATTTAGCGGTCATGGCCGCGCGGCGAGCGATTGAACGGGCCGGCGTCGCGGCCAGCGACGTCGATCTACTCGTGCTGGGCACCTTCTCCCCCGATTTGCCAGTCCCCTCGACGGCGTGCCAAGTGCAAACCAAGCTGGGTTTGCGCTGCGGGGCGTTCGATGTCTCGGCGGCCTGTGCGGGATTCATGTATGCCTTAATTACCGGAGCGCAATTTGTGGCCACAGGAGGCGCGCGGCTGGCACTGGTGATCGGGGCCGATGCCACCTCGCGCATTGTCGAGCCGCAAGATAAAAAAACGTATCCACTGTTTGGCGACGGCGCGGGAGCGGTGCTGCTTTCGCCGGCCGGCCCCGATCAGGGTCTTGTTGCCTATACGCTTGGCGCCGACGGATCGGGCGAAGATTTACTGTGCATGAAAGCGGGGGGCTCGCGAAACCCAGCCAGTGCAGCCACGGTCGAGCGCAAAGAGCACTACATGCGCATGGAAGGGCGGCAAGTTTTCAAATGGGCGATTCGGGTGATTGCCCAATCGATCCGCGACGTGATGGACAACGCTAAGCTTTCCAACGACGACATCGATCTCGTGGTATTGCACCAGGCCAATGTGCGCATTCTTGATGCCGCCGCCGAGGAACTCGGCTTCGACCGCCGCAAAATGTTCGTGAATTTGGAGAAATACGGCAACACGTCCGCCGGTAGCATACCGCTGGCGCTGGATGAAGCGTTCCAACAAGGCTTGGTGCGCCGCGGCAGCAATATTCTTTTGTGCGGCTTCGGTGCCGGCCTATGCTGGGGCACCGCGGTGTGGCGGTGGTAAATCAGAGACAGCAACCACAGATGAACACGGATAAATGCGGATATTCGGCCTGTCGAAAAGCAACTGCGGCGGCATTCCCGCTTGGAATTATTCTGCTGGCCTGTTCTGCAGTTGCGTCAGCCGAAAGCAGTCCGAGCGTGGTGAAACCGTTAGTTGTTTTTACGGGATCGGACAGCAAGATCGACGTGAAGACGGTCCTTCAGATTACGTCACAAAAAAAGCTCGACGAGCTATGGGCCAAACATGTCGGCAAAACCGAAACGGACAACCGCCGTTGCCCGGAAATTGATTTCGATCGGTGCATTTTAGTAGCAGCATTTCAAGGCGCTACTGTCAATCAACTCGGCAACCGTGTGGATGAAACTATTGAATCGCCTGATTCTATAACCCTTCGAGTCAACAGAATTTCATACCAGTCCGCAGGCGAATCAAATGTCTGTACTCCGTACATTTTTATTGCTCTGCCAAAGACGACTAAAACAATAATCATTGAAGAAAATTCACAGTCATATTTAGGCCAGCCGCCAATCTGGAAAGAAACAGCTCGCTTATCTGAAAAATAGCTGATTTGCTTTCATCTTTCATCTGTGTTCATCCGTGGCTAATTGCCGTTGTCGTCTCCGTGCCTCTGTGTCTCCTGTGGTGAAATAGTAATGTCCAAGATCAAACAACTTCCGCCGCGCAGCAAAGTTAAACCCGCCGATTGCTGGAACCTGGCCAGCCTTTATAAATCCGATGCCGCCTGGGAATCCGCCTTCAAAAAGTGGGAAGGCGAAATTGACGGCTATAAAAAATTCGCCGGTAAGCTGGGCAGTAGCGCAAAAGCGCTGGCCGACTGTTTGGAGTTCGATATTCGCACGGATCGCACCGGCGAGCGACTGGGCACCTATGCTTTTTTGAAGACGGCCGAAGACGCCGCCAATAGCGCCTATCAGCGAATGATCGGGCGCTATCGCTACGCCGCCAGCCGCGCCGGCCAAGTGGCCAGCTACATTCGGCCGGAAATCATGGCCATTCCCGCGGCCACGATGAAAAAATTCCTGGCCGCCAAGGAACTTGCCCCGCATCGGCTGACGCTTGAGCGCATTTTGCGATACAAGCCGCATACGCTTTCGCACGGTGAAGAAAAGCTCTTGGCCATGCAGGCCGAAATGTCGGAAACCGCCAACCATGTGTTCCGACAATTGTCTGACGCCGATTTGAAATTCGGCTTAGTGAAAAACGAAAAAGGAGAGCAGGTCGAGCTCTCCAATGCCACCTTCTCGGTCTTCATGCACTCGCCCAAGCGCTCGGTGCGCAAGGCCGCGTTTCATCAATACTACGCCCAGTTCAAGGGACACGAAAACACGCTGGCAGCCGCTCTAGCCGGCTCGGTCGAGCGCGACGTCTATTATTCCAAGGCCCGCGGCTACGAAAGTGCTCTGGCCGGCGCACTATTTCACGATAACGTGCCACACAGCGTGTACGACAATCTAATTGCAGCGGTCCACAAGAATTTGCCCGCGCTGTACCACTATTACGACTTGCGCAACGCAAGATGAAACTGCCCGACATTCATCATTACGACTCCTACGTGCCGATTTTGAGCGAGCGCGAAACGCGGCACACCTGGGATCAGGCGGTCAAAACGGTCGTGACGGCATTGGAACCGCTGGGCAGCGACTATTGCGGCGCTGGAAGCTGGCTTGAACGACGGCTGGTGCGATCGCTACCCGAACCAAGGAAAGCAGAGCGGCGCGTTTTCCTCGGGCACTTACGACGGCGATCCGTACATCATGATGAACTATCAGCCCGAGGTGCTGGATCATGTATTCACTCTTGCGCACGAAGCCGGGCACTCGATGCACAGCTACTATTCAGCCAAGCATCAGCCGTACCAATACTACAACTACACAATTTTCGTCGCCGAGGTCGCCAGCACGTTCAATGAGCAGTTGCTCAGCCGGCATTTGATGCAAAAAGCCAAAAGCGACGACGAACGAGCGTTTCTCGTGAATCGCGATATCGACAACATTCGCGGCACGATCATTCGCCAAACGATGTTCGCCGAGTTCGAAAAGCTCATCCATGCAACGGTCGAAGCGGGCGAGCCGCTTACGGTCGAAAAGTTCAAAGAACTTTATAGCGGGCTGTTGAAGCTGTACTTCGGGCCCGATTTTACGATCGACGACGAACTGGCGCTCGAGTGCTTCCGCATCCCGCACTTCTACCGCGCGTTTTACGTTTATAAATATGCCACAGGTCTGTCGGCGGCGATCGCCCTTTCGCAGCGCGTCATCAACGGCGGCCGCAACGAGCTTGGCGATTATCTCGGTTTCCTCCGAGGAGGCCGCTCGAAGTTCCCGTTAGACTTGCTGCGCGATGCGGGGGTCGATATGGAAAAGCCCAAGCCTGTCGAAACGGCGCTTGCATACTTTGGGCGATTGGTCGATGAACTGGACGAATTACTTTAATAGGCCAGCGGGCCGGTCGCGGCGATTGAGTCAACCGCCGCAAGATTATCCAGCGGCGGCTTTCAGTTCCGCCAAATGTTGCGCCGTCCCGACTAAGCGGTCCCAATTCGCTTGAATGTACTCAGGCGGGCCGCCGATTTGGGCAACAGCTTGGGCGACTTGTTCAGTCGGCACCATTTCAATCGCATCCCACGGGCAAACTTTTAAATCGTAGGGATTTGATTTTTTGCCCGGAATGTGCACGCAAACCTCGCAGCCGACGCAGGCGCTCCAGATCGATTTCGCAAAAGCTTTGCAAGTTCTGGAACTGATCGAACTGCTGCACTTTGAAGATGCAATCGACCGGACAGACTTCCAGACACGCCTCGCAGCCGGTGCAATTATCGGCGTTGATGACCGCGAGCTCTTTGGGGACTTTTTTACGGGGACCGGCTTTGGCCATTACTATTTAGACAATGCCGCCGTCAAACGGGCGGATTAGTGTTTGTAACGAATTTCACAATGTAATCATATTCTCAATTCGGCCGTCAGGAAAGTAGAAGATTAACGGGATTCGTGCGGTTTCATATGATTTCTACATTGGAATGATTTCTCCGCGGATGATGTCTTCGAACGTTTGCCGGGCGCAGGATTAAATGCGTTTTTCCGTCGCGAATGAGCACCTCGGCGGCCATTGGTTTACTGTTGTAGTTGCTGCTCATCACGAAGCCATAGGCGCCGACGACTTCAAAGATTAAATAGTCGCCCACTTCGGCGGCGGGTAGTTTGCGGGTGTTGACGAAGCCCCCTTCTTCTTGGGTGAAGATATCGCCCGATTCGCAAAGCGGCCCGCCGACAACGACATCTTGAAGAGGCATATCCGCGGCGGCACTTATCGCTCCTTTGCGGGGGGCAATCGACATCGGATGATAAGCGCCATACAAGATCGGCCGCGCTAAATTATTGAAGCCTGCATCGAGCAAGTAGAACGTGTTCTTGCCCATCCGCTTGATAGCGCGAATCTCAGCGACAAGAAAGCCTGATTCGGCGACCAGATAGCGGCCGGGTTCGATTTCGAGCCAAATCTTGTGGCCGAATGCGTCTTCCAGGCGCTTGCGCAGTTTGATCCCAGAGTTTGAAATAGTCCGCAAGATCGACATACGTCTGTTCGGCGCGATACGGCACGGGCAGGCCGCCGCCGGCGCTGATATTGGTGATGGTGCGGCCGATATCGCGGGCGGTTTTTTCGAGCGCCTGACAGACGTGGCGCAAGTGCTCCAGATCGGTGCCAGAGCCGATATGCATGTGCAAGCCGCTAATACCCAGACCGCTGGCATCGGCCCGGCGAAGGCAATCGGCGAGGTCTTCGTGCCAAATGCCATGCTTCGATTGCTCGCCGCCGGTGTTGGTCTTCTGGCTATGGCCGTGGCCAAAGCCGGGATTAATGCGCAGCGTAATGTGGCGGCTGGGCGCCGCGCGCCGAGTTGATCGATCATGTCGGGCGATCCGCAATTGGCGTGAATGCCGTGTTGGACCACCAGATCGAGTGCGCCGGCGTCGAAAATATCAGCCGTGTAAACGATGGGAGGCGGCGAATTGGGAATCTCGGCGGCGGGCTTGTAGCCGGCGGCCAGCGCGCGGCGAATTTCACCGGCGCTCACCGAATCGACCAATACGTTCTGGCGGCGCACCATATCGAGAATTGCTAGATTCGAGCAGGCCTTTTGTGCGTAGCGAATGACGTCGAACTGGCGCAAGTCGGCAATGCGCTCGGTGATTTTGGCGGCATCATAAACGTATGTAGGCGTGCCAAACTGGCGCGCAAGTTCGGCCACCGCAATGCCGGCGATGTGTGTCCGAATGGGAGAGAAGGTGAGACGGGAAGGCATGGGGTGGATGAACGGGTGAAGATGTGAACAGGTGATCCGGGTGAACCTACGCGCCAGCGGTGGCGGGTCTAGGCGCTCGCAATCAACAGAAATAGTAAACAGCTCAATCTATTTTGCGAAATACTCGCATGCGTTCAATCGCTGACAGAGTGCTAGGGCAAAATGTTCGGGAAAACGATGGGCTTTGGGCCAAACATGTTAGCCGGCGCTAATCCACACCTGTTTTGGCGCAAAACGGGGTAAAATTCAACCGGTTGCAGAGTCGGGGCTGGCAATGATCAAACCGCGGAGGTTCTCATGCACGCGATGATCTTCGACGGCGGCAATAGCACGCTCGAATATCGCGAGTGGCCCGAACCGAAAATTGGTCGGCATCAAGTGCTGATCAAGGTCGCGGCTTGCGGCGTTTGCCGCACCGACTTGCATGTTGTCGATCGCGAGCTTTCTAATCCAAAACTGCCGCTGATACCTGGGCACGAAATTGTCGGCCGCGTGGTGGCCCATGGGGAAAGCGCTCGCCGGTTCGTTGTTGGCCAGCGCGTGGGTGTTCCCTGGCTGGGTTACACTTGTGGCAAGTGCGAATACTGCCAGGCGGGCCGCGAAAATCTTTGTCTGTTTTCGCATTTCACCGGCTCTACGCTCGATGGCGGCTATGCGGAGTTTGTTGCCGCTAACGAAGATTATTGTTTCGCGTTACCGCCCAATTACGACGATGTCGCCGCGGCCCCGCTGATGTGCGCCGGCCTGATCGGGTATCGCTCGCTGCGCATGGCGGGCGATGCACGGCGAATTGGAATTTATGGATTCGGCGCCGCTGCCCACATCATCACCCAAGTTGCGGTGTTTCAAGGCCGCCAAATCTATGCGTTCACTCGGTCCGGCGATGAAGCCGCTCAGCAACTCGCCAAGCGATGCGGCGCGGCATGGGCTGGCGATTCCAGCCAACAGCCGCCCGTCGAACTCGACGCGGCCATTATTTTCGCGCCGGTCGGGGTGCTCGTGCCAGCGGCGCTGCGCGCGCTGGCGCGCGGCGGCATTGTTGTATGTGGTGGGATTCACATGTCGGATATCCCCAGCTTCTCTTACGATCTGCTGTGGGAAGAGCGCTCAATTAAATCGGTTGCCAATTTGACGCGGCGCGACGCCGAAGAATTTCTTGCGCTGGCGGCAAAGACGCCCATTCGCACCGAGACGACCCCGTTTCCGCTCGCCAAGGCCAACGACGCACTCGATCAACTCCGCAGCGGCCGCCTCCACGGCGCCGCTGTTCTTGTACCATAACAATTACAGTTGAAGCGTCGAGAAGCGAAGGTTATTCATTATCGGCCTTAGGCGGTGAATCAATTCCGAAGTCGCGAATCGTAAGCAAGCTAGCGAAGAAGATATTTCGCGCGGCAAACGCTTCCGCGCCTCCTTCCATGCGGTCGATGATGGCCGCCACGCAAGTGACCTTTAGCCCAAACGCTTCCACTCGTTCGATCGCGGCCAGCGAGGAGCCGCCGGTCGTGACCACATCTTCGACAATCGCCACAGTATCGCCCGGCTGCACCGGCCCTTCAACGTAGCGATTGGTGCCGTGCCCCTTGGGTTCCTTGCGGACAAGTATTCCTGAAAGCTGAATGCCGCGCATGCCGGCGATGGTGATAATTGCGGCTGTAATGGGATCGGCCCCAATTGCCATTCCGCCGACGGCTTTAGGAAGCGGCCCCTGGTTTGATAACAAGTCGATCATTCCTTCCGCTACGAGCTTCGCGCCGAAGGAATCGAGAGTCACTTGCTTCCCGTCGAGATAATATTTCGCTTTTTTTCCCGAGGCGAGCGTAAAATCGCCGAATTTGAGCGCTTTGCGGCGAAATAAATCGATGAGAGCTTGGCGGTCATTCATGGGTGAAAACTCTCGGACGAACTTCGGAAACTCCGTGAGGTACGATCGACTTGCCCCGGCCACGCGCGCTCGTTAGATTGCCCGTATGTCTGCCGGACCCATGTTTTCCGCCGCTGGCAGGGCGAGCGCTGGCTCATCGACGCCGCGCCGCATTCTAACGCTTAACGGCGGATCGTCGAGCATCAAATTCGCGCTGTTCGAATATGCGGACATGTTGACGCGCCTCATGTCTGGCGCGATTGATCGCATCGGCCTGAGCGATTCCACTTTGAAAGTGCGATCGCCGGGTGGCGAATCGCGATCGCAATCTGTCACGGCGTCCAATTTTGCCGACGCGGTCCGGCTGGTGCTCGATGTCCTGAATAACGATCAAGCCCTGGAAAATACTGCCGGCATTGGTCACCGAATTGTTCACGGCGGCTCGAACTACTCCGCTCCTAGAATAATCGATGCGGCAGTGCTTTCAGAACTTCGCCGGCTGTGTTCTCTAGATCCAGAACATTTGCCGGGCGAGATCCAAATTATCGAGGCGGTTGCGCAGAATCAGCCCGAAATTCCGCAAGTTGCCTGCTTCGATACCGCATTTCACCATGATGTGCCGCTGGTTGCGCAGTGGGTGCCGATTCCGCGGCGCTACGCTGCGCAGGGAGTGCGGCGGTATGGGTTTCACGGGCTGTCTTATCAATTTCTTGTGCATGAATTGGCGCGGCTGGCTGGTCCAGGTGCCTCAGCCGGCCGGGTGGTGATGGCGCATTTGGGCAATGGCGCCAGCATGGCGGCGCTCTGCGGCGGAAAAAGCATCGATACGAGCATGGGTTTTACGCCGGTTTCCGGCCTGCCCATGGGAACGCGCTCGGGCGATATCGATCCGGGGCTCGTCTATTATTTGGCCAACAGCGAGCAAATGTCGGTCGACGGATTTCAGCGCATGATCAACCACGATTCCGGTCTTTTGGGCATCTCGGAAACAAGTTCCGACATGCGCGATCTGTTGTCGCGCCAAGCGGCCGATCATCGGGCAGCCGAAGCCGTGGAACTGTTTTGTTATCAGGCGCGCAAGTGGATCGGGGCCTTGGTGGCGGCGCTCGGCGGATTGGAAACGTTAGTTTTCAGCGGGGGCGTCGGCGAGCACGCGCCCGAGGTTCGCATGCGCATTTGCGCGGGATTGGAATTTCTTGGCGTGGTGCTGGACCCGGTAAAGAATTCCAAAAACGAGCTATGTATCTCAAGCGACGGGGCAAAAGTTGCAGTATGGGTCATTCCCACCGACGAAGAGCAAATGATCGCAAGGCACGTTGTGGAAGTGCTTGATTTCTCGCCTAGATGAGATCAGTTACTTGTTTGACCCACCATCGATTTTGAGGAGCTCATGAACTTCGGGCGCGCGATCGTTGGCGCCGCGGCATGATTGCGGGCGATGCCGAAGAACTCGGCGATTGCGCTTACGACCGTTTGCTGCTCGGGCCCGGCGAGTTCTGGGAAGATTGGCAACGCAATGGTTTCGCGTGCCGCGCGCTCCGTTTCGGGCAAGCTGCCGAGCTTGTAGCCGAGCGCAGCGAAGCACTGCTGCTCGTGGAGTGGCACCGGGTAATAAATTTCGGAGCCGATTTGCCTGGCCGCCAGATGCTTCCGTAGCGCATCGCGCTTACCATCGGGCACGCGGATGACGTACTGATTCCACACGTGCGACGCGGCGCGAATGGTTTGCGGCAGCGTCAAGATTTTGTTTAGGCCATATTCGGCAAATAGATCGTGATAGCGCTGGGCGTTGTTTTGCCGTTGACGTGTCCAGCTATCGAGATAGGGCATTTTCACGTTCAGCACAGCGGCTTGAATACTATCTAGCCGGCTGTTGATTCCGACGACCTGGTGATAGTAGCGCGGCTCCATGCCATGCACCCGCAATAGGCGGAGCTTCGCCGCCAGGTCGTCCCGATCGGTCGTTAGAACGCCACCATCCCCCATGCCGCCCAAATTCTTCGTTGGGTAGAAGCTGAAGCAGCCGATGTCGCCTAGCGTGCCTGCGCCGCGGCCGGCGTAGCTGGCGCCGATCGACTGGCAGGCGTCTTCGATAATGGGCAGGTTGTGTTTGGCGGCCACGCTGCCGATTTCGTCCATGGCTGCACACTGGCCGAACAAGTGCACAGGAATAATAGCCTTGGTGCGCTGCCAAATGAGCGGCTCGATTTTCGCCGGATCGATGTTGAACGTGCCCGGCTCGATATCGACGAACACGGGCTTGGCCCCCAGACGCCACACGGCGCTAGCGGTGGCGAAAAACGTGTAGCTGGGGCAAATGACTTCGTCGCCGCGGCCCACATCGAGCGCCATGAGCGCCAATAGTAGTGCGTCGCTACCTGATGCGCAGGCGATGGCGTGTCGTGCGCCCGTGAATTGGGCTATCGAGTGTTCCAATTCGTCGCAATCGGGACCGAGAATATAGCGGCCGGAATCGCACACGCGAGTAATGGCGGCGAGCATTTTTTCGCGCAGCGGCTCATACTGGCGTTTTACGTCCAAGAGCGGCACAGGCTGCGAAGGCGATTTGCCATTGGTGCCACTGGAAGAGTGTGAAGCATTAGCAAGGGAGCCATTTCCATTGGTGCAATCCATGGACGAATCCTTTCATCCGAAGGAGCTACTTACAAGCGTTTAGCAATTGGCCGTTATCTATTAGATCGGGCTTAGCAGTGCTACGCGATGAATTTGCTGCGACCATGTGATGAATGCACGGCGATATTCGGTTGCTAGCACTGCTGGCGCCGCGACGATTGCCAAACAAACAGTATGTGCGTGTAGCCGACACGTCAAGGTCGAGAATCAACAAGTCGATTTTCACTCGACTCGAGTCGCTGATTTTCCTCGATCGGCGAGGGAACATTCGAGAATTCCAGCGATTCGACTACAGGGAGAGTGCCGCCAATGATGCCTTGCAAATCGCCATAAAGGCCAGATGTATTTTTAAGCGCCTGATTAATTTGTTGCTCGCGTTTTGACCAAGCGGCGGTAATTGCCTTTTTCTCCTTCACGAGGTCGCTTTGCATTGTGACGAATGCCTCGACGATTCCCGTGATTCGATTCTTAAACATCGAATTCGATAAGTAGTGATATAGCGATTCCATTTTTCCATGTTGCCCTTGCAGGGCGCACGTGCCTCGGCAACATCGAGCATGCCGTAACGCAGCGCAGTCGCCAGCGCAATACAGCAGTCTCGATTGGTAACCCAAATGCCATCGATCGATTCAAATGCTGCCGACATCTTCGGGTGGAGCTTTTCCGTCACGAGAATAGCCGCGCAAGCGTTTGCGGCTCGCTGATCGTCGCGCAATTTAGGGAGCCAGGCGTTGCTCCAGTTAGTGGTGCGCTTCGATTCCCAAATAATTGCGCCGCACTCGCTCAACGAAGCATCGCGGACGATTTGGATGACATCTGCGCCGCGAATACCCTTGGCGACCGGCTTGATTTCGTCGAGTGGAAACTGCTGCCGCAACAATTCTTCCAAATCGAGTTCCAAGACCTCGCCTTGAAGTTGTTGCGACCCTTGGTTGGCGATTCGCTTCGCATCATCCAGCTCTTTGCTCATATCGGAAATGCGTTTTTCGAATTCGGCGACTTTCAAGCGGTGGTCGTTATCGACCTGTTGCCGCGCCGCGGACTGAATGTTTTCGCGTTCCGCGTCGAGTCGACGCATCAGCGTCAATTCCAAATTCTGTTGTTCTTCCTGGAGTTGTTGTCGCTCCTTGCGCAATTGCAATTCGTCGTTCTTGGCTTGTTGCAGTTCAGCTTTAGCCTGAGCAAGTTCGCTTTGGGTTGCTTGAACTTCGGCCGCAAGCTTCTCTTTAGCCTTTCGCCAGGCTTTTACCTTTAGACGTTTTTTAAGTGCAATGGTGCGGCGATCGATCTCAAGATCGATATTCGCTTTTTCTTTGACGAGGGATGCGCGCTGCGCTTCGAGAGACTGTTTTTCTTTGGTCAACTCGGCTTCGCGATTGCGCCACTCCAGCGCAAATTCGCTCCGCAACTGCGTGCGCAATTGCTGCGTGAGTACCTCGGTTACTTCAATCGAACATCCGCAGCTCGGGCACTTGATGGTCTCAGCCATTTGTTTAGCCCATCGAATTTATGGAGTGGGCAATTGAATGTACAGCGGTTCAGATAGCATCGCGCAATATGCCATACCTCGATCAACACTTCAAGCCGTCGCAAATATTGGTAGTGTCCTAACAGCAATCTTAGGACACTACCCAAATATTGCACTTTATTTCCCAACGCCCGATTTATCCCAGTCGGTCAATTGGCTCTGAATTTCCTGCCATGTGAGCCGGCGGAAAGGAAAGTCGGCCAGCAATGAGTCGTCGCGCGGATCCCAACCTTGTTGCAAGTCGAGCACGCGATTCACTTCTTCTTCGAGCTGCTCCAACCAGTCGGGCAGGTCGAGGCCGGCGCCTGCGGGTTCATCGGCCAACTGACCCGCCTCTTCCTCAAGTAAAGCAACGGCAGGCGTCTTCTCGATTTTGGCAATGTCGCTCGTTGCTGGTGACCCGACCTGCTCGTTTAAAGCACTCGGGGCGCGCTGCGCCTCTTCCGCCGCCGTCGCAACTAGCGCTAGCAGTCGGTCGACGACCAACGGACGCACGAAGCGCTCGGCCAAGCGGTCGGCCACCGTCGGCAAGCGCATTGCGTATTTCGTTTGCAGTTCGCCGAGCCGCGCGAGCTGCTGATCGGCAATTTCGTTCGTGCGTTCTTGCATGGCTTGCCGCCACATTTCGGCCGCTCCGTGGCGGCCGCGGCGCACAAGCACTTCGTGGGCCATCATCACCGGCCGCAAATTCCAATGAATGCGCTCGTAGTTCGCCTTGACGCGCAGAAAGTCGAGCAGCATGTAGAGCATTTCGCCGCGATCCGACTGCGTGGTGGTGGCGTTGTAGTCGCGATACTCGGCATAATTTTCGACGACTGCCTCAATCACTAGCGACAAATGTCGCTTCGCTTCGCTTTTGGAAATCTGCTTGCCCAATTCGGCGACTAATAGGTGCTCATCCGCAGCCAGGTCGTCGTGCGACAGACGATTGAGCCAATTATCGATCCCCTGATGTAAAATCGCTCGTAGATTCCCCAAGTGAAAAAACTGTTGCGTGAACAAATCGTGGCCATAACGCTCGACGAACTGCATCAATTCGTCCCAGGCTTTGGGAGAGCTAATTCGTTCGAGCACTGAAATGCGCAGCGTGCTGCTATGTGCCAGCCAGTCAGATAACAGCGACTCGGTCACCTGCTGCAGACATTCGAAAAGTTGGGCAGCGGCGCCCGATTCGCCGTTGGCTGCTGTTTGTTCTTGTTTTGTCCCTGGTTTCGAATTCCAATCAAGCGACGATTCGACCAGGCTTTCGACGATCGCTTTATAACCGGCTTCGAATAAGCGATCGAACTCGGTTACGGCGCCAGCGCCTTGCGGGTTGTTTTTTTCCATCAATCGGGCAGCGTGTAGTAGCTGGCAAGTTTCGCGCAGCATTCCGAGGCGCGGCAGCCGGCGCAGCAGTTCGTGAATCGCGAGCTGTAAATGGCGCGCGGCGGCAATTTTCGCGGGATTGCCCCCGCGAGCCACCGGCACATAGAGCAACGGCTGCCTACCCAAATTGCGAAGAAATTGTGGCCAGTTCTGTTCAATTGCAGCATTGTCGGCTCGAAGAACAGCGCGAAATACTGTTTGAACGGCGCCGCTTTGATCGCCGATTTCGCTAGGCGCAGCTTGCACTTTGGGAGTGCCAGCCGAAGCCCCCAGCATCAGTTTGGCTTCACTGGTTGCGACGATTGTGGCGATGACCCTTTCCAAAATCGATTCGCGGACCACTCGCCGCCGATCGTACTCGACGAGCGCATCGAAACTGGCCGACGTGGGCTCAACAGTCTCGCGCTCGATGCCGGCCGCCAGTGTCAACAAAGCGCGGTGGTTCTCCGCAGCTCGCGCACGCCACGCGACGAGTGAACCGGCGGAAAAGTCGACGGAATTCTTACCCGAACGCAATTGTCCAATCGCCGCCATTTTCCACAAGTCGGCTAGCATTGCTAAAAAGGAAAGCCTTTGCGAGAGCCGTTGCTGCTGGAGATTAAGTTCATCATCCCCCGCGCCAGCATAGTTTGGTCCTTCGAGCATATCGGCATCAGTGCCATCAGCTGTGCTGTCGCGATAGACCATATTCTCATATGCCGCGCTGAACAGTCCTTCGTCAGCTTCGCCGCCGTTGTCGGCTGCGAGATCCTCTTCAACGTCGCGCGAACGGCCCGGCGCTCTCGTTTTTTCATTCGTCTGCCATACCGGTACATCCCAGAATTCACCAGCATTGGCCTCTAGGAAATCAATAAATTTGGGCACCAGTTCTCGATCGGCATCCGATGCGCTTGGTTGCTTCGCGCGATTGGCCGCTGTTTGCAACCACCGCACACACAGAGCGAAAAAGCTGTGCCGTCCCTCGCCTAGGCTCACGTCGTCAGCCTGGCTGAGCCAGTGCATCAACAACGCCATTCCCGCCGGTCGGTCGCCATGAGACAACAGCGCTTCAATCACGCGACTATATGCGTGCGGCGATTCGAACTGATCGGCATATGGCCGCCAAAAAGTCAGCTTTCCTGCTGCGGCGCCGGCTTTGTGCCAGGCGGCGAGCGATTCGGCTACTCGCGCAGCAGCCCGCTGTGATTCTGCGCCTGAAACGTGCGGCACGCTCTCGACGGTAGTCGTCGCATATTGATCCCACCATTTTGCAATCGAACTGAATGCGGCGGGCAGTCGCTCGATAAGCGCGGCATCGTCGACAATCGCCGCCTCTCGCCACACGCGGGCATATAGTTCGAATATCTGGCGCATTAGGTCCACCAGTTCGTCAACGCGCGGATCGGGAATGCTATTTTCTACCGAGGGAAACAAGCTGAATTGGCCGCCGAAACCTAAGATGTTCCACGGGTCAATGACCGCCCCGCACTGGATCGCCCGATGGAGCAAATCTTCAACTTGCGGCAGCGTCTCGAACGCCTCCCGCAATTGGCCAGCGTCAGCCGCCCGCCTAGCGGCTGCAAGCAGGCATTGCATCTGACACACCATTCGTGCCGAAACGGCTGGAACAACATTGGCCTGTTGAAGCGCCGACTCGCTGAATCCCAGCCGCGCAAACAGTAGGGCGAGTTGCACATGTTGCAACTGCAACGCTCGCAACCGCGCCAATTCGTTGTTGAGGTGCTGCCGAGCGCCGGCGAAGGGTTGACGCCGTGCTTGCATTTCGGTCTGCATGCGTGTTCGATGCTCGCCCTGCAACGTCGCGAACAATTGCTGATAGAATTCGTCCCGATATCGCGCGATCTTCGGCAATAGAGTCGCCAGCGAAACGTTTGAATCGTGCGCCTCAGGGCCGCTGCCGCTAGTGCCAGAGGCCATTAGAATGGTGCCGGCTAGTACCGCGCCTGCCTCAAACAAGATTTCCTCGCGCGGCGCGTCTGATGACTGTTGCAAGCGTGCCATGACCGCATCGAGCGTAACTTGTTGCACCACGAACTGCCGATAGCGCCCATGGTTATCGATATGATCGGGGTCCCACCCGCCGAAGTGATAATTCGGCCGGCGATTCGCCGGATGGTTGAAATCGTAAGCGCGCGGGTCAAACGCCAATTCCTCGACCAAGTCGAGATCAAAGTCGGCGGCATCGAGAAAGTCTGGCTGAGTCGAGCGCAAAATCGCCAGCGTCTGCTCGATTAATTCGTGGTACGCGCCTCCAGCGACGCCAGCGCCGGCAATGTACAGCGGCACCGGCCGCACGCGCTCATGCGAATAAGGCTCATGCTTGTGGGTTTCCAGTGCGGCAATGGGCCGATAGCCGACATAATCGTTTAGCCGCGCAAGTGCTCCGGCGATAATTCGCTCGGTTTCATTCCACGGTCCCGCTTCAGACAATATCGCTTCTGCGACTCGGCCGACGAAAAACGGCTGCCACAGTGCCGCATCGGTCTGGTGAAAGAGCAAATCGCGATGATGCCGGCGGTAAGCGCGCGGCATTTCGTGAAATAGCAGCCGTATGAGGCTGCGGGCTTGCATGGCGTCGCGAAACGCGGCGCTGGATTGTGCCAGCGAATCGATCTTTTCGTTCAGCAGCTTCGCCGCAGTTGGCAAACGCTGTTCGGCGAGTACGCCTTGTTCGATGAGCTCGTTCCAAAGCTCATTGAGGTTGGATAGAAACTTTGAATCGGATGCTCCCGAAGAGAAATTCAAATAGCCCAGAATTTCCTGGAGAGGAGGCCGATCGGTCGTATGAACTTCAGACGGCATTGAGCAAAAACAGGATGAATTACGCTCGTGACTCCGGATGTGGGCTCGGCGTCTCACATTCAAACACAATCCGCAGTTCAGCTTAGGGGCTGGCCCCCTACGGGTCTAGCCGCCGAAACCGCACGGCTTCAATCGGGTGCACGAGTTGTTACCGGCGTTTAAGACTGATTATCATAGACGAGACTGCCTTGGCCGAAATGGCGTTCGCATTTACGGCCGTTGGTTTATGATTCTTCTTTGATGGCTTAGCCTTGCACATCGATTGACTTACGATGCCACGCACACTCTTCATTGTCGTAGCGACTGCAGCAGCTTGCCTCGCAGCAATGCCCCGCCACAGCGTCGCTCAGTGGGACCCAATATCGCTCTTGCCACGCACCGAAGCCGAAGCCCACGGGCTCACGCGGGCCTGGTACACGCAGGTTCCGCTCGATCCGGCGCGCTCAAAAGTTACCTATGTCACGCTGCAAGCGGGTTTGCTGATGGTCGTGACCAATGACGCCATGTTGCATGTGATCGACGCTGAAACAGGTTTGCTGCGATGGTCATTTGAAGCCTCGAAGCGCAGCTCGCAAACTTTGGCCGCCAGCGCCAACGACAAATACGTTGCAGTCGTTAGCGGCACAATGCTGTTCGTGCTCGATCGGGGTGCAGGGTCGCTATACTTTAAGCGAGAAGTAACGGGCGTGCCCGACCAGGGCCCGACAGTGACCGCCAATCACGTCGCGGTGCCGAACACGCTGGGGCCGATCGAGGTTTATCCTCTGAATGTCGAGCCCGAAAAGATTCTCTACCCCCAATATCTGGAGTGCCCCGGTCGTATTGTCGGGCGGCCAGTCGTGCTGGGCGATGCGCTGGCCTGGACGACCGATCAAGATAAATTGCGCGGACATCAGTTCGCCGAACTAGGGGTCGATTTCACCGATGCGGTGATGGGAGGCGTAAGCACCGCCGCTGCCGTGTTTCCACCGTACGCGTTTGTCGGCACAAGATCGGGATATGTGTACGCGTACGATGCGGTTCGCAGCGCACCGGTTTGGGAATTTACCTCTCCGTCGGCCATTCGACGCAAACCTGTTGCGTTGGGCACTGCGCTGTATGCAATGATTGAAGACGGCGGCATGTATTCGATCGATCCAAAGAATGGTAATCAGCTTTGGTTTTCGCCCGATCCAAAGTATTTCATTTCGGCTTCGCCCGATCGCATTTATACGCTTGATCGCTACGGCTCGATGGCGATTATTGATGCCAAAACCGGTGCTCACACCAGCAGCATGAAAATTCCCTCAAGCCTTAAGCCGCTGGTCAACGATCAGAGCGATCGGCTCTTTTTCTTTACCGACGATGGGCTCATTCAGTGCCTCCATGAGCTCAATCGCACTACGCCAATTTCGTACACTCCTCCGCCCCCCAAGGCGAAAGAACCGCTAAAGAAGCCGGCCGCTAAACCTGCCGCGGAGGGCGCCGCGCCGGCCGAAGCGCCCGCGGGAGGAGCAGCTGCCGCCGCTGCGGCAAGTGGTTAATGGCGAGCTAGGCGGCACTCTTGGTTGTGCGGTACACTCTGTGCGCTGAAATTAGCCAACTCATGCGCTATTCGCGTCTTTATTTCGGGCGAACCACTATTCGCGCTAATCGCGCGAGCCATTTGACCAATGCCCCCCGTCGTCGAACCGCCAATTCGCGCCGAACTGCACGTGCAGACGATCTGCCTGTCGATTCTGACCGTGGTGGCGGTGGGGTTCGCCCTCTGGTGGCTCACGCCAGTGATGATTCCGTTTGTCGTGGCGGCGTTTCTGGCATTTGCGCTCATGCCGCTGGTCGATGCGCTCGAAGTTCGCGTGCACATGCCGCGCACGTTGGCGGTATGTATTGCTCTGTTGCTTGCGCTACTTGTATTGGCGGCTGTCGGGCTCGTGACGTCGAATGCCGTCATGCAAATCACGAGTAATGCAAGTCAATACGAAGCGAAGCTGTCGAACATGTTCAATGAAATGACCGAGTGGATTCCTTTTAAATGGCTCGGTTTGAAGCCGCTGCCGCCGGTCAACTCGCAGGAACCACAGACCAAGCCGTTGGAATCGACAACTGCCACAGGCCGGCCGGGCGAAACAATGCGCACCGCTTCAGAACAAGCAAACGACTCTGCCAATAAAAAACCGAATCCGTTCTCGCTGATCCCCGAAAGCGCGGTTCAGAATTTACTGTTGGGTACGACCAATGCCGTGCTGGGAGTGGTTAAACAAAGTTTTGTGGTGTTGATATTCCTCTTCTTTCTGTTGATGAGCAGCGTCAAGCGCGATCGGCCCATCGGCGGCGCCTGGGGAGAAATGGAATCGCGCATTCGTGCTTATATCGTCACCATGACCACATTGTCCGCCGTTACCGGAGTGTTGGTGGGTGGAGCGCTTGCGATTATGGGAGTGCAAGCGGCGCTGCTGTTCGGGTTGCTTACCTTCCTGTTGAATTTCATCCCCAATGTTGGCTCATTCATTGCCGCGATATTGCCGATTCCGATCGTTCTGTTGGCGCCCAATTTCACCTGGCCCTGGGCCATTATGGCTGTTGGTATTCCCGCACTGATTCAAATGGTGATCGGCAGTATCATTCAACCCAAAATGATGGGCGATTCGATGAAGCTGCACCCGGTGGTCATTCTGATCGCATTGATTTTCTGGGGTATGCTGTGGGGAATTGTGGGCGCATTTCTAGCCGTGCCAATTACTTCGATCATCCGCATTGCCTGCGATCGACATCCGCTAACCAAACCGGTGGCGAACTTAATGGCCGGCAAGCTCGATGCATTGCGGGAAGAGCCGGTTGTGGTCGAAGCTGTTGAACCTTCGCAGTAGCTCTTCGCGGGACGCGAAAGCATGCAATTCATCGACAAAACCGCTTACGGCAATAAGATTTACGTACGCAAAGCTTGAAAACTCTCGGCCGGGCAATTAGGCTCAATCTGATTAGGTTGCCTAATCCGTCTAAAGATTGACACCACGAGAGTTTAGCGCCTGGAACGGATGAGCCTTCCGGGTGGGATCGCGGTGTCGACCGTGGAAGCCTTGGTCAACACCCGGCGTACAGGGGACCGAAGCGACGCCGGCGTTCACACTCGCTCACTGGCATCAGGATGGCCCGTGGGCAATCAAGCGAGCGCGGCATGTCGATCTGGTTTCAATGGGCTTCCCGTGTTTTCGGTCCTATGCGCGCCCAGCGAATTAAGCGGCGCGGCTACTCAGCGGCGCGGCCATTTCGTGCGTTCGAATCGCTCGAGTCGCGCCGCGTTCTTTCGGTTACGGCCGAGATTTCGGCCGGTATCCTTTCCATTTCGCTGAACGCCGCCGACAACGTCGCCATTACCAAAAGCGGACTGGGCAACGTGCTCATCAATGGGCTCGATCCGACGGTGCTCAGCGTGCCGACTCCGACCGCCATCACCGCTGTTACTAAAATTATTCTGACAGCGACGGGCACATTCGATAACGACATCGATCTGACCGGCATCAACCAAACCGATTCTTCCGCGCTCCTGACTGTTAAACTCGATGCCGGCGCCGGGAACGATACGTATCAGATTAATCAAAGCGGGCTCTTACCGCTTGCTGTTGTAAATATTTCCGATTCCGGCGCCAGCGGAACCGATTCCCTGGTGCTAACCTCGACGGCCTTGGCCGGTGAAACAATCGGAGTTACTAGCAGCAGCGTTTCGCGCAGCTTAAGCGCGACAGTAAATTATGCAGGCGTCGAGAACCTGACGGTGGACGGCACGGCGGGCGCCGACACTTTCAATGTGACCGGCTCACCCAGCGGCACGACCACGCTGGATGGATTAGCCAGCGGCGATCAGTACACCGTCACCCAAAGTGCCCTGTCAGGCCCCTTAACCGTCTCCGACTCAGGCGCTTCAGGCACCGATACCCTGACCAGCACGACCACGGCCGCCGGCGGCGAGACGATCGGGGTCAGCGACACGCAGATTACCCGCTCTGGCGGCGAGCAGACGATCACTTACTCGGGGTTAGAGCAGCTCAACGTCAGCGGCACGGCGGGCGTGGACACGCTCGTCGACACGACTGCCCAAGCCGGCGGCGAGACGATCGGCGTCACGGGCACACAAGTCACCCGCTCGGGCGGCGAAGCCACGTTAACGTATTCCCTCGTCGAGAACCTGACGGTGGACGGCACGGCGGGCGCCGACACTTTCAATGTGACCGGCTCACCCAGCGGCACGACCACGCTGGATGGATTAGCCAGCGGCGATCAGTACACCGTCACCCAAAGTGCCCTGTCAGGCCCCTTAACCGTCTCCGACTCAGGCGCTTCAGGCACCGATACCCTGACCAGCACGACCACGGCCGCCGGCGGCGAGACGATCGGGGTCAGCGACACGCAGATTACCCGCTCTGGCGGCGAGCAGACGATCACTTACTCGGGGTTAGAGCAGCTCAACGTCAGCGGCACGGCGGGCGTGGACACGCTCGTCGACACGACTGCCCAAGCCGGCGGCGAGACGATCGGCGTCACGGGCACACAAGTCACCCGCTCGGGCGGCGAAGCCACGTTAACGTATTCCCTCGTCGAGAACCTGACGGTGGACGGCACGGCGGGCGCCGACACTTTCAATGTGACCGGCTCACCCAGCGGCACGACCACGCTGGATGGATTAGCCAGCGGCGATCAGTACACCGTCACCCAAAGTGCCCTGTCAGGCCCCTTAACCGTCTCCGACTCAGGCGCTTCAGGCACCGATACCCTGACCAGCACGACCACGGCCGCCGGCGGCGAGACGATCGGGGTCAGCGACACGCAGATTACCCGCTCTGGCGGCGAGCAGACGATCACTTACTCGGGGTTAGAGCAGCTCAACGTCAGCGGCACGGCGGGCGTGGACACGCTCGTCGACACGACTGCCCAAGCCGGCGGCGAGACGATCGGCGTCACGGGCACACAAGTCACCCGCTCGGGCGGCGAAGCCACGTTAACGTATTCCCTCGTCGAGAACCTGACGGTGGACGGCACGGCGGGCGCCGACACTTTCAATGTGACCGGCTCACCCAGCGGCACGACCACGCTGGATGGATTAGCCAGCGGCGATCAGTACACCGTCACCCAAAGTGCCCTGTCAGGCCCCTTAACCGTCTCCGACTCAGGCGCTTCAGGCACCGATACCCTGACCAGCACGACCACGGCCGCCGGCGGCGAGACGATCGGGGTCAGCGACACGCAGATTACCCGCTCTGGCGGCGAGCAGACGATCACTTACTCGGGGTTAGAGCAGCTCAACGTCAGCGGCACGGCGGGCGTGGACACGCTCGTCGACACGACTGCCCAAGCCGGCGGCGAGACGATCGGCGTCACGGGCACACAAGTCACCCGCTCGGGCGGCGAAGCCACGTTAACGTATTCCCTCGTCGAGAACCTGACGGTGGACGGCACGGCGGGCGCCGACACTTTCAATGTGACCGGCTCACCCAGCGGCACGACCACGCTGGATGGATTAGCCAGCGGCGATCAGTACACCGTCACCCAAAGTGCCCTGTCAGGCCCCTTAACCGTCTCCGACTCAGGCGCTTCAGGCACCGATACCCTGACCAGCACGACCACGGCCGCCGGCGGCGAGACGATCGGGGTCAGCGACACGCAGATTACCCGCTCTGGCGGCGAGCAGACGATCACTTACTCGGGGTTAGAGCAGCTCAACGTCAGCGGCACGGCGGGCGTGGACACGCTCGTCGACACGACTGCCCAAGCCGGCGGCGAGACGATCGGCGTCACGGGCACACAAGTCACCCGCTCGGGCGGCGAAGCCACGTTAACGTATTCCCTCGTCGAGAACCTGACGGTGGACGGCACGGCGGGCGCCGACACTTTCAATGTGACCGGCTCACCCAGCGGCACGACCACGCTGGATGGATTAGCCAGCGGCGATCAGTACACCGTCACCCAAAGTGCCCTGTCAGGCCCCTTAACCGTCTCCGACTCAGGCGCTTCAGGCACCGATACCCTGACCAGCACGACCACGGCCGCCGGCGGCGAGACGATCGGGGTCAGCGACACGCAGATTACCCGCTCTGGCGGCGAGCAGACGATCACTTACTCGGGGTTAGAGCAGCTCAACGTCAGCGGCACGGCGGGCGTGGACACGCTCGTCGACACGACTGCCCAAGCCGGCGGCGAGACGATCGGCGTCACGGGCACACAAGTCACCCGCTCGGGCGGCGAAGCCACGTTAACGTATTCCCTCGTCGAGAACCTGACGGTGGACGGCACGGCGGGCGCCGACACTTTCAATGTGACCGGCTCACCCAGCGGCACGACCACGCTGGATGGATTAGCCAGCGGCGATCAGTACACCGTCACCCAAAGTGCCCTGTCAGGCCCCTTAACCGTCTCCGACTCAGGCGCTTCAGGCACCGATACCCTGACCAGCACGACCACGGCCGCCGGCGGCGAGACGATCGGGGTCAGCGACACGCAGATTACCCGCTCTGGCGGCGAGCAGACGATCACTTACTCGGGGTTAGAGCAGCTCAACGTCAGCGGCACGGCGGGCGTGGACACGCTCGTCGACACGACTGCCCAAGCCGGCGGCGAGACGATCGGCGTCACGGGCACACAAGTCACCCGCTCGGGCGGCGAAGCCACGTTAACGTATTCCCTCGTCGAGAACCTGACGGTGGACGGCACGGCGGGCGCCGACACTTTCAATGTGACCGGCTCACCCAGCGGCACGACCACGCTGGATGGATTAGCCAGCGGCGATCAGTACACCGTCACCCAAAGTGCCCTGTCGGCCCGCTTAACCGTCTCCGACTCAGGCGCTTCAGGCACCGATACCCTGACCAGCACGACCACGGCCGCCGGCGGCGAGACGATCGGGGTTAGCGACACGCAGATTACCCGCTCTGGCGGCGAGCAGACGATCACTTACTCGGGGTTAGAGCAGCTCAACGTCAGCGGCACGGCGGGCGTGGACACGCTCGTCGACACGACTGCCCAAGCCGGCGGCGAGACGATCGGCGTCACGGGCACACAAGTCACCCGCTCGGGCGGCGAAGCCACGTTAACGTATTCCCTCGTCGAGAACCTGACGGTGGACGGCACGGCGGGCGCCGACACTTTCAATGTGACCGGCTCACCCAGCGGCACGACCACGCTGGATGGATTAGCCAGCGGCGATCAGTACACCGTCCACGAGCCTGGCCGGCGGGGAGACGATCGGCGTCACGGGCACGCAAGTCACGCGCTCGGGCGGCGAAGCCACGTTAACGTATAGCTTGATCGAGAACCTGACGGTGGACGGCACGGCGGGCGCCGACACTTTCAATGTGACCGGCAGCCCCACAGGGACCACGACCTTGGACGGATTAGCCAGCGGCGATCAGTACACCGTCACCCAAAGTGCTGTAGGCGCCCCTAACCGTCTCCGACTCAGCGCTTCAGGCACCGATACCCTGACCAGCACGACCACGGCCGCCGGCGGCGAGACGATCGGGGTTAGCGACACGCAGATTACCCGCTCTGGCGGCGAGCAGACGATCACTTACTCGGGGTTAGAGCAGCTCAACGTCAGCGGCACGGCGGGCGTGGACACGCTCGTCGACACGACTGCCCAAGCCGGCGGCGAGACGATCGGCGTCACGGGCACACAAGTCACCCGCTCGGGCGGCGAAGCCACGTTAACGTATTCCCTCGTCGAGAACCTGACGGTGGACGGCACGGCGGGCGCCGACACTTTCAATGTGACCGGCTCACCCAGCGGCACGACCACGCTGGATGGATTAGCCAGCGGCGATCAGTACACCGTCACCCAAAGTGCCCTGTCAGGCCCCTTAACCGTCTCCGACTCAGGCGCTTCAGGCACCGATACCCTGACCAGCACGACCACGGCCGCCGGCGGCGAGACGATCGGGGTCAGCGACACGCAGATTACCCGCTCTGGCGGCGAGCAGACGATCACTTACTCGGGGTTAGAGCAGCTCAACGTCAGCGGCACGGCGGGCGTGGACACGCTCGTCGACACGACTGCCCAAGCCGGCGGCGAGACGATCGGCGTCACGGGCACACAAGTCACCCGCTCGGGCGGCGAAGCCACGTTAACGTATTCCCTCGTCGAGAACCTGACGGTGGACGGCACGGCGGGCGCCGACACTTTCAATGTGACCGGCTCACCCAGCGGCACGACCACGCTGGATGGATTAGCCAGCGGCGATCAGTACACCGTCACCCAAAGTGCCCTGTCAGGCCCCTTAACCGTCTCCGACTCAGGCGCTTCAGGCACCGATACCCTGACCAGCACGACCACGGCCGCCGGCGGCGAGACGATCGGGGTCAGCGACACGCAGATTACCCGCTCTGGCGGCGAGCAGACGATCACTTACTCGGGGTTAGAGCAGCTCAACGTCAGCGGCACGGCGGGCGTGGACACGCTCGTCGACACGACTGCCCAAGCCGGCGGCGAGACGATCGGCGTCACGGGCACACAAGTCACCCGCTCGGGCGGCGAAGCCACGTTAACGTATTCCCTCGTCGAGAACCTGACGGTGGACGGCACGGCGGGCGCCGACACTTTCAATGTGACCGGCTCACCCAGCGGCACGACCACGCTGGATGGATTAGCCAGCGGCGATCAGTACACCGTCACCCAAAGTGCCCTGTCAGGCCCCTTAACCGTCTCCGACTCAGGCGCTTCAGGCACCGATACCCTGACCAGCACGACCACGGCCGCCGGCGGCGAGACGATCGGGGTCAGCGACACGCAGATTACCCGCTCTGGCGGCGAGCAGACGATCACTTACTCGGGGTTAGAGCAGCTCAACGTCAGCGGCACGGCGGGCGTGGACACGCTCGTCGACACGACTGCCCAAGCCGGCGGCGAGACGATCGGCGTCACGGGCACACAAGTCACCCGCTCGGGCGGCGAAGCCACGTTAACGTATTCCCTCGTCGAGAACCTGACGGTGGACGGCACGGCGGGCGCCGACACTTTCAATGTGACCGGCTCACCCAGCGGCACGACCACGCTGGATGGATTAGCCAGCGGCGATCAGTACACCGTCACCCAAAGTGCCCTGTCAGGCCCCTTAACCGTCTCCGACTCAGGCGCTTCAGGCACCGATACCCTGACCAGCACGACCACGGCCGCCGGCGGCGAGACGATCGGGGTCAGCGACACGCAGATTACCCGCTCTGGCGGCGAGCAGACGATCACTTACTCGGGGTTAGAGCAGCTCAACGTCAGCGGCACGGCGGGCGTGGACACGCTCGTCGACACGACTGCCCAAGCCGGCGGCGAGACGATCGGCGTCACGGGCACACAAGTCACCCGCTCGGGCGGCGAAGCCACGTTAACGTATTCCCTCGTCGAGAACCTGACGGTGGACGGCACGGCGGGCGCCGACACTTTCAATGTGACCGGCTCACCCAGCGGCACGACCACGCTGGATGGATTAGCCAGCGGCGATCAGTACACCGTCACCCAAAGTGCCCTGTCAGGCCCCTTAACCGTCTCCGACTCAGGCGCTTCAGGCACCGATACCCTGACCAGCACGACCACGGCCGCCGGCGGCGAGACGATCGGGGTCAGCGACACGCAGATTACCCGCTCTGGCGGCGAGCAGACGATCACTTACTCGGGGTTAGAGCAGCTCAACGTCAGCGGCACGGCGGGCGTGGACACGCTCGTCGACACGACTGCCCAAGCCGGCGGCGAGACGATCGGCGTCACGGGCACACAAGTCACCCGCTCGGGCGGCGAAGCCACGTTAACGTATTCCCTCGTCGAGAACCTGACGGTGGACGGCACGGCGGGCGCCGACACTTTCAATGTGACCGGCTCACCCAGCGGCACGACCACGCTGGATGGATTAGCCAGCGGCGATCAGTACACCGTCACCCAAAGTGCCCTGTCAGGCCCCTTAACCGTCTCCGACTCAGGCGCTTCAGGCACCGATACCCTGACCAGCACGACCACGGCCGCCGGCGGCGAGACGATCGGGGTCAGCGACACGCAGATTACCCGCTCTGGCGGCGAGCAGACGATCACTTACTCGGGGTTAGAGCAGCTCAACGTCAGCGGCACGGCGGGCGTGGACACGCTCGTCGACACGACTGCCCAAGCCGGCGGCGAGACGATCGGCGTCACGGGCACACAAGTCACCCGCTCGGGCGGCGAAGCCACGTTAACGTATTCCCTCGTCGAGAACCTGACGGTGGACGGCACGGCGGGCGCCGACACTTTCAATGTGACCGGCTCACCCAGCGGCACGACCACGCTGGATGGATTAGCCAGCGGCGATCAGTACACCGTCACCCAAAGTGCCCTGTCAGGCCCCTTAACCGTCTCCGACTCAGGCGCTTCAGGCACCGATACCCTGACCAGCACGACCACGGCCGCCGGCGGCGAGACGATCGGGGTCAGCGACACGCAGATTACCCGCTCTGGCGGCGAGCAGACGATCACTTACTCGGGGTTAGAGCAGCTCAACGTCAGCGGCACGGCGGGCGTGGACACGCTCGTCGACACGACTGCCCAAGCCGGCGGCGAGACGATCGGCGTCACGGGCACACAAGTCACCCGCTCGGGCGGCGAAGCCACGTTAACGTATTCCCTCGTCGAGAACCTGACGGTGGACGGCACGGCGGGCGCCGACACTTTCAATGTGACCGGCTCACCCAGCGGCACGACCACGCTGGATGGATTAGCCAGCGGCGATCAGTACACCGTCACCCAAAGTGCCCTGTCAGGCCCCTTAACCGTCTCCGACTCAGGCGCTTCAGGCACCGATACCCTGACCAGCACGACCACGGCCGCCGGCGGCGAGACGATCGGGGTCAGCGACACGCAGATTACCCGCTCTGGCGGCGAGCAGACGATCACTTACTCGGGGTTAGAGCAGCTCAACGTCAGCGGCACGGCGGGCGTGGACACGCTCGTCGACACGACTGCCCAAGCCGGCGGCGAGACGATCGGCGTCACGGGCACACAAGTCACCCGCTCGGGCGGCGAAGCCACGTTAACGTATTCCCTCGTCGAGAACCTGACGGTGGACGGCACGGCGGGCGCCGACACTTTCAATGTGACCGGCTCACCCAGCGGCACGACCACGCTGGATGGATTAGCCAGCGGCGATCAGTACACCGTCACCCAAAGTGCTCTGGCGGACCGCTGACCGTCTCCGACTCAGGCGCTTCAGGCACCGATACCCTGACCAGCACGACCACGGCCGCCGGCGGCGAGACGATCGGGGTCAGCGACACGCAGATCACCCGCTCTGGCGGCGAGCAGACGATCACTTACTCGGGGTTAGAGCAGCTCAACGTCAGCGGCACGGCGGGCGTGGACACGCTCGTCGACACGACTGCCCAAGCCGGCGGCGAGACGATCGGCGTCACGGGCACACAAGTCACCCGCTCGGGCGGCGAAGCCACGTTAACGTATTCCCTCGTCGAGAACCTGACGGTGGACGGCACGGCGGGCGCCGACACTTTCAATGTGACCGGCTCACCCAGCGGCACGACCACGCTGGATGGATTAGCCAGCGGCGATCAGTACACCGTCACCCAAAGTGCCCTGTCAGGCCCCCTAACCGTCTCCGACTCAGGCGCTTCAGGCACCGATACCCTGACCAGCACGACCACGGCCGCCGGCGGCGAGACGATCGGGGTCAGCGACACGCAGATTACCCGCTCTGGCGGCGAGCAGACGATCACTTACTCGGGGTTAGAGCAGCTCAACGTCAGCGGCACGGCGGGCGTGGACACGCTCGTCGACACGACTGCCCAAGCCGGCGGCGAGACGATCGGCGTCACGGGCACACAAGTCACCCGCTCGGGCGGCGAAGCCACGTTAACGTATTCCCTCGTCGAGAACCTGACGGTGGACGGCACGGCGGGCGCCGACACTTTCAATGTGACCGGCTCACCCAGCGGCACGACCACGCTGGATGGATTAGCCAGCGGCGATCAGTACACCGTCACCCAAAGTGCTTTAGGCGGACCGCTGACCGTCTCCGACTCAGGCGCTTCAGGCACCGATACCCTGACCAGCACGACCACGGCCGCCGGCGGCGAGACGATCGGGGTCAGCGACACGCAGATTACCCGCTCTGGCGGCGAGCAGACGATCACTTACTCGGGGTTAGAGCAGCTCAACGTCAGCGGCACGGCGGGCGTGGACACGCTCGTCGACACGACTGCCCAAGCCGGCGGCGAGACGATCGGCGTCACGGGCACACAAGTCACCCGCTCGGGCGGCGAAGCCACGTTAACGTATTCCCTCATCGAGAACCTGACGGTGGACGGCACGGCGGGCGCCGACACTTTCAATGTGACCGGCTCACCCAGCGGCACGACCACGCTGGATGGATTAGCCAGCGGCGATCAGTACACCGTCACCCAAAGTGCTTTAGGCGGACCGCTGACCGTCTCCGACTCAGGCGCTTCAGGCACCGATACCCTGACCAGCACGACCACGGCCGCCGGCGGCGAGACGATCGGGGTCAGCGACACGCAGATCACCCGCTCTGGCGGCGAGCAGACGATCACTTACTCCGGGTTAGAGCAGCTCAACGTCAGCGGCACGGCGGGCGTGGACACGCTCGTCGACACGACTGCCCGGCCGGCGGCGAGACGATCGGCGTCACGGGCACACAAGTCACCCGCTCGGGCGGCGAAGCCACGTTAACGTATTCCCTGGTCGAGAACCTGACGGTGGACGGCACGGCGGGCGCCGACACTTTCAATGTGACCGGCTCACCCAGCGGCACGACCACGCTGGATGGATTAGCCAGCGGCGATCAGTACACCGTCACCCAAAGTGCTTTAGGCGGACCGCTGACCGTCTCCGACTCAGGCGCTTCAGGCACCGATACCCTGACCAGCACGACCACGGCCGCCGGCGGCGAGACGATCGGGGTCAGCGACACGCAGATCACCCGCTCTGGCGGCGAGCAGACGATCACTTACTCGGGGTTAGAGCAGCTCAACGTCAGCGGCACGGCGGGCGTGGACACGCTCGTCGACACGACTGCCCAAGCCGGCGGCGAGACGATCGGCGTCACGGGCACACAAGTCACCCGCTCGGGCGGCGAAGCCACGTTAACGTATTCCCTCGTCGAGAACCTGACGGTGGACGGCACGGCGGGCGCCGACACTTTCAATGTGACCGGCTCACCCAGCGGCACGACCACGCTGGATGGATTAGCCAGCGGCGATCAGTACACCGTCACCCAAAGTGCTTTGGCGGACCGCTGACCGTCTCCGACTCAGGCGCTTCAGGCACCGATACCCTGACCAGCACGACCACGGCCGCCGGCGGCGAGACGATCGGGGTCAGCGACACGCAGATTACCCGCTCTGGCGGCGAGCAGACGATCACTTACTCGGGCCTGGAAGCGATCTTCATCAATGGAACGCCGCTCGACGATACCTACAACGTCACGACGTCGGCAGCCGGCGCGACAACCACGCTCGATGGCGGCAATGGCAGCGATGCGTACTTCGTCATTCAAACTGGCTTAGCCGGACCTCTAACCATCGCCGACAGCGGCGCAGTCGGAAACGATTACGCCGTGCTCAACACGGCCTCGCTTGTTTCTGAGACGGTCGGGATCACCAGCACCACAGTCACGCGCAGCACAGGAGCGACAGTTACCTATAGCGGCCTCGAAGGGCTGATCGTCAATACAACCGTGTTCAGCGACGACGTAACGATCTTCTCGACGATGTCGGGCCTAACGACAGTCACCACCGGCAACGGCGCCGATACGATCACGGTAAAGTCGACTGCTGCGGGTTCAAACACATTTCTCGACGGAGTTGACGGATCCGATCAATACTTCCTACTACAGTCGGCCATGCTCGGGCCTGTGTTCGTGAACGACTCGGGCGCCACCGGCAGCGATTCGCTGCAGCTCGACACCGTGTCACCCGTCGGCGAAACCATCAACATTACAAACTCCAGCGTCACACGCTCTAGTGGCGCGGCCGCGAACTACAGCGGCATTGAATCGCTCACGATGAACGCCAGCATCGGCAGCGATACGGTCAATGTGCTCTCGACCATTTCAGGGCATACGACTGTGAGCACGGGGCTGGGGAACGATACGATCAATGTTTCTTCAGATGCGCCGGCGAACACTGGCACGCTCGATACGATGATCGGCAACATGCTTGTCGATACGGGACCTGGCAGCGATAAGATCATTCTCAGCGACCAAGCGCAAACGACGCTTGCCAATAGCGCCGCCCAAATCACCAACAGCAAAATCACCGGCTTCATAGGCCCGACCAACGCGGCCGAACTCGATTATGCATTCTGGGGCACATTGCAGCTAACGCTCGTCGGGTCGCAAACGCTCAACGATCACTTCGAAGTATTTTTACCCACGTTGCCCGGCTTGACCATGCAATTCGACGGCAAGGGGCAAACATCGATGGACACGGTGCGCATCGACGGCACCACCGGCAACGATACTGTAAAAGTCGGTGTGTTCGGCTCGGCCGATCCGTATCAAATCCAAAACATCGAATGCCTACAACTTTTCGGCGGGCCCACGAATTCCGAAACGAACACGGGGGCCGACTGGCTCGAAAACGACACGGCCACCTCGTCGCTCATTGTCGGCGGCGACGGGAACGATACGCTCGTGGGAGGCAGCGCGACCGATGTCATCTTCGGCGGCGACGGCGTCGACACCATTTACGGTCGCGGCGGGGGCGATTACTTGTTTGCCGATCACAGCTTTAATAGTCGCAGTCCGGTGGTGTTCCACTCCACCAATAACGACGTCGTCTTTGGCGATCAGGGTCTATTTCCCGGCGACCCGTGGGCATCGCCTGCCGGGGTCGATCATATCGTCGCCATCGGCAGCGACACCATTAGCGCCGGCGGCCAGGTGGGCGATACCATCGTCGGTCTGGGATTGCACATCACCACAGTCGACTGGCTGCGCGCACGATTCTTGAACCCCAACAGCGGCAATATTCAAACTGTCATCAATGCCGCGCTCGCGCAGCCGTGCACGATGATATAATCGCCCGAGCGATTTCAGATTCCGCACAACTCCGCCGGCGTTAGTTTAAATTCGAAGCCAATCTACAATGCGCGACAGCTCGTCGGCATCGAACCAGTAGCCGTGATCTTTGCAGTAATCGATGATGACGCCGCTACTCTGGAAATTCTGCCGCTCCATCAACTCGCCGCACACGACGCAGGGACGGTAACGCACGGTCTGATCAGGGTCCGGAATGTCGATTTCCGCGTCGCGAGCTTTCGAATAGGACGACCAATCGACCTTTCGGGAGTCGTCATTGATATGTTCAAGCAAGTAACAAAACGATTTTTCCGCCAGCCACAATCCGCCACAGCAGTTACACTCCAAGGCGGAAATATCCCCAACCGCCCTGCTCCGTAACTGATGGCCGCTACCACAGGCCGGGCAGATGGACTTAGTTTCGGATCCCGCAACCATCTCTGGCAATATTGGCTTGCCGCAAAATTCACAAAACCGTGCATGACGACTAACCCTGGCAAAACAGTGCGGGCACACTGTATCCAAGTCGCGATCGTGCAACGTAAAATCGGCACCGCAATATTCACATTTGAGCGCGCCTTCGGTGCGCAGCGCGCCGCAATGGGCGCAACACACCACGGCGGCGTCGTGCCCCTTCGGTTCGTGGACCGTCAAAATCTGTCCGCAATGGCAGCGGAACTTGTGCCCGATGCCGATCTTGGTGGCATCGTATTGGCGATTGCAATAAGGACAGGCGATGAGAAGTCGCATTCAAATCGAGCGGAGAAATTTGTTGAGTCGTCCAATTCGTGGGTGGCAAATTTAACACACGTACTTGATTGCTTACTTGTCTTTCACCTTTTCTTTGACAATCTTGCCATACAAGAGCCCGCCGTGGCTCCCACCGTCCCACATGCCGGCATATTTGCCGTCGTACATCATCACGCGGGCGCTAAAAGTTCCCAGACCCGGGACCGGCATCTTATCGAGCGTAATCACGGGCGTATCGCCGGCCCAGACCACGCGTAGGGGGAGCGGCAGCGTCAAGTCGTGCTCGCCGTATTGGATGCGGGCTTTGAAGAGCCACACGTCGCCGGAAATTTTGGAGACCGATTCGATCGTATACTTGTCTTCCTTCGGTTGCGAACCCTTTTCGTCGTTGCCACTGGTAAAGTGTCCGCTCAAGGTCGCGCCGCTGAGCGCTTGCTCGAATTGCTGCTCGAGTTTTTCTTTTGACGGAAGTTGCGGCCCGTTTTCTGGCGCGGAGGACGGCTCATCGGCGGCAATTGTTGCTGTCCAGGCGATGGCGATAGCGAACAGGCTGAGTTGTCCAATGGATTTCATGGTTTGCGATGGTGTGGTTTCGGGTGATCGGATTCACGTCGATATTTTTCGCTCGCTGCTATAAGTTCCGCAAATATTGTATGGCTTGGCCGATTTCTACGGCAGTGTTTTCGGCCCGGTCGCGGCGAACTGTGAAATAGCCTCGGTAGCCGCGCTCTTCCAAATGCGCCGAAAAGGGCTGGATAATCGGCCGAACCACGCCCCAGCGGCACCTCAAAGCTCTGACCGCGGGCGGCATCGCGCACAGCGTCGGTGGCATGCATGTCCATAATGTGTGGCCCGAGCAGTTCAACCGCTTCGAGCGGGCTGTGGCCGTTGGCAATCAGTTGGCCTGGGTCGAGATCAACTCCCAGACTGCCGTCGGGCAAGGCTGAAATGAGGCGCGCCAAATCTTGCCCGCTCGATGCGCCAGTTTGCGCAGCCAGCATCGCGCCCACGCGATGACCATGCCGGCCCAAATCGGCAAGCACCTCAAGGAGCAGATTCCATTGCGATCCTTCTCGTTCCGCTGGAATCGGCCCGAGGTGATTCACCACCACCGATGCTCCGAGCCTTTGCGCCATTTGCATTACCTCTTTCGTGCGCACCACGCGGAGATCGAGCTGCTCGATATCGCCGTAGCCGTGTCGAGTGAAAAACGAGACCGCGCATACCCGCAAGCGGTGATCGTCCAGCATCTTTCGCAGTTCGCGCAGTGCGGTTTGCGACAATTCTTCCGGTCGCAAGCCGCGGAGGGCGTCGATTTCGACGGCGTCGGCTTTGAACTCGGCGGCCAGCGCCAGTGCCCGCGAAAGCGGAAGACGTAAAGTTGCCAGGGCGACGCCGATTTTCAATTGCAACATGGCGGCTAAAAGGGACAATGGTCAAATGTGTGCTCGATTGTTGCTGCTCGATTGCATCGCGCAGCGGCAATATAATAAACGATCTTCTTATCTTGGTCATTGAGTGACATGGCGACTATTTCATCGATTGCGGCATTCTTAGAAGAATTTGCCCCGCCGCGTTTGGCGGCCGAGTGGGACAATGTGGGGCTCTTGCTGGGCGATCGGCGGGCACCGGTCCAGCGGCTGATGACGTGTTTGACCATTACACCTACGAGCGCGGCCGAGGCGATCGCTGAAAATGCGAATTTGATCGTCACGCATCATCCTTTTCCATTTCATCCGCGCAATCGCATTACGGCCGACGATGCGACCGGCAAGATCATTCTCGATCTAGTGGCGGCGAAAATCGCCATCTATAGCCCGCA
This sequence comes from Pirellulales bacterium, assembly GCA_963820835.1. Lineage (GTDB taxonomy): Bacteria > Planctomycetota > Planctomycetia > Pirellulales > JADZDJ01 > CAVRAW01. The sequence goes on along the minus strand of CAWGBP010000024.1, from coordinate 164,814 downwards.
CACTGCATTCGATTCGGCGCGGTCGGGAATCAATCAGCGCTTTGCCGAGGGGGTTGGGCTGTCGGACGTCGGGCCATTGGTGCGCGATACGATTGATCCTGCTCTGGGTACGGGGCGGTTCGGATTTCCAAGCACCGCGACCACACTAGCCGGCATGGCGGCTCGAGTGAAAGATTTTCTCAATTTGCCGGGCGTTCACGTTGTGGGGAATTTGCAAATGCGCGTGCGCTCGGTCGCGGTGGCGTGCGGGAGCGGGGCCGAATTGTTGGACATAGCGCGCAAAGTGGGATGCGATTGCTTCATCACGGGCGAGGCGCGGTTCCACACGTGCTTGGAAGCTGAAGCGAGCAATATGGGCCTTATTTTGGCAAGCCACTACGCAAGCGAACGCTTCGCGGTGGAGCGACTGGCTGAGCTTTTGGCCTCGCAATTTCCCGATGTGACCACCTGGGCCAGCCGGCACGAGCGGGATCCGATGCATTGGCTGTGAGTTAATCCGGGGCGCAACCGAGTCTTAAAACTGTATCAATCAGTTGACACTTGACGGTTAACGCATCTTTCCGCCGTGTTTGACTCCACAATCGGGCTGCCTAAAATGAATCACTTGGCGTGTCATATTGGCCGGCTCGCACCGTCGAATTGGCACCGGCACGAATTCAAATTGACAGGGCCGAATCGGAACTTGTCAGTATCTATTGCTTTTCTGAAATCCAGTTCCTAGGGGGATGCGTTGTTTTAAAGCGGCACTCATTTTGCACGCTCTTCGACCTTCGTTTTGTACGGTTTCTCCCCCCCTACCACGATAATACTCGCTATGTCACGTCGATCGCTGGTCGCACTGCCGGTTTACAACGAAGCCAACCACGTGATGCCGGTGTTGGATGAGGTTCGCAAATATAGCAGCGATATTTTGGTTGTCGACGACGGATCGACCGACGGCACTACCGATTTGCTGGCCGCGCGACGCGATATTCACATTGTGCGCCATGCGATGAATCGCGGTTATGGCGCCGGGCTTAATAGCGCGTTCGCGTTTGCCCAGCGCCATGCGTATGACGTGTTGGTCACAATCGATTGCGATGGGCAGCACCAGCCGCGAATGATTCCCGACTTTATCGCCGCATGCAACGGCGTTGATATTGTCTCGGGCAGCCGTTACCTCAAGCATTTCGAGGGAGATAGCTTACCGCCGGCGGCGCGGAGAAAAATCAACGAGCAAATCATGGTTGAAATCAACTGCCGGTTGGGCCTGACGTTAACGGATGCATTTTGCGGCTTCAAAGCCTACTGGGTGCCCTCGCTGGCGAAGTTACACATTACGGAATTTGGCTACGCGATGCCGCTGGAGGTGTGGGTGCAAGCGGCCCACCAGAAATTCAGAATTGTCGAGCTGCCGGTCCCGCTGATCTATTTGGAGGAGGCTCGCTCGTTTGGCGGGTCATTGGACGATGCTCAGACTCGGCTGAAATTCTACCGCGAGGTACTCGACCGCTCGGTGTCAGCGCTTGAACCCCCCGTGCCGCCGCACTTTCGCGAGACGGCGGCTTGTTGTAGCGGGAACACATAGTTGGCGCTGAAGTACAATGGTGACGCGGCCTAACACACGCGATTTTGAACAAACCCGGATATCTGACGATGAACTGTGGGACGGCCACGCGAAATTGCTTTGATCCGCCTGGGACGATTCCGGTTACGGCCGGACAGCATTCCGGTGGCACCACGAACTCGGATAATCGATTTCAGTGGTCCCAGTGGTCCCAGCGCATCTCGTCGCTCAATGCGCCGCGCGAAGATGGAGGCAAGCTGATCGAGCCGCCGCTCGAACTGGCCGGCGATATGGCGGCCGCGAATCGGTGGATTCTCGAACGAGCCGATTACGACGTGCAAGGACGGCGGCTCACCGAGCTCGCCGCCGATGCACGGGCTCAATTATTCGGCGAAGCACAGCAGTTCACTCGAGGGTACCGCGACGTGGATCTGCCCAAATCGTGCAGCCAGATGTTTCTGGCCGGGCATCAGCCCGAAATGTTTCATCCCGGCGTGTGGTTCAAAAATTTTGTCTTGGCACGCCTGGCGCAGCAGCATGGCGCGGTGGCAATCAATTTGGTGATCGATAGCGACGACATGAAAACGGCGTCGATTCGCGTGCCCAGCGGATCAATCGAGAAGCCGCGGCTCGACTGGATATCGTTCGATCGGCCGTCGGTGGAAATGCCGTTTGAGCAGCGCGGGATTGCCGATCGAAATTTGTTTGCATCGTTCGGCCAGCGCGTGGCTCGGCAAATTCAACCGCTCGTGCCTGAGCCAATTCTAAAAAGATACTGGCCCTTGGTGCTGGCCCGCGCGAAATCGGTGAATAATGTGGGGGCGTGTTTGGCTCAGGCTCGCCATCAGTTGGAAGAGCAGTGGAAATTGCAGACGCTGGAGATCCCGCAAAGCCGCGTGTGCGATTTGCCGGCCCTGCGCTGGTTTATCATTCACATTTTGGCGCAGTTGCCGCGATTTCGAGCGGTTTACAACGCCGCGCTGGTGGAGTATCGGCACGCCCACAAATTGCGCTCGGCGGCACATCCCGCTCCCGATTTGGCGGCAGACGGCGATTGGCTGGAATCGCCGTTTTGGATTTGGTCGGAGAAAAATCCTCTGCGACGGCGGTTGTTTGTCCGCCAGCGCGGCGCTGAACTGCTGCTATCCGATCGTGCTGGTCTAGAGGAGTCTCTTTCGATACGGACAGATGGCGACGCCGCCACCGCGACCGAGCAGCTTTTGGCACTGGCGGAGCGCGGCATTCGCATTCGCACGCGCGCGTTGATTACGACCATGGCTGCACGGCTCTTGTTGGGCGATTTGTTTTTGCATGGGATCGGCGGGGCCAAGTACGATCAGGTGACCGACCGCCTGATTACCGGATTCTTTGGTTTAGAGCCTCCTGGGTATTTAGTCGCTTCAGGGACGCTCCATTTGCCGGTCGCCCATGGCCAGTGCCGCACCTGCGAACTGTTGGACCTGCGGCAGCGAATTCGGGAGTTGGAATTCCACCCCGAACGATTTCTTGATGAGACATCCAACGCCGCTACCGCAGCCGACCCAATCCGCCAGCGGCGAATTGCCGAAAAGCGCCGTTGGATCGCCGCGGAACCCACCTTGGAAAACGCTCGCATTCGCTGCCGCGCAATTCGTCAGGTGAACGAATCGCTGCAGCCGGAAGTTGCAGGATTGCGGCAAAGATGGTCCCAACAGGCCGACGAACTCTCGCGAAAACTGCGGGGCGAGGCCATTCTCACATCGCGGGAATACGCTTTTGTGCTCTTCCCCGAACTGCTCTTGACAAATTTTTTCCAGTAAAACCTGGAAATTTCAGTCCGCAACGGGTAAGTTACCGGCAATCGATGGATCGTTTTCTCATACATGAAGGGATTCGCCATGAGGCCATCGGCAGTGACGCCGGCCGTTTTTAGGACACGGCGCGCAGCGCGCAAGCGGAAACTCGTCTTAAGAGACCTGCCCGAAGCACACGGCGGCTTGGAAAAGATAAAGCGCCGAAAAACGGTCGAGCGGCAATCGCCGGCCATCGACAATCGGCGAAGCATGCTCAATCGCATCTCCCGCGGCCTGTGAGTCGTGACAAGCAAGCGCCGCCGAAATCGCGTTCAGTTCCGACTCGCGATGAATTGCCCCGTGTTGCGCCTGCGCCAAAGCTCTCCGACGGGTTGCTGGGGCCATTCGCGCAGGATGCCTTCACCGAAACGCCGGGGCCAAACGAAATTCGGCTCGTATGGGGGCGCAGCGGCGATCATGCCTCGGTCTACCACATGCTCTTGGCGGTATTCCACGGTCCCACGCGCGATGCGTTTCACGCGCAAACGGAAGATCCATTCTATGAACCCAACGATCGGCTGCTGGTGAAACGCGGGCATCGCGTGCTTGCGCATTTGCACTTGACCCGGCGGACCATGCAGTTTGGGAACGTCGCGATTCCGGTTGCTGGATTTCATTCGGTCGGAACTCTGCCTGAGTTTCGTGGGCAAGGCTTTGCCACGCGGCTGGTGGACGAGGGTTTGCGGCGAGTTGCCAGTGAAGGGGCCGCCGTGGCGGTCCTGCGCACGCGCATTCCACATTTTTTCCGGAAAACTGGATGGGCCATGTGTGGAAGGCATTCTTATTCGCAGGCCAAAGCGCGCGAGGTTCTCGCGCGGCTGCACGGCGAGCATGCCGGGCGATTGGCGCGCCCGTTGAGCATTCGCCGCTGGCGGCATGTTGAGATGCCGGCGCTGATACGGTTGTACCAGCAGAATATGTCGCACGGTTTTGGCGCGCTCGAACGGACCGAAGCGTATTGGCGTTGGTTGGTGGGCCGGCAGGAATACGATTCGCTCTTGGTGGCGCTCGACGGCCCCGACAAGCTGGAATTGGAGGAAACGATCGCGCCGATTGTAGGGTATGCGGTGCTACGACAGGAAAAAATCATCGAGTTGTGTGCCGCGCCGGACATCCGACGGCCAACTACCAATTGCTGGCTCGCGCTTGCGGCGACGCCATCGAGCACGATCGGCAAGATATTATCTTGCATGCGCCGCCAACTCATCCCCTGCATTTGTTGGTCGCAAGCTGCGGCGGAAAATTTCATCACCACGAGGCCGATTACGACGAAGTGTTCATGGTTCGCATTGTCGATGTGCCGAAGTTCCTCGCGCTATTGCGGCCTCAACTCGAGTCTCGAGCTCGCGCGGCTGGCTTACCGCGAAACTCGGAATTGGGTTTTGCGGTCGATGGGGCGAAATGGCGCCTCGTGGAAACACGCCGGGGCTTTCACGTGCGGGCGGGGAAGTTGGGTCGCAGCTATTTGACGATGAATCGAGCTGAATTCACGCGGCTGGCGCTGGGGCACGGGAACGTGCGCGAAACGGCCGAAACGGGCCGCATCCAGGCGTCGACGAACGCCGCGCTTGAATTGGCCGAGATTCTTTTCCCGCGCCTTCCGCTATGGCGGCCGCAGTGGGATGAATTCTTGCCGTGATTGGCAGGAGCGGTACATTCATCAATTGCCGATTAGGCAGGGCGCTTCCGCGAGCTATGGGCTGGAATTCTCGTTGCCGACTTCCCCACCCATAACTCATAGAGCACGTGCTCGTCGAATACCGCTCCTAAACCGGCCGCCGGACATCGGCTCATCCCTTCGCAATCGCCTCGCACACCAAGTCGCCAACCTGGCTGGTGCTGTAGCCCATTTTGCCGGCCGCCTGACTTTTCATTTTTGAGCCGGTCACTTGGCGCACGGCATTCATCACCCGAGTTGCTGCCTTGGGCTGACCGCTGTGCTCTAAAAGCATCGCCATCGCGCCAATGGCCGCAATCGGATTGATGACATTTTGCCCGGTATACTTCGGCGCGCTTCCTCCCATCGGCTCGTACATGCTTACTCCGCCAGGGTCGGGATTGATGTTCCCACCAGCCGCTACGCCCAAGCCGCCCTGAATCATGGCGCCCAAATCGGTAATGATGTCGCCGAACATATTGGTGGTCACGATCACATCGTAATATTCTGGTGTTTTTATCATCCACATGCAGCAGGCATCAACGTGGTTGTAATCTGCCTTTACATCAGGAAACTCTCTCGCCACGTCTTGAAAAGCGCGCCACCACAAATCGTGCCCGAAGGTGAGCACGTTGGTCTTGGCCACCAGCGTCAGCATTTTTCCCTTGGGGTTATTCCGTTTGCGAGTGTATTCGAATGCCCAGCGGATGCAGCGCTCGCATCCTTTGCGCGTGTACACGGCCGTCTGCGTGGCGACCTCATCGGGCGTGTTTTTCTTCAAGAATCCGCCCACGCCGCAATAGAGATCTTCGGTGTTTTCTCGCACCACGACGAAGTTGATATCCTTAGGTCCCTTGCCCGCCAGCGGGGTTTCAACTCCGGGAAACAACTGCACCGGCCGCAGGTTAATATACTGATCGAGCTCGAACCGCAGCGCCAAGAGCAGCCCCTTTTCAATAACGCCCGGCGCCACGTCGGGATGCCCGACCGCCCCCAAGAACACTGCGTTGAATTTACGCAGTTCGTCGGCACCCCCCTTGGGCAAGGTCTCGCCGGTGCGCAAATAGCGATCGCATCCCCAATCGAAATACGTCACATCGAACTTGAAGCCTTCGAGCGGCGCGACCGCCCCCAAAACTTTGAGGGCCTCGCGCGTAACTTCCGGTCCGGTGCCGTCGCCGGGAATCGCGGCGATTTTCAACATTGTGGCCATGTGAGAGTGATCCTTAGGTCGATTATCTCGTTGCAAGTAGCCGATTCTACCTGACAACTGATAACTGACCACCGACCACTCGTCAGTTCTGACTAAAATCGAACTGCTTCTTTGCCTCGCGCCCCAGCGGGTGCTTCAAAAATTTCTTGCGGCATTCGGGGCACAAATCGAACCGCAACTGCTGATAGACTTCTTCTTGCTGCACTTCTTCGCTATCGACTTCATCCATGCGTTGCAGCATGTCTTGAATCTCCTGCAATCCATCGCGATCGTCGTCGGTGTCATCCGTGGTCGTATCCAGTGCCGCATACACTTCCATCTTCAGCACGTAGCGTACGTCTTGTTCCGAATCGATCAGGCGTTTGCACAAATCACACGAGTGATGAATCATCGAACTGTCCCCACGATTTCAGGATAGTTTGACGTCGATTCCACGACGTATTCTCGGTGCTCCTCCGAAACTCCCCCATCCACTAACTCAATCCTAACGCCGCGCCGCGCACCGTCGCAAGCACAATCAAGAACTTTTTTTAGTTCGGGAAAACATTCAAAAAACTTTGATGCACGCACTCTTGACAACTGCCCCTGTGCACACTTGTAAACTTCTTTGCTGTTTTACACCAAATCCGACGTAGCAGCGCGTCTCAGAGCGAATTTGGGTGGAACTTACAACGCTTGACTTGGAACGATCGTGCATTTCGTCGAACGGATCTAGCCTATTGCCGGCCTGCGAGAGTTAGCCGGCGAAATTGCAAAACGAGGTCGGCGATACTACGATTAGGCTCAATGGTTCCAATGAAAAATGCAATTTTGCTACTATCGGGATTTGGGGGCGCGCTGCTGTTATTGCTTGCCACCGCCGCGCACGCCGCTGGCCCGGAACTCGTCATCGAAGACCTCGACGGCCCGGTGACCCCCGCCGAAATTGCAGCCTTCAAGAACTTTGTTCGCGTGCAGCAGTACCGCGGGGACAACAATCGCAACAATATGGTCTACGGCAACCTCGGCCGCTCGGCTGAAGCGCTTGCCGACATGTACGAAATTACCCACGATCGTGAAATTCTTGACGAGCTGGTGAAGCGCGCCGACCAGATGCTTGCAGGCCGCAACGATCCGGAAAAAGGTCGCATCCTCTGGACCGGCAACCGCGAACTCACCTGGCCCAACAGCCCCGACTCAACTGACGAATTCCTCTACGCCGGCACCGAGAACGGCGATGTTATCGGCCATATTTGTAACGCGGCCAGGCTGATTCTCAAAGACAAATCGCGGTGGGACGAGAAGGTCGCAGGTGGCGATAGCACTTATCTGCAGCGCGCAAAGACCTATGTGCGCGAGTGCGACAAAACCATCGACACGTATTTGCTCGGCAATTTTGTCGATCCCAAAACGCATCTCTATACCTCGCCCACCAATCCGCTGTTCGCGCGCTTGGGAGACCGCGCTACGAAATCGATGGGCAAGCCCGTTCCCTGGAACCAACAGCAAATGCTTAATAACGGGTTTCTGCGTTTGGCGCAGTGCCACGAGCTGTTGGGCGATGATCCCAAACGCGTGGCCCAATATGACTTAATCGTCAAAGCCTCGTGCGATGCGTTTCTTGCATCGCTGGTGCATTACCAAGTCAATGGCCACGACTGCGTCAAATGGAGCTACGCTGCCGACGATCCGACGCTGCACTACATGGAAGATGCGGCTCACGGCGGATACGATCTGCTTGTCTGCCGCGCCTACGACAGCGGCCGCTATGGAATCAAAAAAGAGTCAATCCAGCCATTGGCCAACACCGTGATGTTTGTCATGACGAGGCCCGACGGCAAGTTTGCTGGCCGCGTGGATGGCGAAACGAAAGGCAACCCCGCCACTTCGCTTCGCGCCACGTATTTGCGCATGTGCGAGTTCGTGCCCGAGCTTTGGCCCATTGCCAGCAAGCCGGCGCTCAAACGAGCCAAAACCGATCCGTTGCTGACGGCCGAACTCTTGCGCGTTAAGTACTATCGCAGTAAAGGCGCTTTCCCCTCCCCCGGCAGCGAGTGAGTTTTTCCTCGTTTTCGACGGCGTTCGCAATCGCACCCGATGCGCCCGTTTTAGCCTCAATGCGCTTGCGACCGCCATCCATTCAAATGGCACTTGGGCAACTGCGCGACGAGCGCGGCTAAGACAGCCCGTCGTTAGACAAGAATCTATTAGCGCTTGTTCCAGTAAACGTACGAATCGTCCACGATCCAGGGCGTGGACCATTGGCCGTTGTCGCCGTTAAGTACGTCGAAGAAGAACGTTTCGAACTGCTCACAATTGTCGCCATACGGATATTCCGAAGCGATGTGGTCTTTCTGGGTGAGCGGCTCAACGCCAGGATGGCCGTAGTAATGAACTTGGCCGTCGGGCGTGAACGACATGCCCAGTGTCCACCAGCCGGTGTCTTTGATGGTGAAGGCCGGGTAATCCCCGCCGTTCCGGTTGGCGCGAACGCGCAGCGTGCAGTAGTCGGGCGTTTTGTCGCCGTCGCCGGGATGGAAGTAGAACATCATCCCGGGCCAATAGGTGTCGAGCTTGGTTTGCATGCCGCCGCCGAACAACCCGCGAGATTTATATTGCGTTACGTGCGTTTGCACCGCGGCGCGGAAGCAGAACGAATTTCCCTCGCGTCGTTCCCATTTATCCCATGGGGGCAGAAACACGTGCGTAACAACGTTGGGAGAATAGCTGACTGGAATCGGGCCCCCTAAACGAACATCGACCAAGCAAATGAAATCGTCTTGGTGCGGCTTTCCACTAAACACTCCGGGCACACCCGTATTTAGCGATTTGAGCAGCATCGCGCCTTCGCTGCCGTCGATACCACCGCGAGGAGGAGAAACGCGCTGCACCACATCGGGATGCCCGCGCTTCAGCCCTTCGCCCCAGCGACCATTATCGGCACGGCCGGCCGGGAGGCGTTCTTGCCCGTCATCTTCTTCGCTGCTTTTGGGATTGTTATACGTGTAATTCCATTTTGGATCTTCGAAATCGTCGCCGACTTCCTTGATGCGCGTGCCGGTGCCGGGCACGAGCCCCTGAGCCCGCGCCTGTTTCGAGCTCACAAAGAATGCGGCAATTAGCAAGCTAAATCCAACAGAACTGAAGAGGATCGCGCACGAATCTGGCAAATCAATAGGCGACCTCAGGGAAATCATGGCAAGCACCGGTTATCCTCACAATCCATTGCGGGGGAGAACAATTCAAATCGCTGGCGCAATAGTTCGCGCCACAGAGCCCAGAATATAGCTGGCCGTTCTTGGATCGAAAATAGGCGTTTTGCCGCTCCAAGCAACGGACTAATTGAAATGCTATCGTCCGCGGGCGGCGTCGTTGATCACGCCAAAATAGAAACCGGCCAAACGAAAGATCAGTGTAATGATAATGGCCGCGACGCAGAACCACACGGCGTACCCGGCCAGTCGCGTGAAAATGGCCATGGCGGCGCGCGCTTCTTCTTGCTGCTGGCGCGCGACAATGGCGAGTGTCTCGACGAGGCGTCCGCTTTCTTCGCCAGTGTGAACGGCATTGAGGAACTCGCGTGGGAAGCGGCCAGTGTTTGTAAGCGCCTCGTGAATATCGCCCCCGCGCTCGATGACGGCCAGCATACGGTCGCGCTGCTCGATGAGGTCGATGTTGCGCGCGCTTGAGATGGCAAGCGCCATCGCAGGTTTCACGTCCATTGCAGCATCAAGTGCTAAATGCAGTGTCCAAGCAAACCGGGCGACGGCCAGCGTACGTAAGGCGGAGCCGATTTTGGGAATTCGCAATACCAAGCGCTGAATGGGCGCAGTCCAAAGTTTGCCCAGCACAATCGCGCGGTACAGTGCAAAGAGGCCAGCGCCAACACTGGCTAGAAATGCGAAATAGATGATTAGGCCACGCGTGCCAACTAGCCCAAAGCCGAACACATCGACGGGTTTGCCGTTGACTGCTTCGATCCAGCCCATGACCCAAATCAAAAGTCCGACCACTCCCAGAGCCATGGCCAGTTGCAGCATGGGCCAAGCAATGGCACCGAGGAACACGCGCCGCAAGGCGATGTGCTGGTCGTAATGCTCAGTTAGCTGCCGCAACACTTCGGGCAAGTGGCCGGTTTGCTCGCCGACCGAAACAAGTTGCCGCACCAGCGATGGAAAGTAACTGCCGGTCGCTCGAAATGCCTCGGCCAGCGGATGACCGGTGTTTACCGAGGAGCTAATCGCCTCGACTTGAGCGCGCATGCCGGGAGCCGAACGCTCGACTTCGCTGGCGAGCGCTTTGCGCACATCGATGCCGGCCTCGAGCGACATGCCCAAGCGGCGCAAGAATTCGGCCAGCGGTTTGATTTTCGCGCGGGGAGTAAAAAACATAATGCTGCACCAAGCGGCGCCGAGGGGCCGAAATGCAGCATAGTCTTCAGGTCGGACGGATGCCAGAATGCCGCGCCGATTGGTGGTATAGGCAAGAGCGCCGGAACGTATTTCGTGTTGATACGTCGAACCAGACACCCTCATCCCGGCCCTCTCCCAGAGGGAGAGGGAGACCAAAAATCATGCCGCTTAGTAGCTTCTGCCCAGTCCGACAAAGAAGCTGAAATTCTGCACCTGGTCGCCGTGCATCATGGACACCGGCGTGGCGAAATCGAGCGCGATCGGCGCCGGGCCCATCGCCGGTACGCTAATTCGCAAGCCGAAGCCAGGAGCGCAGCGGAATTGATTGGCATCGATGGCCACGCTGCGCTCGGCCGTACCAAAATCGCAGAAGATCACGCCGCGCAGTGCATCGTCAGCCGTAATGGGGAACATATATTCTGCCGTGCCCAGCGCCTCGAATGTACCACCGATCACAACGCCGTCTTGCCGCGGGGCTGCGCCGCGGAACTCGAAGCCGCGCAGCGAACTAAAGCCGCCAGGGAAAAAGTCGTCATAAATCGGCGTATTGTCGGCAGTCACGCCGAACTCGCCGCCGATGCTGAGCACCTGTCGGCCTGAACCGTCGGCCCGCTGATGCAGTAGGAAGTACTGGCGAGCCTGCACATCGACGTGCGGATACTCAAACGAGCCGAGGACTTCGCCGAAATCGACCGATAGCAAATGTCCCTGCGTCGGGAGGAAGGGGCTGTCGCGGGTGTCGTGGGCCGCACCGACGGAAAATTCATACAGTGCATTGGACCCCAGCACGCGCGTCAATTCGGGAGGGCCGGGAGGCACCGGTACCGTCGGATTATAAACATTTACCTCCTCGCCGCGGAACCCGGCATGCACCGTGAAATCGGGCGTAAGGGCGATGCCGAAATTGATTTTTCCTCCCGTGCGGCCTTCGGTCCAGAACTGATAGATGCGGTCGAAATAATAGGCCGACAGGCTCATTTGAATCCAGCCGGCCGAACTTTCGTACAAGTAAGGCTCGCGGAAGGTGGCCGCGTAGCGTTGGACGACCGTGCCAGGATTGGCCTCCAGCCGGAATCCTTGCCCCGCGCCACGGAAGGCCGAGCCGTTGCGAATATCTTCCCAGGAAGTCGGCAGGCGGGTGATATCGAAGTTTTGTTCATCGAGCACGAAGTTGCCCACCAAGCCGGCATCGGAGTTCACGCCCACGCCGATCATCAAGCGGCCGGTTTGCGTTTCATTGGCACTCACCTCCAGTGGAATGATGCCATCGGGCGTCATCACCACGTCGCCGGGTTGAACACCCAGCGGGCTTTGCGACGCGGTCGGCGAAACCAAAGGAGCACTGGGGATATAACCTGGCGAAACGGGGTTATTGCCAATGGGATTTCCCGGCACAGGGTTGTACGCCGGCTGCGAATTTGGTTGGGCAAAGCCTGGCGCTGTGGTCGGCGGATAGCCGCCGGGCGTTGGCGGTGCTGGCAGGGTGTTCGCTGGCGCTGGCTGAGCGCTTGCGTAAGGCGATCCAGTTACGGGCGCGCTTGTATAGGGAGCTGGTGTCGAGGGTCCGCCGGCGTATGGCGCGCTCGGATAAGGGGGCACGCCCTGATACCCATTCGCTTGACCCTGCGCTGGCTGCAATTGATAGGCGGCATTGGCATAAGGGGCGGTAGGATTGGCAACTGGGGCCGCGGTGCCTGGCGCGCTACTGTAGCTCGGCGCCGAATATGGCGAGGCAACGGTTGCTGGATTATAAGCCGGTGGCGGATTGGGCGAGGTCGCCATGTTAGCCGGCAGCGGCTGAGCGCCCGGCGGCAAATATCCATCGGCTTGCGACGATGACCCGGCCGGCGGCAGGCCCCACGCAGCACGAGCTTGATTGGCCGATGGCGAATTGCTTGAAGTGGACCAATCGGTGGCACCATTAGCGGCGACCGGCGCATAGCCCGGGCTTTGGAACCGCACGCGAACACCGTCGACCGTGTCGGCTTCTTGAGGCGGCGGTGCGTACCCGGCGGTGCGCTGAACTAATGTTGCGGAGTATTCGCCATTTTCATTGGGCGTATAGAGCACATCGACCACAACCTCGTCGCCGGGCGATTTGCCGCGGTAGTGACTATCGTCGCTGCTGGATTGCGACGAATTGACGCCATTGGCGTTTCGGTTGGCAACGTTGGCGGTGTCTTTTTCGGGATCGGGCTGCTTGTCGAAAACGATTTTGGGCACGCTTCCTTTGGTGGGATCGTTTTGGAACAGCCCGCTGTATTTCAGGCGGCGTTCGTCGTCGCGAATCTTTCGGGTATCGACAATATCGCCGGGGCGCAGCGACATGCGATCAAGAATGGTCGTGTGGGCGGTGTGCGGGTTGTCGCCGCCGATGTTCACGTTAATCAGCCCTACGCGGTACCGCTTCCCCTCTTTAATGTCATAAACCAAATCGAGCTCCGGCTTGTCTTCCATCAGCCGCGGATCGGCTTGCACGTCGGCGAAAATGTAGCCGTGACCGCCATATTCGTCGCGCAGCGAATTCAAATCGCGGTTCAACGAGCTTTGATCGAACGGCTTGCCCTTGATCAAATCAACCTTTTTCGCCAGCTCATCGTTGGTGAATTTCTCATTACCCAGGAACGAAACGTTGCGGATCGTGTAGCGCGGACCCTCGTTGATAACGAATTTGAGAGAGAGCCAGTTTTTTTCTTCGTTGTAATTGAGATCAACGCCAATTTTTGCTTGAAAGAAACCCAAACCGCGGTAATAGGTGGTAAGCTTATCGACATCGTCGTCAATTTTTTTGCGATCAACCTTGCCGCCGAAAAGCCACATGACGCCCGGCTTGGTCTTGATTTGCGTGCTTAATCTCGCGCTGCTGGCGATGGTGTTCCCTTCGAAACTCGTCCACCACACGCGCTCCGATTGCCCTTCATCGACTAAGAATACAGCGCCTTTGTCGTCGGGTTTGCTCCCTTCAACCGTGGTGACTTGGACGTGGTTATAGCCCTTTTCGTGATACGTTTCTTCGATGCGGCGGCGAGCTTCTTCGACGGCATACGGATCGAGCGGATCTTTTTCCTTGAGTTCCGATTTTTTCCTGAGCGTGTTAGCTGGTGACATCTTGATTGCCGACGAACGTTACATATTGCAGCGTCGGGACGCTCGACCACTTGGAAAATGACCACCATGCCGTCGGGCCGCTGTTGATATTGCATTTTGACGTCGAGGAATTTGCGCGAACTGGCCAGCAATCGGACGTCTTCCTCGACAATGTGCGGATCGAACGGCTGGCCGACGCGCGTGGCGAGCTTCGGCAGCTTTTCGACGCGCGTGGTGTGGTTGCCTTCAATGCGCACTTCGCGAACGATGATTTCGCCATTCGCGGCCGCGGCGCCAGTGGTTGCGGTGGCGTTTGGCGCGGCGCCGTTCGGCGAGGGCAATCTGGCGTAGCGCTGGTCCGGCGGAATCGACCGGCGGCAATGAGCTTACGGGCGAATTCCCAGAAAATGACGCTGAATTTGCCGGCGGATAGGATGAGGCGCCTGCCGGATTATACGAATTTGCCGATGGATAATTTTGACCGCCGCCCGAATAGAGTGGCGGACTTTGTGCGCAATTTGTGCGCCGCCACCGTCAACATCAGCACAAGCGCAATAGCGCCAGCGAGCAGACGCAGCCGGAGTGCGATCATCGGGAACGTTTCCCTACGTCGTTTGCGAAGCACAGAGAATGAACCGCTAGACAAGAATTCCGCGAAAGGAATGGCGCATTGCAAGAGCCGATGCGACAACCGCTTGAGGCGAGCGCAGAGCATTCCGCCGGTTGTTAGACCGTGCCGCAGCCAATGCGACCGCCTTAAGGGTGCGTGTTAATACCGCAGAGGGCGTCAAGCGGCAAGGCGAAAATCACAGAAACAGGGTTGGCAATGTAGGAGTTGGTGAACAGGAGAAGTTGGCCAGAGAGGCCTCGCGCTGTTCGGCCCCAATGCTGCTCGCTAGCAGTGCTGTCGCATTTGCCTGCTTACTGCTTGGCAGGTATTCGAGCGGAATTTGGGACGTTCGATGCGGCGGCGGCTGTTTCCGCATCGGCAGGCGCGGTCACAAAATCTGCGCGATGCACTTCGACATGCCGAATCTGGCCACGCGATTCGACGAGCAGTTCCAGTGGATTCGGAAGTGCGTTGGCAAGCTGGTAAAAATCGTCGGCATTTTTGATTTTCTGCCCATTGATTTCGTAAATACGGTCGTTCACGCGCAAGCCGGCTTGGTCGGCCGCGCTTCCGGGTACGACGCGCACCAAGAACACCGAGTTCGGCTCGGCATCATCGACTTGCCAAGAGACGCCGAAGCGAATTGGGTCGCCCGCCGGCTCCACGGTTAGCGCGACCGGCTTCTCGGAGCCTTTTCGTTCAATTTCAATCGGCACCGGGCCGCGCGTGGCGAGCACCAGCGCGCGAAATTGCTCGTCGTCGCTGATCGGCCGGCCCGCATATTTAACGATCCGGTCGCCAGAGCGCAATCCGGCTTTGGCCGCTGCGCCGCCAGGCAAAACGGTTGCTATTTCAACGATTCCTTGCTTCGACTGCGCTTCGTCCCAGGCAAGTCCCAGTCGGCCGGCCAGCGGCGGCAACTGTTGCTCCAGCCGAGTGCGATCGTCGGGCAATTCGGCGCGCGAGGCCCCGCGAAATCTCGGCCGGTCGTCTTCATCAGCCAAATCCAGCGCCAGCCGGAACATCAACTGACTGACGCGCTGCAGGCCAGCCGAGTTGATCTTTTCGGCCTTGTCGCTGGGGCGGTGATAATCTTCATGCAGACCGGTGTGCAGCATGATCACGGGCACGCCAGCGGCATAAAAAGGATGATGATCGCTGTCGGCCTTCATCAGCCAATCAAAATCGAGCATCAAGCCCAGTGGCTCGTTATCGCGCGCGAGCATCTGCCGCCAGCCGTAACTATCGCGATCGCCGTAAACAATGACATGGTCCTTGCGAAGTCGGCCGATCATGTCGACATTCACCACGGCAGCAACCTGGGCCAGCGGAACGGTCGGATGATCGATCCAATACTTGCTGCCCCAAAGTCCTTCCTCCTCCCCATCCCAAAGGCAAAACAATACTGACCGCCGCGCGGGCTGCGGCAAACGGCCAAACGCTTCCGCAGTCGCCAGCACGCCGGCGTCGCCGCTGGCGTTATCGTCAGCACCATTGTGAATTTGTCCCAGCGGCCCGTAGCTATTGGTCCGCTTGCCGTAGCCGATGTGATCGTAGTGGGCGGTTACCATTACGTATTGTTTTTTCAGCTCCGGATCGCTTCCCTCAATCGTGCCTAGAATATTGCGGCTATTGGAATTGAACGGTTGGAAATATCCGCCGCCCGACGCAGCCGGGGCAAGATGCAGCTTTTGAAATTGATCGGCCAGCCAAGTGCCGGCGGCATGTCCACCGCGGCTGCCAGTTTCGCGACCTTCAAACGCATCGTCGGCCAGCACATTGACGACGTTTTGCACTTCTTCGGCGGTAATCGACTCCATCGCAGCGGTGGCGGAGTTCGCTTCGGCTGCCAAAGCGCGCGAACCGGCGGCAACGAGCGCCAGTCCTAATACCGCCAGTAAAAGTCTGGTGCTAACTGCCGCGCAACTTCCATCTGCGCTAGGTCGAGATGCGTGCAATGCACTAGGAGCTTTACGGTCCGGTCGAATATACGAAAGCATAAGTGAGTGTTCGGCTAAGAAGCCGATATTTTGAGCGTATTGTTTGGAATTGCGTGGGGCCGCACTTCTTAAGATACCTTACCGCGTTGGCTCGTATAGCTTGCGAACGCGGCGGGAATGAATAAAATTTGAAGATTGTTCGGGCGAATTTGCAAGAAAAGTGGCCAACGATTTGCGCAGCCAACCGGGCTGTAACGGCTGCTGAGTTGGCGGCAACGGCAACGCAGCGCGATCGACGTGAGACATTCGCGCCGCGATTGTAGAAATTGATTTCCCTGGAGAGGTGGCTGAGTGGTCTAAAGCGCCGGTTTGCTAAATCGGTGACTGGGGCAACCCGGTCCGCAGGTTCGAATCCTGTCCTCTCCGCTTAGCTTGCAGCCTGTGTGTCACAAGTAATTGACGCGCAGGCTGTTACGTTTTCCGGGTCCTCCGGGAAGCACCCATTTGTAGCGCTTTTTGTAGCGCTTTGTAGCGGGACGCTTCTCTGACCGAGGACCATCATGACGTCCCAAGCTAATTCATTTTGCGTGGGCCGCGTCCGAGCCTATCGCCGCGGTCGCATCTGGTATCTGCGGTATCACGAGCAAGGCCGTCGCCGACAGCCCCGCGTGGGACCCGAGCGGAAACGCGCCCGTGAGCTGGCCGCTCAGATCAACAGCCAACTGGAATCCGGGATGCCCAGTGCCTTAGGCTTCGAGCCGATCTCGATAACGGAGCTGCGCCAGCGGTGGCTCGATCACCATGAATACGTACGCCGATCTTCGATCCACACCATCGATCGCTATCGCACGGCGACCGAGCATTTGCTTGATTTCATCCGCGTGATCTGTCCGCTACGGCGCGCGGCGGACTTGCGATCAGCACAAGCCGAGCAGTTTGTGAGGTATCTGCGATGCAAGCAGGTGGCCCCCAATGGCCATCGCCAGGCCCAAAAGCGGCTGCTGCGAGACAGGGGTGTCAAATACATCCTGGAAACTTGCGGATCGCTGTTCAACTATGCGCAGCGACAACGGCATCTGCCCCCGTACGCCGAGAATCCCTTCCGCGCGCTGGAAGTGTCGCGGATTCCCATTGAAGACGCGCGACCGATCACGATCTTTACGGCCCAGCAGGAATTGGAATTCTTGCAGGCCTGTGATAAGTGGCAGTTGCCAGTCTTCGCCACGCTTTTGTTTACCGGGATGCGACTAGGGGAGCTGGTGCATCTGCTGCTGCCAGATGACTTGGACTTGGTTGACGGCTGGATCTGCATCCGCAATAAACCGACGCTGGGGTGGCAGGTGAAGACGCGCAACGAGCGCGCCATACCACTGGTTCCCGCCTTGGCCGATATCCTTCGGCGGCTCATCGGCGACCGCAGGACGGGACCGGTCTTTTGCCAGCGGCGTTGCGTCGTGGGATATGTCCCACCCTTGATCCATTTGCCGGCGACCTCGCTGGAACGTGAACTTGCTCGACGCGCGGCCGAGCAACAGACGGACCAAACCAGCAAGCTACAGCGCAGATATCAGCACTGCCTGACGCAGACGATTTGGCGCGACCTTGGGGCCTTGAAAGAAGATTGGCTGCGGACGGAATTCATGCGAATCACGATGCGCACCGGGTGGCCGGAAATCACAGCGCCCAAGACACTGCGCCACACCTTTGCCACCGCCCTGCAAGATGCCAACGTCGATCCGCTGGTGCGTAACGAATTGATGGGGCATGCGCCCGCCAGTTTTGGCAGCTACGGATCGGGGCTGGGGATGACCGCCGTCTACACGCACACGCGACCCGAGACCAAGCGGCGGCAGCTGGAGCAGGCGCTCGGCACTCGGCCGGCAATGGAAGCCATTGGCCGCTGGCTTGCCGATGATACTCAGCTGGAATGTGTTCCAGCCGACAGCCTGGAAGTGAACCAGCTTGGGCTGGCACGCGAGCGCTAAATAAACGGCGATTTTGCGGCATAATACGCGAGGGAGATTTAGCCTTCACAGCAGTCGTGATCGGCCCGGCCGGCTGATGCAGCATGCGTCAGTTCGCCGGGTTTTTGTTTGCGCTGGCTGCTCTTCGTTCGCAGCGCTGAGCTCGCCTTGTCTTTTGTGCCCTGCAGTAACGCGGGGCGGTTGTGGTTTTTTACCCGACCGCCCTGTACGGGGCGGTCTCTCTTCCAGGAGGTCGTTCCATGAAAGCAGTGGTCACATCGTTTGCGTCAGGGGCTCGGGCGTCTCAATCGTCGGACTGGCAGTCGAAGTTCGTCGAGATATTGCCTCGTCTCAGGCGGCAGCTTTCCTGTGCGTACCGCGGCTTGGCGCCGGAAATGCGCCAGGAAGCAGTTCAGGAAGGAATCGTCAATTGCTTGCGGGCCTTCGTTCGGCTCCACCAACAGCGTAGGTTGGAGTCGGCCTATCCAAGCAGTTTAGCTCGATATGCAGTCCTGCAGGGCTGCGTGGGTCGAACGGTTTGCTCGCGGCTGAACAGCCACGACCCGCTGTCGCGTTATGCGCAGCTCCGTCGACGCATCGTCGTGGAGCGCCTGGATCGGCGCTCGAGCGAATCCGGGGATTGGCTGGAAGCGTATGTCGAGGACCGGCGAGCGTCCATACCTGACCAGGTGGCAATGCGGATTGACATCCCAGCGTGGCTTTCGCTCCTGTCCCGTCGCACTCGCCGGATCGCTACGGACCTGGCCATCGGCTGCAGCACCTGTGAGGTCGCTCGGAAATATCGCTTATCGGCAGGGCGCATCAGTCAACTGCGTCAGGAGCTGTACCGCTCCTGGCTGAGGTTCCAAAGCGCAGCGGTCCAACCGCAGCCGGCTGCCGCTTGACTACCGGCCGCCGCGTCGTCCGTCCGGGGTGGTTGGTTTCGCAACTCATGCCGCCGGGCCGCGACGTGGTCCCGCACAGCATGCTCACCATGCCATCGAGCGAGTTACCCGAGTCAGCGGATTTGACAGGAAAGTTCCTGATCAGCAGTCTGCTAGAGATGCGTGCGGGGCGGGCCCCCAAGGCTCGCCCCGCACTGCTTCCTAGATATTAACCGCAGTGGCGCAGCTCCGGCCGCGGGTTACCGACCGGCTGTGGCGAATCATCGACGTCGATCGATCGTTTGACCGGCGGACCGAGCGTGGCGGCTCGCTCTTTGATGGCCGCGACGATCGGCGCCAGTTCCGATTCTAAAGCCCGCCGATAATGCTCCTGGATTTTTTCTTCGGTGATGTGGGTATAAGCCACAATCGGTGCCTTGCCCAAAGCATGCCCCATGAAATAACGCCGGTAGAATTCGGGCACGCCGGCATTTTCCAAACAGGTGGAGAAGAGATGCCGCAGGTCCTTGAGCGTGGCGCTGGCGGACCAGCCGAGCTGCCGCGCGAGCTTGCGAAACTCCCCTTCGATCCGATCATAGTTCAATTGGTGAGCCTGCTTCATCAATTGATCGCGGATTTTGAGTCGCTGAGCCACTGTGCCGGTATTAGCACTGGCGCAGCGCCGGCGGTACTCAGCAATCAAGGCCTCTAGCGAAAGACGAGCCTCAGATGGTTTGTGGACTTTTTCTACAAGGTCATTTTTATACACAAGCCCCTGACTCGGCGCGCGATTCAGCTCCCAGATTGCAGATAGGCATTCCACCAGGGGAAATCGCTTGTCGCGGCGTCCCTTAGTTGTATAGTGCAGTTCCGGAATATTAATCACGCGGAGCCAGCCCTGTTCAGCATGCTCGGAGAATAGCCAACTGAGTTCGCTCGGGCGCAGGCCGTAGAGTAGCAGCGGTGCTAATAGTCCTAATTGGAACCGATCCGTCACCGCCACCAGTTCCACCGCCATCTGCATGGTGACGTCCAGCGGACGCACTGGATCCGTCGTTATCTGCCGCGTGCCACGCCGCCGCTTGGTAAATGGATTTTGAAAGCCAGTAGCCAGTAGATTTCCGCGCTGGCCATCGGCCCCCCACTCGAACATCGAGCGGACGACATCGAACACGAAATCTTGCCGTTTCAGGGGGCGGCCACCGACGGCGCCAACTCCATTCGCCTTCGACCGCACGCGGTTCAGGTACGCGGCGAATTCAAGTTGGAAGGCGTGATCGACGCTGTTGACCTGGCGGTACCTGCGGCGTAGATCTGGCTCACCAACAAAGTCCAAATAATGTTGGAGTGCCGAGCGATACCGTCGGGAGGTAGCTAGATCGATCTCGCCTGCTTCGATGCGGCAATCGAGATCGGCCAAGTACCGCGCGACGAGCTCATCGTGGCTGGTATTGGGCATGCCGACGCCTGCCGAGCGAAAGTGTTCCAGCCGCTCGTCGATCTCGCGGGCACGTCCCAGCGCCGTCAGCAAGTCGCCATCAATGCGTTCCGAGCTCGTGCGCCGCTGAGACTTGTCCCACCATTGCAGCACGTAATGGTCCCGCCGCTGGTAGACTCGTACCCGTCGTGGCGGCGTGATGCCAGCGGGAAATTGCTCCAGCCGGCGTAAGCGGTGCTTTTCGGCATACCGCAAATTCCAGGCGGAGGCAAGCACCGGGGACTGTTCATCGGCCGGCACCGGCGGGTTGGTAGGACTGTGCTGCTGATTCACGGGAAGGGACCGGTGTCGACTTGCCAGGGAATGCCCCGCCGGCACAATGCCGGCGGGGCGTGATCAGCATTCAAGGTAGTTTCTGGCGATCACACGGCGCTCACATCCACGAGCAAATTGTGTGATAATTGGAGCGGGCTTTCATCAAATTTCACTTGAGAGCGTTGTGGTTCATGGACCGGCTCGAATTGGCACTTCGTCGCTACCTGCAGATAGTTCCCAAAGCCGTGGGCCCTCTGAATGTCCCCGTGAGGAAGATCCGGGTCTGGCTGGCCGAGGACGTTTGCCGGGTCTTGGAAGACTTCACTGCACGACCCACGTTTAGGGAATATGCCTCGTGGCCGATACGTGTCTTGCGAATCGGCGCCGCAACACCCGAGCGCGCACTGGTCGAGCGCGTAGACGATCAATTGCAACTTTGCGGCAAAGCACTCACCAAGCTGACGGCTCTCAAGATCGTCAGCAAAAAACTGGATGAGCTGTTTCCGCCGAAGATCGAAATTGTCGCAGAGACGGCGGAGATCTCCGGACGAGGAATAAAACGGACTGCGACAAAGACAGCTCCTGTCGACCATTTGAAAGTCGAGCTTTCCCAGGTTCGAGCGATTGCCGGCCGCGACTGGAAAGATCTAGTTGAAGTCAATGATTACTTCGAGCCGCAGCAAGAATGGGTCGACGCCGGGAATGGACAGCGCGTCCAGCGCGGCGAGTGGGTCGTCTCCGTGAATCCGGAGCTGCTGCCAATCGGCAATTTCGTCGTGCGTTGCCTGCTCAAGCGAATTGAGATGCGATTCGAAATCCTGCGGTCGGCCAGGAAGAAATGCCTGACCGTCTTCAGGCACATTCCGCCAAAATACCCAAAGCAACGTACCGCCGTCGAGGCGAGTTGGGACGAACTGGTCAAGTCGATTATCGAGATCCAGCAGGCTTTGCGAACCGGCCAAGAAATGCGGCTCCGCGACTCTTGTGTGGCGTTGACACAAACCTACGCGGCTTTTCATCCAAAACCGAATCTGGATTGGCTGGGACTCCGCCCTGGCATCATCGAACAAGGGCGTTCGACGCTCGCCGCTCGACTCACTCAGTGGCAAAATGCTCAGATGCTGGACCGCATTGCGACATCGCTCGGGGATCTGAGATACTTGTTTCCTGAGGGTTCAACTCTATCTGCCGTCGAGGAAGCAGTCGCCTCTGGGGGTCTGGTCATCGAGGAACGCACGCAGGTTGTCCATTGGGAAACCCAGCAAATAGCCGAGAGGTTTTGGCCGGTTCCGTGGAAATTCCTGCTTGCACTTGCTCGGTGCGCGCGTAGTCAATCAGCCGCCGGACTCAGCGACGTGTATGGCAACAAGGTTGTTTCCGATTCGGCAATAAGTACAACCTTCGGACGGCTGAAGCACGCACTGCCACCGACCCTATGGAAATTGGTCAAGCCCGGCAAGGAGCCGAGGACCTACCGGCTCCATTTGGAGCCTCATCGGATCCATATCTTTCCGTGACGTACAGAATGCCCGGCGGCATCCGATTTTTCTTTCGTCAGGCTCAAAACTATCACATCAATCACGTCCGTATGTGATCGGTGTGTGATCGTCATTTTCTACTGTGAAGGCTGGTGGTGATCCCACCGGCCTTCGTTCATTTGAGGAGGCCGTTGATGGTTCACCTAAACAATAACGACGGACAGTCGAACCATGCCGACACGATACCCGAATACCAGACGCTGGATCTTGATCGGATGGCGAAGTTGGTTGCGGACGGGGAGATTTCCTTTCCGACGCAGCTATCGCCTGACGGTCGTGACCGGCTGATGGTCAAGGTATCGCGTCTTCGGCGTGCTCGATTCGTTCGTTACATCGCGCGCTCGATCGCGCTGGATATCCACCGCTCGAGCGAGCCCTGACTTGAGGTACTTAACATGCTGAAAAGTTCATTTGACCCAAAAAAACGCCACCCGGCGGTTACCTACTTGCGAATGTCTGATAAGCAGCAGAATCCTCGTAGTCCCGACCAACAGCTCGCTGAAATTAACAAAGTCATGAAGGCGTGCGGCTTCGATTGGCCCATCTTGAAAAACTACCGCGACGAAGCCAAAACCGCCCGGCTGCATCGCAATCGCCCCGACTACCAACAAATGATGCGGGACATCAAAACGGGAATCGTACCCGCGGATCTGATTCTCGTCGACACGCTCGAGCGGTTTGGACGCGTCGACGATCTGCCAACTATTCGGAAAGACCTCGCGGAGCGACACGGCGTCTTAGTCTTGACGGCCGACAGTAATTTTTGCGACCCAGGCACGGTCCAAGGACGGGCGTTGGGGACAGTCGAGGCGATTCGCGCGTCAGAAGACGGCCGCGTAAAAGCACACAACGTGCTGAGAGGTAAACGCGATGCAGTTCTGTTGGGGCACTGGCCAGGTGGAAACCCTCCCTTCGGATTATATGCTGAAGAGCGTCCTGAAAATTGAAAAGGGTCGCGAGGTATTGGACTACAGCCTGCTGGTGCCCAACCCCGCAACTCGGTGGATCATGCCGCTACTATTCGAGCAAGCGCGCGCGACCGCCTGGGGCACGCCGAGACTGTCGAAGTCGTTGGATAGCCACCCCGACATCCCGGACGTGTATAAGCCTTTCCACCCGCAGTCCGTTGGACGCTGGCTCGATGACCCTGTTTACTATGGCGAGTTGTGGTGGCCGCGGCATTCAACGGGAATCGTCGCCGATAGCGTCGTGAGGGAGAAGAACCCCGAGGAAGAGATCCTGAAGATTCCGGACTATTGCGAAGTGCTTGTCAGTCGTGAACTGGCGGCTGCCGTACAATCGCTTAGAAATCTTCGTCGAAAGCTTTTTCCTGGCAAAGGTTGCCAAGAAGCTGACAACAACGGGAAATTGATTACGCCGCGAGCAGCCGGGATGGCGATCAATTACTTGTTATCCGGCCTGTTGTATTGTGGGGAGTGCGGATTGCGGATGACGGTTTCGTCGAGCGCCAACTACATCGCCAAATCCGGCGAACAACGGCGGTATGCTGCCTATGTCTGTCCAGGAAATCTTGCCGGACATTGCAGCAACAGCCTCCGCGTGCCGGAGGTATGGATCCGAGAGCAAGTAATCGGGGCGATCCGCCAGCGACTTTTCCCGCGGGCGAGTTAGTTCATGCGGTATTGTCGTGTCCGTTCCGCGAACCGCAGTCGCGGAGGCGGACGGGTTCATTGGGCCGACGATCGGGCGGTCCGGTTACCAAACATCGGCTGAGTTTTCCGACGCGGCGCTCGCACGGTATCAGCAATTCTACGACCAAGCCGACGCGATAGCTCAGGCTCGTATTACCGCAGGACGCATGTCGAGCAATCCAACCGTCGTCGGCGGCTGGATGGACAACTATGCTCGCAGCCAGATGAGAGGCTGGCTGGCGAGCGAAGGGCTCGTTGAAGGCGAGGGGGGCATGACCCAGGTTAATCGGTGGCTTCGCGATCCAACGGGGAGTGGCGCATATCGGATCCCCGACGTCCGCATTCCCTCGGCGAATGTCATCTTCGACGGTACGATTGGGATGAAGACTTCAAGCACCCCGCAAGTTATGGACTTCATTAAATTCTCGGGCGGCGACAAGGTTATCATCGTGCGGCCAACGCGCCTTGGAGGTTCTTATGTCCCCTGACACCGATCCGGCAACCTACTATGGATTTAGTGATCTGCACGGCTTTAAGGACTTCGTTGGATACGTTGTGATGTGTGCCCCAGACATGTTTCCTTTCGACGACTGGCGAGAGCCAAGCCAGCAAATGAATCTGGAGTGTGCATTTACTGGTCTGCGGTACGGGCTTAAGCTGACCGCAAAGGAAAAAGGTGAGTCGCCACTAGTGGAAAAATGCCGAGCGTTGGTCGAAGAGGCCTACGCAAAGTATCAAGGCGGTCAGGACCACGCGGGGCAACTCACACTTGAGGAGGTCGCGGCGATGTTGAAGACGCTGCCGTCACGTTGAGTTCTTTCGTATCCTCGCGCTTCCACACGTCGGGGAGGAACCGGGCGAGGTCGGCGGGCGAAGGCTTGGGACCTAGCAGTGGCAGCTTGGCGAGGACGCTGGTCAGATAGCGCTGCGGGTCGACCGCGTGCCGCTCGGCGCTGGCGATGAGGGTCCAGAGGCGGGCGTGGTTCTCGGCCGCGGCGTCGTGGCCGGCGAAGAGCCAGTTCTTGCGGCCGATCGCCACCCGCTTCAACGCCCGCTCTGCCGCGTTGTTGTCGATGTTGAGGAAGCCCTGCGTGACGTAGACGTTCAGTGCGGCCCACTGGTTCTTGGCATACGTAATCGCTTCGCCCATCGGGCTGCGCGGCAGGACGACTTCGCGCTCGGTGTCGAGCCACGTCTTGATTCGCTCAAGCTGTGGGACGCTTCGCTCGCGGCGCAGCGCGAGCGTTGCCGCTTCATCCAGCGACTGGTCTTTCGCCGCGCGCTCGATGGCATACAGCTCGCCGATGAGCGCGAGCATCTGCGCGGCCCGCCGGCCGTCGGTGTCCTGCGCATCGTAGAACTTCCGCCGCGCGTGCGCCCAGCAAGCGACTTCGGTCACTCCGCCGCCCGAGTAGATCCCGTCGTAGCCGCCGTACGCGTCGGCCTGCAAGTAGCCGGCGAATCCCCGCAGCCAACTCGCCGGACCGTCGCGCTTCCGGTTCGGCGTGTAGTCGTACACCGTGTAGGGGTTCGCCTCGTCGCCCAGGTAGCACCAGATGCGGCCCTTGCGGCATTGTTTCTCGCCGGGCGATTGGATCGGCACGGTCGTGTCGTCGGTGTGGACGACGCGCGATCGCTTGATCCGGGCGATCATCAGCGCGACGAGCGGCTTCACCAACTCGCCCGCCGCCGCCATCCAGGCGCACATCGTGCTGCGGGCGACCTCGACCCGCTGCCGCCGGAAGATGTTTTCCAGGCGGTACAGCGGCAAATGGTCGCCGAGCTTGCTGGTGATGACGTAAGCCAACAGCCCCGGGCCCGCCAGCCCTTTATCAATCGGCTGCGATGACTTCTTGGCGGCCGCGATGTTCGGGTTGTAGCCGTCGGCGTTGCACTTCGCGCAGGCGTACTTGTGGCGAACGTGCTTCAGGACCTTGAAGTTGGCCGGGAAGTATTCGAGCTGCTCGCTAATCTCTTGGCCGATCCGGCACCGCTCGCAGCCGCACGCCGGGCAGGCTTTTTCTTCCGGCGCGAGGTCGTGCTCGATCTCGATCCGCTCCAGGCTCTCCGGCAACTGTTGCCGCCCGTGGTTGTGGCGGTTCTTCACGCGGCGGGTTGTGAGCTTTTCGCCGGCCTCTTCTTCAAGACTCGCTTCATCGAGCGGCATCTGCTCAACCACTTGACCGAAGAGCAGCAGTTGCCGCGGGTCGAACGACTCCGAGCGTGGACCGTAGTAGCGGCGCAGGATGGCGGCGATGGCCGCCTTCAGCTCGGCCGCGTGACGTTCGGCCTGGGCCGCGAGCTGCGCGACCGCTTCTTCGCGGATGCGCTGAATCAGCGTGCTGGAGTGCGCGGCCGCTTCTTCTTTAATGAGCGCGACGCAGCGCTTCGCGCTCCGCGAGAAGTTGCCGCTCGCGCTGCAACAGGCATTGCTCGCGCTGCCGGCGTTCTTCGACAATCAATCGCTTGAGAAGCGCCGGATCGTCCGGCAGCGTGGCGGGATCGAGAGTGAGAGAGGCGTCCATGCTCATCGCCTCTTTATACCCCCGCCGAGCGAAAAAGGTTTCGCACGCGGCGAACGAATTTGCAAACAAACCGTTGCCCCGTCGCGCGAGGATCACGCATCGAGCAGAGTCACGCCGATCAACCGGCGCGCCGCGCGGCGACCTCCAACCCCGACAACAGCCGCAACAGTTCCGTCGACGTGATCTCGACGGCCGTGGCATTGCTGCGCGGGAATTGAACCGTCGCCGCGCTCCAGACGCCGGTAGTAGATCGACAGCCCGTTCTGGTCCCACCAGAGAATCTTGAGCAAGTGGCCGCCCTTGTTGCGGAACACGAACAGATTGCCCGAGAGCGGATCGCGGCCGAGAAACGAGCGAACCACTTCCGCCAGGCCGTCAAAACTCTTCCGCATGTCGATCGGCGTCGTGGCGACCCAGACCGAGACGCGTGGAGGTCCGCGGCGATCATGAGGCAACCCTCGCTTCCAAGGCGGCAATGATCTCGGCGAGCCGCGCGGCGGGAATCGCTTCCGGCAAGCGCAACGTGCGGCCGCCGGCGATTTCGAGCGTGATGGCGCCGACTGCCCGCGTGCTGTCGTTGACCAACAGCGGCAGAAACGCCGGCCGCTTTCCAGTGCGATGCGACTTCGCCGACGCGGGGCGGTTCACTCGCCCTGAGCGACTGGCTTGTAGGTCGCGCTCGGCGATCGTCCGCCGCCAAGCATAGAACGACGCCTCAGAAAACCTTTCACGCCGACAGAACGCCCGCACGCTCAGCCCGCCCCCGGCGAACCGCTGCAGCGCATCCCGCCAGAACCGTTCCTTCGTGACATCCCGCTCGTTGTTCGCCATCGACCGCCTCCGGTGTTGAGACAGCCGCTAGCTTGACGCGGCCCCCGGCGAAACAGAAGATGGCCTCGGCGGAACGGACACGTATTGTCATTGGTGGCGCCCGCCGCCACCAACACCACCATTAGTTCGGACCAAAGTGGAGGGCTAGATCATGGAAGACGAACGTGTTCGTAATTTACCTTGGCTGCCGGAATTGAGGGACGAAATCCAGCAAGCACTTAATTCGCAGGCTGCTTCCGCTCCAGATATTCGGCCGGCCCTAGAGCATGAGCGCCAGCAGCTCGAGGAAGCTGCGCTCCGGATGGTCGACATCCTTGGGCAATCCCAAGCTGCGCCCGCCGTCCGTTTGGAAATTGAGGCCGACTACAACAAGGCGCTCGAACGCCGTAACGATATTGACGTGCAGCTGGCTGGGCAGGATTCCGATGACGCGCGCCGACAAACAATTGTCGATCCCCGTCAAGTTATCGAGCGCGTCGATCACTTGGCCGATGTGCTTGCCAAAAACAACCCGACCCTGGGTAACTTGGAGCTGTCGATGCACATCGATCGCATCGTATGCCACCCCGATGGTAAAGTACTCATGCGAACTTGCAAGCTTGGAACCTTACCGGACGCGATCGATGTGCTGGCAACTGCGCCGGAAGTTACGGATGGGCAGACCCGGTCCGCGGCAGTCAACGGCAAGGCGAAGGCCAGGCCGCGGCGGCGAACGCGTCTGCGAACTGATAATACCGACGACGACAAAGTGGACATGCGCGCGTTGGCAGATTTTGCTGCCGATCCGAATCGCTTCTCGGGCCTGGGGGACGAGTGGTTTTGGATCGATATCTTTCAGGTCCCTGGACCGCGGGTCCCCTGGTACGTGGAACATGCCGAAGCGGTGTTCAAGCGGCGCCAGGAAAAGAAGCTCTCCTACGATGAGTTGGCGCGCGAGTTTGGCACGAGCAAGCCCACTGCCATGGCTGCTGTCCGACATTTTCTGGAGACGCATCCCGAAGCAGTAGATGCCGTTGAATTGTCGGCCGGTGGATCCCGCCGCAAGCGAATGGATGTGGCGCCGATCGCTGACGAAGTGCGTAAACTGTGGTGGGATGACAACTGGTCGAAACAGCAGCTGGGCGTAAAGTACAGTTGTGCCACCACGACGATCGATCGTGCGCTTGCCAAGGCCTATGCCAAGACCGGTGAAAAGGTGCCAACTGAAGAAGAACACCGGCAACACAAGATCGATCAAGCCAGAAAACTGCATGATGATCGAACTCAGCTGGCAGACATTGCCCGGGTGCTACGGATGTCGGACGTTTGTGTCCGCCGGCTTCTGAGGGAATCATTCGCAGCCCAGGGCCAGCCCATGCCTGACTTGCGGCGTCGTAAAAGTAAGTCAAGCGATCAATCCGGAAATTGTGAAGAGCCTCAATAGACCTCAGCTGGGAACTTCCAGTTCCCAGCTGAGGACATTGAAGGCTGCGCGATCCTGGTTAGCTTATTTGGCGTGTCTCATGGCTCGACCGGCGCAATGGTGCAACGCCGACCGATTGTGCCGATCTGACCCATGACACGCCCTCCTTATGCACTTGCGTACTGACTGATTGGCAACGAGTTGACGTGGTTTCGGCGGTGCTCCTCGGCCAAATTTGACGTGAAATCCCGATCCGATCGAACCTACGTCGGCGTGTCGGGCCGAACGGGTGCGCTGCGATCTTGAGCGACTCGAAAATGTACTGCCGCATGCTCAGTGGCCAATCGAGAAGTTCGCTACAGTAATGGGATTGGCAACTGTTTCTAGCTGTGGCGGATTGTCCGCGCAAGTTATTGCCTTGATTTGCGTTGTGGCCACCATCACCCCTCCAGGAGCGTACGGCAGACGGTGGCAAAACCAGAATAATCCGCCGATTCGATAGATTTATCGGCGTCTGCACCCCCAAGATGGTTCCTATATTAGGAGGACCTGCCGTGTCGGACGAATCCCACCCATGTGCTCCCGAACGACTCCTCGATCGGGCTCGCAGCGGCGACGACCGGGCCCTCGGCGAATTGCTCATGTATTACCGACCCTATCTCTCGCTGCTAGCCCGTTTGAAGGCTGATCGACAACTGCAGGCCAAGTTCGACGATTCCGACCTCGTGCAAGACACCTGTCTATGTGCCCATCGCGACTTCAGCCAGTTTCGCGGAACGACCGAACCGGAGCTCACGGCCTGGCTACGGGAAATCATGGCGCACACAGCAGCCAACCTCGCCCGCGACCATCGCCGCCAACGACGCGACGTGCGCGTCGAGCAACGACTGCACGACCTCTTAAACCAATCGTCTGAAATGATCGATCGCGCCTTGGTCAAGATAGAATCCTCCCCTAGCCAAAGCCTGCTGCACCGCGAGCGGGCTGTCGTGCTGGCCAACGCGCTTGGTCAATTGCCAGCCGACTATCGCGAAGTCCTGGTACTGCGCGAACTCGAAGGCAAATCGCTTGGCGAAGCGGCCAGCGTGATAGGCCGCACTCCCGACGCTGTGCAGAAGCTTTGGGCGCGGGCACTGGTGCAATTGCGCCGCCTGACCCAACCGTCGCTGGAATAACGATATGAATAATTCACCCACCGAACTGCTGCTGCGACGTCGATTCTCCGCAGGCGCCGGAAGTAACGAGCGGGCCGACGACCGGGTCGCGCTGGCCTTGGAAGAGTTTGCCGCGACCCGAGACGCTGGATCGCCCATTTCCAGAGAATCGTTGCTCTTGAAGTATTCCGATGTTGCTGACGAGCTGATCGGATGCCTCGACAGTCTGGATTTCATTCGGCGCGGTGCGCCCAGCTCAGCGACAAGCCGATCGACGATCGCGACGACTCGTCCACTACGATCCGTCCGCTGGCTGCGCTGGGCGATTTTCGCATCGTTCGCGAAGTGGGCCGCGGCGGGATGGGGGTGGTGTACGAGGCTGAGCAGATTTCACTCGGCCGCACCGTGGCGCTCAAGGTGCTGCCGTTTGCCGCCATGCTCGACCAGCGGCAATTGACCCGGTTCCACAACGAGGCTCGGGCCGCGGCGGCGCTGCATCACCACAACATTGTGCCCGTGTTTTCCGTTGGCTGCGAACGGGGCGTGCATTATTACGCCATGCAGTTTATCAACGGCGCGAGTCTAGCACGCATTATTGCCGACATTCGCCGCTTAAAGGGAATGTCGCCCAACGGCGCTTCCGCTGGCGAGGCGTCGATCGATCCGGCGCGGCTAGCCGAAATCAGTCGTTCGTTAGTGACGGATTGTTTTCCAGCAGGGGCAGCATCTTCCGGCGCGTCACCGATGGCGGATCGGCAACTGCGGGCCGTGGACCACAACCTCGCATCGTCCCGGCTCTCGGCTTCTGCCGGCGACTCGTCCAATAGTACACCACTCCCAGCGCCCACTTCCGCAACCTCCGAAACCACTCCGCAGTTGCATGCCTTTGCTTCCACGGCCCATTCCCAGCCAGATCGAGCATATTTCCGGAATGTGGCGGAATTGGGCATTCAAGCGGCCGAAGGGCTCGATCATGCTCACGAGCTAGGGGTCATCCACCGCGACATCAAGCCGGCCAATTTAATTTTGGATGAAACAGGCCGGCTGTGGATCACCGACTTTGGCCTCGCGCGATTGGAAGCCGACGCCGGCATGACCATGACGGGCGACCTGCTCGGCACGCTGCGCTATATGAGCCCGGAACAGGCGCTAGCTAAGCGCGTGGTGGTCGATCATCGGACCGACGTTTATTCCCTAGGCGTCACACTCTACGAACTGTTGGCTCTGCGTCCGGCGTTCGAAGGCGAGGATCGCCAGGCATTGCTCAAACAAATTGCCTTCGACGATCCGCCGCTGCTGCGAAAATTGAATAAGCAAATTCCAGTCGAGCTGGAGACGGTCGTCGAAAAAGCGATGCGCAAAAACCCGGAGGAACGTTACGCCACCGCACAAGATTTAGCCGACGACCTACGTAGCTTTCTTGCCAATAAACCCATCAAAGCCACGCCGCCGACTTGGAGCGACCAATTGATGAAATACACCCGCCGCCACCCGGCTGGAGTGCGAGCTACCATCGTTGCGGGATTTATCGCGATCATCACTATCGCCGCAAGCCTCGGTTGGATCGCGCGCAGATCATGCCGCACGCCAAGCCGTCTTGGAAAAACAAATTACACAAGCTCTTCAAGACACAGCATCGTCGTACCAGAACCACAAAATCTCGGAAGCAATATCGCATCTAGACCGCGCCGAAGGATTCTTGGCCACTGGCGATGCGAACGAGTTGCTGGCCAACCAAGTCAGACGGTGGCGGAGGGACTTAGATATGGTTGCTCGTCTGGATGAGGTTCGTTTCAAAAACGCTGTCTCGAGCCAAACAACAAAGGATGACTATAGGCAGGCGTTTCTGGCCTATGGATTCGATCCCTCCGCGAACGTGCATGTATTAGAGGAGCAAATCCACGACTCGCAGATTCGGACTGACTTAATTGCGGCGCTAGACGACTGGTCGGAGGGCGTTATCAGTAACATGTCGAGTTCTTCTGCCGATCAATCTCTGGCTGAAGGCAAGCAATTGCGACAAATAGTGGCGCTGATTGACCCAGACCCGTGGCGCGTGAAACTTCGCTCGGCCATACAAACCAACGACTTGGTTTCTCTTAAGCAACTGGCAATCGACGACGCGGCACTCGACGAACCACCGTCGACGATTTTGCTCTTGGCACAATCGTTGAAGGCCCAAAATCAAACGCTTTTGGCAATTGACTTGTTACGGAGGGCACAATGGAGGATCCCGAACGATTTTTATATTAACCTGGCATTGGGAGTATGTCTCAGCGGGACGCAGAAAGACGAAGCCAACACTTTCAGACGCATCGCGGTAGCACTTCGGCCGGAAAGTGCATTAGCATACGATCATTTGGGGCAAACGTTGAGTGCTGTAGGCAACGAAGTGGAGGCCGAAAGGGCGTTCCGGGGAGCGATTCGAGTTGCTCCCACCGATATTATCGATCGATGGAATTTAGCTTATCAATTATATGAGCACGGTAAGCGGGAGGAGGCCGATTCGCTGTTGCACGAGACAATCAAGCTGAAACCACACAATGAAACTGAGTTCCAAGCATTAGCGAATTGTCTAGTTAAGCTCGGTGAGTGGTCGGCAGCAGAACAATTCTTGAGTGCTGCAGTCCAGCAATATCCAGATCAGGGAGTGTTGCACCTGAATCTTGGTCAAACGCTGATTGAAGGTTCGTTGGCAAGAAATAAAGTGCCAAATTGGAATCGGGCCGGCCAAGAATTTGCGATTGCAATCGATTTGGCGAAAGATGGAACAGGTGCCACGTCACCCCGGCGGAACATCGTCATCGAATTATGCCCACACCCTGAATTGTTCGACAGCGTGAGCAAGCTGCGGCCACAAGATCCCACAGTGTGGTTTGGGCATGGAGAATTTCAGGCTTTACATAACCGTTGGACTGCGGCCGTTGCTGATTTTGCCAGAGTTATAAAACCTTATCCCGCGAGTAATCTGGCAGTCGAATATGCCTACTTACTGCTGCTTACGAATAATGTGTCGGGCTATAGGCAGTTTTGTCAGGAATTGCTCGACCGATCTGGCGATCCAAATGATCCTCGAGTAGCAGGAAATTTGGCGATGGTGTGCTGCGCTAGCCAAGACATGTTGATTGATCCCCAACGCGTTGTCGGTTGGGCAGTCAAATGTCTTAACGGTCAACAACGTAGTGCGCCGGTTTTGCACGCCGTAGCGATCGCCTACTTTCGGGCACATAAATTTGAATTGGCAATTCAGTACCTTGAGGAGTCGAATAACGGATCATGGGGCCCGCAGCTCGGTCTACCGAAAGCGAGAAATTGGCTCGTGCTTGCCATGGTGAGCACGCGCTCGGTCAGAGAGTGGATGCTCAACAATGCCTGAAAACGGCAAAAGACATTATCCAGAAATATAATCCTGACATACCTCTTGGTCCCAATGAGCTCCATGCGTCGGATTGGATTCACATCAATACGCTTTTACGCGAAGCGGACGCAATGTTCAAAGAATCGTCGTCCGGTGCCGCGTCGCCACCAGAAACTAAACCTGAAACACAAGAATCGAACTCCAACCCCGACATGCCACAGGCCGCTAACCAAACTGGACCCTGAATTCTGAACCCCCGAATCTTGAACCCCGAAAAATAACAAAACGGCCGGTGAGGACCCGCGGCAAACGAGAACCTCACCAGCCTGGTGGCTTCCCCGGTGGTCGCTGTGCTGCGCCCACAGGCTCGCCGTTTTTATTGTACCGGCCGCATCCGGTTTTGGACACGAAAATGAAAAACTCCGACCGACATTGGAAGGCAAGCCCTAGCGTGCAGGCGAGTGCGCTACTCTTAATTATGATGGCCGGCAGTGCGCAGGCCGAATCGGCGTATCCAGTGAGTTGGGGCCGGCAGTTAGGAACCGCCGGTTCGGATCAATGCCATGGTGTCTCGGCGGATGCCCTTGGAAACGTCTACATCTGCGGCTTTACGACGGGCGCGTTGGGAGGAGCCAACTTAGGTAGTCTCGATGCGTTCGTCAGCAAGTACGACGCCCAGGGGCGCCTGCTGTGGACGCGACAACTGGGATCTACGGAAGAAGATCAAGCTGAAAGCGTTTCGGCCGACGGCTTGGGGAATGTTTACATCGCGGGCTTTACCGCCGGCTCGCTAAACGTGCCCAATGCAGGCGGCTACGACGCCTTCGTCGGCAAGTATGACGCCACAGGCAACCTTCTTTGGACGCGACAGTTCGGCACCCCGGCGGACGACAAGAGCACCGGTGTTTCGGCCGACGGCCTGGGAAACGTCTACGTCACGGGATACACAACCGGCGCGCTCCACGCGCCCAATACCGGCGGTCTGTGCTGGTTCCTGCACAAGTTTGACGCCGAAGGCAATCTCATCTGGAGCCGTCAATCGTCAGGAGACGTCTGGAACAAGGGGACCGGCGTCTCGGCGGACGGTTTGGGAAACGTCTACATCACAGGTTACTTCTCCGGCGGGAGCGATTCCGGCGGGATGGAGGCGTTCGTCTGCAAGTACGACGCCGAAGGTAACCTGCGCTGGCGCGAAAAGTAGAAATGCGGGGCTGGGCGCAGAACGCCGGTATCTCTGCCGACAGGTTGGGAAACGTTTATTTCGCGGGATCCATCATCAGCGCTTCGAACGGACCGAAGGAACCATCGGACGACGCCTTCATTGGCAAGTACGACGACCAGGGCAATCTGATTTGGATCAAGCGACTGCACGCCACGAGCTGGGCCACCGGCGGCGCAGTATCGGCCGATGGTCTGGGAAACGTGTACTTCTCGGGAAGCAGTGGCGATTGGCGGATGAACTGGAAGCCGGGCACGTTTGTGGCCAAATTCGACGTCGCAGGAACACGGCTCTGGCACCAAGAATTCGGATCAACTGACACCGAAACGGGTCGCGGGGTAGCAGCCGATCAGCTCGGAAACGTTTATGTCGGCGGCGCGACCATCGGCTCCCTTGGTGGTCCAAATGCCGGCGGTGACGATGCATTTTTAGTCAAGCTCGTGCCAGCCGGTGGCATGCTGGCGTGGCTGTTCGTGCCCGGCTCGATTGCAACGCTCGTGGGTCTGCGTTTTTTGCTGGGGCTATTCCGTTGACGAATTGATGACAACAACGGCGCCTCGCCGTTTTGCTGATTAGTCTTAATCCGCTTTACGACCTCCTGAATTCAACCTCACCTCCAATTACGAAGGTATCCCATCATGTCCCAGACAACCGCTAAGCGCCGACGTTCCAACTCCCGCAATCGCGCCGTTCAAACTAATAAGCAGCGCACCAATCCGCGCCGCGTAGTTCTGGAGTCGTTAGAACCGCGCACCATGCTCACCGGCAGTGGGATGGCGGCGCTTCGACCCTAAGCCCATTGGGCAATGCGGGCACGATGGAGTTGCTTTCCGACGGCACGGTGATGGTGAGCGATAACAATCAGGGCTGGGCCCGACTCACTCCAAATTCCAGCGGCAGTTACACCAGCGGCACCTGGTCGCAATTGGCCAGCATGAGCACGATTCGCTTCTACGACGCCACCGATGTATTGCCCGATGGACGTGTGTTTGTATTGGGAGGTGAGTTTTCCGGGGCCAGCAATACCACGCTGGCTTGGACTAATACGGGCGAGATTTACAACCCGGTGACGAATGTTTGGTCGGCGATCACTCCATTTCCCGAAACAACATTCGGCGGTCCCACAATGGTGCTCTCCGACGGCACAGTGCTGGCTGGATCGATTAATGGTCCAAACACATACATTTACAATCCGACCACCAACACCTGGTCCAACGGTCCGACCAAGCTCTTTAATGATTCCAGCAAGTTTGAAACCTGGACCAAGCTGCCCGACGGCAGCATCCTGTCGTACGACATGGCGGACAATCTGGGGGCTGGTGCGACCGAGGCCCAGCGACTGGATCCCACGACGATGACCTGGGTCGATGCCGGCGCAGTGCCGGTGGCTTTGGGCAGCACGCATCCTTCCATCGGTCCCGCCGTTTTGCTCCCCAACGGACAAGTGTTTCAAATTGGCGGCAACGGCAATACCGCGCTGTACACACCACCCACGCCCGGCGATGGCACCAACGGCTTGGGAAGCTGGGCTGCCGGTCCAGTGATTCCCGGTGGCTTGGTGCCAACCACTCGGCCGCGGCGATGCTCCCCAACGGCGATGTACTATTCGCCGTGAGCATGACTCCATCGTATACCGACGCCAACGGCAACTATGGTCCCACAAAAATCTATGAATATAACCCGACTGCACCGGTGGCCAGTTCGTTGACCGACGTGACGCCGAACATTGCAGCCCTCACCAATTGGCCAGGTTACACCACGCGAATGTTGGTGCTTCCCAGCGGGCAAGTGCTGTTCGATTACGGCGTGAATCAACTCTATGCCTATACGCCCGATGGTGCTCCCCAAGCGGCATGGCAGCCGAGTGTGACCAGCGTTGTCGCTAACGGCAACAATCTTTACACGCTCAGCGGCACGCAATTGAATGGTCTATCGGCCGGCGCCAGTTACGGTAGTCCCGCCGAGATGGACGAGAACTTTCCGATCGTGGAACTGAAAAGTGGTTCAGGCACTGTGTACTTCGCTCGCACGTTCAACTGGAGCAGCACCGGGGTGGCTACCGGCAGCACGCCGGAGACGACACAGTTTTCGTTGCCGGCTAATTTGCCGCAGGGTACGTATTCGCTCTCGGTGGTGGCCGATGGCATTGCCTCCCAACCGATCAGCTTCACCGGTGGCTTTACCGGTGCAGATTTGAGCGTAGCGCTCACTGGTCCAGCCGGCGGCGTCGAAGGAAACGACGTCACCTACAACTTGAGCGTCACCAACAACGGTCCCACGACTGCCGCCAATGTAGTGCTGATCGACACATTGGATGGCGAATTAAGCTATGTTTCGGCGACCAAGAGCCAAGGGTCGGTTTCCCACAGCGGGAGTGTGGTCAAGTTCTCTCTGGGCAGCATCGCCGTCGGCCAAACCGTGACCGCGACCGTGACCGCGCAGCGCTGGAGGATGGCAATTTGGCCGACACGGCATCGGTGACCAGCAGCACGTCGGATGGAAATCCAGGAAACAACTCCGCAGCGGTAACGACACCCATTTCTGAACCGCCGATTGTGGTTTCGGGCCCAATTGTGGTCAGTGGTAAGAACCAGAGCAATATTCAGGTCGCGACGTTCACGCATGCCAACGGCGTCGAGCCCGCCAGTGATTTTGTGGCCACGATCAATTGGGGGGACGGTCGTATGTCGACCGGCAGTATTTCGCTTTCGGGAACGACGTACAAGGTCAAGGGTTCGCATACCTACGCGGCTAACGGCTCCCACACGGTGACGACTACCGTAGTGGAGTCTGACAGCTCGTCGAACTTCGCTCTGTGCTGGCAACTCCCACCAACTCCATGTCGCTGGCCAGTTCCACCAGCAGCCAGCCGACAAAGAGTCAAAGCCAACAATCGGTCGCTGTCACGCCTCCAACTTTAATTCCCTCCGTTGTGGATTGGGCCATTAGCGATTCAACGCTAGCCGACCATAACGTGCCGCTCCACGCTCCAGCGGCAGCCGTCGAAGACGCCTTGGCTGACATATTCGCGAAGATATAGGCCACTCCCGAATCGCCCGCGACAGATTCTGAATCCTGAACCAAATACCTGGTCACCGGGGATGAGTCGAAAGATTGCCATGGCTGATCGAGGATAACGTCTCGCGATCAGCATTTCCTACGAGTGTTGTCAGCGCAAGCTGCCATTGCGTCCACCGCCATCGCTCCCAGCCAGATCGGGGTTAGAAAGCCTGCCGCGAAGGGCGCAAAGAAACCTGACGTTTGGCCGACTATTTCTTTTACGAACTAGCACGCTCTGAATTGAAAAAGGAGGTTATCAATCGCCGGTGGTGGCAGTAACTTGGGCGGCAATCACCGCGAACTTCGATGGTTGGACCGGAGTGCTGATTTGAAACGCAGGCGGAACTGAAAGTATATGCGACGTTATCTTCGCCGTTTTCCTCGGGAGAGGCCGAAAAGACAGTGCGGTAGCAAGCTGCTTTTGACAATTATTCAAAGACTCTGTTCGTGACCAAGGTCGAACTGACCGAAAGCTCCCAGGTTGGCCCCGCCAAACACGCCTTCATGACGCAGACTGAAATGCCGACGCCGCCGACATTGACACACGCCTAGGGCACGAGAATCGGCGTCAGCTAACCACACGCTCAGGCGGTGCAGGCTGCGCAGGCCAATCGGCCAGTTCGGCATCGGCATCGACGACCTTGCTCCAAAACTTAATCAATTCTGTGGGATTATCCATCTTCGCCAGCGCGCTGGTCGGCAAGTTAGGCCGCTCGGATTTCATGATTCAATCTGTGCTAAACGCCGCTCTCGAAACTCCATGAACAATGCCACCACAAGGCCGAGAAATCCAAGCGGAATGAACATGCCGGGCCACCGCTCAAAACCAATAACCACAGTGATAGCCAGCAAGGTCGCCACAAACGCGGCTCTCTTCCACCCTTGGCTGGCCATTGACCGGCAGAAATCCCGCACCATGCTCAACCACTTCTGGCGAAATAAAATCAAAACCGCAACCATCGCCGCAGGTAGAACAAAGTCGTAAATTCCGGTCGTCGGAAAGTTCAATGCCGCATGGACAAGCACGGCGGGAATCAGGGATCGTGAACGCCAGTAAACATAGCCCATTCCCAGCACCGGTGGAATCATTGCCACGATCGTTCCGATGCTCAAGATGCTCAGGTGATGATACTGATTGTGCCCCAAAGTCATGAAGAGTGTCACGATGACAATTGCGCCGATACCTCCGAAAGCTTCTTCCAAACGAGTCTGGCAGTAACCCCGGTAGAACAATTCTTCAAGCGCTGGTGTCACGACAAAACTCGACACTGCCAGAAACAACCAAAAAGAAGGGGTCCAACTTTTGTCTAACAATGCCCAGAAGGCCGGTTCCGGCCCCAACGGGATTAAGCGATTGGCAATCCAAAGTAGCTTCAAGGGCAGCGCGACGAGCGCGAAGATAAGGAAGCCAAGAACGACGAGGTCCAAAACCGGCTTGCCAGCTCTAGTAACTCCGTAATGCGCCAATCCCAAGCGGCGACGCCACCAACCAATGGCGAAAGCGGGCAGCAACAAACAGGCATACTGAACACACACCATTTGCAACCATCCAACACTCATCGCGATGAAGTCAGGCTCCGCCGCCGGTTGAAGAAACGACCCTAGAGGCTTTACGCCCATCAAAGGACCAAGGTAGCTGGCGGTAAAATTCCCGGCAATGAAAACACCAAGGACCTCAAGCAGAGCGGCTATCTTCCGCAGCACGTTGGAGCGTCCTTCATTCTTTAGTTTTGACGCGTCCATTAGGGTGTCACTTGCGTGCGGTGCAGCCCGCCTAATGACCCAAGCTCAGCAACGGTAGCGCGCCAATCGCAACGCCCCGCCGCTGTTCGCTTCACAGAATGGTTAGGCGATTCCGAGTTTAGTAGCCCAGCTCGTTTAGGGCCTTTGCTGCAGCATCCGATCGTAATCTGCGTGCGTTCCTATCCAAACCCACAACAAATCTTCATCAGCTTCAACGGCAAGAGCGCGATAATGCAATCCAACGCGGGCGGACCAGAATTGCCCGATCTTCTTGAAATGCAGCGAAGGATGTCGCGAGTCGCGACGCAGCAACTCGAAGCTACGATCGGCGAGCTGTTGGACTTCCGCAGGCAATGCCCGATAGCAATTCCAATACCGAGGCGTTGCGCGATGCTTCATCGGTCGGTCAAACGCCCCGCAGCGCGGTCCGACAACGCTTCAGCAACCAGCCAATCCAATCGCCCTGCAGCGACGTCCGCCTCCAACTGCGCATCCCATTCCTGGGCGTCAAATTCGGCAAACCAAGCACGAAAAGCTGCGCGCTCCTCGGGCGATAATCGCTGTACAGCGGCTTCCAATTCTTCGACGGTACTCATACCTGTAATGATAGCTCAGAGTACGACAACAAACAGCCCATCATTTTCCGCGTCATCCGCGGTCAACCACCGCCCTCGTGGCACACTCTGAGTGCCCAATGGTGCGCTGCACTCCCCTCACCCATCGCAGCGCGGCGTGATCGCAATCCCCAAGTCGGTGCGGAAAGAGCGGATGACGGAAAACTTCAACATCTTCGACTTCGAGCTCAGTGCCGAGGATATGGCGGCAATCGCCACGCTCGACACCGAGCAAAGCGTTTTTTTGATCACCGCGATCCTGCAAGCGTGAAGAGGGTGTCTTCATTCAAGCGAAATACCTAATGGGGAGAGCACCGAGGCCGCCGAATAACCCGCCGCTGCATTGGACCGCGGCCGCGGAACGCTTATTTTGAATTGAGCGGATTTAAACGAACTGAGCTGGCCTTAACTTGCACCGGTCCGTCACCCCGACACATGCTGCATTCGTGACCAAGGACGAACTGACATACGAGGCCAATTCCATGGCCTTCTGTCACGTCCTCATTTTTTAGGGCCGCGCATTGCGATGCCGTAATGGCCGTTGCCCGGATACTTGAGCATTAGGATCTGGCTCGGCCGACGTATGCCCTTGCTTGAGGTGGGAGATTGCTGGCTGGCTGAGCAAAATGGTGCACAATGACTGTGCAAATATCTTTTGGTAATTTGCCTAAATCCTGCCAAAGTCACTGTGACACCGACTTCGGAACCAGCGTTTCCCACTTGGTACGGCATTAGCTACGGCAACCCCAGCACCGCCAATGGAAACTGCTAGCAAGCACGAGCGGCTGGTCGGCTGATTCGCAGGTCGTTTTCATCGAATCCTCATGCCAACGATACGCCATCCACACGCGATTTTGTTCTGCTGAAACCTACAACGTCGGGCGAAGTAAATGCAGGAGGCGAAAATTCATGCGGTACGAAAGACTAAACATCGCGGTTCCTAAGTTTGTCGAGGAAGTCGTCCAGTGGCATCGGCCACAAAATCGTACGTTGACGGTCATCGATCTCCGCAACGCCATCCGCAGATCACGCATGTCAGAATTCAGCGACTGGTCAGGAAACGATCTGGATGCCCTGGAAGTGCATGCTGCCGGTTTTGACGGCAACGCTCCTCTAGAAAGCGTGTTAGAAATCTCGACCGACATTGACCTCGAAGATGCGTCGATTTCTGTGGGCTTGATCTCCGCCCCATCGCCATTTGCGTGGCTGTGAGATTCGTGAGCGGCATTCCGGGATTCTCGGAGCGAGGAGAACGCAATAAATGCCGTCCATCCAGACCGCCAGTGCTCAGACCGACCTACGGCTGTTGCGTGGATCAAATCGACAGACCGCGGCTCTCGCGAACCACGTCGTAATCTATCTTCTTGCTTCGCGCGGGGCGATTATATAGCACCGTAGAAATCAGCGGAGGCCCATAACCGCCTTTTGCATGCCATTGGTCGTATTCGACCAAGGACGAACTGTCCGACATATACGGCACGGCGGCGCCGGGCATGCCGTACGCAAAGCCATTCTGGCGATTGTGGCGGCGGGCTAATCGCATAATCGCTAAACATTAGCTTGTAGCAAATCCCGTTGCTCCTCGGTTGCCAAAACAATCCATCCGGGAGTATTCAAGCCGCGCCTGATAATCGTGTCGAACCTTCGGCCATCGCAGCCCATCTCCCGACGATTGGCGGCTCAGCCGACTTGCAGCGAGGAGTTTCGGCAAACCAACCATTCTGACTTTGCTGCAACTGTCCGTTACCAACGGCAGTTCCGAATCGGCAACAAGGCCAACGAAACTTTCGGTCAGCCTACGCATGGTATTTCCGCAGATTGTGGAGGCTGGGGATGCCTGACACTGTGCTAGCTGAATTGGCGCAAACGAGTAAAACGCCTCACTTCGGCGACACAATGTCTGTTAATCGTCCTTCCTCGAAAATAAAGGTAGATATATCGATCGCAAAACAGCAATAGGCATTGCTTTCTCACCGCGATCGCGTATGCTGTGAGTTCGATTAGTGTTCAAATGAACATATTCGACACGCCTTGACCGAATAGATCGCATGCAGTTTCGGATGACTACATAAAGAGCAACCCGGCTGTGCCGGGAGGCTAATTAACGAGTAAACCGACATGGTTGATCGCCTCGGAGTGATCGGCCACGTCGGTTTTTTTATTGGCTTGATGGCGTGCCGGACGGACCATCTCAGGCTGCCTCGGAGTGGGAATTTGGTGGCGGAAACCAGACGGGCACTTTGCCCCGCAACGTCGGCAATGGTTTCTCAAGGTGCTAACGGGCCTGCCTGACTTTGCCGGCCCCCAGGCCACAATGGCCGCCTATTACGAGGCCTACACTGCGGCAGGTGCCGGCAAGGTTTAGCCGGCGCGGAAATGAGGAAGGCCAACAAGTCGTGAATAGCGAGGTTAAACAATGTTAGTGCTATCAAGGAAGAATCACGAATCGGTGGTGGTTGGTGGGACCAATGCAGTCGATCGCAAGCTAATCGTCACGGTCATCGAAATTCGGGGCACGAAGGTGCGATTGGGTTTTGAGGTTCCAGTCGATGTTCCTGTGCATCGGCTCGAAGTGTGGGAACGAATCCACGCTGAAGTTGAGCGAGGCAACCCCGCAGACGATAAGCAAATTGTCCGGTCTGCGAATGAAGTAACTATCAGCAGTTCAAACTAATCCGCGAGGTGGATCAGTTTTAGAAACTGTTTTAATCGGCGCTGCGGTGTGACTCGCGCACTCTTGATTGGCAACATGAAGGCAGCAGCATAAGTGCCGCGAGTCATCCGCAGCGTCTTAAGAAGTATTGGCGAATGCCTTTTCCACCGCCAATTGGACCGGCGGACTCTCGTCAGCCACATCTTGCTTGCCGTCAGCGCCAACAAACAAACTGCGTTGCCTACCGCTCGGGTCAGTGACGATGCTTGCCATTGGGTCACCTTCATTTAATCACCCAGAGTAGTAATCTGGCTGCGGCTATCATGATTAAAACCAACACCACGACCACCACAGCCCTGGAGCAGCCGGCATTTCCGGGTTGTACGGTGAATCTTTGAGGCGATTCCTTCCACAAACGCTCCTGCAAAGCCTCGACAAAGTTTTTGGCATCGACCAGTGACGAGTTCGTTGCTTGGCGATAGAGCTTGAAGCGCCATGATCTTCTGGCCGGCGAATATCGCGGTTTGGATTTGCTCAACAGTTTCATCGGGCAATTGACCGGCCATTTGCTCACCTGTTGGGTTGATTGGTTAATTAGCGCTGGAAACGTTTGCACGTTTTTGCAACGACTTGCAAGGACTCACCCACCAATAAGTATTTTGCGCTTGTTTGGCGTTCCGTCGAGATCGCCTCTGTGGCCACGGCAGGGACGTCGCCTCAGGACATGGGCCCCAAGGTGGGAAGACTTACTGACGTGCGTCCTGCGCAATCCTGACGCGACTGGACGGGCATACACCTCCTGCACCGCACCTCATTTCCACGGTCGCCGTCAATCTGCTGTGGGCTGAGTGCAAGCAATGCACGAGATTGAATCGGAATGCAATGGTTTGCAAGACCAATCCGCACCAGCGACGGCCATGGTCGGCTGACGGCATCCCCGACAACACGACCCACGCCCAGGTGGCCAACGCCTTCGACGGTTTTGCCGGACCTGCCCGGCATCACCAGTTCGCAGGTGGCGGCCGATATCGGTAGATGTTGTCTGTATCTTTACAATGCGATCTGCGGACGGGAAAATGCGACTGGCGATCGACACACAATCACTCAACAAATGAAATCCTATGTTTAGCTTTTGTACCAGATTTTCGCTCGGCGTAATCCTTTTCTTGACTGCCTATTCAGGTAGTGCCGCGGAACCCACGTGGTTTACCGACCTCGCTCAAGCCCAAACGCAGGCGAAAGCCGAAAAGAAATTGGTGATGCTTTTTTTTCATGGCTCCGATTGGTGCCCAGCTTGCGGCGAAATGCAGCACCAGGTGTTTGACTCGCCCGAATTCATCGCCTTTGCTCAACAGTCCCTTGTGCTGGTCGATGTGGATTTTCCCGAGTCAGCGACACAAAGCGCGGAGCTAAAACGAGCCAACCAGGCGCTTAAAGCAAAGTTCAACGTCGGCGATGGCTTTCCCTGCATCGTGTTGTTGAACCCGAGCGGAGAAACCGTCTATCAGGAAGCGGGCTATTTCGGCGGCGGACCCCTCGAATTGTTGCCGAGTTTTACGCGCCACGCTAAGCCTGTGTTAAATACCGACACATCGTTGAAATTCAAGAATCTGACTGTCGAGGAATTCGCTAAGATGGCTGCCAATAAAGGTAACGTAATTCTGGATGTGCGAACCAGCAAAGAATATCAAGCCGGCCATTTGGTGGGAGCAATGAATCTGGATGTCAACGCGCCCGATTTCGAGCAAAAGGTAAACGCATTGGACAAAACTAAGACTTATCTTGTACACTGTGCCGCCGGTGTGCGGAGTGCCAAGGCTTGCGAAAAACTTGGCCAGCTCGATTTTCCCAAACTCTACAACTTGCCCGGCGGGTACAAAGCCTGGGTGAATGCCGGTGAGCCGGTTGAAAAATGACTGTTTGTTAGAACTGGAAGCGACCAAACTTCCGATCCGACAAAAACGGCATCGTAATCACATCTAGGAAAATCGTGCGCTCACTTGCAGCCCCAATCGCCTATCGGGGCAAAGGGGCGGTGCATGGTGGTCGAATTGACGGTCGAACTGCAACCTTC
The DNA here is from genome assembly GCA_963820835.1 of Pirellulales bacterium. Lineage (GTDB taxonomy): Bacteria > Planctomycetota > Planctomycetia > Pirellulales > JADZDJ01 > CAVRAW01. The sequence continues at coordinate 120,114 of CAWGBP010000024.1, read as the reverse complement.
AATACGCCCTCCGGTCTTTCTCCAAAGACGCAGTATCGGCGACGACCAAGCGACAGCACTGGTGCATGATCGCCTCCACCATCTTGCGTTTGGTCCGTTCTCATGGTTAATTGCCGACGAGGCCTATAATCACGGTCGAAGCATCCAGCATTGGCCTGGAGGGAAGTCATGTCGGAGGATCAGCTGCGCAGCCAGCTCTATGATGCGTTTGCGAATCGCGCTCACATTTACCACCTGCTGTTCACCCAGCTGCAGTCAGAACTCGGTACGGAGAAAGCGGCCGAGCTGATGGGGCGGGCGATTTACCAGCGCGGCGTCCAGCAGGCTGCCAAGTACGCCTCGTTTGCTCCCCGAGACCTGGCAGGACTGGGGCGAGCCTTTGTAGCCAACCTGCCCGACGACGGGGCCATGTTCGCGCCCGAAGTGGTGCGCTGCGATGCCGACAGCCTGGACATCAAATTCCATCGCTGCCCGCTCAAAGAAGCCTGGCTGGATGCCAACCTGGCGCAGGAGGAGGTGGCCACACTCTGCCGGATTGCGGCCCAGGTCGACAGCGGCATGTTCGAGGGAGCTGGCTTCCGGTTCCACGCCGACACGTATCGGCCCGGCGCCGAAGGTTGCTGCTTCCTGCACGTCCGGGCACCCAACTCGGGTCCGGGAAAAAGCGCGTCGAACATTTCCGGCTCAGCGCAGGATTAGCGCGAGCCCTGCAAGTTCCGTCAACACGTACCCGTACTTTCGCTTGGGCGGTGTCAGCTCGCTGCCCGCGCACCCGGTGCGGACGCGAGGTAGGCGGCAATGCAGTCTCTCCGCGAGCCAAAGATGTGATTTGACCCAATGACGTCGGTCAACTGCTCGCGCTGCAGGCCCTCTCTCAGGGCGTCGCTGACGCGGGTCAAGGCCAGCACTACGCCTTGTTTCGCCAGGTCATGCTGCAACTCTCTGAGCATGTTGCCCGCGGTGTAGTCAATGTCCGCAATGGCTCCCGTATCCAACACCAGCCAGCGCACGGGCGTTGGCGAGCGGCTGACCAACATTCGGGCTTGTTCAGAGCAATAGTTCGCGTTGGCGTAGTAAAGATCCGCGCCGAACCAATAGATCACGAGCCCCGGTTCAATCATCTTGCCGGGGGCTGCTTCTTCCATCCGCCAGTGTTCGATCGAATCGTGGAGAATGATCGCCGTGGGGGGTCGATAGCCGTGCCGCACATGATCGAGCAGCGAGAGGACCATCGCCGCGAGAACGCCTTGCTCGACGCCGACCAACACGACGATCGCCGCGGTAACAAGCGCCAGAATGAATTCCTCGCGACTCTTCTTGCCGATCTCGGCGAGCCCGCGATAGTCGATCAGTTTGACGCCAATCAGGAACACGATGGCGGCGAGTACTGCGCTGGGCAAGTAGCTGAGCGGTCTGGTGAAAAACAGCAACACGAGCAGCACTATCGCAACGGTGGTGAGCTGCGACATCTGGCTGCGCCCACCCGCGGTGTCGACCATCGCAGTTTTGGTTGGGCTGCCATTGACGACAAACGTGCCGCTGCAACCGGCCGCAACATTGGCGAGAGACAAGCCCACGAGGTCGACGTCTTCATCAAACGGGTCGTCGTAGCGCAGCGCATACGCCCGCGAGGTCGCGGCCCCCTGCGCAAGGATTACGATGAAGCAGGAGAATGCCACGGGCACAACCGACGGAATCTCGCTCCATGCAACATCCGGCAATGTCAGATGCGGCAGGCCGCTTGGCACGTCGCCCACCAATTTGACGCCATTGTTTCCCCAATGAAAGAGGGCACTCGCAATGATCATTCCGGCGGCCGCCAGCAGGGCGCCCGGAAACCGCGAAGTAAATTGTGCACACCCCACGATCACGCCCAGAACGCACAACGAAACGAGCGGGCTCGCCCAGCGAATACCCGCCAAATGATGCAGCGCGAACTGCAAATGCGCAAACAGGTCGTGACCTTCCGTTTCTAGCCCGAACATTCCCGGCAGCTCTCCGAGCGCCACCTGAACACCGACACCCGTGAGAAAGCCCACCAGGACCGTGCGTGATAGGAAATCAGCAAGAAAGCCGGCACGGAATACCCGCGCAAGTAGGAGCATGGCCCCAGCCACTAAAGCCACCAGGCTCGTCAGCGCGACGTAATGGGAACTATAGGGAACAGCCAGCGGGGCCAAGGCGGCGGCGACAATGGCCGCGGTCGCCGAATCGGCCCCCACCACGAGATGCCGCGATGAACCGAACAGGGCAAACACCAGCATCGGCAAGAGAATTGTGTACAGCCCGGTGATGACCGGTGTGCCAATGATCTTGGTGTAGCCCATCACCTCGGGAATCCCGAGTGTGGCCAGCGTGATCCCCGCCATTAGGTCACGCATCAGCCTGGCCCGATCAAAGGGGAGAAACCCTTGAAACAGGAACCGACGGGGCGAGGCGCTGGCTGCAATCGACGATTTGGCAGACATGGAGTTACTGCAGCGAATCGAATGAATCTCGTGATGCACAACCGGCTTGTCGAACACAACGATGCGGCCGGGGACACACTGGCACTGTAGAAAATTCCTCACACTCGCTAAATGCCGTCAACCCAAGTGGCCGGAATTACTGACCGTCTTCTTCTCCGAAAGCGGATTTGGAAAATGTCAGCGCACAGGCAGCCCACTGGCTACCCGCTACCAATACGCAAGCGCACCAACCTAGCCGGCCAAGCATGATGGCCCTCGGTCAAAAGGAGAGAACGACTTACCAGAAACCCCGGCACGAAACGGGAGGATTACATCGGCCGCGGTCAGTCGCCAGTATACTGCCCCACCTTGGAGGCACAAGATTTTCCGCGAGGTGGGAGAGGCGAACGGTTGACAGTATATATAAGCAGTGACATGGTGAGCGATGACGCCGACTCGGCGGCAAGGGAGATTGCAGCGGGTCGAACGAGCTACAGCCAACGGTGTTCGCAGCGTCCTGGCTCTCGCCTCACCCACTACTATTACTGTCGGTGGCAGCTTTCTTTGCGCATAATACCAGCGATGGCTGCAGACGTTTCGCCGAGCTTGTTGACGCTGCTTGCATGCCGCTCCGATAGCCCGCCATCCACACAAGAATCAGGCTCGATGACTCCCTCCTACGTGATCCAAGAATTGGCCCGGCAGGTTCGGGCGCCACATTGCAACTGTTGGCAACGGCACCCGAAGATTGCTTGACTTGGGCGCCGGCCGGCACTTCGAACCACATCCTTTGGCACGCTGGGCATGCCCTGTGGCTCCAGGGTGCCATTTGCCTTCAGGCACTGACGGGCAACAGCGAATTGCCGCCAGCTTGGGAACAATCTTTCGGCATGAACTGCCGTCCGGTGAAGCTCACCACCACATGGCCCTCGCGAGTAATACTTCAGCAACTCTTGTCTGGGCAATTGGTCCGCATCATGGAAGCGGTGGGCCTGGCCGATCAACTGCGCCTTGCCGAAATCGCCAATGCTCGCGGCGACACACTGGCCGGCCGCATCATCCATGGCCTGCATGATGAAGCCCGCCACCAAGGTGAAATGTACCTGCTGCTCAAGCTATTCCGTAGTGTTCAGTAGATAGTTTGGACAGACAGGGCGGATCGCGTCGGAAACAGCCTTTCGTTAAGGCCGGACCGGAGTTGGAATCGGGATCGGAAGTTTAGGTTGCAGATTCGTTTTCTTAATTTGGGTTTGGGGTTTTGTCTGTACCGGATGGACCGGAGGTAAAACTCTAACAGGAGGAGCAACGGGTCTACGCGTTTTCGCTTGCTGTGTAGATGTGGCCTGCGGTGTTGCTCTTGCCAGTTGTGTAGATGCCACGTTTTGAGTCGGTTTTGTCTGCTGTGTAGAGGTCACTTGCGGTGAAGATGTTGTTTGCTCCGTAGTTGTCGCTTGCCGCTCTCCTTCATAATGGTGATCGTGGAATCCGCGTTCGTGCCGCCATACCCACCACAACGTTGAGTATTGCGGGTAAGGATTGTTAATCACTATCACATCGACCTGTTCTGTCGCAGAGTTTGGTAGCTGCGAAGTCGCAATATTAGCCAAAATCGCAGGGTCGGAGATCGCCAAAGAGGGCACTTTGCCGACAGCCTGAGTTTTGACCATTGCGTCAGGTTTTAAGAACTGAAATCGCAGATCACCCAGAAACAACGTTTGCTCGTATTTCTTGCCTGCGATTTCAATCGTGGAGCTGAGACATTTAACGGTTGACAATCTTCCAGTCACCGGTTGTGGTAGATCACCGCTGCTCGTCTCTGCTGAACCGTCCGCCGTGTCGTCTTCTTCCGCTTTGGTAACGAAGTGTGGGGTTCCCGTATAAACGATGTAATCACCTTGGAAAACTTGCTGCTTGGCCAAACTTAAAAGCGGCAAGCCAGAGACTTTGGTAATGATGTCCCAACCAAAGGGGATGGGGATGGAGGTAATCTCGTCAGGCATTACGTGGGATATGCTGTATAATCTTTGCGATCCTGAAGTTCCCGCAGGAAGTAATTCAACTTTTTGAACTTGGCAATGCAATTCCCATGTCTGGTTTTTAAGCTCGCTGTCGAGTCGTCCGGACAAATCATAAACAGCTTGTACTTGTTCTTCAGTGCTGGGTTGCGCATCTAGTTCATCCAGCATTTCCAAATAATCGGCAAAGAAATCATTAACTAAGTCGGCGGTTGACCTCTGTTGGGCGATGCGTTCGATTTCCGCCCCTCTCTTTGTTTGTAATTCTTCCGCCTGCTTAGCCTCCAAGAGTGCTTTTTCATCTTGCTGGCGCTTAAGTTCAGCGAGTCGATTCTCTTCGGCCTGCTTAAGTTCGGCCTGCCGACGCTCATCAGCTAGTTTGCGGTCGGCGTCCATTCGTTGAACATCGGCGATTGACTGGGCAGGCTGGGCCGCCGGTTGCTGCTTGAGCACTCTGGCAGTTTGCTCTCCAAGATTCCATTCGCCAGTCAGAATAACGATGAACACAACAACAGCAAAACCGATTGCCATGATCGTCCAGAAGAATTTCGAATCCATGAATCGGTCTCCTTGCGATGGAAAACCCATCAATTACTAAACCCGCCGCATCGGTACTCACTAGCGCAAAAATAAAGCCCACACGATCAGACAATCTGTTCGTGCGGGCTGTCGTTAGCCGTTGTTTTGAAACGACCCTTCGCGAGCCATTTCGTCGGCCGCATTATACCAAATTTAGATCGCCCTCACAATTGCCGAGGATGCGTCAGAGAGCGAGCGGCAATTGCAGCCGCTACGGGTGCAGCTTACCGATGGAAACTTTGACAGCATACGAGCCATCCCACTAAAATGTGGTTTTTGCCCGCCACAATAGTGCGACATAATCATTAGTTCGTGCCAACCCGTCAGCGCGAAAAAGGCGATTCAGGGAGGTGCAAAGCGCGGCGCTGGAATGTTATCGCGAAGCGTCAGAACGCACGCTTTGAAGACAGGCGGATCGCAGTTCGGACTCGTTGATCCGGGTGGCTCGAACCAGTCGTTGCAGCAGTCGTCCGCTTCGAGTCGCTCGCGACGTGGCGCGTACTCCTGCGGACGCTGCTGACCTCAGTCGTTCGGCCCTGGGTTTGTAACCGGACGGGTGATTAACTTGATCGACAGAGTAGCGACAATGAGTAGCAATGCCGACATCCTGCTTGTCACCGCCACGGAGGTCGAAAGTCGCGCTGTGCTCAAGGTGGCTGGAGAATCCACAGGGCACCCATCCAGTTCCTTGGAAGTTGGGAACGGGACGTACCGTGACCTGGGGATGGTCAACGGCAAGAAGGTATGGCTGGTCCAATCGGAAATGGGAGCGGGTGGACCGGGTGGGGCGCAAGAAACGGTCGGTCAGGCGATCCGGGAAGTGAACCCTGAAGAAGTGATAATGGTCGGGATTGCCTTTGGTTCGAACCGAGAGAAGCACGAGATCGGGGACGTACTCGTCGCCAAACAACTGCACATGTATGAGCCACAACGAAGGAGCACAGATCGGGCGATCCCTCGCGGGGACAAAGCCTCTGCGTCTCCGCGGTTGTTACAGAGGTTCAGGAATGCCAAGCTGGACTGGCAAGTGGCCAACGTCCACTTCGGGCTGGTGTTGTCGGGCGAGAAGCTGATTGACGATGATGAGTTCGTTCGGGAGTTGCTAAGCCACGAACCCGAGGCAATCGGCGGTGAAATGGAAGGAGCTGGCCTGTACGTGCCATGCCTAGCAACGAAAAAGGACTGGATTCTGGTCAAGGCGGTCTGCGATTGGGCGGACGGAAAGAAGAGCGAAGATAAGACAAAACGGCAACTAAAAGCGGCCCGTAACGCTGCTCATTTCGTCTGGCACACTCTCGCACACGCCCCGAAGAAACCGGATCACCAAAGCGCTCCAGATTTGCCACCGCGCCACCCTGATGGCGCAGGCGATCATCTTGGTGGCGAATTTCATCGTCCAACGCCTGACCTCACCTCCGATAGAGCCACACCCGCACTCGCACCCCAACGAGTCACTATTCGCGAGAAGTCAGCCGCGGAAATCATTGCCAATCTAAGGGGAGTCACACTCTCCTACAAGTTCCGTGAAAAAGTCGAGGAGCTGTATCTTGGACGCTGGACTCGAGAGCCTGGCTGGCAAGCGACAGTGAACAGCTTGCCCAGCAAACTGTCCGGAGGGCGCTGGTTTTGCGTCCTCAGGGAGGTTGGCTCCGAAATTCTCGTAATGGCAAGTACGGTCCAGGACGTCTCTATGCTTCGCCCCGGTGACTCGGTGAACGTCAGCGGCAGAATCAGCGACGTTAGTCAGTGTGAGTACGTCAGCCTTGAAGACGCCACCGTGCGGGGCGACAATGTTCACTTTCCCTAGGGAATGGCATAGAGATGTTCACGATATTCAAGCCGAACCCCTGCGTGCAGGCGACGCCGGATTGTCCGATGGCAGTTTATGGGTGTGGGGCACAAATGTAGATCTGGGACTGGGCACGGTCAACGGTGAGTCCTTCGTTGGGACGCTACGCACCCTCGAACCCGGGTGGCACCGGTAGCGGTAGTGTCCGGCCCGATGAATCCGGCGTCATCCGTGGTACGACGAGCAGCGACTCTCTCAAGTTAACGCGTCATCAGGCTTTGATTTTCTTGGGCTTGGTTTCCGCGCCACCTGCTTTGATGGCGACCTTCACAGCATCTTCCATCGGATCTTTGAAGGGCACCTCGATTCGGAGCAGGCCGTGCTCGTAGGTCGCTTCGGCTTTGTCAGGTTTCACCGGCCAAGGTAAAGCCAGTGCTGAAACATACTCGATGTCCCTCGCTGGCGCTGTCAGGTGGATGCTGTCTGGCAGGAGCTTCAAATCGATGGTATCCGTTGGCGCTCCTGGGATGGCGAACTCCACTACTAGCGTGTTTTTCTCCGCGTCAGGATACGCTACTGTACTGGGCGCAACCCTAATCCGATTTTCAATCATCTTGGCAACCTCCTTGGCTGTCTCGTGCAGTTAACCCGGCGTAGTTCAGATTACTGGGAGATCGGCTGAGAACAGCTCAAACTCGTTAATCAATATAAGTTAGTTGACTTTGCAGGTCAGTACAACCCGCATTCCGGTTATGGGTGTCGTAAGATCGTGGTGGTCGCCGCATCGGCCGCGAACTCTCGTTGACCTTAGCCATTGAATAAACTCCGCTCGAGGTGTCGGAGAGTCCATCCAGGATGTATCGGGCAGGGGCAGTGCAAATGCTTGGGCCACTGAGAGAAACCCAGTCGGCAGGCACACTTCGTTGATCGTGCCGCTGCGGGTAACCCATCGAACACAACGATTGGTTTCACAAGCAGTGACCAGCTGAATGAGTGCGTGGACATCTCGCGTCACGTAGTCGACCACTCGTTGCCATTGCCCATTTGCCCATAGCTTCGGCGCATCTTTGCCGCTGGTGCCGGCGAGCTTTCCCGGCAACTTCATTCCGTGGGACGCCGCGTCGAGACTAATTCTAAACCCTTTCAAACAGAAGAAATGAAACATCGCATCAACATGGTTCCAGGCCAATTGCGCAGCACTGCGCAAGCAGGCCGGACTCCTCGGCTAAAATGTCGAAGTCGAAGCCCAGTCCATTCCACGTGAGGATCGTATAGCCTTCGTCGACTTTGCGTTGCAGATAGCTGACCAGTTCTGCCAGCCGATGCGAATTCATTTGCGGGCACGGCCCATTATCACTGTTGCAGCTGTACCAGGTGTTTCGTTCACGGCCATCACTTGAAACGGTCGCGGCACAGGTGATACCTAATGGGCGATAGGCGCGAATGTCCGATACAGAATCGGGAAGGACCTTTGCGGTCTCAATGTCGAAAGCCAGAAAGCGCTGATTGCCCACTTGGTCACCGCCAGTTCTTGACGAATCCAGAATAGCTAAAAAAATTCGGCACTGGCTCGAAGACGGCTTTGGAGCCGGCCCTCCGAATCGGCATCTTACTACCGATTCGGAGGTGTCGCAAAGGACTGGTCGGCACACCTGAACGCAGACCTCAGATAGCCTTTGGCTGGCTCGTGATTTCCGACGACCAGCTAGGCGATGGCAAGCTCACTGGCCAGCAGATTCAGCGAAAAATCCCGGTCGACGGGCAGATCGCGCAACCAGCGCGTGAACTGATGCACCATCAGCCCCGCCGCGATGCTGGCGGCATAGATCGTGCTGCGGGAGGTGCAACTTCCCTGCTGTGCCTCGGCGGCCGCTAAACAGCGTCGAGGGATAATACTGTCTTCCATCGGGATCCGCCGCCACTAGAATCCGCATCACCTCGCCCGAGCATTCGGCCGTCGACCCAAAACCGGCAGCGATTCCGGACGGACCGCCAAATGGCAGCCCGAGCCTCAATCGAATCCACACAGCAAAATACGCAATGGCCAACATCCATCTTGGCCCGGAACCGATCCGCTACTGCGTCCACTGCGATCGTGTGGTCGATCATCGTAATTGCTGCGGCCGTGGCATGGACTTTGAGCTGGCCGATTTCTGTGCTCAGGTAGCCTTGGGTAGTGACGTTGGTGGCATCCACCCGGTCGAAATCAATTAATCGGAGACGGCTTGCCCCAATGGCCGCCAGTTGCAAGGCAACCTGTCGGCCGATGGCGCCCACGCCAATCACGGTTATCGATAACTCTGCCAGCCGGCCTGCCGGCACCAGGTCCTGCTGCCGCTGAAAGCGATTCGCCTCAGTAGCCATACCAATACTCCTCCACGTGAAAGGGATCAGTTGGGTCAATTACTTCGGACGAGCCGGCCAGTAGCGGTTCACTGGCCTCGAATAATGGGAGTTCGTCATTACCAGCCAACTTGTTGTCCTCCCACGTCGCCGGCGTCACCTTCGCCAGGTACTCCAGTTCCCATGCAGCTTGATCACTGGCCTCGAAGGGCTGGCTGTAATCGACGCGGACCGGGATTTGCAAAAACCCTGTGGGTCCGGCGCTAAACTGCAGCCGGGCATAGGTGGCGCCCCCGCAGGCCAGAATGAACATCACCGACCCAATCGGCGCTGCCAAACACCCGGGCAAAGGTTTCTTCGTCGGTGCTGCTGGGCTGTGGGCATTTGCCAGGATGCGTATGAATCCAGATTCGGCCGAATTGCGCCGGCCTGAGGCCTCGATCAACCTGCTCGTCAAAAAAGTCCGCGACGGCCTCATCCTTAAAGGCAAACGAGACGACCGTGCAGGTCTGATCCACCAGAGCGCAATGTCGGTGACCAGCAGCAGATCGTCAGTGTCAGCAATCCCAAAGCCGGCGACCTCCGTGTCGCCGTAATCACGCAGGAATAGGAGCTTGGCCCAGGCTGTCGGCGTGAACCGCAGGCTGGGCTTCTTCGGCCGATACGTCATCCGCATCGGAGTCTGTCGATACGTTAAGTTCTTCATGGCAAGTCACGCAATGATTGAGTTCGGTATGGAAACAGTTGGGGCACACAGCATGTCCGCACGATGAGCACGTTTCAGTGCAGCCAGCGCACATGGATTCATCACAAACGTGGCAGCTATTGCTACAGCCGCCACAGCAGGTCCGATCACAGTGGCTGCATGTTGAACCGCAATCGCTGCAAAGCCGGTGTTCACAGCGTTCGCAGGTCCAGCAGTCCTCGTCGTCCACCATGCCGCCACAATCGTGGCAGGCCACGCCGTTCCACTGATCGAGTTCGATAAAGGCTCGACCTTCGGAATACGTTTTCAAGGTGCGATCGACGATGGTGAAGAAATCAAAGATCCGGCCACTTTCGCGGGCCAACTTCGACATGTTGTGTCCCTCCCCTTCGCAGAGCGTTTCATCACTCACATGCGGATGGGTGATGTCGTCGCGGGTTGCGGCCGGATGGGGCTCCAGCGCCACGACGCTGTACGGCTGCGATTCACCCAGGTGCTCGAGATCGAGCCGGATTTGGAATGGCCCAAGATAAAGGTCATCCAGCGTGATCGGCTCGGTGGTGACGGCCAGGGACTGGGTTTTCAGATCGCACTCGACGGCTGGAAACTCTTTCTCCAGTCCCAGCAGGTCGTAGTAGATTTCCGACAGGCTGGAGATTGCTGGCTTCTGCTTGGCTTGCAGGCCATCTTCTGCAATGTGCGATAACAATTTCCGGAAATAGTCCAGCTCATTAAAGAACTGTTCCCGGCGCTGCCGCCCAGCCACGAACCAGCCGCGGCTGTGTGCCAGTTCCACGCCGCGCAGCAGTTTTGTTCAGGTCGTCCCAGCGGGAAACCGGCAATTCGAGCTGCTCCTGCTGGGCGTGATGCTTCGATAGTTGTTGCCGAATCAATTCGGCGGCACGTAAATACAGTTTGTGTCGAGTACCCATGGATTGGCTCGATTGTTTGGTGTTAGAAACGAAAGCGGGGCCTGCCAGCTACGTTACCGGCAGACCCCGCGTGTTTCGGTGACAATATATATAGAGTCGAATGGGCCCTATGCCCCGTGGATGTTCTTGGCCGTGCAGCTTAACCGGTCCCCTTCCTGCAGCACGTAGTCGGCCGCGACCGGCTGGCGATTGACGCGGATCTGGTAATTCTGCGGCTTCTCGTTGGGGAGCCGCTCCTGCATCAGTCGCTGCCACGGTAATGCCGGCGGCGACCTCGATGTGATCGGCGAAACCGCAGTCGTTGTTGTTAATGAACAAAATCTTCATGGAACTCTCCTGCTGAATACGAGTGAAATTGAACGCATGAAAGAACAAACTGGTTTGCGTAGCTCAATCAGCGGCTCTACCAATTCCGCTGTCGCTGGCTGTCCAACTCGTCCCAATCGATGATCTGGGGCGGTTGATCATCCGCTTCGCTGTCACGGTCACACGGGGGCGAATCTGCTATCTGAAAGCCGAGGTGGCGGATTTCACGGACCGATTCGCCGGTGGCCCGCGATACCGCCCGATGAAGCTGGGAAGCTGTCATGACAGGTCTCCTTAAGTGATAAAGTTCTGAAAAGCCTTTTCAAAACCAAGCGTGCAGCCTTGAAGCGCGATTCCGATGGAACCGCGGCACACTTCGATGCAAACAGCGCGTCGGGATCGCAAGATGTCAGCTGTTTGCCGTGGCTAACACGGCTTGCAGCGAAACGGGCACGACGATCACGTGCTCGAACCGCTTTGCGGCTCCGTCCGCTTCGACCCGATCGTCAAACAACGTCGCAGAGGCAAGTTTTTCGCGGGCGAAGTCGTACAGGGCGTACTTTTGAACGACCCAGCCCTGGTCAGTTTCGGGCATGGGCACCTCCTTTCTCATTGGTGGACCGGCGCAAAACGAGCGCGTCAGATGGCGCAAAGGCCATGAAACAAACTGCAATCGCCAAGAGTCAGCCACCGACGCCAGCGCTTGCTTGCCGGCGTAGGAATGCTTCCCGCTGCTCGTCGACAAAATCGTCGACGCTGTTCCAAACGACCTCGTCCGCTGTCACAAACACGCCACCGCCGCTGAATTCACCGACGCGCGGCTGGGAGCAGGTGAACGCGTATGTCAGAGACCAGCATTCTCGCGGCCGAAACGTGCGCAGGAATTTCTGCACCAGATGAGCGAGCTGGCTGACCGAGCCAGTCTCACCAACATAGACCCAGAGGTAACGGCCCCAACGTTTATCCGGCGGATCCGTTCTGAACTGGTATTCAAACCCAGGCCCTTCATCGAATTCGCCGGAATATTCCAACAGATCACGATACGCGCGACAGCCGACCCACTTTGCCTTATTAGCATCCATACCCTGTGGGACCTGATCCTCTTCGTATTCAGTCCCATCAAACACGTACACTGTTTTCAACTGATCCTTGAGCCAGGCGATTTCGTCGTCGGTCAATTGTGAAATCACCTCGGAAAACTGCAAATAATTGTTCGCCATGGGGGTATCCTCGGTCTGGTATTGGTTACGGCGCCAAGAGCTTTGCCGCTGACGTACTGGCCTAGCCGATCGTGGACTGCGGCAGCTTCCCTTGCGAATCCAGATCCAAGGGGAGCGGATCGTCATGCGCGAGCAGTTGGTCCACCAGCACTTGCGAAACCGCTGATTCAGACGATTCTTTGCCCAGTCCGTGCAGCAGATACCAGCACAGCACCAGTGGCAGGCTGCAGACCGCCAGCGTGCCGATCGTTTCCAGCACCGGCACCAGCAATGATTCGCGGCCTCGGGCACCGGCGATCTGCCGACGCTCCTGATCCAGGCCATCACGCTGCTGCTGCAGGTTTTGCTCAAAGGCCAACATCTGCCGATCCGCCTCGCCCCGTTCCTCGGTCAAGTGTTTGGTCCCCTCGGCCACTTCCCGGTTGAGCTGGGCCATCTCCTGGTTTTGGGCGGCCTGGCGCTGGGATGCTTCCACGGCCACCTGGGCCACCCGATCGCTATCGCTACCGCAGCCGCTGGCGGCGATCATCACCAGCAGCATCAGCATCTTCCCTCGATGAACGCTTATGTAGAACATATTCCCTCCATCGCGCGAGGATGCGAGCCAACAAAGCCTGCAGGGCCCGTCGCAGGCGCACCTCGCGCACCAGCGCCGCGACGGCCAACAGCAAAGCCAAGGAACCGCACATCAGTAGTGTGATATTCAAAGTTTTCACCTCGTTAGTTAAAGGACAGGGGTGCTCCGGAGCCCTCGCAGGGCGAGCCATCAGTAATCCTCCGGCAGCAAAATGCAGGTGGAGGCACGTCGGCCGTCGTCGCCCACAGCCTCGGTAATCACCCAGATTTTGACGCCGGCTTTTGTCTGGTAGGCCGAGAGCAATCTGGCACCGGTCTCCAGCGCCTCCTGGTTGGCATGCTGGTCGTCCGGACTGACGCTTCCCCAATCGCCAGACCGATGCGCGGTTAAGGAACTCTTCGGGTGCTTTGCCCAGATTCCTCCAGGGCACAAAGTGCGGCGGGCGTCGCCACGATTTGGCCAAGACTGAACTGTGTCATGTGCCCCTCCTGTTCTTGGGAATTGTGAGCCGGCACGGGATTGCCGGATCCCTGCTAACGAAAACGCCCTGGCCACATCCACGGTAAGGCGGACATGATCAGGGCGTGGGGAGCAGATGCGGCCGGCTCGGAGCTAGCCGTGCTCCACATGGATTATGGCGCAGACGGCGTGATTATTTAGTGCCACCGGGCGGTGCTGGGGATTGCGAATCAAGCCACGACGGGATAACGTCTCGGCATGGATTCGCACGATCTTACTGCCGAACGAGTTCGCAAAATTTCCCAACAATTTGCCACGCAGCAAGAATACTTTCTACGCCGCCGACTTGAACAGCTAAGCTTCGACCCCCAGCGACATTCTCGTGCAATGACCCAATGACAGTATTCGTCGAAGTGCCGAAGACAGAAGTGAAAGAGTGTGCATCGCAAATAATGCGTCGAGTGTGATGTGTGATTATTGTCTCTAAGTAGCGCCAGGAATCATTCGATGATTGATGCAGAATCTGAGGCACAGTCATTTGAAGCTTTGCCCGTTGGGTTTTGGACAAAGACACCCGCAGGTGTATTCATTCTGATTTTGAGCGTCTGGATTATCTCTTCGTTATTGGCCGTTAGCATTATTTCAATTTGCGGCGTTGTCGGTGGAAGGGGCTTAATGATCGTCATCGCTTTGGGATCATTGGGCGGCGGAGGGCTATTGGGTCTGATCAACGGGAGCGTGGGCAAAGAGCAAGACAGCTTCAAAACGCTGGTTGCCGCATTAAACGGCCTTTTTAGCGGCGCTGCAATTACAGAGTCTGTGAAGCCTAATGGAACGATTCGTGTGTTTCTTCGATCACTCGCAGCGGCCTGTGGCACGCCCGAACAAATCGGATTGGTGACGATAGAAGTTATCGGGTTTGCGGCAATGGGATTTATCTGGATGTACGTAGCCCGAACGTTCTTTTTCACGCGATTTCGTCAACGTCTAGAAGATCAACTTGAGTCTGCGAAGGAGCAAATCAAAGCCATTGCCGCGATCCCACCGCCACAAATCGGAGCACACGAGGATGGCGGGATGTTTGGAACATACTCGGCAGCGGACCGTGTGACTCAAGAGGGACTCAGTGACGAAACGATGGAAGCGGCAGCAACTGTGGTTAAGAACCTCACGATTGATAGGTCCAGCTCGCTGGAGGACATAAAGCTGGCTGCCCACGCTTACTATCTCCAAGAAAACTATCCGGCTGCCGAAAAGCTACTTCGGCGTGCAAGAACATTGGCATCCGAAGATCCAAGCGTTCTCATGGAGTTGGCATATACGCTCATCAATATGAATCGGCAGGCGGAGGCGATACCAATCGCTAAACAGCTAGTCAAAATGACTACGGCACCACAATGCGCCCTGCGCACTACTCGGCTATGTTGGCATGTGGGAAGATCCGCCGGATGCGGCGATTGCGGCCAATGAAAAGTATTTACAGCTGTTTCCAGATGATGAAACAGCGTTGGTGAATCTGGCATGTGCCTGTGCGCAAAAAGGTCCCACCGACAAGACGTTCGCACCAAAGACCATTGAGACATTACGGAGGGTCAAAACGCTGTATCCCAATGAGCTAGAACTGATTCGATCGTTAACCGCTCTCGGGGAGTCATTCGAGACTTGGCGGGATAACAACGAATTCAAAGAGATCGTCGGGCCATGATCGTCCTGTTGAAAGGCTTGACTTTAAGCAAGACAGTTTGAGCAAGCAGAGCATTTCGCCAACGTAGGCTCGATGGCCGCCAAAATCAAAACAGTACGTAATTGATTACCGTGTCAGGCGAGGATGAATTTCGTAGCCGGATCGGTCGCATTCACGGTCGGTCATACCGCCTGGCTCTTCGCCCGCCACGCCGCGGTCCCTCAAAGCGAAAGCGGAGCCGGGCGACTCGTTACCAGCAGAATAGGACAATCGGGAATGGTTTGAAATAGATTCGACTGCTCTGCAACGCCAACATGGACAAGAGTTCACTTCTGGCCGGCGAGCCGCCAGATGGTCCCAGCGGCCGCTACGACGCACGTCACTGCAGGACATGAGCACAAGGGTCGCAAGACTTGCCGACAGACATCCTGCGAGATCCTGACGCGATTGCCGGGCACATGCTTCCTGTGGCCAATGATGTTTCCAGTGCACCTGGCCCTCACGTGTGGGTTGAGCGGAAGGTCTGCACGGGTTTGAAATTGGATGCAATGGGTTTTAAGCCCACTCCGCACTCGCGACAGTTATACTCGGCTGATCAATCCGTCGGCGAGCGAGCCGACGTTCTCTTGTAGGGTGAGTTGCGGAGACGTACCCGGTGTCGGCTGATCAATCCGTCGGCGAGCGAGCCGACTCACCATCGTCGAGCAGGTTTTGGTCGGATAATTCGTGTCGGCTGATCAATCCGTCGGCGAGCGAGCCGACGTGCATGTTCTCGTTGCTGGGAAATGGCCCTGCTTGGTGTCGGCTGATCAATCCGTCGGCGAGCGAGCCGACTCCGGCGGCATGATCGAATCCTACCTGGGAAATTCGTGTCGGCTGATCAATCCGTCGGCGAGCGAGCCGACTCGAACGATTGAATCCCGTCGATCAAGCCCATACGTGTCGGCTGATCAATCCGTCGGCGAGCGAGCCGACCACATCAGCGTCTTGTTCCAGGGCGCCGCTATCCCGTGTCGGCTGATCAATCCGTCGGCGAGCGAGCCGACCGTCCGGCTCGCAACCTCCACGCCGGCTGCCTGTTAGGTTGCCCCATACGAGCATGGGGGCATTTCGAGCAGTCAGCCGCATCTCTCGGTCCACAAGCATTGTGACAAATGCTGGCATGCAAACCGTTTGAAGCAACGCGAGCACCAGCGGCACCCCGTCGCACCACCTTCGCACTCGCTCGGGCTAAATTGCCAAAGAATGATCAACCCCGCGTGCTAAAGACCCGATTGAAGGGGAAGACACGTTCGCGGAGATGCGTCTGCCTTTAGCAGAACGAAAAAGAATGTACCATTCCGCTGGTGGAAAGCAACACTCAATCCGGGGGCAGATTGGCTTAACCACGCAACATTCGGACGACTCGCTCTTGCACAATGTTCCAATAGGCGGGCGTTTCATGCCAAGTTTCGCCGCCGTCGGCACCTTGGATGGCCGCCGACTGAGGATCGCGCCACAAATTGACCACATCTTTCTTGTCCCTGGTGCGCGACGTACGCCCGCTCTTGGGCCTTTTATCACCGGTGACTGAAGCAACAGTCTGAAGCGGACCAACCTTCTCAAGAATGCTTCCTTTCACCTTGTCGGCCTTGGGTCGCCGGCTTTCGGGATCGCAAGGCACATACCACCATTTGCCTGGGAAATCGGGGTCCATTAAAGCGCGCAAGCCAATGTTGGCCGCGGCGTTGAGATCGGCTTGAATTCCCCCATTGGTGGGCGAGCGAGACTCTGCTCGGACAAATATGTCGCCACCCTTCAATGGAATGCGCAAGAGCTTTGCGCGATTCTTTTCCTCTTCGGGTGCTGCCGACCACTTGGATTCCAGGGCCAGGAGGTATTGGTCTCGCGAATTGCCCCTTTTCACCTTAGCCTTTCGCTTAGCCTGGATTCGCTGCTTGCGCCAGAAAGGATTGGAGAGGAAATCCATGATGCGCACCTCGACACAGCGGACACCCGGAGCGCCGCTGCGTGAATCTTGCAATGAAGTGTATCGTGGATTCACATCACGCAGATGCAAGCCGTAGAGTTGACAAGCATCTTCCAGGTATTTGCGGGTGGCCGCGCTCTTCCAATCCATCGTCGCCCGATTCTCGCGGCGTGTGCGTGTCTCATCAGGTCGATAGTGGGTCAAATCCTCGATCACGACCGCGTGACAAGGCGCGAATCTTGGATCTTGGATTGGCCTTCGTGGTCGCTGGACATCCCAGCCATTGATCGACCGTCGCTCAATACCTACGCCCAACGCTGCTTCAACGATTCGGCTGGCCAATTGCTTTACACGGTTTTCTTTGAGGCGTTCCAGGGCATCGAGCGTTTTTTGACCAAATTTTCCGCCGACCTCAACTTTGCTGCCGTCGGGGTGAAGGCGATTGAAATACCCCACTTGGATTCTCCGACGAAATTCTTGCATGGTCGAAATTCGCTTGAGCGACAAGCCTCCTACATGACGATGACCTGCTGATCGTCGTTTCTTGCCCCGTGGCCTGATCCATCGGCCGAGCCATTTCAAATCTGAATGCCAAAGGATGTCATCGCGATTCCATCGTTCTGCCCATTGTTGATGCAGCGCGGAACACAATTCTTTATGTGACGCAAGCGTTTCTGCCAACGGCTTAATACGTTTAAGTAGAGTGGCTTCTTCCTTGCGATGATCGACGGCCGCTTCCGACTCGTCGGAGTCGGATCGTTTGTGTCGTTCTACCGCAAAGCCGTTTGGGAGAGAAGAAAGATGTTCGTTCCATGTTGTTCTTGCTTCCGGATCGTTCCATCGTTCGTCGGTTGCCAAGGCATGCCAATCGGCGAGAGTTTGAACAAGCAGTTCGAGGCGAGTTTCGTCGTTCAGCGGTTCTAGTCTCGCTCCGGGCCGAATACGGTGCGTGGCGGTAAGATTGTGCGCAATGCTGGCGCGTCGGCCATGCCGTTGCAAGGCAAGACGCACTGTTCGTACGGCTTCCGCCATCAATTCATCAACCGCCAGGGATCGCCGATGTTCGTCGCTCAGCCGTTCGCGCCCGACGCGATTTTCGAAGTCCTCAGCGGTCTCGATCTCATCACGGCTGGCTTTGCGCGCGGGCTTATCTTCGCCTTGCATCTTGATGAGAAATTGGCGGACTAACTTTGCCCAAGGCGCGGGATGTTCCGAACCGTTAGGAAGAGCGTCAGGGCCGATGCGGCGGTAGACTGTCTTGCGTGACTTTCTGTCGTCTACGCAATGTTGCGTCTGTAGGAATAGGTCGTTCGGTCCACTTCCACCGGCCAATGTCTTACAACCCCTGACTTCCGCACGGAAATCGGTCGAACTGAGAGTTTCCCATACTGCACAGGCCGCGGCAAAACGGTGGCCGAGGTCAACCGCCAAAATGCGAAGGCCTGCAAGCCGAGAGAGTATCAGTTTAGCGTGTCCATTGCGATTCTGGTTGTCGTGGTGTTTAACTGCGTAATCTCCCTTCCGCGAAACAAAAGGCTTGGCGGCAGCGTCCTCGGAAAAACGCTTCGCGTAGTTGATCCACGGCCCTTGCGGCTGGAGGGCAGCAGAAAACGTGATGAGCCAGCGAATCCGGTCACGCATGCCTCGGGCTTTGTCGTCCCATTGCCCAGCGCGCTTCTCCAAATAGGCCGCAAGATCGTCAAGCTGCCTCCGCGGACCTTGCAACCGACCGTTCCAATCTTTCTGTTCAAATAGTCCAATGATCGTTATGGCCGAATTCGCGGCTGCATTCGCGACGGCTCGGCCAAGTCGATCGCCTCGCGAAACTGGGACAGGTTCTCCAACGGCATCAACGGTTAATCCCAAGTCCGCACTCAACCGCTTGCTGCTCCACACAAGCGGAATGTCGTGATTGATCCTTGCCCCATCCCACAGCCCCATGCATAGGCTGCGGGGGAGCATCGGCGTGTTCTTGCCGCGTCGTTTCTTGGCAGATTCCTTGAACTGTTCGTGAATGCCGAAACAAATGCTCCACCGCGACTTGCCGAAGTCGCAAAACACGGGATGCCGCAGCGGATCGGGATGCCGATAGGCGGGAACTTTAAAACGGAGTTTCTTTGCGATGGCATCCGTGGCAAAGACAAAGTCTTTCAACGGCTTTTCCGCGGCAGCGCCGTTCTGTTTCCAAACACTCGTCGCTTCTTCATCGGCCAAAGCCTCGAACAGTTGAATGTCGCCAAATTTGTCAATTTCCGGATCGTCCTGGAGCGCTCGGGCAGCAGTAATTCGATCGTCAACCGTAATGCAGTCGGATCGTGACCATTTCTTCACGACCGCGTCCCAACCATCGATGGCGCGTTTACGGATGCGATACGCCTCCACTGAACCCGACTCTCCCCCGCGACGCCGGCAGTAATCCTCCAGCCAGCGAACTGCAGCGGGCGGCACGTCACCAATACGTCGCGCATCCTCTTCAAAGCTGGCTCGCTTGGTCTCGGCATTTTTGATCCAGGAGTGTGCTATAGATACTCGCCGCGCGGCATGGTCGAGCATTACAGAGAATTCGCGATGTCGGGCCGGTCCGTCGAATTGAAGATACGTGAAGTCGCATGTTTTTTCGACCTCAGAAAGAAGCATGTCCGCATAAGGGCGACGCCCCTTGTCGCCAATGTTGCTGCGGCATTTGGCCGCGTCTTGAGTGGCTAGTTCGACAAGTCGGTCCAAGTCTTGCGCGTGACTTCGGCCTGAGTCGCGATACTTTGGATGTGATTCCGAGTGGCACTTTTGTACCCCGGACCACTGATGACCGATAGCACGCCATTGACATCTTGCGAGTCGGGAGAAAATGCCGTTAATGATGTAGCTAGGCTCGATAGCGATTCGCTTGCAACAATATTGCCCGAGGCCTGCTGTGCCCAATCCGAGATCTCATCGTACGCCTGAGCCAAACGGGCGAAATCGGCGCCTTTTCCAGCGCCGAATCGGTTGCTTAACCATCCTCCAGCTTTTTGAACCAAGTCCTTTGCTTTTTCCGCTGATTGGCTCGCTCGGCCTTCAGCATCATCGGTGATACTTTCTTCTGGTGCCAGATAGACATTTGGATTAGCGAAGAAAGGCTCGAGAAGATCCCAAATTTCTTGGCGGTTGAGCGACGGACAATCCGCTGCTACCTGATCGAACGATTTGCTCCGGTTGACCCAAACTGCATCGGGGCGGATTTCGGCTGATAAGGAGGAAGTGCAATCCACAATCCATTCCTCGATCTGCGCAGGTGGGAGTTGTCGCAGTCGCAGAATCTCTTGTAACGCTTCGACTGGGCTTTCAATCACCAAGCCCTCAGGCGCACCATTGCGAGATTCCACACTTAACCACGACAACGCCAGTAGAATGCGACGGTTCCTGCGACCCTGAGAATTACCCTCGTCGGCCAGCGTATGGCATAATCCGCCGCGGAGTGTCAGCAGCCAATCGCCGAAGACTTTTGCGCCCTTGTTCACCGCCTCGTGGGTGGCCCAGAGAGCATCGCGCCAACTCTTATCCCCTGGGTCAGCGCCGCGAAGGAGAACTGTGTAAGCGCGCTGAGTCGTCGGGATTTCGTTATTGGATTTGGCCATGATCTGTCCTTGGATAGGAACACCGATCCCCTCACCCTACCCTCTCCCAGAGGGAGAGGGGACCGATTTTACACGACCACGATGCCCTTGTCATTCTGCGGGACGGCAGGGCCGAGGAAGGTGGCGGCGTGGCGGGCGACGTCTTCGTCGGGGCCGAGGTCGATGATCATTACCTGATCCTCCTTCAAGTTCATGGCCTCTTCGAGCTGCATTTGCATCCGGACCCGGTCGATGTTCTTGAGCACGCAAAAGAACACCGAGAATTGCCAGTGCTCTCCGTGGCCTTTCATCGTCTTGAAGACTTGTCGCCAGCGTTTGGGATCGCGGATGTCGTAGCAAACGAGATAAGAGCGGCGCATGGGATTGTCAGGGGTTAGTAGTTGGTGGTTAGTGGGCACAAACCCCCCCTCACCACGGCCCTCTCCCAGACGGAGAGGGAGAAAGGCGACACCCTCACCCAGCCCTCTCCCAGCGGGAAAGGGAGACGAAAAGGAGACGACGCATGGCGTGTGCCCGGCACGATTTCACCTTGTGGTTAAAAATGCCAAAGTCGGCACCTCGCCCAGGAGCCAGGCGGCGATCATGCGTGCGTGGAGGATTATCATCCGGCGGTACGAAAGCTTGTAACCGAACACCGGATGCGTGATTTCCTCGGCCATCCTCCGGCCGTAGACGGCGAAGAAGGCTTTGCGGCCCGCATCAGTGAACATGCAGCCGGCGGCGGTGCGGAGGAAGTGGCCCGGCTTGAGCTCGGCACGGTTGAAGGCAGTGATGACGATCGAATCGGCAATCACTGGGCGGAACGGCTCCATCAGGTCCAATGCCAGCGCCGGCCGGCCGGGTTTCGAGACATGGAACGCGCCGATCGAGGGTTCCAAGCTGGCCACGCGCAGGGCCGCCGTGCATTCGTGGGTGAGCATCGAGTAACAAAACGACAAAGCCGCGTTGATCGGATCGGGGGCCGGGCGACGTTGCCGACCATTGACGTCGAACTCCAATGCCAATTCCCCTTTGATCATTCCGGCGAAGTGCTCGAAGTAGAGCGCCGCAGCTTGCCCTTCGTGACCGCGTATGGAATTGAGCGTTCCGGCCTGCGCGGCCAGTTCGGCCTGGTTGAGCAGTTCGTCGGCCATGCGAGCCGGCAGACTAGCATGATTGCGCATCAGCAGCGTGCGTTGGTTGAAGATTTTGGCGGCGACGAGTGCGCGGGAAAGTTCCAGGCAGACGGCGGGATCGTCAAAGCGGCGGACCTGGGCCCGGCGCGTATCGGCACTGACCGAGTCCAGCGGATCGACCATCGCCACGACGCGGCCGGCTGCGGTCAGAAACGCCACTGGAATGGCGCGATCGGCCAAGGTTTGTAACGCCTGTGTGGAAATCTGTACGCTGCCCAACAGTGACAAGCTTTCGACACCGGCCAGGGGGACTTCTTTCAGCTTTTTGCCGTCCTTGTCGGAAATGACCATCGACGCGCCGTTCACGCCAACCTTCGTACCATTTTGCTGAGCAACGACGTGAATTCCGTCATCTCGCGGAGGCCAGATTTTTCGAGGTTTGACGTGGCCATTGCTGACGCTGGTTTCGCGCTGTTGATTCACTTCGTCGGGCAGGCAAATCGGTTGCAGCGAACAGCGCGGGCAGCGGGGATCGTTTACCAACGGCAGAGGACGTGGGCCTGCCGCACAGGCTTTGGCGGCGGACAGCGTGGCCAGGGCGTCGGAACGTAATGCATCATCAACCCGCACGATCAGGCGGCGTTTTTCGGCGGCATAGTAGAGCACGGCTTCGGGCACCGTGTAACCGGCATCTTCCAGCAAGACAGCTTGCAGCCCGACTTGAATGCGGTCGGTGGGCCAGGGTTCGACACAAGCGCAGTTGTCGGATTTTGCGTCGCCGGAGGCGCGTCCGAGAAAGATGTGGTGAGGGCGGCCTTTGCGATATTCCACAGGGACGGCGGTCGTGCCGTTGATTTCTGCCAAATCGAGCGTGGTCGTCAGGCCGAGCTTTCGACTGGTGAGAGTGAGGCTGCGAACGGCGACGGGGCGACCCTCGTCGGATTCGATGACGGCCTCTTCACTCGGCGCATCGACCCGCCGGTGCACGCGATGCCCCTGTTCTGTATCGTCGCTGGGGAGATGAATGCCCTCCACTTCCATGTAATAGAACAAGCGCGGACAGTACGCGATTTCCGCAACGTTGCGGGCCGGCCAAAGATACTCGTCCACAGCGACACCTGAAAGTCGGCGGGCAATGTCCTCCGTGGAGTGATAATCCAGGACAATCCGTCGAACCCGGCTGATGGACGAGGAAAAGAGGAATGGTAAAATTGCCTCATTTATCGGGCACTTATTCGACTACTCTAGTCAAGAGGTGCCTTCATTTGCAAGAATTCGTGCCCTCTGAGGACGAAATCCCCAACATGCTCCTTGTTGGATCATATGTGAACGTTCAATGAATTAACCTCTGACCATGTCAACGTGGCGGGATCAAATTTCTTCAACATTAGAAGGGGCTAGCGGACGTTTGGGGCAGCGAAGCGTGCCGTGGACAAATCGTCGTAAACGCCCCCTTCGCTGTAGCGCTCTTCCAAATAGGAGAGTGTCACCGGTGAAAAGTTAAGCGCAGCGACTGGCGTTGCCCTTCTTGCAGTTCATGGGATACTGGCTCAATCGCGGGAGTGATTCAAATGCGGCTTTGGTCCGTTCACTCGCCAGATTTCTCGACTTTGGAAGGTAATGTTGACCACTCGAAATCACCATATTTCGAAACGGTGCCCGGCATATCGGAGGCGTATCAGCGAGTCTGGGATCACGTAGGAACGGATCAGATTATTTGGTGCTGGGCGACAACTGAGGGGCACTTCGACGTTGACGCTGACAAGGTGCAATGGGTTCTGGACGTGCCAGAAGCAGAGATTCTTGCACTGATCGACGATTATGTTTGGAATCGGATTCTGAATATCCGTTGTCACCCACCGCGACGGCTATATTGGGAGTGGCGAGATCGTTCCCTCGAGCTGTTTCCAACGGATGCCAATGCACGCCAACAGTTCATGGACGACCAGCACCAGGCTTTTTGGACGGAGAAACCGCTGTCGGGCGATTGGTGGAATCATGTGTTCGTCCCAGATACAAAACGCGATTCCACGTCAGCAATTGTTCGGCATCCTGTCCAGTATGCGTGGGTGATTTCGCGGGAGAGAAGTGGCAATAGAAGGAGGCGGTAAACTCGCACTATGCCGGCCGTCGTCTTCGCACCCTGTGTCGGCGCAGGAAAGACCGTCCGGGCAGGCGGTGCATAAACATTCTCTTGAACTCGCCATTACGCTCGCAATGCCGAGCGGGTGCGATCGACGAGCTGATTGTCGGCCTGCTTGGAGCCACGCAGCTTGAACACGCTGGCGGCCAGATAGCGATTGCGCCACGCCGGCGAGACATGATAATAATCTTCCAGCACCGCCGTGCTGAACTTGTAGTCGTGGGCGTTGTCGCCTTTGAGGAAAATCAGCAGGCGAGCGGCATCGATCAGCCGCTGCGGATCGCCGCCAGCCTCCAAGTAACCCGCCATTTTTCCAGCGGCAACCAGCCGGTCGTCACTCACCGCGGCGAAGATCTCTTCAATCGCGGTGGGGCTGGCGGCGTCGGTCTTGATTGGCTCCAGCTGATCGAGTCGATAATCCTTCACTGCTCCGCCGCGCTGCATCGCCTGGCGGAACAACGGCAGGAAAGCGGCATTTTGCAAAAGCAGCAGCCGTCGTGTTTCTTCGTTGGCGGTCGTGCCATAGGCAAATCGCAAGGCATTGGTCGAGGTGACGGCATGCAGTGCCACAATACTCGACTGCCGCACAAGCAGTTCAGCGGCGCCGACGAAAAGCGCATCCCAAATGGATTGCGGGGCCACGCCGCGGTTGAGCATTTCGACCACCAGTTTGCAGCTTTCCTGCTCGCTGCCGCTGCGCAGCGTGGCCAGTAACTCCACCGTCGCCTTGTCGTCCAGCTTGCCTTCCTGCCACGTGGCGGGGAACTGGGTGGCCAATTCGCGTGCTAGTTTAATGGGACGATCGGCCGGGGCATCCTCGTTCTTGCCATCTTTCCCGCGGTTCAGCAGGGCATAGGCCAGCGACCGCACCACCGGCTCGGCATGCTCCGCGCCGATGCAGCCCAGTGCACGCCAACTGTTGGCCACGTAAATGGCCTTATGTCCGATGTCGCGGAAGTCGCGACAGCCATAGCGGAACAGCAATTCAAAAGTCTCCATCAGGCCGGAACTTCGCGCTAGCGCGGCGGCTGCGGCGTCGGCTGGCGTTTCGTCCCAGGCGTCCATGGCGGCGGTAAACGCCGCAGGGGCTTTCGCGGCAGGTGGCAGCTTTGCTTCGTCGACCGCCGGCATGGTCCAATTCCCTTCCCGTTCATTCTGCGCCTGGGCTTCCTTGAAGTAATCGAGCGCCCAAAAGATCGGCAGCCAGCGATGCTCGTCCGGAGACTGGATACTGGCCAAATGCGCCGAGTTGACCACCAGTACCGCATGAAACTTAAAACCGACCGAGGGACGCGGCTGCACATTGCGAATGCCGGCCAAGAGCAACGCGGCCAGCACGTCGCGGTAATTCAGTCCGCGACGAATGCGGGCGCCGATCGTTTCCAGCAAGCTGTCGCGGGGTGTCTCTTCCAGCAGACGCACGAGCGGTTCAATGTCGGGCCGGAACTGTACGGCGCCAGGTGGCAGCTTTGTTTCCGCGGCCGACAGAGGCTGAAGCTGCGACAAAAATCCAAAATCACCCAAGCCGGCTAGTGCTCCGCCGGCAAACGCTCCCTGCACAAACCGACGACGCGAAAATGAACCGGCCATGAGACGCTCCTTCCGGTGCAGACAGAATCGAAGGCTGCGGAGACTCCCTGACCATGTATTCTATCGCCAGCGAAGCACCGCGGTCACCCGTTGGTCATGCCCCTGCCCGGCCCGATCCGAATCCTCGGGACTGAGAACAAATGGGAAGACGACCTCGACTGGTGCTCCGGTTCGCGTGCCTAACGTTGCCGCTCCACGTGCAACTTCCGTCGCCAAGCCCGTAAGCCATGCGAGCGAGAGCCCGAAGTAGCAAGCCTGTTCCGGCGGGAGTTCAGCGGCCACCTGTCGAAACAACTCCGCGGCCCGCTGGGCGTGTCTCCGGACCCCTTCGAGCCGGCCTTCGCGAGCCTTGACGCCGGCGGCAGCCAACTTGATGAGCCCCTTGAAGAAGTTGCCGGTTGGTCCAGTCCGGCCGCAAGCATGCCAAATTCCTTCCCACACCTCGTGGGCTTCCCAGTAGTAGCCGTGATTAAAAAGATCAACTCCGTACAAGTACGCTCTGCACTCCCGCCAGCGATTTGGGTCCGGCGTGGGGCACGGCGCCGGCACCACTCCAAAGCTATGCCCCGCTGGATCCCGCGTCGGATGCGGGAATCGCCCCGTGACATAGGAATACGATGGAAACGGCGCGTCCGGCACGAACCGCGGTATCGCTGGACTGCCAGACTCAATATGACCTGCGTCCATTTGATGTAATCCTCGAACCCTGGGGACCGTCCTTGCGCGTGCGTGCATACAACCACAATTGTATCTGCTGACATGGGGCGTCTGTGAAAGGCTGCTCGCGGTTCGTCGTGGGAACGTTGAAATGCCCCAACGCACCCCTTAGAATCGGGGGGCTTATAGCGAGCACTGGGGCCGACCGTGATCTCTCGGCGCCAGTTGCTCGTCACCAAACCAACGGAGTATATTGCGGCCCGAGCAAGGCCGTGCATGAAAACAATTTGAACGACGCGCGAGCGTCAAGAATCTGCTTTCGACAGAAACCGCCAACCTGAGTCCACGGACTCTTGAAATACCAGAAGCAGTGCTTGGCCGCGCCCCGCAAGGGGCGTCGGGCTGAGTGCTGTTCTGGTATGCCCCTTGGCGGGGGCCTGTCGAGCACGTCTCAGTTTCGGCGCCCTTTTTGTTTGTCCACACACCTACTTGGGAGCGCTTTCCGTGCCTCCCTCAAGAAACAGCGGTTCAGGTGATTTAAAGGAGCAAAATCATGCAAACATTAATAACTCGCATCTTCATTTGGGCAGCCTGCACCGTGGTGATCTTTGTTTCGGGCTTGATGGTATATGAGCAACTGTATGCAAAACGGCATCCCGATGAAACAATTGCCAGCTCATATTTGCAAGGCCGTCTTGGTGACATGACTGCTTCCCAAGCCGACTTGGTTCGTCGCGCAGTGCGAGTCGACCCATTGCTGGCGATGATCACAGTGGCTTCCGCTCAAAGCCAGAACCAATCTCCCTGGGAAGCCCTCAATGAGATGCTTTCTAAAGATCGATCGCCCGAGCCCGAGTTAACCGTCGAGTGGCTTGCTCTGACAAAGGGGATCGGGGGACAAATCACAAAGACTGATGCGGGTCGCTTTGTCGACTCCACGCTTGCGCTCTGGAGCGTTTTACACAATGTGGATCCCGCTGACGCCGACAAGTTCTTGACGGAAATCGAGCACTGTTCGCCAGACGAATACGTCAACATCGCGGACGATCCATCCTATACCATGATCATCTCGCATCTCGATCCGAGTTATCGTGCCGACTTTCGTCACAATCAACGGATTTTGACTCCTCTGTTGGCAATGGCTTCTGTCGATGAATGGAACGGATTACTTGCCGATTTTCAGAGTGCACAGCCCCGGGTAGGACAATTGTTGGCTGATCCAAAATTCGGCCCCATCTATGGACTGGTCTACATGCTCAATCGCGAGTTGGTTCAGGAACTCGAGACCAGCGGGATCTCTGAACCCAATGCGATCGAATTTGTTGGCGTCAATGGAAAAGCTGTTCGGGATTTCAAGCAGCGGCAGCCGCACTGGACCGTATGTGTCGGAAGGCTGGAAAAAAGCATGGCGCCAAATGGCAAGTCGCTATTTCGCGCCGCATGTGCCGATCCGGCGGTCTTCTGGCTGGTAGCCCACGATCGTTCGGAAGACCTGTACCAATCCTTCCAAATCCTGCAGCGTTACGCAGGAACCGAACTGCCGGCAATCCTGCTCAAGTTCGGCAAAGATCCTAAGGCGTTAGATTCGGCGATGGATGCATTGATCCGATTTGACAATGAACAGGACCCCAATCCTGCTCATCGCCAAGCCGCCGCCAAGTTTCTCAGCAGGTACCAAGACGACGAGGCTTTCAAGGATTCCCTGGCCAAGCATGGTGCTATTTTGATCCCTGCCCTGTCGGCCGGTGGCGAAGGCACACTGGCACAGATTCGGGCCAATCCGAACGACATCCACAAATGGGTCGATCCTGAGGGTAAGCCCAGAGGGACGCCGTTGTGGACATACATTCCTGGGGGAAACATCGTTTACGCGATCAGAGAAAAGGTCAATGGACGAACGCTGACGTGGGGACAATCGGGCTGGGCGACTGATCGATCTCGCACTCGTGGTTCCGCTTGCAGGCGAAGTCGGGCTCGTCGCAGGGGCACTGCTGAACGGAGAAAAGATCGCTGGTGAAGAGCTGGGTGAGGATTTAGTGGAAGCCGCTAGCAAAAGCGCGACTAAAGCAACGGAAGAAATTGTTGTCGAAGAAGCCACGGAAAGCATTCCCACAATCGCACGTGTGGGAGCGGAAATCGAGGGCCGATCATTGCTTCGTGCGGCCGGGTTCAAAGTAACAGCGCTTGCAGGCAAATCGATCCTGTGGGCGGTTTACATCGTTAAAACCTATCCAAAAACCACACTGGCTGTAGCCGTCGGCATATATGTGGCATTGTACCCGGAAAAAGCCCAAGCTCTGGGAGCTAGTATTGCAAACGTAGGTGGCAGAATTGCCGCCGGCATTCCAGGGCATCTCATTGAAGGAATGTGGGATGAGCTCCAATCGCTAGCTCAAAAGAATCCCTGGCTGGCGCCTGTGTACTATGCGCTGCTCGTCACACTCGTGCTGGCGGTGGTCATTATCCCGATCTACTTGCTCAAGCTGCTTCTCTATCCGGTGTACGCATTTGTGATGAGTCCGCTTTGGTCCATGCTCAACCGAGCGAAAGCCGCGCGGACTTCCGCCAAGAAACGGGATGCGCCACAACCAACGACACCGTAGCCAGGATTACAATTATGCACCCTTCCGAACAACCGCATCGGTCGAAGATCAGATTGGGACTGTTTGGTGCCACGCGCTCGGGTAAGACCGTCTACCTGACAACACTCTATTGGCAGTCCAAGAAGGGACTCCTTCCCAAGGGGATCGTTGGGTTGTTGCCCGCTGATCGAGAGTCGGCGAAATATCTTGGCGAACGATATGCGATGGTCGAGGCCGGACAGTGGCCGGCTGGTAACCTGGATAGCCAGACGGTAGCACTAGAGATCAGCCTGAAATATCGGGTGATAAAGCTGACGACCAACGATTTCCGTGGTGGCGATTTTACCAGCGCCTTCTACAGTAATGACCCTGCGACCAAGGAGCGCGCGGAGCAATTCGTCCGCAATCTATTTCATGGCTGTTCGGCATATATGTTTCTCGTTGACTGCAGTGACATCCGCACTGCCTTGGAAAACCGGTCCGATTTAGACAGCCAGCAAATCGCTACGGATCGGGGCGGGGCAATCGAAACCACCTTGAACATCCTACGACGCAAGACCTGGGGATTGCGTGTTTTTCATCACCCGGTGGCGGTCGTCTTCACCAAGGGTGATTTGCACCCTGAGTGCATGGCCGATCCCGAGGCCTACGCCAAGCAACATTTGCGACCGACTTGGGATTATTTACATCAGCACGCGCGCAGAAACCACCGCTTCTTCGCCATCAGCAGTACTGGGGAAGTGCCCCCAGGTCGCGAAGGGCCTCCACTGCCGTTACAGCCTTCCAAGAATTTTTTCGAGCCGATCTTGTGGTGCGTCGATAGAAACAGGCGGCGCTCGCGTATTCTGTGGAGGTCGGTTGCGGCAGTATGCTTGGCTGTGTTGGTTGCATTGTGGATCGTGTTATTCCTGCGGAACGATCATCAGTTGGGCAACGTGAAAGAAGAGATCGCTGTGGCGCAAGATGATCACTTGCAAGAACTCTACCTCCAGGTGCAAGGCTGGAACGGCTTGAGGTTTCTATTGACCCACCCAGGGTCCCTTACTCGGCTGTGCCAGGAAATTGTGGGTGAGGCCGAAGGCGCATTGACGATTCGCTTAAAAAGCGTGAAACCGAGAAAGGCAACCTCCGGACGCTGGACGACTTCCAAGAGGCGGACAAGCTGATTACGAAATTCACGAAGGACTATCCTGGAACGGAAGCAACGACGCGGCTGGGCGATTGGTTGACAGGCCAGCGCCAAATCCTGGGCGATCAGTTCCTGAACGACCTAGACGCTGCTGCTGCAGATGGAAACGAAATGAAGTTCGACAATCTAAAGAAGGAATACCCAACCATTGCCTCGCCTGGCCTCGACAAAAGAGTCGAGCAAGCCAGACGCGTTTTGGACGAAACGATGGTGGCGGCCGTTGTGAAGAATTTGTGGCACCTTTGGGTTATCGAACCGCAAAACGTGGATGACATTCGTGCGGCATGTACTACAGCCGAGGAGACGTTAAAGCTCCGTCAATCTCAAGAAAAGCACACGGAATTTGTGCGGCTG
This sequence comes from Pirellulales bacterium, assembly GCA_963820835.1. GTDB lineage: Bacteria > Planctomycetota > Planctomycetia > Pirellulales > JADZDJ01 > CAVRAW01. The sequence continues at coordinate 89,844 of CAWGBP010000024.1, read as the reverse complement.
ATGCGAAATACCTACGAGCAGCTTGACCGGAATCGGAAAGTGAAAGTCGGTTTCCATCTTGAATCGGATAATAACTATAACGTGAAGTGGTGGTTTGAAGTTAACGGTGACGATGCCGCCAAGAGTGACAATTTTCGAGCTGCGGTAAAGCTTCCTAATGGCAGTTACGAAATCGAGGGGGCATTAGCGACGATAGATCTTTTGTCCACTCAGAGCATCAGGGTCGCCTTCACGCTTAAAGATACTTATTTCTATTGGCCAAAATGGTTTTTCGGCAACAATTCGAAACTGTCTACGCCTAAGTACACGTTGGAACAGCTTTCGTCCCATTTGAAGGAACCGGTAGTGCTGTCGACCGATGACGGCAAGAAATATCGTGTGGTTTTCAAAGCCGATGACGAATTGGTGAAATACTCCACCGCAAGGGCTCGACTTAAGGAATTGGGTGATGAAATGTTCCGTAGCGCCAAATGAATTGGCTTTTGTCGTCTATACCAACTCGCGTGGCGATTACGGTGTCACGGCACGTTCACCTGGCGCCACAATGCCATGCACTGAGCGAATGTTGGATGAGGTAGCGCACCGTTGTGGCCCTTATCTTTCCAATGAATTCTCGGCGCTTGTGGCAGTTCTTCCATCACCAGATCGGGCCGAGAACTACCTGGCGTTGCGGGTCTTCGATATCGGCGAGTTTTTAGCGCGACCGCACACGTTAGCGATTGTCGCCGTGGAGATTCCAAGGGAGCATCGCCGCACGTGGAATATCACTCAATTGATGGCATCACTTGCCGTTCCGGTGCCGAATGATTCCTCCTATAGCTTGCCAGCGGAAGAAAAGATTGCGCAGTCGAGTGTTTCCGACGAGCCGTTTAAGTCTCTGAATGATTGGGAAGCGGAGCGAGATGATCGTCGTCCAGGATCGGCAGTTGTATTTTCCAAGCCGCCAAATATCGAGCTGCAACTCGAAAGGCTACTCGAACTTTCTACGCCTCGTTCCCAGAACCGCTCATCAATGCGCTGGACCACGGCCACCATTGCTGTTGCATTGTTTGTCGGGCTTTTGGGCTGGTTATTCTGGATGAATAGACGTCCGCCGACTCCGCCACCTCCAACATCGAGACATACCCGAGAGGAACTCCTGCGTGTGCTTTCAGATCTCCGGCGTCGCCCTTCAGCTAGATGCCACGTTTGACCGTGCTGCGGCCGACATCATTTCGAGCGCGAAAAAAGCCAATGATCGCATCGCTGCACTAGCTCAAGAATTAAATAGAGTATGCGGGAGACAAACCGAGGGCGAGTGTGGGCACGTTGAACCATTACTACCAGTTGTGGAGGCAACCGATCCAACCAGAACCACAATCCGATGTGCATCCAGATGATTCAATGCTCGATCGGGCCATCCAGAGTCTTCGACGATATCACGAGGTTATCTCCACATTGGAGCGATTGGAAAAAGATGATCCTGATGGCTCCCAATTTGCGCGATTTGGGGGACCTGCAAAGGCTCCTTGGAATCAAGACAGGAAGTGTGCATTAAAACTCGCCTGGTTCATTCAATCGTCCAGAGGACCATCGAGTCTTTGTCTTTCATGTATATATCCTGGCACTTGTTCGCGGACTTTCAATTACCCACAAGTTGTTTTCTCATTTCGACTCCCAGGTGGATGTCGGCCAGGACATAGTGCGCCACGTTTTTGGAAGCAGGCTGCTCTGGATCGCCAGCAAGGTGGTTGAGGATCGCGATTTCGGTCTCCGTGAATACCGCGTCGGCCGACACCGACATCTTCGGATTAGTGCGACGGACCATCGTCAGCCAGAACACCCCTCCCGCGAAACGCAGAACACAGCGATCAGATTCGTCAGCCGCTCGGCCGTACGCAGCTTGGCGTTTTCGGCACGGCAGCCCGACTTGAGCATCTTGTGGAATGGTCCTGCGAATTCAAGAGCTTGCAGCGCGGTGGGGGTCACAACGATTATTTCGCAGGCTCTTGACCAGTATATCGAACCACGGCTGATCAGCCGCAGAAAGCCCGCGTCCGCAACCTATTGTGAATTACCAAAAAGCCAGCAGCCCCGCCGTCGTTCGTCGATGGTCACAACGAAGTCGACTGGCGGAGTGCACAAGAGGTGGTGAAACGAGGATCGTCCGACTGCAGCGGTCCTGGATCCAGGCGTTTCAACCGATTCGTCCGGCGTATCAACCGGCTACAATTGAAAGCTGCTGCGACATAGAACGAACTACCGCCTTCACAAACACTCCGCTTGCTCGTGGCCTTTAACATCAAGTAATGATCCTTATTCAACAATGGTCCGCACAGGTGAAAGCTTTGGCGGCGACGGTTCGTGCGCTGGACCCTCTGGTTACGGACCTCGGATTGCCTTCACCGACAGCAGCTGCCTGGTACGGAGCTCTGTTTCAAAAACTTCTCCCGCAAGTTGAGCAGGAGCTGTTTCTCATCGCTGCGGTGACCGGCGGCACCAACACCGGCAAGAGCGTGATCTTCAACCATTTAGCGGGCGGCGTGGTGAGTCGTGCGCATCCCAACGCTACGCAAACGCGACAGCCGGTGTGCCTGGTCCCTCAAACATTTTCCCAACGGCATAGGTTGGCGGAGCTGTTCCCTGATTTTGAACTTCGACCTTGGGCCAATGAGAATGATCCTTTGAACGACGGGCCCGAGCAGGTGCTCTTTGTGCGTGAAGATCCTCTGGGTCGCCAACCCTCGCGGCTACTGCTGCTGGATACTCCCGACGTCGATGGCACGCTGAAGACAAATTGGCGTCGGGCCGATTTAGTCCGTCACGCTGCCGACGTGCTGGTGTGTATCCTCACGCAGCAAAAGTACAACGACGCCGCCATCCGCGAGTTCTTCCGCGCCGCAGCCGCAGCCGACAAAACGGTAATTGTTGTTTTCAACATGGTTCACTGGCCACGGCAGCGCGAACTGTGCTGTGGATGGCTGAAACAGTTTTCTCGGGAAACCGGCGTGAAGCCGGCTGCTGTCTATGCGGTGCCGTGGGATCCGGAAGGGGCCCAACGCAATCAATTGCCGTTTTATCCATTGTCGCCTGGCGGAGCCGATCTGCGAGACGATTTGGCTGATCTGCAATTCGACACGATCAAAATCCGCTCGTTGGCAGGCAGTTGGCACCGGGTGCTGGATGACTCGGACGGATTGCCGGCTTATCTGCAAGCCATCGACCAACGAGCAGGTGAGTATGCCGGGGCCCGAGATCTGCTGGATAAAGACATCCGCAAGCAACCTGTCGAGCTTCCCGACTTGCCCCGACGTTTGGTGTGGGACGAAATCTGGAATTGGCTCGAAAGTCGCCGCACCCGGTTTGATCGCTTGATTCACGGCCGTTACCGCGCGCTGAGCGAATGGGTCACACAATGGTGGCGCAGTGACCCAGCGGAAACTCTGGACGAATTTCGCCGCGCCGAGTTCGAACGATTGCAGGCCGCGCTGGCTGCCAAGCTCGATCAACTGGATCTCTTGCAGCGCGGTGGGAATGCCATTCTGGCCCGTGAGTTGGCCACCGTCTTGGGCGGACTGAGTCGCTCGGAACTGTATGCGGGATTGAAAACTCTCCACCAGAATACGCCGCTGGTAACCGACGGATATCGAAAGTTCATTCACGAACAACTTGATGTTTTTGAGAGGCAAAACCCCGCGCTGGTGAAGGGCATCACCAGCGCACTGGTGGCTACGGCAGTGGTGCGGCCAGCCGTCAGCATTGGATTATTGCTTCTAGGCGCCCATGGCGTAGAACTGGCCGCAGGACACTGGGCAGGGGCGTGGGTGGGAGATGTGGCGGTCGGCACTGCCACTGCCGCCGCCGGTGAAGCGGTAACCGTGCCCACAGGTCAACTGGCTCTCAAAGCTCTCCTCAGCGGGCTATTTGCGCAGTTTTATATGGAGCGTGTGAATCTACTTACCAAAACACTTGACGATCGGGTACTCGGCCCCGTAGTAAGCCGATTGAATCGTTTGGCCGTAGCCAGCGAGGATCCCCAGCTTCGACAGGCAGAACAACTGATCGCCACGTTACGAACGTCGTTGGACGAAACAACAGCCCCTGCACAGGTAGAATAAGGTTCTGGATTAACAGGTGGTCTTGCGGTCGCCACTAATTCTTAATCCCGACTACTAAACTCTTGAATCCTAAAATGTCCCTTACAGACGACTGGTCTGCCCAACTCCGCTCGGCCGAGTTCGATCGGCTGGTATCCGGCCTGCACAGCTGGGTAGAAACCGCCCCGGCGTGGCCCCCGTTGGATCGCGCACGGGCACTGTGGTCACGTATTTCACCACGCTTGGATAAATTGCGGCTTGATCTGGATCGGGTATTGGTCGTGGGTGTGGTCGGCGGCACGGGCACCGGCAAGAGCACGCTGCTTAACGCACTGTTGGGAGAGCGCGCGTGCGAGGCGAGCGACGTCCAGCGCCCTACCACGCGCCGACCCCTGGTGTTAGCGAACCCGGATATCGACACGTCCATACTTGAACTCGACGAATGGAGAACCGAAGTTAAACGGCTAACCATACCGCTGCTGCAACAAATGATCCTGATCGATTGTCCTGATCCCGACACCCAATGCCGCGACGGAGCGGATCAAGAACCTGGCACACATCATTCTGCCGCCGATGCGATTGACTCGGGGGTACATTCCCTGGGATATAACCGCAACTTGGAGATGCTTCGTGGTATCTTGCCGCTGTGTGATGTGCTGCTGTGCACGGGTACCGCACAGAAGTACAAAACTCAAGCGGTGGCGGACGAATTACTGCGGCACGCTCCAGGTCGCCAAGCGGTGTTTGTGCAAACCCACGCCGATAAGGATGCCGACATCTCGGCTGATTGGCAACGACATTTGGAATCGCAGGGGTTTCAGGTGCCCCAAATGTTTCGGATCGACAGCGAGGCAGCACTCACGCAGATTGAGCAGCATCGCCCTGTCCCACCTGAATTCGCTCGGCTCAAGGACTTTCTCAACACCGAACTTGCCGGTCGGGCACGACACCGCATCTTGCGAGCCAACGCGCTGGATTTGCTCGACTGGTTTCTCGGCCAAGTACAACGCTATTTAACAGCTTCTTTGCCCGCCTTGACGATACTGGAGGAGGCTGTCGCTGCCGAACGCGCCCGGTTGTTCGATGGCATTCGTCAACGCCTGGGCGAGCAATTGCGAGGCCATCAAGGGGTGTGGCGTGCCCGATTATTGCGCGAAGTGACGCTCCGCTGGAGTTGGGGACCGTTCGCGTCATTCTTACGCTTGTTGGACTCTGCCCGCGGGTGGATGTATTTTGTCCCCGCGCTGCTTGCCCGTAGCGTGTGGTCTAAGATCGCGTTGAGTGGCATAGGGGCAGGCAAGGGAGTGGCAGATTGGCTTCGCGAATCTCGGGCCGAGGGAAGCTGGCTCGCCATGGACGATATGGGAATTGGCCCCGGCGATTTGGCCCAGTCGAACAGCATTCTCAGCGGATTCGCCAGCGATGCGGGAATCAACGCCAATACTGCGACTCGATCGCCTCGGGAAGCAGTAGACGAAAAAACGCTCGCCTCGGCTGTGCAACATCTGTATCAACGGGTCGACGCGGATATTAGCAGGGCCATTAATCAACGAGTCTCGCGCCGAGCCGGTTCGGCGTCTCACGGCTTGTTAGAATTGCTCTTCGTCGCTTTACCCGCAGTTCTGCTGTGGCGACTGGCAAAAGACTTTTTTTACGAGCATCTGTGGCTGCAATCGTCGCAGCCACTATTGGGCTTAGATTTTCTAATCCAATCGGCCCTGTGGGTGCTGATGTGGGGATTGTTGTTGCGCGGACTGTTGGCCTGGCGGTTGCAACGCGGGTTGAAGCGAGACCTCAGCCAGTTGATCAACCAACTGACACCCGAGTCCGCCTTGAGACCATTGTTTGGTGAGTTGGCAGCGTCCGTCGCGACCATCCGGCAACATACCGCCCATCTCAACCAGTGGCGCGATGAACTGGATCAGCTCCGCGCCGACCTGAAATCAGCGAGCCCGTGGCAGTTGAGCAGTTTGGCCACGGACTCTGATTCGAGACAAATAAACGCGAATTACAAAGCTGCCGATTTTTTTAGTCACGCACCATCAAACCGCTGATGGTATCGGGCTGCGACGAGACGCCACGGCAAGTGGCGCAGTGTGCTGCTGGCCGCCGGCTTGAACCCTGATGATTTTCGCAGGGACGGCAGGCGTCCACCTGGGCGATGCTGAGCCGTTGGATCATCCAAGCGCTTCCACATAAATTGGATCAACTTGCGAGTAGAGGGTCGGTGCAGCTATTTCGAATCCTATTGGGGATAATTTACGTAAATTATTTTTTGACACATGCCCAAGCCCAAATGACCTAAACGGCTCATCACGCAAAAGCGCTCTGTGGATTATTTTTTTTGCCAATGGTCGGTGGGGTCGAGGATTTTGTTGACGGAATCGCTATTGAGCCACGCCTTGGCTTGGGGGTCGCCGCGTAAGTACGTGTCCCAAAAGGCGGTTGTGACGGCCAGAATGGCCCGATGGTGGTTCGGATTGCGGGGTTCGGTTTCGCCGGGCAGCGCCCGATCGGTGAATGCAGAATGTTCCGCTTTATATAGCACCAGCTCGTATTTATCCCCTGGCGGCAGCGCGGGAAACACCAGCAATCGCGATGCGGCATCGGTGTTGCCGGTTGGCGAAGTGTCCTTGGTGCCGGTCAGCAGCATCCATGGGATTTTCACATCGGCGAAAGCAGTATTCGAACTACCCACTTTCGGGGCACTGGGACTCATTATTACGGCTGCCTGGATGCGAGGATCGGTGAAGCCTTGGCCGACAGTCGGTTTTTCACCGCTAAGGTATTGCGTTGTAATTGCACCGAAGGAGTGGCCCGACATGCCGACGTGCGAAAGATCCAGATGGCCGTGCAAATCGTGACCGGCGTCATTGTTCCAGTGATCGAGCCGATCGAGCACGAACTTCACGTCGTCCAGTCGCAACCGTAGATTTTCCAAACTGGCAGCGTCCTTCATCGCTGACATCCGCTCTACCGGGGGCTTATCCTTCCACACCGAATCGTCACTACCGGGATGTTGGACGAACACCACGACATAGCCGCGCTGCGCCCAGTGATCCCCCAGATATTCGCTTCCTGCGCCGTGCCCCCCAACCCAGGGCTGAAAATGACGACCGGCTGGGGCTCAGTGCGACCCGGTAAATAAATGCGAATGGGAATGTCGCGAGTTCGCTTTTCGTCTTTAATCGTAAGGTCGCGATGCTCTGGCAGGCCGGCTGGAACCACCAGGGGATCGTAGTCTGCTCGGCCGACGTCGCCACATGCGAACAAACAATAACTCAGCAGAACGGCGAACCATCGCTGGAGGAGCATAAAGTTATTGATATGTGTCCGAGAGCAGATTCAGCGGGTGTCAGTGACAACCGCAACTGCCATTTTTCACTGGTTTTCACCGGTTTGTCGACCGACTGCAGATTTGCAAAAACACTCGGTATTCTTCGGCTAAAACCGCGTTTCCTGGCGATTTCGCCTGTGTTTTAAGTCCTTTGCGTCTGCCATTCCGCCACTCGGCCAGGTTCAAAGCCAGAAAAATCGAAAGAACAATCGCTCACTGATAGTCAAAACAAATTTCGGGAGAGCTGGTATTCTTGCCGTCATTTTGCCCCAAGCGCTTGTGTAGGTCGGCGCTGCAAGCAAAGCAAAAGTCTATCGCAAATTGTTGCAGCAACAAGTCGGATCCTCGCTGGTCTGCCAAATGTCGTGGCCTTGGGGGTATTGCGATATCCGAGCGGTGCCTATAAAGCAGTATGAGGCTTTCGACTTCCATGGAGGAGACCCACTTAATGTTCGTTCGATTATCAAATCGTACGGTATCGTCGCGTCGCCGCTTCGCCAGGTGGCCAGTCGCGGCGGTTGCACTGTCAGTCGCGCTGCTGGCGATTTCGGCAGCGGCTGCACAACCATCCCGTTTTGTGCCATCTAAATATGAAGCGGCTCAACTGCGATTCGTCGACGGTTTACCCGTGGCCACAGTGAACGGCACACCGGCGCAGATGGGCGACCAACTGGGCCACTTACTCAAAGCTCCGCTGGGTGAGATGCTTTCTAAGCGCGATGAAATCGCGCAGGCGTTTGGATTGCGGCATTCGCCTGATGTCATCGTCAAGTTTAGCCGCTTAATGTCGCCGTTGTTTCCTGAATCCCAACGTTCGGAAATTGCGGCGATGGCCAAGGGCGCCGGGGCGGATTTGGACGTGCTGACGACAGCCAATATCCTCTACGATTTGTCGCGAATTCCCGCTTGCTCGACTTTAGCCGTAGAGCCCTCGCGGTCGGCGACCGGTGGCGCGCTGTTCGGCCGGAATTTCGATTTTCCGACCTTTGGCTTTCTCGATCAGTACAGTTTGCTCGTCGTTTACCGGCCCGAAGGCAAACACGCCTTTGCATCGGTTACGTTTCCGGCAGTTGTCGGAGTGTTTTCCGGAATGAACGATGCCGGCTTGTGTCTGGCACAGTTGGAAGTTGATGCGGCGGGCGACAGGTCGCCACGCATCGATCTCACGAAAACGCCGGTGAGCATGAGCTTTCGCGAAATCCTGGAAAGCTGCACGACCATTGAAGAGACCGAAAGACTGCTCAAGCAGCAAACACACGACATGATGTGTAATTTAGCCGTGTGCGATAAACAAACATCGGCGGTATTTGAAATTACGCCAACGAGAGTGGCTCGGCGCAACAGTGACCAAGGGGTGTGCCCATGCACAAATCATTTTCGCACGGATGGGCTAGCGGCAAATACGCGATGTGAGCGGTATGCCAAACTATCGGCGGCGGAATCGATGCCGAGGGTCGGAGTTGCCGATGTGACTAAGCTGCTTAACGCTGCCAATCAGGGAAAGTACACATTGCAGACGATGGTCTTTGAGCCGGCAACACTCACAGTGCACCTATCGTTTGGACCGGCCCCGTCGAGCGCTCAGCCGCTGAAGACGATTGAACTCGCGCCGCTGTTTGGCGTGGGCGAGTCAGTTTCGACCAATGTAATCAAGCATTGACGAGCTTTATGAGAAGAGCGGGTTGTGGGAACTGCGGTGGGGGGACGTCCGCATACTGACAAGCGCCGTGTGGCAACCCGTAGGCCGCTCTTTAATGTGCAGCCTGAAGGTATCGCGGAGGCAACCAATCGAAAAAAGTCGGCGGATGGAATGCGATTTGCGTCGGCGGATAAGCGCATGGCGGTTCGAGCAGATTCAGCGCAGCAACAAAACTTTAGCTGTGCCCAGTGCCAACGGCTTCTCGCAAGCTGCTCGTTCGTGCCTTGGTGACTCGTCGTCCTCGCTTGTAGGACTCGTCGTCCTTGCAAGCCTATTTGGGTTCGACGTTTGTGAACGACTTCAATCAATTCAGCCGAACCTACCAGGTGCGCGTGCAGGCCGAGCCGCAGTTTCGCGACCGCACCTCCGACATCAGCCAGCTTGAAGTGCGCAATCTCGCGGGCTAGATGTTGCCGCTGGGGGACTGAAATACAGCGCATACAAATGAGTGAAAAACCAGCAATCCAAGCAGCTTTGACGCAGTGCGGGCAACTGGGCGGTCGGCACTAGTGTATCATTGCCAGAAAAACTGCAGCGGGGCGTTTGCATTTAAAGGCAACCGTTCACGACCCCATGAGCGATTTTGAAGCGATTGTCGATTGGTTATCGCAGCCGGCGGCCTATCCGCAGCGGCCCCAGCGTGTTGAAGTAATTGAAACCCATATTTCGCTCATTTTTTTGGCCGGAGAAAATGTTTATAAGCTCAAGCGGCCGATCAGGTACGATTTTTTAGATTTCACCACGATTGAAAATCGCGAGCGTGATTGCCGCGAAGAAGTACGTTTGAACCGGAGGCTAGCGCCCAATATTTATTTGGGCATCGTGCCGGTGACTCGAGCAGGCGATGGAAGGTTTCAACTCAACGGCGACGGTCCGGCGGCCGATTGGCTGGTGCATATGCGCCGCTTGCCGACCGATCATACGCTCGATGCCCTGTGGCGGCGCGGCGAACTTCGACCGGAGCACATCGAGCAGTTGATCCAACTTCTGGCCGATTTTTATCGCAGCCTGCCGCCGCTGCCGATTACGCCCGACGAATACCGCGCACGATATACCGAGCACGTTCAAGGCAACTTGCGTGAACTGCTGGCAGTCGCACACCACTGCCCGCGCGAAGTTGTGCAGCGCGTGCACGCTTTTCAACTACAATTGCTGCATCTAAGGCCGGCGTTGTTCGATGCGCGCGTGCATGGCGGCCAAATCGTCGACGGGCATGGCGACTTGCGGCCGGAGCATATTTGCTTTTGCAATCCGCCTGCGATATTCGACTGCATCGAATTCAATGCGGACTTTCGGCAAATCGATATTGCTGACGAATTGGCATTTCTGGCGGCGGAGTGCGATTTTTTGGGGGCCGATTGGGTTGGCCGGCAACTCTTCGAAGGCTTTGTGCTGCGCGGGCGGTAATTTGCCGTCGGCGGAAATGTTGGCATTCTACAAGAGCTACCGCGCTTGCGTTCGAGCGAAGGTGGCCGCCTTGCGCGCAGACCAACTTCGCGGCGACCAGCAGCAGCGGGCTGCCGGCGAGGCAGTTAAACACCTCGAACTGGGCGATTCCTATGCGCGTTCGTGGATTCGGCCGCTGGTAATCGCCATTGGAGGACTTTCGGGAACCGGAAAGACGACGCTTGCCCGCGCCCTTGCGAAAAAGCTTGGAAACGAATTGTTGCGCACCGATGTACTCCGGCAGGAGGTGGACGAGCGCCTGCCCGGTCACCGTGGGAGCGGACCATCAATGCGCGGCGCCGATCGGTATTCACCGGAAAGCCGGCGGCGCGTGTACGACGCGCTATTCGTGCGTGCGCACGCCCTTATCGTGAGCGGCGTTTCAGTTGTATTGGATGGAACATTCTCGACGAACGATGCGATTTCCGCCGCCAGCCAGTTAGTCGGCGACAACTCGGCAAAGTTTTTAGCGATCCAATGCATCTGCGATCCGGCCGTCGCTCGCAAGCGCATTGCGGCGCGTCAGCGAACGCATTCCGACATCTCGGAGGCCACGCCCCAACTGCACGATGAGCAACGCGCCGCTTGGGAAAACTGGCCGGCTGAAGTGCCGCAGATCAAGATCAACACTGAAGCGCAAATTGAAGGGCAAGTTCAGCAGGTTTTGCTGAATTTGGCGGCAACCGCGTGATTCATATACGGAAGCCGGAAAAATGGATGACCGCCGACCGCCAAGGTGACTTGTATTGGCACGTATCGTGCTGTGATTTTGACTAGTATACCGGCTGACGGGTTGCAGGCGGAGGCGGTAAATGAATCGAACTAGTCGAAAACACGCTCGCGTTGACAATCTTGTCAATGTGATCATCGAAACGCCCAAAGGCTCGCGCAACAAATTTAAATACGACGACCAGTTTCGCCAGTTCCGGCTCGATAAGGTGCTTCCTGCCGGCGCGTCGTTTCCTTACGACTTCGGCTTTGTGCCGGGTACACGAGCAGAAGATGGCGACCCGTTGGATGTGATGCTTCTCATGGATGAGCCTGCCTTCGCGGGTTGCTTGGTGCCATCGCGATTGATCGGCGTGATCGAAGCCAATCAAATGGAGGAAAATGGAAAAACCATGCGTAACGATCGGCTGATTGGCGTGGCGGAAGACGCACATCATTATCGCGGCATTTGCACGATCGAGGATGTGGATCAAACATTGCTCAAGGAATTAGGGCACTTTTTCGAATCGTATCATGCGATGCAAAAAACTCGGTTTAAAATGCTCGGCATTGGCAGCGTGCAGCAGGCTTGGAAGCGTCTGGAGAAAGCGCGGCAGAAATACGAGGAGTTGTGAGCGCGCAAGATTTCCCTGGCGATCGCGAATGTTCAAAAAGTCAGCCGCGAGCGCATGGAGACAGCATTTCCGCCCAGCGTCGAGGCAGTTGACAACAGGGTCGAGCTGTAGTGGAATTAGTGTGCTAAAACTGCTCCAGCATGTAGCTATGATGCTGCCGCGTCTGAAATCGAGGCGGCGCAACATCGCCCAATACACAATTTGGAGCAGCCAAATTTGCGCCCCCATCGTCTAGTGGCCCAGGACGTCGGGTTCTCAGTCCGAAAACCGGGGTTCGACTCCCCGTGGGGGTAATAAGCAGACGTTCGCTGTCTGAATTGTCAACGCAAGCTCAATCGCAACTAGACTTTGCAATCCTTGTGGTTTTGATTGGGAGAATCTGTTGCTGCGTGGGCTGACATAAACGTCAGATATATTTCGGCAGATTCGTCCGTTCACCGGAGACCGTCTTCCTCCCAGTTCTGTAATTAATTGTTGCAAACGCATATCTCCCATTTAGAATCCTATTCTGTCGGCCTGCACATGCATCGATGATTAAGCTCGGCCAACGATGGCCGACGATTGCGAGGGGGGATCGGCAGTCGCAATCGCAACCCACAGCGGGACAAAGAATCTCTCCCAGATCGAGGCACTCTATGACGAACCGCTTGCGCGCTTGCGTTTTCAGCACCCCATCACTTTTGGCGATCACCACCGCGCTGCTCCTGTCGATTTCCTCCACAAGCTTTGCAGCCACAGAAACCTGGAACGGTCCGCCAACCGGCGGTGACTGGTTTCTGGGGTATTTTCTCCCCAACCTTAACCCTTCCAATAACGACGTATTGCTGTTCAGCAATGTGGGCTCCGGCAATGTCGGCAATAGCATTCCGAATTTTGTCGCCGGCGGCATAACCTACGACGCTTCGTCCAGTGCATTTACGCAGTCGGGCAACAGCATCCACCTCGGTTTCATTCCGACGGGCTCAGGTGCGACGGCAGGAACCTCAGGCTCGGGCGACATCACCAGCAGTTCATCTAACGCGCAAACGCTTCAGCTTTCCATCAACCTCGATATGGGCAAGCATGCCATCACCACCGGCGCTGCCGCCTTGAGCCTGAACGGAATGATCGCGCACACGACCCCCACGACGGTCGCCTTCGCCAACGGCGGGGGCGGAATCAACGTAGCCGGATCGACACTGTCCAACGACACGAGCGATGGCGGCGGAATTCTCGGCCCGTGGGCCACCATTGGCTTCGACTATGCCACGCTCGATGGCAGCAACAATGTCATTCCCTATACCGGCTACACTTCCATCACTGCCGGCGGCACGATCACTAGCTCCGCGACGCAAAACGGCAAGATTAGCGCCAGCGGCGCCGCCATTACCATGGCCGCCTCGGGCACGACCAATATGAATACCCTGCTGTTCGGCGGCACGACGGCGAACCAAACCGTCACCGTTGGCCTGGGGAATACTTTGGTGCTCGGAGCCACGACCGGCAACGGCGGCGTGTTTAACACTTCTAGTGCCGGGGGAACCGTGCGCGCGATTACTATCGGCGCCGGCACGCTCACCGCCGGCGACGGTATGCTCCCCGGCAGTCTCACGTTCGTCGCCACAGGCACCACCGCCGCTCAGCAAATTGCCACTGCCTTTACGGTCAGCGCGGCAATTACCGATAACGGAACCGTAAATCCCGGCAGCCCAGCGCCGGTCAGCGTCACCTTGGCGGGTGGTTATTTCACTCCATCGGGCGCCAATACGTTCAGCGGCGGACTATATATTCTCTCCGGGCGCTGGTCGCAAGCCACGCCTGCCAACAGCGGCACTGGTCCCATCTATATCATGCCAGGTGGACAAATTAACAGTAACGCTGCTTGGGATAACACGCACAACTTCTTTATCGCCGGCAACGGCACGCCGGAGCAAAACGGCATGGGGGCGCTGCGGCTGTTTGGTGCAGCATCGATCGCGGGAACAATTAATTTGACCGATAATGCAGCTATCGTTGTGACTAACAATCCATCGCTACCGAATGTGCCGACTATTTCCGGCCAAATCACCGGCTCGGGTGGATTGGAAATCGGACACGGCAATGGCAGCCAAGGGGGCGGAATTCTTTTGATCGGCCCGACCAGCGGCACCGCGACGGCAAACAACTATGCCGGCAACACGACGATCACCGGTCCAACCGGCGGCACGGCGGTTTCAACTTTGATGATTAACACCAACACCACCGCCGTCAGCAACAACAACAATCTGATGCCCCATGGCAGCACCGGCAGTTCCATTGGCGGCCCGACCGGCAACCTCATTATGGATGCCAACGCCACCACGCACACTTCCACTTTCGACTTGAACGGCACGACGCAAACCATCAACGGTTTGTCGAACACTTCCACCGCCCCCACGAACAATTTCATCACTAGCACCACCGCAGGCGGCGTTTTGATCCTCGGCGATAATGATGCAGGCGGCAGCTATGCCGGCGTCATTCAAGATGGCGCGGGCTTGGCCATTCAAAAAATCGGCAATGGCATCGAGCAGTTTTCCGGCACGAACAACTACACCGGCGGCACCACGGTAAGCGGCGGCACGCTGCAAATGGGTTCCAGTAGCGCGCTGGGCTCGACCAGCAGCACGCTTACGGTGAACACCAGCGGCACGCTCGATTTGAACACGAACAGCCTAGGAGTCGGTGCGCTTAATGGCAGCGGTGGCTCAATTACCAACACCGCCGGCGGCACGCCCATTCTCACCGTCGGCAACGGCAACGCCACTGGTTCCTCGGCCACGGCAATTGCTAACGGCACCGGCGGCGGCATTACGGCGCTCCTGAAAACTGGCACCGGCATTCAGACTCTCTCCGGCAATAGCAGCTACACCGGCGGCACAACGGTCAACGGCGGCACCTTGATCGTCAGCCACGTGCACGGCTTGGGCCAAAGCACCACTAATGGACTAACGATCAACAACACAGCACTAGTGAAAATCACGACTGGAACTGGCGCAGGTCCGGTGGTACTTCCCAGCCTCTCCATTAATGGCGGCACATCACCCGTAGCGACTCTTGATTTAACCAACAGCAAGATGGTGATTACCAACACCAGCTATGCCAGCGCCGTGTCGGCCTACACGGTGTCCCGGGCGCAAGTCACCAATGCCCTGGATGGCTTTGCCTGGGACCAACCCGGCATCACCAGCTCCACGGTGGCCAACGACATTAATAACCTGGGGGTGCCCACCAGCGTGGCGGTGATCCTCAATAATAGCAGCGGCACGGCCGGTGGCGGCGCAGGGGATGCCACCGATGAGCTGTTCTATAGCGACGGCTCGGGCAGCCCCACCACCAATCCCAACGGCCTGCCGCAGTTCGCCGGCACGTCGGTCGATCAGAACTCGGTGTTGTTCAAGTACACCTACATCGGGGACTCGAACCTGGATGGCATGGTCGATTCGACCGACTTCGGCCTGTTTTTGGCCGGCTACAACGATCCGGGCACGGCGGCCTCGCTGGGCTGGGCGGTGGGAGACTACGACTACAGCGGCACGGTCGATTCCACCGACTTTGGCTTGTTCTTAGCCGGTTACAACTACTACGCCTCCAACCCCATCCCACTGGCTGGCGCAGGGGGAGTGCAACCGGTGCCCGAACCGGCGGCTTTGCTGCTGGCGATGCTGGGATTGGCGAGCGCGACAGCAATACTTGTAGCGCGTAAAAAGCCGTCATTTGCATTGTCGTGCGAAACTTTTACAGCGATAGTTTAGAAGGACGGGGATCGTCGGAACCCGCAATCGTCAGCAATATCGCCTTGTTATCTCTAAACAGCCCGGGCAAACCGCGCGACTATTTTGCCGAATATTAGTTCGCTTTGTCGTGCCGCAACTAGGATCGTGGCGAGTTCTTAACTTCGAAGCTGCTCGCCAATTACACGTATTCGACTGAGTTTTGCACGCTTATTTAAGCCGCTTATAACCCCACTTCGAAGGTGACTAATTTTCACGGGCAGAGCCACGCAGCAGAAACCGGAAAACCCTAAAACTTGCAGCAGTTGCTACCGCTCGTATAATCGAGCCTTATCCTATTATGGGGCCTAGGTTCGAGGGGAGAGCGGTCTTTTCTCGTGGCGCTAGTTCTGCCGGTTTGTCTCACCGCGCGCCGCATTGACGAAGTTTTTGTGCATTGTTCAACATCTAATTCGGGGGAACGTATGTTCACCAGTCTGCGCATCCGCTCTGTAAAGTTGATTTTTTGTTCGACCATAACGGCGGGTGTGATCGCTTTTGCAACAATATCATCAGCGGCCACGTTCACATGGGATGCCGGTGGAACTCATCCCACTTCGCCTAACGATGGCAGCGGATTTTGGGACACCACCAGCGCGGCCAATTGGTCCAATGGTGCTGCTGATTCGACTTGGACTGCGGGAAACATCGCTGTGATCGGAAGTGGCCAAGGCGCCGCGGGAACCATCACGATCGACGATGGATCAGGAACGGTTAGCGCGGGCGGCATTACTTTCAATGCGCCGCTGAGTGGCAATTACACAATCGCAAGCGCCACGAACCAAACGCTGACATTATCGGGCACCACGCCGACGATTACCGTGGCTGCCGGCTTAAGTCCGACGATTAGCGCCCCAATTATCGGCACTGCTGGTCTGACGATGGTTGGTCCGGGAACTCTGAACCTTTCGGGTTCTAACCTGTACACCGGTGGCACCACCATCAATTCGGGCACCGTCCAGGTCAACACCGGAGGCACGTTGGGAGCGGCAACAGGTGCGCTCGTATTGGGAAATACGGCGGGAACACTTCTCACTTCGGCCAATGTCGCGTTTAACACCAGTGCAACTATCGGCAGCTTCAACGACACCACGCAAACCGCGACCGACACTCTTGTGATCGCCAACGGTCAAACGCTTACCGTTAACGGCGCCTTTACAGTTGGTCAGGTGGTGAGTAACAGCACGACCAACCAGGTGCTAAATACATACACCGTCTCTGCGCCCGGCACTGGCGGCACGCTCAATGTAAATGGGTCGATGACCGTAGGCGCAAATCCAGGAGGCGGCACCAAGATTCAGGCTACTGTCGACCTATCGCAATTGGGGTCGTTCAGCTTAAGTTCGACGAGCACCGCAAGCGTTTTGAATGTCGGCAACGGAACGAATATCAAGGGCCTTCTGACGCTGGCCAGCGGCGCCAGTAGTTCAAATTTCATTAATGTTGCCACCATCAATATCGCCACGAGCGGAGGCGGGAATTCCAACGGCGGAAGCCTGATCAATTTGGGGTCTGGAACCAACGTCATTCAAGCCAGCGCCATCAACATTGGCGCCGGCAAATCGCAAGGGAATCTTCAGTTCTTAAACTCGGGCGGTTCGGTCGTGATCACGGGGACTGCCGGCGGTGTATCCACAGCCAATATCACCCTAAATAACGAAACCAGCGGAACGGGGAATGGTACAAGTAATTTGCTCTTAGCCGGGCACGTTGCGAGCGTTCAGGCTGGAACGGTTATCATTGGCCGCGACGGGGGAAGTAGCGGCGGCAACAATGACACGGGGTCAATAACATTTGATACCGGGACGTTCAACGTAGCCAATTTGCAGTTCGGTGTTGGAGCCAGTGGAAGTGAAACCACCTTTGGCGGCTCGTTTACACTCGGGAATAATAGCGCTGCTACTGGCGTATTAAATGTAACGTCGTCGTTCTTACTTGCTGATAATACGGGTGTTACAGCTGGAACAGCCACCGGCACATTCACCGTCAACGGCGGGACGGCGAACATCGCTGCTAATATCGTCGACGCCAGCACCGCCACTCACCCCAGCAGCACAACGCTCAGCTTAAATGGCGGCACGCTGAACATGAGCGGTTTCGCGATTGGCACCGCGGCCCTGCCGATCACCAATGTGAATTTCGTTACCAGTGGCACCCAATCGGCAACCCTCAGCAATCTGGGCGGGACGGGTATTAATGGCGCCGGCTTGACGATGAACGGCTCTGGAAAACTGACGCTTGCCGGCTCGAATAGTTACACCGGTAATACAACCATCAATTCGGGCACGATGATTGTCACGGGAACAACCCCTGTTGGCAGCAATGTGAACAATAGCGCCACGCTTTTGGGAACGGGAACCATCAACGGACCGGTTACCAGTAGCGGCAATCTTGGCGCAGGGTTGGCCGCCACCAGCACCAGCGGCACTCTCACCTTGGCCGGCGGGCTCAATCTCACTGGCGGCAATTTGCTGTTCAATATAGGCACCAGTTCCAGCAATGTGATTGCTGTTACTGGTGGTGCCGTTACCTTCAACGGCGGCTCGCTCACGCCGGCGCTTGCAACGGGTGCAACGCCCGTTTCAGGATCGCAGTTCAACGTACTAACATTCACCTCCGGATTGTCGCAGGGAAGCTTATCTCTCAACGACAACACAGTTGGGCGAGTGACACTCCATCCGTTCGTGAACGGCAACAATATCACGATTTCCGTAAGCGGGTCGGCCGCAAACCTCACCTGGAACAATAGTGTGGGGGGAGGCGATGGGAGCACGTGGGACAATGGCGGCGCCGTGCAAAACTGGAATAGCACCGCAATTACCAATCCGCATGTTTTCTTCGACGGCGACTTCGTAACATTCAATGATTCGAACAATGGGAACTACACCGTGAACGTTAGCTCGGTGTCGCCGGGCTCCATGACGGTAACTAACAACAACAATACGTACACGTTCAATAGCGGTTCCATTATGGGGCCAGGCGCGTTGACGAAAAGCGGCACCGCGGCTTTAACAATTAACACGTCCGATTCATATTCCGGCGGAACGACACTGAACGCCGGCATTTTGAATCTTGGCAATGCAAGTGCCTTGGGGACCGGCACCTTGACCATTAACGCCGGCACAATCGACAATACTTCCGGCGGCGCGATGCAATTGAGTAACAGCATCGCCCAAGTTTGGGCTGGAAACTTTACTTTCGCAGGCACCAATAATTTGGATTTCGGCGCGGGCAGCGTGACGCTCAACGCGAATCCGACCATTAATATTGCCGCGAATTCGTTGACGGTGGGAGGAGCGATCGGTAACGGGACGGGGAATTCCATCACCAAAACTGGAACCGGTAACCTGGTGCTCACGGGCAGCCTGGGCAGCTATACGGGGAACACCACCATCAGTGGCGGCACGGTATTTGTGGCAAGTAATACGGCTACGGGCGCTAACAATGCCTTCAGCGTTTTGGGTTCGACTTCATCCGGCACAGTGAACGTGGCTAGCGGAGCAACCTTGGACTTAGGCGGCGCCGGCAGCAACAACGCGAATCAAACATATTTTGGCACAAAGCAGTTCACCATCTCGGGGTCGGGCGTCGACGGTACAGGCGTGATCGTCAATACCGGTACAACGGGTTCCGCTCCCGCGTCTCAACAAAATGCGATTTCAAGGCTCACCCTGGCCGGCAACGCCACGATCGGCGGAACCGGACGTTGGGATATGCGCAACAACTCCCCTGTGCTCGATTTGGCCGGTTTTAATCTCACGAAAAGCGGAACGAATCAGATTAGCTTGGTGGGCGCGACCATTAAGAACACGGGTTTATCAAACAACACCATTCACGTTACGAGTGGCATGTTGTCGCTGGAAACCTCTGCCAATACCGTCGGCAGCAACGGTAGCTTTCTGTTTGACAGCGGCGTTAATCTACAACTGTATCAATTGGCAGGCGGCGTTACTTGGCCGATGACGTTCCAAGGTAATGACGTGATCGGCAGCGCGAACGCCACGCTTTCTACCCTCGCTAGCCCGATCACGATCAACGGAAACATCACCTTCGAAGCGATGAATGCCGCCGCTCCGTCGCAAGGCTCCACTTTTCCGTTGACAGTAACCGGAAATATTACTGAAAACGGTGGACCATTTTCGGTATCAGTTCAAAGTCTCGCAAAGACCACTCTAAGCGGCAGCAATAATTGGACGGGCGGCACGTTCATAAAGTCAGGCACTTTAGCAATCGGATCAAGTGCCGCATTCCCGGCTGGTACCGCTCTCGTTATGGGGGATTCTGGTCTTGGCTCGACGGGCACACTCGATCTGAATGGCTTAGGAATCACTGTTGGATCGTTGACCACCGCCAGTGGCGGCAGCGGCAATGTGATTGGGAATACCAGCACCAGCGCTAATTCGACGTTGACGTTCTCGACCGGTACCAGCACCTTCGATGGCACGATTCAAGATGCAATCAATAGTATCGGCACCAAGACTACTGCACTGGCCATCTCCAGTGGCATGCTGACGGTTACCGGTTTTTCCAACTCATACACGGGTGGAACGACTGTTAACGGCGGCACTCTGGTGATGGGCAATCAAAACTCCTTCGGTCTAAACGGCGCTGCGATGACGGTGAATAGCGGCACGCTCGATCTCAACGGCAACAGCCCGACATTCGGCAATTTGACCGGCTCGGGTGGCGTGATCACAAATTCCGGCGGATCCGCGACTCTAACTGTCGATACTCCGGGCAGCCCCTTCTACGCCGGTTCAATCCAAGGGGGCGGGCAGTTGTCGCTTTCTAAGCAAGGCTCCGGCACCTTCACGCTTGCCGGCACCAGCAGCTATACCGGCGATACCAATATCAATAACGGCACCCTCTCGGTAACCGGCGCGCTGGCGTCCTCGGGGAATGTCATTGTCAATTCCGGTGCTACGCTGGCCGGCACGGGCACGGTTGGCAATGTGAATCACAACGGCGGCACGATCAATCCCGGCACAGCACCCAATACCACTGGCACGCTGACTGCCAACTCTTTGACGGTTAATAGCGGCACGCTGCAGTTCGATATCGGCACTGCCAGCAACAACGACCGGATTACCGTTAGCGGCACAGCGAACTTCCAAGGCGGCTCGACGCTGGCAGTATCTTCCACCAATGGCTCGTTCTACTTAACGCCGGGCACGTACACACTTTTGACCTCGTCGTCGTTGGCGGCCGGCCAGGGCGGTGGTCCAGGCCAGGCCCCGACGTTTGCTCCCCCGATGGCCCGACAAACGGTCAATCTGAACTATGCCACGGCCAACACCATCAAGCTCGATGTTTTAAACTCCGGTCAACAGGCCAATTTGACTTGGAAAAACACCGCCGGTGGCGATGGATCGTCTTGGGATATCGCCAACAACAAGAACTGGATTAGCACCGCTTCGATTTTGGATCCCAACGAATTCTATAACGGCGACAATGTGACCTTCGACGATAACAACAACGGCAATTACAACGTCAACATCAATCAGAACGTCACTCCCAACTCGCTGACGGTCAATACCGCCAACACCTACACCTTCAATGGCAGCGGCATTGTCGGCGCGACAAGTCTGACAAAAACCGGCACCGGCACGTTATTGCTGCAAAACAACAATAACGCGTACACCGGCGGTACTTTTGTGAAGAATGGCATTCTTCAAATTGGCAATGGCGGTGTCTTGCCGTCGAATCCCGCAATTACTCTAGGCGACAGTGTTTCCAATACGAGCGGCGTGCTCGATCTGAACGGCAATACCGTCGCCGTCAGCAGCCTGGCCACGACAGGCACAGGCACGGGTAACATCATTGGCAACAGCAGTCCGTTTGGAAGCGCAACCCTGGTGTTTGACGGCGGAACCAGCACTTTCGGCGGAATTATTCAAGACCACGTGGGCGCCAGTACGCAAACCACCGCACTCCAAGTGGTAACCGGTACGCTGATTTTAGCAGGCAACGCCACTTACACCGGCGGTACGAACGTCGCCTCGGGGGCAACTTTGCAACTGGGCAATAACACGGCGGCAGGCGCCGTCGCAGGCGACATGCAAGTTGACGGCACGGTCAATTTCGCTCGCTCAAATACTCTCACGTACAACGGCGTGATTTCAGGCGGCGGCAACATCGTCGAAACCGGACCGGGAACGACAATTCTGACCAGCACCATGACCAACGTCGGACCGACGACGATCAACGGCGGCACGTTGCAGTTGGGCAACGGTGGTGCGACGGGCTTGCTCAACTCTGCTGCCATTTCCGGCACCGGCGGCGTGTTGGCCTTTAACCGCTCCGATACGTTCTCGTTCGCCAACACGATTGGCGGCGCGGTTGGTGTCAGCCAAATCGGAACCGGATCAGTGACACTGTCGGCGACGAACACGTATACCGGCAACACCTCTATTACCAATGGCACCCTTATTGCCACCAACAACGCTTCGCTGGGCTCGCTTACCAGCGGCGTGGTGAACATCGCCGGCGGCACGTTCGATATTGGCGGGAACGCAACTGCAAATAATGTGAATTTCGGCGCGAAGCAGTTCAATATTTCTGGCACCGGCGCCGGAGGTGTTGGTGCACTGATTAATAGCAGCACTTCGCCCCAAAATAACGCCTTCCAAAAGGTTACTCTGACTGCTGATGCTTCGGTAGGCGGCACCGGTCGCTTCGATATTCGCGGCGGCACACCTGTGCTCGATTTGGGCGGTCACACCCTTACAAAAACCGGTACGAATCAGTTCACCCTGGTCGGCGGCACATTGACCGGTGGCGGCAGTATCGATGTTACCCTAGGTCTGTTCTCGTTCCAAACCACATCATCCACGTCCGGAACCGGATCGATCAGATACGAACCCGGCATCAATGCGGAGTTTTATCAGACCGGTGTCGGAAGGTTTAATTGGGATCAATATTTCCTCGGCAATAACACTCTTGGCAGCGCCAACGGTACTGCTGCCAATGTCAACGGCAACATGTACTTAGAAGGCAATATTTTTGTCGGTCCCACCAATGGCCCCGCCGGACAAGCACCGGCCAGCAACTTCCCGCTTAACTTATTGGGGACGATCAGCGAAATTGGCGGATCCTATGGAATTACAAAGTACGGGGTCGATACGGTGACGGTTTCGGGCGCAAACACTTTTAGCGGTAACACGACAATTACTGGCGGCACGTTGCTGCTAGGTAACGCGCTTGCTCTGCAAGACAGCACCTTGAACTACAACAATCAAGGCGGCGCCACGAGTTTTGGCTCGCTGACCAATGCAACCTTTGGCGGTTTGAGCGGCGCTCAGAGCTTGGCTTTGACCAACACAGTTGGTGCCGCGGTTGCACTGACGGTCGGCCCCAACAACTTCAACACGACCTACTCGGGTACTTTGAGTGGCGCCGGGGCAACGCTCACTAAGAGCGGTACTGGTACGCTCGCCTTGACCGGCAGCAACAGCTACACCGGCGGAACGACTGTTAGCGCAGGCACCTTGGCTGTCGGCCACGTCAACGCCCTGGGCACTGGTGGATTGACGATTAACAGCATGGCCACCGCCCAATTGCAAACCGGCACCGGAGCCGGTCCTGTTGTGTTGCCCAGCGTCTCGATTGCCGGCGGTGTTGCCCCCACCGGCACGCTCGATATCACCAGTAGCAAGATGGTGATTACCAACACCAGCTATGCCAGCGCCGTGTCGGCCTACACGGTAGCCCGGGCGCAAGTCACCAATGCCCTGGATGGCTTTGCCTGGGACCAACCCGGCATCACCAGCTCCACGGTGGCCAACGACATTAATAACCTGGGGGTGCCCACCAGCGTGGCGGTGATCCTCAATAATAGCAGCGGCACGGCCGGTGGCGGCGCAGGGGATGCCACCGATGAGCTGTTCTATAGCGACGGCTCGGGCAGCCCCACCACCAATCCCAACGGCCTGCCGCAGTTCGCCGGCACGTCGGTCGATCAGAACTCGGTGTTGTTCAAGTACACCTACATCGGCGACTCGAACCTGGACGGCATGGTCGATTCGACCGACTTCGGCCTGTTTTTGGCCGGCTACAACGATCCGGGCACGGCGGCCTCACTGGGCTGGGCGGTGGGAGACTACGACTACAGCGGCACGGTCGATTCCACCGACTTTGGCTTGTTCTTAGCCGGTTACAACTACTACGCCTCCAACCCCATCCCACTGGCTGGCGCAGGCGGCGTGCAACCGGTGCCCGAGCCGGCGGCATTCATTCTTGCGCTCGTTGGAATGGCATGCTTTTGCATAGGCCGACGCCGATGGGCGACTGCGTTATCGCTGATTGAACGTTGATTTGCCGATGTCAGTTGGGCCTTCATCGGTAATGACATACTGCATGATTCGGTAACCGGCTCAATGCAATCAGCAAGGGCTTTGCCCTCGGAAACATCCAAATTCGGAAAGCCCAGCGGTTTGATCGTTTGCTGCTGATCCTGGCCTTGGCCTACCTGCTGTTGATTGGCGTGGGCTTCCAGGCCCAACGCGACTATTGTCCTTCCCATTGGTGCACCAATACGCGGGAGCATGCATGCGGCGTCTTCTCCATCGGCCAGCGGATGCTTGATAAACTCGAACCCTCACCGGACCAAGCCAATTACCGCCACCCAGCGCGCCCTCACCGAAACCGCGCAGACTGGAGATGAATCAGGAATTTGGGCGCTGCAGGCAGAAGCAATTTCGACAACTGAATGCAGATTAAATTGCGACCGATGGCTTGCGATTTAGCACGACAATCGGAAAATACGCCTGGTCAGGATCGGGCATGCACATTGTGTATTCAGCGCGGCCAACTACGTAAGGAACCAAAAGCATGGATCATATCAAACCACTTGTAACAATAACGGCATCTGCGGTTGGTGGGCGCAATGGGCATACGGAATCGGAAGACGGAATTATCAAGGCCGATTTGTCGGTGCCTAAGGCGATGGGGGGGCCGGGGAAACCGGGAACGGCGACGCCCGAGCATTTGTTCGCGGCCGGATACGCGGCCTGCTTCGGGGGCGCGCTCGATTTTGTCGCGAAGCAGCAGAAGAAAAGCGCCTCAAGCGCGAAGATTACCTGCTCGGTTTCGATTGGACCACGCGACGGGGGCGGTTTTGGATTGGCTGTGAAGATGCACGTGGAAGACAAATCGCTCCCTCAAAGCGAGTTGGCGGCTTTGGCGAAAGAAGCGCACGAGAAGATCTGTCCGTATTCCCACGCGACACGGAATAATGTACCGGTGGAATTGGAAGTGGTAGGAGGGTGAGCGAGCGGGAAATTTGGCTAACGGCCAAATAGCGGCGTGCCACCCAGCGGTCAAACTGTAACAACGATCTTCCCGATCTGCTGGTTCGATTCCAGGTAGCGGTGGGCCTCGACGATGTTTTCCAGCGGAAACGTTTTGGCGATGATCGGCTTGAGCTGGCCCGAGGCGAGGCCATCGACTACGAACTTCTTGCCGGCTTCGAGCCGTGCGGGAACGCTTGTGATTTCGAAAAGCACATAGCCGCGGATCGTGAGAAACCTGCCGAGCACTTCGAAGAGCGGATAGGGGGTGGGCTCTGGGCTGAGCGCGCCGTATTCAATAATGATTCCGTGCGGAGCCGTGGCGGCGGCGAGCTTGGCAAGCGTCGGGCCAGCGACCGGATCGAACACGACACGAGCACCATTGCCGCCGGTGAGCTTGTTGGCTTCGGCGACGAGATCTTGCTCGGCGGTAGCAATAACGTGCATCGCGCCGAGCTTCATGAGTTCGGCGCACTTGTTGCTCTTGCGCATGAGCGCCACGGGTGTTGCGCCGACGAGGTTGGCGATTTGTATGGCCGCGAGGCCGACGCTGCTGGAGGCCGCAGGAATCAGCAGGGTATCGCCGGAAGTGAGCTTGGCGATATCCACAAGCGCCCCGTACGCCGTGAGATATTGCATCCAAATGGCGGCGGCTTCGGTCCACGATAAATTCGGCGGATGTTTGGCCACGGCGTGGACGGGAACGTTCACCAAATCGCCATAGACGCCGTATTCATTCATCGAGAACGCCGGAATAGTGCTGACGGCGTCGCCGGGACGAAAACCCGTAACGCCGGGACCGACCGACTCGACCGTGCCGGCCGCTTCGTAACCGATGCGCCTGGAAATTGAGGCGGCTCAAGATATTGGCCGAGGCGAAACATCGATTCAGCGCGATTGAGCCCGAGCGACTTGACGGCGATGCGAACTTCGCCGGCCTTCGGGGCAGCCATCTCGACATTTTCGATTTTAAGAACTTCGGGACCGCCGGTTTGATGAAAGCGGACAATGCGCGACATGACAAACTCCTTTGCGCGACTTGCGCATCAGTATGCGGCGAGGATCAATCAGCGCTCACACCGAGGTAAGTGTAGCGCAGCCGTCAAGGAGCGAGACAGTGGCAAAACAAATGCCAACTAATAGCCGATGTTTTTAACGGCTTGCGGGCCGAGGCGCTGGGCCAGTTGCGTGAGATACAAGCTTTGCGGCGCGACCGATTTATCGTGCGAATCGACGATGCCTTCCGGCAAATCGGGGCCGCTGCCGAAGGGACGCGGCGCAAGCATGTCGCGGCCGGCGGAACCGATGAGCCAGTTGGCTGCGCCGGGGGGATTTTGGATGATGTAATCTTTCGCAGCACAATTCCAGACCACGCCCCAACCCATGGTCCAGCCGTGACCCGAGCCCATCGAGCCGCGATTGCGCAGCGTGATTCCGCCATCGGGCACTTGGCAGTTGTCGTACAAAACACCGGTGGACCACCGCTGGTGCGATTCGGCATCACTGTGGCCGCGGAAGGTGCAATTTAGGATTACGATGGGCCCTGAAACGCCCGCGCCAGTGGCGATGAACCAAACATTGTCTCCTGCAACCGAGCAACGGTCGAGCAGAACCTGAGTGCCGTTGGGAGCAAATTCGGCTGGTTTCGAAGCGCCTTGGTGCTCGGCCTTGCGATTCACGGCCACACGCAAGAGCGTAATCCGCCGGCCACTGATGCCGACGCTGTTCATGGTTTCGTCGCACACCACGTACTTCGCCCAGCAATCCTCGCCACTGATGCGCATGGCTTGATAATGCGCTTGGGTGTGATTGATTGCCTGCTCGGGGCAGGCGATGTGCAAGTTTTCGATTCCCGACTGCGTGATGCGCGACGGGGGCGGAATTTTACTAACGGCGACGCCGGGCGGACTTAAATAGTTGGCATCGTACGAATCGGAAAGGGGCACATCGATCGTGATCGTGTTGCCGGAGATGGCGGAAATTTTGCGCTCGGCGGAAATGCCGCGCCCGGGGCGAATCCAAGTTTGCGGGCGGCCGTCGCGCACCAGGTCGTCCATGTGCATGAATTTGATCCAGGCGTCGGTAACGGGATGATCGATGGCGATCCAATCTCCGATGGCGAGGCCTTTGGCGTCGGCCACTTGGAAGGTGCTGGTGCCTGAGGGAACGTACTTTTCGGCAACGGTTGTTTCGAAAGGTTTAAAATCGGGGGAGGCGGCGCGGGCCGATTGGCTTTCGGCCGACGGTTGGCTGGGCATATCGTCGGCATTCGCGGGACGATTGCGGCGCATACCGCCGGCATCACCTCCGCCACCCATGCGGCCGCGGCGATTGCCGATGGAAATACCCAAATGCGGTCGGCCGACGAGCTTGATCGTGGTGATTTGAGTGGCAGCTGATTTGGGGCTATCGGACGTGTTGGTGTTCGCGGCGGCCTCCGATGCACCTGTGGATTCAGCACTCAGGCGTGCGTCGAGAATGTTTCCAGGACCGCAGCCGCTGCCGCGCAGCACCACGCCGCTCGCCGGAATGCGAATGGTTTGCGAGCAGACGAAAATGCCGGGCTCCAGCAGAACTGCGCCGCGGAAGCCGTCGTTCAGCGGCAGCGCAGCGACTTCGTCGATGGCGGCTTGAATGGCGGCTGTATCATCTTTGGTGGTATCGCTGCCATCGGATGAAGGTGCAACGATTTTTTTCACCGGCACGTTGGGAAGCGCCACGCCCCCACCCATGTAGCCAGCGAACGAAAAATCCATGATGCGATCGCCGGACGCGGTCGTTTTATAGACGAGCTTGCCGTCAGGCCCAAGATGAACCCATTGGCTTTCGGAAGTTGGTGCCGCGGCGGGCGAGGGATCGCTTGTCTTACCGACTGCGACATAAGCAATTGCGGCCATAATTGCGACGGCGACGATGGACACAGCGAATCGGGCGCGTTTCATGGCAATTTGAATATTGAGGCGCAGGAGTTGCACGGCAGCACTGGAACAGGTGGATCAAAACGAGGGAAAAGCTACAGAATGATCAACATTTAACCCCGAACGCGGTAGAAGGTAGCGGTGCCATGGTCCCAGGATTGATTGGCGGCGACCGCATTGGCACCCAAATTATAGTCCGGCTAAACGCGTTTCGGCATCGCCGAAATGGTCCAGTTGCACGCCCATGCGGTCCATGATCGAAAGATACAGGCTGCACAGCTTGCGGTTGTCGTCCCCGGCGTTCAGATAGTCGAGCGTACGGCCGGTTTTCGAGCGCACCCCCAAGCCGCCGACGAGCACCATCGGCACTTTCATATTGTCGTGCTTCCAGCCCGCCCACATGTTCGACAGCCACATCAGGCAGCAGTTGTCGAGCACCGAGCCTTCGCCTTCGGGCATGGCGTCGAGCTTCCTGGCCAGATACGCGAGCTGGCTCAGATGGAAACGCGAAATGCGTTCGTAACCGTCGGAGAGATCGTTGTGCGAAGCCGAATGGTGCCCTTCGCGCACGTCGAGAAATGGATAGTAGAGCGACGATAAATCGCGCGCCAACAGCAGCGAGGCCATGCGCGTTTTATCGGTTTGAAACGCCAGCGCAACAATATCGCACATCAGCCGCGTGTGTTCGCGCAAATCTTCGGGCAAGCCGTTCTCGGGGCGATCCATGGTGAACACGGGTTTGCCCTTATCGTCGGCGCGCTGGTCGGCTTTGTCTTTGTCGGCCCGCATGCGCTCGATGTTGCGTTCCACTTCGCGCACGCTGGTGAGATATTCGTCGAGCTTGCCTTGATCGGTTTTGCTAATTTTCGTGCTCAGTTCGGCGGCGCGGTCTTTGACGCGATCGAGCACGCTCTGGTTGCGCAGGCTGCCGCGGTTTTCGAACAGGCTATCGAACGCCAGCGACGGATAAACTTCGTTGGGCACCGGCGAGTCGGGGCTTTGCCACGAAATGTGCGAGCTGTAGGCCATTGAGAAATTGGTTTCGTGGTAGCCGGTCATCGGCTGTTCGCAGGCCAGCACGATGCTGGGCTGGAGCGTTTCCTGGCCGACGCGGTTGGCCAGCACCTGATCCATGCTGATGCCGCCGTGAATGATCGCGCCGTGTTGAATGGGCACGCCCGAGAGCAAATTGCCGGTTTGGCCCGGGATGAATTCCCTGTCCGACCGCAGGCTTGTTGAACAGCCCGTTGATGACGTTGATTTTTGTCTTCACCGGCGCCAGCGGCTCAAGCGTTTTGCCCAATTCCATTTTCTCGCCCGACCCTTTGGCCCACCAATGATTGCCGTTGATGCCGTTGCCCATGAACATCACGGAGAAGCGCTTGGGAAAGCCCGCGGCCGTCATTGCGCCGCCGCCGGCCGCCGTTTCAGTTGCGGTTGCTCGGTTGCGGCCGCAGACGCGCTCTCGGTCGTGGCGCCCCAAACTGGCAGCGACTCCAACCACGGCAAGGCCATGGTAACGCCGACTCCTTTTAAGAAAACGCGGCGGCCGACGCCGTGGCGCTTAATAGCGACTTTCGTGGCATTGGTTTGAATCGGTTTCATGGCGTTCACCTTTGGGCGGTCGAATCTTGGCCGCGGTGATTGAGAAACTGAGGGCTGGTGACAATACTCACCACTAAATTGTCGAAGCGGTATTCGTCTTGAGCGAGCTTGTCGCGCATTTTCTCGATCAGTTCGTCGTCCGACATGATCAGGCTGCGGTTGAGTGCGTAAGCCAGCAACTTGCGGCTAGAGGTTCTCCACAGAAATCGTTTTGCCGGCGCTCGCGAATGTAATCGCGCAAGCCCGAAACACCTGATCCTTCGCCGCCGCCGGGGAACGTGGCACGGTCGTCAATCGGACGGCCGGCCAGATCGGCGCTTCGTTTTTCGCCAATTGGGCCGAAACCTTCAAACACCAATCCCATCGCATCGAAGCGCGAGTGGCAGGCGGCGCAGCTCGGGTCGGCCCGGTGCGCAGCCAGCTTGTCGCGAAGCGGCAAATCGAGCTTGGCTTCGTCGCGCGGCAGCTCCGGCACGGCCGCGGGCGGGGGCGGAATGCGTTCGCCGAGCACTGCGCGCACGACCCAGTAGCCGCGCTTGACGGGGCTGGTCCGCAGGCCAGGGGCGTTTTTCGTGAGAAACACGGCCATCGGTAAAATGCCGCCGCGACCGTAGTTGTTCGGCGTCTTCGACTCGCACCCATTCGTCGGCGCCGGCATCTAACGGAGGCATACCGTAATGTATGGCGAGAATCGGATTCACGAACGTGTCGTTGGCGTAAAGGAAATCGAGCACCGAGCGATTTTTCTGGAACACATCCAGCATGAAGCGGATCGGTTCCTCGAACATCGCTTCGCGCAGCTCGTCGGTAAATGTGCCGAAGCGCTCGCGATCGACGGTGTTGAGCTCTTCAAAGCGGCGAAAATCGAGCCAATTGGCCCCGAATTCGGTTGCCAAGCCGCGCACGCGCGAGTCTTTCAGCATGCGGCGAGCCTGTGCGACGAGCGTTGCGGGCTGGTGCAAATCGCCTGCCGCGGCGTGTGCCAGAAGCTCGTCGTCGGGCATGCTGGCCCAAAGAAAATAGCTCAAGCGGCTGGCCAGCGCATAATCAGAAAGCGGCCCAGCGCCGTAGCCATCGCCCACCAGATCGATGCGGTAGCAGAAGTCGGGTGACAAAAGCACGCTTACAAAGCAATCGCGCAGGGCCGATTCGTGATCGGCTCCGTCTTTATCGCGGCGAGTGTGATAAAACGCGAGTAAATCATCGCGCTCTGGCTGCGTAAGCGGGCGGCGGTAAGCGCGGGCGGCGAATTCCAGCAGTGCGTTCAAATGAATAGGTTCTGCTTCCAATTTGGTTTGCTCGACCCAGCGCAGCGTGTCGTTGACCATTTTGAAATGGTCTTCGACTGCTTGCGTGGCGATTTCGTTGCCCGCGGCACGCTCGAGATACACTTGCTTGAGCCGCATGATGCGGGCTTCTGAAGTAAGGCCTTTATCGTCGTCGGCCGGCGGCTCTTTGATTGAGTTATCGCCATCGGCTTTCTCTGCCGCGCTAGTTTCATTGGCCGCCAATTTCCCCGCCTCGGGCTTGTCGGCTTTGTCCAGATTGAGCGCACGGCTGGCTTCGTTCAAACAAAATTGTACGTAGGTGCGCGAACAAGCCGAGGCAACGTAATCGAGCTCGCGCCACATTTCATCCAATTGATGCTGCTGTTTTTCATCAAGGACCAGTTGGTAAAGCGGCTGATCGTCGCGGAAGTAGCCCATCACATTATGGAAACCGGCGCTGAGCAACCGACCGCGGTCTTTAGTCTTGTCGAAATAATTGCGGCCGCGCTCCTCAACATAAAACGCATCGGGAAAAACTTCGCAGAACTTCGCAAATGCCGCTTCAAACTCGGCGCGCTTCCCAGCGGGAACGGCCAAATCGGGATCGCCGCGCCCGTTCTTCACCGGCTGCGTGTGACCGGGGCCGAATTCATTTTCGGCCCCCGGCTCGACGGTGGGATCATCGATCTTTGCGACCTTTTCAGGCTCACCGCCAACTTGCAGCGCGTCGCGATCGAACGTCATGCGGTGGCTGGCATATTGGCGATTTTTCCACATCAAAAGCGGTTGGCTCGTCGCGCCGAATTTGCCCGCGACAATGTTGGGAAAACGCGGCTCGACTTTTTTGCGCAGCCCAACGACAAAATCGCGCATTTGTTCGCAGCCGGCGCGAGCCTGATCGACAGCGGCGCTTTGCTGGGCGCTCGTGGCCTGCGGCAACGCACCCCACATATCTTGCAGCCTGGCCAGCGGCCCAATCTTTTCTTTAGTGTCTTCAAGAATCAACCAAATTTTCGACAAATATTTCGAGCTGACTTTCGCTTCTGCTGCAACCATCTCCAACGTTGCGGTTGGCTCCCCGAGCGCGGCGCGGTTTTTGTATCGCCAAGCAGCGAGAAAATAGTGTGCGTAGTCGGTATCTTGCCGATGATAGAAATCGACAATCTGCTGCACGCAGTATTTGTCGCGATCGGTCTCCACCAGCATCGGGTAGGGAGCAAAGGCGAGGCCGTTCGGTTTGAAAACAAGATGATCGGCCACTTCGCGAGCGGCCTTAAGATATTTCGTTAGCAGCGCCGGTGACATGGCCAGCGATTCGCCCGAATTGTCGAAGCCTGCCGGGTTGGTGGGATCGACCGGAAATTCGCGCGCCGGCCGCATGTCTACGCCGGTCAGATCGCGAATCGTGTAGTTGTATTCCGCGTTGCTGAGCCGGCGGGCAAGAACGACGCCGGGATCGCCGGCGGTTTTGCGCAATTGGTCCGCGCGCATGGCGGCGATCCAGTCGATCACTTGTTGACGCGCTTCGTCGCTGGGCTTGTTCTTTGCTTCTTCAGGCGGCATTTCCTTGGCCGTCAGCTTTTCGAGCACGATTTTCCACCGCGGCTGATCGGCCAGCACGGCCGACAGGCTCGAGAAACGGCTTCAAATCGAATTCGCCCTTTGGCTTTTCGCCGCTATGGCACTTGACGCAATACGCTTCCAGAAATGGCCGAACTGTTGCCGTGAATTGATGGTCCAGCTCGGCGGAATCCCCGTTCGCCGGCATGGCATGATCCTGATCGCCTGAAGTGCCTGAATCAGAAGCCTGAGGAGCCGCTCCGTAGTCGGCCGGCGGCGGGTCGGGCGTGTCGGCGCGAAGAGCGACCGCGGCGACAATTAGTAGCAGCGCAAATAGTGCGGTCCGCGCCTGCATCGACCTTCCCCCGAGGTGCGACGGTTTGAGCTTAGTTTAATTGATTTTGATTCAATATCCTACTGAGAGTCAGGCATCCAGCCGCAGCCATCAGAATCCTGCATTTTAACGCCTGAAATCAATCATTCCGCAGCTTGCGATTTCAAAAACCCCTTATCCCCCATCCATTCATAGAACCGATCGGGCCAGCCAGTAATGGCCAGCGGCCGATTGCGCATGCCAAAGCCATGACCGCCGGCCGAATAGATGTGCAATTCAGCGTTCACCCCGGCGGCGCGAAGCCGCTGGAACAAATCGAGGTCAATGTCGATTTTCCCTTTGTCGTCCACAGCCAAACAGATGAACGCTGGAGGCGAGTCCTTGGGGATTTCAACTTCCTTCTTCACGGTGCCGCCGTAGATTAGCGCTTGAAATGCAGGACGGCAACTTTCGCTTTCGATTGGGTCGGTCGAATCGGCATTGCCAGCGTCGAATTTCTCGGATGCATAGCTGGCGATTTCACCACCAGCCGAAAAACCGAGTATCCCGACTCGCGCCGGATCGATGTTCCACACTTTGGCGCGGGCACGCACAAGACGCAGGCGCGCTGAGCATCGGCGATCGAATCATCCATCTTGTACGGCGAGTTCGTGTCGCGCGAGAGCCGATATTTCAAAACAAACGCGGCCACGCCGTGTTTACTCAGCCATTCGGCCGGCAAATTGCCTTCATTATCAATCGAAAGATATTTGTGACTGCCGCCGGGAAGAATGATGACCGCAGCACCATTGGCATTTTCTTTCGCCGGCAAGTGCGCAATAAGCGATGGAAAATGAATGCTCGACACGCGGCGAACTCCGTCGGCTCCGACCGTCGCGACTTCCGCCGCAGTCTGCCCTTCGGATCCTGGCGCACCGCCTGGCCAGAGGCGAATTTCGGGTCCCGAGTGTAAATCGCTCGTATTGGTGTTTGAGGCGATCGCGGGCGCCGTGGCGCCGGGCTGCGCGGCAGATTTTCCCGCGTCGTTCTGCGCGGTTTCAGCGCCGAATGTGAAATGCGGCGCGATAAAACAAAGCGCGCACACGACCAATATAAAAGGCTTCATGGCGATTCAGCGGCCGGATGGCGGGGGCAAAAACTGCACGCAGGCGGGGGAAGGACATTCGGCGAACACTCCCGAGGGCTTTAATCTACCATTTTCCGCATCAATTCGACAAACCAAAAGCGTGTCGGAATCTTGATTGCCGATCGCCAAGTGCTTGGCCGAGGGATCGATGCCAAATTGCCGTGGAGTTTTTCCCCCGGTGCCTTGCTCTTCGACGTAGGTCAAAGTTCCGTCTGCGGGATCGATGGTAAACAAAATGACGCTATTATGGCCGCGATTCGAGGCATAGAGCCATTTGCCGGTGGGGTGCATGCCAATTTCGGCAGTGGCGTTCGGGCCGTCGTAGTAGTGCGGCAGCGTCGATATGGTTTGCAGTTCTTTGAGCCCGCCCGTCTTCGGCTCATAGGCAAAGCCGGTGATCGTTGAATCGAGTTCGTTGATGACGTAGGCGAACTTCCCATCGGGGCGGAAGACCATGTGGCGCGGACCGGCGCCGGGCTTGAGCGCCCCGAACGGCGGATCGGCAGGCGTAAGCTTTCCATGCTCGGCGTCGAACTGATAGACCATCACTTTATCGAGCCCTAAATCGCACACAAACGCGAAGCGATTGTCGGGGCTCAGCGTAACGCAATGTGCGTGCGGGCCCGTCTGGCGTTCGGGATTGACGCTCTTGCCCTCGTGCTGGATGAAATCCGTTGCTTCGCCAAGATGGCCATCAGCGGCGACTGGTAAAACCGCCACGCTGCCCCCTTTGTAATTGGCCACGAGCAGGTTCTTGCCTTCTTTGTCGAGCACTAAGTGACATGGCCCCGGGCCACGCGATGATTGCTCGTTGATAAGCGTCAATTTGCCCGTGGCGGGATCGATCGAAAACGCGCTCACGGCGCCGGCCGGTTTGCCTTCGTATTCGTCGACTTCATTTGCGGCAAACAGCAAGCGGCGCTTCGGGTCGAGCACAATGAACGAAGGGCTCGGGGTTTCGGCAGCCAGGCCCAGCGGCGCGAGCGTTATGTTTTGCGAAACATCGAGATTTTCGGTCTGCAGCCGGTAAACGTAAATACCTTTGCCCTTCCCTTTTTCGCCGGTGAAAGTGCCGACATAAACCAGCGTTGCGTTCTTCGGTAGTGTGGCGCTAGGGGTTGAATCGAGATCGGCCGCCTTCGCGAGGCTGGCAAACAAGATCCAACTAGCCAACAAGCAGACGGCACGGCGAAGGGCGATTGTAAGACGCATTGACTATTTTATTGTTGTCTATATTATTTTTGCTCAGCCGGCAGATTGTTGATCCATTCTCGCAAAGTCGCAAGCGCCGTTTCATCAACCACATTCCGCGCTAGCGGGGGCATTTGAAATTCCCCTATGTGATCAATGCGCCGGCAGAGCATCGATTTCGCTGAATCGCCCGGGCACACAACTACAGGATCGGGATCATCGAGCTTTTTGGCCACACGGCCGTTGATTAGGCCTTGTTCTTTGAGAGAAGTTTCGTAGCGCGCATCGAAGTAGCCGGTCGCGCCATTGGGCCGATGGCACTGCGCAATTGGCATCGAGGTACGACCGGGCGCGGGCTTCAAGCGAGGCGGTTTTGTCGTCGACACGCACCAGCGCGGGAATCGTACTAAGACTAGATTCATCGAGCGGCGAGTTGAATAGCCCGAGGTGGTTCCACGTGCGCAGTTGATTATCGGTTACGCAGTCGTCGGCCGATGCTGAGTCGCGGGCTGGGTATTTGAAATCGCCATTGAGTTGCCGCGCGTTCACGCCCAGCACATCGCCGCCATTGGTGTTGTGGCACACCAGGCAATCCATGGGGCTGGGAAAATACCAGGTTTGCTCGCGCACGCCGTCGGCGGTTTTGATTTGGATCTTTTCGGTTTGCGGTTGCGAAACCATATCGGCTTCCGATTTGTCGCGGCGCCATTTGTAGGTCACGCCGTACACGCCGCCTCCCTCCTGCCGCACGAGAAACCGCGTTTCCAGCCTCCGGCGCTCGCCCGTGGTCTCATCGATTACCAGATCGAAATGTTTCATGAAAACAGTGCCGTCGGGAAACGACCACGAGCCGGTGGGGGTGAATTTGATTTGCTTGTCGGTGGGCACCGCAATCCAGCGCTGTTTAATCGCCCCATCCGACCATAGCGGCGAATTCACGTCGTAGGGAACAAAACCCGACATAGGCGTCATTTTTTCCAGATCCGTGAAAACGCCCAGCCATGAAAGCCGCACTGGAGTAGCAACGGTGATGTTGACCGACTTAGTGGCGGCAGGCTTATCGTCGGACTTTGAACCGTTGTCGGGTTTCGTCGTGTTCGCACTCGCTGAATCGCTTTCCTTCACGGCGTCGTTTTTCGCCGCTGCCTCCAAATCAGCCATGCGCGAACTTACGAATTTTCGACGGCCGCCCCATCTTGCAGATGTAGATTTCGTTGTCGCGATCGATGCCAAAGCTCGAAATGCCGCTGTAACTTGCGCCAGGTAGAGTGTGGCACAGGAATTCGATCGTGGGTTTGTTGGTTCCGTCCCAGTCGAGCGCCCAAATGCGCCCCGAGCCGTTGTCGCCGAAAACGTATCTGCCTTCGAGTTCGGCGAATTTCTTCCCGCGATACACGTAACCCCCAATGACGCAGTTGCCTTCCATGCCGTGGGCATATTCGTAAATTGGCGGTGTTTCAATGCCAATATATTTGTCGGCCGGCGGTTTCTCGCGCTCGACTCCGTTGACCACGCACGGATGGAAGGCCTCGATGTACGCCCACTGATAATTACCGCCGCGCTTGAGCACATCGACTTCTTCCCATTTGTCTTGGCCCACATCGCCAACCCAAATGCGCCCCGTCGGCGGGTCGAGCGTCATGCGGTGCGGGTTGCGCAGACCTAGAGCGTAGAACTCTTCCAGCAAGCCCCCCTTTTCATCGAGAAACGGATTATCGTTGGGAATGTAGTAATGGGCGGTGTAGCTGTTTTCACTGTAACCGTCGGGCAATTTCTCTTCAGGTTGGGGTTGCCGGCGAATGGGGTGACTTCGCGTGGCATCGCAATCGACATCGATCCGCACCGCGCCCGAAAATAATCGGCGGCTGATGGTTTGCGAGTTCTTGAATTGGTCGTACACTCCCCCTTCGTCGCCGAGACTCAAGTACAAGTATTTGTCAGGACCGAAAAACATGCCGCCGCCATTGTGCCACACATTGTGGTCGAGTTGGTTGATGAGCACTTGTTCGGAATTGCGGTCGGCCGCGTGGGAACCATCGGGAACAGTAAAACGCGACAGCCGGTTGTAGGCCGGCGTGTTCACCGGCGGGCGCTTCGGCCCGACGATTGGGTGCGGCGAATATTGATACCACACATAAACGTAGCCGCGGTTGGGAGATTCGGGCTGGCCAAACTCGGGATGAAAGGCAATGCCCAGCAAGCCGCAATCGTCCCAGCCTTGGGTCACGTCGGTCAGATCGAGGAATTCATGCTTTTCGCTCGTGTTCGGATCGTTTTCAAACCAAAAAATCGTTCCCTGACGGCCCCCAACATAGAGCCGATTGCTTCTGGGCTCCGCAACGAACACAGTCGGGTCGTCAAAGGTGAGCTTTGGAAACGCTTCGACGGCCGCCCACTTGCCGGTCTGCACAATCGCCTTAGCCGGCAGATGACCGTCGACGAAGGGACCGATTGGCACGCGCTGGTCAATGCCGTAGGGCCGTTCAGCACGCGCATTCTCGCTCGCCGCAAGGCAAATGAACGCCGCCGCAGAAAGATACAAATAGAACTTATTGGTCATGATCGTCGACGGTGAACCAGTGCTTTTTTTGATGCAAATATTCACACCCGGTGGAGATACATGGCTAAAACAGACCAGCATCCAGAGAAAGTCGGGCTGAAAGCCAGACCTTTGTTATTCCCCCGGTATCTCTCAGCCGCTTGGCAATGGTAAACAACTTTTGCCAACAGTTCAAACATTTCGTCATGTCAGCCGCAATTCGACGAGTATTGTACGGAGTCGTATAATGAAACTAACAGCTTCGAGGCGGCGTCTGACTTCTTGAAGATACAACATCGCAGTTCGATTTAACACCGCTTCCGCGGCCAACCATGCAGCAATTAAACCGACAAATTGCCAAGGCCCGCCGCCGGCTGGCACTGCAAGCCTTTCTAGGAAATGTTGCTTGGTGCTGGCTGGTCAGCACGATCGTGGCTGCGGTTGCGATCGCGATGCAAAAGGCTTTCCTTTCCGGCATCGATGGTTGGCATTGGGGGGTTTACTGGCTGCTGGGATCGACGGCCGCGGGATTGATAGCGGCATTAGCTTGGACTTGGGCACATTCGCGTTCCGATTTAGCCGCGGCGCTGGAAGTCGATCGACGTTTTGGTCTGAAGGAACGCATCTCGAGTGCTCTGGCGCTAACTCCCGAAGAGATGGTTT
Organism: Pirellulales bacterium; assembly: GCA_963820835.1. GTDB lineage: Bacteria > Planctomycetota > Planctomycetia > Pirellulales > JADZDJ01 > CAVRAW01. The sequence goes on along the minus strand of CAWGBP010000024.1, from coordinate 51,682 downwards.
CATCTTGTGGTCGAGCATTGACCGACGACGCCATCGAGCGGCTCAAGCGGCTTTCAATGGGAGAGCAGTTTTCTGTTGCCGTTCCGCGGCGTGCGGCCATAATCTTTGCGCCGCTTGCCGTTATCTTCGCGCTTTGTCTGGTGGCCGACCCGGCTGCTTCTTCGCCAACGGTCACTCCCACCTTCACTCCTCCGGGCGCGGCGAGACCAATCAGCGAGGCCATTCTCCCGCTGCAAGCCAAATCCGAAGAACACCGAAAAGAGGCCGACCGGCAGGGGTTGCAGAAGGCCGCTGACCTTTTGAAACAACTCGAAGATGCCACGCGCGAGTTGGCCAAAAAAAACGATGCAGATTCTCATCAAGTTCTTGCGAAACTAAACGACATTGCCAAAGACCTCGAGAACCGCCAAGCGGAACTGGGCGATATCGACCGGCTCAAGCAGGAACTCTCTCCGCTCAAAAATCTTTCTCCTGGTCCGGCCGAAAAATTCGCTAAGGATCTCGCCAGCGGCAATTTTGAAAGCGCGCTGAAAGAGCTGGCCAGACTACAAGAGCAGCTTTCCTCGGGCGATCTTAGCCCCGACCAATTGCAACAACTAACCGGTCAGATCGACTCACTCAAGGCAGCTTTGGAAAAGCTCGCCCAGGCACATCAAAAAGCAACTGACACAATCCAGAAACAACTCGCGCAAGCAACCATGGCCGGCAACAAAGAGGCAATGGAACGCTTGGAAGGCGAGCTGGCCAAGCTCGATCCGCACAGCACGAATCTCGACGCGCTAAAGAAACTCGCCGGCGCGCTGGTGCCTGCTCCAATTGCATGAAAGAAGGAAAAACCGCCGAAGCGCAAACGTGCCTAAACGACATGGCGACCGAACTGGCGCTGTGCGATGCGCGAGCGAAGGAAGCGGAAGCGCTCAAGGCGGCGCTAAACGACATAGCAGATGCGAAATTGGCCATGTGCAATAAGCCTGGCGAGGGCAGCGGCGGCAAGCAAAGCCAAACGTCTGTCCCCGGCGGTCAGCAGGCAGGCGACCAGCAAGGGGGCGCCGGCGCTCGCCCGTCGCCGATCGACGCAAAAACCTACGACGCGCAGTTGCATCAAGATCCCGACCCCAGCGGCAAGGTGGTCGCAGGATTTACAAACGGCCCAAATGCCAAAGGACAGGCGATCGAGGAAATCAAGACTCAAATGGATAGTGCGCGGCAAGATGCGGCCGATCCACTGGCTGGTCAAAAGCTCCCCCGCAGCCAGCGCGACCAGGTGCAGCAATATTTCGATGCACTGCGCGGCGGAAAATAGCCTACAGTCAGAATCTCGAACCGGCGATATCGTACCGGCGTACCAAGGGCAAATGTCGAGCTTCTAGGCCGCGTCACATCCGGCAGTTCCATCGGTGCCGTTTCTGCGGCATGAACTATACTGACAATATACCAACTATCGCCCCCAAAGCGCCGTCGAGAGCCCGCCTGTGCTACATTCTTTCCTGCTAATTGCCGCCCTGTTCTCCGCGGTCGCCACGGCGCAGCCGCAATCGAAAGTGGTCGAAGAAAAGTGGCCCAATGGCACCGTTAAGCTGCACCGCGAAATGGCCGAAGATCTCCGCGGCCAACTTGTGCCGCATGGCGCCGAAACTCAGTTCAACGAGCAAGGCGTCAAAATCGCCGAGACGACTTACCGCCTGGGAGAGAAAGATGGTCCCTGGCGTGAGTTCTATCCTGACGGCAAATTGAAAATCGAGGGCAACTACCATCACGGCAAGAAAGATGGCCTCGAGACCAGCTACACCGACTTGGGCCAAAAAGATAAGGAAATCAACTACCACGACAACAAAAGGCAAGGCCCGGTCATTGAGTGGCAAGAGGGCTCGAAAATCTCGGAATCCCAATACGAAAACGACGAGCCCGTTGGCGCGTGGTACGAGTGGTATCCCGGCAATCGCCCGCGCTTGGTAAAGCACTTTAAGAACGGCCTGGAAGACGGCCTCGAACAGCGCTGGTATCCCAGCGGACAGAAGTATTCCGAAATCAATTACTCGGCCGATCGCAAGAACGGTGAAGCGCAGGAATGGTTCGCCAACGGCCGCCCGACCTACCACGCTTACTTCAAGGACGGCCTCCCCGAGGGGAAATTCGACGAGTGGTTTTCCGACGGGGCCTTAAAAACCCAGGGGCAGTACTCGGGCGGCCTGGAGGAAGGGGCCTGGACCGAATGGCACGATTTGCCCGATCTGCTTCCCAGTGAAGATAAGCCGAAAACCACTGAGCACACGCTTGCCGCCGAGCGCCGCTACGAGCACGGCAAAATGGACGGCAAGCAAATTGTCTATCACGACAACGGCCGCAAACAGCTCGAAGTCGTTTACAAAGCTGGCCGTCGCGAAGGGCCTTGGACCGAATGGTACGATTCCGGCGCGGTGCGCGCCACTGGTGAATTCTACCACGACCAGTTGCACGGCGAGGTAACTTACTGGTTCGACGACGGCAAGCCGTGGGCCATCAACAATTACTACCGCGGCAAGCCAATCGGCCACTGGATGGAATGGAACAGCGACGGCGACGTCGTCACCGATAAGAGCTACAGCTACTAGTGATCAGCGGTCAGAACGCGGCAGCTATCGGCCAGCGTTCACCTCTTCACCCGCTCACCCCCGCCCAGCCATCATCCTTTGAACTTCTGCGGCAGCGTGAACGAATATAAAATCGTCACAGCCCCGGCCGAGGCCAACGTCCAGGGAACCCAGTCGGGCGGAGTAACGGTCGTCACAGCCGAGGCGCCCATCACGCCTGCTCCACTATCTTGCAAGTTTTGCACCACCGCCTGATCGATCAGCATACACTCTAAACCCAGCACCAGCACGAAAATGCCCACGCCCAAAAACAACGATCGCAACATTTTCTTACCTCCAGCCATTCGTTTCCGACAGCTTAGCGCAAAATGATCGGGGACTATCCCAATTTTGCGCTCGTCCTCGGAGCCAAATGGGACTGTTCCCTTCTCCGAGATCATTTTGCTAGCGCGTTCGATTAGAAACGCACCGGCCCGTCTCTTCATCGACCGTGTGGCTGTCAAAAATCCCGCCCGGCTCGTGCCACACCGCTTATACGAACGTTGCGGGCGATTCCCACCACGGAATCGCAACCATATTTGCGAACTGTAGCGGCCACCGCACACCGACCTGGTGACTGTTGAGACGGCGCAATCGATACACGCAGCTAAGTCGCGCCGTCCTAGACAGCCGCAAGCCTGCTTCGCTACAACTGGCTTGGCGGCCGCGCCTTATCAATTTCCCTCACGGAGCTTCCATGAAAATCGGTATCGTCGGATATCAAGGTTCGGGCAAAAGCACTCTGTTCGCATGGCTTACGGGCGTGGCGGCCGACCCGGCCCTGGCCCACGCGTCGCAAAGCGCGATGGCGGCCATTCCCGAGCCCGGGGTCGAGCCGCTATGCGCCATTTACCATCCCAAGAAAATCACGCTGGCCGCGCTCGAAATTGTCGACACGCCGGGTCTCGCGCACCCACGAAGGGAACGCGGCGCGCTTGGCCGTGCTGCGCGAGGCCGGCTGTCTGCTGCTCACCGTAGCGGCGTTCGGCGGGACCGATCCCAAAGCCGAGCTCGCGGCCTTTGAGGAAGATTTGCTGCTGGCCGATTTGGAAATTGTCTCCGGCCGTGTTACGCGGCTCGAAGAATCGCTCAAGAAGCCGCGGCCCAAAGATCAGCGCGAGCTCGAGGAGCACGAACTGGCGGTGCTCAAAGTTCTGCTGGCCACGCTCGAAAGCGGCAAACATGCTCGCGAGGCGAATCTATCGCCAGAGCAGTGGAAGGTCACGCGCTCGTTCCGGCTGCTCACAGAAAAGCCCAAGCTGGTGCTGGTGAACCTGGCCGACGACGACCCGGCCGACAAGTACCTCAAGCCCGACGCATCTTCTCCCTCTCCCCTGCGGGAGAGAGCCGGCCTGCCCAGAGCTTGTCGATGGGGGGTGAGGGCAGTCACCTGGCTTGCCGTCCCCCTGCGTCTGGAAATGGATCTGGCCGCCATGTCGCCCGAAGATCGCCACGCGTTCGAGCAAGAGTTTGGGCTGGCGCGCGTCGATCGCGACCACGTGATCCGCCAAATCATGGAAGCCTCAGGCCAAATGCTCTACTTCACCGCCGGCGAAAAAGAAGTGCGCACGTGGATCTTGCGGCAAGGAGGCACTGCGCTTGAGGCTGCGGAAAACATTCACACCGATCTGGCCCGCGGCTTCATTCGCGCCGAAGTCATGCACGCTTCCGATCTAATTCGCCTGGGCAGCGAACGCGAAATCAAAGCCCACGGCCTCTTGCGGCAAGAGCCGAAAGACTACGTCGTGAAACCCGGCGACATCCTGCACATCAAATTCAGCGTGTGAACTTTTCAATTCACCACAGAGCCACAGAGCCACGGAGAGGCGATTTATAAGGAAGCCAGGAACGGCAGGAACAGCGATGGTCACCGAGAACCGTTTTTGAAAAACGGCTGAAACGGCCGAAACGGTAAATACGGAAATAAACGGTGGACTCATTTCACCACGGAGCCACCCCTTCGGCAAGCTCTGGACACGCGAGGCACGGAGCCGGCAACGCAAATTCTTATTAGGAAGCCAGGAACGCAGGAAAGAAAGCCACCGATCAACACTGATGCACCGATCCATCACAACCGTCTGACGCCAAACATCTCACCGCAGAGGACGCAGGGAACGCTGAGAAGCCGCAGGACGAGTGCGAACCGCTGATGGACGCGAATAAACGCTAATTGCGCAGGCCACGGCGAAGTTTTCACATCATTCGTGCAATTGAATTGTCAAAGAACGCGCGCAGTTATGCGAAACCCACAATAGTGTACATGCGAACATTTGTCAAGATCCATAATTTACCACGGAGGCACGGCGACGCGGAGAGAACAAATACCCGGGCAGAGAAAATTAACCGCGGATTAACGCAAATGCACGCGAATAGAAAAAATGCAAAGAAGGCTTTTCAAGTGTTCGAGTTCTCGTCTCTCGCCTGGTTTGCGTTTATTGACGTTTATTTGCAGCCAAGTTTTTGCCGGCTCGGTTTCTTTGCGGTAAAACCTGTACTGCGTTCTTTGCCGATCAGCGTTTATCAGCGTTCATCAGTGGTTAAATTCGGTCCGTGTCTGGGTGTCTCCGTGTCTCCGTGTCTCCGTGTCTTCGTGGTGAAATCCGCGTCACTCGATGAAGCGTTTCAAGATCACGGCCTTATCGCTATTCAAATCGCTGCCGCGCTGGAAGCCGACTGGAATGCTGCGGTCGATGATGTAAAAGCCGCGATGCCGGGTAATCTCTCCCGTATCGGCCCCCAACTCCTGCCCAAGCTGATAGCCGTCGGGATGAGCCGCGTCGATCGTGATGGTGCCACTCGGATTCGGCACTCCGCCGCTGGCTCCATACCACGGCGTCACTTCGAAGTAACCCACCGTAATCCAGACGGCGTACACATTGCTGCGCGTGGTCACTTTGTTGACGATGTTGCCGAACGGCTGATAGGCGAAGTAGGCATTGCGCCGCCAATCGTTGTAATCGCTCTGGCTAGTGCCCATGAGCCGATTCAGCAACAGTGGCGTGTCGGTAGCGTCGATATTCGTCGCTCCGCCCTTAGTACCCTTGGCGCGCCAAAGTGTCGCGTTCACCGGTTTCTCCGCTAGACCAGCAAGCGGTTCCATATCGGCATCCGCAGCAGAGCGGAAGGGGTTAGAGAAGATCGACGGATGCTGACCATCAGAAACGTACGGGCTCCCATCGTAGCCCTGCCGGCTCGTTTGCACATCGCTGAACTTCGGACCAAGCACCGTGTTGTTCGAGTTGGGATCGCCGCCAACGATCGATCGCCAAACGCTGTCGGAACTAATCGTGTTGATATTCACGCGGCCCGGGTCGCGATAGTTCGAGACGAAATTGAACGGCGGATGCAGCCCGGCCGTGCCATAGGGCTCTGGACTGCTTCCGTCTTTGCCTTCGCCGACCTCCGCGCCGCTGGCAGGAACACCCCAATAGAATGTCGATGGATTCAAAACCGTCTCCGTACCAACGAAGGGAGAAGCGGTCTGCAAGTAATCGAGAATACCGGCCATGTTCAGCGAATTCGTCGCGCCATTGAGACTGCCATTGAAGAAATTGATCAGATGCGAAAAGGGTGCGCGCTGATTTGCCGTATTGGTCGGGTCGTAAACATTGTGGCTAGAGTCGGTAAGGCCAAACTCAATCGACACTCTGCCCGGATGCGTCGCCGGCACGAACAGCACTTCCGACGGATTCGCGTACGGTCGGTTGTTCCAGGTCAGCCACGGGAATGGCCTGGGACCAACGCCCGTGGCATCTGTTACCGACGGGCTGCCAATGTAGCCTGCTTGCGACCACGGATCGCCATACGAAAAGTTCAAATAGCCCAGCGTCGTCCGGTTTTGTTTGACAATCGTCGGGCCAGCCTGGCTATAGAGCAAGTGCTGGAAGTTCAAGCCGCTTAAGGTCGGCTCGTTCGCCGAGTACTGCGGATTTTCGCCGCCAAGATTGAACAGCAAGTTGCTGCCACCATCGACCGATCCCGCCGCTACCGTCGCGTCCGGCCAGATCGACCAGATATTTTGCTTGGTGCAAACGCCACTGGTGTGGGTGCTGTACTCGCCGCGCTGGCGCGAGGCAAACGCAACCGTCTTCGTTTGATCGCCGTTTGAATTGTTCGGATCGTCGGGGTCCCATGGTGAGGGCGGATTGGCCGGTGCACTGCGAAGTGCATCCTCACCGTTGAACACGGTCAGATCGACCGGCATCCAATCGACGGTCAAATAAGGATTCGTCTTCGGGTGATACGGCGCGAGCGGATTTGCCAAGCGTTGCAAGAAAACGGTGCGGTAATCGAATGTAGTAGCGGTCTTTGTTTGCGTGGGCAATAGCTCAACAGGCAGATGCGTCGGTTTCCCAGCATAGTTCGTGTTCGCGCTGCTGAGCTCAAGTGGCGTATCGCGGAAATTCGAACCTCCCGCGGTAAGATCATCGTAAGCGTCTGTTCTTGCATAACCCGGAGTTTCGCTGTTTGGGTTTGCATGCGCGGGTTCGGGATAGTAGCTCCCGCTCTGCGGCAGCGGCTCAGAAATGTTTAGCCCAATGCCGGTCGAAGGGACATCGGCGCCGAGCTTCGCCGTAGCGGCTGCATTAACCCAAGTCGCCGGCGGCGCGGCGGCAGCCACGATGCCGACCGGGGCCAAAATCTGTGTGCCGACCTGGGGATAATTCTGAGTAACCGTGGTGGTGGCATCAGAGATTCCTCCGCTCGTTCCATTCTCGAAGTTCAAATTGATGCGCTGCGGCGATGGGTAACCCCATTTTTGGCCACCCTGAAGGGCTGTCGATGGATAACTTCCAATGGCTGTCACTTCGCGCGGCCCGACCACCGCATAGCCGCCTGGGCTCACGTAGGCTTTGCCGTTGTAATACTTATTGAAATACTGCCGAGCATAAAAAATGTCGGTGTAGTTTCCGCCGTTGCCCAACTGCGTGGTCGGGGCAGTTCCGGAAAACCAAACAATGCGCTCCAACTGCATATCAAAAGACTGCGATGGCGACTTGAGCAAGCTCCCATTATTGGTGTCGGGAGTCGTGATCCCGTGGTTGGTATCGACGGTGTACTGTTGCAAATCGAGCGAGGCACTGTCGGGAAAAGTTGCCAAGTAGCCGGGCGAGTTGTTCGGAAGCCCGCCAGGCGAGAATGAAAGCGTGGCGTGCGGCGCTGCCGGAGTGCCGACCTGCGGAGCGCTAATGGCCAAACGCCAAACCGGATAAGCAATGTTGGCAGTGTTGCCATCGCTCCCCGCCGGGGCCATTTTGCTTAGATCCAAAACCCATTCGCTTTTGCCGGTAACAGCATTGCTTTGGTAAGTGTACAAATCGCCGCTTTGCTGCGGGTTGTTTTGATTGTGCGTGGCAAAAAGCTCCACAAACAGCGATCCCTCTGGAATTCGCACTTGATCCAAATCTAGGTCGTTATTTGGCGCCGTGTCTTCGCGTGTGTGACCTGTCGGCGTATCGGCCACACGCCGATCGTGGAAGGCAAGCGTTTCGGTGATTAAGAGCGCAGGCGACTTGCAACCCCACACCAACCCGCGCCAGGGCTTGTTATCGTCCGCGCTGAGGTTGCCGTTCCCGTCGTCGATAATTCCATCAACGCACCAGGTCCGGTCAGTATGAGCAGGATCTTTGGGCGTGCTAGTGGTTGGGTCTTTTGCATCGAATGGATAGAGATCGTACTCGAACGGAGTCATGATGTTGTCGGGGCAGGCGTTATCGACGACGTTGATGGCCCACTGGGCGATGCGGCGAATCGCGAGTTCTTTCTTTTGTGCCAAGCTGAGACCGCTCTCTGTAAACCAATTCACATTCGTCAGCGCGGCATCGTCGATCATCAGCCGCGCGAGCACGTACAGGTGGCGGGCCATCAATTGTCGCGCGAGCACTTGATCTTTTAGCCCCATCGTAAACTTTCCGCTCGTATCCGGCCCGGTGACATTCATTCCGTTGGTTAGGTTAAAAACGTCGCTGGCCGGCCAGGCCGTCGCGCCGAACGCCTTCAGCCCAGAACCATTTCGAACTGGCTCGGCAAGGTACCTTCCGACCCGCTTTCGCCGCTGGTCGTGCCGGCCTTGATTTGCGTGTGCGTGGGCATCGGCTCATCGACGACATTGTTGCCGGGGCTGTCGTCGTCGCGGCCATCGCCCAGAGGGCGATTCAGGTTCATGCGCAAGCCGGCGATCAATTCCGGAGCCAAGAGTGTGCGAATATTGTCGTTGATCTGAGCGGCGGTCATGCTGGAATTGTTCGCCAACAGAATCGCAGCAAGTGCTTCAGCCGCCGAATGCGGCGGGCCCGCCGGCGGCAGGTGGCTTCGCAAATACGTGGGCACGACTGTGCCGGGGCTTGGCGGGTCCCAACTGTCGGTCGAGAGAACACGCGCGCGTTTCCACCGAGCTTCCCGTGCTGAGCGATGAACCGAAGCCTGCCAGTTCAAACAAGCGAGTTGGCAGCGCGGAGCTATCAATATCGTAAGGACGCAGCAAGCGCTCGAGCTCGAAGACCGTAAACGGATTGTCGGCCGTGGAACTCTTCGTCGCATTGCCTGGGCGCTGGCCGTTTTGCGACAAGTTAATGTCGTACGGAGAATTCAACGTTTCGTTTTCCCAGCCGGGGGTTCCGTCAGCCCAGTTGGGCCTGGTCCAATATGGTTGGCCGGCGTAATCGAGCCCAACGACCGAGCGCCCCACAGATCGGCCGGGCTGCCAAACGAGGAAAGGGGCGCGACCGTGGTTGGCGGATTGTACGAGTTGTCGGGATACATGTACGCGCTTGACTTCGGCCAGCGTGCTCGGCGTGCCGGTCGGACATTGCCGGTGCCGCCGTCGTTGAGTTCACGCCTTCGCCATAGCGCCCTTCAAAATTGGAATCACCGCGGAGCAAATTCGAGAGAATCGTCGGTGTAAGCGGCGATGGGGTCGAAGGATTGGCGGGATCGTAGACCAAGATTTCCGCGGGACCGTACCCTTCGCCGCGCGGCAGCGAGATGTTGCTATTGATGTTGGAGCCGTTGGCGAACGGGCCGGAGATTTGCTGCGTGTGCGTGTTCGCCAATTGCTCGGTACTGCCGACGGCGTTCACATTGAGGCGGCCGTCGAGGTCTGCGCACAGAATCGCGAACAGCGGCTTGTACAAACGGCCATCGGAGCGGCTTCGACGGGGAAGCCCAGATCGACCCAGACGCTGTCGGGCACGCCGTCGCCGTCGTTATCGATATCCCACGGCGGAGTTGGATTGGCCGAGGAATATTGCCAGGCAATGTTGGCGTTGAAATTTGCTTTTGTGTCGAGCTTCGGATTGCTGCCAGTAAAATTTGGATGATCGTAGGGATTTGGACGCAGTACGATTTGGCGCAGCAGATCGGTCTGCGTTGACCAATCGTTACTAACAATATGGGCTTGATTAGCCCAATAGTTGATTAGGTCGGGCCGATGGAACGAAGGAAGAATGACCGAAACGTTCCCGCTACCATCGGAGACGGAGAACGACATGGCCATGTGCTGATAGTCGGCGGCGCTATAGTCGGTGTTCGCGCCCCCGTAGCCGCCAAAGGGCGTTGTGGGTGCTGTGGCGGGATAATCGCCGCCCAATGTGTATGCCACCGGGTTTGGCAGCAAGGCGAAAGGCCGGGCGATTCCTGTCGTTCGCATCAAGAACGTATGGCTCGCTAGTCTTATATCCAAAGCCCGTCCCTGAAAATGCACGGCCGTTGACGACGAACGTATCGCCGGCGGCCGGCGCGACATTACCGGAATCCCCTTTGAAGGCCAGCACATGAAACAAGGGAGGGCTCGAGGTGGCGTCGAAACGCACGATGCGCGAGGTCAGACCTTTGGCCGAACCGCTGGTCATGGTAACGAGGCAGCCTTCGAGGTAGCCATCGAGCAAGAGCGGACTAGTTGTAGCACTTGAAAGGTTCGTACCCAGAGGCGAATTCTGAAACGATGCAACCGCAAGTTGCGCATTGCCGCCGCTGAATTCGACGACTTGGTCGGTACTCGCATCCGATGCGTTTGTGCGAGTTGCGTTTCCATTCGGATCAACTTGTGATATCGACCCGGAAATCGTGTACGGCCCATACATACTTTCGAGCAGGCTGTGCGGACCGATGACGGAGTGGAATACTTCAGGCGAAGTGCCCGACGAAACGTAAGTGCTCGTATCTCCGCGCAGCACTTGCATCATGGCTTCGTTCAGAAGCGCTTGCGGCGGATCGCCGGTGACGGCCGTGCGCGCGTATTGCTTGCTGGCGGCCAGTTGCCGCGTGGCCACCAGCACAAAGGTGATGGCGATCAGCACGAACAAGAACAGCAGGCTGAGGACGACGAGAATCAGCACGCCGCGGCGGCGGGAAGCGGTAGGCGGTAGGCGGTAGGCGGTAGGCGGTAGGGCCGTTTCTGAACCCTGAACGCTGAACCCTGAACCCTTGGCTGCGTTTTTTACTGTTATCTGTCGATTCATAGCATGCCTCGAACTCGTCTCTGCGCCCCGCGCCGCAATTCGCATAGCGATCAGCAGTCAGCAATCAGCTTTCAGCTTTCGGCTTTCAGCGTTCCGCATTCTTCTAGGCCCTAGCCTCTAGTCTCTAGCCCCTAGTCCCCCTAGCCCCTCGTCCCTAGCCCCTGCCTCCTGAACCCTGACCACTGAACCCTGCGTCACTGACTCCACTCGCTGGCCCCTTCAAGCTTGATGGTGCGCTCGTACACCGCCACGACGCCATCGAACAAGCAGGCATAGGTTGACGGACCTGCGCTGCCAGCGAAATCCCAATCGGGGCCTGCGAGCGTGACGTTTTGCGTGGTGGTTTGCGCGGTTTCGTCGATCAAATCGGCGCTGACCACGCGGTACCAATTGAATACCGGGTAAGTTGTCGCCGGAGATTTGGTCGCGTCATTTACATTTCGGCAAAGCATCAGCCAGTTGCCTGCTTTGACGAAGCTGAGCGGATTGGGATTGGCTTGGTTGTACGTCGCCGAGGCAATGTTCAACGTCACATCGCCGCCGCCGGGGCTGTTGTAGTCGTTGGAGCCTGCGACGGTCGAACAGGTAACGCTCGCCGTCCCTTCGCGGATGTACGTCTTATTCACCGTGCCTGAATCGTTCACGTTGGGGAGCGTGCGGCGATAGAAGATGGCGACCGACAGATTGGCGAGCATGCCGGCGGCCGGAGTTCCCTCGGCTTGATCGGGATAGTACGGCGTAATTGTGGCCAGCCAAGAGTAGAGGCCTGCCGAATCGTGCTTCGAGGGGGCGGTGGGTGTGACCTTCGGGTCGGGGTTGTAGAGTTCCGCCGGCAGGCGATTGTCGGTCGGCTGATAAATGACCATGTCGTCATCGGCGCGGAACACCGCGTCGGCCAGGGCGAAGTAGGTGGCCGCAGTACCGTTGTAAACCGACGAGAGTGTGAGGCGCTGCATCGTCGGGGGCGTTCCGCTCGTCGCACTTGAATACGCCGGGAAATTTTGAACAGTGCTGCTGCCTTGCGAAGCTGCTGCCATCAGCGGATCGATCGCCACGGGCCAAGTGGCGGTCCAGGGTGAGCCCCCGCCGCCGCTGAAATAATTGCCGTAGCTGTTGCTTTTTTTCCACTGGTAGCTGGTGTTGCTGTTTGGACTGGTGCCACTGAGTAATTCGCTCGCCGAAGGCATCCGTCCCATGGCCCGCGTTTTGAAATCGCGAAAGGCGTTAAGGCCCAGATCGGCTTTGCGCTGCTCGATTTCGGCGCGCTGGGCTTGAATGCCGCCGACGGGAATGATGCCGCCACGCTCAACAGGCCGATGGCCATAATGGCGATGGAAATCAGCACTTCCATGAGGCTGATGCCGGAGCGGAGCGAGGGACGAGGGGCAGGCCCGTGAGCGGGTGAAGAGGTGAGCAGGTGAAGAGGTGAAGTAGACCGCGCTACCGCCCTGCGCGGGCACACGCCCGTGTGCAGTGCTCGGTTGCTGGTGAAAGGGTGAGCGGGTGAACGGGTGAGTGCGATGCAGCACAAAGTGCGAAGCCGGGACGCCAATGCGTGTCGAACCCGCTTCCCGGCTGCACCCTGCACCCTGAACCTCTGAGCACTTTGCCTCGCATCACTTTCCTCCCTCGGCTTGGGCCGATTGAGCGAACTGGCGCGAGAGATTAATCGCGTTGGCCAGAATGTCGTGCTGAGTCGGCGTTGTGAGCAGACTGGCGGCGTATTGGTCGGCGGTTTGGGAGCTCGATGTCGACGGCGGCAGATCGGCTACTTCGGCGGTTGTCGCCAAACCAGATTGCGGATTCACTGCGACCCATTGGTTTTCGAGATCACGAAAGTTCTGCTTATCGGATTGAGTCGAAGCGTTATCGGCAGTGTTGTAGTAGCTCGGATCGTATTTTGAACTGACCTGTTGAAACACCTTTTCCCGCTTGCCAATCATCAAGTAAACGGGCGAATCGATCGTTACCGGCAATGCGGCCTGCGGACCGTTGCTTCCATGCGCATTCTTGTTCGACATGTTGAACCAGATACTGCTCACCGCTCCCGTTTTGTCGAATACGAGCACAATTGCGCGGGTGTTCGGCTTTGTCGTATCGTTCGGGTCCGCCGTAAACAGACTTAGTTTGTCGTCCGCGATCTGCTGGTTAGATGCCGTATTGGGGTCGACGTTTAGCACGTTGTTGGGAATCATCCGATAGAGAGGCAAGTTTCCAACGCTCGAGTCGATTAAGTCGATGATCGCTCCAGTGGGTAATTGCACCGGCGAGCCAGCCGTTTTCGCAGGTTGGCGGAATACTTGAAAGGGGACTGTCCAGCCCGATGCACCGTAGGCGGCCGGCGGACAATGAAGCGTTGGGTCGGTCGAGAGCGCCTGAAATGTCTTGTCCAGAGTCGCTGCTATTGAGCACATAAGACTCGGGGTCGCCGCTTGTATCAGGCGTGCTTTGCTTTCCGTTCGCCTCGATAACTCGTAATATGGTCCCGCGTAGTTGAAGCGAATAAGATCGCCCGGGCGGAGCAATGGAAAGAAGCTAGGATTGGAGAATGTCACAGTGCCGGTCGTGCTGTTGGGAGCTGAAATAGTCACCTTGACCGTTTCGTTGACGTCTTGTCCGGCATAGGGTGGTGGAACCTCCGCCATATAAAGGTCCATCGCCGCTGTGGGGTCAGCCGGCAGGCGTTCGATCCACAAACCCGCCGAGCGGCCGTTGGCCAAGGCCTGCGATTGTGCGGCCGAGAGTTGCGTGTTCACAATGCGGGCGGCTTCGCGCACTGCGCGGCTGGTGAGGGCCGGCACGACCAGCGGAATGGCGGCGATAGTGACGATCGACAAAATGGTGATGACGACGAGAAGTTCGACAAGCGTAAATGCCGAACGGCAGGGGCTAGGGGCGAGGGGCGAGGGACGAGGGGCGGCTGACAAAATGATCTCGGAGAAGGGGACAGTCCCATTTTGATCGGCCGCACTCGCAAAATTGGGACAGTCCCCGATCATTTTGGTGAGCGGGTGAAGGGGTGATTGTGATGCAGCACAAAGTGCGAGGCGAGCACTTGCGCCGCGCCGTGTTCCGCTTCTGCATACTGCCTACTGCATGCTGCATACTGCTTCCTTACCGCGTTCCAATATCATGACTCGTGATGTTGTCGAGCGAATTATCTGTGCCGTCGCCGTTGTTATCATTTGGCAGCCCAAGCTGCGTTCCAATCGGCGGATTCGTGGTAAATGGATCGTTGTTCACGTTTTTGTAGTGAAATGGCTTGCCCGTCGAACGTTGAGCGATCCGTTGAGGTCGAAGATCCCATCGGGACCTGCGGAATAAACGAGCGGATACAAAGGATGCGTCGGTTGATTGGGATCGACGTTTAGAGGGTCGAACTGATCGTGCTGCGTCGAATTGGCGGGCTGAAGTGGCGACACGAACGCCGGAGCCCACCGCAAGAAGTAAATCGGATTTCCCCACCCGTCGACAAAGTAAGTCAAGCCCAGGTCCGAATCAGCTTTGATTTCGCCTGGTGAGAATTGCTCCAGAACGTCTGGGTCGTCAGAACCTTTGGTGACAATGAGATACAAGCAGAAGGCTTGTTGCAAAGGCGTGCTGTTATAGGCTGATAGACTTTTCGATTTTGCCGCATTTAGAGCATAGAGATATGCAGTGCTTGCGGCCGGGCGAGGCATCGATGTCGTAATGGTGCTGCTGGAGTCCTTCAGCTTGAGTAATGGGGGCATCTTCGACATCGTAAAAACCATCAGGCATTTCCAACCGCATAAGATCCCGTACCATGTCGAGCCGCTGCTTCCGCCCAGCCTTTTGGGTTCGCGTTGTAGCCTTTCGCACGGGCGACGTCCTGAACATCTAGAGGCAACCGCCGCGTGCGATAGCTTTCATACTTCTCCATGATGGCGTTGTTGATTTTGTCGATCGTGGCGCGGGTGCGCATTTCCTTGGCGGTGTTTTCCGCACCGGCCAGGGCGAAGAGCATCATCGAGGCCAAGATCGACATGATCGTGATGACGATCAATAGTTCGACGAGAGTGAAGCCGCGCTAGCGCGAAGGCAGAACGCAGAAGGCAGAATGCAGATTTGCGGAATCTGCGCCCTGATTTCGCACTTTGCAGTTTTCACTTCGCATGACTCGTCTCTGTTTCCGCTTCTCAACTGACCCCTGAACCCTGACCACTGGCAAATTACGGTTTCTGGTCGCCCAGCTTGCCCGGAGCGAAGTTGGTGAGGTTGTCGTCGTCGGCCCCGTTTTGGTCGTAATTGGTGCTGTCGGGATACACTTTGCCCTGGATTTTTGTGATGCTGCTGTTGGCGTTGGTGATCGGATTGTTCTTTTCTCCTGGAACCTGTAATGGCGGATGAGGGGGGCGTGCCGTAATCGTCATCGAGGCCGGCGGAAATGATTTGGAACGATTTCGAATTCACCCAATCGTCGAATTGGTTGGCGTTGTCGTCGTCCCAAAGATAAGGCATACAGATTCCCCCTTTGCCGCCGCCGAGTAGCGTGTTTGCGTAACTGCAGAGGCTTGTAGGGGGCTGAAGTGATCGTTGGATCGAGGTACGACGGGGTGTCGAAATAAACATAAGGAGCCGTCAGGTTTGCAGGATGATAAATCTGGGGCGTATAGCTCGGGGTGCCGCCGGCCGTGGTGTTTTGCAACCAGCCGCCTGCGGGATTCGCGGGTAGAGGATTGATGGGCGTAAGTCGCGATTTGTCGAAATCGAAAAACGAATACCGTTGGCTGGAATCGACATTGGCGGAAAGCGGTTTGGTTTGGTCTTTGCTGATGCTGGTAAGCCAAAATACAAGCGACTCGGCCGGCGTCATCGGATTTGGGAGCACCAGCGCCATATTTCCGCATTCGGATCGCAGCGCGGGAAGCACCTGTCTGAAATGGCGCGTAATTGCCGTTTTCGAATTCGCATCGCTCGGGTTGTAATAGCACGGCGGATAATCGCCGAACTTTTCCTTGTAGGCCTTCAATCCCGCGTCCAGGTTTTGCATTTCGGCCGTGATGCGGGCGTTTTTGGCCGAATCGAGCGCTTGAACGCCGCCACGCTCCCCAGCGCCGCCAAGATGCCGATGATGGTGATGACGACGAGGAGTTCGACGAGGGTAAACGCAGTATGCGGTAGGCGGTAGGCGGTAGGCGGAGGGGAAGAATGAACGGGTGAGGGGCGAAGGGACGAGGGGCGATTGCGAGCGCACGCGAGGTGCGAGCTGCGCGTCTCAACCGACATGATTCGGAGATGGGCACTGGCCACTTTCCTTTGCCGTATTCATAATTGGCGTCCTTAGTAATTAGCGATCAGCAATCAGCTTTCAGCAGTCAGCGCCTTAGCAATCAGCGTTCAGCAATCAGCGTCAGCAATCAGCTTTCAGCATTCAGCCGACCGCTGACAGCTGACCGCCGACTGCTGTTTAATGTTTCCCCGGCGCACTGAGCGAGGTAATCAGGCTCACCAGCGGCATGAACAAGCGCACCACGATGAAGCCGACCATCACGCCCAGGAACACAATCAACAGCGGTTCCAGCAAGCTGACCAGGCTTTCGGTGATGACCGCCACTTCTTCGTCGTAGGTATCGGCCACTTTGTAGAGCATGGTGTCGAGTTCGCCGGTTTCTTCGCCGACGTCGACCATGTTCACCACCAGGTCGTCGACCACGCGTTGCTTCATGCTTCGTCAGGTACATCAGCAATGCCGATCGGCCCGCCGACGAACATGAACCAGAACACGCACGGTCACGGCGTTGAACACGGGCACCGAATGCTCCTTCAGCGGCTTGGCGATGCTTTCGCCTTCGCGAATCGATTCGGTCACCTTGCCGTACAGCCGCTCGAACATGGCGTTGCCGGCGGTTTCGCGCGTGATGTTCAGCGCTTCCAAAATCGGCACGCCGCTGGCCACCAGCGTGCCCAAGCGTGCGCGTGGTGCGGGCCATGGTGTTTTTTTCCACCAGATTGCCCGAACACGGGCACCTTGAGCGTGAACAAATCCCACCCGACGCGCCCGTAGTTGAATTTGCGCAGCAGCTTGACGAACAGCCAAATGCAAATCGGAATGCCGGGAATGAGGAACCAGTAGTGACGCAGAACGTACGAGATGTTGCATCAGCAGCACGGTCGGCGTCGGCAGCGTGGTTTTGAAATCGGTCAAAGATTTTCTGAAACGCCGGCACGATTTTGATCATGATGAACGCTCAAAATGCCGACGGCCACCGAGCACGACCACGATCGGGTAGACCATGGCCCCTTTGACTTTGCGCTTGAGCGATTCGGCCCGTTCCTGGAACTCGGCCAGGCGGCGCAAAATGACTTCCAGCGCACCGCCGGCCTCGCCGGCGTTGATCATGTTCACGTACAGGCGGTCGAACGCCTTGGGGCACTTGCCCATGGCTTCGCTGAGCGTCGCGCCGGCTTCGATTTCGTCGCACACATCCATCAAGCGAGTTTTTCAAGCGGCCGGGCCTCTGCTGCCCTTCCAGAATGCGAATGCTGCGCAAAATTGGCAGGCCGGCGTCTTGCAGAATCGAAAGCTGCCGCGTGAACGTGGTACAGCATTTGCGTTTTGACGCCCCCGATGGCGAAGCTGCGCCTTTTTTCTTGCCGGCCTTGTCGGTCTTTTTCTTGCGCTCCTTCTTGACCGAGATCTTGGTGACGAAGTAGCCCATCTGGCGAATCGTCGCCTGCGCTTCGGCTTCGGTCGGGGCTTCGATCACGTCCTTAATTTCTTGCCCGGTGGAATCCATCGCTTCGAATTGATAGGTGGGCATGGCGGCACGCGGGAGGAAAGGGGCTAGGGGCTAGAGATCTGAGTGGGCTCAGGAGTTTGTGAAATTGTCCGGATTGCAGGATTGCTGACGCTGATGCTAACTGCTGACTGCTAACTCATGCTGACTGCTGACCGCTGATTGCTGATTGCTGATTGCCCCGTTTCACGCTTCCACAATGGTTTCACGAATGACTTCTTCGGCCGTGGTGGTGCCTTCGTACATGGCGTCCATGCCGGCTTCGCGCAGCGTGACCATGCCGTTGGCGCCATGGCGGCGGTGCGCAATTCGTCGGTCGAGGCGTTGCGCATGATCATGTCGCGCATGTCGTCGTTGATAATCATCAGCTCGAACAAGCCGACGCGGCCTTTGTAGCCGCGTGCGGTTGCAGGCATCGCAACCCTTGCCGCGATAAAACTTTTTGTCGACAATGTCGGCGGGCTTCAAATCCATTTCGGCCAAGGATGTCGGCCGAGGGGGTGATTTCTTCCTTGCACTGAGCGCAAATGCGGCGGACCAGGCGCTGGGCCAAAACGGCTTCGACGGTGGCGGTGATCAAAAACGGCGGCATGCCCATATCGCGCAACCGCGTGATGGTGCTGGGGGCGTCGTTGGTGTGCAGCGTGCTGAACACCATGTGGCCGGTGAGCGACGCCTGCACGGCGATTTCCGCCGTTTCGATATCGCGAATTTCGCCGACCAGAATTTTGTCGGGATCTTGCCGCAAAATTGCCCGCAGGCATTGGGCGAACGTGTTGCCGATGGAGGCGTCGATGGGCACTTGCACGAGCCCGTCGATGTCGTATTCCACCGGGTCTTCGGTGGTGATGATTTTATCTTCCACGATGTTGAGCTCGCTCAGCGCGGCATAGAGCGTCGTGGTTTTGCCCGAACCGGTGGGCCCGGTCACCAGCACAATGCCGTTGGGTTTGTCGATGATCGCAGCGAAAGCCGATCAGCGTTTTCGACATCCATGCCCGACCTTGTTCAAATTCAACTGCACGACCGAGCGATCGAGCACTCGCATGACGACGCTTTCGCCGAACATGGTGGGGAGCACGCTGACGCGCATATCGACCGGGTGGCCGCCGACGGTGAGCTCGATGCGGCCGTCTTGCGGCAACCGGCGTTCGGCGATGTCGAGATTCGCCATGACTTTGATGCGCGTGGTGATGGCGAAGGCCAAATGCCGCGGCGGCGGGACCATTTCGTACAGCACGCCGTCGGCCTTGATGCGAATGCGGAACTCGTCTTCGAACGGCTCGAAGTGCAAGTCGCTGGCGTGATCGCGAATGGCCAGTCAGCAGCACCATGTTCAACAGCTTGCGCACCGGCGCGCTGTCGGCCATGGCTTCGACGCTGGTCAGATCGACCGGGCCGTCGCTATCCATTGCCTTCGGCGGCTTCGCGGAGTTCGTTCGTCTTGCTCCATGTCGGCCACGAGGCTTTCGACGCTTTCGCTGCCGCGTGGCGTAGATATTTTTGCAGGGCTTTGGCAATATCGCGCTCGGTGGCGACCATGGCCTTAATGTCGTAGCCCAGAAAGGTGCGCAGCTCGTCGCGAATGGTGAGCTTTTGCGGATCGCACATGGCGATGGTGAGCGTGTTGTCGGCGAACTCGAGCGGCACGATGCGGTAGAGCTGCGCCATGGGCTCGGTAATTTTCGCCAGCACGTCGGGCGGCGATATTCATTTCCGCCAAGTTGACCACGCGCATGCCCATTTGCTCGGCCAAGGCCTGGGCCAGTTGGTCGTCGGTGATATAGCCGAGGCTTTCGGCCACTTTGCCCAACAGATCGCCCGGCCGCCGCTTTTGCTCTTCCAGCAGCAGCTCGAGCTGATCCTCGGTAATGAAGCCGAGATCGACGAAAATTTGACCGATGCGACGGATTGCCATGCGTTGCGGAGGGGTCAGGGTTGTGTGGTCAGGGTTCAGGGTTCAGGGTTGGGATGGCGAGTCTCCCGCCGAGCCGTTTGTTTTCCGTTCTTCACTTCGCTCGTTCCTCGTTCGCGATTCGTCATTAGTCATTCGCCTAATTCCCCTGCATTTGCGCCTTGCGTTCGATATCTTCTTCGTCGTCGAAAATGCCGCGCTTGGCGTTCGACAATCCGTTTCTGGCAATTCGTCCACGTTGGTCGATTTCGCCAGCACATCTTCCGCTGTCACTTTGCCTTCCTGCCAGAGCTTGAACAAGTGGTCGTCCAGCAACTGCATGCCTTTTTTGGCGCCGGTTTGAATGGACGAGTTGATGCGGAAGGTTTTGTTTTCGCGAATCAGGTTGCCGATGGCCGAATCGACGACCAGCATTTCGTAGGCGGCGATTCGCCCGCCGCCGATCTTGGGCAGCAGCGCTTGCGACAAGACGCCGATGATGGCCGCCGAAAGCTGCACGCGAATTTGTTCCTGCTGATTGGTGGGGAAGACGTCGATGATGCGGTTCACGGTGCCCTGGGCGCCGGTGGTGTGCAGCGTGCCGAACACGATGTGCCCGGTTTCGGCGGCGGTAATGGCGGCTTCGATCGTGGCCAAATCGCGCATTTCGCCCACCAGAATCACGTCGGGGTCTTGCCGCAAGGCGCGGCGAATGGCTTCGGAAAAGCTGGGCACGTCGACGCCCACTTCGCGCTGATTGACCGTCGACTTTTTGTGGTAGTGGTAGAACTCGATCGGGTCTTCGATGGTGATGATGTGATGATCGATGTTGTCGTTGATGTAGTCGATCAATGCTGGCCAAGCGTGGTGCTCTTTGCCCGAACCGGTCGGACCGGTGACCAGAAACAATCCGCGAGGCCGATGCGCAGAGCTTTAAGCATGACCGCCGGCGTGCCCAATTGCTCGGGAGTCATGAGCTTGTTGGGAATCTGCCGCAGCACCATGCCGACGTTGCCGCGCTGCTTGAAAATCGAAACGCGGAAGCGGCAAAAATCGCCGAAGGCAAAGCCGAAGTCGGAACCGCCCACCTCGGCCAATTCCTGTTGGCAGCGGTCCGGCGCGATGCTTTTCATCAGCGCGACGGTATCGTCGGGCTCGAGCACCTTGGTTTCGAGCTGCCGCAAATGGCCGTGCAAGCGCAGCACCGGAGGCTGACCGACGGCAATGTGCAAGTCGCTTGCACCTTGCTTACAACGGCGTGCAGCAATTTGTCGATCAGCAGTGTTCCCATGGGAAACTTTCCGTTTGCGAAATATCTTCTGTGGGTAACTCCGTGTCGGCCAAGCGCAGGCCTGAGACGATGCGGTTCGCGCATGCGTAGCAGCGAATCTTCCGTCCCGACTCCCGACAACCTCGCACCCCCGCCGTGACTGGTTCCCCTAAGATCTGCTCGTTGGCCCAAGAAGCGAGCAAAGGATAAGTAAGTGAAAGGGGCACTAGCTCCAGCCGCCAAGTTGCCAGCAGATTATTCGTAGCTGTGTTCGCCGACTCAAGCTTTGAGCTGGATTTTGAGCATTCCGGCGAAGTGCCGGAAGCGAAACCCGCAAAGCTCGACCGCGCTTGTCACCTCGCTCTGTGGATTGGAATTCGGTTGCGTGGAGTTGAGGGGAATTTTGAAGGGAAACGAGGATGATGAATCGGGGATCAGGCGGGTCGAACCAGTGTCGTATTGGATGGACGGATGATGCGGTCATGTTCTTGAAGAGTTTCGGGCCAGTTTTCGCCTGTTAGGCGTGCATCGTTAGTTCTCGACTTGCTTCGCAACGCGGAAGACCTCGTCGAGCGTGGTAATTCCCTTGAGGACTTTGGAAATCCCGTCGCTGTAAAGCGTTGTCATTCCGAGGTTAACGGCGGCTCGTCGAATCTCTTGGGTAGGCGCTCCTTGGAAGGCTAATTCGCGGATTTTCGTGCGACATAATCATCAATTCGTAAATGCCAATTCGCCCCCGATATCCGCTTTGCGTGCAGTGGTTGCACCCCTTCCCTTTCATAAACGATCGCTTTGGCCGCCAACTCCTTGCTGATGTTGGCAGCTTGCAGAACGCTTCGGGCGGCTGATACGGAGCTTTGCACTTGGGGCAAACCACGCGCACCAGCCGCTGCGCCAGCACTGCAATAACGCTGCTGGAGACCAAATAAGCCGGCACCCCCATGTCGATCATACGTGTAATAGCACCGGGCGCATCGTTCGTATGTAGTGTACTGAAAACCAAGTGTCCAGTCAAAGATGCCTGAATTCCCATCTGGGCCGTTTCGGCGTCTCGCATTTCGCCGACCAGAATCACGTTCGGCGCCTGCCGCAACATCGAGCGAATGATCTTCGCAAAATCGAGCCCGATGTTGTGCCGCACTTCGACCTGATTGATGCCCGGCGAGGTAATACTCAACCGGGTCTTCGGCCGTGATGATTTTCACGTCTGGGCGATTTAGCTCGTTTAAGGCGGCGTAGAGGGTAGTGGTCTTTCCCGAGCCAGTCGGCCCGGTGACGAGGATGATCCCATTGGGCCGTTTGATGAGCTGCTGGAACTGGCGGAAATCGGCCTCCGAGAGCCCCAACTGCCGCACGCCCACCCGAATGTTGTCTTTATCCAATAGCCGCATGACCGCCGACTGGCCGTGATTGGTCGGCAGCACGCTCACGCGCAAATCCAGCTCCTTTTGGCCGGCGGTAATTTTGATGCGCCCGTCTTGGGGCCGCCGCCGTTCGGCAATATCCATCTTCGCCAGAGATCTTGATGCGCGAGAGCAGCGCGCCCAACAGCCGAATGGGGGGGCTATCGCGCTCGACCAACACGCCGTCGATTCGGTAACGAATTCGCAGCCGATTTTCAAACGGCTCGACGTGAATATCGGAAGCCCGCAATTGCACGGCTTCGTTGATAATCAACTGCACCAGCTTGACGATCGGCGCGCTCGATTCATCGACCACTTCCTCGCCCGAGGCGGCATCTTCCGCAGTTTCCGTGAAATCGATGGCCGTATCGGTGAATTCTTGCAGCATCGAGTCGGCGCTTTCGCCGTCGACCTGGCCATAATGCTTGTTAATGGCCTCCAAGATCATGTCGCGCGGCGCCAGCGCGACTTCGATGTTCCGATTCAGAATAAACCGCAATTTCTCGCGGGTATCGAAATCCAACGGGTCGCTCATGATGACTTTGAGCGTTCCATCGTCTTCGGCCAGCGGCAACACGGCGTTTTCGCGCGCCACCGATTCGGGCACCAATTCCACCACCGCCGGCGGAATGACCACTTCGTTGAGATTTACAAAATCGAGCCCGTGCTCCTGCGCCATGGCGCGCATGACGTCGTCGCCGCCGGCGTAGCCCAGGCGAATCAGCTCTTCGGCAATGCTCTTGCCCGAGTCCTTCGAGAGCTTCTTGGCCTCGGCAAATTGCTCCTGGCTGATGACCCGTTTGCGGATCAGAATTTCGGCGAAATTGGGCATTGGTGTGCGGGTCGAAACGGCAAGCCGTACGAGGTCAAACGACGCTGCGCGGTCTCCAGGCCGGGCCTAGCCAAAATGAGCCAGCGAGCCAAAAGCCATTTAGCTCAATAGCCATTTGGCTTTATAGCCGTTTAGCTTAATTCAGCTATTGCGCTGTGAATAGCAGGCAGCGTTCCGGCAACCGCCTGCAAGCGCGAACGTCCCACGACCTGCCTTTGGCCAACGAGCCCCCAGCAATCGGAAAAGCGTTGCCTGCCAGCTATTTAGAGTACCAGCCAACTCCGTGGTGTCAATCATTTCCAACGTTCCGCCGGGCAAATTCCCTTGTCTAATAGTCTACCGCTCAATCACCATTGGCGTAATCTGAATATTGGTCGCTGGCTTGAGCGAGACTCGAACCTTGGTTAGCTGAGAGTCTAAACGGACTTCCTGTGAGCAAACGCCAGAAATCCGCCACCGCCGCAGGGCCATTATCGCTGGCCGCTGGAATCGCGTGCATTTTTATCCTTGTCTTTATCGACTACTACCCAGCTATCCGTGGGCAGTTTATCTGGGACGATTACTTGTACGTTGCCAACTGCGATTTAATCAAGGCGCACGATGGCCTGTATCGCTTTTGGTTCACGACGCAGCCCATCGATTACTGGCCGGTGAGCAATTCCAGTTTCTGGATCGAGTGGCGGCTCTGGGGCACAAATACCCTTGGCTACCACCTGACGAACATCGTCTTGCATGGAATTTCGGCGTTGCTCGTGTGGCTGATTCTGCGAAAACTATCGATTCCCGGAGCATTTCTAGCGGCGCTCTTATTTGCCGTGCATCCCGTGAATATCGAATCAGTGGCCTGGATCGCGCAGCGCAAAGGACTCATGGCGTTGTGCTTTGCCCTCTTATCGATTCTGTGTTACTTGCAACCCGAGCCAATGGGGGCACGCCTCGCCGGCGAAAAACAAACGACATGGCGATCATACCACTGGTATGCGGCCAGTTGGTTATGTTTCTTGCTCGCCATGCTCAGCAAAGGATCCGTGGCGCTGCTGCCGTTGGTACTGGTATTGATCGTGTGGTGGAAACGGCGAGCCATCGGGCTCACTGACTTGGTGCGCATCATTCCGTTTTTGTTGCTGGCTGCGGCATTGACCCTGGTTAACATCTGGTTTCAGCAAAAATCAGCCGGTGGCGTAGTTCGCAACGCCGGCTTGTGCGAGCGAATAGCCGATTCCGGTGTTGTCGTCTGGTTCTATTTGTCCAAGGCGTTGCTGCCTATTGATTTGGCCTTCATCTATCCACAACCAAAAGTCGACCCCGCCACTGCTGAGGCGTGGATTCCGCTGGCGGGAGCGATTGCCGCCACGTGCGCTTTATTTTGGAAGCGGCACACTCGCGCCGGCCGACATCTATTGTTTGCCTGGGCCTTCTTTTGCCTCGCGCTATTGCCCGTGATGGGCCTCACCGACGTCTATTTCATGAAGTTCTCGCTCGTGGCAGATCATTACCAGTATTTAGCCGTCATTGCCGTAGCGGCTGCCGCTACGGCCAGTTGGACGATTTGGCTACGGCGCACCGCTCGCGCATGGCGACCAGTAGCATTTGTTGGCGCCGCGGCAGTCATTGGAGCGTTCGGATTGCTCACCTGGCAACAAAGCCACCTGTATTCGAATGCCGCGATGATCTATCAAGCGACGCTCGAAAAAAACCCGAGTTGCTGGCTAGCGCACAACAATTTGGGCCGGATTTTCTTCGACGCCGGACGATTAAAAGAAGCCATCGAGCAGTACGAGGAAGCTTTATCGTTAAAAGACAATTTCCCTGAAACCCACAACAATTTGAGCGCAGCGCTATTGAAAACAGGGAAGTTGCCGGAGGCTATCGAGCATCTTCATATCGCACTGGAGCTAGATCCGGGCTACGCCGAGGCCCATACTAATTTAGGAATTGCCTTGTCGGCGGAGGGACGATTGCCAGAGGCGATTGAGCAACACCGCTTGGCTCTTGCAACCCAGCCAGATAATCCCGAATTTCTGAACAACTTGGGAGCTGAATTGTCCAAGTTGGGGCGGTATCAGGAGACAATCGATTGTTTCGAAAAAGCACTACGAATAAACCCTGATTATCCCGACGCGCACAATAATTTGGGAATTGAAATAGCGGCGAGAAATCAGTGGCATGAGGCGATTGCGCAGTATGAGGAGGCGATCCGGCTAAAGCCAAGTTACCCTGAGGCGCATTACAATCTGGCCCGAGCAATGTTCGAGACAGGCCGACCACAAGAGGCGATCGCTCAATATCGATTAGCGCTGCGTTACCGGCCAAGCTACGTTGAGGCTTACAACAACCTGGGCAAAGTTTTTATGGAAATCAGTGAACCTCAAGAAGCGTTGGAGCAATATCAGCAAGCGTTGCGGCTAAAGCCCGGTGAGGAGGCGGCATATCTCAATTTGATGAAAGCGTATTCAGTTCTCGATCGCTCTACGGAAGCGATTGATACGGCGGAAAAAGCTTTAGATTTGGCACGCGCCCAGGGGAAAACAGAGTTGGTGCGACAAATCGCAGAATGGTTAGCAGATTACCGTAGGCGATTGGTTAATCCAGAAGCTCCACGCCATTAGGATGAATTTGGGATGAATTCCGATTGTATGGGAGCTACTTGAATTGGTAATAGCTGGAATGAACTGTAGCTTTCAACGTGCCGTCGGTGAGCACCTCGAGCTTCTCGCCGCGCGTGGGTTGCTCGCCTTCCGAAGAAATCGGACCTGAGAAATCGGCCGCGGTGGTATGACAGGTATCGACGTCAAATTGTAAACTGCCGCGAACGTCGAGCGTGCTGCCGGAGCCGAGTTGCATGACAATTACCGTATCGAAATCGGCCAGTCTTCTGCCTTCCTCCACGTCGACCCGGCGCAGGATCAGCTCGACTTTCTGAGCGTTTCCGTTGGCCTCGCGCAAGCCCAGGAGATCGGCTGCCATTTCCTTGGGAAGTTGCAATGTTTCGCCAACTTGCACGGTTTTCCCGTGTAGAAAACGGCCGAGTTGATTCGAGTGCCCCACGCTATCCATATTCGCCGCGACAAGATTACGTTCATCGTCAGGCACATCGCTCCCGTCGGGCGCGGTAACCAAAAGCTGCGAGCCGCGGCGCTCGACAATGTAGGTTTTGCCCTCGATGGACATGGCATGCGCTTCACCCGATTCCGAACTACCGATTTCTTCCTGCGCTTTCGCGTATTGGACTTGAACCTTTGTAGCACGGTCGCCGGCCACTTGCAGCACCGTTACGTGCCGCTCTTGCGTGCGGGAAAGCTTTTGGTGTTCGCTGGAAGCGATCTTACCGGCTTGCCGCAGGGTGATTTGCAAATCCAAGTCGAATTGCACGGTGTGCGCTGCCTGCTGGCCAACCTGCGGCAGGTGATAATTGAACTGCACGCTCTCGGCCGAAGCACTTCGGAGCGCCGCGCTGAACAAAACAAACAACGAAAAAAGGCTTATTTTTCTCATAGGATTGACCGGCCACTTTGCGGCCTAATTTGTGAAGATTTCGTGCAACGCGATTGAAAAGGACAAATCGAGGGCCGCGTATATTCCGCGCTAGGCGGGGGGCGGTCAAGGCTGAATGGCCGACCTTCCTAGAGGTCAGCCCGTACGCCAACGCCCCACCGAACCGCGCCTGCGGCATAACTGTCCCATCGGCAACGCGATTTGCGGGCTTTTTGCATCATGCGGCGGTTGCAGGATGCCTTACTGCCGCGTATCCTAATTTGTTGCTGCCAAACACCTTTCATTCTGAAGAAGCGCCTTCGAGGTCCTGCGTGGCTACTGCTGCTAAACCCCGTACTGCTAGCGGGCTTGTAACCGGTTCCGACGTGGTCATTCAGTCGCTGGTGAACCACGGGGTCGAGATCATTTTTGCCTATCCCGGCGGGGCGAGCATGCCCCTGCACCAGTCGCTGACGCGGTTCAAAGACCGAGTGCGCACCATTCTGCCGCGGCACGAACAAGGGGGCGCATTCGCAGCCCAAGGGTATGCCCGCACGACCGGCAAACCGGGCGTGTGCATGGCCACGAGCGGCCCCGGCGCGCTGAATTTGGTGACTGCCATTGCCGACGCCAAGATGGATAGCATGCCGCTGATTGCGATCACCGGCCAAGTCGGGACTGCGGTTATCGGCACCGATGCGTTCCAGGAAACGCCGATCGTCGAAGTGTGCCGCGGCATCACGAAGCACCACTATTTAGTGACCGACGTGAACGATGTCGCTCGCGTGATGCGCGAAGCATTTCACATTGCCACGACCGGGCGACCGGGGCCGGTGTTGGTCGATGTGCCCAAGAACGTGCAATTGGCGACGATCGAGCCCGATTACGATGCGCCGATGAATCTGCCTGGCTACCATGTGGAAGATCGCAAAGCGCGAGCCAGAGCAAATCAGGCAAGTGGCCGCCGCCATCAAGCGCGCCAAGCGGCCGATCATTTATGCCGGCGGTGGCGTGATCAGCGGCGATGCCAGCGCCGAGCTGCGCGAGCTGGTGAAGCAAAACAAAAATTCCAGTGGCCATGACCGTGATGGGTCTGGGGCGTCTATCCGGCGACCGATCCCCTCTCGCTCGACATGCTCGGCATGCACGGCAGCGTGTATGCGAATTACGCCGTGAACGAGGCCGATTTGCTGTTGGCCTTTGGCGTGCGGTTCGACGACCGTGTGACCGGCAAAGTGTCGGAATTCGCCAAGCACGGCTTCATCGTCCACATCGACATCGATCCTTCGGAGATCAACAAGAACAAAGCGGCCCACATTCCGATTGTCAGCGACATCAAATTCGCGCTGGCGGAACTGAACAAAATCGTCGAAGCCCCCGACGATTTGGGCGATTGGCACGAGCAAATTGCCGCGTGGAAAAAGTCCGACCCGCTCAAGTTCGACAAGAGCTTCGATGGCATTTTGCAGCAGCACGCCATCGACGAATTGTGGCGAGCTGACGCGCGGCGAAAACACGATCATCACCGTCGGTGTCGGCCAGCATCAAATGTGGGCCGCGCAGTTCTACAAGCTTCATGCACCCGCGCACTTTCCTGTCGAGTTCCGGCTTGGGCACGATGGGTTTCGGCCTGCCGGCCGCGATGGGCGCGAAAGCGGCGAATCCCGACAAGCTTGTGGTCGATATCGACGGCGACGGCAGCTTCCTGATGAACATCCAGGAGCTGGCCACCGCCTATTGCGAAAAGCTGCCGGTCAAGGTGCTGCTGCTCAACAACCAGCACCTGGGCATGGTGATGCAGTGGGAAGATCGATTCCATCAAGGGAATCGAGCCCACACATATCTCGGCCCGATCGATCATCCCGAAGCCATCGGCGAAGGCAATGGCATTGGGCCGGCAAGAGCGCTATCCCGACTTCGTGACGATTGCCAAGGGCTTTGGCTGCGGGGCGGCAAACGTGAGAAGAAGAGTGAGCTGGCCGACGCGCTCAAGGAAATGATCGAATACCCCGGTCCATTCGTGCTCGATGTCGAAGTGCCCTATCAAGAGCACGTGCTGCCGATGATTCCCGCCGGCATGACGGTCAAGGATTTGATCAAAGAGTAACGGGAATGGCTTCAGACTGCCGACTCCCCCGCTACGTCAGATATCGCTACATCCAGTCGCCTCGATTTCATTCGACGAGCAGGTCGATTCATGTAAGCGCATCGAGCGGGCTGGGAATTCCCATGCCTGGGCGATTCAGAACATGTGTGTAAATCATCGTTGTACTGACGTCAGCATGGCCCAACAGTTCTTGAAGGGTGCGAATGTCGGCGCCGCCCTCCAACAAATGGGTCGCAAAGCTGTGACGCAGCCAAAAGCTTCTTTGGTCGGGCGCTGGCAAGCCCCGACTGGGCAGTAGACGAATTGGCGGTCATGCGCCTGCTCCATGTTATCCAACGATGCCGTTGTATATCAAAGGCCTCAGACGCATTCAAGCCACTGCTACGCTTAACGTTACATCACTTGACGTTCCTTGTTATCTGACTAAATTGGCAGTCTGATAACCAACATTTTCTTTGTTGAATTAATAGTTATCCCGCGGAGGAAGCTTGCCAGTCCCGGTGCAAACATCAGAAGACCTGAGGCCTGGCGACTTCTACGAGGACTGCGCCTACCACCCCTGCCTTTGCATCAAAGTTGATGACGATGAGGTGAGCGGTATCTCACTGGTTGACGGCAGCACAGGGCGAGGTTGCAGCATCAGGCATTGCGGTGTCCAACGGCTGACAGCTGAAGAGGCAATGGATTGGAAGTTCTACGGACCAGCAGACAGGGAAGCGCGAGAACGAATTGAGAAATCGAAGCGATGGTGGGAGCAGTTCTCGCAACAGGAATTAGGTTGGTATCGTCCGCAGCGCAAGGCCGGCACGGCCTCGGGATAACCCAACATTGCACCGGACCGGCCGGGCAGAACGGTCCTCGTGCTTCGAAAGCTGGTCGGTGCCGGGCCGGCCAGTGAATGTCAATCCGTTATCTGCTGCCAACACCTCGACTGATGAACGAACCTCGCGTCAACCTCGTCGTTCTTCGCGTCGCCGACATTGATCGTGCGGCGGCGTTCTATGGGCTGCTCGGATTCGAGTTCACGAAACACGCTCACGGGACGGGGCCACAGCACTACGCCTCGGATGCCGACGGTTTCGTCTTCGAGCTTTATCCCGCGCCGGCGGAGCAAGGCGTTTCGTCGTCAACACGAATCGGTTTTGCGGTGGCGGACGTCGACGATGCGGCCGCCAAGCTCGGTTCGTTCTCGGGTGCCCGGCTGGTCACCGCGCCGAAAGATTCGGAATGGGGACGTCGCGCAGTCGTCGCTGATCCGGATGGTCATCGAATTGAGCTTGTCGCGGCCGCCGGCGACAGCAGATAACCCGCCGCTGGAGCGGACCGCGGCGGCGGTATACTTTACTGGCGGTCGAGCGTCGCGCGTGCGCCGCCGCGGCCGCTCAACGGCATTCCGTTAGGCCACGAGACACGCTATGGCATCTGATGAACGAGAAATCCGCACGATGCATTCAATTTGGATTGATGCCGTCAATGCCGGTGACCTGGCTCGTCTGCTCACCTTAGTCGCGGAGGATGTCGTTTTTCTCACGCCCGGCCAAGCGCCGTTCGGCCGGGAGGGATTTTCGTCCAACTTGATGGCCGCTCACCAGCAGATGCGGATCTGTTGCACCAGCGAGTTGGAAGAGGTCGTTGTTGTCGGCGAGGTCGCCTACACGCGGAGCCGGGACGCACTGTCAGTGACCCCGCGCGCAGGCGGGAAGGCGGCACAGTTCGCCGGACATCGCATGACGGCATATCGCAAGCAGCGTGACGGTCGCTGGCTTCTGTGCCGCGATGTCCACACTTTGTCCGCCGTGGAGAAGTGATGTCGAGTATTTTTTCAGTTACGATGACGACGCGGCCTAACCAGGGCGCTGCAGCGAACCGCCGCGCCGCTGGGCAATCGGACGGTTCAGATAATTTGTCAGCGATTGTTGCAGCCGACCGGGCGTTTTCGTCGGCGGTCGCTGAGCTTGATCGTTAGCCGGCGATCGCACTCATACATTTTATGGGATACTCATTATCTTGGTTGGCAATTAAAGGTAAGCCGCCGCAAGCGGTTCGTGACGAGTTGGCATTTCGCCCTACTGGCAAGCGAGAGGAGATTCCAGAGTCCGATCTTTCGGCAGTTGAGATGCCGAGCGGTTGGTATTTGATTGTTTCCGGCCACACCGAGCAGGTTTGTTCAGATGAGACATTGCAGCGCCTTTCTTCTTCTAGTTGCGAGCTTGTGACTTGTTTTGTCGAGGAGCATGTCATGGTTAGCAAAGCTACCGGATGGCGTGACGGTAAGATTATATGGTCAGTAACTCACGACGCGCAAAAGGATAGGAAGCATTTGGAGGTTCATGGTGAGCCACCACCACAATTTACCACCATCCGTGATGAGTTATCCGCCAAGGATATGCCGAAAGTTTGCGATTATCTTTTTGATATTCCCGTCGAGACGGCGCGAAGCGTCGCGGGCTATCGGCACGACGAGGATGTTCCCGGATTGAGTGGCGAGGTCTTCGAGGTGCTCGAAGCCGCCACGCAAAAGAAGCCATCATTTTTCAAGAGATTGTTTGGTTCGTGACCACGCCGTCTAACACCGCGCTGGAGCCAAGGGCCACAGCGCCTTGCGTTTCGACGTTGATAGGAAACTTGATTGTCACAGTTGCATTTGGGAGTCACGCTCCGGTGGCCGTGGCTCAGCTTTGGATCGTTATTTGTCTGGAAACGCCGTGAGCTACCAAATCGAACAGGACGACGTCGTAAAGAGGGCGTCCAAAACGTTTTCAGCGATGCCAAGCGACTTTAAATACGATGAGGTCTAGCCGGCGTTTGGCGTTTTTGGCAACCCGCAATCTCGCCGCCTCTTTCCTGGTTTATCTCTCCTGGGACTTTAAGTAGCGGTTTTCGGATCGTCCCGCCGATACAACCCAGAGACCCCGCAGCTTCGTCATGCGCCCGTTGCACGGCAGTTCCCGCCGAAAGTGCTTTCGGCTTGCGACGTTTCGACCGCGCAATCGGCCTGCCGCGAGGCTCCCGCCCCTGCCCACCGACCCACGCGACCAGAATTTATGAGCCGCTTTTCTCGCCGCCATTTCCTTTGCGCCGCGCTGTGTGGCACGTTGACGCTTTTGCCGGCTTTCGCGCCGGCTCAATCGCCGACAACCTCAAGCGATTCGCTGCGCAACTTTGGTCTGAAGCCAGTCAAAACGCAAGACGATGCGCCCGTGGTTACTTCGGTGGCGCTGAGCCCCGATGGGACGCTTTTGGCAACCGGCGGCGACGACCACTTAGTGAACCTCTGGCGCGTGGATGACGGCAAATTGATCTACACGATGCGGAACCATGCCGATTGGGTTCGAGTCGTCACATTCAGTCCCGACGGCAAGATTCTGGCATCGGCCGGCGACGACCGCACCATTCGCCTTTGGGATCCAACGACGGGCAAGCTGATTCGCACGATCGGACGCCGGCATAAAAACCCATCCGATGAGAGCACCTCCGCCGATCGCGCACAGCCTGAAAAAGTTGCTTCCTCGGATACTGCTGCTACTTATTTGCCCGACGATCAGGCAGCAATCTACGCAATTCAATTTAGTCCTGATGGCCAGAGCATTGCCGCGGCCGGTTTCGAAACGGCGGTGCGCACTTACGAGGTTCAATCGGGCAAGCCTGCGCGCATCTACCAATGTACGTGCGACGATATTCGGGCGCTGGCGTATTCGCACGATGGCAAGCAACTGGTCTGCGGCGGGCGCGATGGATCGATTTGCATCGCCAATGTCGCCGATGGCTCAGTTTCGCCGATCCGCAATGCCCACGGCTATCGAATTCGCGCGCTGGCCTTCTCGCCCGACGGCGACCAGCTCGCTTCGGCCGGCGAAGGCGGAAAAATTCGCATCTGGAATATTGCGACCGGCCAGAAGCAGGCCACACTCGACCAAGGGAAAGCGAAGATTATGTCGCTGTGTTTCTGCGGCGCCGACCGCGTGGCAAGCGGCGCCAGCGACAACATTATTCGCGTCTGGAACATTGGCAATCAGCAAATCATCTCGAGCTTGACGGGCCACACCGGCACCATTGCGGCGCTCGCCAGCGACTCGGCCGGTAAGACACTGGTTTCAGGCAGCTTCGATACAACGGTTCGCATGTGGCCTCTGGAAGGGGCCGAACATCCCCAGGCGCAGCGGCTGCGCGACGAGCCGGCGGCGCGCTAACGAACATTCAGGGTGCAACACGGAGGTTGCGATTGTGAGCCTTTTTTTGAACTTTGCTCGCTTGGGTCAATTGCTTCTAGGCAAGCGCTATGGGCGGCGCGGCGATCTGCACTGCACGGCCAAAAGTGTCCGGATGTGCGGTTTCGAGCAATTGGAAATTCGCAACCCGCTCACGGCCAGCCCGCTGCCGGTACATCTTGGATCCGTGTATTTAGAGCCGGCCAGCGGCGACGATAGCGTTCCCAATAAGTTCTTAGTGAGCTTTCAAGGCGGCGCGGCCGGAACACAGCTCACGCAACTGGTGATCAACGGCGACAAGGACCAAAACGGTCAGTTCTCGTCGGGCGAAGTGTTTTTCGATACGGCGGCCGGGCGGATGGGGCGATTTCGCTTCGCATCCGTTTCACGTCGATAGCCAAGATTCCACCGGCAATATTCAAGTGACCAGCTTTTCGGTTGCCGACGGCGGCCAGCAGTTGGTGATTAACTTCAAGAACTTCAATGCCGGCGACATTTTCGCGTTTACGATCGACGTCGATGAAATTCAATTCATCGATCCGACTTCCGGTCAGGTCGACACGAATGCGGTTGTGGAAGGGAATGAATTCCAGCGCTCGATTATGACCGGCACGTTCGTCGCGCCGCATTATCAGGACGCGCAGGGGAGCGCCTTGTACTGGGACTTCTTCGACCAGAATTTCGCGGCCGCCAACGGCTCGACCGGCACCACGCTGAATTTGCCCTCTGATTCGTACATCCCCCCCTCAACCACCGACGTGAGCGACTTTACCGCGGGCGCCGTGTTGTCGCTGACGCAAACGCCGCTGCCCAGCAGCATCTCAGGCACGGTCTATTACGATCAAAACCTAAACGATCAACTCGATAGCGGCGAACAGGGCATCGTCAACGTCGGGCTAACACTGCTGGAATTCGACGGAACGAATTGGGTAAGCACCGGCAAGACGACCACCACCGATGCCAATGGCAATTACAAATTCAGCAACCTGCTGCCCGGCGACTACCGCGTGGCCGAAACGCAGCCTGCCGGTTGGCTTAGCGTCGGCAGCCAAGTCGGAACGGTGGACGGATCGACCGAGGGCACTTCGACCAACGTCGACACGCTCAGTGACGTCACGTTGCTGGGTGGCCAGGACGGCATCCATTACAACTTCGGCGAAGCGTTGCCCAACAGTATCAGCGGCCGCGTTTGGTACGACCCACAGGCCGATTGCGTTTTCGGTCCTAACGACGTGCCGCTTTCCGACGTGACCATTCAGTTGCTCGACAGCCAAGGCAACGTCATCGCCACGACGACCACTGATCAGCAAGGCGACTACGAATTCGACGGTCTTGCCGCCGGCACCTACGGCGTGCACGAGTTGCAGCCGGCAGGATATCTGCAAGGTTGCACGCTCCCCGGCAGCCTCGGCGGCGAGCACAACACGCCCGACTTCATCACTCAAGTCGGTATGACGACCGATCAACACGGTACCGATTACGATTTCAGCGAATTGCTCCCGGCGAGCATCAGCGGCAGTGTTGCCGACTGCCTGGCCGGAGTTCCGCTGTCAGGCGTGACCGTGCAGTTGTTGGATGTCAACGGCAATGTTATCCGAACCACCACGACCGACGACGAGGGCGATTACTCTTTCACCGGACTGCGACCGGGCGAGACCTACGGCGTCAACGAAATTCTGCCGCCGGGCTACATGCACAACGACGAGACGTTGGGCAGTGACGGCGGTGTCATCATCAACGATGCCTTCGCTCAGATCACGCCGGGTTCCGGAGTAAATGCCACTGATTACGACTTCTGCGACATTCTGCCGGCCAGCATTCGCGGCAGCGTCGCCGATTGCATCGCGGGCGTGCCGCTTTCGGGCGTTACCGTTCAATTGCGCGACGCCAATGGCAACGTGATCGAAACCACAACGACCGATAGCCAAGGCGACTACCAATTTACCGGCTTACGGCCCGACCAGACGTACGGCGTGAGCGAAATTCTGCCCCCTGGTTACTATCACAACGACGAAACTCTCGGCAGCGCGGGGGGCGTCATCATCAACGATGCCTTTGCGCAAGTATTCCTTGGCGAAGGCGTTAATGGCGTCGATTACGATTTCTGCGACGTGCTGCCCGGCAGCATCAGCGGCATGGTGTGGAACGACACCAACGGAAATTGCAGCTTCCAGCCCGGCACCGACATTCCCTTGTCAGGCGTGCAAGTCGATTTGCTTAACAGCCAAGGCACGGTGATCGCCACTACCCAAACCGACGACCAGGGAGATTATTCGTTCGGCAACTTGGTGGCCGGCACCTACAGTGTGTTCGAGCATCAGCCCACGGGATATCTGCAAGACATGGATATCGTGGGCACGATTAATGGCGTCACCGTTGGCCAGAACGACGCCGTCAATTTGCTCAACAACATCGGTTTGAACTGGGAGCAACACGGCATCGACTACAATTTCTGCGAAGTGCTTCCCGCAAGCATCAGCGGCAAAGTGTGGAACGACACTAACGGCAATTGCAGCTTCCAACCCGGCACCGATATCCCACTGGCCGGCGTGCAGATCGATCTGC
Source organism: Pirellulales bacterium (assembly GCA_963820835.1). GTDB lineage: Bacteria > Planctomycetota > Planctomycetia > Pirellulales > JADZDJ01 > CAVRAW01. The sequence continues at coordinate 16,103 of CAWGBP010000024.1, read as the reverse complement.
TTGACAGCAACGGCTCGGTCATCGCCAGCACTCTTACCGACGATCAGGGGAATTATAACTTCGATAATTTGAACGCCGGCACTTATAGCGTGTTTGAGCACCAGCCGTCGGGATACCTGCAAGATATGGACATTGTCGGCACGATCAACGGCGTCAAGGTCGGCCAGAATGATGCCGTCAATCTGCTCGATCAAATCAATTTGGGCTGGGGCCAAGAAGGCGTCAATTACAATTTCTGTGAGGTCCTTCCCAATTCAATTTCTGGATACGTATTTCAAGACGGGCCACCCATACCGCTGTTCCCGGGACAAACGCTGCCCGATATCGACACCATTCGCACCGGCGTGCGCACACCCAGCGACAAACCGATTGCCGGCGTCACGATGTTGTTATACGACGGATCAGGCAATCCGGTGCTCGACGGCGGGGGACATCAGCTTAGCACCATAACCGATGCCAATGGTTTCTATCAGTTCACCGGCTTGGATAACGGCACGTACATCGTCCGCGAGCTACAGCCAAGTGGATACATCGACGGTATCGATACCCCGGGCAGCACCGGCGGCGTGGCGATGAACCACAATACGCCGGCTGGATCGATTCCGTCATTGCCGTTTAATCCGAATTACGACGTGATCGTGTCGATCGGTCTTACTGGCAGCCAGAACTCGGTGGAAAACAACTTCAGCGAAGTGGTTACGCGGCGGGTGCCATTCATTCCACCCCCGCCGCCGAACCCGCCAACCATTCCGCCGCTACCGCCGACCACCCTGTCGGAACTGCCGCAATTGGTGATTCCGCCCTACGTGCCGCCACTGTTTAACGTGCGCAAAGACGGCGCCGACGGCGTGTTCTACACGTGGCACTTAAGCGTCGTAAATGCCGGCTACCCGCGCGGCGTGCAAGAGAACCTTGTGGCGATGGAAGAAGTCGAGCGCCACGACGGATGGCGTGCCATGGGCTGATGTCGATTTCACGAAGGGGGAATGGATTTTCATGGATGCCGATGGCAACGTTGTTGACCGGCCGGCGATCGGTATCAAAGACGCCATTCCATTTGTCGGCGATTTCAAAGGCGACGGCGGTCTCGAACTCGGCCTGTTCCTCGACGGTCAATGGTTTGTCGATATCAATGGCGACGGCCAGTGGGATGCCGGCGACTTGTGGGCCAAGCTTGGCACACGCGACGATAAGCCAGTTGTCGGAGATTGGGATGGCGATGGAAAATATGATATTGGCATTTATGGGCCCGCCTGGCCGCGCGATCCGCGCGCCATCCAGGCCGATCCAGGAATGCCGCAGCCACTCAATCGACTTGTGGCAGCACGGCATAAGAAGAACGTGCCGCCGCCGCAAGATCTGGCCGCTATGGGCTACCGGCGCATGCGGCACCACGACCAGAGCAAGATGCACGACCACCTTATCGATCACGTGTTCAACTACGGCACGCCTGGCGAACAGCCGATTGCAGGCGACTGGACCGGCAACGGCACGCGCAGCATCGGCGTGTTCCATAGCGGCACATGGTACCTCGATATCGACGGCGACGGCCGCTGGAGCAAAGACGATGTGAAATGCGAGTTTGGCCAGCCCGGCGATATTCCGGTCATTGGCGATTGGACCGGCGACGGCATCGAAAAAATCGGTGTTTATCGCAATGGCACGTGGTATCTCGATGTGAAGAACACGCACAACATCGCCGACGCCAAAATCGTGAAACTTGGCGAGACCGGCGATAAGCCAGTTGTGGGCCACGTCGATGGCAAAGCAGTGGTTGGCGTGTACCGCGCGGAAGCCGCAGTTGCCGCGAGCGCGGATTCGCCAGCCGCTTCAACTGCCTCGGCTACAAGCGGCCCCGCCATCCAATCGCCGATCAAAAAGTAAATCGACGTGGATGGCTTTTTTGGGCGATGGGTACCCGAGCGGGCGTGCGCTCTACGACGCTTTCAGTTTTTTCAACTCCGCGGCTGCAGCGGCAATTTCTGCCTCCACTCGCTTCAAATCGCCCGGGTCGTCGGGCTGTTGCTTCGCTCCGGCCAACTGCTGCCGCAGCTTTTGCAACTTTTGCTGGAGTACATCAATGCGCTTTTTGGCTTTTTTATCCATAATTATTTGATGGGTTAAATTCGCGACTTTCCATGAGATCAATTGTACTTCGCCGCTGGGCCATTTTTTCGCGTGCAGCCAAAGCTCAGGCTGGTTTCGGAGTGCTGGGCCGCTTTTCATGAAGTTCGTGCTGCATTCGGGCTGACGGCAACAATCCTTCAGGACGTAAACGCATCACGAGCACCAGCGCCAAGCCGAAAATCATCAACTTCCAGTTGCTGAACGTCAGCAGCCGCTCGGTGAGTTGCGGCAGCGTGGAGTTCTCAGCCGTAATCGAGCGCATCCAGTTGGTGACCGAATCGGTAACGCCGCTGGATTGAATCCAGCTATCCAATAGCGGCGAAACGATGTTGTCGAACCCCAACAGCAAAAACACGCCCAATATCGTGCCGCGAATGCTCGCCAATCCGCCCAGAATTACGCAGCACAGCATGATGATCGATCGATTGAAATCGTAGGCGTTCGGGTCGGCGGTGCTCGTGAGTTTCGTGGCGTATAAGCATCCAGCCAGTCCGGCGATTCCCGCGCTCACGGCGAAAGAGGCCAGCTTCGTGCGCGGCGCGTTAATACCCATGCACGTTGCGGCCAGTTCATCTTCACGAATGGCAGCCCAGGCGCGCCCCAGCCGGGAGCGATCTAAATTGCGCAAAACAATCACGACGACAACCAACCACACGAAACAAATGTAATACAATAGGCGATAATCGTTTCCGTCCAGGCCGAGCCATGCCGCCGGATGCGCTAGCCACGCCGGGACGCTTGGCGGCGGAATCGGATTGAGCCCTTTGGTGCCTGCGGTGATTTGCTCCAAATTCCGCAGCGTCACCTTCACCACTTCGCCGAAACCCAGCGTCACGAGCGCCAAATAATCGCCGCGCAGCCGCAAGGTCGGCGCACCAAGAATCAATCCCATCAGCGCCGCGCCAAAGGTTGAAAGCACCAGCGCCGCGGAAAAACCAACCTGGAACGGATACGACGGCACTGTCGAAATGCCTGTAATGTACACGCCGATCGCGAAAAACGCCGCGATTCCCAGTTGCAATAAGCCGGTGAAACCGACGGCTACATTGAGGCCCAGTGCCAAAATCGCAAACACAAACAGCGTTGAGATTTGGTCTCCTAGCGAATCGCCAAAGGTCGGCTCCATGCCGGAAATGGTTTTGCGCACGATGGCACAGGCGAGCGGATATAGCGCCAACAGCGCCAGCGCCGCGATCTCCCATCGGAACCAGGTTTTCTTGCCGCTTGTGCTCATACCTTTTCCCGCGTGCGCTCGCCGAGCAATCCTGAGGGACGGAAAACCAGGATTAAAATCAGAATTCCGAAAATGATCGCCGTCGTCCAACGCTCTTCGATATAGGCCGAACCAAGCGACCGAACCAAACCAATTACCAGCCCACCCAATACCGCGCCGGGAATATTGCCGATGCCTCCCAGCACCGCCGCAGTGAAGGCATACAGCCCATTGATGTAGCCGATTTGAAAACCGACCGTGCCGATATAGAGGGCGTAAATGGTCGCGGCCACGCCTGCCAAAGCGCCGCCAATTAGAAACGTGCTGCCGATCACGCGCTCGACCGAAATGCCCATCAGTTGGGCGGCCACGGGGTTTTGCGCAGTGGCCCGCATTGCCTTGCCCAAGCGCGTAAATTTCACAAGCACGGTTAGCGCGATCATGATGATCGAAACCAGCGAAAACAACAGCAGATCGGAAACCGTAAACGTAATGGCCGAGTCGCCCAGCAGATTTCGCTGCGACATGAGGTTGGGCACGCTCAAATCGGCCGGGCCTTTCCAGAGCAAGCCGACATTCTGAAAAATGAATGAAACCCCGATCGCCGAAACCAAAGGCGCCAACTTTCGGGCGCGCCGTAGCGGCTTATACACGATGCGATCGACGGCGAAATTCAGCACGGCGCAGAAGACCGCCGAGGCGAGCAAAATTAAGAGCATGCCGATTGCCAATTTGCCGGTCGAAACGTCGGCGGCATCCAACCCAAGCGCGCTAATGAGCGATAGCGTCAAAAACGAGCCGAGCATGAACAAATCGCCGTGGGCGAAATTAATGAGCCCGATGATCCCGTACACCATCGTGTAGCCCAGGGCGATGAGCGCAATCAGCGCGCCATAGGTAAGCCCATTAATACACTGCTGAATGAAAAGCTGCCAGGCGTTCACAGCATCGGCAGCCAGCAGTGGTGAAAGCATGCGGGAATCAGAAGTGTCAGTGGCCAGCAGTCGGTGATCAGTAGGGTCGGCCGCCAAGCCGGTCCCAAATTACTTGGCGGCGCTCGGCTTGTCGGCGCCCAGCAGTTTCACGAATTTGAATTGCCCGTCATGCACAATGCTGCCGCTTAAAGTGCGCAAGGTCGTGTCGCCGTTTTTATCGAATGACCAGGTGCCCAGCGCACCGGGAAAATCTTTGATCGAAAAGGCGGCATTCACAATGGCGGCGCGGTCCTTTTTACCCGCTTTGCGAATCGCCTCCAGCGCCACCTTAGCCGCTTCGTAACTGTAAATTGCGTACGCTTCTGGCATCACCCCATACTTTGCCTTATAAGCATCCACAAATTTCTTTCCCTTACCCACCTGATTTTCGGGCAGGACGCCGCCGAAAGTGACGTACACGCGATCATTCGCGTTTTGTGCCCCCGCCGCTTTGATGAACGCGTCTTCCAAGCAGCCGTCGGGCACCATCAATTTGCACTTCAAACCGGCGGCAACCATATCTTTGCAAATCTGCCCCCCCTTTGTCTGCGTGGTGCCGCCAAAGAAAATTAAGTCGGGTTCAAGCGCTTTGATGCTCGTCATTTTCGAGCGGAACTCCTGGGCTTTACTGTCAATGCTATCTTGCCCGAGCACGTCGATTTCCAACTCGCCGCAGCGCTCGTTGAACACGTCGGCCAGCCCTTTGCCGTACATTTGACTGTCGTCGAGAATATAGACCTTTTGCACGCCCATATCTTTGGCCCACTCGGCGGCGCAGGAGCCCTGCAAATCGTCGGCGGGCACGACACGAGTGTAATTCTTCTTGCCGGTGGGACGATACATTTCCGGCTCGCCGGGTTGGCCGAGACCTGGCTTGGTCAGCCCGACGGCCGTGTTTGCCGGGCTGATCATCAGCAATCCTGCCCGATTCAAAATGGGCATCGATTGTTTGGCCGCCCCCGAGTTATACGGGCCGATATAAACCATCACATCGGGATCGTTGGCCGCCTTATAAGCATTGGCTCGCTCAGCCTCGGGTGTCCATTCGCCTTGCGAGGCGGTGGCATCGTCTAAATCTTCATAGTCGATTTTGAAATTGCCGGCTTTGTAGCCGGCTTCATCCAGCGCCATTTTGATGCCATTGACCATTGACTCGGTCTGCTTCTGCGCACTACCCGTGCGCGGCAAACTAGAGACGATTTTGATGGTTTCTTCGGCGGGCAATCTCGCTGCCGCGAAAGTGAGACTCAGCAGTGCAATTGAACTGAAAGAAACGAACTTCATAATTTTACGGCCGATTAGCCGAGCGTTGGACATGCAGATGAAATCGGAATAAAGCTCAAACAAGAGAATCGATCTCTCTTTCAATTCTAAAACCACAGTCCTAAGAGAGTCAATTTTAGTTGCTCGGCGAACTCAATCCTCCACGAGTTCGCGCTGCGGTTCAGGGAGGAAGAACGTCAAAATCAAATTGAGCAAATACACGCCTAGCCCAATTGCAGCCGCGGTGAATGCCATCTTGGCCGGAGCACTTTGCCCGGGAATGAACTCTTTTGCCGCCAAAAAGCTTGCCAACGCGGCGAACGAGGTGCCGATCATGCGGCCGCCGATATTCGCGGCAAAGCTTTCGCCTGTGCCGCGCAAGTGCAGTGGATACACGCGCGGCAAATAATTTCCCCAAAAGCTGAATTGGGCCACCGTGAACAAGCCCGCGAAGAAAATGCCAATGTCGAACAGCGTCACATGCCAATTGGAAATTGTGAAGAGCAACCGATTGTTCATCGCTGCGTAGCCGAACGCCAGCGGTAGAACGATTAAGCCAGGAATCAAGAACAGGCGCAGCAAATTGCGCCGGCTGGCGATGCGAATCACAAGCATGGCCAACAAGAAGCGGCCTGCCAAGCCCCCGATCTCTTGAACCTTCGAATAATTCGCCGCGGCAGTTTGCTCGATCTTCTTTTGTTCCGGCACAGGCTTACCAGCCGTCTGTTCGGCGACATCGGGCATGCCGGGAGCGATCTGCGGCATTTGCTGGATGGCGCCGAACGCCGCGCCGAAGCTAAGGGCGAACATGACGGTCGTGATGATCGTTGTGCGTCGCAGTTCGGGCGCAAACAACTCGGCAATGTTCGGCCGCTTTAGTGTGCCGGCGAGCTTTTTTTGTCGCCAGGTGGGAGACTCAGGCAAGAAGGGCCGAATTACGATCAGCGGGATGGCGGGGATCAGCCCCGAGATCATCGTATATCGCCACGCAGCATGGGGTTCGGCCACGGTGCCCAACGAACTTAGGAATTCAGGCAATCGCACGGCGGGCAAACTGGCGGCCCATTTGACGGCCAACGTATTTGCGAAGGCCACCATCAATCCACCAAAGGAACTGCACGCCTGCGTGTAGCCCAACACTCGTTCGCGCTGCTTGTAATCGGGAAATAGCTCGGCCAACCAGGCAACAGCCGCAACGAACTCGACGCACACTCCGATAAACTCGATGCTCCGCAAGATCAAGAGCATCATGGGGCTGGACGATAATCCGGCGCCGAAGGCGGAAATCGCGTAAATTAAAATGCTCCAAGTGAGCACGCGCCGGCGGCCCAGTCGATCGGTCAAATAGCCACCCAACAATCCGAAGATTCCTCCCGCTACGGCGGGCACAAAGAACATCAGCCCCGCCCAAGTGGAAAACTGTGGTGTTCCGGGCTGGATGCCGAACTCCATGAGCGCCGGCCGCAAAACAAGCGGCAGCATAAGCAATTCATATGTATCGAACGCAAATCCAATGACCGCAACAATGCAAATGAGCCACTGGATGGCGGTGAGGCGGGACGATTCGGGAGGCTGGGAACTCATGACCAAATTGAAGGCTGGTGGCTAATCGTGCTCAGGCTGAATTCGATCTGGCGATACGAAAATCGCTTATCAACTTGGACCGCGATTCTAGCCCGCCCTTGCGCCCGCTCAATCCGATTCTCGATGTTGCCGCCCTGCATCGATGAGCGCCTTTTCAATTCGCCGATCCGGAACCAGCCAAATCACGGCCACCAGCACGTACAATCCGCAAGAAATCCAGGGCTGCACAAAGGCCATTGGAATCGCCACGGCGTAGCAGAAGATCGAAAGATTGCCTTTGAAATCGCGCCCGATAGCCATGGCCAGCGCCGAATCGCGCCCGTGATGGCCAATCAGCGCGCGCACAAGAATCCATATAGGCACAAGCGTCGCAGATATCAGCACGACTCCATAGGCAGCGACGGGCCAGGAAGCGAAATTCGTGCGCCCCATCCAACTCGTGACAAACGGCGTGAGCGACAACCAAAACAAAAGATGCATATTTGCCCACAAAATGCGCCCATTTACATGCTGGACGGCCTGCATCAGATGGTGGTGGTTATTCCAATAGATTCCCACAAACACAAAGCTGAGCACGTAGCATAGGAACGCAGGGATGAGCGGGCGCAAACTTTCGGGCGTTGGCTCGGCCGGGGCGTGCAACTCCAGCACCATAATGGTGATGATGATGGCGATGACCCCGTCGCTGAAGGCTTCCATCCGGCTTTTAGTCATGAGCAACTCACGATTTGTTGCCCGATTTTCGAGTGCAGCAATTTATATTGCATCACCCGGCAATCCAGCGGTAAACGACATACAGGCACAACACCGTGCCAATAACAATCAACCACGACTTGCGCTGCGGCGGAACATCTTCACTAGATATATAGTGCTCGCAGTTAAGACAGCGCTCAGAGTCCTCATGAATCTTCCGTTTGCAATACGGGCAGGCAATGGTCGGATCTTCGTCGTCCTCCGTCGATTCATCGTAGATGTCTTCCTCATCCTCCCATTCTGAGTCGTCGTCCATCTTCATACTTTTATTTCGGCTGAGTCGACAATCTCGTTATTTCCGTTCCACCAAATCCCACTTATTGCCATACAGATCTTCGAACACAACAACCGTGCCGTATGTTTCATGCCGCGGCTCTTCGATAAACTTCACGCCGCGCGATTTCATTTGCTCGTAGTCGCGCCAGAAATCATCGGTGCTTAAGAACAAAAACACGCGGCCGCCGGTTTGATTGCCGATGCGATTTCGTTGCTGTTCGTTGGCAGCCTGGGCCAACAGCAACGATGCGCCGGAATGGGACGGAGAAACGACAACCCAGCGCTTCTCGGCAGTTAGCGGCGCATCTTCGATCAACTCGAAGCCGAGCACGCCAGTGAAGTAAGCGATGGCCTCATCGTAATCGCGGACCACGACGGCAATTTGTGCAATTGTCTGCGGCATTGTTGCTATCAACGGAGATGGTCTAAGGGGCCGCCAGCGAGGTTGACTATCTTATCAAAATCGCCAAATCGGGCGCGTTGGAGTTGAAAAGAGCCGTATTTTCTTAGGCACCAGCGCGGTTTGGATAAATCTCGATCAACTGCGGCGGATGGCTTGCCGATTAAAGAGTCTGGATAAACCTTACCGGATACAGAAGCCTTTGCGCTAGCAGATTTGGCCCGCGAGTACTCGATTCCAAGAACGAATTTGCAGCCCGACATGCCCCGCATCAAGAAAACACAGCGCGCGAAAGTCAGCGGCGCGGCCGACAACGTCGAAATCGCCGACAAAAAATCGGGGCGTCAGGCGCGGTTCGATCCGGCGCATCCGATGCCGCGGCGCACGGATGAATCGAGCGCGAGCAGCGAATCTTCCGACAATGAAATTGGAAATGGACGCAGCGGCAACGAGCCACGTATCGAGAGCGATTTGCAAGCGGTCATCGCTGATCGGGCAGCGGATTCTACGTTATCGGCCGACGAAACCGACAAGTTCGAGGCCCTTGCCGCCGAGATGTCGCCCCACTTGCGGCGGCCTGACAGCAATCTCGTGGATGCGATGTTTGGCGATTCGAGCGAGCCGCTTTCGGTCGCCATCATGCAGCAGTTTCGCACGCAAGCCGAGCAGCTGGCCGAGCATCTCAAGCGCCGCCAGCGCGACATGGACCACCGCGAGGCCGAATTCCACGCTCAGCTCGCTCGCCACGAAGCCGAAGCACGCAGCGCTCGGCTTTGGTTTCAAGAGCATCAACTTGATCTGCTCGAACGACAGGCGGCTCTCGCCGAGCGGCAGCAGGAGTTGGCCAGCCAGAGGTCAAATACATCCACTGGACCATCGGCGGCGGAAGTCTCAGAATCGGCCAACGCCACAGACGGCGCCAGGCAGTTCGGCACGAATGCAAAGCCTCAACTGCAGGCGCTCTCCGAGGCAGACATCGAGTTACTCCGCCAGCTCGCTGGCCAGCACGAACTCGAAGAAAAACTGGCCCAGCGGCTTGAGAAGTGCGAAGCCCGCGAACGGGCGCTCGACTCGCGGCAGGACCGCTTAGAAAAAGCCGAAATGTCACTAGCGCGCAGCCAATCCGAACTCGAAGATGCCTGGCAAAAATTCAGTGCGCAGCGCGATGCTTGGCAAGTGCAGGCCGACGAAGAGCGGCATAAGCTGGCCGACGACCGCCGCCGCAATCAGGCGGAACAAATGATGGAACGCGAATCGCTCGCCAAGCGAAGCCAGCATTTGCAATTGCGCACTGCTGCCCTGGAACAAACGCGCGGCGAACTCATGCGCCAGCAGCGCGAAACGCTCGAAATGCGCCTCGCGAGCGAAGAACTATGGGCCCAACTCGCCGGCGCTGCGCCACCGGCCACGATCACACAAAAACTCGCTCAACTGCGAACCCAATTGGCCGACCATTTCCGCCTGCAAAGCGAAGAACTTGCGCAACAGCGGTGTAACATTGAATCGTTGACGACCAAAGTTGCACAGCAGCACGAGCGCACCGCGACCGAGCGGCGGGAGTTGCAGCAATGGCTAGTCGGCCAACAACGCGAAATCGAATCGCAAGCCGCGCGGCTGGTGGCTCGCGAGCAGGAACTCGAACAAGAAGAGCGCACGCTGCGACAATCGCAAATTAAGTGGCAATTCGATCGACGCGAAATGGAACGCGAGATACGTCGGTTGCAGGCCGAAATTCGCTCGCTGGAAGCGGCTGCTGCCGCGACAGCCGCCGCTTAAATCGGGCACAGGATAGCAACAGCAAGAGCCTTCCGGTTCGTTTGCTAATTTGCTGGCTTTCCACCGGCATCTTGCTCTGAATACTTCGCACTAGCGCTTATTGCATCGGCCGGCGAAGAATCGTCGCTCGGCTTCGCATATGGATCGGCATACTGATCCATCGTCGGATTCACCTTCGCCTGCTGATCGGCTTGGTTCACTAGCGCCATTGCGTCTTTCAATTGCCCTGCCGTGAAATAGGGCTGCCCAACGTGATTCAGCTTTTTGGCCGCCAATTCGCTCCAACTCATGTTGTTCGACAAATACCAAGCCGCCGCTTGTGCCGCGCGCTGATCGATTTGTCCCGATCCCAATATTTTCATCAGCGCCTGCAGCCGCGGGTCGGTTGTGAACGCCGTCATCGGCCGAATTTCATAAGCCACCCGTTCATTTGGATCTGCTTTGCCATGTTCCAAGCAGACGACCGAAACCTTTACTTTGCCGGTTGTTTCCGGGGCAATATTAAAAATTCCGCCGCCGCCGCCACCGATACCACCACCGCCGCCGCCACCGCCAACGGTCTGGTTCTGGTTGCTTTTGTTGCTACTAGTATTCCTCGTCGTCGTCCCTACGCCGCCGCCCGCAGCCTGCGCGAGCACTGGCATACCGACGAATGAATCGGGCAATTTCACGCTCAGCGGCTGATTCGAATTATTCTTAATCAGAATTTGAGCTTGCCGATCGTCCTTGGGCACTAGCCGCACTTGCAAATCGCCGCTTTGCATGCCGTCAAACAAGCCGACGACCTGTCCATTGGCTGTGGTCGACGGTGCTAGATCGGCCGCCTTGGTTATGAGAAAACTGCCGCAAAGAATCGTTGCCGCAGCCATTGCAACAACAGCCACGGTCCGAATTTCAATGTGCAAGATTCGTCGCATGTTCGCTCTCCCGAGAAAAGGTCTCGCCTCCGCTGCTCATTCGTAATCGTCCCGGCCGCACATAGAATGCGATTGCGGCGCATCTAATAGAATACCCAGCACCGAGCCTAAATCCAAGCAATTCGGCTCGTTGGGTTCAAGACCTTTTTGACCTATCGGGAGCCTTTTACCGGCGGTTTTAGAGGCTAAAATGCCATCTTTCAGCTCGGTCGCTGCGATTCAAACACAATCTGGCTCCCGCCAGTTTTTCTCTTTCCAGTAAGCTTTATCACCATGGCAAAATCTAAGAAACGCGGCCAGAATAAACAGGCGAAATCGCTGGCGAAAACGAATCGCTCCACTATATCTGTTGCTAAATCGCCGCGCATCAGCGCGCCACGTTCTCGTGCTAATGGCGCGGCGGAGGCTACGTCCGGCAACCCGGCGGAATCGAAATCACGGCTGATTCCGACCGCCGGCGAGCTCAAATCGCTCTACGAACGCTACACTCATGGCAGCCGCTTTGACGAGCACGATAAGGCCTTTTATTTTGTGCTCGACGTCGGCGGGATCAGCCGCGCGAAACAACTCATAGCCCACGTCGAAGAAGTGTTGGCAGAGCTGGAAGAATTTGCCAAATAATTATCGCAGGCGCCGCGGCTCGGTGTCTTACATAGAACGCTTGAGTTAGCGCTTCAGCACCTTTAGCGCCGCAATCACCTGGTCGTCATGCCCATCGACCTGCACAGCCTTCCACACTTTCGCCACCTTGCCGTCGGCATCGATCAAAAACGTGCTCCGCTGCACACCCATGATCATTTTGCCGTACATGTTCTTCTCTCGCCACGCGCCGTACTTCTCGGCCACCTTATGCCCCGCGTCTGCCAATAATGGAAAATTCAACTTAAACTTATCACGGAACTTCTCGTGGCTAGCCACATCGTCCGGGCTCACCCCCAGCACCTTCGCCCCGAGCTTCTGAAGTTCCTTGCTGCGGTCGCGAAAGGCGCAGGCCTCTTTCGTGCAGCCGGGAGTGTCGTCCTTGGGATAGAAATAAAGGACCACAGGACTACCGCGCAAGCTCGATAGCTTCACTTTCAAGCCATCGTCGGCCGCGAGCGTGAAATCGGGCGCTTTTTTTCCTTCTTCAATCCAGTCGTACATGGATATTAAATGATCAGAGCCTCAAGGTGCCAGAGAATTGCCTGATTGACAGGTCCGCGGTCTATTCCAGCCACTAGCGCGCCATTGATCCCTCGATATGCAATCGGTCGCTGTCTTACTAAGCGGGCAGATTTTACCCTATTATCTGTCTAAATCCATTGGACGTGGCTGGCCCGGAGCTTAAAATGGAGGTGTCGATGGCGCAGGAATCGCCGCCGACCCATGGTCTCTGTTAATCCCTCACGAGGCGCATTTGGCAAGTACCCAATCGAGCAGAGCTCAACAGCTCGCTGGCCAAGCCGATCGCAGCCGTCAGGTCGCCGCGGCTGCCGCCCAAATCGCTCACGATAATCGCGGGCAAAACATCGTTCTGCTCGACCTGCGCCATCTGACCGCCGTTTTCGATTTCTTCCTCGTTGTCACCGGCACAAGCCACCGCCAACTGCACGCCATTGCGGAAGAAATCCGTCAGACCCTCAAAGAGCGTTTTGGCGAAAAGCAGCTTGGTATCGAAGGCTTTACCGCAGGCAACTGGATCCTGCTGGATTATGGGGATATTGTGATCCACCTGTTCGACGAGCCCGCCCGTGAGTATTACTGCATCGAGCAGCTCTGGTCCGACGGGAAAAAGGTAGATTGGCAAGCCGCCGCCGGCCCTCGGATCGCCAAGCTCGATTAGCCTAGAGCAGACGCTAGGCCTTTCGTCTGCGGCAAATCTTACTCGCGCCGCAATTTCAGCGGTTCGCCTCTGCAAATTCGCCCAATCTCCCCCTTTTTCCCCTTGTTCGACGCTCCGCGGCGATTAAAGTTACGCACTAGAGAAATCGTGCGTCGGGGAGAGAGGCACGGTTTCCCTTGGCGTGCTTGTGCGTTCGAGTTCGAAGGCGCATTCAGATTTAGCCGCGCTATTCGCGAACTCAGGACGTGCCACCTAAGCCGGCTGCGGCCATCTCGTCGACCACTTTTCGCGTTCGAGGAGCGCTTCATGAACTTAACGTATGTCGATTGGACGATCATGTTGGTCTATTTCGTGTTCGTCCTGGGCATTGGGTTTGTGCTCAAGAGAACGACCCGCACCAGCACCGACTTTTTTCTCTCCGGTCGGTCACTCCCAGCCTGGGTCACAGGCTTAGCGTTCATCTCGGCGAATCTCGGCGCGCAAGAAGTCATTGGCATGGGTGCGTCGGGCACAAGTACGGCATGGCGACCAGCCATTTTTATTGGATCGGCGCAATTCCGGCGATGGTCTTTCTCGGCATTTTTATGATGCCGTTCTACTATGGCTCTCGCGCGCCTCGGTCCCTGAATATCTCAAGCTCCGCTTCGACGAAAAAACGCGCGGGCTCAACGCCATAACTTTCGCCCTTATGACCGTGCTCTCTTCGGGCATTTCGCTCTATGCAATGGCGCTCTTAATGGAAACGCTCCTTGGCTGGAACTTCAATTTCAGCATTTGGATGTCGGCCGTCATCGTGCTTATTTACATCTATTTGGGCGGCCTCACCTCGGCAATTTATAACGAAGTGCTGCAATTCTTCCTGATCGTCTTCGGCTTTGCGCCGTTGGTATTTCTGGGATTGAAAAACGTCGGCTGGTGGCCGGGGTTGCAAACTCGCTTGGCCGAAGTGGCCACGCAAAATGGCTTCGCTTCTGGCGCGATGACCGAAACGTGGCGGCACATGGGAGACCCAAGCTCTAACCCGATGGGAATCGAATGGTTCGGCTTGTCGATGGGACTGGGATTCGTCCTCTCTTTTGGTTACTGGTGTACCGATTTCTTGGTCGTCCAGCGCGCGATGGCGGCCGATTCGATGTCGGCCGCGCGTCGCACGCCCCTTATCGCCGCTGTCCCGAAAATGCTGTTTCCATTTCTGGTCATTCTCCCCGGTATGATCGCGATCGTGCTCCTGCACGCAGGCGATTCCGCCAATTTCTCAATTCCCAACGGTGCCGACGGCACGCCGAATTACAACCTCGTCACACCGTTATTGCTCAGCCATTACTTTCCGAGCGGGCTGTTGGGCCTGGGGCTAACCGCGCTCATGGCCAGCTTCATGTCGGGCATGGCCGGCAACGTAACCGCGTTCAACACAGTTTGGACATACGATATTTATCAGGCCTACGTGCATCGTGGCGCGACGGACCAGCATTACCTATGGATGGGCAGGTTCACGACAATTTGGGGCATCGCGCTTTCCGTTGGTGCCGCCTACTTGGTGCGCCAATGGGGCAACATTATGGACATGCTCCAAGGCGTATTCGCTTTGGTGAACGCTCCCCTTTTGGCCACCATGCTCCTGGGAATGTTTTGGAAACGTGCCACAGGTTGGGGTTCGTTCCTCGGTTTAATCTGCGGCACGAGCGCCGGTTTGCTCCACTATGCACTGACCCTTCCTGAAGGCTGACCTCCTGGGTCAAAGGCGGCTGGATTGCGACAACCCACATTTATCCCAGCGAATTGGCCCAAGCCTTTTGGACCGCCATTTTTGCTTGGAGCACCTGTTTCATAGTCACAATCGTCGTCAGCCTGATCACTCGACCCCGCGAAGATACAGAACTTCGCGGTCTCGTTTATTCGCTTACTGAACGACCCAAAGATTCCGGCGGCCCGTGGTACACCCGTCCAGTTACGGTCGGTGTTCTCGTGTTGGCAATCGCCATCGCCATGAACATTGTTTTCCGGTAAATAGCCGTACAATTCATCAGGAGAGATTAAGATGCATCTCGATATTCGCACGCCGATCGGATTGTTGTTTGGGGTTTTGGGGGCAATCTTGTCGGTATTTGGCCTCCTTTCAAACTTTGGGATTTTAGCAAGTAGCGATATTTACAACCGCTCGCTAGGCATCAACGTCAATCTCTGGTGGGGTCTGGCAATGCTGGCTTTTGGCATCATCATGTTCCTCGCAGGCCGGCGCGGGACTTCAACCGTTCGCACCACCGAAGAAAGCCCAGAAGGCCGCGAACTTGAAGAAACCGAACGCCAGCGCGAAGGACGGCCAGGGGGGCACTAAATCAATTACCGATTTCGTGCTGTCTGCTCATTGTGCGCTTGCCGTTTGCGGTTTAGCAGGCTAATTCGTGGCGCTCAATTTCTGCCGCCCTTTCTGCCGATAACGAAGATAGCCCTCCTCTCGTCCTGCCAGAATCCCTCCGCGGTTGAGCCCTCCTGCCGATGTCGCTAGCTTCTGCGACTAGCATGTATTCGCCTGCCGGCGCCGCGCGGCACTGGATCGTTTGCGCCTAGTGCAAGAAAAAGTTGCTGCGCCCACCCCTTCTGAAATTTGCTTGGGACCCTGGGTGCTTGAATCGCTCTTGGGCGAAGGCACACTCTCGCGTGCTATCGAGCCCGCCCCGCAGAGCAGCAGCCCGCTCACCCGAGCCCTTTCCCGAAGAGAGAGAGCGTCGGTCGCGGCCAATACGCCCTCAAGGTTCTCCGCGAACAATATAATACTAATCGCCGAAGCTTTAGCGCATACGCCGCGAAGCCTTTGTCGGCCAAACCATCGCCCATCGCCATATGGTTTCGATTCTGTCAGTCCACGTTGCATCGGCTGCCGTATTATGTGGTCATGCCGTGCCTCGAAGGGCAAACCGTCGCCACCGCCCTCGCACGGGGACGCATGTTCAACTTGCCGCATGTGCTGTGGATCGCGCGGCAGGCGGCCGAATCGCTC
>CAWGBP010000023.1:0-107414 GCA_963820835.1 Pirellulales bacterium | reverse complement strand
GCAACAACTGTCTCAGGCGAGGCCAATCGCACATCTTCCAGAACCAAGTCCACACCCGTCGCGACAACCCAGGCCATAGTCGGTGGTACGCTGTCCGAATTTACCAGTAACTGATGAATCGTCGACATTCGAGCCGCCGTAAACTGAGCCAGATGGGAACGGAAACGGCATGGGTAGGGCTTGGAATTCGGCGGCAGCATGATCGGCGGGCCATCATTCGAGTTTGTGGCAGGGGCTTTGTAGACAGCCCGAGATGGTGCTGGCGTTGTCTTTGCCTGAAGCATTTTTCACGGTGCCGAAAGGATTGATGCCGTTTACATTCTTCGCGTTATCGCTATTGCCGACATTGCTTAGCGTTTGGGCTTGGGGTCCAGAAGCCTTATCACTGACAACTAATTGTTTTCCCTGCGTCCCCTTACCCCGCGTGCTGCCGGGACGCCATTTGGGGTGCTTGGAAAAATTGGCGTAACGGTCATTTGGACTTGGCCGTTCCCGCTCGATTGCTTCGGCGGAGGCAGCGTGCCGCCATCACCGTAGCCACTATCGGCGCCGTTGGTCAGGTGGATTCGTGCTTCCTCCTTGAGCGTCATCCGTAGAAGTGTGGGTTCCATCAGGTGAAGCCGGCTGCAATATCGTTAAAAGGGCCACCGGTTAATGCAGTCGCGACACCATTGATCTCACCGAGAACGCTGTCCCTGATTTGCTGACTGTGAGGAGTCGATTCGGTCCAGAATCCGCCGCTGCCGTTCAGATTGCTTGCCGACGCGACGATTTTGGTTGTTTTGTCGCCGCTGAGCTTCTAACCGAGTTGCCAGCGTTGTTGTGAACGGTCGGAGCAATCACCTTGCTGCTCGTGGAGTTGATGGTTGTCGAAGCACCAGAGATAAGCGAACTCACAGGCTGCCTAACCACGTGGCTGCCAGGTCCCTTCCCATACCGAACGAGCCCCATCCTGCTGCTAGGTCCCGTTTTGCCGCCACCAACGAGCCGCCGCCGGCAAAAGCGACCTGAGGCACAACAAGGATGAGCGGCAAGAAGGGTGCAAAATCGTTGTCCGGAAGATTTTCGTCGAGCTTGTCATGATCCACACTCGCTTCTTTTGCTTGAGTTTTCTTAAAGACCGCATGCCCTGCGGACTTCTACCCTGTAAGCGTGCAGTGGCGACAATTGTTACCGGGAGGCACCAATGGGCTGAGAGAAAGCCCAAAAAACAGCGAAAACCATCGGATTTTCGCGGTTTCTGTGCATCACAGATGCCCGGACCATCCCGCTAACGCACATTTTGCGGCTCGGCGATTAACCGAAACGTGTGGCTGGATGCTGTCATCTCAAAGTGAGGTCCACTTCGTGGATGCTTTCGAGTGCGATTGATGTCTATGGAGAATCTTCGTAAGTCCTTCGGCGTGGTCGGCGATCCCGCAGGAATAAAGCCATTAGCCGGCGGTCGCGTTCACCGCCGGCAAGAGGCGACGACGGTCCTCAAACATCCGCAGGGATGACGACCCCGAAATTCTCTCGTGCTGGAGCTGGCATCCCGTTCAATACAAATCGCTGTTCGGCACGAACTGCCGGGGGTTTCGCCGCTCAACCCCCGGCTAATTGCTAACATCCCTCCGGGATGAAGTGCCGGCAACCTTTGACCCATAAAATTCATTCGCACCCTTGTTTTCTTCTCCGCTTGACGTCGAACCGATCGCCTGTTGATAATGAGTTGCTGAAGGGCATCTTTTCTAGGAACGGTTCTGTAAAGCTGATGCTGTGGCAGCGGCGTTGACTTTGCTCCTATTCACGGACGATTATTCATGGCTAGTATCGCCGACCGGAACGTTGCTCGGTCCACTTGGCAAGCGAAGTTGGCTCGCGTTTGATATTGGTGGACGCCTTACGGGCGATCGCTGCAACCCTCATCGCTTGGCACCATATCGCCAATTATTGGTCGTACTCCAATTCAGAAAACGTGCAACGGATCACGGGCGATCTGTTTGGTTGGTTGCAATATGGATCCGTCGGCCGCCCAGGCGTTCTTTGTGATCAGCGGGTTTGTGATGGCGCGGAGCATGTCGCCGGCAATGGCGAGACGAGTGGCAAGTTCTTGATGAGCCGATATTGTCGACTTGGGTTGCCTTATTTAGCCGTAGTGGGATTGGCGATTATCGCGTGCGCAATCGGTCAGAGATGGCTGCCGACAGAAGTCGTTGGGCAACCGCCGACATTGGCGAAGATACTGGCAGCCGGTATTCCTGCAAGACATATTGGGGTATGAATCGCTTTCGGCGGGGTTATGGTTTGTCTGCATCAGCTTTCAACTGGGAATTGTTTACGCGATCATGCTGTGGATCCGCGATGCTCTGGCCGGAAGGTTGGGGATTGCGTCGACTAGCTCGTGGAGTCGATGTTGCCGCTGCTGGCGGAATGGCAATTGCCGTGTCCAGTTTGTTTTTTTTTCAATCTCGACGAGCGTTGGTCGGTGTGGTGGATTTATTTCTTTTCGCAATTCTTTTTGGAGGATTTTAGCATACGAGGCGTTGCATAGTTCGTTCGGAAAACGATGGTTTATGGCGTTGGTGCTGCTGATGTCGCTCGCAATTCGCCTGCGTTTCATTGCACCTGGTGACGGCGTTGTCGGTGGGCCTGGTTTGTTGCTCGCGGTAAGGGACGGGCCTGGGAGCGGGGGTCGGCATCGCGGACGGTCCGCTATCTGGGACGCATCTCCTACAGCTTCTTTCTAATTCACTTCCCGGTGTTGGTGCTTGTGGCAACGCTGTGGGCCGGTTTTGAATTGGACTCGCCCGCGCAGATCTTGTGGGGCTTTGGATTGACGTATGTGGTGAGCATCCTGGCGGCGGGAGACTTTTATCGGCTAGTGGAAGCGCCGGCGGACCGCTTAAGCCGAAGTTTTGCATAAGGCGAAACCAGCGGGCAAAACCCTGGACCGCCATCGAATGCGCAGACCATCCTTATCAGGCATTCCGCTTTTTCACGTTTCATCCACAACTTTTTAGCCGATGGGCGTGTAAGCGGCCGCCCGTTGCTATTGGTCTGACTTGCCAAGTTTCGCGAGAGCTTCCAGCATCTCGCTGCTCAACGCGCGGCCACCGTGAGAATGGCTCACCTTGGCAAAACGGACAACTCCTTTGGAATCGACGACGAAAGTCGAAGGATAGGCTGTTTCCGCCGGCGCATGCCAGCGAGGCTTGCAAAGTTCTGTGAATTGATAATCCGGGTCAATCACAAACCGGAAATTGTCCGGGAACGACTTTCCGCCGATGAACTCTTTGGCATATTTGTCGAGGTCCTTCGCCGGACCTGGATAAATGAAAATGACCGTCGCCTTCGATTGGCGAAGCTCTTGGCCTTGGAGAGCAGATCGGCAAATTGCTTCTCACAGATCGGACACTGATAGCCAGGGTAGCCGCGCACAACCACCGCTGGTCCGTTTTTGAGCGTGTCCGAAAGCGAGACCGGCTTGCCGCTCAACTCCTTCAGCGTAAAGTCCTTGCGCCTTGTCCCCAACCGCCGGCGGACCGCTCGATTCCGATTTTCGCTCTTCAGCACAGAAGCACGACAGGAAACCGCCAACCAGTAGTGTCGTGGCGGTGAAACAGCAAAGCAGGTTCTGTGGCATGCGCATGTCTCCCTCTCAAGACTCAGCGTAGTTCCCATCACGATTGCGTGAGCAACCGCCGATTTATCGGCGCTGGCGACGGTGTTGGGCAACTTCGCGGGATTCTTCAACTCTGGCGGTGAGTATATGGTGAGCGTGCATTCCCGCGCACAGCGCTATTCCTCTCTGAACTGTTGGATCAGTGCGCTCTCGCCAAAAACCCCAGTCCCCTTCTCATGACGAACGTCACGCAAATCTTGTCTCAAATTGATTCAGGCGATCCGACTGCTACCGATCAGCTTTTGCCACTCGTTTACAATGAGCTTCGCCAACTCGCCGCCGCGAAGCTCATTCAAGAAAAACCCGGTCTGACGCTTCAGGCCACCGCCTTGGTTCACGATGCGTATTTGCGACTGATTGGCCCGGCCGATATTGAGTCTCAGCGCTGGCAAAGCCGAGGGCATTTTTTCGCGGCTGCTGCTGAAGCGATGCGACGGATTCTTGTGGAACAAGCACGGCACAAGGGCCGCCTTAAACACGGCGGTGCGCGGCAACGCGTCGATCTTGATTCCGCGTGTGCGGTATCCGAACCCCTCTCGGTTGATTTGCTCGCGCTCGACGAAGCGCTGACAAAGTTTGCGACGAACCAGCCAGCCAAGGCGGAATTGGTGAAAATGCGTTTCTTCGCTGGAATGACGATGCCCGAAGCCGCGGCGGCGTTGGGCATCTCGCTGGCCACTGCCGAGCGTCACTGGACGTTTGCACGTAACTGGCTATATGCCCAAATGGCGGATCCGTAAGGACCTCCCTATAATCGAAGCTTCTCTGAGGGGTTCGCAGGCCAGATGTCGCATTAGTTGTAGAGGTAGCCTGCATGGACAATTCCTTACGCCTCGAATCGATCTTTTTCGCCGCGTTGGAGAAACGCTCCCCCGCCGAGCGATCGGACTATCTCGACAAAGCGTGCGGAAACAACAAAGAGCTGCGCAAGTGTTGAGCAGATGTTCGAAGCGCAAGCTGTGGTCGGCAGGTTTCTAGAGCAACCCGCGATTATTGGCGATGCCACCGGGGACGGCGAGCCGACCATCCGCGAGCGGCCCGGAACGGTAATTGGGCCGTACAAATTGTTGCAGCAGATCGGCGAAGGGGGCATGGGCATCGTCTTCATGGCCGAGCAGACGAGCCGATCCACGCACGCGTGGCGCTGAAGATCATCAAGCCGGGAATGGACACGCGGCAAGTGATTGCCCGCTTCGAAGCCGAACGGCAAGCCCTGGCGATGATGGACCATCCCAACATCGCCAAGGTGCTCGACGCCGGCGCGACCGAGAGCGGCCGGCCGTTCTTCGTCATGGAGCTGGTCAAGGGCGTCCCGATCACGCAATACTGCGACGATAAACGCCTGACGCTCCGCGAACGGCTGGAGCTGTTGCTGCCGGTCTGTCAGGCCGTGCAGCACGCCCATCAAAAGGGACTTCATCCATCGCGACATCAAGCCCTCCAACGTGCTGGTGGCGGAGTACGACGACCAGGCCGTGCCAAAGTGATCGACTTCGGCGTCGCGAAGGCCACCGCGCAGAAGCTGACCGAGAGGACGATGTTCACCGAGTTCGGCCAAGTGGTGGGCACGCTTGAATACATGAGCCCCGAGCAGGCCAAGCTCAACCAGCTCGATATCGACACGCGCAGCGACATCTATTCGCTGGGCGTGCTGCTCTACGAACTGCTGACGGGCTCGACGCCCTTTGAGCGAAAGCGACTGCGCGATGCGGCCTTCGACGAAATGCTGCGCATAATCCGCGAAGAGGAGCCACCCAAACCCAGCACGCGGCTAAGCACGACCGAACGCCTCCCCACATCGCCGACAACCGCAGCTGGAGCCAACCCGATTAACTCGGATGTCAACGGAGAGTTCGATTGGATCGTGATGAAAGCCTTTAGAGAAGGATCGCGACCGGCGCTACGACACCGCAAACGACTTCGCAGCCGACATAGAGCGATATCTGCGCAATGAAACTGTGGTGGCTGGACCGGTGTCCGCACTTATCGAGTCCGCAAGTTCGCGCCGGCACAAGTTCGGAGTCGCGGCCAGCACAGCAGTTGCCGCCGCACTCCTCATCGGCGTTGCGGGAACGACCGGCGGAATGATTTGGGCTTTGCGGGAACGAAAGGCGGCACAAGCCGCGCCGCACTCGCCACAACCCCAGCAGCGCATAGCGACCAAGTCGTCCATTTCCTAAAAGACATGCTCAAAGGTGTCGTCCCAAGCGTGGCCATAGGGCGCGACACGACCATCCTGCGGGAAATCGTCGACCAGACGGCCGACCGGATCGTTAAAGATCTCAGGATCAGCCGGAAGTGCAGATCGAACTGCTGCAAACCTGGCGCAGGTCTACCTCGACTTGGCACTCTACAAAAAAGCGGAGGAAACGACCCGGCAAACGCTGCGGCTGGCCCGCTTGCACTGGGGTGAAGAAACCTGGCTGTCGCCGATTCGATGAATCAGCTCGGCCCGGCACTATTCTTTCTGCGCGAACTTCGACGAGTCTGAAACGGTTACCCGCCAGGCGATTTCCATCGACGAAGACTTGCGCGGCAGCGACAGCCTCTAGAGGAAGCTGCCGCGGAATTGAATCTGTGCGACGTGCTCCGCTGCCAGTGTTTTGAGACCGACGTTTCTACAGCCGATGGAAAACGGAAGTTTCGGAGAAAACTGAAGCGTCGATTCGCATTACCTTGGCAATTCGCAGAAAACGGCTCGGCAACGTGAACAATGACGTCGCCTGGGGCATTGGACGCTCTAAGCATCTTGTTCCGCGACAGCTCTCCTCGCAGGTTTGATGAAGCCGAGGCCGCCTGTCGCGAATCGGTTGCCATCCGGCAAAAATTATACGGCGACGATCATCCCGACCTGGCATCATCTTATTGTTATTTAGCGGTGCTCGGTGTAAAAAACAACCTGGCGGAGGCTCAAACATGCTACCGCAAGGCCTTATGGATGAAACGCAAATCAAAAGGACAGACCTGGTGGTATGCCTCTTCTGTACGGATTGGCGCGCCGCTCTTGCAAAAAGAAGGCAAGTTGGACGAGGCCGAAACTTGCTGGCGCAGAGATGCAGTGTCGATAGCCAGAAAACAAATGGGGGAAGACAATCCGCTCCTGGGTGAGGGGATGCTCCAACTGGCCCAACTCCTCAGGAATAGCAGAATTCGTCGACACGCACAAACTTACCCGAGGATGCCGTGGCCATGTATCGACGCTTTCCAGGCAGTACGGTTCCAACTGTCGGGCGGCTCGCCGGACTTTGCGGACATCCTCGATCAAAGCGGGGTCTTGCCGCTGCCGAACCAGTGGCCCGTCGATCTTTGGAAATCCGCGAAAAGAATATTCCCGACGATTGGCGTACTTTCAATACCCGCGATTTGCTGGGCGCCGCCCTCCTGGGCCAGAAAAAAAATACGCCGACGCCGAGCCGCTCTTACTTTCTGGTTACGAAGGTCTGAAACTCCGCAAAACCATGATTTCCCCAGGAGGCAAAGTTCACTTAAAAGAGGCCATCCAGCACTTGGTGAAGCTGTACGAAGCTACAGACAAGGCCGACAAAGCCGCTCGGTGGAAAGAAAAGCTGGCGGAGTTTGAAACGCCCAAAACCAAACTATAGCCCATCCTCCAAAGGCTGTCGCTCGGGGTTCTACCTGACATTCTATCGCATTCCAGGGCTAAACCGGCTGCCGCGGAAGCCCCTTCTCAGATCGACCGCGAGCTTGGACTGCGGAATTCATCGTTGCCACAGCCGATTTCTTCGGTTGTAGGAATTTCAAAAATACCTGAGGGGTTCGCAGGCCGGACGTCGCACTACTGATAGCGAAAGCCTGCGTCCCTAAGCGGATGGCTTATTTGAACGACGCTTGCGATTTCAAGGTTTCACGTGTTCACAATTTTCAACTACGAAAAGGGCCATCTCATGACAGAACACCTTAGAATCTCGGCGTTAGCTCTGGCCGGAACGCTGCTTTTGGTAGCCGGCACGAGCCACTTTTGCACTCACCTACACCACGATCGACGATCCTCTGGCGACGCCTAACAGCACCGTGGTTACCGGGATTTCCGGCAGCAACATTGTCGGATGGTACTCCGACTCATCGTTCGCCAGCCATGGCTTCCTCTACAACGGGTCGACGTACACGACGATCGACGACCCGTTGGCAGGCTCGACCTCGAATGGAACATTTGTTAACGGGATTTCCGGCGGCAACCTCGTCGGGACCTATTACGACTCGTCCAATATCTCACATGGTTTCCTCTACGACGGTTCGATCTATACAACACTGGCCCAACCCAATGCTTATGGGATTTCCGGCAGCAACATCGTCGGATTCAATCTCTCGCCTTCCTCCCCCTTCGTCGATCATGGCTATCTCTACAATGGTTCGACCTACACGGCGCCTCGATGATCCTTCGGCGGGTACAGCCAATGGAATGGGAACGGAAGCTCATGCGATTTCGGGCAGCAACATCGTCGGGGAATATATCGACTCGGCGTTCAAACAACACGGATTTCTCTACAACGGCTCAACGTACACAGCGCTGGATTATCCCCTAATAACCGAGGGTACTGAAGCACTCGGGATTTCCGGCAGCAACATCGTCGGGGAGTACTTCCAGTCGTCCCAGCCTCACGGCTTTCTCTATGATGGTTCGACATACACCAACCTCGACCATCCGCTGGGAGAGTTTGGAACAATTATTAGTGGCATCGACGGCAACAACATCGTCGGACAGTACAACGATGGGAACGGAGTTCACAGCTTTGTCGCAACCGTGCCCGAGCCTTCAGCACTAATGCTCTGTGTTGCGGGGTTGGTCTTCGCCGCGGCCTTTCGTTTTCGTCATACGCTGCAATACTGCCAGGGATCTTTCAGGCAACGCTTAGCATGCACCGTCGGCGTAGTAGTTCTGACGTTGGTAATTGCTGGTGCGACCCAAGCAGGTTTTCCCCAGCGCAATGGCAATCAAGGCAACAGTCAGGGTAATAATCAGGGGAGCAACCAAGGCAATAAACAAAGCAACAGCCAAGATAACAATCAGAACAACAATCAAGACAAGCAGCAGGACAAACAAAGCGACAAAGACAAACAATACAAGCACCAGGACAAAACGCCAAATTCTAAACCAGCAGTCGGCAACCCGAGCCCGGGATTAACCGTCGGCGGGCTCGGCCTCAAGACAACGGAGACGCCGCTGCAAAAGCTGAACCTCGACACGAAAGCCGACAAGAGCCTCGCGGACCCCGCCAACAAGGGCGCGGCGCTTCACGAAGGTCTAAATGGTAGTGGCACCCCGCTGGGAGGTATCATATCGTCGGCGAAAAATAAGCATGCCGCGGACAAGGCGGTGACCGACGCCCAGGCCGCTAAGGCTGCGGCGAACAAGGCCTATGACGACGCTCAGAGCGCTGCGGCCATAAGCCGCCAGCAGCTTGGCAGCGCGGGCGCAGTTTGATGCGGCCAACAAGCAGTACCTTGCCGCCAAAGCTGCGTACGACGCCAATCCCCAGAATAACACAACCGCTGACGCTTACCATGCCACCATCCCTGCCTACAATAAGGCCTTTCTTGCGAAGAACCTAGCTGGTAATGATCTGGGTAGCGCCAACGCGGCAGTTAACGCCGCCGCAGCCGCCCAAGCGAAGGCCGGCGCGGACGTCGTGGCCGCCTCCGCCGCGGATAAAAAGGCCGCCTCGGAAATCAAGGGCGCGGTGCTTGGCACCGTCCTGCAAGGTAGCGGCGCCACCCTGACTGGTAGCGGCATCCGCTCAGCGGGCTCACATCTTCGGGCATAAAACCAGGTGGACCACTGCAAAAGTTCACCGATGTCAAGACTGCCAAAGCCAATAAAACCGCTGCCGACAAAGCCGTTACCAATGCGCAAGCAGCCAAGGCCGCCGCGGACAAGGCCTTCACGGACGCCCAGGCCGCCGGTGACGTAGCCCTCGCGCAGGAGCACAGCACGCAAGCGGCGTTGGACCAAGCCCAAGCTCAGAACAGTACGGCCTATTACAATGAATCCCTCCACCCGAATCCAGCTAACAAAGCAGCCTTAGATCAATCCGCCAATGCCGTCAAACAAGCCACTGCAGCGCGTGATGCAGCCAACAGTAACTCGGTGCGCCGCCAACGCGGCTCTTGTGACCGCCTCGACCAACCGAAACAAAGCCGACACGGGACTTTCGGCAGCCACGGCCGCCCAAACCAAGGCCGAGTCCGATCTCAAGGACGCAAAATTGTCGGCGGCCGCCGATGTGGTTTCCCACGTTGTAGGGGGCTCGCAAGGAGGCGGCGCGCCTTACGGCACTGGTACATATCCGCAAGGCAACGTGGTGAACTACGCCGCACCCGCGGCTATTGTTCCAATGGATTCCGTTGCACCGCTTGCGGGTGCTGCGACGTCGATCACTGCCGCGAAACCAGTTACCAGCGGCGCCGACCTCGTGCTGGAAGATATTCAACTGGCTGCTCCCGCCACCTTGGTTGCCGGACCTGCTTACACCGTGAAGTTCCGTAACCAAGGCACCGACCCCGCATCGAAATTCCAAGTGGCAGTGCTGGCTGGAATCGACGACAAGGTGACTGCCGATGCACCGCGCGGGGTGGTCGAGGTGAAATCGTTGGCCCCCGGCCAATCGGGCGAAGTCACTCTGCGGTTGCCGCAAACGGCTTTGAAGATGAACGGGGCCGACGGTCGATCGATTCCCTTCACCCATTTGTTCGTGGTCGTCGACCTAACGAACACCATCGCCGAAACCGACGAGAGCAACAACTCGGCCATTTTGGAACGGGTTAGTCTAAAAGCGCCCACCGCGAAATAGCTTCGGCAGTTTTTAAGAATGGAAAAGGTGTCAGGAACGCCAGCGCGGAAGCCAGGCGCTGGAACATGGCGGAATTTCAAAAGTGGATCGACGATACGCCCGGCGCCAAACTGGTCACCGTCGACCGCAGCGGCCACGACATCGAGTCCGACCGCCCCGAAGCGGTTATCGACGCAGTTCGCGAGACTTTGGGTGGCTGAGGGAGCAACCGAGGACGATTGCCCTAACGGCAATCGACCGGAGGGCGGTAGTGCCTAGTGTTTCGTACAGCTGATGATCCGGCAACCGAGCGCAACGCGGTAGTGCCCCGTCGCCCGCGCTAGTGCCGCCGGGTGCCACGGCTGGCAGGCACACTCTGGTTGCAGCAGATTCTGCGAATAGGAAATGTGATATTAAAAAAGTATTAAGGGATCTGGCGATTGATCTTTGTCGTGCAAATTAATCATTTGTTGCGTTTCGGAGAATCCAGAGCTACGCTGTGCAACATCGCTATATCTTTTGATTTGGCGGACGTTCGAACCGGCGGCGATGCTACGGTTCATTGCCTACGGTCGACTTTGGATCACCAACAGGATCGTGCTAATGAGAGCGTGTCTTCGCGTTGCAACTTCTCCATTGCGGGTGCGCCAATTCTTTGTTGCGCGGTACCTCCCGCTTTTTGTGCTTTTTGGATGCACAACTTCTATTTTGGTCGCAGGCGCAGCACGTGCTGATTCGGCGGTTGCATGGGGAGACAACTCCGGAGCCCAACTAGGCGATGGAACTGTCGTTCCCCGAAATGTCCCTGTAGCGGTTGTCGGGCTAGCTAATGGCACCTCCGCCATTGCTGCTGGTGCGGATCATGGTCTGGCAATAACAAATGGTAGTGTTTCCGCATGGGGTGGCGGTATCTACGGGCAAGTTGGAGATGGAACAAATATTCGGCGTACATCGCCTGTATCGCTCAGCAGTCTTGCCAGCGGCATCACTGCGATCGCTGGCGGAGGATATCACAGCTTAGCGATACGAAATGGCGCTGTGTTCGGATGGGGTGATAATAGTAACGGTCAGGTGGGCGATGGAACCACTAACGAGCGCGACGCACCTGTTGCCGTTAGCAATCTTTCATCGGGGGTCTCGTCAATCGCCGGTGGCGATCATCATAGTTTCGCGTAACCGTTCACACCGCGGGGAGCAGGGAGGGAGCGCGTTTAGCGGCGTAGTCGGCTTGGATGGCGGCGACCAGGTAATGGAACACGCGTCGCGATTGTTGGCGACAGGTTTCGATGACCGTGAGGATCGTCTCGACAAAGCGGCTGCCGCGTGCGCTCTGCGTGCCGAAGGATAGTTTCCGCCAGATCACCGCTGGCCGCAAGGCGCGCTCGCTGGCGTTATTGGTCGGTTCGACCCCCTCCACTTCCAGGAACGTCCAGAGCCAGGCCCGATGACTCCACAACTCATCGCACATGCCGGTCAACCGCGGGTTCCCGCTAAACGTTCTGCGCAGCAGCAAGGCGTCCACTTTTTTGCGGACCGGTCGCATCCCGCGGAGCCAGCCGACGCGTGTCAGCGTGCCGTCGCGAGCACGGGCCCAGAGGCGAAACAATTGGCGTGTTTCCCGCATCAAGTCCTGGCCCAGCCGCTTGGCTTGGCAGTCTCCCGTATCGATCAGGGATTGAAAATCGCGTTTCAGATGAGCCCAACACCATTGCAGCTTGGCCAGCGACCAGTACATTTTGGCTCGATCGCAGTTCACGACGCCGGTGAACGAGTCGCCCAAATGATCGACCACCGCCGTGGCGGCACGCGAGTCGCGCACGGCAAACACGGTGAACTGACGGCCGACAAACGTCCACAGCCAACTCTTGTGGGTCGCTTCCTTGCTCGGGGTTTCGTCGATGCCCAGGATCGGCTCGGCGGGGAGCCGGCCGGCGAGTTCGTCATACAGGGGTCGCAGCGCTCCGGTCGCTTGGTTTTGCAGCTTCACCACCCAGCCGGTGGAACAAGGCTGGCCGAGCACTTGTTCCAAGAACAGCGCCACGCGCGATTTCGATTGCCGAAAGCAGCCCATCAAGAGCGCCGCCAAGGCCACCAGTCGCGGACCGGCCTGACCCGACGGCACGCCCAGTGGGCAATTCGGCACAGGTCGTTGCGCCGCAGCGGCGACAGCACAGCCGATGCCGCTGGTACTCACTGACCAGCGGCTTGATCTCCGACAATTCCCAAACTTGATGCCGCAACGGCGCGGGATCACGGCCCCGCAAACTCCGGCCGCACTTGCGACAAACAGGCGGCGTGAGCGTTACCACCTCCTGGCACTGATCGCTGGGGATCAAGGCCCGCTCGTGCTTGGGATGCCCCGGCTGACCGCCCGGCCGCTTTTTCGACTTGAGCTTGGCCGAAGCGGGTTTGGCGTGGGGATGCTGGGAACTGGGAGGCAGCGACGAATTCTGCGGGGTCTTGTTCATTCGGCCCCGCCACTCATCGAGTTGCCTTTCCAACTCCGCGATCCGTGCCTCATAGTGGTCAATGATCGCCTGCACCAGCGCCCGGAAGTCGGGCGGCAAGGCGGCGAGCTGTTCCGGCGTGATCGGCGGCTTTGGCGAGGGCATGCCTGTGATGTCGCCAAAATCCCAATTCTCCGCCAGATCAATTTCCCGCTTTTTTCACTTCGGGCTGTGAACGATTGCACCCGACTTCAACGGTTGTAAATGGGTCCAATACCCAAACTTCACGTCCAATATTTCTTTCAATTCGAGATCCAGGGCAGCAACCACGTCGTTTGAATTTAGTTGGCAGGGCGAAATCTTTCGGAAATGCGAATAAAGCGTGTCCATCTCGCCGCACGCGAATTGCCAAACCGATCCAACTCCTAAACCGAGAGTATCATCGTAAAGCAACAGCAGGTAAATTGTGCCCCCTTCAGGGCTCGTTCGAACAAGCTCCCACCCGGAGTTGCCGCGCGCGAATTTTTTTAATTCAAGTGAATTTCGCGCCGCAAATTGATTTACAGCATCGGCAATCGGTGCGAAAAGACGCTCGATTTCTTGAGGATTCGTCATAATATCGCTCGACGATTTAATCAGGTTATGCTGGCTGTTGAGCCCAATCGACAGCTCTGGCTTGCCTCGGGTTCACTGTTCATAATGCGACGTTACGAATTGAATCGCAATATCAACTCAGGAAGTTCCAATGTCCCTCCTGGTCGTCGGCAGCGTCGCATTAGATAGCGTGGAAACCCCTACGACCCGCCGCGACAATGTCCTCGGCGGAGCGGCCGTCTTCTTTTCCTATTCGGCCAGCTATTTTTCGCCAGTGAAGCTCGTGGGCGTGGTCGGCGAAGATTGGCCCCCCGAGCACACGCGATTGCTCGAAGCTCGCGCCATCGACACCGCCGGCTTGCACATCGTCAAAGGCGGCAAAACCTTTCGCTGGACCGGCAAATATCAGCCCAACATGAACGACCGCGAAACGCTCGAGGTCCATCTCAATGTCTTCGGCAATTTCGATCCGGTGCTTCCGCCCGACTTCCGCCGCAGCAAATTCTTGTTCCTGGCCAACGGCTCGCCGGTGTTGCAAATGAAAGTGCTCGACCAGGTCACCGACACCAAGCTCACCGTGGCCGACACGATGGATTTGTGGATCAATATCGAGCACGACGCGCTCATGCGCCTCTTCAAGCGCATCGACGGGCTGGTTATCAACGATGCCGAGCGCGCTTGCTCACCGATGACGAAAACCTCGTGCGCGCCGGCAAAAAAATCCTCAAGCTCGGCCCCAAGTTCGTCATCATCAAAAAAGGGGAGCACGGGGCCATGTTCTTTAGCGAGCATGAAACCTACGTCATGCCAGCCTACCCTACGCCCGACGTCATCGACCCGACCGGGGCCGGCGATAGTTTTGCAGGCGGCATGATGGGCTACCTCGCCGAGAAGGGGAACTTCGAGCCCCACACGCTCAAGGAAGCGCTCGCCTACGGCATTCTGACTGCCAGCTTTACCGTCGAAGATTTTTCGCTCGATCGGCTGAAGCGCATCGAACGACCAGACCTCGAAAACCGCATGCGCCAATACCGCCATATGCTCAGCTTTTGAGCCGAATTTCACCGCAGAGCCGCCGAGACGCGGAGAGGGCATTTTTCTTAGAAGCTATTTCAAAACCTGAATTGGGTTGCTAGTATTTCGCCTTCTTGTTCCGCAAGG
The DNA here is from genome assembly GCA_963820835.1 of Pirellulales bacterium. Lineage (GTDB taxonomy): Bacteria > Planctomycetota > Planctomycetia > Pirellulales > JADZDJ01 > CAVRAW01. The sequence continues at coordinate 92,760 of CAWGBP010000023.1, read as the reverse complement.
AGGCGAACAAATGGCTACATTAGTGCCGAATAAGCTATGGAACGAAATCGAACCGCTATTGCCCAAACGCATCCCATCGCCCCAAGGGGGACGACCGTCGGTTTCCGACCGGGCTTGTCTGGCGGGAATTATTTTTGTGCTCAGGAGCGGTGTGACTTGGAACATGCTTCCCTTGGAAATGGGTTGCGGCAGTGGCGTGACGTGTTGGCGACGGCTGCGAGAGTGGACCCGCTTGAACATCTGGCCCCAACTCCATCGGAAACTCTTGCGTCGCCTGGGAAAACGGGGTGCGATTCGGCTTTCCCGCGCCATCATCGACAGCGCCTCGGTGCGGGCTGTTTTTGGGGGGAACATACCGGACCCAATCCCACGGATCGCTCGAAAAACGGCTGTAAACGGCATGTGATTGATGACGCCAGGGGATTGCCGTTGGTGGTCGAAACCGGCCCGGCCAACGAACCCGATGGCAAGCGTGCGATTGCGATGTTGGACAAAATTCCCGCCGTCGCAGGCCGGCGGGGACGGCCACGCCGCAAGCCGAAAATCTTTCAAGGAGACGCGGCCTACGGCAGCGCGGCAATCCAGCGGCAAGTCGTGAAGCGGGGCATCCGACCGCTGTTGGCTCCCTACGGCAACTCGAAACGCGAACACGGCAGCGGCCTGGGGCGAACCCGCTACGTCGTCGAACAAACCCTCAGTTGGTTCGGGAACTTCCGTCGTCTTAAATTGTGTTACGAACGTACCGCGGAACATTTCCAAGCCTTTCACGAATTGGCGGCTTCCCTCATTTGCTTCAATCGGCTAACGCATCAGCGAAAATAGGTTTTGAAACAGCTTCTTAGGAAGCCGAGAATGTGGGAATGCGGGAAAGCTGGGATCGATTAGATTCGTTTTTTTGCATTGAATGCATTTCCTGGTCTCCTAACTTCCTGGATTCCTACTATTCTTCTGTCTTCTCCGCGCCTCTGCGACTCTGCGGTGAATTAAATGTCCGCCCTTCGCACCTTCGTCGCCGTCGAAGTCACCCCTGAGATCCGCGCCCAGACGCTGCGCCTTATCGAGCGCCTGCGCGCCTTGCAAGCCAAAGTCACTTGGACCAAAGGGCCCAATCTCCATTACACGCTCAAATTCTTGGGCGATGTGCCGTCCGAAAAAACCAACGATATTTGCCGCGCCGTGCAGGAGGCCGTCGCCCCGTTCAGCCCGTTCGAAATAGTCGCTCAAGGCGTGGGCGCATTTCCTTCGGTATCTCATCCGCGCACATTGTGGCTCGGCGCGCGCGAAGGGGCGGAGCAAATGGAACTCGTGTTCCAGGCCGTCGAGCGCTTGCTGGAGCCGCTAGGCTTCGCCCGCGAATACCGCCGCTTCACGCCCCACATCACCCTGGGCCGCGTGCGCGAAAGCGGCATCGCCACCTTGAATGAATTATCCGCGCTATTGAAAAAACACGCCGATTTCGACGCCGGCGCCATGACCGTCGATTCCGTCACCGTCTTCTCCAGCACCCTCGGCCGCGACGGACCAACCTACGAAGTCCTCTCCCACGCCGAATTTCGCTCCACAGAGACCGCCAAGCCATAGCCCGGTCGGGCCTATCGCGAGCTAACTTAGCATCGTACGGGCTCTTGATGGATCTGGCTATTTTGTTGTTTTATATGGACACATCCGTGAACCATGGCCCTAGAACATCGCCAGGCCAACGGCGCTGTGCTTCTGCAGTTCCACTCGCGAGTCCACGTTGCAAGAATTTCGGGGGCCGTCCGTTCCAGCGGATTCAATCCGGGCCACCCGATGTTTCTCACTGCGACCAACTCCTTGCCTGTTGCTCCGCGAGAAGTTAAGTTTGCGAGACGTTTCATCAATCGGGTGATCGATGAGATGAGAAACAGCAAACAACCACGATAGAAAGACGAAGCCGTGTTATTCCACATTACGCAAACGCATACTGCCGAACTGTGCCCGAAGGACGATGGCGGCTCAAAGACGCTCTACAACCCAAAGGCTGAAGGAGTGAAGTTTATCGCAATGTATGGAGCGTTTCCCGAGCACGTGATCTATTACGTTGTCGAGGCCGAGAAAATTGAGGCAGTGGAGGCCTTTCTGATGCCCGGCTTCAAACGCTGCACTAGCAAGATCACCCCGGTTAGCCAAGTGCCGATTGTAAAATGAGAATTACAAAGCGGGCATTCGCTCTTGTCACTGAATCGTCCGGCTCTTGATGCGTGACGACGACCGCGATATTTGGTTCCTGACATGAATGGCACTTGAACAAGCTCAAGCTGCCTTGAGGATACGGTTTCGGGCTTCATCGCGTGTGAGAGTTGCGACGTGTTGCGAGCGTCGGCGTTTGCAAACGTTTGACGACTTCCGTGACATGTTGAAAAAACGGACCATGCATTTGAGAGATTTGGTGCCATCCCGTCACATCCTCAAGAAGGCCCTATTCAAGTGCCATCGTGCCCGACGCACGCCTTTTGTGCTTAAATAAAGCCGCTTCATCGATTGCTTCCATTCGCCAAAAGCTCCTGTGACTTCTCCGCGACGGCGGTTATTTTTTCAGCGGCCGCCGTGGCGGCTGGAAGGTGTTCTATTGGGTCTTTTGCAACCTCTGCAGTGCGAACTGGCGGTAGCACTGCTGCGTCCGGCACCAGCTTGGCAAAGGTTTCTTCCGGCACACTATAAAAAGTGCTAGCCGCACGGACCCAGACTGCATGGTGCGCCACATCGTTGGAATCGCATGCAATCCACATGAATCCTTGTTCCCCCCAGGTCGGTCCCCAACTGTTTTTGATTTTCCAAGCACCGTGCGGACCTCGAGTGTCGTCCCATCCGACTAACAGCACGGAGTGTTTGCCAAGAATGTCCGCTTTATTCGTGGGGGTGGGCTCGCTGAACAATCCGCCTTGATACGCTTTCAGTTTGGCTGTAATCGTTACGTCAACAACCAGAGGACCGTGCGCCAGTAACGCTTCCTTAATTTGCTCGCGGCTGGGGGGCCGGTCGTCTTGGGCCACGAATCCCCACGCCACAGCCCGATAAGGCAACGCGATATCTTTCGGCTCGTCAGGTTTTCCCGTGTAGGGGTAATTCGTAATTCGCGCAGTGCCTGTTTTTAGAAAGAAGTCGCAAGCCGTTCCTGGCTGATCTTTCATTTCATTTCGCGTGGCGCCCAGCTTGACATGATCCAGCACCGGTTGCGGCGAGAGAATGACACTTCGGCCGTTGCGGATCAGGTAGCTGCATTCCAGCGCTTCCAGCGATGCATTGGCCCAGCAATCCTGATTACGCTGCCGATGCCACGCCGAGACTTTGTTCAAGTTCGTCCAATCGAACGCCACAATGCTCGCCTTGGGCAGCCGCAAAGAAGTTTCCGGCAATGTGCCCGGATGCTCTTTAACAAATTGATCGTGTGCGGCATCGTCCGCTGCCGTCAGTTGGCGGGCCAAGGCATTGGCTTGCTGAATTTCTTGTGTTGTTGGAAGTCGGGCCTCGACCGCCTTGATTTGGGTGCCCAACACCAGGGCGGTTGAAACGGCTGTCAGAATGATTCGACGAGTGGCGGACATGGCTCGATTTCCTGTTCTAAGGGCCGGTTTCCCGTGTGATCGATTTCCCATTCCTTCACTGTTGTTAGCGTCGTTTGGCGGTAAATGTTACGGGGTAGCAAGCGACTATTTAACGGCGAAAAAACGCCCTAAATCCCCAAGTTCTCGGACCTCTGTAACACTTGGGGGTTATTCCACGCTTTATTGGGTAGCGGGAGGCCAGGTTTGGCGGCCGCAGAAATCCCTCAAAAAACAACGAAAGCGAGCGTGGATCATGAATTCCTTTGTTCAAAAGATGGGGACCGGCTTATTGGCAACCGCCATCCTCGGCACGGTCGCAGTCGATTTCCTTTTGGCTAAAGGACCGGGGGCTACCGTTTCGCACGTAACTGCGATTCATGCTTCCAGCGGAACTCTGACGAGTTCGGGCACCAAAATTGGGAAACAGCCCACCAGCGAGGTTCCGGTGCCGAAGCGTTCTCCGCACCAGGATCCGTTTCGCTTATCGACGTCTTTCAACGAATCCGAGCATGTCAATCTCAGCCAGCTTGGTCCGAAATTGCCTAGTCAGGTTCTATCGCAGTTCAATTCGCAGCAGACAATGCACATTACGGCTCAGACTGGAGACAATAAAACAGTGCTTGGGGGCAATAAAGAACCGCAGCGGATAGCAAGTCTGCTGAAACGCTCTGAAACTGTCTCAAACCAGACGCGCAGCAGCCAGTTCGCGCTGACCGAATCCGGCATCAACAACACTGCCGGCGATCATACGGAATTGACTCAGGAACAAACCGGTAGCGGCGGAGAAACCCCAGTGCTGCCAACTCCCCTGCAACGCAGTACGTATGCCTCGCCCCGGACGCTTGATAACCAGTCTATCTACACCAAAACCGTCATTAACAACATCGCTGGCGATCATACGGAATTGACGGACGCTCAAACCGGCCTGGGCGGCGAGGGGCCCGCGGGCGGCAGTCCACCTCCACCCCTTGAAAGCCGACCCGCAAACATTAGTTCGAACGATAGTTATTACCTATTTCATCTCGACCCGATGTATTTCTCTGGAAGCCAGTCCTCAAATGCGACGGTAACACACCTCAAGTAACGTTCTTACCCCCTTAATTCAGGACAATCCTTCGCGGTGTTTACTGGCAAGGGCCGGCGAACACCGCGGTTTTTTGCGCCTCCATAAAGCCCTGCTGGCACGTCGGAATCGGTCGTGCCGTTCCATTTGTAACATCCACCCTCTTTTCACGCTCAATAAGGGTGAAAGGACGGCAACTTGGCCGTCCCAAAATAGCCTTCAAAGACCAAGAAAGTGAGCGTGGATTATGAAAAGCCTAATGAACAATTTTCGAGTAGTTTTAGCGACCATGGCGACCATGGGATCGTTTGTTCCGCAAGCAGCGTGGGCGAAAGGTCCCGGTGGCGGAGTTAGTCATTCCAGCTTTCACGCATCGAGCAGCTCGGCAATGAATACTCAGTTCTCGGCCCGCACGTTGAAGACGACTCAAGCCGCAACGCCATCGATCCCGATTCCGCCGCCGAGCGGAAATAAGTTCAGCACGACGGCCAACTCGGCCTCCAGCGCCAGCGCGGTTGAGAAAGCAAACCAAAGCGGAATTATTATTATCGGCGGCAAAAGCACGCTGCCGACGGATGTCAGTTCGCAAGCTCGCAGCACTTCGCTAGCGACCGCTTCACTGCCCACCAAAAATACGGTGCCAACCAACTTGGGTTCGCAAGCCCATAGCACCTCGCTGGCAACCGCCTCCGCGCAACAGACGAAAACGAGCACTGTTTACGACCAACCCATTTCGCACCCCGGCTATCAGGTCGTCACGCAGTCCGATGGTACCCAAATCCTTTATGGGCCAGATGGCAAGAAAATAGCAGTAGTAGAAAACGGCGATCAGATCGTTCCCACGTCTACGGGCTACAACGTTGTGCGTCCCGATGGCACGATCGTCTTTGAGATTCCTGCCGGCGCACCGGATTCGCCCGACGGCGGCTCTGGTTACGGCAGTCGCATCGGGAACACGGTATTTTTCAAACCCGGCAGCGTTTCCACCGAAACCAACGTCCAGATGAGCAGCATGACCGGCATCAACGGAGCCACACAAGCCAAGAGCGAGACCACCAAGCAGGTTAGCAAGGTGATTGCCGCCACAGGCCTTAACACGCCGACCAACGGTTCAAGTTCGAACACCACCAACCCTCCGACGCACATGCCGCATCCGACGGGCTCGGTGTTTGGCTCGGGTGGTTTCAGCGGTTCGGACAATTCGACAACCACCACGACCGCTTCCGATGCTTCTGCGACCGACACGAGCTCCACTGCTGCGACTGCGGCTGCCGACACCACAAAAACTGCAGCCGAAGGAGCTGACTTAGTCCTGGAGGATATCAAGCTTGCCGCCCCGGCCACATTGATTGCCGGCCCGGCCTATACCGTCAAGTTCCGCAATCAAGGCACGCAAACAGCCGGCAAATTCCTAGTTGGCATTTTTGCCGGACTGGCGGAAAAACTGACTGACGATGCCCCGCGGGCTACTGTGGAAGTAACCTCGCTAGCCGCCGGCGAAATGCATGAAGTTACGCTTCGTTTACCCCAATCCGCCTTAAACATGGCTGGCGCCGATGGCAAGCCGACTGCCTTCGCCAAGGTGTTCATCGGCGTCGACGTGATGAACAGCGTGGTCGAAACCGATGAAACCAACAACACGGCGGTCATCGACCGGGTGGCGCTGGAAGCGACTGCTGCCCACTAACAAACGGAGTAGCGCAGAAATGCAAAAGCACGAAGCCCAGGGTGGCAGCCCCTGGGCTTCGTTTGTTTGGCAAAAGAGCTTCTGCCGGAGGTCGTTGAACTCCAATTAAATGATCGACACTCAGAATTAGCAGAATGATTGGGTTTTCTTGCGGCGCGCGAGTTGCAATAATTCAGGCAGATTGCTGTACGCACCCGCCAGGAGTCTTTTTCAAAATCGCAGAGCATTTGATGGAGGGTGTCTCTATGAGTTCTCAAACAGCCGAACAGTTGGCCAGTAAAAAATGCCAGGCGTGCGATGGGGAAGTCCCGAACTACACTCGGGCCGAGGCGCAAAAGCAGTTAGCGGCACTCCCCGGCTGGCAGCTTGGGGCAGACGGCAACAGCAATTGCGCACACACTTTCCCCTCACCTTCGGGCACTTTTGTTTTTCGCGTGCAGCAATCGCGCTCTTCCGCGTGTTTTTCCGTACCCAGCGAGCGCTCGCCAAAACGGAATTTGCGATCCATCAAACGCCAACCGGCCACCTGTTGCCAAAAGAATTCCCGAATTGAATCGCCTTGTTCACTAGTGTACAGACCAAAAAATTCACAGTCTGCGAAAATTCTACTTGAACGACCCGGCACGGACCGATATACTGTCCACGTGTTCAGTAAATGTTTGCGGCTCGTCACGCTTGCACTTTTCTCCGTTCTGCGACATAAAGGATGCCAAATCCATGGTCACTGCCGTTAACACGAACAATCGCATGGCAAAAAAAGAATCACTGCCTGAAAAAGCACTGCCCGCAAAAGTAGCCGAGAGAAAGCCGGCCGACGGAAAAGCCAAGCCCGCCCACGACCCGCTGGCCGATCATCCGCAGTTCAAAACCACCATCGCCCAAATCGAAAAGGCCGTTCGGCGAAGGCTCCATCATGCCGCTGGGCGCCGGCGAAGTGGCCGCCCGCCAAATCCAAGGCATCCCCACCGGCAGCCTGTCGCTCGATCTGGCCCTGGGCGGCGTCGGCCTCCCCAAGGGTCGCATCATCGAAATCTTCGGCCCCGAATCGAGCGGCAAAACCACGCTGGCCCTGCACGTCGTCGCCCGGGCGCAGCGGCCGGCGGCATCGCCGCCTTCATCGATGCCGAACATGCCCTCGACCCCACCTGGGCCAAAAAACTGGGCGTCGATCTCGAAACGCTGCTGGTCAGCCAGCCCGGCAGCGGCGAAGAGGCCATGAACATCACCGAAATGCTCATCAAGAGCAACGCCGTCGACATCATCGTCATCGACTCCGTCGCCGCCCTGGTTCCGCAAAAGGAACTGGACGGCGAAATGGGCGATACGCACGTCGGCCTGCAAGCCCGGCTGATGAGCCAGGCCATGCGCAAACTGACCGGCGCCATTTCCAAGAGCAAAACCTGCGTGATTTTCATCAACCAAATCCGCGAAAAAATCGGCGTCATGTTCGGCAGCCCGGAAACCACCCCCGGCGGCCGCGCCCTGAAGTTCTATTCGCTCCTGCCGCATCGATGTCCGCCGCATCGGCCAGCTGAAAGATGGCGAAGAAGTCATCGGCCAGCGCGTGCGGGCCAAAGTCGTCAAGAACAAGGTCGCCCCGCCGTTCCGCGTGGCCGAGTTCGACATGCTGCACGCCAATGGCATCAGCTACGAAGGCGACGTGCTCGATTTGGCCATGGCGCAAAAACTCATCATCCGCTCCGGCGCCTGGTTCAAATACGGCGAAACCCATCTCGGCCAAGGCCGCGAAAAAGTCCGCCAGTTCCTCGCCGAGAATCCGAAGGTCACCGAAGAGCTTCGCGAAAAAATCCTCGCCGCCGGCTTCGTTTCCACCGTCCCCCCGCCGCTGGCGGAGACGAGTGACGCTCGATCCTAAGAGCGTATCGGTCGTGCTATCAACCGCAACTAGCGGCATTGTAGTATTGGCTGGCTATGGATCGGCAAACCGCGTTTGTAATACAATGCTCAGCCAACGAAACGCTGGAAGAATATCGCCGAATGACGCCCGGTCAGCGTTTGTCGCTCACGCTGCGCATGATGAAGGAAAATACGCCTTTTTTGCTTCAAGGGCGAGTCTCGACGTCGTCGCTCGAGCGGTTTGAATTGCTCGAGCGGGAAAACGACGCTCGCAATCGCAATATGCTGACGGCAATTGCCCGTAACTTGACGGATCGATGAATGAAAGATCTGGGCGACGTACTGCGGGCGTTCACTCGCTTGCTCGATGGTATGGAAGTTCCGTTATGCCGTGATGGGAGGCATAGCGGTTCGGGCCTATGCACTTCCGCGCCCGACCTACGATGTCGATTTTACCGTTGCCATCTCGCAGAGCAGACTTGCTGCAATTCTTTGATCGTTGTGAGGAATTGGGATTTACCGTTGCGCCGCAATACCGAACCGGCTGGGTCGATCGCGTTGCCGGCATGCCGTTGGTCAAAGTGCGGCTGTATTTGGAAGATACGGGGATCGACGTCGATGTTTTTCTCGCTGAACGTTCGTATCAGCGCGAAGTTCTCGCCCGGCGTCGTCGGCAAGACGTCGATGGACAAAATGTTTGGCTAGTCAGTCCAGAAGACTTGATCCTCCTCAAACTGATTGCGGCTCGTCCTCGAGATTATATTGACGTTGCCGACGTTTTTTTCATGCAGGGCGAACTCGACCTTGCTTACATGCGTCATTGGGCCAAGGCATTGCAGGTCGACGGGCAATTGGAAAAAGCTTTGACGGAAGCTGGCCGCAATTGAGCCGCACACTGCCGCCTCGGCTGTCCGCCTAGTCGCTGTCTGGCCAGCCGGATATGATGACCCGGCTTCCTGACTTTCCTGGTGTTCACGGTAGACATGGTTCATACCGCGATCCAGCCTTCATTGCTTCTGCCGACTCGGCGTCCTCTGTGACTCCGCGGTAAATCATTCCGCACATGAAAACCGACGAAATACGCGAAAAATATCTGGCCTTCTTCCAATCCAAAGGCTGCATGCGCCGCCCCAGCGACGTGCTGGTACCCGCGCTGGGATCCTTCCGTCCTGTTCACGCCCGCAGGCATGAACCAGTTCAAAGACCATTTCTTAGGCAAGTGCAAGCTGGAATTCACGCGTGCCACCACCTGCCAGAAATGCCTCCGCACCGGCGATATCGACAACGTCGGCCGCACGGCATATCACCACACGTTTTTCGAAATGCTCGGCAACTTCAGCTTCGGCGATTATTTCAAGCGCGAGGCCATCAACTGGGCCTGGGAGTTCTTGACCGACAAAAAATGGATGGGCATTGCCGCCCGAGCAATTGAGCGTCTCAGTCTATCTAGACGACGACGAAGCGTACGACATCTGGCGCGACGAAATCAAAGTGCCCGACGACCAGAATTCAGCGCATGGGGGAAGACGACAACTTCTGGCCGGCCGGCGCGCCGAGCAAGGGCCCCGACGGCGTGTGCGGTCCGTGCAGCGAGATTTTCTTCCATTCGCCGATCGGCGGCGAAGTCGAAATCTGGAACCTCGTATTCACGCAGTTCAATCGCGTCGGCAATCCGCCGAACAACCTGCGGCCGCTGCCCAGCAAAAACATCGATACCGGCATGGGCCTGGAGCGTATGGCGGCGGTCATGCAGGGGGTCGACACCAACTTCCACATCGACATTTTGCGGCCGCTGGTGGAAGCCGCCGCTGAAGTGTGCGGCCGAAAGTACGATCCCAAGAGCGACCACGGCCGCCGTCTACGGCGCATTGCCGATCACATTCGCGCCTGCGCCTTCGCCATCCACGAAGAGGTGGTGCCTGGGCCAAAGAAGCAAGGATATGTCATCAAGCGCCTTTTGCGGCGAGCAGTGCTCGATGGGCACCAAATGGGCGTGCGCCAACCGTTTTTGCACAAACTCGTCGGCACAGTCGCCGAGCGTGATGAGCAATCCGTATCCCGAATTGAAAACAACCGTCGAGCGCGTGTCGAAAATGATCCGCAGCGAAGAAGAAAATTTTCTCGGCACGATCGACAGCGGGCTTGAATCGCATCGATCGGCTTTTCGAGGCCATGAAGAAGGAAGGCCGCGCGCTCATTTCAGGCGTAGAAACCGCCGACCTCTACACCACCTACGGATTTCCGCCGGAACTGCTGGAGCAAATTGGCGCCGAGCGAAATCTGCAGCTCGATTGGGCCGGTTTTCGCCATGCAGATGGAGGAGCACGGCATTGCATCGGCGGCGGCAAAGTGGCCGATGTCTTCACTCATAGCCCGGTCGACAGTTTGGCCAAGGCTATGGAACCGACCAAGTTTCTGGGCTACGAAACGATGGAATCTGCCGCAAAGGTGGTGGGCATCATCGCCCAAGATCACCTGTGCGAGGTGCTGAAAGAAATCGGCCACGAAGAGCCGGTAACGATCGTGCTCGATCAAACGCCGTTCTATGGCGAATCGGGCGGCCAAGTCGGTGATACCGGCGAAATTACTGCGCCAGGGTTTCGCTTCGAAGTGATCGATACGCAAAAGGAAAAAGGCTTCGTCTTGCATCGCGGGCATTTGCGCCAGGGTGTGATGAAACTAGGCATGACGGTTACTGCCAACGGTCAACGCCGAGCGCCGCGCCGGAATTCGCCGCGCCCATTCCGCCACGCATGTGCTGCATTACGCCCTGCAAAAATTCCTGGGCAAGCACGCCCAGCAGCAGGGCTCGAAGGTCGACGACGATTGGCTGCGGTTCGATTTTGCCAATCCCTCGGCGGTCGATCGGACTACGCTCGTAAAGATCGAAGAAGAAGTTAACCGGCGCGTGCTGGCGGCCGAGCCGGTCGGCTGGACGAACTTGCCGATTGCCGAAGCGCGGCAATCCGGCGCCATGATGCTATTCGGCGAAAAATATCCCGACATTGTGCGGATGGTGAGCATGGGCGATTTCAGCAAGGAACTGTGCGGCGGCACGCACGTGGGCAATACCGGGCAAATCGGCCTGTTCCGTGTCGTGCACGAAGAAAGCGTGTCGGCCGGCACCCGCCGAATTGTCGCGCTGACTGGCCAAGCTGCGCTTGCCAAAGCGCGCGAGGATCAGCAGCTCTTGGCTGAAACAGCGGCAGCGTTGCGTGTGCCGCCAGGCGAAGTGCCCCACCGCGTAACGGCGCTGGCCAAGGAAGTGCGCGATCTGAAAAAGCAAGTGGCCGCCGGACCCAAGGCAGGCGAATTAACACCGGAGAAGTTAATCGAAGACGCTGCCAAGGTCGGGCTCGCCAGCGTAATCATCGCCGAAGCCCCCGGCGCCGAAGCCGGCGCCATGCGCGAGCTGATCGATCTGGTGCGTCGCAAAACGAGCCCCGCGGCCGTGCTCTTGGCCAGCGGCAGCGAGGATAAAGTAACCATTGTCGCCGGCCTCACGCGCGACTTGGTGGATCGCGGCTTGAGCGCCGGCGAATGGATCAAATCGGCCGCCGAAGCCGTCGGGGGCCGCGGCGGCGGCAAACCCGACATGGCCCAAGCCGGCGGCAAACACCCCGAGAAACTGCTGGAAGCCCTGCAATCGGCCCGGCAGAAAATCGAAGCGCTCCTGGTGATGTAGACTGGTTATATTGAATAGCCGTATCCAACTCCGCCAGGAGGGATACGGAATTCTTGTCACTTTTTAAAGGGAGCAGCATCATGCAATTCGTTTGGTTCATTCTGATCGGTATTGTCGCGGGTTGGCTGGCCGGTTTAATCATGAAGGGCGGCGGTTACGGCTTGCTGGGTGATTTGATCGTCGGCGTCATCGGCGCGCTGTTGGGCGGTTGGCTGTTTGGCCTGCTCAATGTTTCGCTTCCCATCAGTCCGCTCGTGGGCCAGTTGGTCGTCGCCACCGTCGGCGCGATTGTGCTGATTGCGCTGCTGCGGTTAATTAAGCGAGCTTAGCGTAGGTTTGTCAGTAACCAGGTGAGGCTGACGGAGTAGAATTCAATGGAGTTTGAATGGCATCCCGCCAAAGCTATTTCAAACTTACGCAAGCACGGCGTTTCGTTTGAACAGGCTAAGCGTATTTGGTGATCCGCTTGCCATTAGCGCATTCGATCCAGACCATTCCGAGTTCGAAGATCGATTTGTGACAATAGGTTATTCGAGCGAGGAAGTGCTCCTCGTAGTCGCGCACACTGACCGCGATGACATAATTCGAATCATAAGCGCGAGATTGGCAACGCGCACAGAGAGAAAAAATTATGAAGAAGGCAAAACCGGCAAACGGTCGTGATGACGAGCTACGAGCCGAGTACGATTTTTCGAAACTCAAGGGAGCGGTGCGCGGCAAATACTACAAACGTTATCGCGCTGGCAAGAATTCTGTTCGATTCACGATGGTCGCCGTTCCCAATGAGCTTGTGCCGCAGGTTCAATCGCTGATTTCCCAATCACAGCGCGGTTGATCCTGCCACGCTTCCTGTCGCGACCACCTACAACTGCGATTTCAGCGCCGCCAGCGCACTAGAATAATCGGGCTCCTGCGTCACTTCTTTCACGATTTCGTCGTAAACGAGCTTACCATCCTTATCGAGTACGAAAACGCCGCGGGCGAGAATTTTAAGTTCTTCGATCAGCATGCCCCAGTTTTTGCCAAACGTGCGATCCTGATAGTCGCTGGCAAAGCGGATGTTTTTGATTTGTTCCGAGCCGCAGAACCGGTTCTGGGCAAACGGCAAATCCAAGCTGATGGTGTAGGCGTTGATTCGGTCCCCCAGCGTGCCAAGCTGTTCGTTGAACTTCTTAGTCTGTAGTGCGCAAACAGCAGTATCTAGCGACGGCACGACGCTTATCAAGGTGGGCTTCCCTTTCAAATCGGCCGGTTTAACCGCCTTTAATTGCCCGGCTTCGAAATAGTGAACCGTGAAATCGGGCGCCTGGGTGCCGACTTTCGGCGCTTCGCCAGCCAAGGTCATCGGATTGCCTTTGAACGTAACTGCTCCCGAACGAGCCATGATAATGCCTCTATGTTTGCTAGGTGTCGTTTCTTGATTTGCCAGCCAGCAGGTATGGCTTACAAAGTGGAAAAAACGCGGCAATTCTCGCGCCGCGACGAGCCAGTATCGCAATTCAAGCTCAGTCCGCAAGGGGCAACCATTCGAACGGCGCCGCGCCGGCTGCGCTGCGAACCACATGGGTTGCGACAGGCCAGGTGTCACCGATAAATCAGGAGTAAATGCGACCCACTGCACCCGGCCTATTTCTGCTTGGATTGCAACTCCATTAAAAATGCTTATGATGATCGGTCGGGGAGTAAATGTGGTCGCATTTTTCTAACCATGCCTCTAGGGCGGAGGATTAAGGAGCGTTATGGTTACTGCACAGACCGCGACGGGCTGGCAAATCGATGTCGACCGCGGGCCCGACTGGGTGTTCGTGCGGTTGCATCCGGCCGAGGAAGCCCAGCTAGACGACCTTTCAATGGCGGAGCAAGTCTGGTCGCTATTGGAACAAAGTTTTACATATCGGCTGGTAGTCGAGTTGGACGAAGTTGCGATTCTGCAAAGCTACCTGATCGCCCAATTGGTTCTACTGGCCAAGCGCATTCATTCGCACGGAGGAATGTTGCGGCTTTGTGGATTGTCGACCGCCAATCGGCAGGTGTTGCAGCTTTGCCGACTGAGCGAATGTTTGCCAAGCTACAGTAATCGCAGCGACGCCGTGATGGGCCACTTACCCACGCAGCCGAGATAGTTTCTTACCGTTCGCCCGGCGATATTGCGACCGCCGATACGCATCGGCCGCGATCAACCGCGGTCGTTCACGAGCTTGACTCAGTAGCTGTAAACCAATTCACTTCTAAATGGTTTTCCACGCGATCGACGCCATCCAATCGCAACAGCGTTTCCTGAGCCATTTGCTTCTGATACCAGCTTGTCACTTTGCCGCGCAATGTCACGCGGCCATCGCTGGCTTCGATTCGCAAATTACGAGCCTGAAGATGCGGGTTCTTTCGCAGCGCGTGGGTGACTTTCTCACCCAGCAGAGAGCGAGTCTCTTCTAGCATCGACTGCGACATGCGGCTGACCTCGTCGTCTGAAAAGAAAACCCGCGCTGAAATCCTTGGCGGAATGTCTTCGCTCGAAAATTGTGTGCGCACTATTGCGCGACCTGCCCGACAAAGGAACTATCGGCCACCACCAGTGCGATGTTAAACCTTGCTTGAAAAACAGCTTCGCGATTTTGGCGAAATTGTTCAGCGCATAGCGGATTTAACGAGGGCGCTTAGCACAAAGCGACAGCCTTAATACCTGGGCCAGAAAACGGCATCTCGGCAACTCGAATTTGGGGTCGGACGATCCTGCGACCCACCACCTGCGATTTACCCCTGTAGCCATGCGGGCAGCTTGCCGGCAGGGGGCAGCCTAATGACCGTCGCGCTATTGATATTCGGTACCGATCGTACGGCGTTTAACGCTTCGGCAGGGGGAACCGCGTCCAGGTTGAGAATGCCTGTCGCGGCTCCGCCCGGACCGCTGCGGCCCACCGACATCTGGGCGATATTCACTCCATGCTGGCCAAAAGTGGTGCCCACGCGGCCAATAATGCCCGGCACATCTTTATGCGTGAACAGCAAAAGCACCCCGTCGAGATAGGTTTCCAGGCGGTGATCATCAATCTGCACCAGCCGCGGCATGCTGTGGCCGAATAACGTGCCAGCGGCGCGGCGACTTTCGCCGTCGGCAACGATCGTGGCGCTAATGACCGAGCTAAAATCACTTTTATCGTGTCGCGATTGCTCGACCAATTCAATGCCACGCTCGCGCAATAGCACTTCGGCATTGACGATGTTCACATCCTCCACCAGCGCACTTTCGAGCAGCCCGCACGCGAAAGCTGCATTGAGCAACTTTGTGTTTTTGCCGGCGACATCACCGCGATAGCTGATTTCGCAGCGCTAGAGCGCGCCGCGCAAGTTGCGCTAAGAGCAACCCCAGCCGATGCGCCACATTCAAATACCCGCGCAGGCTTTCGAGCGTTTTTGGGTCCAGCGGACTCATGTTTACCGCATGGCGAATAGCGCCGGTCGTAAGAAAATCGACCAGCAAACCGACCCCTTCGACCGCCACTTGAGTTTGCGCCTCTTCGGTGCTCGCCCCCAAATGCGGCGTGCAAAGAACGCCCGGCATGCCGAATAATGGACTGTCAGTACACGGCTCCGCCTCGTAAACGTCGAGTGCAACGCCTGCGATCTTGCCATTCTTCAATCCTTCCGCAAGCGCGGCTTCTTCATAAATCCCACCCCGGCGCAATTCACCAGCCGTGCCCCGGGCTTCAGCAGCGATAAAGTTTCACGATTGACGATGCCTTTGGTTTCCTCCGTAAGCGGCGTATGCACGGTCAAATAATCGACTTGCGGCAGCAATTCCCCGATGCTGCCGATTGGTTCCACTCCTCTTTCCTGCGCTCGCTCATTGCTCAGAAATGGATCGAAACCCAGCACGCGCATTTCAAATGCCTTAGCGCGCGTTTGGCGACCGCCTGGCCAATGCGCCCCAGACCGACGATGCCGAGCACCTTATCGGCCAGTTGCGTGCCCATGTATTTATTGCGATCCCATTTGTGTTCAATCAGGCTCTGATAGGCCGGGGCGATATTGCGCGAGAGCCCGAGCATCAGCGCCCAGGCATGTTCAGCCGTGCTGAGCGTATTGCCAGCCGGCGTGTTCATCACCACGATGCCCAGCCGCGTGGCGGCTTCTTTATCAATGTTGTCGGTTCCCACCCCCGCGCGCACGATGGCCTTAAGTCGATGATTTCCGGTCAGCGCCTCGGCCGTAATTTTAACTCCGCTGCGGCAAATCGCCCCTTCAAATTGTGCGAGGGTTTCGCGCAGCGATTCCCCCTTGAGTCCCGCACGAACTTCATACTGAATTGCTTTCGACTTAGCCTCGTCGAGCAATTTAAGGCCGTCGGGACTCAGCGTATCGAGGACAACAATGCGCGGCATGAGAGCAACAAAGCGGGGTTGGAGTTTAGAAATCTGGAACCAGGAGTTGTGGGTTATATTCGGCGGGCAAGCGGCGTAACTCATCCGTTCTTCTGGGCGAAATCGAGCATGTATTGCCGCAGTGTTTCCACGCCTTCTCGCGGCATGGCGTTGTAGATCGATGCACGAATGCCTCCCACCGAACGATGTCCCTTCAGGTCGATCAGCTTGTGCTGCTTCGCGCCTTCGAGAAACGCTTTTTCCAATGCCTCGTTGGGCAATCGGAAGGTCACATTCATGAGCGATCGGCAATCGGGTTGCGCGTGCCCCTGGTACATTTGCGGATGCTTATCGAGCACATCGTACAACAAAGCCGCCTTCGCGCGATTCAACTCGTGCATTTTCGCCAATCCGCCAATGTCGTTTTTCAACCAGCGGCAAACGAGCATTACCGCATAGATGGCGAAGGTGGGCGGTGTGTTGTACCGCGATTCGTTCTTGGCGTACTGTCGATAATCGAGCAGCGGCGGCAAATTCTTCGGGGCTCGCTCCATTAGATCTTCGCGCGCAATGATTACCGTCACTCCCGCCGGACCGGCATTCTTTTGGGCGCACGCGTACAGCAATCCATAGCGACTGATGGGAATGGGCCGGCTCAAAAAATTGCTCGATGCATCGCAAAC
Organism: Pirellulales bacterium; assembly: GCA_963820835.1. Lineage (GTDB taxonomy): Bacteria > Planctomycetota > Planctomycetia > Pirellulales > JADZDJ01 > CAVRAW01. The sequence continues at coordinate 75,861 of CAWGBP010000023.1, read as the reverse complement.
CAGCGGCACATTTCCAACCTCGGGCGGCTGGCGAAATTCCACGCCTTGAATCGTTTCGTTATCGGTGTAATGAACGTAGGCTGCCTGCCGATTGAGCTTAAGCTCGCCCTGCTTCGGCAGCCGGACATAGTTGCGCTCTTTACCGTCCCAGGCAATGCCAACGTCTCCTTCGCGGCGCTTCTTCCAGCGCTTTTTGTCCCCATGTGCCAGTGAGAACATAGTCGGCCCTTTTGCCGCTTCCGCGCAGCAAATTCATGGCGACCATCGTGAACTGCAGGCTCGCTCCGCCTTGCGCGAACATGATTTGGTAACCAGCCGGCACGCCGATGAGTTCCCTCAGGCTTTCAATGGCTTCCGCCAAAATAGCGTCAAAGGCTTTACTGCGGTGGCTGATCTCGAGAATCGACATGCCCGCGCCGGGCAAAGCCACCATCTCGCGCTGGATTTGTTCCAAAACTGCCAGCGGCATTACGGCCGGGCCGGGTGAGAAATTGAAAACGCGCTGGGTCATAACTTCATTCCATTCGCTTTAAAGGCAGCAGGAATCACGCAGAATACGGCGCTGGGGCAAAGTGGTCAAGGATGCTCACACTTTGACAGCACATGTACGCACGGGTTCGTTTTCGGCGGCGGTAAGCTGGAAGTGACTTGGCGCTTTGAATTGTGATAACTTGCTATGCCCAGAGGAGAAATGACTGGCATGGATGCCGCCCAACAACGTGCTCTTATCACCGGCGCAAGCAGCGGACTAGGGCAAGATTTCGCCCATGTGCTGGCCCAGCGCGGCACGAACTTGGTGCTTACCGCACCGCCAAGATCGGCTTGAATCTCTCGCCAACCAGTTGCGCAGCGCGCACCGAATCGAAGTGGCCGTCGTGCCGGCCGATTTGTCGCAGCCCTTCGGCTCGCAGCATTTATTCGACGCCGTTCAAGCAGCTGGGTTGCAAATCGATATTCTCATCAACAACGCCGGCTTCGGATATTTTTCACCATTTCTAGATCAATCGTTCGAACAGATCGGCGACATGATCGCGGTCAATGTATCGGCGGTTACCACGCTCACTCGGCTTTTTGCCAGCGCCATGAAAGAGCAGGGAGCCGGACGCATTTTGCAAGTGTCGTCGTACGCGGCCCTGCAGCCGATTCCGCGCTACGCCGTTTATTCCGGCGCCAAGTCTTATGTGATCGCATTCACGCAAGCGCTCCGATACGAGCTGCGCAAATCGGGCGTGACGCTAAGCGTCGTCGCACCGGGATTCATGGACACCAAGTTTCACGACGTAGCGCATCATGAAAAGTCGAAACTAATGAAGTTGACCACAATCTCATCGCAAATGGTCGCGCGCCGGGCGATCGCCGGCATGTTCAAGGGCAAGCTGCTCATTACGCCGGGCATCGTTTATCGCGTGAACAACTGGCTGCTCCCGTTTTTGCCGCGGCGGGCGGCCTCGGCCATTTCGGCCGCAATCGTCAAAACTTAGTCGAATTCTACTTGAATCGGAGCCTGCGATGAAGTTACTCAAAGGAAAGCGCTGCTTGCTAACCGGCGCGGCATCGGGCATCGGCCGGGCGCTAGCCGTGCAATTGGCCCGTGAGGGAGTGCATTTGTATCTGCTTGATGTCGACACGCCCGGGCTGCAAGAAGTGATCGACGAGTGCCGGCAACTGGGTGTTGTCGCAGTCGGCAGGCGCTGCGACTTATCGCACTCAGCCGAAATCTCAGCCGCAATTGCCGATTTGCTCGCCCGCTGGGAATACATCGATCTGGTCGTGAATAACGCCGGCGTCGCATATTACGGCCCAACCGAGAATATGACCGCCGCCCAATGGAATTGGCTGATGGCAATCAATTTACTGGCGCCGCTGCAAATCACGCGCGAGCTGTTGCCGACGCTGTTGAAACGTGGGCAAGAAGGACAATCGCACATCCTTAACGTGTGCAGTATTTCGGGTATGGTGGCGGGCGGACGATTTTCGGCCTATCACACCAGCAAATTTGGCCTGGTCGGATTCACCGAAACCCTGCGAGCGGAATACAACCGCAAAGGAGTTGGCGTAACCAACCTTTGCCCAGGGCCCGTGAGCAGCAATTTGTATAACCGCGCGATCAGCGGCCGCAGCAAACCCGTGCCCAATCCCCCGCACTGGCTCTGCGCAACACCCCTGCGCGTCGCACGCCGCGGCGTGCGCGGCATTAAGAAGAACAAGCGGCTAGTGCTGGTTACACCTCTGGCGCGTTTTTTGTATTGGGCAAAGCGCATTTCGCCTGCCTTCCTCGACGCGCTCAATCACATCAGCCGCAAGAAGAAAGCGTCGCCAAACGACACAAGTACGGCCCAGCGGCCGGCGCAGTTTGACATGATCGTCGCTGTAGGGGCCGAGCAATTGGACGCCAAAGCCGCTTGATGCACGACTGTGTCCGGCCGACAAAACAAGTTGAGTACTGCTATCGCTGGTTTAATATCTTTTCGTAATCAGCATGTGAACCGATCCAGAACCACGTCATTGCATTACCCTTGAGCAATCCGAGAACTCGCCACCCTCGACTGACACGGCACGAGTATATCGCTTCCTTGGGATGGATTCGTTTGAATTGCAAGCTCGGATGCGAAGGATTCTGACGCCATAGTCGGTAGGCCTTGCGAGCTTGCGATTCGATTTCGTCAGGAGCCGCGCAAAACACGTGAGGAAGTCGTCGTTTACTTGTGAGATCACAACTCATCAATTCCTGATTTCTTAACGCGCTCTTCCTTGAGATCGTCATTGACCTTGGCGGCCATCTGCGAAAGCTGGCTTTGCGACCGCGCGAACAACTCGTCCCACTACTGCTCGTCGGCCAATTCATCGAGAATGACTGCCGCGATTGCATCCTGCTTGGCGGCCGGAAGCTTTTGAATTTCGCTGATTGCCTGCTGAAGTAGGGTGGTCATAAGAATTCCTCCTATTTCAGCAAATTATATCCGCCGTCCGCGCTAAACGCGAAAAGCCCTAGCCTCTTTCTACCGAATCGCTCCACTCGGCGCCGCGACCAATTGCGTACCGCTGGCGGTGGCCACCGCCGGGGGCGTCGTGCCGGCGGCTTGTAACGCCGACACGCGCTGCGCCAACTCGGGCTGATAGCGATAAGCCGCCAGTGACCGTTGGTAGTTCGACATGGCTTGGCTGTAATCGCCCGATTCCTCGCGCAATTTCCCTAGCGCCGCCAGCGCCCGCGGATCGTTCGGCGAAATTGATAGTGCAGCAGTGAGATTTTGCTTGGCCGTGTCTTTGTCGCCAAATTCCTCGTAGAGCCGAGCCAGTTCGATTTTCGGCGCTGCCAGTGTCGGGTTTTGCGTGCCCCAATCTTCGAGCATGCTGAAAGCCTCTTGCGAACGGTTTTGTTCGACCAACAGCACCGCCAGCCCGCGCCGGCAATCGATGTGGTTGGGATTGTAGTCCAAGCATTGCCGGTAATAGCTTTCGGCTTGGGCCAAATCCACCGGCTTCTGCTGCGTCATTCCTTGGCGGTGATAATACGCAGCCAGGTTGTAATAGCTGTCAGGATTGTTGGGATCGTTTTGCATCGCCTCCCGGAACTTTTCGGCGGAGGCGTCGAAGTTGCCTTGCTCGAACAGTCGCACGCCTTCCGAGTTTTCGCCGCTCGACATCCAGGCGAAACCAGAGCAAGCGCAGGCCAAAGATGCAGCCACGGCAATCACCTTAAGGGCCGCGCACCGCGAAGGATTGTTGTGGCAATGTAAGAGCGCAGTTTCCACGATGGCGACTCCTCGCCCCCCCAGAATTGAAAATAGTGGCCTGAACAGGCAATCGATTGCACGGTCGATTGAGCGCATAGGTTGCACGCTCTGCGACTGTGCCGAGAAAAGTCGCGGAAGATTACAGCGGGGCCGTGCGACCCGCAAGGGCAATTGCGCGCACGTTCCAGATATAGCATCGCTAGTTAATCTGCTAGCATTCGGCACGCTTCATTAGGCAGAGCTAGTCAGGGCCCCAACGACTACTCTGTTTTTTCGCCTTCGTGAGCGACCGTGCTCGCGCCATCGATGCGCTGATATCCCAAGCTGCGTATCACTTCCAGCACTTCGCTGCAGGTGGGGAACATGCGGCCGCTCGTGCGCTTGTACCGATCCATGGCGTGCATGAATTCGACTTCTTCCGCGGTGTAGTCGCGCTCGCAAGTGGTCGGGTCGATTTGCCTGCGGCGATTCACCTTCTCCCGGCGCTCGAGCTTGCGGCGTTCAACGACCACCGCAACGTTTTGCTGGCGGCGATCCTCCTGACGTCGTTCCTTCTTGTCCCGTCGCTCGGCAATCATGCTGTTAGTAGAAATCTTTGGCTTCGACACGGTGTTTGACCTTTCCGTCTGGGTATGCCACGAAAGCCTGGCAAATTGTAGGATCGTTTCACCCATCGAAAGATCGGCAAGTTCTGCTAGCAAACTTTGAACGATTGGCGAAAAAGCATAACACAGGCAGGGATTGCCGGTCGCAACGGTCCTGCCGTTGTGATGCGTTGCACATTTAGCGATTAGAGCGACGGAAGGGCTACCCTCAGCAGCACCTGTTTGCCCAGTCGCATCGAAATGCCGTATGGTATCGCCACACATAAGGCGCACTTATCCGCTAGGCGTCGGAGCCGCCTTATCGCGGTCGTTTCCGGCCGGACCTGGGCGGACAATCGCTTTCCAGGCCGTCGTTACGGTCGTACCCACGGGTTCGAATCCCGCCGCCATTTCTTTCATCAGAGAAAGTTCCTGCTGAGTAAACGAACCTGCTAGTTTCGAAGTTTGCTGCGCGAAATGATGGTACACCCCTTCATTCAAGCGATGCACGTGCTCGGAAAGCTCCGCCTGCCATTCAGTCAGATTCAGATCGATGTTCGCTGAGCGGCTGGCCGCTACCGGCTCCGACCGTGGCACATTGAGCAAAACCAGCACGATTGCCGCCGCACAGGCAATCGCAGCGGCAATTCCCACGCGGCGCAGCGTTTTCCCAGAGCCGCGTTCGACCTTCGCTGCCTGAACTACACGAAGCGAAAAATCGGGGCGCACCACAGCAGTTGTTTTTCGTACCGGGTCCGCGAATATCGCAGCATAGTCGCTCCATAGATTTCGACACGCTGGGCATTCGCGCGCATGGCGCCCCAGGCCCGCGTCCTCATCGATCGCGATTCGATCGTCGAGCAATTCATTTAGTCGCAGTTCGAATTCATCGCATTGCATGTGTACCCTCCCCCAGCGCTCCGCGAGCGCGAAGCGTCTCGATCAGTTCGCGCCGCGCACGGTGAACCCATGTTTTCACCGTTCCCAATGGGCAATCCATGGCGGCGCTAATTTCCGCGTAACTGAGCTGTTGCTCGTGAAACAATACGAACGCTTGTCGATATTCCGCCCGCACGCCCGCCAGCGCCAGCTTAACTTCTTCGGCGAGTTGATTCGCGGCATCGTCGTGCCGGTTGAAATCGGCTGGCGGCTCCAACAACTCCAAAACTTTTGGCCGCCGAACGCGCTGGGCAAGCCAAGTGCGGCAGCGGTTGCCGGCAATCGCCAGCAGCCAGGGCAAGAACTCGCGGCGATTGTCCCAATGCGCAAGGCTGCGAAAGGCGCGCACGAAAGTTTCCTGGGCCACATCTTCGGCATCCTGCCGATGCCCCAGCATCGAATAGCAAAGGCCATACACTCGTCCCTGGTAGCTATCGACCAGGGCAAGCATGGCCGCTTGATCCCCTTGGAGTGAGCGGCGTACTAGGTTTCGCACTTCGTCAATCAAGGAGCGCTCCTTGGCTGGCTTGTAGCAGGCTGCTGGCATAGTACCAGTACCCGCCTAGCGGCATTTTGGTTTCAGCCGCCTTCGAAATCAATTGTGCGGCCAATTTGGTAAGTGCCAGTTTTTGCTTTAACCCGCCAATTCTAATAGATTAACGGCTGCTGCTTGGAGAGTCCGTATACCGGTTTGAATTGGAATGGGCCGACGCCGGCAAAGATTTCGATCACCAATGCGAATAACAGCTAATCCAACACTCAGGGTGCCCCCATGATGTGGTTAATCGCCGAAGCCGAAGCTAGCGGTTGGGATCATTTACTCAACATGCTGGAGAATGTGCTCACAAATCCCATTGCGCTGCTTGTCATTCTTGGCATCGGCGCAATGCTCGTGGGCGGCATTTGCGACTACCGATACAAACAGCGAAAGGTCGAGCTGGAGGCTTCGCTGAAAATGGCGATGATCGAGCGCGGCATGTCAGCAGATGAAATGGAGCGCGTGCTAGCGGCCAAGATGGATCCGAAGGCAAAGGCGAGCGCTGCAGCGATCAAAGTAACCGTGCCATTTCAGCGCGCTGATTCGTAGGTTAATTAGATCGAGTTTGGGAAACCGCCGCCGCACGAAAAATAAACAATCATTCCGCAGCCGGCACGAGCTACTCCTGTTGCGGCTCCTCTTTGCGAAGCTTGCGGACGCCAATTTGCTCAATCACCTCATGCAAAATTCCACCCAATTCGCGCGGTGAAACATCTTCCAGTCGCTGCCCGCGCCGGTCGAGTTTTTCATTCACTTTGACAGCCGTTTCCTGCATCACCGCGTGAGTATCTTGCGAGCCGCCATAGAGCAAGAAGTTATCCCCCTTGGTAATGCGCGTATGCCCATCCTCGGCATCTAAACCAAGTCCAAGCAGGGCGGCATTGCGGGTTCGGTTAGCTGGTCTCACAGAAGTTCCTACGGAAAGTCGAACAGGGCGAGCCAAAATCGGCCAGCCGCACCTGCTACTCTAAATTCAATATCGTGCGACTCACTGATGGAACTATAGGCAGGCTGAGTTGGTCGGGTCAAGGTCGCGGTTCTGTCTGGAGTTTCCGCGGCGCACCAGCAGAATGCGATGGAACTGTAGTTCAGCAGGGTGCCTTTGCCCACTTACGGCTTACGAGCGCCGAAGAATTTTTTCAGCGCATCGGCCGCGGCATCGCGACTATTGGCGGCCGCATTCTTGTGTGGACCGCCCGTCTTGCCGAACAAACGCTGGGCAGTCTCTTTCGACGCCGTTTCCTTGGTGGCATTTTCGGCTGCGGGTTTGGCGGCTTCGGCCGGCTTGATCGGATGAGCCGTCGTTTCCTCGGTCGGCGATTTCTTGATGAACACTGTCTCCCGCGAAGGGAGTGCGGCCGCTGGCGTTTCGTGCGGTGGTTGAGCCAGGTTGCCGACATCGATGCGGCGCGTTTCGCTCACATCTTCTTCTTCTGCTGCCAGCCAATCGCTGATGTCGTCCTCATCGCCACCTCGCGCCGGTGTCGCCGCAGTGCGCTGGGCGGCGTCTTTAATATCTTTAACTTTTGGCCGCTTCTTGCCTCCCACGTGCGAGGTGAGTTCGACTTCGAACTCCAACACGCCGACCTTAAGCTTGTCGCCGTTGTGAATTTCCTTTTGCCCTACAATGCGCTCGTCATTGACATACGTACCGTTGCGGCTACCGAAATCGCGCACTGCGCAGAAACCGTCTTCCATCATGACGACGCAATGATGCCGGCTGACCAAATCGCTGTGCGGGCGCAGATGACAATCGTCCGCGCGGCCGATGAGAAACTTGCTCGTCGTAATTTTTATATCTTTTCCGGCGCTTTTTCCCGAAAGCAGCTTGAGCGTCAATTCCATACTTCGCCTTCGTTCCGAAAGTAGTTGCTACCGATCGACTGAATAATAATGGCGCTCTAAGACAACTACCCACGAACCGATCGCAAACTACGGACGCCTCCCAGCGACCGCTGCGGGGCGGACGAGCAGATGACGCTACATTAACCACGTTCACTGTGCGATACAGCCCCTCAAACGGCAGATTACAGATAGATGACAGTTGCCGTTCGAGCAACCACGTCGAGCCAAAGCACGTGGTGAATTAAGGCGTGTTGCGTCACTCTTCTAACGTCCCACCCGACCACACTACCAACGACTGTGATCATAGCGGAATTCGACTTTCAAGTCAAAAACGCCGCGTCCGTCCCGTCCCCGTTTCCGACCCTTCCATTGCCCCACATGCCTCGCTCCATGAGCCCTATATTCGACATCGACTAAAGCCAGATTCGAACTGGATTAGCATTTCGGACGGATAAGGTCTGTTCGAGGCCAATTTGACGCCAGTCCATGCGCAACCGACGTCTGCCGGACTATTTGCGACAACTGGCCTAGGGTATCTCCTAAGTTGTCGAGCCGGGAAATTGGCGTCGAGTTTAACGCCGCATTGTCCAATGATCGGCGGAAAACTTACCTACCGAGAGGTCCTTGGCGATCGCCAGCAAGCCAGCCCCGGCCCGATCTAAATGGAATTTTAATCCTACCCGTTTTGTGAAATAAGGCTGCCAGGCGTCGCGCAGTTCGTCGGCCTGAATCAGGCGGCCGGTTAACTCATTAATGCCCGGCAGTTCGGGTGCCGCCTGCGAACGCGATAACAGCACACTCCCATGCTGCAAAACGGCTCCTTTGTGCCGACGTTGCGCACTCCCGCCGATTTTATGGCTACCCACCAACACATCGCCCGAAACGCGGCGCTGGAAGCAGAGAAACGGTTCGTTTTGAATTGTTTGACTGTGCTGCTCGCCGTTACATAGTGAGGCCGCAACGCCCAAATCACATAGCGCCATAACGAGACTTTCGTGGGCAGCTGCGTAGAGCATTTCGGCGCGCCGCGCCATTGGATGTGAACCAGGCAGCGCAATGCTATAGGTCAATTCTCGGTCGTGCAAAATCGCGCCGCCGCCGCTGGCCCGCCGCACAAGCGGGCAGATTAGGCTGGCCGCATGCGATTGCCGATCTGCATGAGATTGAAAGTATCCAAGTGAAAGCGTCGGTTCGCTCCAAGTGTAAAAGCGCAGCGTAGCGACATCTTCAGATTCGGCTGAAAGCAAAAGCGCCTCGTCGAGCGCCATATTCCAAGCGCCATCTCCGGGCGCATCCATGATCAAACGAGATTTCACTTCTTCACCCGTTCATCACTCCACGCGCTCACCTGTTCATCAATTGGCCGCCGGCATCCACTTCATGATCGGTTGCCGCGCCGCCCGCACTTCATCGGGCCGGCTGATCGGCGTGGTGTGCGGCGCGTCGTGCAACAGTTCAGCGCGACTCTTCCGATGATGCGGAACAGCGTCTCGGCGAAGGCGTCGAGCGTTTCCTTGCTCTCCGTTTCGGTCGGCTCGATCATCATCGCTTCGTTCACCGTCAGCGGGAAGTAGACCGTCGGGGCATGAAAGCCGTAGTCGAGCAGTCGCTTGGCCAGGTCCATCGCCGAGATGCCGCGCTCGGCTCTTGAGCTTCGCGGCCGTGGCGACGAACTCGTGCATGCAGCGGTCGCCCTGCGGCACGGGCAAAATGTGCTTCACGCGGCTGAGCAAATAGTTGGCGTTGAGCACCGCGTTTTCGGAAACAGCCCGCAGCCCGTCCGGCCCGTACGTGCGGATGTAGCAATAGGCCCGAACCAGCACGCCCGTTTGGCCGAAGAAGCTGCGCACGCGGCCGATCGATTTCGGCCGATCGTGAACTAGACGATAAGTGTCGCAACCTTCTCGCTCTCCCTCGGGGAGATGGCCGGGATGAGGCTGTCTGACACGCTCGACAACCGGCAGCGGCAGGTACGGCTCGAGAAATCTCCGCACGCGATCGGCCCCGCCCCCGGACCGCCGCCGCCGTGCGGGCCGCTGAACGTCTTGTGCGGATTGAAGTGCATCATGTCGGCGCCGAAATCGCCGGGCCGCGTGATGCCCAGGATGGCGTTCATGTTCGCGCCGTCGAGATAGATCAGGCCGCCGTGCGCGTGCACCATCGTCGGCGATCTGCCGCACTTGCGGCTCGAACAAGCCGAGCGTGTTGGGATTGGTGATCATGAACACGGCCGTGTCGCTCGTCGAGCTTCGCGCGCAGATCGTCCAGATCGACGAAGCCCTGCGGCGTGCTCTTGACCGGTGACCGCCTCGAAGCCGGCCATCGCGGCGCTGGCCGGATTGGTGCCGTGGGCGCTGTCGGGCGCGAGCACCTTCGTCCGCTTCTCGCCGCGGTCGCGGAAGTAGGCGGCCGCGACCATCAGCGCCGTCAATTCGCCGTGTGCCCCGGCGGCCGGCTGCAGCGAGACGGCGGCAAGCCCGGCGATCTCGGCCAGCATTTGCTTGCATCTCGTACAGCAGTTGCAAGCATGCCCTGCAGCGTTTCTTCCGGCTGGTAGGGATGCAGATCGGCGATGCCCGGCAGCGCCGCCAGCCGCTCGTTCCGCTTGGGGTTGTACTTCATCGTGCAAGAGCCGAGCGGATAGAAATGCGTGTCGACCGACATGTTCAGCGTCGACAGGTTCGCGATAATGCCGCACCATGTCCGGCTCGGCCAATTCCGGCAGCGGCGGCGGCGCGGCGGCCAGCGCTGCGGCAGGCAGCAATTCGTCGAGCGGCGTCTCGGGCACGTCGCAGCAGGGAACGACGGTCGCCCGGCGGCCCGGCTCGGACAGTTCGAACAGCAGTTGAGTGGATCGCGTGTTACGCATGGGCGGCGACCCTTTCGTTTTACGCTTACTGGCCGATGCATGTCGCCAAGCCGTCGATTTCTTGCCGCGTCCGCTTCTCCGTCACGCATACCAGGAAGCAATCGGCCAGTTCCGGATACCACTGGCCCAGCGGCACGCCGGCGAAGAAGCCGCGCTCGAGCGCCTCGGCCAACAAGCTCGTCGACGTGCCCGGTCGAATCGCGGACGACGAATTCCTTGAACGTCGGCCGGTCGAAAGCGCGCCGACAAGCCGATCGCCGCTAGTCAGTTGTCTCGGCGCATAGCGCGACTTTGCGCAGGCAGGCAGTCGGCCGACTTCGCGCAGGCCTTGCGGCCCCATCGCCGCCAGGTAAACGCTCGCCCGCAGCGCGAACAGGCCCTGGTTCGTGCAGATGTTGCTCGTGGCCTTTTCGCGGCGGATGTGCTGCTCGCGGGTTTGCAGCGTCAGCACCCAGCAGCGCTTGCCGCGGCGATCGACCGTTTGCCCGGCGATGCGGCCCGGCATGCGGCGGACGAACTGCTCGCGGCAGGCCATGATGCCCAGGTACGGCCCGCCGTATTGCATCGGCGTGCCCAGCGACTGCCCTTCGGCCACGACGATGTCGGCGCCGTAGTCGCCCGGCCGCTTGAGCAGGCCCAGGCTGATCGGATCGACGGCCACGACGACCAGCGCGCCGCGCTCGTGCGCCGCTTTCGACCAGTCGCTCGCACGTCTTCCAGGCAGCCGAAGAAGTTCGGCTGCTGCACCAGCACGCAGGCCGTGTCGTCGGTGACAGCCGGCCGCCAATTCGTGCGGCGTCGATCGTGCCCGTCCGGCGTGCCGACCGTCACCAGTTCGATGTCCAGGTTCGCCAGATACGTGTGCAGAATCTGCGCGATACTCGGGATGCACGCTGGCGGCCGTGACGACGCGGCCGTGCCGGCCCGTGGCGCTGCATGCCATCAGCACGGCTTCGGCCGCCGCGCTGCCGCCGTCGTACAGGCTGGCGTTGGAGACGTCCATGCCGGTCAGCTGCGCAGATCAGCGTTTGATACTCGAAGAACGCCTGCAAATTGCCCTGGCTGACCTCCGGCTGATACGGCGTGTACGAGGTGTAGAACTCGCCGCGCGAGGCGACGTAGTCGACGACCGCCGGCATGAAATGGTCGTAGCTGCCGCCGCCCAGAAAGCAGACCTTTTGCCCGCACGCGACATTCTTCGCCGCCAGCTGTCCCATGTGCTGCGTCAGTTCCATTTCCGACAGCGCCGGCGGCAATTTTCAATTCGCGATTGAGCCGCAGCTCGGCGGGAATCTGCGCGAACAGATCGTCGATCGACTTTGCGCCGATCGCCGCGAGCATCGCCTGCTGATCGGCGGGCGTATTGAGGATGTAAGACATTCGAAGAGGCGACGAGATGAAGATCGGGATGCGACGGACGCGCGGGCGCGAATTAAAGCCAGAAGAAATGTTCGCCAGCGAAAATCAGTGCTGCTCTTCGGCGCACTGTTTCTGATACGCCGTGTAATCCATCAGGTTTTTCAGCGCCGTCTCGCTCGACAATTTGATTTTCACGATCCAGCCGGCGCCGTAGGGATCGTTGTTAAGTGTTTCCAATTTGTTCGGCAAGGCGCTGTTCACTGCGACGACGTCGCCATCGACCGGGCTGTACAAATCGCTCACCGCCTTGACCGATTCGATCTCGCCGAACGATTCGCCCGCCTTCACCTTGCGGCCGACGTTGGGCAACTGCATGAACACCAGGTCGGTGAGCGCTTCGACGGCAAAGGCCGAGATGCCCACCGTCGCGATCTTATTCCCCTGGCCGTCGTCGGCCACGCTGGCCCATTCGTGTGTCTTGGCGAATAGAAGTTGTTCGGGTTTCACGATTCATTCCTCCAATCGTGTTTTGGTTGGCCGCTTATAAAACGGCAATTTGACGACTGCGGCTGGTTCCTGCGTGCCGCGGATATCGACGGCAAGCATCGTTCCCGGCTCGCTATGCTCTCGTGGAACATAACCCATCGCGATCGGTTTTTGCAGCGTGGGGGAAAACGTGCCGCTGGTGATTTCCCCCACAGGTTGCCCCTCGCGGTAAATCGCATAATGTTCCCGCGGCACGCGTTTGCCCGAAAATTCCAGGCCAACCCGAACCCGTTTTGCGCCGTCGGGCTTGACGGCCGCAAGCGCTTCGCGGCCGGGGAAATTCCGACCCTCTAAGTTCACGGCAAACTCCAACCCAGCTTCGATGGGAGTGATTTCCTCATTCAGCTCATGGCCATAGAGCGGCATGGCTGCTTCCAGCCGCAAAGTATCGCGCGCTCCCAGACCAGCCGCCATCACGCCGCGATCACGTCCATCGGCGAGCAGACCCTCCCAGAGTCTCAAGGCAATTTTATTGGCCACCGTCAATTCGAAACCATCTTCGCCGGTGTAGCCAGTGCGGCTTACGGCCACCACTTGCTCGTCGAGCCGGGTTTCCTGCGCGTGGTAATACTTGATCGCCGCCAAGTCGATGCTTAGCCGCGGCTGCAGTAGCTCAAGCGCCAGCGGCCCTTGCACGGCGATCATGGCGCATTTCGAATGTCACGTCGGCGCAGCGCAAATCGCCTCGATTTCCCAGCCGCTGGTCGATCCAAGCGAGAATTTTTTCTCGATTGCTGGCATTCACAACCAGCGCGAAGTACGTGCCGCCTTCGATGTGCGGAATTTGGTACACGAGCACATCGTCGAGAATGCCACCTTGGTCGTTGGTCACTAATGCGTAGCGAACCTGCCCGGGCTGCATGTCGAGCACGCGTCGCGTGACCAGGCTATCGAGAAAATTTCCAGCCCCCGGGCCGGTAAGCCGCAGCCGCCCCATGTGCGAGACATCGAACAGCGCGGCCGCCGTGCGCGTGGCCTTGTGCTCGGCGACGATCGAAGAGTACTGCACCGGCATCGACCAGCCGGCGAAATCGACCATCCGCCCGCCATGCGCGGCGTGCCAATCGTAAAGCGGCGTTTTCGCTAACGTGGTCGTCACAGAGAAATCCTAGTCGTACCGCCGCAGGCCACCCCGCGCGGCCAATTGAGCGCGAAAACTCGCTACTGTTTAAGATGCCAAGGAAAGAACACGGACCTGCGGTATTGTACCGGCTTGTCTGGAGGCTTCCAGGGGCACCATTCAACTGGAATTGTGCCGCGGCGCGAGATACTTTTGTCGAACGAACCTCCGAACCTGAAATACTGTCAGGGATGAGCCGCTTGCGAAACATCGAGATAATTGTGCCGGCAGATGCGGCCGATGGAAATGTCGAACACGCTATCGACCAAGCAGTTGCGGAGGTGGGCCTTACGGTGACGCTACGGGATACGCTGAAGGCGTTTGCAGGCTGCGTTCACTGGCATGTGAAAAACGGGCGGGAATCGGGAACGCTGGAGATCACGTTTTGGCCGGAGGAACATCGGGCCTGGTTCAGCGTTCAAAGCGGGCTGCGCGGCTGCGTGGATTGACGAAAAAATGAATGTCGTTTGCGAAGCGATTCAGAAGCGATTAGATGCAGACGCAAAGCGGAAAAGATGAGCGAAATCATGACCTCAGAAGCACAGACCCAACGAATTCTGATCGACGCCGGGTGTTGTTGCATCCGTCGGTATCAAGCGGCCGACAAGGTCGCGCTGGTGCAGATCGCGAACAATTGGCAAATTGCTAAAAACATGCGGAACATATTTCCTCATCCCTACACGGACGCTGATGCAGACGCGTGGCTAAAGGAGCTTGAATTGTGGAATCCCCTGACTAATTTTGCGATAACCGTCGATCACCAATTTGCCGGCGGCATTGGGCTGACATTGCACGGCGACGTTCATTATCGCAGTGCGGAATTCGGTTACTGGCTGGGGCAAGATTTTTGGGGGCGCGGCATTGCCACGGCAGCGGTAAAGGCATTTACTCGATACGGTTTTGCGGCGCACGATCGATTGCGCATGTACGCTGCTGTGTACTCCTGGAATCCGGCCTCGATGCGCGTGCTGGAAAACGCCGGTTATGTGCGCGAAGGGGTGCTGCGAAAAAACGTGGTGAAAGGCGGACACGTTTTGGATCAGGTGGTGTACGCAATGACGGATGAGATGTTGAGTGCCACGTGAAGCAGGCGCGGACAAGCCTAGCGGCTAATTCGACGGTGAAGAGGAATCGCTACCTGCCCCGTTTATGCCGCTTCCCCTCGCGCTCTTTGTGTTTATCGCGTTTCTTATGTTTTTTGGCTTCGGCTTTCAGGTTTCGTAAATTCTTGGCTTTGCCGCGGCTCAGTTTCGCCGGTGGAGGCAAGTGTCCTTTGCGCTGCACAATGCGGAAATCGAGCTCGCGGCGATCGATATCGACGCGCGCTACTTCAACCTTCACCAAATCCCCCAGGCGAAATGAGTTTCCGGTGCGATTCCCCGTCAGCGTATGGCTGGCCCGTTCGAAGCGATAGTAGTCGTCCGCCAGCGTTGTGACGTGAATTAAGCCTTCGGCCGGCAACTTAGTTCCTTGCACGAACAAGCCGAACTCTTCCACGCCGGTGACAACGGCATCCATTTGCTCGCCAATGCGATGGCTCGTGTAAATGAGCAACTTCAACTTCGTCAGTTCTCGTTCGGCGGCTTCGGCCCGCTGTTCGCGCTCCGAGCAATGCTCGCCGACGGTGAACAATTCGCCCATATCGTTGTGCGGCTTGTGCCGGCTCAGTAAAGCATTCACCAACCGATGGACGGTCAAATCGGGATAGCGCCGAATGGGCGATGTGAAATGGCAGTAACAATCGCTCGCCAACGCGTAATGCCCATCTTCCTCAGGGCTATAGATCGCCCGCTGCAAGCTGCGGAGCACGGAATAGTTGACTGCATGTTCTTCCGGCCTGCCGTGAATCGATCCCAATAGCTTTTGCAGCTCAAACCGATTTTCCAAGCTACCCGTTTGAAAGCCCAACTCGGCAATAAAACCGGTCAGCGCATGTAACTTCCGCGGATCGGGGCTGGCATGTACGCGCCTTAGAAATGCGATGCCCGCCTCGCGCAGCGTATCGGCCACGGCTTCGTTGGCCGCCAGCATGAATTCTTCGATGATCTGATGGCTCTCGGTGTTTTCTGCCACGTGCGCGCCAACGACGCGGCCTTGTTTATCCAGATCGACTTTCACTTCTTTCATGGTGAGCTCAAGCGCACCGCGCTCGAATCGTCGTCGCCGCAAAATTCTCGCCAAGTCCCGCATGCGCCCAACAAACCGTGCACCTGCGGCGCAAGCTTGCTTCGCCAAGCCTCCGCGTCGGCGAGATATTCGTCCACCTCTTCATACGTGAACCGCCGCTTGCTGCGAATGGCCGTGTTGTGCAAATCAACCGCGGTTCGAATTCCCTCAGGGCTAAAGTCGATGAAGGCCGTCTTCGTGTATCGCACCTTGTCGGGCTGCAAGCTCGCCAGATTGTTCGACACAATTTCCGGCAGCATCGGAATCACGCGGTCAGGCAGATACACGCTGGTGGCCCGCTCGTATGCTTCGCGATCCAGCGGCGATTTGTGCCGCACGAAGTGCGAGACGTCGGCAATGTGGACTCCCAATCGCCAATGGCCATTGGCCATGAGTTCGAGCGAAACGGCATCGTCGAAATCGCGGGCATCGACGGGATCGATGGTGATGATCGTTTCGCCGGTCAAGTCGAGTCGCCCATCAGCCGACTCGTCGAAGTTTTCCGCTTGGTGGCGCGCCTCTTCCAGCGCGTCGCTAGGAAATTCGCCCGGCAAATTGAATTCGCGAATGACCGATAGCGTATCGACCCCCGGCGCTCCGCGCGCCCCAGCACTTCGGTAATCACTCCTTCGCCATCGTGAAAGTGCGAGGGAAATCGCACCATTTCAAACACAACCTTGTCGTTGGGCTGCGCATTCTTCGCACCGGGGTCGCCGACGTAGATCGGTTTGGAGAACATCGTGCCATCGGTCTGCACGTAGCCATTGCCGGCGGCCTCGAAATAGGTGCCCACGAACTGGTGCGTATCGCGCTCCAGAATCTCGACGACTTCTCCTTCGGGATTGGGCCGGCGAATGTCGCGCTTCTTGGAAATAGCCACCAGCACCGTGTCGCCGCTGGCCGCATCTTGAGCGTGATTGGCAGCGACAAAAATATCGCCGCTGCGATCCGACGATGTGGTGCCGCTGGGCCGCACAAATCCGTATCCCCCCGACATGCGGCGAAAAATTCCCGTCACCCGATCGCCAGCGAATTCCTTGCGCTTGGCGCCGCTGCCCTTCTTCCTCTCCCTGCAGAGGGCCGGGGTCACGTGACGGGCTCTTTTTGCCGTCGGTCGCCACCGACGCGACCGGGCCCCGCTTGGAATCAACTGGTTTCGCCCCCGGCAACAATAAATGATTTTGCCCGTAAGCGAGCTGGCCCGATTTGACCAGCGATTTCACCGCCCGCTTCAAATTTTCAACTGCCTTTTCATCGAGCCCCAGCTTTTTGGCAATAATGCGCGGCTTGACCGGCTTATAATTCGGCCGATTCACAAATTCCAGCACGGCCGCTTCAAGTTCAGAATGGTTCATTAAGATTTTTCTTTTTCCACGTATAGCGCGTGCGATCATCGGCGAATCTGCTAACTCTCCTGCCGCACTTCAGTGCTCCCCTTGAACAATTTCCGCCCCAAATTCTGATGATACTGCGTCCAGGGGCTATCGAGATTAGCGTCGTTGCGCATCAACTGATGGAAATTGTGCAGCTTGGCGTCGAGATTATCCAACTGGTGCAAAGCAATTGCTTCCAGCGTCATCGGCAGCTTTGGCGCACCGAATTCGTATTCGCCGTGATGGCTCACAATCATGTGTTTCAGCCGTAAGACAATCTCTTCGGGCAAAGGTTCGCCGGCCAATTCTTCGGCTTGGCACAACTTCTTATCGAGCATCGTAATCGCCAGCACCACGTGCCCCAGCAATTGCCCGGCGTCGGTGTAAGCGAATCCGCGATCGCTCGACAATTCCTCCACCTTGCCGATGTCGTGCAGAAACACCCCCGTTAGCAGCAAATCGCGGTTCAGAATCGGATAGTGCTCGGCAATGCTCTGGGCCACTTCCATCAAGTTCACCACATGCTCCAGCAGCCCGCCCGGATAGGCATGATGATTTTTTATTCCCGCCGGCGACCGGGCCAGCCGCTGCATCAATTCGTCATCGCTCAAAAAACATTCCGCCAGATTTCGCAAATGCACATCTTGCATCGACCGCAGCAATTCGGCCAACCGCACCGCCAGCCGGTCGATATCGGCTGGCGTTAGCGCCATGAAATCGGCCAGATCGACCTCGTCGCCGCGCGCCCGGCAAATGCTCGTGGCAATGAGTTGCAGCCCGCCTTGGAAAAGTTGCGTGGCGCCTTCAACGCGCACCAAATCACCATCTTCAAACGAGCGATAATCGGCCTCGCCGGCATTCCACATCCGCGCACTAATCGCCCCAGTGCGGTCGGCCAACTCGACCTGCAAATACAAATTCCCATTGCGATTGGGCCGCAATTGCTTTTGCGAGGCCAGAAATATCTGGTCGATATTCTCTTGCTGCCCAAGATCGCTGACAAACCGACGAGTCATTCGGTGAGCTTTCTAAGCGGGTATGGAAAATGAATTGATATTACTTCTACGTTGCTCGTCACATTGTATGACGAGCGTGCCGCAGGCAAAAGGACGGCGTCGGCGCCTTCATGGAAGCGCGAGCGACGCTTTGAGGGCGAGATCGACCGACTGCATGGTTGTGTTCGACAATTGGCCGATCTTTCTAACAATATGGGCTTGCCGCACCGTGACTAGGTTCTCGCAACTTACGACCGACGGCGATAACAACCCAGATCCTTTTCCATCCGGCGTTCCTGGGTCGATCAGCACCTGAGTCGGTTCGCCCCAACGGCTGATATTGGTCGTAATCGTCGCCAGTATGGTGTTGGCCATCCGGGCGTTGTTGCGATCATTCTGCACGACGAGCATGGGCCGCAATTTGCTTCCCGGCCGAGTTAAAAATGGCGCGTTGAGAATGACGACATCGCCGCGCGAGATTGTCATGATTGTTGGCGTCGTCGATCGTAATCGTCATAGGCCTCCATGCCGGGAGCGTTCCAATCGTCCGCCAGCACTTCCTGGGCCAAAGGCAGAAATTCGTCTGGATTCGGTTCACTATCGTCGAACAACAATGGCTCAACTTTTTGGTAAATACCCGTGGGCAAGAGCACATACGATTTCTGCGTCGTGGCGTCCACGAGGTGCAGCGGTCGATTCGGATGCTCCGCCAATGCTTGCCGCATTTCGTCGGTGAGGTTAGTAGTCATGTGCATAATTATACCATTCTCATTTGCCGACGCCACATGGATCCGAATTCGTTCGATCGCACGATTCAATCGCCGGAGACCCGCAGTATCGATGGGCTGATTTGGGGATTAATGGAGTTTGACAGTCCGAGCTGCGCATCTATATTGACGGGACAATCTCGAACATTCTGTTCTCAAATGCCCCAGCGCGGCGGCGCGTGGGGAGTACAAGTAATGGCTAAAACTCTACTGTGGATTGTGAGAGCAGGTGCGGGCGCGGCCACTTATTCGACGATTTTAAAAGAACGATTTCGTCGTAATCGGGTGCAGCGATATCGGCTCCAAACACAACCCACCGCACAAGACGACTTACGGCAGTTAGGTGGAATAACAGCAGTTGGCTCAGGTGGCGAAGGCCTGCGTTAATCAAGAATTATTAAAAGGACTGTTCATGGCCAAGCCCCCCAAAAACGCCATCAGCCCCACGCGCGAGGAAGACTATCCCGAATGGTATCAGCAGGTGGTCCGCGCGGCCGATCTGGCCGAGATCTCGCCCGTGCGCGGCTGCATGGTCATCAAGCCGTGGGGCTACGCGCATTTGGGAGAACATGCAGCGGGCCCTCGATCGGATGTTCAAGGACACCGGGCATCAAAACGCCTACTTTCCGCTCTTCATTCCGCTGAGCTTCCTGGAAAAGGAGGCCGCGCACGTCGAAGGTTTCGCCAAGGAATGCGCCGTGGTCACGCACCATCGGCTGGAGGTCGGCCCCGAAGGCAAGCTTGGTTCCGACCGGCCCGCTCGAAGAGCCGCTGGTCGTGCGGCCGACCAGCGAAACGATCATCGGCGCCATGTACGCCAAGTGGGTGCAGTCGTATCGCGATCTGCCGATCCTCATCAACCAATGGGCCAACGTCGTGCGCTGGGAAATGCGCACGCGGCTGTTCTTGCGCACCACCGAGTTTCTCTGGCAGGAAGGGCACACGGCCCACGCCACGGAGGAAGAGGCCGATCGAAGAAACGCTGAAGATGCTCGACGTCTATGCCACCTTCGCCCAAGACTACATGGCCATGCCGGTCATCCGCGGCGAAAAAACCGCCGGCGAGCGCTTTCCCGGCGCGGTCAACACCTACGCCATCGAAGCCATGATGCAGGACCGCAAGGCCCTGCAGGCCGGCACATCGCACTTCCTGGGTCAGAATTTTTCCAAAGCGCAGGAAATCAAATTCCTCTCAAGCGAAGGGCGCGAGGAATTCTGCTGGACCACGTCGTGGGGCGTCTCCACGCGGCTGGTCGGCGGCTTGATGATGACGCACGGCGACGACGACGGCCTGGTCCTGCCGCCGCGATTGGCCCCGGCGCACGTCGTGATCCTGCCGATCTTCCGCAGCGACGAAGAAAAACCGACCGTCATGGATTATCTGCCGCCGCCTCGAAGCCGACCTGAAAGCGCAGCTGTACGACAGCGAGCCGGTGCGCGTGATGATCGATGCGCGCGATCTGCGCGGCGGCGACAAAGCCTGGCAGCACATCAAGCGCGGCGTGCCCATTCGCTTGGAAATTGGCCCGCGCGACGTGGCCGCAGGCGCAGTCTTCATGGCTCGCCGCGACAAACCCGGCGAAAAAGCCGGCGTGCCGCGCGACGAGTTCGTTGCCAACATCGGCCGCACCCTGACCGAAATGCAGAACAACCTGTTCCAGCGAGCGCTAGCCTACCGCGACGCCAACACGCGCAAAATCGACAAGCTCGACGAGTTCAAAGCTTGGTTCACGCCCAAGAATGCCGAGCAGCCCGAAATCCACGGCGGCTTCGCACTGTGCCACGTTTGCGAAAGCCCCGAAGTCGAGAAAATGCTGGCCGAACTGAAAGTGAGCATCCGCTGCCTGCCGCTCAAGGGAACGCTCGCCGATTGCGATGAACCCGGCAAATGCATCTTCACCGGCCAACCCAGCCCCCGCCGTGCAGTGCTGGCGAAGGCGTACTGATCAAAACCAAGCTTGGGGCGGGTATTTAGAGCGTCTAACAAAATGATCGGGGACCGTCCCGAATGGCACTAAGTTAAGCTTCAACATGCTGTCGGAGAAGGCGTTGGCGTAGCTGGCATCGTGGTCGATTCATCAGGTCAAATTGTTTGGGGCGTCTTTTTTTGACGCGCGGTTCACAGCGACCGCGGCGCACTGGATTGATTGCCAGATGCAGATCGGGCAGTCGCCAACAAGCGGAGGCCAGCCAGCGCAAGGCGTCGATGAAGCTGATCGATCGCACGCTCGTCTGCTGGTGCCGAGCGGCCTCAACCATCACCAGGCGAACCAGGTTATAGACCAGCGCAAACATGGCTGCCTCTTTCAGTACCCCCGGCACGCTCCGGCAGCGCAGCACATCCATGCCCATGGCTGTCTTCAAGTGGCCTAGATGCGTTTCGATCTGCCAGCGCCAGCCATAAAGTGCAGCCAGCTCCTGGGCAGGATACTCGTCCGGATCCAAAAGCGTCGTCACGAGCGTAATGATCCGCGTACGTCCGCCTTTCTGTTTCGTCGCAAAGCGCAGTTCACGCACGACGAGCTTGTCGGGCAGTGACCGAAACGTTTGCTCGTCTAGCCACTGTGGGACTGGTGAAGGTTTGCTGTATTCCACCAGTTGATCGTACCTGCCTAGCTTGCGGATCAGCCGCGCGTTGGAAAGTTCAGCGACAGTCCCGGCCGGCAATTTGCCCACGAGCTTCCGGTCGCGGCGGAAGCTAACCAATTGCCGCTGATGAGCGCGAAACATGCCATGCAAATTCCGCTGGCGCAAGAGGGCCAAATGCACGTAAGAGGTGAAGGCCGTATCGCCAACCAGGATGTCTTCTTCGGCCAATTCCGGATGCAACTGCGCCACTTGGGCCATGTCGTGCGTCCGCAACGGGGCCGTCAGCTGCTTGATCAACAAACCACTGTGCGCATCGAACAGCGTCAGCCAGTGGGCGACGGGAAAACCACAGCCGGCCAACTGCTGGCCCGGCTGACCGAATTTGGCCTGCAGCAGCGGCGTGTCGGGCATCGAGAACGTCGAACCGTCCACCAGGAATGTCCGATGGCCATGCCACGTTGGCAGGCAACACGTCAGGCGAGCTGCGCGGCTGGTTTGCTGGAGCAACCGCTCCAAGACCGCCAGCGGCAGGCGTGTCCGAGCTTGACAATAGGCTTCGGCGGAGCAACTCAAACCGGCTAGACGGATGGCGTGGCGCAGGCAGTGTTGCCATGCAAGATTTGCGTTAGAAACGTCCACACGGTTTGGACCGGTCCCACTTCGCGCTGCCGCCAACGGTGTCCGCAGTCGCGGCAAACTCTTTCGATCGACTCGGCCGTCAAGCACTTGGCCACCTCGGCCTTGATGCGGCCAACCGCCTCGACAATACTCAGCGTCATGGTGCGACCTCTTTGTTGGAGTGATGTTTAGTTCACACCAACATTCTGACATCGAGGTCCACCTTTCCTTCAGCTCTCGGCCAATGACTCGTGCTAGCTGCCCTAAGTGCTGAGTCGCTCAGAAATTACGAACTAACTTAGTGCCATTCGGGACTGTCCCCCTCTCCGAGATCATTTTGTTAGACGCTGTTAGCCGACATCCACGGTGCCATTGCGGAAATCAATTTGCAGCTTATGTGCTCGAAAAAAGTCCAACCCCAACAATCCATCAACGCCTGCGCTTGGCGGGAGCGTGTGAGCTAGTATCGGAAAATCGATTCTCTCGATGCCAAGGGCAGCAAAACGACTAACCGCAACTTGCGGAACAAATTCTACTCCGCTACCCGTGGTGATTTGAATCCGATCCTTTGCCACAGCGGGATCGTAACCGGTGCGCACCAACATCGCAAAATTAATCAGCGATAACGTTGCGCCAGTGTCGACCGCGAGTTGCAAAACGCCAGTTGCCGCCGGGCCCGTCAGTTCACCGCGCACGACGATCAAACCTCCCTTAGGGTTGAAATGGGTGATCATAGGATGATCGCAGAATGTTCAGGCATTTCGCCCGTGTACACGATCGCGAACCGCTTCGATTTCTGATTCAGTGCAAAGCGGTACACTTCGTCACGGTCTTTACTATGACAAACAACAGTTCCTTGCACTACCTCGAGCACTTCGTCGGTTTCAGGATCCTCCACCAGAATCCATTCCGATTTGAATCGTTCTTCCATTTCGGCTAACGTCATCACTTCGTCCATGCTTCACCATATTAGGATTAAGGACTAACAGCCTGGGGACAAAACGTCGGGGACTGTCCCGATTTTTCGGTGCCCTGGGAGAAAAATGGGACCGCCCCCCTCTCCGCGGACGTTTTGTCCCCAGGCTCTAAAATATAAAAGAGCGTCAACGAAAACCTCGCAATATTCTACCATTCTGCCATGGGTCAAGCGAATTCAGCATCCCCGGTCCTGCTCATCCTGGCCGCCTTCAGCCGGCATGCCGAGGCGCTTGTCTGGGCCCGCGAAAAAACAGATTCAATGTGGGGCCCTGTCGCGCTCGCCAGTCCCGCGTTCGAGTTCTCCGAAACCGATTACTACGCAGCCACCATGGGCGCAGGCCTGCGTAAGCAGTTCTTCGCCTTCGAAAAGCTGATCGATCCTGGCAGACTGGCCGAAATCAAACTGCAAACCAATGCCTGGGAACAACAATACGCAGCCGTGGCCAAGCATGCCGAATCGCGCCCGCTAAATCTCGATCCCGGCTACATCACCTTGGCCAAGCTGGTGCTCGCTTCGACCAAAGATCACGCCCACCGCATCTATCTAGGGCAGGGCATCTACGCCGAAATCACGCTCCATTTTCGCCACGGCGATTGGCAGCCGACCCAGTGGACCTACCCCGACTATCGCCGCCCCGATTTCCAAGAATTCTTCACCGCATGCCGCGAGTATTTGAAAGAGCGAGAGAAGCTACGCGCTTAACTCATCGCCAGGGCGGCATCTAAAGATCGTGTTTCCAGCACACCGCGACTGTACCAGACTTGGCGCATGGTAGCACTGCCCGTAGATACGTCCAGCTTGCCCGCGGCGCAAGGAAACGCGACGAGAAGAGCATGCGCACAGCGTTTGAGGTCGCGCGCTTTGCGAAGGCGCTCAAGCCACGTTGGATCGTAGTTGAGAACGTTGTGAAGATGAAGCAGTGGTCACTTTTCGAGCGTTGGCTGGAGACGCTGCGGAAAGCGAGCTACCGTGTAAAGTGTCTCACGCTTGATGCCAAAGATTTCGGTGTACCGCAAAGTAGGCGCCGTCTTTTCGTCATTTGCGAGAAGGGTGCTGAACCGAACCTGCCGAACATCGAATCAAGTCAAAAAATTGCTGTTGAATCGGTTCTTGTGGAAGGGAACGGCAAGCCCTGGCCGTTCTCGCCCTTGGAAAAACGAGGCCGGGCGAAAGCGACTATTCGGCGCGCCGAGCGCGGTATCAAAGCCCTTGGCGCTTCGACACCATTTCTCATGGTCTACTACGGTACCGATGGTGCCGGCGGATATCAACCGCTCGATCGTCCGCTTCGCACGATTACGACCCTTGACCGGTTTGCACTCGTCAAGCCAAACGGCAAAGGACACGAAATGCGGATGCTTCAGCCGCCGGAACTTGCTGCTGCAATGGGCTTCCCAGCCAACTACAAGTGGCCAGATACGTCACGCAGAAATAAGATCAAGCTGATCGGGAACGCAGTATGTCCCCCGGTTATGAAGGCAATCGTTGAGGCTCTTATGCAGCCGAAGAATCCGACTCGTCGAGCGAAGGGAGTTTCTCAAACTCAGCAGCGCCGATTTCGTAAGGGTCGCACCAAGTGAATGCCGCTTGCTGAAGATCATTGAGCTTGTCTGCAGTGGCTGCATCATAGCTCTGTTTGCCGTCTTGATCTATGTAGCCTTCGAATCGGGTATCAGCGATCGCCGATTCGCTGTCAATGACTTCAGGGGATCGTTTGTCATCTTGCTGATCTCCGCAAGGATTTGCATTCATTATAAGCGGCAAGCACTTTCTCGGCACAGTGGGCAGCGTCACGTTCAATTTGATGCTCCCAAATCCGAATTACTCTCCAGCCGGCCTGCCGAAGCCGCCGAAAATTCCGGCGGTCTCGATCTCGCGTCGCTCCGATCTTGAGTTGCCATTTCTCCGATAGCTTGTGTTTCCAAAGTGGTAGACGAAAGCCGTGCCAAAAATCACCATCGACAAATATGGCGAAACAGGCCTCACGAAAAACAAAATCAGGGCGGCCAGGCAGATCGGAACAGTGTCGCTCAAATTTCAAGCCGGCCTCCAACAATAACTCGTCTATCTGTCTCTCTGGAGCAGTGTTCTTGCTACCGATCCGTGACATCAATGCGCATCGTGTTGCCACCGGCATGAAATCGCCGACATGAGTACCGGGCACTCGCCCTCCACGCGCTCCCCAAGAACGGTGCCCGGCTTTCTTGCGGAGTTTCGTTTCCGACATGGCTATTCCCATTTTGCTCTATGCCTCATTTATCTTCTTCTCTGGATCATTTCCGAACAAGCTGAACAATGGGGATGTTTTGTTTGCGACCAACGAAGCATTGATTAAATCGAAAAACGGTGTCGGATGCCCTCGATGCACAATTTGAGTCCGATTTTTGCTGCCTTGACAATTTGGGGTCAAATTAGCAGCCCACCCATCTCCAGGGCGGCATCTAAAGACCGCCTTTGGTAAAATAAACGTGGCCCAATTCGTGCCTTGAATTTCCCGCAATCCTCTGCCAAAATGCAACTGACTGTGAACATATGATCACATACATTGCAGGCTGCGTGGAGCGGTTTCAAAACTGCCGGGGACTGTCCCCCTTGCTGTGGCAGGTTTTGAAACCAGTTCGAAACCCCCGTTTGGCCGTCCCAAGTAGTTCCTGCCGTTTTTCACCGTTTATTTCGGTTTATTGCCGTTTCCCCGGTTTCCACCCTTTCCGCGGTTAAAAGTTTTTCGCAGTTTCATCGCCCGAAAAAAATTCAGACCCTGCACACGAATCGATCCCTAAATTTCTAACTTTGATTTTCCCATGCGTATCTGGATGCTCATCATCATCGCCGTCGTCCTGGGCATCGGCCTGGCCTTCAATCTCACCATTCTTGAACTCGGCGCATCCCCCGCCGGCACCGTCAAACACGATCTCGTTGTGGCCGGCGTCGCCAATCCCGAAATCACCGGGCCGCAGCCGCGCATTGCGTTCGACAAGAAAGAATACGAATTCGGCACGATGGAACTCAACGAACATCTTTCTCATACGTTTGAAGTCCGCAACGACGGCCAACTGCCGCTCAAGCTCACCAGCGGCGGCGTTTCCTGCGGCCGCTGCACCGAGTTCACCATCGGCAAAGAAGAATTAGCGCCCGGCGAAACCGGAACGGTCGAAGTTCGCTGGCATGCGATCAACGGCGGCCCCTTCCGCCAAAGCGCCACGGTCGATACCAACGACCCGGCCCGGCCTAATGTTTCCTTTACGATCGCAGGTAAGGTGCTGTCGTCAAACCGCATCAGCCCCGACGAGATAGTCTTCACCAATATTTCGGTAACCGATTCTCCCAAGGCCGATTTGAATGTGTTCAGCTATCACGGCCCCGATTTGAAAGTGACCAAGTTCGAGCTTACCGACGCCGAAACGGCTGCAAATTTCGACATAAGCACCGAGCCCATGCCTGCCGACGTGCTCAAAACCGATCCCGACGCCAAAAGTGGCGTCGTGGTCCATGTGCATGTCAAACCCGGCTTGCCTCTGGGGCCGATTCGACAGAAAATCCGCCTCTGGCTGAACTTGCCCGACAAGCCGGTGATCGAGGTTCCCGTCGGCGGCGATGTGACCAGCGATATCCAAGTGGTCGGCCGCAGCGATTGGGATACCGAACACAACCTGCTGAGCATGGGAACGGTCAGCCGGCGCGATGGGGCCAAATCAGTAGTGTTCCTGCTCGTGCGCGGGCCGCACCGCCACGAGCTTAGCCCAGTGGTTCGTGCAGTGAATCCATCGAATTTGAAGGTAACCATCGGTCAGCCGTCCGATGCAGCCGGGGGAGAAATTGTCCGCGTGCCGGTCACGATCGAAATCCCACCCGGATCGCCCGAATCGACGCATCTGGGCAACCAGCAAGGAAGTGTCGGAGAAGTGCTGATCGACACAGGTCATCCCGAAGCGATGACCGTGCGGCTATTGGTGCGATTCGCCGTCGCCGAGTGAACCCGTGGGGACTGGCTCATTTTTGCGCAGTCTGCGAAGTAAAAATGTGCCTGTCCCCCTAGTGCGTACGAAATGATGTAGTGCGATTTTTCGAAATGATGAGGACGGACCCCAATCTGCAAGGAAATTTCTCGTGCGATTTCACACGACGTGGTTGGCAATTCTCGTCGCAGCATTTGCAGCGGCCTTGATGGTGATCGCCACTTCTCGCCCGGGCGCCACGGCCGAAGCGGATTCGGCGCGCAAGCGACCGGCACGCCTAAAACCAACGATGCGGCATCGAAAGATCCTGCCCGAGTTGAGGCCGAAATGATTCGCCGCAACGGCGTAATCTTCAAAGATTGGCCGAAGCCGAAACTTGCGCTCGTGTTCACCGGAGTGCTCGATGGCTATATCGAACCGTGCGGTTGCTCGGGCAAGGAGAATCAGCTCGGTGGCCTCAGTCGGCGTGATATGATGCTCTCACAACTGGCGAGCGAAAAATGGCCGCTCGCCGCCTTCGATGTCGGTGGCATGGTAAATCGCTATGGCCCAGAAGCGCAAGTGAAGTATGCAGCCATTGTCGATGCTCTCAAACAGCTTGGCTATCAAGCCATTGGTTTTGGCCCCAGCGACTTGCGCCTCTCGGGCGGCGATCTGTACGGTGTCGTTACGCCGGTGGAAGGGCAGCAAAGCCCATTCGTGTGCGCCAATGCATCGTTTGCCTGGGACGATAAAACACCGCAGCGGTATCGCATCGTCGAAGCTGGCGGCCAAAAAATTGGCGTCACGAGCGTCATCGGCGACGAATATCGCCGCAAAGTGAACTCCAACGATTTCCAATTTAAGCCGGCCGAGAAAGCGATTGCCGAAGTTCTGCCCGAACTACAAAAGGCCAAGTGCGACATGTTAGTGCTGCTCTCCAACGCCACGCGCGACGAAT
Organism: Pirellulales bacterium; assembly: GCA_963820835.1. Taxonomy (GTDB): domain Bacteria; phylum Planctomycetota; class Planctomycetia; order Pirellulales; family JADZDJ01; genus CAVRAW01. The sequence goes on along the minus strand of CAWGBP010000023.1, from coordinate 47,941 downwards.
CGACCGCGCTTGCCCAAAAATTTCCCCAATTTCAATACGTGCTCACCGCCGGCGGCGCGGAAGAACCCCCCGACCACCCGGCCTTAATCCCAGGTACTCAAACGCGGTTGATCGAAGTTGGCGCGAAGGGGAAATACGCGATCGTCGTTGGCCTGTATGACGATGCCAACGATCCCGAGCGCTACCAGCGCGTGCCATTGGATGCCCGTTTCGGCGAATCGAAGCGCATGAAGCAGGCCATGGCCTCGTATCAAGATCAACTCGCGCAGTTGGGCCTGGAGGGGCTGGGATTGAAGCCGACGCCCCATCCCAGCGGCCGCAAATTCGTCGGCTCGCAAGAGTGCAGCGAGTGCCACTTGAAGGCATACGCGATTTGGAAGAAAACCCCGCACGCCACCGCGCTTGATACGCTCGTGAAACTCGATCCGCCGCGGCAGCACGATCCCGAATGCCTCAGTTGCCATGTGACTGGTTGGGAGCCGCAAAAATTCTTTCCCTACAGCGGCGGCTATTGGAGCCAGGAAAAAACGCCCCTTTTGGCCGGCAATGGCTGCGAGAATTGCCACGGCCCCGGCTCCCGGCACGTGGAGGCCGAGCGCGGCACGGTCAAAGCCACCGACGCCGACTTGGAAAAGTACCGCAACGAAATGCGTCTGTCGCTCAAAACAGATGCCGACAAGCGCAAAGTGGTCGACAACTGTCTTCGCTGCCACGATCTCGATAACAGCCACGATTTCGACGGCGGCAACAACTTCGACAAATATTGGGCCAAGGTCGTCCACCACGGCAAAGATTAAGCCGCAGGTAAGAGTTATATTCCGACGCCGCTAGGCTGAGCCGCTGCTCAAAAGCGGCCGCACCGGTCGACCAAGTTTGCGCCAACCGCAATGCTCTATCGAGCCGCCGACCGCTGGCGCTTCTGCACGACAATAACGCATCCCACCGCCAGCGTGCTTGCCAGGCTGAGCCAAGTGGCTGGTTCGGGTGCCGGCGTAATCAGTTCGACCACCTGGTCCTGCTAAACTCCTGGTGCATTTAACGTCGGTGCACTGAGCGCGACCAAATCGGCCCCGCGCGCGTTGGGATTATTCCACACCCAACTTAGGTACTGGTCGGCCAAAGTGATTGCCGCCGGAAGAGAAGTGGAATAGAACTGGCCGGCAGAAATGCTGCTTGGATCGACGCTCCAGGGATCGGGCCCACCGTAGCTCCCGTTCCAATCTTCCAGCTCGATTTCCCAAATGGCCAATTGAATGGCCGCATTGTTGTCGCTGCCGTAATTGAGGTCATCGACAACATTGTTGCCATCATTATTTACAAATTCTTTCCATAGCTGGCTGATCGCCTTCGCTTTGGCGGGTCCCATCGCTGCCGGCCCAGACGCATAGTTAGGCGCGTCGGCAAGTGGAATAATGTCGTACGTATTAGGGCCGCTCGGCGTGCTCGGCCAAATATATTCCTGCAAGTCGATGCAGTAGCTGGCGATAGTGCCGGGTGCCGCCTGAACGAAATCGGCTCCATTCGGCTCAACGTAGCTCAAGGCGAACAGCCCGGCGCCGCCCCCTTCCCCGGAGCCATGATTCACGACACTGAATGACTGCCCGTAATGAACGTAGCCAACGCTGAGCGTATCGCCGAATGCCGCCGAACTCGCGAACCAAAGAACGCCCAAACCGAAAGTCAGAATGCGCAGAATAGAATTGAACTGACCGCTGAGCGACTGCCCCATTTTGAATCTCCTAAAAGGTATGGCTGGCTGGTAAACTAGGCTGTGCTCCAACGTTTGTCAATCATTGGGGGCCGAAATGCACCACGATTTTCGCAAATGCGCAATTCTGCGTTGGGCTGTTGAATGACAAAGCACGCTGAACATTACATCCTCGCCACCGGCGGCAAAGATAAAGAGCGCTTACGCTTACTGCACGAGGTCTACGGCCCCGGCACCGAAGCGGTCTTTCACCGCATTGCTTTAAGCCGAGGCATGCGCGTGGTTGAAATCGGCTGCGGCAGCGGCAATATCGCTTGCTGGGTGGCAGAGCAGGTTGGACCCATTGGTTCAGTCGTTGGCATCGACAACAGCACTGGCCAAATCGAGCAAGCCCGCCACCAAGCAGCCGCGTTAGGCTTAAAGAACATCGATTTCCACGTTGCCGACGCTTATTCACCCAAGCTTGAAGAAGAATCGTTTGATGTCGCTTATTGCCGCCTGGTGCTCATGCACTTGACCGATCCGCTCGACGCGCTGCGCACCATGCGAAAACTGGTGAAGCCGGGCGGCATGGTGCTCTGCGAGGAAATGGATCTGGCCGTTTGGCTGTGCGACCCGCCCGCCGAGGCCATGACGCAGTTCTTCACGCTGAATGAGGCGCTGGGCGAGCGGCGCGGCGAGCATTTTCGCTTAGGCGCCTCGCTGCATCGGCTCTTTCGCCAAGCGTGCTTTGCGCGTCCCGAGGTGGGCACGAATTTCAAGCTGGCATTGCGCGGCGAAGAAAAGCGGCCTTTGCCGATGACATTCACCCAATTCGCGCCGGAACTGGTACGCGAGAAATTGGCCGATCAGCCGACTGTCGACCGCGTTGCCGCTGAAATGAAAAAGCTTGCCGACGACGATACCACGCTCTTTGGCTTTCCGCTGGTGGTGCAAGTTTGGTCTCGGCGGTAACAACTCGAAGCAGAACTTAATACAGCGTTCGCTTTTATTTCGTGTCTCGGCTAAGTGCTCCCTGCTTTTTCAGAAAGACCTGGAGCGGTTTGGAAAGCGGTAGATTCTTCCCTTCATTGGAGTCCGCCGCTTCTACAACGGTTTCATCCACCGTGATGGCGACTTTGCAATCAGAAAGTAGCTTGCGGACATCGTCTATTTTTGCAGGGTCGATAATTCCTTGCAGAGATACGGCTTTGTCGACCGTAAAAACAAGATTCGCTTTCGATTCGAGTAAAGCCTCACCCTCGGCCGTGACACGACGAAACAATGAACCGCCTACTCCGACTGCTTTGTTTTCAGCAGTGCCGACGATCGGACCATCTAATCGAATTTCCGATGGTTTACGATCGGCTCGCAGTGCCCAGTTGAGTTGAATGGATTCGCCCTCTAACCGAATTTCAACTGGCAAGATTGATGAAATTCCGCTCTTCTCAATGGCTTTAGATGGAACCGCGAACATTGCGGAAAGAGGAGGTGAATAGTAAGGCCCCTTATTATCCAATTTGAACCCAGTGAAAGGTACATAGTCGATTTTGAGCCCATCTTGCTGCTCAAGTGACACTGGCGACTTCAGGATCTCTCGCTCCTCTAAAGGGCTTCTTCGATTCGCCGCAATAGACTTGAAGCTCGACGTCTTGGAGAAGAAGCACCTTTTTTTCAGCATCGTTTTTCGTTTCGACGATAGCTCCGCTTTCTTTGTATTGAAATATGACCCTGCTGTCTGCACGATCGCCTCGCGTCGCGACCGTACGGCTGTAAAAAAACAAGGGGACATCGGCCGCGGCTAATTGGCCGCAGTTTGAAGCCAGGAATAGCAATACAAAAAGGCTTCTTCGCGGCATAACAAGGCCTTTCGAGCGTTCACCCCGCAATTTGCGCCATCGCTTCGTCGGGAATGTTGAAGTTCGCCGCCACGGTCTGCGCAATAATCGTTTTAGGCGTCTAGATGATTCGAGCTCCCTGCGGCAAAAAGTTCTGCTACGTCAAGGGAGAATTCCGGCAGCAGCGCTGAAGTGGCTCGTTTGTCCGGCTTGAACTGGCCGTGAACCCGATATTCTTTACCGTCAAGCGTAAGCACCATAACCATTTGCTCTTGGGGATCGACAATCCAATATTCTGGGATTGCTGCCGCAGCGTAGGCCACGCGCTTTTCAACCAAGTCGCGATGGCGCGATTCGGCATCATCGCTTACCACTTCCATTACAAGATCGACGCGTTCCGGATATTCGCGACCAGCGATTTGTTCGGGCCGCATAAACACAATATCTGGCTCGCGGTAATGCTCTTTCCATAAATGCACTGACATTGGGGCAAAGACCGCGAAACCCAAGCGGTGCTGGTTCACGAAGCCATTAAGGTGCAAAAACAAATACGCCACCAATTTCTGGTGGGAAAAAGTAGGCGTCGCTAATACCTCGAGTCGACCGTCAACGAGCTCGATGATTCGACCGCCGCCCCGGTCGAGAGCAAGAAATTCCGATTCGCTCCACTTTCCTTGGGGCGGGAACAGATAGGCCACCTCCCAAGCCGGATCGCCAGCTTTGGAACGCAGAAGCTGCACGGTGTTATAACCAGGATGGACGACGCTCATGAGGTACCTGCTCTTGAATTCTACGCTCGCCGCCCTCACCCCGCAATTTGCGCCATCGCCTCGTCGGGAATGTTGAAGTTGGCCGCCACGCTTTGCACATCGTCGTGGTTGTCGAGCTGTTCCACCAGCCGCAGCACTTTGCGGGCAGTTTCGGGATCTTCCACGTTCACTGTAGTCGTAGGCAGCCGCGTGAGTTGACTATTCTCCGGCTGAACGCCGGCTTTTTGCAAAGCGTCGCTCACTTTGGCGAACAGAGTCGGATCGCACGTCACCTCGAATTTGTCGCCATCGCGCTTCACGTCGTCGGCCCCGGCCTCAAGGGCAATTTCCAATAGCCGATCCTCGTCGATCTTATCGGCGCCCACCACGAACATACCTTTGCGTTCGAACATCCAGGCCACGCAATTGCTAGCGCCAAGCTTACCGTCGTTCAGTTCAAAAATTTTACGAATCTCGGGAGCAGTCCGATTGCGATTGTCGGTCAAAATTTCACACATCACCGCCACACCGCCGGGACCATAGCCTTCGTAAATCGATTCGTCCAGCGTGCCGCTTTGCAATTCGCCCGTGCCAGTCTTGATTGCCCGCGAAATGTTTTCATTCGGCATGCTCACGGCACGGGCCGCGTCGACGGCGTAGCGTAGCCGCAAATTCGCGTCGGGATCGCCGCCCCCCATTTTCGCCGCGACAATGATCGCCTTGGCCAATTTGCTCCAAACTTTGCCGCGCTTGTTGTCGATCAGCGCTTTTTTCCGCGAGATGTTCGCCCAGTGGGAATGTCCAGCCATGCGATAAAGATCCGGATTGGTGCTTTAATGTTGCGGTTTTTCAATGTCGGCCAATTTCTTTTCGATATCTTTGATTTTCTCCGATTCGCCTGCTTTCTTAAAGCCCTCCAGCGCGCGAGTCCAGGCCGCCTTGGCTTCGCCAGATTGGCCGAGCTTCAAATAAACTTGGGCCAAATGATCGAGGATTTCGCCGTCCGGGTTGTCGCCTGCGGCGGCTTTTTGTAGTTGCTCAAGCGCCTCGGAATAGCGATTCAGCCGAAACAGCGCCCAGCCCAGGCTATCACGATAGGCGTCGTTTTCCGGTTCGTCAGCCACGGCGAGCTGAATCATGCGGTAGGCGCGCTGCAAATGCGCCCCCTCGTCGGCCCACAAAAAGCCAAGATCGTTGTTCGTTCCAGCGTCATCAGGAGATTCATCCAGAATTTGTTCGAGCCATTCGACGGCCTTTGCCGATTCATGCTGCTGCTCGCAAATATTCGACAAAATGCTCCGCGCTTTGCGCAGCGACTGGCGCACTTCGGCCGAGCTGTAATCGTCATCGAATTTCTGAATGAACTCTTCGTAAGCCTTTCGCGCGTCGTCATAGTGCTTGGCGTGGTACAAAATCCACGCCGGGCGGCCGGCGAAGCGCGCGTCATCGGGGTGTTTCTCGGCGGCTTTTTTTGCGGCCGTGAGCGCTTCGTCGGTTTTGCCCTGCATTTCCAGCGCGCCGGAAAGATGAAAATATAGCGTCGAGTCGTCATCGCCTGCCAGTTTTTCATCAATACCGCGCTGGAACACGCCGGCCGCGTCGGCGTACTCTTCCTCGAGCACCAAAGCTAAGCCCCAGGCCGTGAGCAAATCAGGCGCGGCCTTCGGATCGGCTTTCATCGCCAAATTCACGAGCGATTCTGCCTCTTTCCACTTCTTGGCTTGAATGGCCAAAAGCTGCCGCCGCCCGCAGAGCGTACCGATCTTCGGATTTGGCATCGGCATGTTGCTTAAGCGCCAATTCAATAACCGCCGGCGGAAGTTGCTTGTCTTCAAATAGCCGTTTGGCATTGCTCTCGGTGAGCGACAACGTGCCATTCTCTTCGACCATCTTCGTTAATAGCGCAAAGAGCGCCTTGGCCTCGCCCGTTTGCAAATAGATATCCACTAGCGACTGCGCAGCCGAAGTGGAGTACTTCTCGGCCAGCGACGCCTCGAGCATTTCTCGGGCGCGGTCGAGCTTGCCTGCGGTGCGGTATTGCTCACCTAAATAAAGTGCTAGCGGTGCATTGTGCGGCTGCGTCGTTTGCAACGCCTGCAACTTTGAAACGAGCTCATCCCCCTTGTGCTGCTCGCTGAGGATTTCCGACAGCAATTCGTAGGGCGCGATGCCTTTCTCCGTGCTTCCTGAATCAAAATACTTCTGCAGTTCGGCCAAAGCCGCGTCGAACCGGCCGGCCGCAATTTCCACACGCGCCAAATTCGCCGCCAACACGTTGGCATCGGGCTTAATTTTATCGAAGGCTTCGAACGCTTTGCGCGCTTCGTCGGGCTTCTTTGCCTCGGCGAAAACGTTCCCCATCAGTTCGTAATTCGCGCCCGCTTCGCCCGGCAAATCTTTCGCCGCCTTATCATCAAGTTTAAATTTCTTGGGGTCATCGAGCGCACTCGTTACAACCTCAAATGCGTCGGCCGCTTTGCCATATTGCTCGGTCAGGAAATACAGCCGGCCCAAATCCATTTGCAACAGCACCGCTTCCGTCGTCGGTTCCTCTTTCGATAGCGTTTGAGCTAATTGTTCGTAGATTTTGATCGCCCCCTTCCAATCGCCCGATTCGGCCAGGTAAGCGCCTGCATACCGCGCGAGCGTCGGTTCCACTGGGTTGTCTTGTGCGAATTTGGCGACATACTGTAGCGCTTCATCAGGCCGGCTCAAGCTGAATGCCACTGCCGCCAATTGCTTAAGCACGGGCAATGCCTGAGAATCGTAACGAAGCGCCGCTCGTAATGCCGCAGCGCCTGCGGCAGTTGATCGCGCTGCTCCAGCCCACGCCCAGCGGAAAACAGCGCCAGTGCCGTGATGCGGTCTTCCTCGGCTTCCGAACGGGCCTTGCGCGGAGCTAGCGGTTCGGGCGGGTTTTCAAACGAATCGCCTTCGGCCGGCGCCACCGCCGTCGCGCCCGCTGAGACTGCCGAGCAAATACCCAAGAAGCATCCGCACGCTGGCAATAGAATCAGAACGAGTCGTCGCATGTAATCCTCCTTGGCGGCAGCGAGTGCAATATTGCGCCGGTCACGCGTACATAATGTCGTGCCACGCACGATGTCGAGTCGCCGACTTCCCTGCCGGAACGCTATCGCAAAATGGTCAAGGCGGCGCATCACGCACGCCGGTGAATTTTTATCGCGGCTTGCGCTTGGTCAACTGCTTGCTGGCCGAGCGCTTCTCGGCCATCTTGCCGCCGTGCGACATTGCCGCACCGACCGGCCGGCGCAGTTTCTTATGCTTGGCGGGCTCTTCCTTTTTACCAAGCTTTTTCTTCTCCGCGTCGGCTGCGGCTTTGCCGCCGGCAGTTTTGCGCGCACCCCCCGCATTGCTTTCTGAGCCCGCGGCATGCTTGGCGTCGGCTTTACCCGCCTTTTGCGACCCATTTTGTTCGAGCTTGGCATGGTGTGCCGCCTTGGCGGCGGCTGCTTTGCCGTCGCCCTTTCCGCCGGCCTTGCCCGCGGCCTTCTCTTCAACGGCCATTGGCTTGGGCTCTTCCTTTTTCTGTCCACGCTTCGGCAGCCGCGACTTCGCCTCCGCATTGATCGAAAGCAGCAAAGTCTTCAGATTGGGCGAAAACGGATTCGAAACGAAATCGGCCGCCAACTGGTGTAAAAGCGAACCGAAATCAATTCCTTTGTTCTTCGGAATGGCGCGCTCCAACCCGGCGACATTGCCCGATTCGCGTTCGGAGTCTGTGGCAATTCCGACGATGTACAACACCTCGACCGCTCCGCGATCCAGCGGAATAAAGTGTCCTTCGAGCGCGTATTGAGTGGTGTAGGCGACGACGAAATTGCTCGCCCCTTCGAGTTTTCCCAGCCGCTTAATACCGGCGCCAATATTTTGCTTTTTCACTGCCTCCAAATCGAACGAATAGGTCGATTCGAAAACGGTCTGCAGAATGCGCTTCAAATTCGAGGCCGCCGCCGCCGGGTCGGGCAAGTCTTTCATCGCTTCGGCAAGCTCTTTCACCGTGCTTACGCGCACTTCGTTCCAATCGAAAAAAGAGGTGGCCAGATTTTGATAGGTTTTCTCCGCCTTGTCGTAATGCGCGTTTTCCAAACAGCAGGCGAACAGCATGTGCTCGAGCAATTGCCGGTCGTTTTTGTTTTCCGCCGGCTTGTAGTGCTGTTTGAGCACTTTGTACAGCTTGGCGATTAATGCACTTCGATTAGGACTGGCCATAGTCAATTTCTTTTTCTTTGCGCGTCTTAGGTTCTTTTAGCCGATCGCGGCGATTCCACCATGCCGCGCCTTGTAAAACATTGCTTACCGGAGTGTTTCAGTTCAAACCCTCACTACCACCACCTGATCGAATTCGCCCGATTCTTATGTCTCGTGCCGATTGTAACGCCCGGCCAAATGCTATCGGGGCGGGGGGCGATTGCTTCGGACTTGCTCCTTTGGCGGCTGCGCATTGGCGCGGTCGGATGCTTCTTCGTCCTCATATTCTGCGTCGATTTCCGCTTCGCTTTCCAGATCAATTTCGCCAGTCAAATGTTCTTCCGCCGCGCCGCTCGAAGCGGCATCTGGTTGGGGCGGCAGCACCTCGCGCAAAATGCGGGCCATTTCGATCGATTTCTTCACTCCCTGATCGAGCACGAACATCAATCGCGGCGTGTAGCGCGTGTCGATTTCCTTGGCGATTCTCGATTGCAAAAACCCCGCTGCGCTTTGCAGGCCGCGCAAACTGAGGTTCTGCCGCGTTTCATCTCCCATGATCGATACGTGTACTCTCGCGTTCCGCATATCGGGCGATACTTCGACGTGCGTCACGGTCACATCGCGAATGCGCGGGTCTTTCAAATCGGCCAAGATGGCCATGCCCACCACTTCGCGAATCGATTCAGCGGCTTTGAGCAATCGGCGTGAATTCATAACGCTGATTTCTTGATTCCTGACTTCTGCTGCGCGCCTCCTGCCCGCTGGCTCCTAATCCTCACAAAGTTCGCGCCACTTCCTCTACGCGATAGCATTCCAATACGTCACCATCTTTCAGATCGTTGAAGCCGGCCAGCTTGATGCCGCACTCCAAGCCCTCGCGCACGTCGCGCACGTCGTCCTTTTCGCGCCGCAGCGATTCGATGGGGTAATCGCCAAGCACGCGGCTGTCGCGAATAATGCGCATGCGGCTGTTGCGCTGGATCGTGCCCGAGAGCACGCGGCAACCGGCAATTGTTCCCACGCGACTGATCACGAACGTGCGCAAAACGAGCGCGCGGCCTAGTTCCGCGTCGCGTTTTTCCGGCTTCAGCAGCCCTTCGAGCGCCTTGCGCAAATCGTCAGTCACCTGATAAATAATGTCGTATCGGCGAATTTGCACGCCTTTTTGTTCGGCCAATAGCCGCGCCTTTTCATCAGGCACGACGTTGAAGCCGATGATCACCGCGTCCGAAGCGTCGGCCAAGTGCACGTCGGCCTCGCTGATGCCGCCGACCGTGGCTTGCAGCACCTTGATTTTGACTTCCGGATGTTCAAGCTTGCTGAACTCCTTCAAAATGGCCTCAATCGATCCGCGCACGTCGGCCCGCAAAATAATATTGAGCGTTTGCACCTCTTGCCTGCCCAAGCGGTCGAACAAATTCTCGAGCGTTACATGCGCCGGGCCGGCCGTGCCCAGCATTTCGAGCCGATTCTGATTGTGTTGCTGCAAGGCGATTTCGCGGCGTTTCGGCAATGTCGTCCAGCACGTAAAACTTTTCGACCGGCCGCCGGAGCTTCGTCGAGCCCGGTAACGTTCACCGGCGTCGAGGGGCCGGCTTCATCAAGCTTTTCTCGTGGCTTGAGCGTATCGTACATTGCTTTCACATGGCCGCTGGCCACGCCGCAAACAATCGGCATCGCCCACCCGCAGCGTTCCGCGTTGAACCAACAACTTGGCCACCACGCCGCGCCCTTCGTGCAACTCGGCTTCCAGGCAAGTGCCGATGGCGCGGCGATGAGGATTCGCTTTCAGCTCGTGCAACTCCGCGATCGTAACAGCAGCATTTCGATAAGCTGATCGATGCCCGTCGCCGGTCAGTGGCGCTGGTTTTCACCACTTCCACGTCGCCGCCCCATTCGGTCGGCAAGAGCTCGTTCGCGGCCAATTGCTGGTAGATTCGCTCGATGTTGACTCCGGGCAAATCGATCTTGTTCAGCGCCACGACAATGGGCACGCCGGCAGCTCGGGCGTGGCTGATGGCTTCTTCCGTTTGCGGCATGACGCCGTCGTCGGCGGCCACGACCAGCACGGCAATATCGGTAACGTTTGCTCCGCGGGCCCGCATTTCGGTGAACGCTTCGTGCCCGGGCGTATCGACGAAAGCGATTTTCCGTCCGTTGCGTTCGATTTGATACGCACGAATATGCTGCGTAATGCCGCCGCTTTCGCCGCTGGCGACATCGATGCCGATGATTTTGTCCAACAGCGATGTTTTGCCGTGATCGACGTGACCCAGGAACGTAATCACCGGCGGCCGGGCCTCCATTTGAGCCGGATCGTCCGGCTGCGCATCGGCAATTTTCGTGTAGTTTGTCTTCCGCGGTTTCGGGCTTTTTGAGTTCGACCTCGACCCCCATTTCGGCTGCCAAAAGCTCGACGAGGTCAGCATCGAGCGGGGTCATCAATGTTCGGCATAATGCCCATTTCCAACCCCAGCAGCTTTCCCAAAACCTGGCTTGCGGAAATGCCAATGCGCTTCAGAAAACGACCGAACGGTCGCGGGCAATTGAATGATTGCCTGCGTTTTACGCGGCGCGCGTGGTCGCGGTGGCGCCGGCGCGCTTCCGGCGAGCACTCGAGCGCAACACCGGGGCCTCGTCGTCGTCGGTCAGGCGAATCGTTTTCGATTGTTCGGCCGCATGGCGTTTGCGATTCAGTTGCCGCGCCTCGCGCCCGCCCAGCGCGCGCCGGAAAATCTTCGAATTCCGGCCCGCCGCCTTTGGCCCGCTTGCGGTCGCGCGCTTCGCGCGAAAGTGGACCCGGCGATGTTGTCTCGGCGCCGCGTGCTGCAGGCCGCGCGAGCGGCGGTTTGGCTTTCTCGTCGCTGCGGCGCCGCTCTTCAGTTTTCTTCAGATGTTCGGCTAGCGGCTTCGCGCCAGATTTGCTGGCGCGCATTACGTCGGCCGGCAATTTCAAATCGGGTTTCTGCGGCGCAGGCTCACTCGGCTTGAGAGGAATTGGCGGCGATTTGCTCGACGATTGCGGCAATTGAGCTAACCGCACCGTCGGCGCAGGCTTGTTGACTGGCCGCGGTTCTAAAGGCCGCTTCTTTTGCTCCGGCGTCTTATCGGGCTTGGGCGGCTCGATCACCGGCGGTTTACCCATCACGCCGGCAGGCGGAATATACGCTTCGCGCGTGTGGCGCTCTGGCAAAGCAGCGGTCGCCGTGCCACCGCCAACGCTCGCAGTGGAGCGCCCCGTACTAGCTTTGCCGCGGCCATCTAAATATTCCTTCAGCCGCACCACTTCATCGTCGGTGAGGCTCGAAAGCGCGCTTTTGCCAGGAACTCCTGCCTTTGCGCAGATCTCCGCCAGCTCTTTGCTATCGAGCTTTAACTCTCTGGCCAGCGAGTAAATACGAGCGGGCAAGTGGAGCCCTCCCTACTTTCAGCCCAGCTCCGCCCGCTATAACTGCGCGGCCCTGCGGCTCTCGGATTATGCAACCATGGTTCAGGTCTCCCCAACCGTGGTCAAACGCGCGGATTGCCGCGCGAAGTTTGTTGTATTTCGTACGCCTCTGAGTGTCGAACAACCTAACCATTCACGAGCGAAGCCCAGTGCCCAGGCACCCAGATACCCAGATCACTCGACATCGGTTCAAACATACCAATATACGATGTTCGGCAGCACTAATTCGAGCCACCCGCTGCCGATTCTCCCCCCGTCACGGCCGTCTCGCCCGATCCCGCCTCGGGGGTCGATCCATTGGAATCGCCCACCTTGCCGGCTTCTTCAGGGCTGGCTGTGTTCGTCGCCAATTCGGCCTCTTTCTTGTCGGCTTCAGCCGTTGCAGCATCGATTCGTTCCTGCTCGCGCTGCCGGCGGCGCTCGGCCGCTGCGGCCGCTTCGGCTTCTTCGGCCTTGGCCTCCGCCTGATCGACAATGTGCTGCACTTGCTCCTCGGTCAAATTGCCCATAGCCATCAGTGCATCAGGTTCGATCACCGAAAGCTCGTCGTAAGTTAAAAAGCCTTCACCCACAAGTCGCTCGGCCAATGCGGCTGTCGACGCCATCGAGCGCCGAGTAACCGCTCACTGCCCGTTCGATTTCCGCGTCGAGCTCCTCGCGCGTCATAATTTCGATATCCCAACCCGAAAGCTTGCTGCCCAGTCGCACGTTTTGCCCGCGGCGGCCGATGGCTAGCGAAAGTTGATCTTCCTTCACTAGCACGATCGCCTTGCCGATCATCTGGCACAAAATGACTTCTTCCACTTCGGCCGGCTGTAGCGCATTGGGGATGAGCACTTGCAGATCGTCGCTCCAGCGCACAATATCGATCCGCTCGCCTCCGAGCTCGTCAACGATGTTCTTGATGCGATTGCCGCGCACCCCCACACAAGCCCCGACGCAATCGACGCGCGAATCGCTGCTGCTTACCGCTACTTTGCTGCGGTATCCCGGCTCGCGCGCCATGGCGCGCACTTCAATGACGCCGTCAGCAATCTCTGGAATTTCCTGCTCGAACAATCGCTGCACGAGCTGTGGCCGCGTGCGGCTTAAAATGACTTTCACGCGGCTGCCGACTTTCTTCACTTCGAACACGGTCGCCCGCAGCCGCTCGTTGGGATGGTGCGTCTCGCCTGGAATCTGTTCGCTGCGCGGCAATATCGCCTCGGTGTTGCCTAGCGAAACTGTCGCAGTGCCATTTTCATATTTTTGCACCACGCCGGGTACCATCTGACCCACCAGTTCGTTGTATTCGTCGTACAATGCGTCGCGTTCTGCCTCGCGAATCTTTTGAATGATCACTTGCTTGGCCGTCTGAGCCACAATGCGGCCCAGCGTTTCCTGCGGATCCAGCGCCTCGCCATTGTGCGTTCCCGAAATCGCCCCGTTCACGCGGTCGATATTTACCGTAATGTCTTGATCTTCGCCGTACTGCTTTTTAGCAGCCGATACCAGCGCAGCCTCGATCGCTTGGAATACAATTTCCTTGTCGATATTCTTATCGCGGTGGATCGAATCGACGATCCTTAGCACTTCGCTGGCATTCATCGGCCGATCGCTTTCGTAGTTTCGCTTTAAAGCTTAGAGACGGTATCTCCGAGCTTGACCGCGGGCATTCGTTCGCTTATCTGCACTCATCCTCGTTACCAACAAAAAACGGGAACGGTCGAACGTTCCCGCGCCAACGCCTCGATGTGATAAGCTCGCGAGAGCCGGCCTCTCGCCGCTAACCCAGGCAGACGGTAACTTCATCGTGTGGCGCGGCCCTGCAGGGACCCCGAACGTATTTCGACCCGCTGACGATGATGGTCAGCCGAACGAAACTCCGCTTTGCCACACAACTTAGTATGTTGTGTAACTGATAAAATTTATCGGCCTAGGTGCCAACTGTCAAGCCAGCGAAAACATTGCGGAAATACCAGAGACGGCGTTTTGCGTGCCGAATTCACTAGAGAGCGAAGAGTGGCTAAGACCAGTTCCGCACCAGTACGGCGCTAGCCTGACCTTGCGGCGTGACGCTCAAGTTCAAGAACGATTCGCCAGGCAAAGACCGCCCATTATTGCTGGTTGCCACAGTAATGGGGCATTCCGGATCGGGCGTCTCATAATTCAGAATCGGAAACAGACGCTTGTTTGCCAGCGCCAGCACGCTGGCAATCAATTCAATCATTCCGCTCCCCGCGCCCAGATTTCCGAAGTAGCTCTTTGCCGCGGTAACGGGAACATTTTCCACCGCCTTGCCAAACACATCGCAAATCGCCTTGGCCTCGTCCATATCGCAAATGCGCGTGCTCAAACCATGGGCTTGAATGTGGCCGACTTCGTCCGGCGTCATTCCGGCTCCGCGCAAGCTACTGCGCATAACATTGGCAAGTGCCACATCGCGATGCGCCACCCCGCTCGTATCGGCCACATGCGATGATCCGTGGCCGACGATTTCACCGTAAATAGTCGCCCCGCGCGCCTTCGCCGTGGCCAATTCTTCAATAACAATGGCTCCAGAGCCCTCGCCAATGACCATTCCCGTCCGATTTTTGTCAAACGGCCGGCTCGCCTTCGACGGCTCAACTCCATTGCCAGCCAATTCTTCAGTTTGAATCGCATGGACCGTTTTCATCGGATGCACGCGCGTCCCAGTCGCCCCCACGAGCATAATGTCGGCACTGCCGCGCAAGATGGTCCGGTAAGCTTCGCCAATAGCCAAATTCGCCGCCGCCTCGCGATGAGTAATCGAGTTGTTCGGGCCGCGCAAGTCGTTGTAAATCGCTACGTGGCTGGCCGGCATATTGGGCAGATACTTAAGCAGCCACAGCGGGGAAAGCTGCGGCATGCCATCGGTTGCCCAGCGGTCATAATCGAACGTGCCCTCGGGCGTCAGACATCGGTTAATGCCCGCGCTGAACTCTTCAGGCATGGTGAGCATGTAGTCGGCGCCGAACACGCAGCCCGCGCGGTCGGGATCATACTTTCCTCCACCGACGATCAAACCGGCGTCTGAGAATGCCAACTGAGCCGCCGCAACCCCCATCTGGCATTCGCGGCACATTACCTTGAGCCCTTTGCGAATGGCCTTCTTCTGCTCTTTTTCCAGCGGCCCAAAGTTCTCGATGTCGCCCGTGAATTCCCGAGCCTCGGCCGCCACATGAGTTGGCAAAAACCGCGAGGGAACAGCTTCCAGCTTCCCAACTCCGCTGCGGCCCGATGTGAGCGCATCCCACAGAGCTTCTTTGGAGCTTCCCAAGGGACTTATCAGCCCCATGCCGGTAATGACAACGCGTCGCTTGGAAGCAGGCATGGTTTTAGTGAGCAGCTTTGGTAGTTCCAAATCAAGCGGCGACTCAGCTTTCCTAATCGCCAAATTCAACCTAATTCAACAGCAGAATTAATATATCAGGCTATTTGCGGTGCGACAATGTAGGACCAGACCCGGTTTCGATGCTTGAAATATGAATTTGCGGCAATTGAAAACATAGTTTCAAAACCCACTAAAGCTTTCTCGCCGCAGTCGGCGGCGTCAGCATAGTCGCGCCCGGTACTGTCCCGCCCAGAGGTACTGTCCCGCCGATTGGCATCCCGGCAGTTGGTGGCGTGCGGCTGATCACTGGCGGCTTGCCGTTGGGTCCGCGGTCTTCGACGAACACGAGCAAATCGGCATGGTCGCCCGGAGTCACGAGCGGAATCTTCACTGCCGTCGGCTCAGTTGGCGACGGCATCGGCGACATGCCACAACCAATGACCAGCACCATGTCGGCCGGCCAGTGGAATTTTTCTGCGAAGCGGTGTGTTTCGACCTGGGGCACTTGAATTTCGGTCCGCTGGCGCGGCGCCGCGGCTGTCGGCACATCCAATTGCACCGGCACCAGTTTCTCCACCTGATCGATGTTGCACTTCACCACAGCGTCGATCGATTTGCCATCCAAAGACAAGAGTGGCTTAAATTCCAATGAAAATCCTTCGTCAATCTGCCCCATCTCTGGCTCAAATCCTGGCCAAATTTCTTGTTTGAGTATCACGTCTTTGATGTAATTCTTCGGCCGCGACGCCGAAACCACTGTCGATTGCCCGTTTTGCACCATCAACTGCGGCGAGCTGTGTTCGCGAAAATCGGTCCGCTTGCGCAATTCTGAAATCATCATCGCCGTGTCTTCTTTCGATAAGAGCCATGCCTGTACGCCTTGCGTTTGCACCGGCACCGGGCGCAGCACACGTTCCATTTTCGCCCGCCAATTCGGGCTGCCGATCGTAATGATGCGGATGCCGAATGATTGCGACTCGGCTTCCGAATTCACAAACCGATCGACTATTTCTGATACCGTCTCCTGCATTTGCGGCGTGTGGTAAACGCGCAGCGTGCGATTGTTCGCGCTCAATATTCCCAACGGTTCGCTGTGCCAAGCTTCGTAACCCGTTTCCCGCAAAATCCAATCGACAATCGCCTGCTCCGGCCGATTGGTGCTGGTGACGCGCGTGGTATAGGGCGATATATCGTACTCGCGCCAGACTTGTCCGCCGTCGTTGGGTAGCGTGCCTGTGCCGTTGGTCACTTGAGCGATCGAAGCTCGCGGCGGCACCGGCGACAGGCTGCAAACCTGGAACGCTTGCTGTTGTTCCGCCAGCGGAGCCGCTGCCGCTGGGCCGCCATGCCGACGGCGGATCTCCTGGCATCGCACTGCCGGGCGCTTGCGCAAATAGCCAACCCGCGCCGCCTAAAACTAGCAGCGCTACCAGCGGCAAAATCCATCGACGAACCATCGTCCGAACTCCTTACGTTTTGCAGCGCAAAATGTCGCGCCTGCACTTGGGCAATTTAAGGAGGCGAGAGAATACCGTTGCCGCCAAGGCAGAACAAGGGCGATACACGAACGATTCGACAAGCCCCGGGTTTGCTAGCACGAGAATCGCAGCGAATCTGCCCACCGATTCTGCGCGCTGAATCGGGCCCTGCGCGGTTTTTTACGCCTGCCCATTCCGCAACTGCCCGACCGCCAGGCACGCATTATGCCCGCCGAAGCCAAAGCTGTTGCTAATGGCAGCTTTCAACCGGCGCTGGCGCGGCTTGTTGGGCGTGTAATCCAAATCGCATTCTGGATCGGCGTTATCCAAATTGATCGTTGGCGGAATCATACTATCGCGTAGGGCCAGAATTGTGAAAATCAGCTCGACGCCGCCGCTTGCCCCGAGCAAATGTCCAATCTGGCTCTTCGTGCTGGAAATGCTGACGCTCTTTGCGTGTTCGCCGAAAATGCGCTTTCATGGCTCGGGTCTCGGCGGCATCGCCCAGTGGGGTGCTGGTGCCGTGGGCATTGATGTAACCGATGTCGGTCGGATTCAACTTGGCGTCGGCCAGTGCGCATTCCATGGCCTTGGCCGCGCCGGTGCCGTGTTCATCCGGCTGCGTAATGTGTCCGCCATCGGCGCTGGCTCCATAGCCGAGCACTTCGGCGTAAATTTTCGCGCCGCGGCGCTTGGCGTGTTCGAATTCTTCGAATACCAAAATACCCGCCCCTTCGCTGAGCACAAATCCGTCGCGATCTTTATCGAACGGCCGGCTCGCCTTTTCCGGCGCGTCGTTTCGCTCCGACAAGCGCCCGCATGTTTGGAAAAGCCCGCGATGCTCATCGGCGTAATGGCCGCTTCGGCGCCGCCGGTAATCATGATGTCGGCATCGTTGTGCTGAATGGTGCGGAAGGCATCGCCCATGGCGTTGGCTGCGCTGGCGCACGCCGTGGCCACTGCAGTATTGGGGCCTTGCAAGCCGTACTGGATCGACAGGTACCCGCTGGCAGCGTTAACCATCATTTTCGGCACAAGGAATGCCGACACGCGGTCGGGGCCTTTTAGCAGCAGTCGGTGCAATTGCTCTTCGATTTCGTGCAAGCCGCCGATGCCCGAGCCAATAATGACTCCGCAACGAAATGGATCTTCCTTGGAAAAATCCAAGCCGCTTTGGCGCACTGCATCGATGCCGGCCACGAGCGGCGAATTGCGTGAAGCGATCGATGCGCTTGATTTCTTTGGCCGAGAGATATTCTTCGCTGGGCGCCCAATCGGTGATTTCGCCGCCGAATTTGACCTTGAAGCGTTCGGTATCGAACAACTTGAGCAGAGTGAATACCGCTCTCGCCGCGCAGAATGCGCTGCCCAGATGTCTGCAACTTTGATGGCCCAGCGAGGTGACGGCCCCTAAGCCGGTGACGACGACACGGCGATTCATGGCGGGACGCTCTTACTTCTGCGTCTTTTCGATGTACTCGATGGCCTGGCCGACGGTCTGGATTTTCTCCGCGGCATCGTCCGGAATGTTGATGTCGAACTCTTCCTCGAGTTCCATCACCAACTCCACCTGGTCCAGCGAATCGGCCCCCAGGTCGTTCACGAAGTTGGTCTCGGGCGTAATTTGATCTTTGCTCACGCCCAATTGCGTGGCGACGATGTCGATCACACGTTCAGAAACGGTTGCCACCGTAAGGATCCTCCTGCCACAGCAACAGTAAATACGAAAACCCAACCCCTTGCCGCGCCGATCTCCGCAGCTTCCGCAGCCTGAGAAGAAGTGCAAGTTGGGCAAATCGTTGGAAGATAGAGAGTTTACTTGGGAAAAGTCAAGATATACCGGGTAATCGCCCCGATGTCTAGTCGAGCAATTGGCCCAAACTCGCCGACTTTTCGGCTGTTCGACTATTCGACCCTTCTTCGCTTAAACCGTCAACCCGCCGTCGATCGTTATTACCTGCCCCGTGATGTAACTGCTGGTGGGGGAGGCTAGGAAAAGCACCACATCCGCAACTTCATCGGCGGTCCCCAGCCGCTTGGCAGGTATGCGCACTTTTACTTGATCCTGCAGCGCCTGCCCCAGTGCCGCCGTCATTTCGCTTTCGATGAATCCCGGGGCGATTGCATTGACCGTGATTTTTCGGCCGGCCAATTCTTTCGATACCGTGCGCGTGAATCCAATCACGGCCGCCTTCGATGCTGAATAGTTCGCCTGTCCAGGATTGCCGATTAGCCCTGACACGCTCGAAATATTGATAATGCGCCCGTGCCGCTGCTGCATCATCGGCCGCGTAGCCGCGCGCGTGAAGAGAAACGTGCCGCGCAAGTTCGTCGTAAGCACTTCGTCCCATTGCTCATCGCTCATCCGCGGCAGCAGTGTATCGCGCGTAATGCCGGCGTTGTTCACAAGAATATCGAGCCGGCCCCATTTTTCGGCAATCGATTCTACCAGTTGCTGAACGGGCTCTCCTTGGGTCACGTCGCAGGCAAATGCTTCAGCCTGCCCTCCGGCAGTAGTGATTGCAGAAACCGCCTCTCCCAACTTCGCCGTGTCGCGGGCGACGCAAGCCACCCTTGCGCCGCAGCGCCCCAGGGCCAAGGCAATCGCTTTGCCAATTCCGCGCGAAGCGCCAGTAACCAGCGCCACTTGCCCGGCTAAATCGACCGTCAACCGCGGACTTGCTTTTACGCCGTCGGCCATCTTAGCGCTCCATTACTTCGTGGCACTCTACTTTTCGATCGATCCGTTTCATCAAGCTTCGCAGCACGCGTCCCGGGCCAATTTCATACACTTGATTCACTCCCTGAGCAAGCAGATACCGCATCGAATCTTCCCAGCGAACGGGGCTAATTAGTTGCTTGACCAATAATGCGGCGAATTTCGTCGGGATCGTCGTGCGGTTTGGCATCCACATTCGAGACCACCGGAATTCGCGGCTCGCGCAGCTTCACTTTCTGTAGCGCCGCCGCCACCCGCTCGACCGCCGGTTGCATGATCGATGTATGAAATGCGCCGGCCACCGCCAGCGAAATCGTTTTCATCGCGCCGGCCCCCTCGGCCGCTTTGGCCACGCGCTCGCACGCCGCTTTCGTGCCCGAAACAACTATATTTCCCGGGCACAACAAATTCGCTACTTGCAACACTTCGCCGTCTGCGCACTGGCGGCAAAGCGACTCGATTTTATCCGAATCCAATCCCAAAATGCTCACCATGCCGCTGGGCACTGCGTCGGAAGCCGCTTGCATCGCCGCGCCGCGCTCGGCCACCACGCGCAGGGCGTCTTCAAAGTCCATTACGCCGGCAAAAAAAAGTGCGGTGTACTCCCCCAGACTCAAGCCCGCCGCGAATTCGCAACTTTCGACAACTTCCGTGCGCGTTTGATTCAAATCTGCCAATGCCGCCACCGAAGTTACGAACAGTGCCGGTTGACTATAGATAGTCGAGTCGAGTTTTTCCGCCGGTCCTTCGAAACAAATCTTCGCCAGATCGTAACCGAGGATTTCGGCTGCCCGATCGTAAAGCGATTTGGCTACCGGCGAACTCGCCGCCAGTTCGCGGCCCATTCCCACCGTTTGAGCGCCCTGGCCTGGAAAAAGAAATGCGTGGGGCATGGGGCACCGGCAGGTGTCTACGGGTCTGGGTGTCTACGGGCCTAGTTCGATGAGATATTTTTTCCGCTGGGTGCCACTGCTGGCTTGTCCAGCAGTGGGGAATTCGGAAGCGCTTGCGAATAAATCCCCAGCCAACCACTTACCAGGACACCCAGTCACCCAAAAACTACTCTTCCACTTCTACAACCGTGCGCCCCATGTAATAACCGCACTTCGGGCAAATGGTGTGCGTCGGCACGGCCTGGCTGCACTGCGGGCAGTAGGTGAGCTGCTTGGGCGTTTTATGATCGTGAGCCCGGCGACTGCGGGTTTTCTGATTCGATTGTCGTCTCTTCGGGACGGCCATGACACGTTCCTATCGGCTGAACGGCTTATGAATGCCGCGGCTAACTTCGGCGGCAAAAAATGGCTTGTTTCGAATCAGCCAATTTATGGGTCTAAAGCCGGGGTGTCAAGGAGCGGGTGTCAACGAGCGCGGGAGGTTGGTAATTCGGTTCAGTCAAATCCTGAGACTGCAGGTTCGTCTGAATGTCGTTATTCATATCCAGGCACGACTTGCATGCCGCCTTCCCACCATACCCAATCCACCATCTTCCCTGGCAATTGACGTCTAATTTGGTCCACCCGTGCCTCAATGGCCGATTTCTCACTATGTGCACTCATAGGTGCCACAACAGACAATTGACGAACTTGTTGAAGCGACGCGAGGCGTTTCAGCGACTCGTCTGAACATCCGTTTATCGACCAACTCAGACCTGTGCAATACGACAACTTGGCGATGTCATCAATGGCCGCACCAAGATCTGAATTCTCGTTCACGTTGATGAGACCTGTCACACGGAAGCGGACCTGAGAGTCGTTTATCACTGGAAGCCACTCAGGTATTATTTCAGTCCAGTCCATGCGACAGCCTAGGACCTCCAGCCGATGGGCGATTTGTAGTTGATTCTTGTAGGCTGCTTTAAACCAAGTCTTTGCGACAATGATAGAAAGTAAACAAAATAATATTGTTCCCAAGACGAGCAGTCTTAGACGGAAGCTCAGAAACCAGCGTGGTTTTTTCAATTGGCTCATGCAGCTAACGCTACCGGATCGGCATTGCAAAGAGGGCCAGACCTCGCCAATGGATCCGCTTAGTATTGGGCAGAATCATAAATTTTGGCTTCGGGAAATAGCCGTTTGAAGGTTTCAACTCTTGAGCGGTACCCGTCGGGAAGTTTGCCGGAATCAAAAAAGATGCTTTCTATGCTCTCCTGTTCACCCCAAACCCATAGACTAAACGGCAATTTAGCCCTGCCTTTGTGAGGCAAGCAACCGCTGATCCCATGCCGATCGGAATGTTGCGTTACTTCATCAGAGATCCAGCTTAGGGCCTCGTGCCGTTGTTCAATCCAACGCAACGTGTATTGCCGCCACGCGAACGCGGCTGCACAAACCGCAACTAGGCCGACCAGCGCCCATCGCAGATAGATTGTTTTAGGTTTCATCCTCCCATCATAGCCGATCCGCCTGCTCAATCAGCGCCGTCAGTCCAAAAAAAACCCCGCCAGTTGCACCGAAGTGCAAACTGCCGGGGTCTTGGCCGACTTCGCACTCCGGGCAGGGTACGAGCCGACAAGGTGCTTTGAATAAGTTCGCTCGGCGCCGAAGCGCTTTTATTTCTGGGCTGGCTTTTCAGATTTCTCCGACTTGTCGTTCGGCGTGTGTGTTTGGTGCACTTCGCGAATGAGCGCGTCGATTTTGTCCTCGAGCAAATTCATTCGATGAGAAATTTGCTGTAGCTCAGGTCCGCCGCGCTGCACGCCAGCAGGTCCACCACCGGCAAATCCACCTGCGCCGAAGCCACCCCCAAATCCACCGGGGCGTTGTCCGCCGCCAAAACCGCCGCCACCCATGGAACCAGGACCGCGCCCTGGACCGCGCTCGGCAAATTCGCCGCGCATTCCAGGACCAAATCCGCCGCCTCGGGCAAACTCACCGCGGGGCGAACCGAATCCATAGCGCGGGCCAAATCCGCCCATGCCGTAACCGCGTCCGGATCTAGGGCCGAAACGACGTGCAAGCTCTGGTCCGCGATCTTGATCGCCACGTCCCCACGAGGGAGGACCGCGCCGACCATCGCGCGCCCATTGCGGGCCACCGCGTCCACGGCCATTTTGAGCCCACGGTTGGCCGCCGCGTCCGCGCCGGCCGTTTCGTGCCCACTGCGGTCCTCCGCGCGAGTTCCACTGTGGTCCGCCACGACCATGACCATCGCGCGCCCATTGTGGTCCACCGTGTCCACAACCATTACGCGCCCATTGCGCCCCGCCGCGATGTCGATTGCGTGCCCATTGCGATCCGCCTTTACCGTGGCGACGATCGCGCGCCCATTGTTGTCCTTTGCGTCCGTGACCGTCCCGCGCCCACGCTGGTCGTCCGAGTCCGAGACCATCTCGCGCAAATCGTGGACCATTCGGCCCCTGTCCATCGCGCGCAAACCTCGAGCCGCCAGGACCACCATCACGGCCCCATCGCGCCCCATCGCGCCCGTCCATTCCAAAGCGCGGCCCACCCGGTCCCCGTCCATCGGCCCAAGCAAATCCGCCGCGAAAATCGCCGCGCGGTCCAGGTCCAAAGCCACCTCGGCCACCGCCACCCGGTCCGCGATTACCATCGCGGCCGCCAAATTCATCTCGTAATGTTTGCCAAGCTTGCCGATCGAAACGGCCATCGCCATCGCGCGGCGGGCCAGCACGACCATCGCGCGGTGGTCCGCCTCGATCATCGCGCGGCGGCCCGCCATCATCGGTCCGCGCGCCAGCGGCAGCACCGAAACCGCCTCCGCCAAAGCCTCTTCGTGGCGGGGGCCCATCGTCGCGCTGTGCGACTCGCTCTCCGCCGCGCTGCATACCGTCGCGGGGATTAGAATCGCGCCCGGTTGCTTCGCGCAGTTGCTGCTGTGCCGCCATCAGTTCGCGGTGCAACTGTTGAATTTCCGTTTCCAGGCGCGACGTTTGAGCCGAGTCGCTCGTCGCCGCGCTGGCAGATTTACCTGGATCACTTTCATCGGCCGCTGCGCAATTGTCCGGCTGCCAGCACCGCCAGCAATCCGATCGTCGCACAGCCACGCCAAATACCGACGCGTTTTGCCCGGAGAATGAGCCACCTCGCCTGAAACATGGCAAGTTCTCCCTCGAAGAATACACTAGCGCGCCGCAAAGCGCAAACGCCGCTATGGAATCAAACCCATGGGCGAAAAGAAAGTTCCGCTGCGAATGCAGAAGGCAGAAAGCAGACAGCAGAAGGCCGATGAGTTTTTCCGCGTTGCCAAGTTCTGCTTTCTGCCTTTTACGGTCTGATTTTGTTAGCTGCTCGCGCTGCGGTAAGCCTCCAGCGACCGCAAGAACAACCACCGCGAGACCAGTAAACAAAGCGCAGTAGCTAATAGCGCGAAACCCGCCAGATACCAATATTCGGGCTCCAGCGGCTTGGCCATGAACCGTGCCGGCACGTTTACGACAATCATCACCGGAATGATGAACGTGAACGCCCACCGCAGCGGCGACCCAAACGGCCCACTATAAATTTCCATCGGATAGCGCGAGAAATTCGTGATGTAAAACCAAAAATCGTAAAGTGTCTGGTTGCGCCCCAGCCACACGCTCGTGGCCGCCAGCGCAATCATCAGACTGTACAGAATCAACAAACCGCAGCACACATAAAGCGGATACAACACAATGGCGATCGGGTGCGGCTTGGCATCCATGTTCACGATCGAATAAATCAATAGCCCAATCGCGAATGCAAAATTCGAAAACGCCGACCAATCGACTTTGGTGAGCGATATCAAAAACTGCGTATCGATCGGTTTCAAGAGTGCGAAATCCAACCCTCCGGTGCGCACCAACTCGCTGAACTCCTCGGCATTGGGCATAAAGAATGCCTCGACCAGACTATTGATGAACAATGTCGTCGCCAGGAACGCAAAAAACTGGTAACGATCCCAGCCGCCAATGGCCGAGGTGTAGTTGTACACCAGCAAATAAAAGCCCAAGTTCATCAGCATCCAGCACAAACTGGCGATGCACTCGATGATGAAGTTCGCGCGAAACGTCATATTCCGCACCAAACTATTGCGGGCAAAGGTGAGAAATACTCGGTAGTAGGAAGCTCGCTGCATGCGGTTATCGCGCAAAGAGCTGGTTGAAATCATCATGGGAAACTGTAATCGACATCCACTAGCACTCCAGGCAGTCGGTCGCGAATGCTGGTCATTTGATCGGCGAGATCTTGCTGAGAGGCCTCAAAGCCCTCAACTTCGAAGTTAAAGAAAAGCGTCTGTGGCGGCCGTATTTGGGTGAAGTGATCGATGTCGTCAGAGGTTGGTATCACCTTCACCGAGATCCCACGAACCGCCAGCAGTTTTGGAATTTCATCGAGAATCGCAAGGGCATTTTCCCTCGAAATTGCACGCCAGTGAGCATCGACGAAAGTCACTCTTTGGAAGGCGTTGGAATATTGCCCTTTGTGCAACCAAACAAGCCAATTAGGTAGTTCGGATTCCCAGATCACAGTTCCACCCAGCTTTTCGATCTGTTGAGCCACTTGTTGCTCTCGTTGATATTCTGCTTCTTGAGCGCAGTACCAAACAATCACCACGCCCAGAAAAATACAAATCAAAATGACCCCGATTAGCAACGTTCGCAGACGGAAGCTTGGTTTCATATCACCCTCCAAATGCCGAGTAGCGCCGCACGCCGCGATTGAACAGCAAACGGCACAGCGCGATTAGAAATACGACCCAAACTACTTCCACAATCAGGCCATGCACCAGTTCCGCGCCCGTTATTTTCCCCAAAAACACCGCGGAAGGAAAATAAGAGAGATATTGAAACGGAAGCCAATAAACGACATCGTAGGCGGTAATGCCGCCGACGATTGGAACGCCTTTCAGCATGTCGATGGGAAACATGTGCCCCGATAAAAAGAAATTGAACAACATATAGACAAACAACAGCGAGTTCACTTCCAAAAACCAAAAGCCGATCATGCCAATCACGGCATCCATGAAAAATCCCAGCACAAACGCCATCGCTAGCGACCACAAGAACGCCGCAATTATGTGGGGCGCAGGCCAGCCGCCCGTGAAATAGCCGCGACACAAAATGAACACGAGCGCATAAGGCACAATCGCTACCATGTAATAAACCAATTTGTGCGCCACGCGGCCGATGAATAAAAACCCCAGCATATCGACTGGCTGAATCAAATATTTTTTGATCGTACCATCCAAAATGCTGCGCGATATGCTGCTGGCCAAGCCCGGCATGCTGGAAAATGCTCGCGAAACGTTGCAGAGCAAGTAGTAGGCGATCATGTCCTCATTGCTGTAACCCAAAATCGCTTTTTGTCCGCGGGCATTAAACACGGCGAACCACAAAAAAATCTGTGTCACAAAAGGCAAAAACCGCATCAGCGTGCCGAGCATGAAATCGCCGCGATACACCAGTCGCTCTTCCAGCGAAATGCGCAGAATCGTCCCCCACTCGCGCACCCGCGCAGCCGCGGCGGAATGCGATGCACGAAATGCCGGCGATGGAGTCTGAACAGCGGTCGACATGGTTTTTGTTATTGTTTGCTCCGGCCAATTGCTAATTGCTGGCCGCTAGTTGCTCGCTCTTAGCCTCTGAAAACAATTGCGCAATCACTTGTTCCAGCGGCGGGTCTTCCACGCTCACGTCTTCAATCGGATGATTTGCCAAAATGGCCGCGAGCACTTCCGGCACCACGTCGCGCGAAACGCGAATTCGCACCTTCGGCGCTTGCTGATCAAGGACCTCACCGTAACGCCCCCAATCGGCCGCCATGTTGATTTCGGCCAGTTGCAAGGTGATTACCTTATGCCCGCTGAATCGGTCGATAATTCCGGTGAGCGACCCGTCGTACATAATTTTGCCGTTGGCAATTACCACCACGCGACGGCAGAGCGCGGCAACATCTTTCATATAGTGGCTGGTGAGCAAAATGGTGATCTTGCGCGCCTGCTGATAATGCCGCAAAAACGTTTGAATGTTGTGCTGCGCCACCACGTCGAGCCCGATGGTCGGCTCATCGAGAAACAGCACCTCCGGCGAATGGAGCAGCGCGGCGATCAATTCCATCTTCATCCGCTCCCCCAACGACAACTCCCGCACCGGCTGCCCGAGCAACCGCCTCACATCGAGCAAATCGACCAGTTCATCACGCCTGAGTTCGAACTGTTTCGGCTCAATGCGGTAAATTTCCTGGTGCAGCCGAAAGCTTTCCTGCGCAGGCAAATCCCACCACAGTTGATTCTTCTGCCCCATCACTAGCGCAAACCGCCGCCGATATGCATTTTCGCGCTTCCACGGCACATAGCCCATCACCCGCGCCATGCCGCCCGAGGGCGTAATCACGCCCGACAGCAACTTGAGCGTGGTTGTTTTGCCGGCGCCATTTGGGCCCAGAAAGGCGACGAACTCGCCTTGCTCCACCGCCAGATCGATTCCCGCGACCGCCTGCACTTCGCGATACTGCCGCCGGAACAGGCCGCGCACCGAAGCCAGCAGCCCTTCCTGTTTTTGGTACACCCGGTACGTCTTCGCGAGCCCTTCAATTTCAATGACAGCCATGGTGCGGGATTATAGGTGTCAAGCCTACCGGCGGAAAGCGCGGGCCGGTTCCAAAAGTAACTTTGCACGCGGCAATTATGAATTGTAGAATGATACGAGTACATTCTTTTGAGGTTGCATACTATGGACAAAATCGTTCTCGACACTGCCATTGCCGGACAACTCGCTCATGCCAGCGCACATGTTCCTATCTGTGACCCATCGGGTCACACCTTGGGCTATTTTGTACCCGCCGCTGAGCACGATCGTGAAGTCTACGACTGGGCAAAAGCGCAAATCAGCGATGAAGAACTCGACCGCCGTGCGAAGGAGCCTGGCGGCAGAACGACGGAACAAATACTCAGGGATTTGGCAGGCCGATGAATTTTACCGTTGTCTGGCGCCCGGCGGCGGATGGAGAGTTGATTCGTTGTTGGATGCGGTCAGATAGCGACCTTCGCGCGGCAATAACTCTCGCCACCAAAGAGATTGATCGAATTCTGCAAACTTCGGCTGAGACGGCGGGAGAATCTCGGGGTAGCTTGTCGCGGCGAATTCTCTTTGTTCCTCCACTCGTTGTCGAGTACGAGGTGCGACCGCAGGACCGGTTAGTGCTGATCTTATCCGTGATGGTTCGCCAGCGCTAACGCTTTCCGCAATCAATTTCGGGTGTCTCTAGCCCCGCGTTGTTGAATAGGTGCTGCTTTCCTATAATCCCTGATTGCGTTGGCAACCTATCGACCGCTTTTCGCAAAAAATCGAGGCGCAGCTTGCATAATGACAGCCCTCACCTCCGCGTCGGCATCGGCCACGATACCCATCGCCTGGAACCCGGCGGCCCGCTGCGCTTAGGTGGCATTTCGATTCCGCACGAAAAGCACGCCGCCGGCCATAGCGATGCCGACGTGCTCTTGCACGCGGTGGTCGATGCGCTCCTGGGCGCTATCTCAATGGGCGATATTGGCGAAATGTTTCCCGACACTGATCCCGCCCACCGCGGCCGCGATTCCGCCACCATGGTTAAAGCCGTGTGCGATCGCCTGCGCGGCCAAGACCGCCGCATTGTCAACGTCGATTGCATTCTGTTCCTCCAACGTCCCAAGCTAAGTGAATACAAGCAGGCCATGCGGATGCGGTTGGCCGAATTGCTCGAAATACCCGCCCACGATGTTGGCATTAAAGCCAAGACCGGCGAAGGGGTCGATGCCGTTGGTCGCGAAGAAGCCGTTGCCGCCCAATGCGTCGTGCTGGTGGAGCAAACTGCACTCCAATCGACCGAATAGTACCGCCGAAAGCTCGGATTCATCGTTTGCTCGCTAGCGTTTATCATTTATCGTTTAACCATTCGAGTCCAGCAATCAGCCCGCCTACCTGACTCCTGAACCCCGAACCCTGGCCTCCTGCCATGTCCACCGCCACCTCACCTAAATCGTCTGCCCCGCAGCCCTCAACCGCCGCCGCCCTGCGCGTCTATAGCACACTCACCCGCACGAAAGAGTCCTTCGTCCCCGTGAAGCCCGGCCAAGTCGGCATGTATCTCTGCGGGCCGACCGTTTACAAGCCCAGCCACATCGGCCACATGGTCGGGCCGGTCATCTTCGACGCCATCAAACGCTATCTCACGTACCTGGGCTACAAAGTCACCTGGGTTGTCAACATTACCGACGTCGACGACAAACTCATTAAAGAATCCAACGCCCGCGGCATGACGATGGCCGCGCTCGCCGAAGAAATGACGTCCGACTACTTGCGCAACCTCGAAGCGCTTGGCGTCGATACCATCAATCACTACCCCAAAGCCACCGACAACATCGACGAAATCATCGCGATCACAAAATCGCTCATCGACAAAGGTTTCGCCTACGCCTCCGAAGGCGATGTCTATTTCGACGTCGCCAAAGATACAGGCTACGGTAAGCTCAGCCGCCGCACCACCGAAAGTTTGCAGGGCGAAGGGGGCGACATGGCCCAGCGCAAACGCTCACCCAGCGATTTCGCCCTCTGGAAAAGTGCCAAGCCCGGCGAACCCGCCTGGGACAGCCCCTGGGGCAAAGGCCGCCCCGGCTGGCACATCGAATGCTCGGCCATGAGCCGCCGCATATTAGGCGAAACGTTCGATATTCACGGCGGCGGGCTGGACCTCATTTTCCCACACCACGAAAACGAAATCGCGCAAAGCGAATGTGCTCACGGCAAGCCACAGGCCAAATACTGGCTGCACAACGGCCTGATGCAGGCTGCCGCCGAAGCGGGCAAAATCGGCGGCCGCAATACGCGCGCGGCCGATGCTGGTGCTGCGGCTTCCGGTGCCACTGGCTCTGCCAGTGCTGCTGTGGGTGCCAGTAGTTCGGCCAGTGCCGCCGCAGGTGCCACTGCTGGCCGGGCACCGTCTGCCGATCCGGCGGATGGTCGCAGCAGTGCTGCCGCCAATCCACAAGGAGATGTAACCGCTCAGCCGCCCGGCAAAATCAGTAAATCGACGGGCGCTTCCGCCTTTCGCGATTTGCTCGATCGCCATCAGCCCGAAACGATCCGCTTCTTCTTACTCTCGACCCACTACCGCAGCCCCATCCAGTACAGCGAAGAACTACTGCAAGAAACGCGCCCGCAGTCTCGATAACTTCTACCGTTTCTTCAAACGCTACGAGCGCGTCACTGGCAAAGACTTCCTCGCTCTGCAGCCCGCCGCCACGCGCGCCTCCGGAGATTTTGATCCTAAAAACGATCTGCTGTTAAAAGAAGTTGCTGCGCTGCGGACGCGCTTTCTGGAAACGATGGACGACGACTTCAACACCGGCGCCGCCACCGCCGCGCTGTTCGAACTCGTCCGCGCCCTCAATAAATTCGTCGATGCCGAAAAACTCGAAGCCGGCAAACCCGATGCCGGCCAAACTCGCCACGCTCGAAAAAGGCGCGACCGTATTGAAAGAACTCGCCGGCGTGCTCGGGCTGTTCCGCAAACCAGTCGAGCAAAAATCCGCGGGCGACGATGCATCGCTCGTTGCATCGCTCGTGAACCTGGTCACCGAACTTCAAACCGCCGGCAAGCTGGCTGATCCGGCCGCCGCATCGACGGCTGCCGCTACTGCCCAGCCAGATCCACTGATGAAATTGTTGATCGCAGCTCGCGCCGCCGCCCGCAAAAACAAAGATTTCGCCACCGGCGATTTAATCCGCAACCGCCTCACCGAATTAGGCGTCACGCTCGAAGACCGCCCCGGCGGCACCGAGTGGCAGCGGACGTGAAGAAAATGCTAAACCGCAAGCGCAGTGATAGCACGGCGACGAAATCACCTGCTCACCTGCTCACCTGCTCACCTGCTCATTCCCTGCTCCCCATTCCCCATTCCCCATTGCCCCGCCGCATCCTCGGTATCGATCCCGGCTTGAACATCACCGGCTACGGCGTGCTCGAGCGCAATGCCAAAAACCCCAAGCAGCCGCGCGTCATTGAAGCCGGCGTCGTTCGCGGCAAAACGAAGCAATCACTCACCGACCGCCTGGTCGAAATTCACCAAGGCGTGGCCGATGTTATTGCCGCGCTAAAACCCGATGTCATGGCACTCGAGCAGCTTTATTCGCACGTGGCTCACCCGCGCACTTCGATCCTCATGGGCCATGCCCGCGGGGTCATTTGCCTCGCCGCCGCGCAGGCCGGCATTCCGGTTGTCCACTACCCTTCTACCCAAATTAAGCGCATTCTCACCGGCCACGGCCGTGCGACCAAAGAGCAAATGCAGCAGGCCATTTGCCGCGAGCTGCGGCTGGCCCAATTCCCCGAGCCCCCCGACGTCGCCGACGCCCTAGCCGTGGCGGTTTGTCATTATTATCTTGGTCGGCAAGACCAAGAAACTGAAGTGTCCGACGAACAACTTGCCGACCGCACGTGAAGCCTTCTTCGTACCGCGAACGATTGAGCGCCGCCGCGTTTGTTCTCCTAGCTCTGAAATCTGAACCCCGAACCCTGAACCCTCCGCTTTGATCACCAACATCTCCGGCCGACTGCTGCGAGTGGATGCCGATTCGCTCACGCTGCAAGTCGGCGCATTCCAATACGAAGTGCTCATTCCCGAATTCGCTCGCCGCCGACTGCAAGGCGAACTGGGGCACGAGATCAGTCTGCACACCATTGAATATCTCGAAGGCAGCGCCATGCAGGGCCGCATGACGCCGCGGCTTATCGGTTTTCTCTCCGAGCCCGAGCGCGAGTTTTTCGATCTGGTCTGCGAAGTCGACGGCGTCGGCGTTAAAAAAGCCCTGCGGGCGATGATCCGTCCGGTGCGCGAAGTGGCCGCAGCTATCGAAGATCAAGATATCAAAGCCCTCTCGGCCCTTCCTGGCATCGGTCCGGCCACCGCCGAGCGTATGATCGCCAAGCTCCGCCGCAAAATGCCCAAGTTCGCCCTCATGGTGGCCCGCGACGAACCGGCCGAAACGTCGGCCCCTACCGATGTCATGCGCGAAGCGTTCGACGCACTGCGATCGCTGGGCCATTCCGAAAGCGACGCCCGCCGCCTCATCGAAGCCGCGCTCGACGGCAAACAAAAATTCAAAACCGTCGAAGAAATGCTGCAAGCCATTTATCAACAAAGCCACAAGAAATAGAAACGCGCCGAACGATCGACCAACGCTTCATCGACACCTGCTGTTCGACTCCTGATCCCTGATTCCTGGCATCCGCCGGTTCCTTCTGGACCCTGAACCCCGAACCCTGAACTCTGGCAATGCCCAGTCCCGCAGCCATCGCCGAACTCGCCACGCAAACCCCACCGGCCGGCCACGCCTGCCTGCAATGCGGTTCGCCGGTCGATAATGCCGATCCTTTTTGCCACGCCTGCGGTGCGCCTCAGCCCATTGGCCAAATTCCTAGTGCCGCGATTCCTTCCGGTGCCACTGGCTCTGTCAGTGCCGGCGCGGGTGCAACTGCCGGCTCGCCTAACAGTGCTCCCGCGGCACAACCTCCATCACAACAATCCGCGCCCGCCACCCGCAGCATCCTCTGCAAAAACTGCGGCGCGACCATCAACGTTCCCGTCGATCAGCTCAGCGCCGTCTGTCCCTTTTGCGATTCGACGTATGTCGTCGAATCGCCGCCAGGCGCATCCAATCGACAGCCCCCCGAATTCGTCATTGGCTTCGCCTTCACTTCTCAGCAAGCCCTCGAAAAATTCCGCGCCTGGCTAGGGCAACGGGGCTTATTCCGCCCTGGCGATCTCGGTCAGGCCAAAGTCGAGCAAAAACTGCGCGGCGTATATTTACCCTTTTGGTCGTTCTCGATGCTGGCCCAGAGCCATTGGTCGGCCAACATCGGCGAGCATTGGTATCGCACCGAAACCTACACCGTTTGGGAAAATGGCAAACCGGTCACCGAAACGCGCACCGTCACCGAAACCGAATGGTGGGGCCTCTCGGGAGAACACCACAACTACTACAGCGGCTATCTCGTCTCCGGCAGCAAAGGCTTGCCGCAAAACTATGCCGAACTGATCAAACCCTTCCGGCTCGAAGCCCTCAAGCGCTTCCAGCCTTTCTATCTTGCCGGCTGGCTCAGCGAAAACTACAGCATCGAGCGCGATCCCGCCGCTGCGCTCTGCCAGGAAGAATTTGAAAAATGGGAGCAAAAAAACATCGGCGATTTCCTCCCCGGCGACACCCATTCATCATTGGTTGTGAATACCGAATTTAGCAACGTGAATTCCGATCTCATCATGCTCCCGGTCTATTTGCTCAGCTACCGCTACGGCGACAAGCTCTTTCGCTTTTTGATGAACGGCCAAACCGGCAAAGTCGCCGGCGACAAACCCGTTTCATCCATCCGCATCGGCCTGGCAGTCGCGATCGGAGTTGTCGTGGCGATCATTCTGTGGTTGCTAATGTCGCATCGTTGAAATATCAGCCGCCGAGAGCGGCGCCGCTAACTAGTCCCTAGTCCCTAGCCCCTAACCCCTCGCCACTTCCTTGTCCGACATCCTCCTCAAATGCTCCGTCTGCGGTGCAGTGCTCGACGAGGAAGACCTCTTCTGCCCCAACTGCGGCACCGAAGCCCCCACTGAACCCTCTCCTCGGGGAGAGGGCAGGGTGAGGGGGAATTCTGAAGAAAATGACCCGCAGACCACTGATTCTGCTTCTCCGCCTTCCGCCTTCCCCCGTCCGCCTTCCGCCGCGCCCCCCACCCACCTCATCACCTACAACTTCATCTGCCGCGGCTGCGGCGCGTCGATGAGCTACGATGCCAGCGCGCAGGCGCTGCGCTGTCCATTTTGCGGCTCGGAAAAACTAGATAAACAGCCCGACGCCAAAGAAATTGCCCCCGACGGCGTCGTGCCATTCGTCGTCACGCGCGACAAAGCCATCGAAGGCATGCGCGCGTGGCTCGGCCAAGGCTTCTGGCGGCCGAGCGATTTGGCCACCCAAGCCGCCGTGGTCGGCATGCGCCCGGTCTATATTCCCTACTGGGTCTTCGACGCCCAAACGCACACCTTCTGGACCGCCGACTCGAGCCGCGTTCCTCCCGGCGCGCAAGGCAACTGGCATCCCGAAACCGGCACTAACGAAGGGCAATATGCCGGCCTGCTCGTCGGCGCCAGCGGCGCGCTCACCGGTGCCGAAACCAAAGCCATTTGTCCCTTCGATCTCTCGGCCGCGGTGCCGCCGGAAAAAGTCGATCTCAAAAACATCACCTTCGAGCGCTTCGTGGTGCCACGCAAATACGCTCGTCCACTCGCCCGCCAAGGTTTGGAATCGCTCGAAGCCCAAACGTGCCAGCAATACGTCGCTGGCAAGTGCCGCAACATGAAAGTGAACGTGCGCATTACCGATCTGGCCAGCCGGCCGATTCTCTTGCCCGTGTGGATCATGGCCTACCGCTACCGCGATCAGGTCTTCCGCTTTCTAGCCAATGGCCAAACCGGCAAATCGACCGGCCAAGCTCCGCTCTCCTATCGCAAAATCGGTGCAGCCATCGCCATCGCCGCCGCGATCATCGTGCTCATCCTGCTGTGGCTCGCCGCGATGGGCCGGCATAGTGGTCCACGCTGGGGCTATTCCGCGCCACCGCATTCGACCAGCAGCGCCGTTGCCCAGTGTGATACAATCCAATCGGCTAGCCAGGCCGCATTCCTTGGAGAGTTCAAAATGTCGAACGCCAAAGAAGTGATGAGTCGGATTATCGCCAAGCAGCCCGACGATAGCACCTATGACGAAATTCTGCGCGAATTGGCGCTGCGTGCGTGATCGACCGTGGCTTAGAAGATTCGCGCCATGGTCGCACCATCGATAACGAAGAAATGAAGCGGAGGATCGACCTTCTGAGCTAAGGCCTAACAAACATGCTCTTCGCCGATCTCATCCTGCCGGCGTACGCCATGCCCTATTTCGTAGGCTATTTCGCGCCCTACCTGGCGGCAATCGCGCTGGCAGGCGAATTCATTGCCATCTATCTAATTCAAAGAGGTCACCTGTCGGCCGCGAAAACTTTCGCAGGCTTTCTCATCGCCAACACCGTGTCCACTATTGCGGGTTTTTTCCTGCTAGTTGCCATCGATAATCCGTCAGCGTACACCCACTACGCCGCATCGGCTGTGTTGGGATATTTTCTCGCTTGGGCCCTTAGCATCGCCATTGAGTACGCAGTGCTGCGGCTGCTTTCACGCTGGCTGCCATTTCGCCGATTGTTTTTCACAATGCTCGTCGGCAACACCGTAAGCTATTTGCTGCTTGGACTCGGGCATTTGGCGCTCTGGATGTTTTAGGTCCATCTAATCCACTTCATCCGCGCGGCGCGTTTCTGCTATATTGCGCCTTCGCTCAACACGCGTACACTTTGGCCGGCAATTTCCGCCTTATTAGGGGACTGGCGACAAAATGTTGGGTGCCATGTCCACGGCTCGGCGTGGACATGCTGTCAAAATGATTTTGATCCCAGGCTAAGCCCACGACAAGCTGCATCATGCGCGAGCCCATCGTCCAACCCACCGCCGCCGAGCTCGAAGCGCCGCCATTGACCGACGAAGACGATCGCCTCCTCCGCCCGCAGCGCATGAAAGATATGGTCGGCCAGCGCGAAGTGGCCGAACGCCTCGAAATCGCGCTCGATGCCGCCCGCAAACGCAACGAAGCCCTCGGCCACATTCTCTTCGACGGCCCGCCCGGACTGGGCAAAACCACCTTCGCCACCTGCATTCCGCGCGAAATCGGCGCGACCATCCAAATCGCCAGCGGCGCGGCCCTCATGGCCCCCAAAGATTTGGTCCCCTACCTCTCCAACGCCGAGGAAGGCTCGATCCTGTTCATCGACGAAATCCATCGCCTCCCCAAAGCAGTCGAAGAATTCCTCTACCCTGCGATGGAAGATTTCCGCATCGACATCACCTTGGGCGAAGGCATGAACGCCCGCACCATCAACATGCCGCTGCGTCCGTTCACGCTCATCGGCGCCACCACTCGCACCGGGCTGATCTCGGCCCCCTTGCGCGATCGGTTCCAAATGCGCGAGCACCTCGATTTCTATACCGTCGAGGAACTAGCCGAAATCGTCCGCCGCAGCGCCGCCAAGCTGCGCGTGAAAATCGATCCCGCCAGCACCGAGGAAATTGCCCGCCGCAGCCGCGGCACGCCCCGCCTGGCGAACAACCGCCTCCGCTGGGTGCGCGATTACGCCACCAGCCGCGCCGACGGCGAAATTTCGCTGGCCGTCGCTCGCGCCGCGCTCGAAATGCAATCGATCGACATTCTCGGCCTCGATGGCCAAGATCGCAAATACCTCGAGGCCATCGCTCGCGTCTTCCACGGCGGCCCCGTCGGCGTCGAAGCCGTCGCCCACACGCTTAACCTCTCCCCCGACACACTCTCCGACGAAGTCGAGCCGTTTCTCTTGCGCAGCGAACTCGTGATCCGCACTCCCCGCGGCCGCAAGCTCACCGCTGGCGGCTATTCCCACCTGGGCATCACCCCGCCGGCCAGCGCTCCCGTCACGCCCCCCGCCGAACAAGGGCAATTATTCAATTAGTGCAGTTAGCTTCCGGTATTTCGTTCCAGCACCGCCTGCAGTCCGTGCGAGATTAATCTTGCCCTGCTTAGCTTTGCTTTCTTTGCCAGTCGATCAATCTTTGTGAGCAAGTCTCTCTCAATGCTCACGGAAATTACTTTTACGCCTTTGCCAACTTTTGGTCGTCCGCGACCACGCTTGACACGATTCCATAATTTTCGCTCCGCCGGGAACAGAGGTCGAAACGTGTCGGCAATAAACTCTTTGTCAAATTCGGCGGTTGCTTCACGCAGTTCAGCGGTATCCATTTCCCGATATGGTTTCCATACCTTTTTGCCGCGGATCGTGACGATATCGCCGGGAATTCGTGACGCATGTTTGGGGTTCTTCGATGCCATTGCCTTATTTCCTTCTTCGATAATGCTTCTCTTCTCTTCCCGTCAGTGGCCGCGCATGAATGACATAGACCAAACGGCCTGGATACAGGACATAGACAACCTGCAAGAATCGCCCTCCTGACCCGCGGCCCATCACCAACAATATGATCAAGGTTCCATTCATCCCACCAGAATTCCATCGGACGTCCCGTATTTAATTATGGAACAAATTCCGCCACGGGTCAACATTGGTTTTACGGGGCAATCGCATTAACATAAACATTTGCTATTCCTTAAGCGATTATTTTCCGCCGGGCCGATTACAATCTTTGCATAATGATCCGGTAGCATTTGTTCCCGCTGCCTACCGCATACTGTCTACCGCCTACTCCGGCCGCCATGCACCTCGCCTTCAGCTCAAACGCCTACCTTCACTTCTCGATCGAAGACACCATCGCGCGCGTTGCCGACTTGGGCTACACCGGCATCGAACTCTTGGCCGATGTGCCGCACGCCTGGCCCGCAGGGCTGCTCCCCGAGCGCAAAGAGTCCATTCGCCGCGCCCTCGAGAAGCATCAACTCGCCATTTCCAATATCAACGCCTTCATGATGAACGCTGTGGGCGATCCACGGCAGCCCTATTGGCATCCCAGTTGGACCGATCCCGACCCCCACTACCGCGCGATCCGCCGCGAACATACCAAGCGCTCGTTGCAATTGGCCCACGAACTTGGCGCGCCGCACATCACCACCGAGCCCGGCGGCCACCTCACTGCCGATCAAACCTGGGAACACGCCGCCCGCATTTTCTACGACGAACTCATGCCTTGCGTCGAGCTGGCCGAAAAGCTCGAAATCAAACTGCTCATCGAGCCCGAACCCGAACTCTTCATCGAAACCTTCGGCCAATACCTGCGCTTCGTCGAGCGCATCAAGTCTCCCTGGGTCGGGCTGAACTTCGACATCGGCCATGCCTACTGCGTCGGCGAAGATCCGCAAAATTGGGTCGCCAAAATGGCCCCGCACACCGTGCATTATCATCTCGAAGATATCGCCGCCACGCGTAAGCACCAGCATCTAATCCCCGGCCAAGGCGCGATCGATTTCGCCGCCACGCTTTCCGAAATCCACAAAACCGGTTATTCCGGCTGGCTCACTGTCGAACTTTATCCCTACATCGACACCCCCGACGCCGCGGCTCGTCAATCGCGCGAATACCTAAATCGAATTTCAACTCAAATCGGTGTCCGGTTCAATTGAAAGGAACCGCCCAGACTCAGTGCCGAATGTTCTGCCGCGAATGAACGCGGATCAACGCGAATCAGCCAGAAGTGGCCCGAAAGGGCCCAAACAGTCTGTCCTTTTTCTATTCGCGTTAATTTGCATTCATTTGCGGCTAATGGACGTGTCCTCTTGCGCCTCTGCGTCTCGGCGGTTAATTCGCCTATCAGTGGCTGTCGAAAGCTCCAAACCATCGCGCTTGCTCGCATACGCGCAGCTCATGCGCCTGCCCAACGTCTTCACCGCCATGGCCGACGTCTTCATGGGCTACTGGTTAACCCATGAAACGCTCGCGCCCGTAGGTGTCTTTCTATTGCTGCTGGCTTCATCGAGCTGCCTCTACACCGCCGGCATGGTCATCAACGATCTGTTCGACTTGGAACAAGATCGCCGCGAGCGCCCCGAGCGCCCGCTCCCGTCTGGACGTGTTTCCAAAAAATCCGCAACACTACTCGGAACGTTGCTGATGACGCTCGGCATTGCCTTCTGCTGGTACGCTACCCTTCTGACTAGAACTAGTGCTCCAAGCATTATTGGAACTGCACTGGCAGGGATTGTCGTCTTTTACAATCGGGTGGCCAAGCGAACGGCATGGGGACCGATCTTTATGGGGCTATGCCGAACACTGAACGTCCTGCTTGGAATGAGCACGGTGCTTTGGCCGCTGCGCGACGTGCAAGGTTATGTGGCAGCAGGCATCGGAGTTTACATCATTGGTATTACTTGGTTCGCTAGAACTGAAGCTGCGATTAGCGCCCGATCGT
Source organism: Pirellulales bacterium (assembly GCA_963820835.1). Classification (GTDB taxonomy): domain Bacteria; phylum Planctomycetota; class Planctomycetia; order Pirellulales; family JADZDJ01; genus CAVRAW01. The sequence continues at coordinate 9,561 of CAWGBP010000023.1, read as the reverse complement.
ATCTCCTCGGAGGGTGCGCTATCATGCTCTCATCGATTGTTGCATTGTGGTGGTATCCTCAACTTTTGTCGAAACGCGCAATTATCCCCACGTTCCGCCTACACCCAGGCTACTGGACTCTGCTGTGGATTGAATTAACAGTGCTGCTCAGTCTCGTGTTCGTTAGAGCAATTATTCGGCCCGACCAGCGCCGGGTTCAAACTGCGGTGAAAATCGGTATCTTTTCGATTATCGCGATCGATGCTCTTGTGATCTTTGCCGTCCACGGCCCACTTCCCGCCGCAATGATTTTGCTATTGCTTGTCCCCACAATCATTCTCGGCCGCTGGGTATACTCCACCTGATAAGCAACATCGAATTCAATCTGCATTCTGAAATCTGCAATCTGTAATCTTCAATCGTTCTGCTATTCTGGGCACACCATCTGCGCCGCACGAGGAGAAAACAAGATGACCGACGCTATAGCTCAAGCACTAGTTTTGGCGATCCAATACGTCGCCGACCGGCCGACCGAGGGCGACACGCTCGACGACGATTGTAGGCTGCTAGAATCGGCTGCAGAACTTGTTCAACAAGCTACCCAGGACGAGAAGGCGACTTTGATTCGCGCTGCTGCTGAGCTTGGCCTACCCGAATGGCCGAAACAAATTGGAATCGTTGACGACGAGGACGACGATTGACGCCGCACTCACTGCAACATTTTAGGCGGCAAGCACCGCGCCTCTTGAAATTGGGCCAGCACCTGTGCTACGCTAAACTGGCAATAAGTGTACCAATGTCCACATTCTGAATTTTAGCAAAGGGCGACACGATGCCCAATCAGATGTCTGAAAATCCGCGTTTATTTGCGCTCATACGCGGCCTGTTCTTCCGCTTTCGAGCCCTTTCTACGGCCTCTGCGGAAAAACTGCCGTTGCCGGCTCCGTGTCTCGGTGCCTCCGTGGCGAAAGCAGTTCCACCAGCGGTTTTTCACCGTTTCCGATCCGTTTAATTGCCGTTTAATAACCGTTTTTCACCGTTTTCTCCGTTTTTCAAAAACCGCCGCCCGGGCCTAACTCACCCTTCGCCCGTTCACCCGTTCATCCATCTGATCCCGGACCGCTAACTCTAATTCCCATTCACCTTCCCCACTCCGCATTCGCATGCCTCTCGTCCTCCTTTCCATCCCCGGCCTGCGCCAGCGCGATTTGTCATCCATGCCGCGCCTGTGCGAACTCACGCGCCGCGGTGAGCAGGCCACGCTCATTCCGAGCTTTCCCTGCGTCACCTGCCCCGTGCAAGCCAACATGACTACCGGCAAGCTCCCCAAGCAGCACGGAGTAGTAGCCAACGGCTTTTATTGGCGCGAGAAAAAACCCGCCGGGGACTGTCCCAGTTTTTCTGAGCCCCAGAAGAAAGATAGCGCGAAGAAAAATGGGACTGTCCCCGTTGCCGAGGCGGGTTCGCAACAAGGCGGGAAAGTCGAAATGTGGACCGCTTGGAACGATTGCATTCAAGTGCCGCAAATTTGGGATATCCTCGGCCAACATGACGAGGACCTCAAAACTGCCGTCTGGTTCCCGCTCCACAGCAAAGGCGCAAATGCCGATCTGATTTGCACACCTGCCCCAATTCACAATCCCGATGGCAGCGAATCGCTCTGGTGTTACACGCGCCCCACCGAACTCTACGGCCAACTGCGCGACCAACTCGGCCACTTTCCGCTGCAACATTTCTGGGGGCCGCTCGCGAACATCAAAAGCACCGCCTGGATTGTCGGATCGGCCATAATCGCCGCCCGCCAGGAGCGCCCCGACTTCTTCTACATCTACTTGCCGCATCTAGATTACGCCGCGCAGAAAGCAGGCCCCGATAGTCCTGCAGCCGGGCAAGCCGTCGCCGAACTCGACGAGCAGATCGGTAAATTGTCTGCGGGTCTGATCGATGCTTACCAGTTTTCAAGTCACCCAGACACCAACCACCCAGATACCCAGATCCTTACCTTCATCATCGCCGGCGAATACTCAATCGTTCCCGTCGATCACGTGCTGCATCCCAATCGCGTGCTCCACGAAGCCGGGCTGCTCAAAGTGCGCGAGGAAGCCGACGGCGAGCACCTCGATTTCGCCGCCAGCCGCGCCTGGGCGCTGGTTGATCATCAGTTTTCGCATGTCTTCGTTCAGCAAGGCGACCAAAAAGCAATCGACGAAGTTCGAAGTTTATTCACCGGCACCGCTGGCATTGCCGAAGTACTCTCCGGCGACCAGCGCGCCCGCTATGGACTCGATCACGAGCGCGCAGGCGATGTCATCCTCGTTTCCACCCCCAACAGTTGGCAGGCGTACTACTGGTGGCTCGACGACGCGAAGGCCCCAGCCTTCGCCCGCACCGTTGATATTCACCGTAAGCCAGGCTACGACCCGGTCGAGTTGTTCTTCGACCCTGCCACGCGCAGCATTCCGCTTAATGCTGCATTAGTCAAAGGTTCCCACGGCGCACCGGCCGAAAACGAAAACCAGCAAACCGTCATCCTCAGTTCGCAAGCTGGCATCCTTGGAAATCAACTTTTGCTCGATACCCAAGTGTTCGATATCGTCCTTCGTCAATTCGGCTGCTAATTCCTTTGATAGCAAACGCACGTTAAATAGGTGGTTGACTCCGGGCCAATTGGCATGAGAATTACTTGGGCAAGGAGGTGTGCCATGCTTCGACTTTCAATCGCATTTGCGGCCGCAACCATATTGGCGCTTTTGTTGATTGCCGTACCGGCACGCGGGCAAGTGGCAGTCGGCCCAGGATCGGTCACTGCGCCCTTTGTGCATGTCGAGTGGGGCAACGGCCACGTCCACGTGTGCGCGCCGTTTGTGAATCTCGATGTCGCCGTTCCCACTTGCTGTCACGAACCGGCGTGCGAATCGACCCAGCCGCATTATTCAGCGCCGGCCTATTCGGGCCCAGCAACTGGCGGCTCGGTCTCCCGCCAACAAATCGTTGCCTCGGCCACGAAATTGTACGCTGCACTGAATCGCTTCCGCACCGCCGATCAATGGCAGCATTACTTGGCCGTGGCTCCCAGCGAAGCGCTTCGCCTCCAATTCGAAACGGTTCCCGCGTCCGACGAAGGCAACCGTGCCATGCCAGACGATCTAAGAACCGCGCTCGATCATTTCGATGCGACTGCCAATTCGGGCGAGTATCCGATGATTTCTTCGCTTGCCGAATTTCAGCAAACGCGCCGCTTGCTTGCGCGGTTCATTGCCCAGCGCGATCGGCCTCTGGCGGCCGACACGGCTAACTGGTCGCCGGCTTCCCGCCAGCCGTACGTCGGCTTGCCCGGGTTCGGTCCAACTAGTCTCGCACAGAGCAATGCTCCTGAAGAACTTCCGACGCCGCCGGCTCCGCACGGCACTTCTTCAGTAATGATCCCGCCGCAGAATTGACGCGCACCTTTTTAGAATTGAGCGAATCTACTTGCCCGCGTACGAATCCAAGATCCGCTGTTTTTCAACTTCCAAATCGACAGGCGCGTAAGTCGCCAGCGAGTCGACCTTCGCATCCAAGGGGGTGGCTGTCACATCGTCCGATTCTTTCTCCAACTGCTTCACCTTCGCATCGAGCGCCGCTTGCGCTTCCTCCAGTTTCTTCTTTTGCGCATCCTTTGATTCCGGCATTGAACTGCCCCCCGATTGCTGCAGTTGCTGATCGACGCTGGTCAGTTCATTGCGCAGTTTCATAATCTCGCCTTCATTGCGGCGCTCGTGCGCCATCGCGGCTTCTAACTGGGCTTTTAGCTGCTGGGCATGCTCCAGTAACCGCGGCCGATCGTTGTCCGCACTCGTCGTGGCCCCCTTTTTTCCTTTGGTGTCATTCGCGGTCGTTGAATTGTCGTCGAGCTTCTTGAGCTTGTCCCCAATTGCCGCCGACTCCGCTTGCGTTTTCTTAAGTTCATCCGCCCGCTTGGCGGCATTCTTGGCTTTCATATCAGCCCGTTCCGCCGCCTGATCTTTTTGCAATTGTGCATACTGTTTGGCAGCCGCGTCTTTGCCTTCCTGGTACACAGCGGCCAACGAGCCCGTCAGCACGCTCTTCATATCCGTATCGAGCGGGCCCACTCCCAACGGCTGCATTTCCGCCGCAGCCGGTCCGGTGAAGTAGCCCACCGCGCCCCCAGCCACCGCGCCGCATTTTTCGCATCGTCGGAGGGCGCACTCATTTGATTGGCGGCAGTCGAATCGGCCGCCGAACTAGCCGAATTCGTGGAGCTGCCGTTGGTAATAGCCGCCGCCAAATCGTGCATGCCCGATTGCGCCACGGCCGTGTCTTTTTTCGATTCACTCAGCCATATCTGTATTTCGCGCGCGCTGATATTTTGTGGATTGTTCCCGGCGCCTGAATTTGTGGTTAGCACCTGATCCAAATATCGATTGGCGTCATCGTGTTTATATTGCTTGAGCGCGACCAGCGCCATGGCTAGGGGAATGCGTCCATCGCGCGGCGCAGCCGCACTTGCCTTGGAGAACAAGTCCTGGCACGCGTCGTAATTCTCCGGCGAGAGCTTCCAACCAGAATCGAGCATTTGCCCCACGATGGCCCCCACTCCGGTCAATGCGCCAGACGATACCGTAGCGCTGCCGGGCGATGCGTTTGTCGCCGCTGCTGTAGCCAGCGAATTCGTAGAAGATGCTGCCGCCTCGGCGCCAAATAAGAAACTCGCTTTCCCTAAACAGATCCAACCAGTTGCCGCTGAACAAACGAGCGTCACCGCGCCCATTCGTACCCAAGATAGAGCGAACATAATGCCTCCCAGTTCCCTCTAAAGCCCGTCGAACAATGCCAATTCCCTGCGCTTGCGATTATAGCGCGCCCGCTAATCGAAAGTCCACTAAATGCGGTAAAACGCGAGCAAAACGCAAGAAGGTGATTGCGATTTCTTTTTCAACACCGGTCGGTTGACCATCAGCGACCGCCTTGAGCGCGAAAGGCCGCCAGCCAGTCGGCAATACTTTTTGCCAGGGCTTCGTCGCCGTTGGCCTGCGCGATTTCGATTCCCTGCTGGGCCGCAGTCATCGCTTCCGCCGCGCCCCAGTTGCCCGTAGGCCACCGCCAAGTTGGCATCGGCCGCGGCATACTGAGGGTCTAAACGCAGCACGGCCAAATAATGCTCCACCGCTTCGGCCGGCTGGCCGCTTTGCAAAAGCGTATTGGCCAAATTGTACTGGGCATCGCGATAACTCGCATCATTGTCGATGGCCAACCGATATTCGCCGATCGCTTCTGCCGTCTTTCCCAAGCCCGCCAGCGTATTGGCCAAGTTAAAATGCGCTGCCGCGAAGCGCAGCTCCAACTCAAGCGCCTGCCGATATTGCTCGACCGCTTCTTGCGGCCGATTCAATTTCACCAGCACATTGGCCGCATTGAAATGCGACCGCAAGACTGCGTCATCCTGCGCATACGTCTTCTCAAACTCACCAAGCGACGCCTCCAAATCTCCTAGCTGCTCGTAAGCCAGCCCAAGATTCGTGTGGCATTGGAGCATTTGCGGATCGAGTTTCGTCGCTCTGCGATAATTGTCGACAGCGTCACGCAGCTTGCCGCGCATCTGTGCGTTGCCGAGGTTGTAATAGGCTTCCGGAAAATCGGGCCTCAACCGCAACGCTTCTTCAAACTGAGCCGCTGCCGCTTCCGGTTCTCCCAACGCCAACAGTGCATTCCCCCAATTATTATGAGCTTCCGGATAGTTTGCATTGAACTGCACTGCTTCTCGAAACTGTTCAATTGCTGCGGTCGGCTGCCCCGATCGAACAAACGCTGCTCCAAGATTGTAGTGCGCCATCCAGCACGTCGGATTCTTGGCCAATGTAGCCTCGTATAAGCGAATCGGGTTGCCATAAAGTTCACTTTGATGACACGTCAGAAGCATGAGGCAACCGACGAATAAAGTGGCCAATGCAGTAGCCAAAGTGCGACCGTTGCCCCATGCAGCTTCCGCTGCCAAATGCTCCAGCTCGCAGCAGCCAGCGTCACGATTCCAATGATTGCAATGTACTGATAGTGGTCGGCCACGAGCGAAAATCTCAAGTATCCCACATCGACAAATCCCAATACCGGTGCGAGCGCGACACAAAAAAATCCCCACGCTGCCAAGAACGATCGCCATGTGTTTGCCCGCGCGAGTTGAACGACTTCCACACCAGCCAAAGCGTCGTCGCCGCAGCGCTGCGGCCAGCGGCAACCACCACCGCCAGTCGCTCGTTTCAATGGACCATTGGGGATAGATAAATAACAGGTTGATCGGCAGCAGTGCTTTCGACAAATAGAACCATGGCGCGGCGCCAGCACCCACGAGCCGATCCACCATGCCGACCTCTCGGATGACAACTTCTCCTCCGCGTGTCTGACACCAAATGTGCAAGCAGGTCAAGCCAATCGCCACGAAGAAAAACGGCAGGCTCCTGACCAGATCGCGTCGCGTAATTCGCCGCCGGCACCACCACACCATGCCCAATAAGATCACGGGCAGTATTGCTACCGACCCCTTACTGAGCATCGCCAGTACAAATGCCAGCAAACTTAGCCAATATCGATAGGACGTCCGAAAGATTTTGTTCCAGAAAGGCAATTCCGCCAGGCTTACTTCTCCCCTCTCCGTCAACGTGCTTCGCAATTGTTCGTTGCGCAAATACCACCAGATCGACAGCAGGAAGAACAACAGCGCCATGGTGTTCTTACGTTGAGCAATCCAAGCCACCGATTCGACATTCACCGGATGCACGGCAAATAACAGCGCAGCTAGAAATGCCCCCGGGGTTGCCAGCTTGCGCAATATCGCCCAAAGCAAGAGTGCTGAGGCAATGTGCAACACTAGGTTAGTAACGTGGTAGCCCGTCGGGTTCATGCCCCACAATCGCCACTCCAACCACAGCGATGAATTTGAAACAGGATAATAATCGAGCGTATTGAGCGTGAACCAAAAGCGGTATAGTCCATCACTAGCTTTGATAATCGGAGAGTTTGTCAGGTACACATCGTCGTCCAATATGAACTCGCCGCGCATTGCGGGCCAATAAACTGCCGCTGTAGCAACGATCAACAACAGTGCCGCACCCCAGCCTATTAGACCGGACGAGCTGGAAGCTGCTGTGCCACGATTTAGGGAGCGATGGGCTAGGTTGATGGGCGACACGTTGGGGCTAGGTGTCTTAGAAAATCAATATTCAGATCAGTTGCTGGGCGATTGCTTCGCACGAAGCACTTTGAGCCAGTTTGTAATACCTGTCGCCAGGGCTTCGTCGCCGTTGGCCTGCGCAATTTCGATTCCCTGCTGGGCCGCGGTCATCGCTTCCGCTGCGCACCCCAGTTGCCCGTAGGCCACTGCCAAGTTGGCATCGGCCGCGGCATACTGAGGGTCTAAACGCAGCACGGCCAAATAATGCTCCACCGCTTCGGCCGGCTGGCCGCTTTGCAAAAGCGTATTGGCCAAATTGTAATGGGCATCGCGATAACTCGCATCATTGTCGATGGCCAACCGATATTCGCCGATCGCTTCTGCCGTCTTTCCCAAGCCCGCCAGCGTATTGGCCAAGTTAAAATGCGCTGCCGCGAAGCGCGGCTCCAACTCAAGCGCCTGCCGATATTGCTCGACCGCTTCTTGCGGCCGATTCAATTTCACCAGCACATTGGCCGCATTGAAATGCGACCGCAAGAGCGCGTCATCCTGCGCATACGTCTTCTCAAACTCACCAAGCGACGCCTCCAAATCTCCGAGCTGCTCGTAAGCCAGCCCAAGATTGTGGTGCGCACGTTCATAGGTAGGCTTGATCTCCAAAGCGCACTCGAATTCTGGAATCGCTGCCTCAATTTGACCAATCGATACGAGTGCAGCGCCAGATTATCGTAGGCTGCGTAATAATTTGATCGAATTTTTATAGCGGTTCGAAAACACTCGATCGCCTCTTGCTGCTTTCCCGCTTTCAGCCACTCAGTGCCGAGGTTGTTGGCCGCCAGCCAGCAATCGGGGTTTCGTTCGATGGTGCTTCGATACAGCGCGATCGAGTCGCTGTACATTTTGGCTTGTGCTCGTGCGATGCCGCCCAGCGCACAAACCAACAAAACAGCTAGCGCAGGAGCGAGCCAAGGCACTTCAATAAGACTGCGCAAGCTGGCATTCGATTGCGGTAATCGCTCAACTGGCTGCAGCCAATGTTTTGCGGCCAGAGTTAGCCCGGCAGCGAATGGAACGATAATTCCCAGACTCGCCAAGTACTGAAAATGATCGGCGACGTAGGAAAAGATAAACGGATACACGTTCAGAAAGCCCAGTACCGGAAACAATGTGCCTAGGAAGAATAGCCAACCGGCCAACGGCCCGCGCCATCGCCGTCGCAACTTCCACAGCAAAAATGTCGCTCCAACTGTTGCTGCGAAAAATATGCACTGCCACCAGACACCCGTGTTTAACGTCCAACGCGGATAGACAAATATTAAATTCGCGGGCCATGCCAGCTTGCTCAAATAGAACCAGGGAACCTGCCCGGCCAATAAGATTCGCTCCAGGAAAGTGAATTCGAAATTCACCCCTTCCGCGCCGATCAGTGTGCGCTCCACCCAAGCGGTGAATAGGCCAGCCGCCGCGCCAACAACGAACAACGGCGCCAGCGGCAACACATCGTTTTTCCAAGACAGTTTTCCACGCTTCCACCAAAAAATTACCAATAGCGCCGCCGGGAGTGTCGCGGTGATCGTCTTGCACAATAGCCCTAATACGAATAGCGCCAGCGACAGGGCATATGACGACGTGTCGCGCGATTTGTCAAATCGCAGATAAACGAGAATTGCACTCAGATAAAACAGGGCCGACAACGTGTTTTTCTGTTCTGAGATCCACGCCACCGATTCCGCCTGCACCGGATGTACGGCAAAGATGGCGGCCGCCAAAAATGTCCCGGGAATTCTCAGCTTGCGTACGATCATCCACACGAGGCAAGCATCCAGCGCATGCATCAGCAAATTCACCAGGTGGTAGCCCAGCGTGTTATCGCCGAATAAATGCCACTGGAGCCAAAACCAACTGTGCAAGAGCGGATAGTATTGCTGAGTCGCGCTCTAGATCGAACCAAATACGCGACAATCCATGTAGCGATCGCAGTGCTTCCCGCGGCACGTGGCGATCATCGTCCCACAAGAAACTGCCACTCAAAGCCGGCCAATACACAATCAGCACAAGGCCAATCAGTAATAGCCAACCCCCAACGACGGTTTCCAAACTCGATTGCTCGGCACCTGGAGCTTCCTTTGCCGATTTAACCTGATGTGGCGGCTTTTTCGATCTCGACATCGCGATCACGCTGCCGATCTTGATGATTGCAGCGTTTTCCATTACGAGCGTTTACTTAGAGTGGGCGACCAACGCAGCTCATGAGTATGCACTAAACGTTTACATACTCCAGAATTCTTCCAGCATACTGCACAAGAATAATTATGATTTTGCCCTAACCAAGCCGCCAGTTTGGTCGGCCCGATTTAGAAGGAGCAACGGCTGCACGCCGGAATTGCCAAAAGCACCATTCATTGCATGGGATGCCG